>JBIKLF010000031.1:0-24933 GCA_044359955.1 Chthoniobacterales bacterium | reverse complement strand
TAGAACCCATGAAGAACCGACACAGTGTAGAGCAAATCATCCGGATCCTTGGGGAGATCGAGCGCAGTGGGCTGAAGATCAGCGACGCGTGCCGACCCCATGGGATCAGCGAACAGACCTATTACCGATGGCGCAACAAGTATGGCGGGATGGAGATCAGCGAGGCCCGGCGCCTGAGGGAGTTGGAGACCGAGAACGGCCGACTCAAGAAGTTGGTGGCCGATCAGGCCTTGGACATCCAGATCCTCAAAGAAGTGAACGCAAAAAAATGGTAAGCCCCATGCAGAAGAAAGCGGCCGTGGAGATGGTCGTCTGTATGGGGCTGTGCAAACGCCAGCGAGCCTGCCGGACCTTGGGCTTGAGTCGTTCGACGGCGTATTACCGTCGGTTGGCCTCGCCGCAGAAGCTGGCCCAGGAAGGGTTGGTTGAGGAGGTCTCACGCCAGTGGCCCTGCCTCGGCTACGGGAAGGTGGCGGCCATTGTGCGTTACGAGCACGGAGAGGTGATCAATCGCAAGCGGGCGGCTCGGATCAGACGGCAGCGAGGACTCATGGCTTCTAGAGGTCATGGCGGCAAGCGCCGCCGGGTGCGTCCTGGTCTGTCCCTGCGTCGCAGCGCGAGTCGGCCCGACGAGGTCTGGAGCTGCGACTTCATCCAAGACCGCACGGCTGATGGCGGCACGGTGCGCATCCTGTCGATTATCGACGAATACACGCGGGAATGCCTGTTGCTCAAAGCGGCCCGCAGCTTCCCGGCCAGAAGAGTCATCGACGCCTTGGAAGAGGTCATGGTCTGCAGCGGCCGTAAGCCGTAATACATCCGCAGTGACAACGGGCCGGAGCTCGTGGCCAAGTCCGTGCAAAAGTGGCTGGGCCAAGCACAGGTTAGTCCACGTTATATTGAACCCGGCGCTCCTTGGGAACCAAGCGAAGCGAGATAGCCTGCCGAAGGCAGCCCGTAGGGTGAGGCGAAGCCGAAGCAAAACGCTTATGTCGAAAGCTTCCATGCCCAAGTTCGCTTGGAACTGCTGGATCGCGAGCTCTTCTTCAACCTGCGCGAAGTCAATGCGGCGGCCAGCAATTACGCCTACGAATACAACTTCAAACGACCGCACGGCAGCTTGGGAAAAAGACCCCCTGCCGTCGCGGCGCAGCGCGAACTTCCGCTCCGGCCTACGGCCTGCGCTCCAGTTCGCGCTGGTAATGTCCCCATGAACAACTAAACAACAACCTTACCTGCAGACTCTCACCTCAATGTGTCCAGTTGCAGGGGTCGGATCAGTCTCGCTCGGCAAGGACATCGACAAATTTGTCTGGAAAACAATCAAGGCTCCCAAGGTTCCGTCGACCTACGAGCGCTTTCTCGCCGGAGTGCGCAGCGGAAAAAAAGGTGAGCCCGATTTCTCACGCGGCGCGGAGATTCAAAAAATTCTTGATGCGTGCGTCATGTCCGACAAGACGGGTCGCGCAGTTAGAGTCTGATACAAAGCTGAAAAGCTGCATGGATTCAAGAGCCTCGACCTATACAAAGGCGCAGGTTCAGCGACTTGGGGCGGTGTCCGTCCCGGCAAGGTGGGACTACGGTTCAGCCGTGATGTTGGCGTCACGAGGGCGAGGCAGCGCCCGGGCGCGAAGGTTTGACCGCCGCGGGCCCGATGGGATATGTATCATTCTAGTGATTGCTTGTCCCGCCAGCGCGGGGCTTTTTCTCATGACTGCACGCCGCCGGCCGAACATCCTGCTCATCCTGACCGACGACCAGCGCGCGGACACGATCGCCGCGCTGGGCAACGGGGATCTGCGCACGCCGCATCTCGACGGTCTCGTCCGCCGCGGCACGGTCTTCCGCAACGCGTGCATCATGGGCGGCACGCAGCCGGCGGTGTGCTGTCCGAGCCGCAACATGCTGCTGACCGGACGCTCCCTCTTTCGTATCGGCGGCCGGACGGGCGAGGTCATTCCTCCGGGGCACGCGTGCCTGCCGGAGATGCTGCGTGGCGAGTGCTACCGGACGCATCACATCGGCAAATGGCATCAGGACCGTGCCTCCTTCCATCGCAGCTTCAGCGCGGCCGACCGGATTTTCGGGTTCACTCCCGGCTGGTATGTGCAGACCGGCGGCCATTGGAACGTGGCGGTGCACGATTTCGATCCGGAGGGAACCTACCCGGAGGAGGGGGGGTATCTCCTCGACGCCGACAAGCAAACGAAACATCCGGTGATTCCCGGGCGGGGGGGCGTGCATTCGAGCGAAATGTTCAGCGATGCGGCGGTGGAGTTCCTCGACCGGCAGGGCGGCGCCGGCGACCAGCCGCCGTTTTTCCTCTATCTGGCTTACGTCGCACCGCACGATCCGCGGCAGTCTCCGGAGGAATACGAGCGGCGCTACGAACCGTCGGCCCTGCCGCTGCCGCCGAATTTTCTCGAGCGGCATCCGTTCGACAACGGCGAGTTCAGCGTGCGCGATGAAATGCTGGAAGCTTGGCCGCGCCGGCCGCACGCCATCCGCCGTCACCTCGCGGACTACTACGCCTGCATCGAGCACCTCGACGCGCAGATCGGACGTGTGCTCGAGGCGCTTGACCGTAACGATCTCCGCGATGACACGATCATCGTCTTCACCAGCGACAACGGACTCGGCATCGGTTCCCACGGCCTGCTGGGCAAACAAAACCTCTACGAACACAGCGTGGGCGTGCCGCTGGTCCTGGCCGGTCCGGGCATCCCGTCCGGGGCGGTCGACGACCGTTTTTGCTATTTGCAGGATGTGTTCCCGACCTTGTGCGATCTGGCCGGTTTGCCCGTTCCTGCTTCGGTGGAGGGACGCAGTCTCGTCGCGCCGGCGCATGATGCCGGGGCGGGGGAGCGGGACGCCCTCTACCATGCCTACTGCGGGGTGCAACGTGCGGTGCGCGTGGGCGATGACAAGCTGATCGAATATGTCACGCCGGTCGGCCGTCAGACCCAACTCTTCGATCTGCGCCACGATCCGCACGAGACGATGAATCTCGCCGCGCTTCCGGAGCAGGCCGGCAAGGTGGCCGCGCTGCGGGAGCGGCTCTTTGCGATGAAGGCGCACTACGGGGACGACCGCGTGCAGGAAAGTCAGTTCTGGTCGGGCCCGGGCTCCGTCGCCGATCCCGGCGGCGGGTAAGCGCGGTCGGCGGCGTCGATGACCAGCACCCAGTCGCCGTCCGCGGGGGAAGAGAGATCCATGCGCCCCTCGTTCTTTGTTTCCTCCGGTCCGTGGGCCAACCCCGCGCGCGGGTCATACCACCAAGACGCGCAGCGAAGCGGCGGCGAGGCGCGAGGTGTCGACGGTGGCGCGTTGCGGTTCCGCGCAAGCCGCGGAGCAGGAGGATGCCGAGCAGCACCGCGGTCGGTTTGATGACCAAACCCAAGCGGTAGGCGGTCAGTCCCGCCCCGGCGGCGATAAAATGGGCCAGGAGCAGACCGGCGACGATCGGCGCCACCGCGGCGGCCAGCGAAGTCAGGGCCAGGTGCAGGCTCACGCCGGTCACTTTGGCCGAGGCCGGCACCAGCTTGAGTAGGAAATTGAAGCTCGCGGCGAAGTAGGCCACCGCGACGAAACCGCCGGCCAGCCACATCGGGTAAAGCGACCAGACCGTCTCGCGGCTGAGCACGGCCCAGAGGTAGTTTTGCCTTCACTCTTGTTCATCCCGCTGCAATTTTTCCACGTTATGGATTACATAACAGCGGTCTGGCGCATGCGGTAGAGTCGAGGGCTTGTGCCGTAGCGAGTGCGAGCTGGCCGCCGCCCTCGGCATCCTCGAAACCCAAGGCCTCACCGCCATCCTCCATGCCACCGACGCCATGCTCAAAGCCGCCAATGTCGAACTGGTCGGTAAAGAGAAAATCGGTGCCGCCTATGTGACAATCATCATCAAAGGCGATGTAGCCGCCGTGAAAGCCGCTCTCGAAGCTGGAGCTCAAGCCGTGGGCGAGCGCGGCAAACTCATCGCCGCCGAAGTCATCTCACGGCCGCACGAAGACCTGTTGCGTTTGCTGCCTGCTTGAGTGATGAGGTGAAGATGCGTCGCGCCGCGTCGATAATGACCCGGTCTATGTCCTTGCCACCGTCTTGGCCGCTTCCGGCCTTGCCGCCGTGGACTCGGATCCGGTGCTCTCTAGCGACGGCTACGGCGGGTTGCGCAAGGAGGGAAAGCCCTTCCGCGCCATCGAGATCAATTACTTCTCCTGTTTCTATCGTACCCTGCTCGCTGGCGATGACACGAGCTACGAGCAAGGGTTCGAAATGCTGGCCCGCAAGGGGATTCCTTTCGTGCGGTTTGCCGCGACGGGATTTTGGCCGAAGGACATGGCGCTTTACCGCAGCGACCGGGAGGAATACTTCCGGCGCTTCGATGCCGTTGTGGCCTCGGCCGAGAAGCATGGCATCGGGCTCATCCCTTCGCTTTTCTGGTATTACGCCTGCGTGCCCAACCTGGTGGGCGAGCCAATGGACCAGTGGGGCAATCCGGAGAGCAAGGTCCATGAGTGGATGCGCGAGTATGTGCGTGAAGTGGTGACGCGCTACCGGAACTCCCCGGCGATCTGGGCGTGGCGTTTCATTGGGGCGTTAGGTGTGCGACGAGGATTACCGCTTTTGTCATGACGGCAGCAAGCGCAGCAGGTCCTCGTGCGGACGCGAGATGACCTCGGCGGCGATGAGTGTGCCGCGCTCGTCGACGGCTTGGGCTCCAGCTTCGAGGGCGGCGGCGCCGGACGGTGGGTAGCGGCACTTCCAGATTCCAGTGGTTGTCATGCAAATCGCGAGATGCGCCGCGAGTGATGATGGTTTTACAGACAGACGGCGTTTTGTTTTTGCGTGCCTAGTCCGTCGATGCCGAGTTCGACCACGTCGCCTGCGCGCAGATACTGCGGGGGATCGAAGCCCAGGCCGACGCCGGCAGGCGTGCCGGTGGAGATCACATCACCGGGCAGGAGCGTCATGAACCCGCTGATGTAGCTCACGAGGAACGGGATATTGAAAATGAGGTTTGCCGTGGTGCCGTTCTGCTTGGTCTCGCCGTTGACTTTTAGCCACAGGCGGAGGCTGTGGGGATCGGCGATTTCGTCGTTGGTGGCAAGCCACGGGCCGAGGGGCGCGTAGGTGTCGGCGCTTTTGCCCTTGACCCACTGGCCCCCCCGTTCGAGTTGCCAGGCGCGCTCGCTGTAATCGTTGTGGAGCGTGTATCCGGCAACGAAATCCATGGCGCGCTCGACGGCCACGGAGCGGGCAGTTTTTCCGATGACCACGGCGAGTTCGACTTCCCAATCGGTCTTTTGCGAGCCTTTCGGGATGGACAGGCCGTCATTCGGGCCGGTGATCGCGGTGGTGGATTTGAAAAAAAGGATCGGCTCGGGCGGGACGGGCATGTTGCTTTCCCTGGCATGGTCACTGTAGTTGAGACCAACGCAGATGATCTTGCTGGGCCGCGCGATCGGCGGGCCGAAACGAAAGTCCGCGGGCGTTTCGATGGCGGAGGCGGAATGTTTGGCGACCCAAGTGGAGAGTTTTCCGAGCCCGCCGCCGGCAAAGAACGTCTCGTTGTAGTCGGCAAATTCGCCCGAAACATCGAGGTGTTTTCCTGGGCCAAGCAGCACACCGGGTTTTTCCGAACCAGGGGATCCAAATCGTATGAGTTTCATTTCGTATTCAGCGGAGAAGAGTGAAGCCGCCATCAATATCATAAGCCGACCCGGTGATAAAAGCGGCTTTTGGCGAGCAGAGAAAGCTGATCAGCGAGGCCACCTCGCCGGGCGTGCCCATGCGGCCGATCGGCTGGCTGGCTGAAAGTTTGGCAAACATCTCGGCTTCCTGGCCGGGATAGTTTTTTGCGAGGAATCCATCGACGAATGGCGTGTGGATTCGCGCGGGGCAGATGCAGTTGCAGCGGATGCCTTTGTCGACAAAGTCTCGCGCCACGGAGAGCGTCATGGAAAGCACGGCACCTTTGCTCATGCTGTAAGCGAAGCGGTCGGGGATACCGACTTTGGAAGCGATGGAAGCAACGTTGACGATACTGCCTCCGCCGGTCTTGAGGAGCAATGGGATGCCGAAATGGAGGCAGTGGTAGACGCCGCGGATGTTGATGCGGTAGAGGCGGTCGAGATCCTCCGGGGCGGTGGAGAGGACGTCGCCAACATGGGCCACGCCGGCGTTGTTGATCAGCACGTCGAGGCGCGGGAGTCGCGCGAGGGCGCCCCTCACGGATTCGGTCTGCGAAACATCCACGCACTCGAGGGCGCCACTGCCGCCGGCCTTCCGGATGAGCTCCAGTGTTTCGGAAGCGCTTTCCTCGGAAAGCTCGAAAATCCGGACGTGGAATCCGTCGGCGGCGAGTTGGAGCGCCGTCGCCCGTCCAATGCCGGAGCCTCCGCCCGTGACGACGGCGATGGGTGTTGTGGTAGTTGTGGTCATGGAATGCGGTAAGTTTTCTTGGCCGTGCCGGTGAGGATGTGGGCGCGTTCGGTCTCGGAGAGGGGCGCCAAAAGCTCTCGCGTGATTTCGACCCATGGTTTCAGTCCGCTGCCGAGATTGCAGACCGGCCAATCTCCCCCCCAGACCAAGCGTCCGGGGCCGAAGACCTCGATCATGGTGTCGACATAGGGGCGCAGGGCGCCGGCATGGCGTTGGTCGGGACGCGCGTAAGCGATGAGTCCGGAGATTTTGCCAGTCACGTTTTGTGCGCGGGCGAGCTCGGTGATGGCTGCTTGCCAGGCAACGAAGCCCGGACCGTGAGGCGCATTGTTGCCCGCGATATCGGGGACACCGCAATGATCGAGGATGAAAGTGGTGCCGGGGCAGGCGCGGGCCAGATCCAGAGCCACACCCAGTTGCCGCTGTAGAACACAGAGGTCGTAGGTGAGCCCGAGGCGGCCCAAGAACGCGATGTTTTGGCGGAAGACGCGGCTTTGTGAAAGTTCATCCGGTTGGGTATGCAGCACGCGGCGGATGCCTTTGAGCTTCGGGTGGGCGATGCGTTGGAGATCTTTCTCGCAATCCTCGCGTTCCGGCCGGGCGGCGGCGACCACGCCCCCGATGCGGTTGGCGGCATCGTCGGCCAACCGGCAGAAGTAACCGGCTTCACGTGATGACTGCCCTTCATCGACATCCACTTCCATGAAAATGGTCGCTTCAATACCGCAGCCCTCGGCAGCCGCGCGGTATTCCCCGATCCGGAAGTTGCCTTGCAGGGCGGGAAAGTCCTTGGCCCAGCTGTAGGAAAATTCCGCCGGGTAAAGCAGATGCTGGTGGGTATCGATCATGATGATTTCAAATGCGAGGTCGGCTGGGTGCAGGCGCGGTCGAGGTGGACATAGCCACCATCGACGAAAAGCAGTTGTCCGGTGGTGTGTGAGGACTTCGGTGAAGCGATGAAAACAACCGCATCAGCAATCTCGGAGGTCGTGGTGGTGCGTCGCCCCAAGGGAATAGTCTGGTCGAGTTGCCGGCGTGCGGCTGCCGGATCAGGAGTCTGGGCCAACCAGCGCTCGTAAAGAGGGGTGATCACCTCGGCCGGGATCACGCAATTGACCCGGATGCCATGGCGGGCGAGATCGAGGGCCCATTCCCGGGTGAGGGCATTCATCGCTCCCTTGCTGGCCGCATACCCGCTCGTTCCGCCTTGGCCGGTTACCGAGCATTTCGAGCTGATGTTGACGATGTTGCCCCCGGAAGCGATGAGGTGATCGAGGGCGTGGTGCACGAGGGAGAAGCATTGGACGATATTTGTTTCCAGAGAATCCCGGAAGTCCTGCACACCATGACGGAGACCGATGGCATCGTTTCCGCCCGCGTTGTTCACGATCACATCGATGCGACTATGTCGTGCTACAACAGTTTGCACGGCCGTTTGGACGGCGTGTTCGTCGGTCAGTTCGACGTGCTGAAATTCCACCCGATGTCCCAGGGCGGATTCCTCGGCGATGATTCGCGCGGCGTCTTCCTGATTCCGTCCGAAGATGCAGGCCACAGCGCCCTCCGCGGCAAAGGCCCGGACGATGCCCTCGCCGATACCGCGGGCTCCGCCGGTAACAATGACAACTTTGTCGTTGAGTGCGAGATTCATTGGTTTGCAGGGTGGCAGCCGGGACCGACTGGTTCGAAATACTTGTAGCCCAGGACGAATTCTTGGTGGCCGAGGGATTCCGAAGCCGTGGGCTGGGTGTCAGCCACACGACCAACCAAGTCGTAAATCTCGTCACCCACTTCGTCGAGGGTGCCCCGATTTTCCAAGATTCTTCCCGCGTCCACATCCATGTCCTCGGACAAAACTCGGTAGGTTTGCGGATTGGCGCACACCTTGATCACTGGGGAGATGGCTGAACCGACGACGGAGCCGCGTCCGGTGGCAAACAGGATAATATGGGCTCCGCACGCAATGAGTTCGGCAATCTCGGCATTGTCGTTGATGTTGGGAAAGCCGAAGCGCACTTCGCCATCTGGAACAACATCCAGCAGATAAAGGCCGCCCTTTCCTGGGATATCGCCCGGTTTGATCAATCCCGCGATCTCCGAAGATCCGCTTTTCGAGTAGGCTCCCATGCTTTTCTCCTCCTGGGTGGTGAGGCCGCCGTCGGCATTGCCCGGAGCGAAGCTGCCATGACCCAGGGTTGCATAATAGCGCGCCGCTTTTTCTACGGAGGCAGCCAACTCCTTGGCGAGCGCCGGAGTCCGGGCGCGGGCGGCCATGATTTGTTCGCATCCGATCAGTTCGCCGGTTTCCTCGAATATGCAGGTCGCGCCGGCGTCGACCAGACGGTCGAAAGCGCGGCCGATGCCGGGGTTGGCGGTGATCCCGCTGGTGCCGTCACTGCCGCCGCAAATGGTACCTACGGAAAGTTCGCCGATGCTCATCGCGACTCGCGGCGCCACTTGCATCCGCGTCAGCATGGTTCCAATGAGCGCCCGACCGGCGGCGACCGTCGATCTGGTGCCGCCGCTTTGCTGGATCACGAGCAGTTCGCAACTCCGTCCCGTTTCACGCACGGCCTCGAGCAGGCCTTTGCGATTGAACCCCTCGCACCCCAAAGAGAGCAGTAGCACGCCGCCGACATTCGGATGCGTGCAGAGGGACGTCAACATGCGGAACGAGTACTCATTGGGGTAGCAGCCCCCGAAGCCAAGCAGGTGCACGCCTTGGTCCCGGTAGGGAAATTGAATCTCCCGGGCGACATGGTGGGCGCACTCCACCAAGTAAACCACGGCGAGGGTGTTGCGGATGCCTTTGCGGCCATCCGATCTCAAGTAGGCTTTTTGCGTCAGCAAGCTCATCCGTTGAAATGGAAGTGACGGTCCGGCTCCAAGGTGTAAGTGGGCAAATAGTCGCTCTGCAAATTGTGAAGATGTACATGATCACCCGCATGGATGTCTGCAGTGGCTGATCCGATCGGAGCCCCGTATTTGAAAATTTTGCCGCCGGCCGGGATGTCGCACACCGCCAGCTTATGCCCCGGTCCCAAGGCACAGTTCACGCGGTGCGTACGACCTTCGACGACGACAGTTTCCCCGGTATCCACGCTGCGGGTAAGAACGACGATATTGTCATGCGGGGCCAAGCGGATGGTGTCCATCGGTTAAAATTTGCGGAATTGCAAGTAGGCCTCGACAGGATCAACCCCCTGCAAAATCGCCGTTCTGACTTTATTTTCCGTCCGGAGCACCTCCTCGACTTTGAGGGTCACTTCTTCAACGATCTCGTGGGGGATAATCAAAGCACCGTCCCGGTCTGCCATCAGGTAATCGCCCGCGCGGATAGAAACATCCCCGATCACGATCGGTTCCGCGAAGCGATCGGGAACCCAGCGTCCGACCACGTCCCGCGGGGTGTGGTAACGAAACCAAACCCGGAGTCCGGTCTGTACGATTTTCACCGTATCGCGGCACCCTCCATCGCACAGGTAGCCTTTGACACCTTTATAAACAAAAGTTTCGGCCGACAGTTCACCCATATGTGCCAGCGTGTCGTCATTCGGCTGGCAGACGACCACGCTGCCCGGCGGGGCGTGGGAGAGCATTTTGGTCCACTCCAGCAGCGTGGTATGTCCGTCGACAGTGATATCCGCATGGCCGCTCACGGTGAAAATCCGGCCGGCCAGAGGCCGCTGAGGATCCAAAGGTCGGATCGTACGCGGTAGAATCTGGTCGGGGTATCCCATGGAGCGAAGCACATCGTAAACTGCTCCAGAGTAGCAATTTTCCAACCGTTCCCCGTAACTGTCATGGTAATTTAAGGTGTTTTCCCGCGGTGACGACATATTGCCAGTATGGAATTGCTGGGTATTATATGCAATAAGTTTTATGGTTAAGAATAAAAAACGATCCTACCTTGTTCCGGCTCTGGACCGGGGTCTTGATGTGCTTGAGTGGATGGCCAGGCAACCTGAACCGGTCACGCTGACCGGCATAGCCCAAGGGCTGAACTTGGCGGTTTCCGAGGTGCAGCGCCCCGTGTCATGTCTGCTGGAGCGGGGGTATCTGCACCGACAGGGGAGCGGGGGTTATATCCTGACTGGGCTGATAACGCGATTGGCGTCGGCCTATCCCCCGCACTGGCGACTGCAACAAGCGGCCTTTGCTCCCATGGCGGAATTTTCACGCCGGCACTCGCAGTCCATTCACCTGAGCGTTCCGGATGGGGATAGTGCGCTGTTGCTGCTGGATGTTCCGGGGGGCGGCTTGGTGCGTCTGAGCTTGCAGCAAGGAGCCCGTCTCGGCCGTGAAAAGACGGTCTCCGGCCGGCTGCTGGCGGCTTACGGATGCCTGCCGGTAAACGTCAAAGATCCGCAGAAAGCAGCCCTCAGAAAAATTGCGAGCCGGGGATACGAGGTGGCCGACAGCACACATGCGGTGGGGATTGTCGATGTCGGGGTGCCGGTCCGGGACGCGGCGGGGCAGGTGGTGGCGGCACTAACCGTATCCTGTCTGCGCTTGCGTCAAGGCAGGCAAAGCGCGGCCAAGTTGGTCCCGCATTTGTTGAAATGTGCGAACGCCGTGGCCAAGGCTATTTAGGGCGACGGGGAAGCCTCCTGATGAAAATCTTTCGTGGACGGATGGCGAGCATTCCCTTGGTTCCGGCCTTTGTGCCGGTTCATCCGCGGCTGGAGGCGTCACCGCAAGACGCGTTGCCCGGCATCATTTTTATCCTCACGGATGCCCAACGGGCGGATTCGTCGGGCTGCAGGGGGAACTCCGACCCCTCCCGGGTAGGGAACAGCGGGAAGCTTTTGGCGGTGGACTGCCCTTGCCAAGATCTCCGGATGGATCCGCTTGCGGTGCGCAGGAGTTTCAGTCTCTTGGTATCTGTGGATGACGGCAGGACAGTGACGCCTGGCCAGGGCCGATGATGCAAGGCGACGCAAAATCCCACTTCTAAAACGCAAATGTATCTCACGGTAAAAACAGCATGCGGATATATTGCCCGGATGGTCCCCTCCCGTCGCCAATGTCTTGTCATGGGCTGTTGGTTGTTCGCCGTCGCGCTGGTGCCGGCTTGCGCTGCCCCGGCCGACGAGTCGTTCGATGTTTACCTCCGAAGGATGGCCAATCCCGACAACCTCGGTTTGCGCGAGGACGGGCGTTTTTACCCCTATGCATCACCGGTCGGGCGCAGGATCGGCTACCGTCAGGAAGTGATCGACAAGAAGCTTTTCCGTGATGGCTGGTCGGGTGAAGAAGCGCTCGAAAGTTTTTCCCGTCAGATTGCACTGGTTGAAAATGAATGGCGGCAAATCTTGCCCGTGAAATACGGGAAGAATTTCGACAAGTTGCCGGTGGAAAGCCGCGAGCTTCTCGTGGACTTCGGTATCAGTGAAGGAGTGGACAAGGTGAAGCCCGAATTCATCAAGGCGGCGCTGGATCTTGATTGGCAGCGTTTGCTGGATCCCGATATTTATGTTCGTTACGAAGTCGCGTGGCCGCATACGGAACGGAACAAGCCATTCTACGAGCGGTGGTCTGGAAAGGTGACAGGAGAATGATGGCCCGCTTTTTCTGGCTGATGGTTGCCGGGCTTATCACTGCTCTGCCGCGCGCTGTGGACGGCTCGGAGACGCTAGCCAATGAGGATTACAAGTTGATCCTGCAGGAGGATGGTTCGGTCCTGGTCAGCAACAAAGAAGGAAGCGAGGCGCGCCTGAGCCCGACGTTCGTCGTGATGTTCAGCGGCAAGGATCCGAAGCTGGGCTATAATTGGGGTAATTTTCTCCTGGGTCCCCGATGGGCTGTGCGATGGGGCGCCTATGAAGCTCCATTGGCCGAACTCAATAATTGGCTCAATAAAGAGATGAAGCTGAAAGTTGCGGTCACCGAGGATTCTCCAGGGAAGCGAGTTTGGGACTATGGTGAGGGCAAAGCTAAAGTTATTGGCCGCGATGCTGAGGGAACAACGGACCCTTTTCGGGTCGGGGACCGCAATGATCTCTTGGTTGTACGCGCATCACTCGAAGGCGGTGTTATCAAGTGGCATTTCCCCGAGTCCAAAGATTTCACACTCTCCGCTGAGGTGTCGCTGCCGGCCGAGGGCGGGCCACCTTTGATCAGCTATGCGCTCACGGCAAACCGGAGTGGTTTTTACTCGGTGATTTTCACGGGAATGCCCGGGGTCGCCGAAGCCGACGTGGTTCCCGTGCCCCAGCCGGCCGCGGGCTGGAACACCAATCAAGCCCATTTTGTCATGCTGGAGGTGAACGAGCGCCTGCCGAGAGCCCACGTCAGCAACGGGCAGCAGAACTACTTGGCGGTTGTTCATCCGGACTCCGCCTCTTGGCGTGACGACATGCCTGTTCGCGAGACGTCCCGTTTCGGCTCGATGATTCGCAAGGAAAACGGTGTATATTATCCTGCCATTGTTGCTCCTGTCATGGGCACGGAGACCTCGAAGCTGCAAACGGGGCAGAGGTTCGACTTCAGGCTGTTATTCTGTCTGCAGGAGGGAGCGTGGCATGATGCTTTCCGGTATGTGGCCGGGGAAATTTACACGATCCGCGACATGCGGGACAATTCGGGGCCCGGACCGCTGTATTTGGCGATCGGGCGGGTGATGGATTATCTGCGCGATAAAAACGGCAAAAACTTCGCCCAATGGGATTCCGAGCAAAAGTATTACAACTACTGGTCCGACCAGTCGGGAATTTTCAAACCCTTCTCCCCGATCTTTGGTCTGAGCGCGGCGGTGGTTTTGGATGACGAGGATTTTTACCGTCAGCGCGCGTTGCCGGTGGTGGAAATGGGGATTTCGCGGGAAGGCAACGTCTTTGCACCCTACGATATCGTCAAAACCGGGCAGGTGGAGAAATCGATGCAGCGCCGTCTAGGTGCCCCTTACTTGCGCCTTCCGCAACTCGTTACATTGTGGGAACTCTACCGGGGAAGAACCTACGCCTTCAAATTTTACGCGGAGAAACAGGAGGGAAACCGCATGACCGATCTGTTGGCCCAGTGGAAGCTGGCGGGTGACGAAGCAAAACTGCAAGGGGCCAAGGAGTCGGCACTCAAGGCCGCGACGCGGCCCGGTGGGGATTATTTCGACTTTTTGGAGATATACGAAGCGACGGGTGATGAAACCCTGCTCCAAGCGGCGAGGCAACGGCTCTACCGGAGAATATCCGAGGGTATCAATCTTTTCCCCGCGGTGCCCGACCGGGATGTGGTTTTTGACCGGGGCGGAAAAGTCCCGGTGCATTACCATTCGGACGGGCGCCACCGGAGATGGGGGTTCCCGCCTCCCGAGGGTTTTCCCACGACGGAAAAGTCCGTGCCAGCGTGGCGGGGATCGGAAATCGGACTGGAAACTTTTTCGCATCACCGGGCCGAGTTGTGGCTCAATCATCCACCCCAATTGCTGCGCGTGGCCTCGCATGCCAATGACGACTTGATGCGCGCGGTGGCGCGCTGGGCCATGGTCGGCCGCTACGCGAACTACGCAGGGGACAACCGCACACAGCGCTCGTTGGTCACCGAGCTTTCCGACGCGATGGAGAATCCGGTCTGGCGGCAGAATTACACTTCATTCAATCCCGGCCATGCCTGGGAGGTGGTCGGAGCGATGATCGACTATTTGGTCACGGATTGTTTCGACCGCTCCGACCGGAAAATCGTTTTTCCCGGAAGTTCGATGGCCGGCGGCCATTTCCGGGTGCAGGCCTTTGGCGCGCGACCGGGCCGGTTTTACGACGAGGAGAATGTGCAACTTTGGTGTCCGCTGGATTTGCTGAGCTTGGACAATCCGCAACTTGAATGGATCGCCGGTTGGGGCAACGGCAAACTTTACGTGGTCGTGTGGAACCAGTCTTTCGGCGGGGAAAAAGCCACCCTGAAATTCAACCCCGACCGCGCGAGGATTCCCGAAGCAGCCGCGCTGCGCCGGTGGGTCGACAATCAGGAGGTCTCCGATGGTTCGGTGGCGTCCAAGGAGATGGATATTACGCTTGCCCCGAAGGGAATCGTCGCTTTTGCCGTCGACGGAGCCGAGCTGCGGAAAACCCTGCAGGGTCGTATGTTCGCGGAGGGCGGCCCCAAACTCGGTCCGGGCAGCATCCAGACCCTTGAGGCTCCGTTTGGCAAACTGCATGGGTTGTTGCTCTCGATGGGGGTGGGGTTGACCAATGCTTTTGTTTACACCGATGCCTTGCCGGAGGATGTGATCACCGCCCGGCTTAAATGGCGGCAAGGCGAGGGAGAGTGGCAAACGATCGAAGACGGCACGTTCCCCTTTGAGTTTTCCGTGTGGTTGGATGAGGCCAAGGGCGACTTTGAGTGCGAGATGGAAGTCGAAACGACCAGCTTGGAAATGAAAAAGTCACCAGGCATGTCGTTGCTCCTCGCGGAGCAAAAAGATGCGGATTGACGGCACCCAGAGATGTCAGAGCTTCTGCCGGATGGATGCCATCAATCTGAACGCCCGAAAAAGAATATGAATAACTATAAAATCACCAAATCTTTTATGCTTATGATTGCTTGCCTTACCACTGCCTGCCAACCCGGTGATTCACGCCAAGCGCCGGGAGAAAAATTCAACCCTGCACATTCTCTTTGGTATGGTCACCCGGCGGCCCAATGGTCCGAGGCGCTGCCGGTCGGCAACGGGCGGCTCGGGGCGATGGTCTATGGAGGAGTCGAAATCGAACGGCTTGCCTTGAACGAAGAGTCTGTCTGGTCCCGCCAGAGTATCGAAACCGACCGACCGGGTGCTCACAAGTTCTTACCCGAGATCCGCGAGCTTTTGTTTGCCGGCAAACCTGGGGAAGCGCAGAAGTTGATCGATCGTGAAGTGCTCGGACCGCGTCCTCTCGGATCTTACCAACCGCTCGGCGATCTCACTCTGGAATTTCCGGGCTTAAAGGCGCAGGAGTATGTGCGCTGGCTTGATCTCGACCAAGGTGTCGCAGCAGTGCGTTTGCAGAGCGAGCATGGCACGATGGAGCGCGAGGTTTTTGCCAGTCCCGCCCAGGATGTGTTGGTGGTCCGGCTGGCGGGCGACCAACGAAAGGGCATCGATGTCTCGCTGACGCTTTCGCGGGAGGAGGGAGCCGAAACAGAAGCGGTCACGGAAACAACGCTGCGCATGACCGGTGTGACCGATCCCGGCAAAGCCACAGAGGGCGTGCATTTCGTGGCCGGGTTGCAAGTGGTGACCGAGGGCGGCAGCGTCAGAAAGGAAAATGGCCAACTCCATGTGCGCGGTGCAGATAGCGTCACTATTCTGCTCACGGCGGCCACCGATTACGCCGGAGATGAGGCGCCGGAAGCTCGCGTCGCGCGGACTTTGGCCACGGCAGCAAAGATTCCCTACGAGCAACTCAAGGAGGCGCACGTGGCCGCCCACCAAGAACTCATGCGGCGTGTGAGTTTGAACTTGGGGGAGAACCCAAATCTCGATCCTCTACCGACGGACGAGCGTCTCCAGCTGGTGAGGGAGGGCGGTGATGACCCGGGACTGCTGGCGCTTTATTTCCAATACGGTCGTTATCTCCTCATCGGCAGCTCGCGCGACCCCGGAACTTTACCGGCCAACCTGCAGGGGATCTGGAACCACCGCTTGAACCCTCCCTGGTTCAGCGGGTGGCATTTCGACATCAATGCCCAGATGAACTACTGGCCGGTGGAGACGGTCAACTTAGCTGAACTGCATCCCAAGCTGATCAATCTCCTCGACCGGCTGCGCGAAAACGGCAGGAGGACGGCGAGGGATGTCTATGGTGCCGATGGATTCGTTACTTCCCACCGGGCAAATGCCAACCTTTTCACCAGCCCGGTCAAAGGACTGAACGTCTGGCCGGTCGGAGCGGCGTGGACATGCCAGCACGTTTGGGAACATTACGCTTTCAACGGAGACAAAGAATACCTCGGGACCACAGGCTACCCCATTTTGCGTGAGGCCTCGGAGTTTTTTCTCGACTGGCTCGTGCCCAACCCCGCCACGGGCGAATTGGTCAGCGGACCGTCGATTTCTCCCGAAAACACCTATTTTGCGGCGGACGGCTCGACGGGCACCCTCGACATGGGGCCGACGATGGATCAGCAGATCATCGCGGAGTTGTTCGACAACACGCTGGCGGCTGCCGCCGAGTTGGAGATCAACGATGAGTTTGTCGCGAGTGTCCGGTCGGCCCGGGCCAAGTTGGCGCCGACGCGCATTGCCAGCGACGGTCGCATCATGGAGTGGTCGCAGGAATTTCGCGAACGGGAGCCCAACCACCGGCATGCGTCGCATCTCTACGCGCTCTATCCCGGAGGGGCGATCACACCGCGCAATTCGCCCGAGTTGGCCGCCGCAGCGCGCAAAAGCTTGGTGGTCCGCACAGATCCGAGCGGCACCACGGACCCGGCTGATGAGGAGGGCCAGCCGGTGGAGGTGCTTCACACGAACATCAGCAACACGAGCAACACGGGGTGGAGTTTGGCGCAGTTTGCCGGGCTGTGGGCGCGACTGGGGGAGGGCGACCAAGCACGGGCCACTTTGCTCAAGCTTCTGCGCAACGCCACTTATCCGAATCTCATGGACACCCATCCGGCCAAGGACGGCGAGGGGGTTTTCCAGATCGATGGCAACCTGGGGGCGACCGCCGCCATGGCGGAAATGCTGCTACAGAGCCATGCGGGAGAAATCGAGCTGCTGCCGGCATTACCGGAAGCGTGGCCATCCGGTGCGGTCCGGGGATTGCGTGCGCGGGGCGGGTTCACGGTCGACATGGCCTGGGCGGAGGGAGAGCTCACGGAAGCCGAGGTGAGGGTATCCCAGACGAAAGTGCTCCGGATCATGGTGCCGGGCCGCGCACGCGTTTTTCTCAATAACGAACCCCGTGGCATCGCCGCCGCGATCGAACCCCTCGAACTCGCGGTGCGTGCAGGCGATCTGCTGAAGATTCGTCAACTTTAACCTCGCCCGTTCAATATTATGCAAAACACAAAGCACTCCCCGGACCACTCCACCTCGCACCGCGTCATTCCGCGTGGGGCCATCTGGCCGTTCGTTTTGCTGGCCAGCTGTTTTTTGTGGTGGGGCCTCGCCAACAACATCACCGATCCGCTGGTCCTGGTCTTCAAAGAGATCTTCGGGATGTCGACCTTCCAGGCCTCGCTGATCCAGATGGCTTTCTATGGCGGGTATTTCTGCATGGCTTTGCCCGGCGCCATGATCGCGCGGCGGTTCAACTACAAAACGGGTGTGCTCGTCGGGCTCGGCCTCTACGCCGCCGGTTGCTTCCTGCTCTATCCGGCCATGCTGACCGCGCAGTTTGCGTTCTTCTGC
This sequence comes from Chthoniobacterales bacterium, assembly GCA_044359955.1. Lineage (GTDB taxonomy): Bacteria > Verrucomicrobiota > Verrucomicrobiia > Chthoniobacterales > JACTMZ01 > JACTMZ01. The sequence goes on along the minus strand of JBIKLF010000031.1, from coordinate 7,157 downwards.
TTTGCTTTCTACGTGCTGGCCTGCGGCCTCGGCATCCTCGAGACCAACGCCAATCCCTACGTGCTGGCGCTCGGTTCGCCCGAGTCGGCCACGCGGCGGCTGAACTTCGCGCAGTCTTTCAATCCGGTCGGCTCCGTGGCCGGCATTCTCATTTGCCAGGTGTTCATCATGGCGCGCTTGCCTTTCAACGACGAAGGCAAGCTGGCCATGACGCCCGCGGAGGTCCCGGCTGCGCTTTCCACGGTCATTGCCCCCTACATTGCCATCGCCCTGGTGCTGTTGGCCGTCTGGTTGCTGATCCTTGCGGCCAAAATGCCGCTGGCCGCCGAGGAAGACGACAAAGTGCCCTTCGCCGCAGCGGCAGGGCGCTTGTTGGGCAATCCGTTCTATCTCTTCGCCGTCTTCGCGCAGTTTTGCTATGTCGGGCTGCAGATCACGGTTTGGACCTACACCAACTTCTACATTCCGGAGCAAATCGGCGTCTCGCAGGAGGTCGCGCTGCAATACCACACCGCGGCGCTCGTCCTTTTCGGGCTCTCGCGCTGGGTCTTCACCGGCCTGATGAATTACTTCCGTGCCGCCATGCTGCTCGCCTGTGCCGCACTGGCCGGGGCGCTGCTTACGTTGGTGGTGGTCTTCGTCGGCGGACTGTCCGGGGTGATTGCTTTGGTCGCTCTGTCCGGCTGCATGTCGCTCATGTTTCCGACGATTTTCGGCCTTGGTTGCGAGGCGGTGCGCGAGGACTCCAAGCTGGCTTCCTCCGGCATGATCATGGCCATCATCGGCGGCGCCATTATCACGCCCGCGCAGGGGGCCTTGCTCGACGCGTTCGGTGTCAGTCTTTCCTACCTGCTGCCGCTCGGCTGCTTTGCGGTCATTTTGTTTTTCGCGATGACGGCCCGCCGCCGCGCTTGAAGTCCCGCGGCGCGACGCCGTGGATCTGCTTGAAGACGCGGGAGAAATGGTAGGGGTCGTCGAAGCCGACGGCGCAGCCCCTCATGTTGGGTGCGACGCTGACTTTGGCTCCGGCCGGGCAGGTGTCCTTTGCGGGGTTGAATCCGATCGATGTCTCCGGTCTGGGGTTGGCCACCTTGGCTGGAACCTACCGTTTGATCGACAGCACGATCGGGCCGTCGGCCACATGCTCGGCTGAGACCGGCAAACATCTGTTTATCCTTTTCGGATAATCAAACATGGCCGGCGTCCGTCCACATGAGTCCTTCACCCCGACCTTGGAGAAGCAGTTCGGTGCCGGGAATGTTATCGTCGTGCGAAGTGCGCAAGGCGGGGAACCCATCCGCCGTTGGTCCAAGGCTTGGCGTTCGAAGGAAGGCGCCATGCCGGGGGGCAATGGCGATCTTTATGAAGTGATGCTCGGAAGAATCCGCGAAGCAATCACCGGGACGCGTCCGGAGGCGGTGACCTTTCTATGGATGCTGGCGAGCGTGACGCCCGCGAGGGCCATGGGGAAGTCTATGCCGAAAGTCTGCGGGGGCTGATGGAGCAACTCGCGGGCGATTTGGACCGTCAAGATATCAACTTGGTCATCGGTCGCCTCAGTAACCATGACCTCAACAACGAGAGGTTTCCGCATTGGACCATGATCCGTGAAATCCAAACCAAATTTGTCGAAGACACGTCTCATACTAGTTTGGTTGATACTGATGACCTCAACGATGGAGTGGGAAGGCAAGGCAAAGCCATGGTCAACGACCTCCATTACACGGCAGACGGCTACCGGATATTCGGCCAAAGACTGGCGGAGGCATCCATTGGACTGATCGACCAACGGACAAGCTCCGAAATCCACCCGTCGAAGACGTCGGCATGAGTTTCCCCGCGCCTCGACAGCCGTGGGTGGCCCGACCAGTCCGGTTGCCGGCTGTTGCGGATTCGGCGGCTTGTTTTTACCGATTAGCGATCAAGGCACAAGACGCGCCGGGTTGATCGGGAGTTTGGTATGATCCTTTTCGAACGACAGCCGGCTCGACGAAACGTTCTCTGAGGTGCGGAATGTGCTCGAGGAAGATTGCCTGGTGATCAAGGGCGATATGGTTGAAGAGCACAAGGTGCTGGTGGAGTTGGCCCATATCACCGACGTGGGGAATGACAGGAATGCCGAAATGGCGGGCCAGCAGGCTCACTACCAGAAATTCGCTGACCCCCGCCACCCGCACCGCATCTACTTGGCAGACAGCCATGGCGTTGGCCTGAAGATAGTTTTTAAAAACCACGCGGTTGGGCACATGCTCGCCGGCCGCGACTTTCACGGGGGCAATCTCCTTGGCAATGGCTTGGTGACCAAGAACGTCATCGGGGTGGGTGGGCTCCTCGATCCAAAACAAGTCGAGATCCTCGGTTGCACGCGCGAACTCCAAGGTCTGGGCAATCGTCCATTGCTGGTTGGCATCCACCATGATGCGGGCAGCCGGACCGGCCGCGTTGCGAACCAGTCGGGTGCGGCGGATGTCGCGCTCCAAGTCGGGTGATCCGACTTTGAGCTTCATGGCGGTAAAGCCCGCGTCGGCGGATTTCGCCACATTGGCTGCGACTTGCTCGTCGGTGTAGTTGAACCAACCAATCGAGGTGTCGTAGCCCGGATAGCCTGATTGGGTGATTCCCATGCGCTGGCTGCGCGATGGATATTCCTTGGCAAGAAGGTCTGTGGCCTGCTGTCGGCTCAAGACGTCATCGACATAGGAAAAATCCAATGTCCTCAGCAGGTCGTCGGAAGAGAGTTCCAACAAAAGTTTCCAGAGGGGCAGGCCTTTGCGGCGCGCCCAGAGATCCCAGCAAGCATTGGTGACAGACGCCAAAGCAAGATGCACAACGCCCTTGTGGGGGCCGAGCCAGCGGAATTGCTGCTCATTCGACGCGTGGTATTGCCATCGGCCGAAGTCAGCCATGATCTCATCGATGGGTTTTCCGATCAGACTGGAGGCGAGGAATTCAGCGGCCTGGCAAACTAGCTCGTTGCCTTCCCCCAAAGTGAAGGCGAATCCGTTGCCCGAGAGTCCGTCGGAGGTGATGAGTTCGGTCACCGCGTACGAATACACCGGGTCGCGGTGGATGGCGTCGCTGCCGGCGCTCGGCCCCAAGGGAAAACGAAGGTCGTGAATTTTGACTGCGGTAATGGTCATGAGAATCAGCGGCGATAGCCGATTTCCGCACCGCCACTCACATGCATGATATGGCCGGTGATAAAACGGGCTTTGTCGGAAAGCAGAAACACGCAGGCATCGGCGATGACATTGCCCTCCGGGCAGTAGCCGAGCGGGTGGATATCGTCGAGATATGTCTCGATGGCAGTGGTGTCTGGTTGCTCCGCAGCCCACTGCCGCAGCATTGGAGTCCAGACTCCGGCCGGGCAGACTGCGTTCACCCGGATGCCATCGGTGGCGTAATCCAGCGCCATGGATTTGGTCAAAGCGTTCATCCCGCCTTTGGTGGCGGTGTACGCGGCATGGATGCTTTGGCCGATGACACCCACCAGGCTGCTCGTGTTGAGAATGCAGCCCTTGCTTTCCCGAAGCACGGCCACTCCGTGGCGCGTGGTCCAGTAAACACTCTTGAGGTTCGTGTCCATGAGGGTGTTCCATTCGTCCTCCGTAGTTTCGTGGAGTGGCTTGGAGGGCGACGCAACACCGGCGTTGTTGTGAATGGCGTCCAACTTGCCGAACTTTGCCAAAGCAAAAGCTATGGCTTTCTCCACTTCGCCCCCCTTCGAAACATCGCAACGGATGCCGCAGTGGTGTCCTGGAAGCTTGGCGGCTTCTCGAACCGAGGCTTCGCCGTCGAGGGAGGCGATAACGACGTGGGCGCCTTCGGCCGCATAGGCGCCCGCGCATTCGAGGCCGATGCCGGTGGAGCCGCCCGTGAGGAAAATGACTTTGCCGTTTAAAAGCATGGCGCTTGGCTGTGACTGGACGCCCCAAAGTTGTCAGACAACTTTTGTATCGTCAATGGAATCAATGCGGTCTATGAACTGCCGCCCGTGGAACGCGCGTTTCCCAAATCGCACCGGCCGTTTGTGGCGGGTCTCCAGAGGGCCATTTTATCCGGGAAGTTTCCACCGGGGGACAAGTTGCCGGGCGAGAATAGTCTGGCCCGTCGATACGGGCTGAGCAGGGCGGCGGTCCGCGAGGGATTGGAAGCGCTGAAAGCCCGCGGGCTCATTTCAAGTCGGCGGGGCAGTGGCAGCTATGTGGCGAGCAACGCGGGGATGGGGGCTTTGACCGACTCGGTGCAGGTTTTTGCGACGCTGCAGCGGGACCGCAATACCTACCACCAGATGATGGATCTGCGGATGTTTCTCGAGGGCGAATGCATTGCTCGCTTGGCGCGCGAGGGGAAAGCAGTCGCCAAGAAACGGCTGAGGGAAAAACTGGCTCTGATGGACCGGAACCGGGACAACTTGGGTTCCTTCAGCAAAGCCGACTTGGCGTTTCACCTGACTTTGGTCGATGAGTCCGGGCTCAAACTTCATGCCACCATCATGAGGGGACTCCTGCGGGGAGTCGGTTTCAAATATGCGCGCGAGACGTATGTCGACCGGAGTGTCGTTGCCAGAGTCTTGGAGGAGCACAGTGCTATCTGCGATGCTCTGGAAAGTGGCGGCGTCAGAGAAAGTAAGAAAGCCTCGGCTGCACATTTGCAATCCTCTTTGCACCGGATGGAAACACTGATCCGCGGTGGTTAGCGCTGTCTTGTGCCGGACGTCAAAAAGTCGCACCAAACAGATGCGTGCGGGGAGGTGTGTGGTTCGCAAGCTTGCAGTTTAGTTTTTACTTTCGTGACGTGGTGGCCACCAAGGCAACGGCTACATGGAGATCATGAAGTTGTCCGCTGCCGGCTCGGTGATGACCGCCCACGCCGACCTGCGAAGTTGCTGGGTGCGATGCCGTGGACTTGCTTGAAGACGCGGGAAAAGTGGTAGGGGTCTTCGTAGCCGACGGCGCGGCCGGCTGCTTTGACGGTCAGGTTGGAGTGCTGCAGCAGCCGGGCGGCGTGGTGCATGCGCAGGCGGGCGAGGAATTGGGACGGGGTTTGCGCGGTGTGCTCGCGGAAGAGTCGCGAGAGGTATTCCGGTCCGACCCGGCACGCGCGGGCTACGGCGCCCGGACCGCGGACACTGGTGTAATGGGCCGCTAGGTAATCACGGCAGCGTTCGAAGACAAGACGGCGCTGCGCGGCCGGACGCGGTGCGGAAATCGAAAGCGAGGAACAATGGGCGTCCATCGCCTCGACCGACGCTTGCCAGAGATGGTGGAAACACATGAGCAACGTCATGCCTTCCAATCCGGGCCACAGCCCGGTGAACTTGCCGCTACGCGAGGTGTTCCACCTGCCGTGATTTTGCTTCGGGCCGATGAGCGGCAGTCTCCTTACCGCCAGGGTCTTCGACCTGCCCAGCCAGAATGCCGACTACAACATCACCGCCGACAACGCGCGTTCCTACCAACTCCGCGAAGTCGCCGAAGCCAACGCCCGCGTGCAAAAAGGCGGGACGCCGAGGTAAGCAATCTTTTATGTAAGTTGTTCATGTCCATGGGTAGGGAGTCCCCCAGTAAAATCCCATGAGGAAACGTTTTTCAGCTTTACACTTTTTTGCTCCGGCAACCCACCCATACCGCACAGTAGCAAAACGCTGATAACGAGACTCCTACGCTCAAAATAGAGGCTGCTTACGAGGCCTCCCAAAGGCCGTTTATGCCCACCATCCGAGTGTATAATTTTGGAAAGGAGATGACAGCGGTTGACAGGCCGCGACAGGGGATGAACTGGAGCGACAACAGCGGACAGGAGCGGCAAGTAGATACGCTTTGGACGGTGCAGGACGTGGCGAGGTCTCTGCGGTGTTGGACGCGGCATGTTTGCCGGCTTCGCCGAGATCTCGGTCTGCCGGCGATCAGGCTCGGGCCGAGCGTGCGGTTCAAGCCCGACCACGTTATGTCGTGGATTGAGGAGTGCCGGGACTTTCGTGGGTATGCGTGGTGTGCGACATCCTCCAGCCCTGACGAGTTCGAGTAGAATGGCAGGGCTATTAGTGGCCTTCGGGACGCATCTCGAACTCGGACTTGAGGGCTTTGACGATGTCTACGATGGGCTTGAAATCGAGTAGCATGGCGTGAAGTTCAGCGTTTGACTGCGATCGCAGCCAATCGCGTCCGCCGGACGAGTTCCACCATTGGCCGAGGCGATTGATCGGCGGGATGTGAGTGATAATCGCTCGATTGCCAGGGAGAGTGGTAAGTTCTTCGATCGAGACTAGGCGGTCTGCATTAATCGATTTTCGCAGTCGCTTGACGCTGATTCGCTCCGGATGCTTGGCCGCCAATTCGAGCCAGTGCCGCTGTTTCTCCGGAGGCAACTTGGCGACTAGGCGGTGATGGGTCCATGACAGTTTATCGGTGCGACGCGACATATGCACGTTGCGACTGACATACGCATAGTCGCGCAGAATGGCGACGTCCATGCCGGTAGTCCTGATCGCTTCCTCGTAGTTGCAGTTGGTCGGCCTGCCCGGGCCCTTACGACGGAAATTCTCGTCGCCGTAAACCAACCAATCGCCGATGACGAACTCCATGCAGCGCAGGGCACGGGCCATTTGAATTCCGAGGGCGCTCCAATCCTCGAAATCAGGATGGCGTTGGAAGTGAAGACCAAGCGTAGTCACGCTGATGTCACGGTCAAGGACGAGGGGAGTGGTTGCAAGTTTCACGAGGATTGGATGGGGAGGCTCGGACGAGGAGAGGATTTGCTGAGATGGTGGCATAATATGTGGCGTCATTGTCAACCAACGGTTGCTCTGACCCGGTTGGAGACATGCGAATCGCGCAATGAACACTGTCTGGATGGCGGCACCATTGGCAGGCTTCGCGCACGTGCATGACCGTCGTAGTTTGGGTCAATCGGCCGGTTGCGATTACGATGCATCGCCTGCGGAATAGACGATGCGGAAAGTTCAGACAGATTTCATAAGCCAGCGTGTTGCCTCAATGAAAAAAGACACCGGGGCCTAGAAGTTCGCGGAGGCTTGTTCACAAACGCCCTGAGGCCTGTCCTCAGGGCGAGGTAGCGGCAGCCCGAGTCCCCCGGACGACTCGGGCGCTGGCGCCAAGCCAGAGCTACCGGTTTGTGAGCAAGCCGGTCGCACG
>JBIKLF010000010.1:0-73254 GCA_044359955.1 Chthoniobacterales bacterium | reverse complement strand
GCTTTCCGCTGCATCCAGGCCAGCCGCAGGATGGACTCGTTCTGGAAATACCGCCTCAACTCGCGCTCCGCCGAAAACGACACCCTCCCCCTCGCCGCATGATTGAAGATTTTTGTCCTGCACCCAAAGTGCGAAGCCCTCGAGGTGATGTCTTGACATCAAGTTAATGTGATGTTTGATGTCTAGCATGAGAACAACGCTTACTCTAGACCCGGATATCGCCCAGCACCTCCGGCAGGAACTAGCCTCGGGAAAGAAGTCCTTCAAAGAGGTGGTGAACGAGCGCCTTCGGTTGGGCTTCGGACTGAAAAAAGCCAAGCAGCGCACACCCTTTCGCGTTAAAGCGCACTCCTCAGCCTATCAACCCGGCATCGACCCCGCCAAATTCAACCAACTGGTAGATGAGCTTGAGGTCGAGGAATTCATCCGAAAATCCCAATCGCGGTGATTATTCCCGACATCAATCTCCTGATCTACGCTCATAACAGGAGGGACCCTCACCACGAACCCGCCAAAGCTTGGTGGGAAGAGACCCTGAACGGGAACACACCGGTTGGCCTTCCATGGGCCACGTCCTCAGGATTTATTCGTATCATGACCAATCGGCGGATTTTGACTGAACCACTTTCCCCCGATCGCGCTGTTGATCTCGTCCGCTCGTGGCTGGATCAGCCCACCGTCATTATTCTGCAACCCGGGCCGAAATTCGCCGGCCTTTTCCTCGGTTATCTCGAAAAAATCGGCACAGCCGGAAACCTCACCACAGACGCCCAACTCGCCGCGCTCGCGGTGGAAAGCCAAGCCGAACTGCACAGCAACGACACCGACTTCTCCCGGTTCGAAGGCCTGCGCTGGCGCAACCCGCTGAAGTAATCGAGCACCCCGCTACAACAACCGATCCCCACCCGCACTCGCCGGCACGAACGCCTCGAACTTCCCCGCCAATTCGTCGAGCTTGGCGAGGTAGTAAGCCACATTCTCATCGCGGCCCCCGGCCTCCCACTCCTCGACCAACTTGGCACTCTCGTAGGCTTTCACCGTCTTCTTCGTGCCGGTGATGTAATACGTCACCCGATCCCCCGCCTGCATCTTGCGTCCGCTGCGTAGGGCCAACTCGAAAGCCGCCGAGCGATTGCGCGACGAAGCGGCGATCTTCCGCTGGTAAGCCTCCAAAGAATCCTGCAGGGACTCGGTCTTGACCCACATCTCCGGCTCCCACTTCCGGTCCCTCAGCGCCTTGCCGAACTCCGCGTGCATCGACGGAATCACTTCCGGTTTCCCCTCGAGCAACGCCCGCACCGCCCGCTCGATGAAAACCCGCTGGAATTTTTCCAGTCCGCGCGACTTCAAGGCCGCGCCTTTGATCGACAACTTTCCGTCCTCCGCCAAGAGCGCGTAATTCTTCGCCTTGTAGCTGAACATCGCGGTGTAGCGCGCATCGAATTCCACCTCGATCCCCTCCGGCAGGGTGGCGGCCAGCTCTTGGTAGAGCCCGTCCCAACTGGCCTCCTTCGGCGGGAGGAAATAAATGCCGTCCGTGTCGATTTCGATCACCTCCGCCCCGCGCTGACGCAACCAATCCACCATCCCGCGCAACAACTCGCGTCCTTTGGCCGTGACCGCCGCGGCGGCTTCGAAATCAGCGAAGTTGCCTTGGGCAAAACCAAGGTATCCGTAAAAGCTGTTGATCAGGATTTTGAAAGTCCCCTGCAGCGCGTCGAGATGCTCCTTCTCTGCGCCCTTGGCCGATCGCATGGCCGCCTTGGCCTCGAGACGGAACTTGCGCAACCGCGCCAGCATGTCGCCGAATACGCCCAGCGTGTCGGACTCCGGGAAAATCCCGAAGGCCAACATGACCGAGGGGTACAGCGACGCGATGTCGCAATGCCAGACGTCGCGCGCCACCCCGGTGAAAAAAATGTCCGTGTATCCACCCTCGAACCGCTGCACCTCGGACCAAGACGGAACAGCTTGCCCCTGACGCAAGTATTCCCGCAGAAACAGACTGTTGATCTTCGTCGCGTTTCCGCGGATGACCACATCCTGATAGTTGTAGGGAAAAATCGTCGCTTGCGTGAACCAAGCCGGACTCAAGGCGGCAGAAAGCGCCCGCGTCTCGCGTACATCCTGCAGGGCATACGTCTCGAACTTCTCCCGCTCTTGCCCATGCGACTCGGTGATGGCCCGCGCGCCAAGCTCGACCCGGCCATCCTCCGCCACCCCGAAATGCCGCGCCGCCGCTTTGAGTCCGAAGCTTTGCAGCTCCCGCGCTCCCACGTCCTGGAACTGGACCAAAAACAAGGTGTCGATGATCTGACGCCCGTGGATCTCGAACTTCCGGTATTGAATGAGCCGCTCGGCAATCTGCAGGCGCGACGGATGCGACCGCAGCGTGCTCCCGTCGCGGCCTAAGTCCAATTTGACCTTCAGTTTCCTCGCCCGCGCCTCAAGGTAAGGCAGGTCGAACCGGAAAATATTGTGCCCCTCGATCACATCCGGATCACGCGCCCGGACCAGCGCGACAAACTTTTCCAGCGCCGCTTTTTCCTGCGCCTCATCTGCGGGGTCATCGACCACGAGGATTTCCTCCCATCCCGAACTGTCGCTCAACGCAATGGCCAGAAGCGGATCACGCGACGCCTCCGACATGGCCCCATCCGCCCCGGTGTGGGTTTCGATATCGACCTGCATCCGCCGCAGATCCTCGAAGGCCATGCCCTTGAAAAGCGTGCGTCCGCTGGCGAGTAAGTATTGGTGCGCCAGATCGTTGAGCGCAAAGAGTTCACGCTTGTAAGTCGTCTTGGCCTTGGAGAACGCCGTCACATTGTCGAAGGACACAGCAAACTTGAACGCCCCCGCTCCCTGCAATTCCCGCAACTCCCCCGGCACCGGCTCCGTGGCCCAGGCGAAAGGCCGATGCACCACCTCCTCAACCACCGTCCTCTCTCCCTCCCGCCGGTAAACCTGCACCCGATCCGGCGCACCGAACTCCACCGAAACGATACCCGCAGTCGGATCCGCGCCAAAAAGCACGGGGTCATGCTCAATCCCAGTCACGACTCCACCTTACCCAAATCATGTGGCGGAAGTCAGCCGAGCAAAGCGAGACGGGCGGCCGCGCAGCAAAGCCAACTGATCTGACCGTCGCTGCCTCATCCTCCGAAGTTTCCGGCGGTCATATCAGTTGGTCGCCGTAGCGACCTGTCTCGCCAAGCCTCGGCTGACCGCCGCGACAAACAATCACATGGCCCGGTCGGCGCGCTTTGTCCCAGTCGAGACATTCGCTGGTGTCCCCTCCAGGGTCGAAAAAGCGATCGATCTCTTCAGCGTTCTCCATGGTTCAACTTACTTCTTATTGAGTCGACTGGCTATCCGATCGGGGTCTTGGCGCAAGTCGATCACCGCCCATACCGTGACCTCATCCGCTCGCACCGTGTAGAAGATGCCGTGGGGGAATACCCTGCTCAAAACCCTGTGGAATCCCCGCAACTCCCTGTGAATGCCGGCCGTGACCTTCAATCCTTCGATGTCAGAGCGCAGACAAGCAGTGAAATAATCGCCAAGCCCGAAATCCTGTGCCTCGTAAAACAAAAAACCGTCATTGAGGTCACCAAACGCATCCTCGGAAATGAGGATTCTCTTCATCCACGTCCGATGGCGGCCTTCACTTTATCCCACTCAAGAAGCCGGGCCTCACCCCGCTCGACACGAGCTTGGCGCTCCTTCAGCAAATCCATCACCTCTTGGGAAATCGGCGCCTCCTCGTAGTGATCGCGCATATCTTCCCATAGTGCCTCCATGATCCGAACCTTCTCGTCGGTTGGCAGGGTTTTGATTTCTTGAGCGGTCATGAAGGAAATCTACCTTGAAAGTGCGCAAAGGCGACTCGTTTTGACGAACGCTCCGGTTCAGCAGCTGCAACCGGCTATTCGGGCTGATCAAGCTTCTTCTCTCGCAATATAGTTGTTGAGAGTAGCCCTTTCTTGAGCCCGATCTGTAGCGGCGGTCCATGACCGTCGCTGCCCTGCTTCCCCTGTCTCGCCAGTCCCGGCGAAGCAACTGGCCAATCCTCCGGACCACCAGATCGTCACTTACACCACCAACAATCTACCCAGGCGATAAAGCATGGCCACCCCTCTAGGCCTGCTCCGCTTTGGCCCAGTCCGTGACATATTTCGCCTGCGGCAGATGCAATCCCAGATGAAAAGCAAACATGCAGTTCCACTTGTGTGCATCAAAGTTTCCGAAGATCGGGTGGGGTGAAGTGCGCGTGCCCCGCAGCTGTTTTAAGCTCTCCACGGACGCAATGTGGTTGGTCACCGAATCGGCAAACAAACCGATCTGTGATTCGTCCGCCGCCCCGGAAGGCATGACCCCTTTCTTCACGTCGATGGTGGCCGGCCCGCTCAATGAATCACCATTCGCCAACTGGACCACGCTGGCCGTGATGCTCCGGTTCACAATCGCGTTGTGTTCCAGAATCATGAAGAGAGACCACCGCCGCATGTCTTCATCGACTCCCCGCATGGGAGGAACCTCGACGCAAAGCTGTCCACCTTTCTCCGACAAGCCCTCGGCCAGACGCAAATATTGACCCAGGAGGATTTTGCTTCGCTCCAGCGCTTTTTCGCGACTCGTGAAAGTGAAAAGCGTCCGCACAGCCGCCTTGATGATGAGATTGCTCATTGGCATTCCACCCAACGTCCGCGCTGACCTACGGCCACTGGCTTTTGGCGTGCCACCTGCTCGATGTCTTTGTCCCTCCTGATCACACAACCTGCTCGGCGCGCTCTTTTTTGATCCGCTCGCTGAGCCACACCTTGATGATCGACTGACGGGTGACACCGATGAGATCCGCTTGGCGATCCAGTTGTTGAATCATCCATGCAGGCAAATCGACGTTCACGCGTCGCGGCTCAAGGCCCGGGCGGCGCGCTTTGTCCCAGTCGAGAAATTCGCTGATGTCCTCTCCAGCATCGAAACGGCGATCGAGTTCTTCAGCGGTTATGGTAGTTTTGGCGTTCTTCATTTCTGGATCTCCTCACGGATATGATGCGTATGGACTCGTCACGAAGCGTGTAAATCGCAGTCCAAAGGACCCCCTCCAGCTCCGCGATGATGGCTTCCCTATTCTCGGTCATTGAGCGCGCCGAAATCACCAAGCGCTTATCATCAAGCCAGAGAAACCGGGCGCGATCAAAGTCGATCCCGTGCTTTTCGGCGTTGGCATGGCTTTTCTTGGGATCATACTCGAAATCCACATAGCGGACAATATCTATACCATAATAGATGTCAATAGGGTGATTTTTGGCACTCTTCGACCTACCCCATCCCGCCGAAAATAAACTCCGCCGCCTGCTGGACATCCTTGTCCCCGCGGCCGGAGAGGTTGACCAGAATGATCTGATCTTTCCCCATCTTCGGCGCGACTTTGATCGCGTGGGCCACGGCATGCGCGGTTTCCAGGGCGGGAATGATACCTTCCACTTTCGACAACGTCTGGAAGGCCTCGAGCGCTTCATCATCCGTGGCGTAGTCGTATTCGACCCGCCCCGCGTCGCGCAAGAAGCTGTGTTCGGGTCCGACCGCCGCGTAATCGAGACCGGCGGAGACTGAATGGGTCGACTCGATCTGTCCGTCGTCGTTGGCCAAGAGGAACGTCTTGCAACCCTGCAGCACGCCGAGTTTACCACCTTGGAAGCGGGCGGCGTGGCGTCCGGGTTTGATCCCCTCACCGCCGGCTTCGACCCCGACCATGCGGACGTCCTTGTCCTCGAGAAAGGGATAAAACAACCCGATCGCATTGCTCCCGCCGCCCACGCAGGCCACGAGCAAGTCGGGCAAGCGCTCCTCGCGCTCGAGAATCTGGCGGCGCGATTCCTCGCCGATCACGCGGTGGAAATTGCGGACCATCATGGGATACGGATGAGCCCCGTAAGCCGTGCCGAGGATGTAGTGGGTCGAGCGCACATTGGTCACCCAATCGCGCATGGCTTCGTTGACCGCTTCCTTCAGCGTAGCTTGACCAGCCGTGACCGGCACAACTTTCGCCCCGAGGAATTTCATGCGCGTGACATTGAGGGCCTGACGCTTCATGTCCACCTCGCCCATGTAGACCACGCATTCCATGCCGAAACGCGCAGCGGCCGTGGCCGTGGCCACGCCGTGCTGGCCGGCGCCGGTCTCGGCAATGACCCGCTTCTTGCCCATGCGGCGCGCAAGAATAATCTGACCCATCGCGTTGTTGATCTTGTGCGCGCCGGTGTGCACCAAGTCCTCGCGCTTGAGATAAATTTTCGCTCCACCGAGTTGGGCGGTGAGGCGTTCGGCCAGATAAAGCGGGGTCGGGCGTCCGACAAATTCAGCCAGCAGCTGATTCAATTCGCGGCGGAATTCCGGATCCTTCCGCGCCGCCTCGTAAGCGTGGGTCAATTCCTCGAGCGCGGTCATCAGGGTCTCGGGTACGAAGATTCCGCCATACGGACCGAAGTGGCCCGTGGCGTCGGGTTGGCTGGTGATGGTGGCGCTCATGGGGGGATTTTAACCACGGATGGCACGGATAGCACGGATGATCAGAAACGGTATCCCGTCCGTCCTCCGTAAATCAGTGTCATCTGTGTTATCCGTGGTCAAATCTGTCTTTTAAAATTCTGGCAATCGCCCGCCGGTGCGGGGACGGGATAGCTATGCTTTCCAGCTCCCTCAGAGAAAACGCCTTGCGAGGTTCCGCGGACGCCATCAAGGCCCGCTTGGTCGTGCGGTGGATCCGCAAGGTCACCCGTTCCCGCACAATACCGTAGGTCAGTTCCGCCGCCGGACCGGCCGGCGGCTCGCCATCCAAGGGCGGCAGCCGCCACAATCCGACCCAGCGCCAGACGGTGGACTGCTGGAGAAGGACGGCCTCGCCATCCCAGACCCAGGCCGCCAGCTCGGTCCGTTTCTTGATCGGCGCCTTCGGCGCCTTGAGCGGCAATTTTTCCGGATGCTTGGCCGCGCAAAATTCTTTCACCGGACAAAGCAAGCAATCCGGTCGACCGGCCCGGCAGACCAGCGCGCCGAGTTCCATCATCGCAGAAACAAACTCGTGTCCGCCCTTAGCCGGAAGAAGATCCTCAAGCTTGGCGCGGACTTTGGCCAACCCCTTCGCCGTATCGACGGGCATGCGGATGTCGAACAATCGCGCCACGACCCGGACCACATTGGCATCCAGCACCGGCACCGCCTCGTCGAAAGCAAAGGCCCGCACCGCTTGCGCGGTGTAATCGCCGATGCCGGGCAGATTTCGCAAACCCTCGTAATCACGCGGAACCTCACCGCGCAGATCGACCGAAATCTTCTTTGCTGCCGCGTGCAAGTTCCGGGCACGTCGGTAGTAGCCGAGGCCCTGCCAAAGCGAAAGAACCTCGGACTCCTCGGCCGCGGCCAAGGCACCTGCGGACGGAAACCGCTTCATCCACCGCTCGAAATAAGGAACCACCGCCGCCACCGTCGTCTGCTGCAACATCATCTCGCTGACCAAGATCGCGTAAGGATCCCGCGTCCGCCGCCAGGGCAAATCCCGGCCGTGCCGGCGGAACCAGGCACGCAAGTGCTGTCGAAACTCCTTTTTGTCCACGGAGCTATCAGACCAAATTCAACAGGCATTTAAAGACGCAATCCAACAACCGTCGCCGGTCGTTGTCTCCGCGCCCTCCGCGCTCTCTGCGGTTGTCTTTTCCCCGTCATCGGAAAAGATGCACAAAGCATGCCGCCGCTCCGCTCCCACACCGTGGCCCTGACCGCTGCCCAAGCCGACACCCTCCGCGGCATCCTCGAACGGCAGGGATTCAAATTCGAACCGCGTCCCTACACCCTCTACTTCGGCCAAAAGCCCGGCCTCACCGTGGCGGTCTATGAGAAAGGCCCGAAGGCCGTGATCCAAGGCAAGGAGACTGCAGACTTCATCCAGTTCACCCTCGAACCCGAAGTCCTCGGCGAAGCCCGCCTCGGCTACGAGGACCTCCACCACCCGGAACGCTTCACCCCGCACTTCGGCATCGATGAAAGCGGCAAGGGCGACTTCTTCGGTCCGCTCGTCATCGCGGGCGCCTACACGGACGACACCATCGCCCGCCAACTCCTCGAAGCCGGCATCCGCGACAGCAAATCGATCGGCTCCGACGCGCAAATCCGCAAAATGGCGGACGTCATCCGCGCCACCCCCGGCGTGGTCAGCGAGGTGATCGTTGTCTCGCCGGAGAAATACAACCCGCTCTACGAAAAAATCGGCAACCTCAACCGCCTCCTCGCCTGGGGCCATGCGCGCGTCATCGAAAACCTCTGCGAACGCAAACCCGGATGTCCCTCCGCCCTGAGCGATCAATTCGCCAACCCGACCGTGCTGCAACGCGCGCTGATGGCCAAAGGACGCAAAATCGAACTGCGCCAGCAAACCAAAGCGGAAAGCGACTACGCCGTGGCCGCCGCCTCCATCCTGGCCCGCGAAAAGTTCATCGACTGGCTGGCCGACGCCGAAAAAAAATGGGGGGTTAAATTCCCCAAAGGCGCCTCCGCCGCTGTGCTCGAAGCCGCCCGCACCCTCGTCCACCAGCACGGCCCCGACGCCCTCCGCGCCACCGCCAAACTCCATTTCAAAACCGCCCAACAAGCGCTGGCTTGATGCCTTTCACTGAACACTGAAAACTGAACACCGCAAACTCCGCACATGAAACGCTTGCTCTCCCTCCTTCTGATCACATCCACCGCCCTAGCCATGGAAACCAACGCAACATCCCTCACCCTTCCCGGCAGCGCCTGGAAAGTGATCACCTTCGCCGGGCAAACTCCGTTGGCCGATCATCCCATCACCTTCGAATTCGACAACGAGGGCAACATCGCCGGCGACGGCTCCTGCAACCGCTTCGGCGGCGCTTGCCGAATCGAGGGCGACAAAATCGAAGTCGGCCCGCTCCGCAGCACGCGGCGTGCCTGCGAGCCGGACATCATGCAGCAAGAGCACAAATTCCTCGCCGTGCTCACCGCCGCCACCGCGTGGTCGATCGAGGGCCATGAACTTGTCCTCACCGGATCCGAGGGCCAAATCCGCGCCGCCCGCCAAACCGCCCCGCCGCAGTAACTCCCCAAGAATTGGTTGGCCTTGACGGGAGCTTCACCCGTCAAGGCTCCCACACCACCGGACGTGCGGTTTTCCGCATCCGGCGGTTGTCATTTTCCTGCTTCCGCGAAGTCCCACGGTATCATGAACCCTTCGTTATTGAGTGTCTTGGGTTTCAGTGCTGATTGCACAACCCGGTGCCGTGCGATTGCTCGGGCAGTGCAACAATCTGTCTGTAAAAGTGGTTCTGCCTGACTGACGCACTCCGGGCATTCCGGTGAGGCGCAGCCATGGATCTTGAGTTTGCCCCTTTCGTGTATCGACAATTTACTTACTCAAGTGTGGGATTATTCGCTTATCGTGTTGAGCGTAAAACCGTAGTTGAAAGTTGAGTGATGAGCGCCGGCGCTCAACCATAAATTGCCTCCGGCCGTCTCCGCTTTGCTTCGGCTCTCAACGTTCAACTTTCAACTACGGTTTTAGGTTGATGCGTATCGGCGTCCCGCCCGTCACGACCAGACAACACGGCCGAGACGGCGTTGCCCCCTGAAAAATCGCGCCAAACGGCGCGATCCACCCCTCACTCAGGTTTCAAGTTTCAGGCCTCAGCCTTTCTCTTTCTCCTCCTTTTTCCCCTGCGAGGGACATCTCGCCCAGCCGCCCGGGACCCTTTACTGTTTCCTTCCCAATGTCGTCCGACCAATCCCCGCGCATCCTCGCCCGCGTCTTCGCCTACCTCCGCCGCTATCCGCTGCTCGCCGCGGCCACCCTGCTCTGCGCGCTCGGCGCCTCCGTTATGGTCGTCATCTTTCCGGTCGTCACCCAACGCATCATCGACGATGTGCTGCGCGGCGGCAACACAGACGCGCTCTGGCCGATGATCGCGCTCGCGGCCTTCGGCTTCTTCGCCCAGGACGGACTCAACACCCTGCGTATTCTCCTCAACAACACCTTCGAACAAAAAGTCCTCTTCGATCTGCGCAGCGACCTTTACGGACGGCTGCAATCTCTCCCCCTCACCTGGTTCGACCACCGCGCCACCGGCGACATCATGACCCGCGTGGTCGAGGACGTCGGCAGTGTCGAACGTGTCCTCATCGACGGCATTGAACAAGGTGCCGTCGCCATCCTGCAGATCGCCGTCGTCTTCGGTCTCATGCTCTGGTGGAGTCCCTCCCTCGCCCTCTGCGCGCTTACTCCCGTCCCTTTCCTCATCGCCGGCGCCCTCGCCTACACCCTCACGGCCGGCCAACGCTACGGAGTGCAACGCCGCGCCGCCTCCGATCTCAACTCCCTCCTGCACGACAACCTCGACGGCATCCGCCAAATCAAAGGCTACGCCCGCGAAACCGCCGAACACGAACGCTTCAACACCACGAGCGAAAAGCTCCGCCAAGCCACCCTCGTCGTCATGCGCGCCTGGGCTTTCTACAACCCGGGGATGAATTTCTTTTCCTCTCTGGGCAGCCTTGTCGTCCTCGGCTACGGCGGTTGGGCCGCCCTCCAGGGCAAACTCGACCTCGGCGTTCTCGTCGCCTTTCTCGTCCTTGTCCGCTTTCTTTACGAGCCGGTCGGACGCCTCCACCAACTCAACCAAATCATCCAGGCCGGCCGCGCCGCGGGCAAACGCGTCTTCGACATCCTCGACGCCACGCCCGAACCGGACGCCGGCCAGACCCCTCTCCCGTCCCCGCTCCACGGCGAAATAAAATTCGAAAACATCCGCTTCGCCTACGGCGACGGACCCGACGTCCTCCACGAGATCAACCTCACGGCCAAGCCCGGGGAAACCGTCGCCTTGGTCGGACCCACCGGCGCAGGCAAGTCGTCCCTCGTCGGACTCCTCATGCGCTTTTACGAATCAACCGGCGGCAGCATCACGCTCGATGGCCAGGACATCCGCGACTTCGCCAAAAAAGATCTCCGCCGCGTGGTCGGACTCGTCTCCCAGGAAAGTTTCCTCTTCAACGGCACCGTGGCCGACAACCTCCGCTTCGGCAAAACGGACGCCACGGACGAAGAACTCTGGACCGCCCTCCGCGCCGCCAACGCCGCATCCTTCGTGGAAAAACTTCCCCAACAACTCGACACCGAAGTCGGCGAACGCGGCGTGCGCTTGAGCGTCGGCGAAAAGCAGCGCATTTCCATCGCCCGGGCCCTGCTCAAGGACCCACCCGTTCTCCTCCTCGACGAAGCCACCGCCAGCGTCGACAACACCACCGAGAAGCTCATCCAGCAGGCCCTCGACCGCCTCCTGCAAAAACGGACCAGCTTTGTCATCGCCCACCGTCTTTCGACTGTCCGCCACGCCGACCAGATTCTCGTCCTCGACCAAGGCCGCATCGTCGAGCGCGGCAAACACGAAGAGCTTCTGGCCCGCGGTGGCCTCTACGCCAAACTCTGCGCCGGCACCGGCCTGCTCAACGAAAGCTGATCAATTCCATCGGTAGGGTCCGCTGGCCAGCGGACCGCACCCTTTCACTCAAGTTTCCAACTCAAGTCTCATCCCTCTCTTCACGCCTTTCCGCATTGACACCCACGCCCCAAAAAACGATCTCACCCCTATGGAAAATCAGCCACCGCCCCTTCCCGCGCCATCGAACCAGCCCACCACCGACAACTCCCTCGCCGTGGTCACGCAACTCCTCGGCTTCGCCGGCTTCGTCTTCCCCTTCGGCAACATCATCGCCCCGCTCGTCCTCTGGCTGATCAAACGCTCGGACAGTCCCCTCCTTGACCGCACCGGCAAGGAAGTCCTCAACTTCCAGATCAGCTACACCCTTTACGCCGCTCTGGCCGGCGTTCTCTGCTTTGTCCTGATCGGACTCCTCATTCTCCCCGTCATCTTCATCCTCTGGATTGTCTTCATGATCATTGCCGCGGTGAAGACTGGCAACGGCGAGGAATACCGCTATCCCCTGACCATCCGTATTTTGCAGTAGGCTGCTTTGGAACATCATTTTCCGATTTGACGAAAGGCGGCTTCTGGTCTCGTTTAGTGGGAAATAACGCCGACCTGTGGCCAGATTTACCCCGCGTTCCAAACGGCTTTCCCGCCAGCGCGAAAGCGCCATCTTCCAATCCGTGCTCATGCCACTCGGCATGCTCGTCGGCTTCATTGGTCTGCTCATCCTCGGCCTCGTTCTCTTCGATCACCTGATCAAGCAAGGTTGGGAAGCTGAAGCCTTTGTCATGGCCGTGAGTGCCTGCCTCCTCCCCGTGGTTCTTTTTCTTTTCCGCTGGACGCGCGGCCACTTCAATCGCCAACTCGAACATTCCTGAGTCACCCTGGAGCAGCGCCGTCCCCAGCCGTTCTCCCTGGTAGGCCCACTGGCTCAACGCGCCGCGCGAAAGCTTGTCACAAGTGCCGCCTGGAAAATGTGCGCCCGGAACCGGACTTGAGATACCGCTCAAAGGCGAAAGCCTTTTCTTGGCAACGGAAAGCAACCGCCGTTTCCACACGCCAAGGCTTGTGTTTGGCCGTGTGACTAACCTTGCCCTCATTGTGCAGGGCCAGCCGCCCCGGCAAATCCGTGGTGCACCCAACGTAGTGGCGATCAGCGTCGCTTTCACTAACCAAAATATAAACATAATGGAACATCACATCTCCGATCTCATGCAGTCCCAAACTGGCTTGCCAAGCCGTAGTCTCGCCCCCGGCGAGCGAATGCAGTCCCAAGCTGGCTTGCCAAGCCGTAGTCTCGCCTCCGGCGAGCGAAGGCTGGAGGCGAGGGGAGTCGAACCCCTGTCCTCATGCCGCTGAACGCCGCCTACTACATGCTTAGCGGCCGGTGAGTATTCGGACTTGGGCTGCTCGGCCGCACGCTACCCTCGTCCTATCGTCCACGAGAAGATCCCCGGCGGCAGCGGTCGATCCCGACGCCGAGTTGCCTGCTGTCGTCGGCTTCCCGCCTAGCAGGCGTCAACTGGAAGCCGTCGCGGGCGTTTAAGCCGCGAGAGCGAGATCTTCGTTCTCTGCTGTTATTTTTTTGATCCGATTTTTAACGAGGCCAACGAATCATCCTCGGCATGCAGACGTCGCTTCGCACCATAAGTCGAAACCATATACGCCCCCTTACGAGTAAGAGTCTAAGCGCGCACGGCACGCTTGTCAAACGACCGTTGGCTGCCGCCGGCCGGGCCGCGGCGGCTCCCGGTCCATTTTGGAGTGCGGCGGCTTGACGCCGCTTTGCTATCTTCCCCCCATGTTCGGCCTCACCCCAAAGGAGCAAGCCATCCTGCGCCGACTCTCCACCCCGCGCAAAATCCAGGACTTCCTCGACCGGATCCCGATCAATTTCGAAAAACACGGCGACACCCACATGTCGCCGCGCCGCGTCCTGCGCGAACGCAGAGCGCATTGCGTGGAAGGCGCCCTCGTCGCTGCCACCGCCTTATGGCTGCAAGGCAAGCCACCCTTGCTCCTCGACCTCAAAACCATCGAATTCGACGACGAGCACGTCGTGGCGCTCTTCAAGGAACACGGCCGCTGGGGTGCCATTTCCAAAACCAACCACGCCGTCGTCCGCTACCGCGACCCGATCTATAAAACCTTCCGCGAACTGGCTCTCTCCTACTACCACGAATATTTCCGTGACGACGGACTGAAGACCCTCGCCTCTTACTCCCGCCCCTTCGACCTCCGCACCATGGGCGACTACTGGGTCACCACCCACGAAGACCTTTGGGAAATCGACGACAAACTCAACGCCATCCCCCACTACCAATTCGTTCCCAAAAAAAACAAAAAACTCATCCGCCCAGCCACCCCCTTCGAACGCCGCGTGATCAACACCCGCGAGTGGTCGAGGGACGATCCACGGACGTAGCATTGGCATCCCTGCCAATGTCGCCCCCAATCCCATCGGCAGGATGCCGATGCCACATTACGTGTAGCGTCGCCGTCCCCGGCGACGGTCGTTGTCGAAAACAACCGGCGGCGGGGACGCCGCCGCTACATCTCATACCAAACCCGAAAAGGTTGTGGACTTTGGCTCTTAAGGTAGGGACGAGCGGCCCGCTCGTCCGCTCTCTGAAAAACGGACACGCGGGCCGCGTGTCCCTACCCGCCGATCGTCATTCGTGAGTCCAACTCCTTTTGAGGATTGGTATCACTCAAGCTTGGTCGCCGCAGCGACCTGTCTCCGTTTCACTCAGGCTTCAAACTCAAGTCTCAGCCTTATTAAGCGCCGCGCAGTTCCAGCGGCGCGGCACTCATCCCAAACGCCTCGGCCACCATCGGACACGTCAACTTCCCCTCGTGCACATTGATCCCTCCCCGCAGGGCCGGCACCTTCTCACACGCGCCCGCCAACCCGAGATCCGCCATCATTTCGACATAGCGCGCCGTCACATTGGTCAAGGCCTGCGTCGCCGTGCGGGCATACGCGCCGGGCATGTTGGCCACGCAATAATGGATCACCCCCTCTTCCACGAAGGTCGGATTTTCATGCGTTGTCGGACGCGATGTCTCGGCACAACCGCCCTGGTCGATCGCGATATCGACAAACACGCTCCCCGGCTTCATGCACCGCAACATCTCCCGCGTGATCAACCGCGGCGCGCGCGCGCCCGGCACCAGCACCGCACCGATCAGCAGATCCACCTGCGGCAGCACTTCCTGCAAGTGCGCCTCGTTCGAGTAAAGCGTATGCGCCGTGTGCAGCGTGATATCGAGGAAACGCATTCGCTCGAGATCAACTTCCAGAATGGTCACATCGGCCCCCAACCCCTGCGCCATGCGCGCGGCATTGATTCCCGACGTCCCTCCGCCGATCACCACCACTTTCCCCGGCAGCACCCCCGGCACTCCGCCGAGCAGCACGCCATTGCCGCCATGGTGCTTGGCCAGACAGTTGGCTCCCACCACCACCGACATCCGGCCGGCAATCTCGCTCATCGGCTCGAGCAGCGGCAGGCGTCGATTGATCTCGATCGTCTCGTAAGCCAACCCCGTCACCCCGCTTTTCATCAGCGATTCCGTCAGCGTTTTATCCGCCGCGAGGTGCAGGTAGGTGAAAAGAATCTGGCCTTGGCGCAGCAGCGGAATCTCGTCCGGTTGCGGTTCCTTCACCTTGACGATCAGGTCCGCAGCAAACACCGCCTCGTGCGTGTCCACCATCGTCGCCCCCGCCGCCTCGTAGTCGGCATCGGGGTAGCCACACCCGGCCCCCGCCCCACGCTCGACCAGCACCTCGTGGCCGCGCTTCTTCAATTGGTAAGCCGTGGCCGGCAACAGCGCGACCCGATGCTCCTGCTTTTTGATTTCACGGGGGACGCCGATTTTCATCAGGGGAATAACTCCTTATACCCCCACCTGTAGCGCCAGTCCACGCCCGTCGCAGCCAAGCTCATCGGCAGGAGCCGATACCAAAGCTCCCCTCGTCGATTTTTCAACACCCGCCAACGCGACTCCCCAAGCACTTAAAACTTACAAACCTAAAACTTAAAACCCCCTCCCCCTCCCCCCACACCCCTTCACTCAGGTTTCAGGTCTCAGCTTTCAGCCCTCCTTCTCCAGCCTCTCCGCCAACCACTGCTTGATCATGCTCTGGTAATTCAAATACCGCGACCGCGCCACGCGTTTGATCCGCGCCAGCATCCGCGGATCGAACCGCAAGGTCACCGTGGCCGACTCCCTCGCATCACTCTTGGGGATCGACGCATTCATCAATTTGGGATCCAAGCTGTGCGTCAGCCAGAACGCCGCCTCCGCCCGCTCGTCGTCGAAGGACGGCACCTCGGACCACGCCCGCAACGCACGCAACTCCCGCTCCCCGCTATTCATCGTTCTTCCTTTCGAAAAAATTCTCTTCATCTTTCGCCATCGGCCGCGCCGCAATGACCCGCACCGTTTTTCCATCCGTCCAAAACACGCTGAAAATCCCCCGCCCCTCGGACGACCGGCCGAGGTTGAAATACCGCGCCTCGCCGCTCTCGTAATCCGGCAACAACCGCAGACTGAACGGATCCTCGAACGATTCCTCGATAGCCCGCGGCGTCAACGCCTTGAGGTCGAAGGGAGCGTCGAGCCAGTCGAATTCCATAAAGCTGCGACTATTGCGGCGCCTGGATCAACTCGATCTCGTAGCCTTCGGGCGCGTCGATGAAAGCGAACGTCGTGCCGGTCGACGAGGTGGTCGGACCGTCCGACAACGGATAGCCCTTGGCCGCCGCGTCCTGGGCGAATTTCTCCAAATCCTCCACCTCGAAAGCCAAATGCGTCAGATCCGGACCGATCACCACCGGACCGCTTCCCGGGTAACAGCAAATCTCAATCAACTCCTCGCTTTGCGGCGTCTTCAAAAAAACCAACTCCGACCCGCGCGGCGATTTGTGCCGCCGGATCTCCTCCAGCCCCAGCACGTCCTTGTAAAAATTCACCGTCTTCTCGAGATCGGCGACCCGGTAGCGCGTGTGGAGCAATTTCGTGACCATGCACTATCCCTATCACACCCCGGCGCCCGCTGTCTCCCCGTTTCGCGGGATTCCCTTGGCGCACAGTTCCCACGAGTGCACCTGATCAAGCATCACCTCTGCCATCCCCGGATCCGTCCCCACCGCCCGCGAATAAAACAGCCGCCGCCCGTCGAGCAGATGCGGATTCTTCCGCTCCCGCTCGACCGCATCGCCGCCGCCCGCGATGCCCAGCAACCCCGGAATATCCTCGTCGCTGTGCAAACCGTCCGCGATGAAAAACGGCACCGCAATCACCTCCCGGCAGGCCGTGATCGCGCGCCAGTCCTCGATCTTCGGCGGCGTCTCCATAAACGCCCCGTGCACCTCCGCAAAAATCCCGCGCGCCCGGATCGCCTCCACCTGCGCCTCGACCGCCTCCGAACTCCGCGTATCGAGCGGCGTGCCGTGGCCCAGCACGAGCAACGCCGCCTGCGCATAATCCACCCCCGGCGCCACCTCCCGTGCGCGATGCAGCAGCACTTCGGTCATGCGCGGATGCCCCCCAACCGGCAAACACAACCGCAGAACCTGTCCCTTGTCATTTTTGGTCACCGGTCCGGTCAGCCCGAGTTCTTTCGGAATCACATTGCGCACGAAATACCCCTCGACCGTGAAATTCGGCACGATGAAAATCTCCGGCTTGGTCAGACGGTCCAAAGCCTCCCGCAGCCCCGGCCTCTCCTTCCAAAACCCGCAAGCCACCTCCCCGAACAACCCCGAGTCCCATAGCCGCTCCGTCAATTCCCGCGTTGGCCGGCTCGACGTCGCATTGACACTCGACCCATGCGCCAGGACCAAAAGCGCGGCATCAAGCTTCGGAGCAAAAGGAGCCTTCACCCCCACATTTGTAGCGCCAGCTCACAACAGCCGGAACCCAAATATCGCCAGCCCTCTTAAGGTGCGGCGGGGCCTCCGGACCCGCCGCGCGCCCTGAATGAGGGCAATCCCCCCAGTTACCCCCAGCACCCACCCGCCAGTGTGCCCCTCCAACCACTTAAAACTTACAAACCTAAAACTTAAAACTCCCTCCCTTGCCGTTCCACTTCTCCTTTATCTCCCGCCCGACAACCGCTAAATCTCCCCGCTTGCCATGACCCTTGCCATCCTCTACTTGGCCCTCGGGCTCGTCCTCCTCTACTACGGCGCGGAAGCGCTCGTGCGCGGCAGTTCGTCGCTGGCCCTGCGCCTCGGACTCTCCCCGCTCGTCATCGGCCTCACCGTGGTCGCCTTCGGCACCAGCTCACCGGAACTGGTCGTCAGCCTCAAGGCCGGCTTGGCCGGCCAAGGCAACATCAGCGTGGGCAACGTGGTTGGTTCCAATATTTGCAACATCGGACTGATCCTCGGCATCTGCGCCCTCGTCACCCCCATCGCCACCACCTCGCAAATCGTGCGGATCGATATCCCGATCATGATCGCCGTCACCGCATTCACCACTTTCCTCCTATGGGACGGCACCCTCGGAATGGCCGAGGGAATCATCCTCTTCGCCTTGCTTCTCGCTTACGTTGTTTTCAGCGTCTATCTGGCCCGACGCCAGCCGGCCGACGCCCTCGGGGCCGAATTCGACACGGAGGTGAAGGCTTCCAAGCGAGGATTGTTCATCGATCTTCTCATGGTCGCGGGCGGCCTTGTTCTTCTCATCTTCGGAGCGCGCTTTCTGGTCGACGGCGCCGTGGTCATCGCGCGGGCCTTCGGTTGGAGTGAAGCCCTCATCGGACTGACCGTCATCGCGGTCGGCACGAGCCTGCCGGAATTGGCCACTTCACTCGTCGCCGCGATCAAAAAAGAAGCGGACATCGCGGTGGGCAACATCGTCGGGTCGAACATTTTCAATCTCCTCGGCATCCTCGGCATCACTGCCATGGCCACTCCGCTCGCCGCGTCGGGCATCAGCTTGGTCGACTATGCCGTCATGGCGGTCTTTGCCCTCGTCCTCTGGCCCATGGCCTACCACCAAAAACGCATCACACGCCTCGAAGGTGCCATCCTTCTCGCCGGCTACGCCGCCTACGTGTCCTGGCTGGTTCTCTCGACCTGATCCGGCCGCGGACCCGGACGGACCGCGATGTGATCGCGTCCCTCATCCAACACCGAGTGTTCCCACAGCGGCGTGCGCCGCGCATAGGCCGCGCGTCCGAGCAGACTGGCTGCCACCGGCGCGGTGAGAAAGATGAACACGATGGTCACCACCGCTTTGGTCACCACCATCGTCTCTTGGAAAAACAACGCCGCCGCCAAGAGCAAGAGCGCCACCCCGAGCGAGGCGCTCTTCGTCGCCGCATGCATGCGGGTGAAAATGTCCGGCATACGCACCAGCCCCAGCCCCGTGAGAAACATGAGGAACGCCCCGATGACCAGACAGCCGCCGATCACCCAGATCATTTGAAAACCCCCCTTTCGATCGTGGTGGCCATGGCGATCGTGCCGAGAAAAACCACCAGAGCAATGGCCAGCGCGATATCGAGCAATAGCGCGGTGCCGGTGACGATCGAGGTGAGCACGAGCACTCCGATCACCATGGTGGCCAACGCATCAATGGCCACGACCCGGTCAGCCAGCGTCGGTCCGGCCACCACGCGGATGAAGGTCAAAATCATGCCGAGCGAAAGGATGGCGCCGGCCACCCAGGCCACCATGATGAGAGCGGGCGTGCTTTCCATGGTTTATCTCAAGAGAGCGAGCACCCGGGGCTCGAAGTTTTCTTTGATGTCGCGGCGCAATTCCTCGGGGTCATGGATATACATGGCGTGCACGTAGAGCGTCTTGCGGTCGGGCGAAATGTCGAGACTGAGCGTGCCCGGCGTCATGGTGATCAGGTTGGCCAGCGCGGTGATCTCGAGGTCGGTCTTCGCCTCGATCGGGATGCCGATCACCCCCGGCTTCATGTGGTGCGTCGGGGTCAGCACGTCGTAGGCGATGATGGCATTCGATTTGATCAGCTCCCAGAGATAGTAACCGATAAAACCCAAGACCCGCGGCAATTTTCCGAAGTAGCCGTCATGCCCGCGCTGACCGCGCGTGACCAGCCAAAGGAGGAAGTAGCTGACGACAAACCCGGAGACCAGATTGGACAGGGTGATGCCGCCGAGCAGGCCGGACCAGACCAGCGTGAGGATCAGATTGATCGCCGCATACATGTCAGTTTGTCCTCCCCAGCACGGCGTTGATGTAAATCTCCGGTTGCAACAACTGCTCGGCCGAGCGGGCCGCGAAATCGAAGAAATATTGCGGGAAAAATCCGATGGCCAGGGTCAAGGCGGCCAGCGCGGCAACCGGGGCAAGGAGCAGGAATCTTTCCGCGGGCGGAACATTGCCCGGGTGCGGCGCATGCCCCTCCGGAGCCGGCTTCCAGAAAACTTCCGCCCAGATCTTTGTCATGGAAAACAAAGTAAGCAGTCCGACCGCCAAGGCCACCACGGCCAAGACCGTGGCCCATCCGCCGAACATGGTGTCCCCGGCCAAACCGGCCTTCACCACGGCGAACTTGGCGAAAAATCCCGAGAGCGGCGGAATCCCGCCGAGCGACATGGCCGGAATGAAAAACAACAGCGCCAGGAGCGGCGTCGCCGCGTAAAAACCGCCCAACTTTTTCAAGTTAAACGATCCCCCGTAGCGCGCCGTGATCCCGCTGATGAGGAACAAGTTCGCCTTCACCACGATGTGATGGAAAAGGTAGAACACCGTCCCCGCCATGGCCAGCGGGGTGAAAAGCGCCAAGCCCAGCACCATGTAGCCGATCTGGCTGATGATGTGGAAGGAGAGCAACCGGCGGAAATCGAATTGCACCATGGCCCCCAACACACCGGTCACCATGGTGAACCCGGCCAGCACCAAGAGCAGCCCGTGGGTGAAGAGCACGTCTTCGGTGAAGATCAGGGTGAAGACCCGGACCAGGGCATACACGCCGACCTTGGTCAGCAGGCCGGCAAAAATCGCCGACACCGCGACCGGCGGCGTGTGATAAGACGCCGGTAGCCAGAAAAAGAGCGGGAAAATTGCCGCCTTGAGCCCGAAGGCCACCAGAAAAAGCATCGCCGTCATGGTGAGCAACTCCGGACGCATCTCCCGTGCGGTCAAAGCCAGGTCCGCCATGTTCAGTGTGCCGGTCTGACCGTAGAGAATGCCGCACGCCGCGAGAAAGAAGCTCGAGGAAATGAGGTTGAGGGTGACGTATTTCACCGCGCCCTCCATCTGAGGCTTTTCCCCGCCGAGGCTCATCAGGACGAACGAGCTGATCAGCATCACCTCAAACCAGACGAACAAGTTGAAGATATCCCCCGTGAGGAAGGCCCCGCACACCCCGAACATCATGAAGTGCAGAAACGCGTAATACCCGAACCGCACCCGCCGCGCGTCCACATCGGCGATCGAGTAGATTGCGACGGCCAGACCAATGATGGCCGAAACCAGCACCATGATGCCGGCCAGCAGATCCGCCACCAGAACGATGCCGAAGGGCGCCGGCCAGTTGCCGAAACGCACCACTTCAATCGTCCCGTCGCCCACCTCGGCCATCAAGCGCAGCGCGACCCCGAGCAGCACGGCCATCCCCGCCACACCGAAAAAGCGCTGTAGCGGCAGGGAGCGCAGGGAAAAGAGGCAGAGCACCGCCGTGACCAGCGGGGTCAGGAGAGCCAGCGTCAGCGCGTTCATGTCTGGTCCGTCCCTTTCAAATCATCCACGTCATCGGTTCCCGTGGCCTGATCCGCGCGATGCACCATGGCCAGAGTGAAGGCGAGCACCCCGAAGCTGATCACGATCGCGGTGAGAATCAGCGCCTGCGGCAACGGATCAGCACTGGTCGCGGCCAGGTCAGTCTGACCCTCCGCGATGAAGGGCACCCCGCCCTCGCGCAAACCGCCCGCCGTGAAAATGAGCAAATTGACCGCTTGGCTCAACAAGGCGATGCCGAGAATGATGCGCACCACACCGCGCCGCAAAAGCAGGTAAAAAGCCGCCGCGTAGAGCACGCCGATCGTGATGGCCAAGAGGAATTCCATGGTCAGTCCTCCTCCTCCTCCGCATCCTCACCCAAGCTGAAAACGATCAGCGTGGTCACCCCGAGCACGGCGAAATAAACCCCGATATCGAAGAGCAACGGCGTCCCGAGTTTGCCGATCACCGGCAAGGGCGTCTTGTCCCACAAGCCGGTGAGAAACGGCAGTCCTGCCACATTTCCGGCCAACCCGGCGACAATCGCCACGACCAAGCCGAACCCGATGATGACGTGCGGCGGGAAAAACAGCATGCTCCGGGCCGCGGGGAATCCGCTGGCAAAGGCGAAAAGCACGAACGCACTCGCCGCCACCAGTCCGCCGGAAAACCCGCCACCCGGCAGGTTGTGCCCGCGCAAGAGGAGAAAGACCGAAAAGACCAACAGCACACCCGTGAGCAAGCGACTCACCGTGGCCAAAATCACGCTGTTCATTTGCCGTCCTCCTTCTTGGAACCCGGACGCAGCCGCATCATGGCAAAAACTCCCAACGCCGCGATGGCCAGCACCGTGATTTCGCCCAGCGTGTCGAGGGCGCGGAAATCGACGAGGATGACGTTCACCACATTGCGCCCGTTGGCCAGAGTGAGGCTGTTCTCGCTCATGAAACGCGACACATTGTTGTCCGCCGCCCGCGAGGACTGCTCGACCAGCACGACCATGGCCATGACCGTGCCAAAAACCGCGGCCACCAGCGCATCACGCACCTTGACCGCTTTCTTCGAGTAGTTCCCGAAAACCGGCAGCCGGTAAAAGGCCAGCACGAAGAGCACCAAGGTCAGCGTTTCGACCAGCACCTGCGTCATGGCCAGATCCGGCGCGCTGAACATGAAGTAAAGCATGGCAATCCCGATCCCGACCACCCCGAGGGCGAGGATCGCGGTGAAACGTGAACTGGTCAGGCAGGCAAAAACCGCGCCGGCCATGATCAGAAGGCAGACCGTGACGGTCAGCACATTCGGTCGCACCATCGTGCTCCAATCGGGCGAGGGCACCACGCCGGGCAACATCCAGCCGACCAGAACCACGGTGAAGAGCACCACGGTCATGATGTAATTGCGCAGATACCCGTTCTGCAGGACGCCCGTTTGCCAACGCGCGAAGGCGAGCAGTCCGGCCAGCAGATTGTCATAGCCCCGCTCCGGACCGAAACGTGCCAGTCGCTCGTAAATCCCGCGCGCCGCGCGAATCCGCGGGAGCAGGGCATAAAGGGCCAACCCGAGCACGACCGTCACCGCACTCAGCCCGAGCGCCATGGTCCATCCGTGCCAGAGTTTCAGATCGGCCACGAAGCCCGCATCCCCCAGCACCGCGGCCGCGGCCGGACCGACCAGGCCCGCGCCCGCGTAGGACGGAAACAATCCCGTCTTGATCCCCGCCGCCCCGAGAAGCAACGGTCCCAGCCACATGGTCCAGGGCGCCTCGTGGGCCTGCTTCGGCGTCGGTTGGAGCGCACCCCAGAACGGCTTGATCCCCGCCGTGATGGCCAGCGCCACCATGACCACGCTGGCCGAGACCCCGAGCACTTCCCACCACACGCCCGCCCCCGGCGCATCGAGCAGCGCTTTGTAAAAATATTCTTTGCTGACAAAACCGAGCAGCATCGGCACCCCGGCCATCGACAAGCCTCCGATCAAGGCTGCCGCCGCGGTGAACGGCATGACGCGGCGCAAGCCGCCGAGCAATTCCGGATCCCGCGTCCCCGTTTCGTGATCGACCGAGCCGGAGGTCATGAAAAGCGCCGCTTTGTAGAGCGCGTGGGCCAGCAGGTAAGCCATGGCCGCTTTCACCGCCAACTCCGTCCCGATCCCCAGCAGCATGGTCAACGTGCCCAGAACAGCGACCGTGGTGTAAGCGAGGATCTTTTTCAGGTCATTCTGACCCAGCGCCATAAAGACACCCAAGATCATGGTCACTGCCCCGACCGGAGCGACGATGGGGAACCAAAGCGGACTGGCCGAGAGGAGCGGAAACAAACGCGCGAGGAGAAAGATGCCCGCCTTCACCATGGTGGCCGAATGGAGATACGCGCTGACCGGCGCCGGCGCGGCCATGGCATTGGGCAACCAAAAGTGAAAAGGAAATTGGGCGGACTTGGTGAACGCCCCGAGCAAAACCAAAATGAGGATCGTGGTGAATCCCGGTTGGGCCGCCAAAACAGCGGCGTCCATTTGCAGCAACTCCGAGATCTTGAAGGTTCCGGCCAAGTTCCCGAGCAAGATCACGCCGGCCAGCAGGCACAGCCCACCCGCGCCCGTGACGAGCAAAGCCTGCAAGGCCGCGGCCCGCGATTTTAGGTCGTTGTGGTAGTAACCGATGAGAAGGTAGGACGAAATACTGGTCAGCTCCCAGAAAATGAAGAGCAGCACGAGGTGATCCGAACTGACCACTCCCAGCATGGCACCCATGAAACCGAACAGATAAAGATAGAACCGCCCGAGGTCTTTCTTCCCGGCCAAGTAACCCGCCGCATACCAAGTGACAAAGACCCCGATCACGCTGATCAGGAGCAGGAAAAGCAGGCTCAATCCATCGATGTAAAAATCCAGCGAGATTCCGAGCGAAGGAACCCACGCGCGTTGAAACACCACCGCCTGTCCCGCCAGGACCTGCGGCAACAGCATGAGGTAACCCGCCGCTCCGGCCAGCGGCACCAGACTCAAGACCAGCCCGCAACGGTCCCCCAGCACGCGATGGAGCCACGGCGCAAGAAACGCCGCGACGAAGATCGCGACGAGAATGATGATGGGAAAATTCTCCATGGCTGTTTCCGAGAGGAACCCGCGAATTGGGCGGGAACAAAGCCCCCAAGTCAAGGCACACCGGATCACTCGTCAGGTAGGGATGAGCGGCCCACTCGTCCGCCACCTTCGCCACGGGCACGCGAGCCGCGTGCCCCTACCCGCCGCGCGCGGGTTCAGGGACTCCTCATTGACAACCCCACCTCATGGACTACGTTGCCCTCAATGAAAGCAGCCGCCCTCCTCGCCCTGCTCGCCTCCTTGGCCATGGCGCCCATGGCCTCCGCGGTCACGGTCCCCGCGCCGGAAGTTTGCGCCTCCGCCTGCTGCGAGACCGATCCGGCCTGCTGTGCCACGGCTTGCCCCTGTCCGCCCCTTTCCTGCCAAGCTCCGGGCGTGTCATCCGTGATGATCCCCGCCGGACAAAAGCTCGCGATTTTCTCGCCCGGCAGTTCGCCCTGCGTGCAACTGACCGATGACTCCTACGTTGTGCGGACCTCACGTCCGCCCGTTCCCCCGCCGCGAGCCTGAGGGCTCACTCAGCGTCGGCTTCCGTCCTCGTTGGCTGAGGGAACCTTGGAACGAAACCTCAACGGAGAATATCAAAATGAAAAAATTCCTCTTCGCAATCCTGGCGGTCCTCGCCCTGTCCTTCACGGTCACGGCGAAAGAAGCCTGCAAGTGCACCGACTGCGGCGGCCAATGCTGCCCCTGCGACTGCGCTGCCGGCTGCTGCTAAACGGACCGTCTCGTTAGAAATCACACGCGCCCCGGGAAACCGGGGCGCGTTTTTTTTGGAGTGCGGCGGCTCGACGCCGCTTTTCCCCAGCCCCTCAGCCGCCGCAATGTGCCCCAGCAACTCCACCAACGAACGAAAGCAGACTTTACATTCTCCGCGTTAGATGTAAAGTTGACCTTCAATGATCGACCGTCCTCTCTGGAAACAGCGCCTTGCGGCCGCTTGGAGCAAAGTCCCTCTGGTCTGGCTGGCCGGCGTACGGCGCGTTGGGAAAACCGTCCTCGCCAAGGAGTTCGGTGACGCGGAATTCCTCAACTGTGACCTGCCGGCCGAAGCCGCACGTCTCGCCGACCCGGAAGCGTTCTTCCGGGCCGTGAGCAAACCCCTCGTGATCCTCGACGAGGTCCACCAATTACCCGACCCCAGCCGCGTGCTGAAGATCGCCACCGATGCCTTTCCTGAATTGAAAATCCTGGCCACCGGATCCTCCACGCTGGCCGCGACCCGCAAATTCCGCGACACCCTGACCGGACGCAAACGCTCGGTTGTTCTCGAGCCCGTGCTGGTGGAAGAACTTCCCGCCTTCGGTATCCAAGACCTCAAGGTCCGCTTGCTGCGCGGCGGTCTGCCCCCGGCCTTGTTGTCCGCCGCACCCGACTGGGAATTCTACGCCGAATGGCTCGACTCCTACTTCGCGCGCGATGTGCAGGAGCTTTTCCGCGTCGAAAAAAGAAGCGCCTTCCTTTTGCTCGTCGAACTCATCCTGCGCCAGAGCGGCGGACTCGCCGAGATTACCTCCCTGGCCAAACACGCCGGCGTGAGCCGGCCCACGGTGATGAGCTGGCTCGAAGTGCTGCAAGCCACGCACGCGGTCCGTCTGCTGCGTCCGTTCTCAGGCGGCGGCCGGCGCGAGTTGCTGGCCCGTCCGAAAATCTACGGATTCGACACCGGTTTCATTTGCCACGCCCGCGGCTGGGACCGCTTGCGCCCCGAAGACTGCGGACAGCTCTGGGAGCACCTGGTGCTGGACACACTGCTCTCCATCCCGCTGCCACGTCTGCATTTCTGGCGCGACGAATCCGGCGGCGAGATCGATTTCGTCATCCCGCAAACCCGCAGCCGCGTCGATGCGCTCGAAACCAAATGGAACGCCGAGGCCTTCGAAGCAAACAGCCTCGCCCGCTTCCGCGAGTCCTACCAACACGGCCGCAACCTCGTCATCGCCCCCAACATCACCAAACCCTACACCCGTCGCATCAAAAATCTGGAAATCGAGTTCCTCCCCGTCGAACAACTCCGGCCAACCCTGACCAAACGTCCCTGAGCACAGGCCGCGTCGTTTTTTGGAGTGCGGCGGCTCGACGCCGCTTTTCAATGCACCACATTGCAGCATGACCGCGCTCCAAGCCTCCAAGAAACTTTGGAAAGGCGTTGAGAGCCGAAGCAAAGCGGAGACGGCCGGGGGTAATTTATGGTTGATAGCCGGAGTCCGCTGCGGCGGATGCTTCCGCCGTCAGGCGGCGGTGTGTCAAATGTCAAGATCTGACCCCTCACCTGCACGCTACATTCCCCCAGCTCCGCACATGCAGCGACCCCGGCTCCAAATGCTCCATCGCCACAAACCGCTCCAACCCCGCCTCCGCCGGATCGCAAGTCTCGTTGCAATTCTCCACCACGTCCCCAAAGCGCACCCGCTTCCACCCCGTGCGGTCGAAGAGCGGGAGGGAGGCCCAGGCGGGATTGGGAACCACGGATTTCACCGATGACACGGATGGGAGGGTGACAGTCATGCGGTGGCATTAAAGGTTTTCTCGAACTCGGTCGCTGCGGTCATCATTTGCTCGAAGGTGGGTGTATCACCGAAGAACATCGGCCCGAGCATGTCCTGGTAGTCGCGGCGCCAGTTGGGCAGATGGTCTGCGGGCGGCGAGAGGCGGAAGGTGCCGGGCTTGTGGGTGGAGTAGTCCACCCATGAGTGCCGGAAGAAGATTTCCCGGTGCTCGGCGACACGCTGAAAGAGGGCGGTATTGGCCAGCGCTCGCTCGCCGACTCCGGCCTGGAGCAGGCACCAAAGGTCGTAGTAATGCCGGGCCATGCGGAGCTTTCGCGGCTTATCGGCAGGACGAAAAGTCTCTTCGTGGAGCAGGCAGGCCTTTTCCCAAAAGGTGCGCTCGGCGGCGAGCACCCTGACCTGGAATGCTGCGTCCGGGGCGAACGCGGAAAAGGTCTCGATGACGTAGGGATGGATCGCCTTTTCATCGTGGGGCCAGTCATCAGAGCGTGCTCCGAGTTCGACCTTCACGACGGGGCGCACATAACCTGCACTGCCGGCGGGGAAGACCGTCGGATAATGAAACAGCAGGCACTGACCATCGGGCATGTCGGGATCGACCTCGATTTTCCAACCGGTGTCGCCGAGAGCGGCTTGGATGCGCTCGGTGAGGCCAGGCATCAAACTGCCTTGCACCCACTCCCGGCAGGCCGCCATGAGTGCCTCCAAACGCAACCTGCGCTGTTTGTTGCTGGGAGCTTTGTCCGGAACGGCATCGCCTCCGAAATCGAGCACTTCCTTGTCCACGATGAGATCAATGTCCTCGGAGAAGCGCTGGATGAGCTTCCACGCCTTTGAGAGCGAGGTGCCGCCTTTGAAGGTGAGATGTTCGCCAATGCCGGGCAGGGTGAAGAGTTCACGCAGGGTCCAGCAGACCCAGAAGTCTTTCTCGACGCTGATGGCATCCAACCGGGTGACGCGGGAAACCTCCAGAAATGCCCCCAGGCGTTCTTGTGCCGTCCGTTGAAGAAACGCATTCATCTCAAGAAACGGGCTCTTCCGTTGCGACACGTCGGAAGATGTCGGCAATCCAAGCGGGAGCGCATGCCGCATCGGCGGTAAGACTGGCGCGGTCTGCTGGCGAGAGGTGGCGGCGCAGCCTAGCAATCACATCATCATCCACGAATCGCTTGCCGATCCAGCGCAGGGCAAGGATCACCCGTGCGCTCTTCGGATTCTTCGTTGAAACGAAACGCGGCGAAACATGGCGCAGGACGGTCTCGGATTTCCCATGCCGAATACGGCAGCTCCGACCAGTGGTAAGATACCAGGGTCGCATCGGCACCTGATCGCTCAATCCAAGGGCATTGGCAGCATGGGCGCCCGTCGGAAAGATGTCGCCGTTGCTTTTCCGGCGCAGAAGATCCTGCCATCCGTCAAAGCTGGGGCCAATGCTGCCCATAATGGGGTCGTGACGGGGGATATGATACAGCCCGCGCCCGGCGCGGCGGAGGTGACCGGACTGGCCGTTGCGTGAGAGCGCCTTGTCCACCGCCGCACGCGGACCGAGATCAAGGAAATCCGCAGGCGTCCAGACGCGATCCTTCGGCCCGGACCGGATACGGTCGAGGATCGCGGCGTCGATGGAATTTGAGTGTTTCTTCATGGAAGACGGAGATTATCGTCAGAAGTATGTAATATATTTCAGACGAAAGCAACCCTCGATTTGCGAATCATCGTAGGAGAATGGTTTGGCGGCTTTGCCGGGCAGCTGTGGAGCTTTCGATCTGGCTCCGTCCGCGAAAATGAGGCGGAATACCGAGCCAACCTCTCCGCTGCGCCGTGGCTGGTCCCGGCACTCTTCAATCCACGCCATCACGTGGTCGGGCTTGAACCGCACGCTCGGCCCGGGCCTGATCGCCGGCAGGCCAAGATCTCGGCGAAGCCGGCCAACCTGCCCCATCGAACAACTCCGGCCAACCCTGGCCAGCCGCCCCTGAGCACAGGCCACGTTTTTTTTGGAGTGCGGCGGCTCGACGCCGCTTTTCAATCCACCACATTGCACCCGGGCCAAAGAAAGCGTGACCCCCGGAATGTCCCCGCTTAGGGATGAAGCCCGTGAAACTGGCGGCCCTTTTCGGCGATCATGCGGTGTTGCAACGGGAAATGCCGGTTCCCGTGTGGGGCTGGACCCGGCCCTTGGCGCCGGTGACGGTCCGTTTGGGACCCTGCGAGGCGCGCGGTCTGGCGGGCGAGGACGGAAAATTCCTCGTGCGGCTGCCGCCCATGCCGGCCGGGGGCCCTTATGTCCTGGCGGCGGCGGCGGAGGGCGGTGGCACGGCCGAATCCACCGACGTGATGGTCGGCGAGGTCTGGCTCGCGTCGGGACAGTCCAACATGGAATGGACCATGACGCAGACCGGCGCACCGGGGCAGCGGGAGGCGGCGAACGCGGCGGACCCCCTGCTGCGCATGCTGACCGTTCCGCGCGAGGCCCGTCTCGGCCGCCGGGCGGACCTGCCGGCGTCATGGCAATGCTGCGCGCCGCCCGCCACTGGGGAGTTCTCGGCGGTGGGTTACTATTTCGCCCGCCGGCTGCGTGCCGAGCTGGGGGTGGCGGTCGGCCTCATCAATGCTTCGGTCGGCGGCACCTTCATCGAGGCTTGGATCAGCCGCGAGTGGCTGGTGCGCAACGCATGTGTCGCCGACCGGGTGGCCGCTTACGAGACGGAGGTCAACTCGCCCGCCTACTGGGCCGCGAAGAAGGAGGCGCGCCCGATCAGCGACTTTTTTCCGGCGGATCCGGGCAACGCCGCCGAGCACGCCGGCTGGGCCCGGCCGCCGCACGACGAGTCCGACTGGAAAGAGGTGGTGCTGCCCCGAGCCTGGCAGTTCTTCGGCCACAACCACAGCGGCGTCCTCTGGTTCCGCAAGACGATCGACCTTCCCGCCTCGTGGGCCGGCCGGGACCTTGCCCTGCGGATCGGCGCCGTGGACAAACAAGACATCACCTATTTCAACGGCGAACGGGTCGGCGCCACCGGCGCGGGCTTCGAGGAGGAATTCTGGAACGTCGAGCGCGAGTACCGCGTCCCCGGCCGGCTGGTCGCGGCAGGAAAGAACACCGTGGCCGTCCGGGCCTACTCCTTCGTCCGCGATGGCGGCATGATCGGCCCGGCCTCGTCGATGTGCCTCGCCTTGGCGGACCAATCCGAGCCCCCGGTCCCCCTCGCCGGCGGCTGGCTCTACCGGGTCGAGCATGATTTGGGATTGGTTGCCCCGCCGGCCGTCCCTCTCGGCCCCGGCAACGCGAACTCTCCGTATATCCTCTATGACTCGATGATCGCCCCGCTGGTGCCGGCCGCGCTGCGCGGCGCCCTCTGGTATCAGGGCGAATCCAATGCCGGCCGGGCCTCCGAATACCGCCGCTTGCTCACCGACCTGATCCGTTGCTGGCGCCACGACTTCGGCCTCGGCGACTTCCCGTTTCTCGTCGTCCAGCTGGCGAATTTCATGCCGGAGGCGGACTTCCAACCGGAGAGCGCGTGGGCGCGCTTGCGCGAGGCGCAAGCGGAGGTGCTCTCCGAGCCGGCGACGGGCCTGGCCGTGGCCATCGATCTCGGGGAGGCGACCGACATCCATCCGCGAAACAAGCAGGATGTCGGGGCCCGTTTGGCGCAGTGGGCCCTGGCCGGGACTTACGGCCGGCCGGTTTGTCCGTCGGGCCCCCTTTACCGCTCGATGACCATCGAAGGAGACCGCATGCGTCTCCGTTTCGCGCACCTCGGCGGCGGGTTGGCGGCCCGCGGGGGCCCGTTGCGGACATTTGTCATAGCCGGCGGCGACTGCGGCTTTGTCCCCGCCGCGGCGGTCATCGAAGGCGACACCGTCGTTGTCTCCAGCCCCGCGGTGGCCCGGCCGCTGGCCGTGCGCTACGCTTGGGCCGACAACCCGGCCGGCTGCAATCTCTACAACGCCGCCGGCCTGCCGGCCCCGCCTTTCCGGACGGACCGTTGGGCCTGAAAGCAAGCCCGGCGCCCCCGAATGCCATCCGCTGTTTTTCGCAAAGCGCGCCGCCGAACCTTCCCGGCGCGTCCGCGGCATGCTCGGAAAACAGGTGGATCCTGTGGTCAATAAAGGTGGCGGGAATCGGGCTGCTGGCCCAGTGTTGTCAAGTGTCTTGTTCCACCGGCGTCACGGCAGCTCCCAGTGTGCAGGCCGAGGTTCCAGCCGGCGGCCTCGGTCTCACGTGGCTCGGCCAGGCGGGCTTCCTTTTCCGCACGGCGGCAGGGCGGCGTTTTTTTCTCGATCCCTATTTGTCCGATGCCTGTGAACGCATCCACGGATTCAAGCGGCTGTCGCTTCCGGCCCTGACGGCCCGCGAGGTCGAGGCGGACTGGGTGATCCTGACCCATGAGCACACCGACCATCTCGACCCCGATGCGATCCCGGAGATCGCGCGCCTCAACCCGGCCTGCCGGTTTGCCGGTCCGTCCGGTTGCTCGGCCGGGTTGGCCGAGGCGGGCGTGACGGAGGACCGTCGCCTCCGGCTCGATCCGCACCAGCGCTACGACCTGGAGGATCTGGTCGTGCATACCGTGCCGGCCGACCACGGCGATTTCTCCCCCACGGCCCTGTCTTTCCTTTTGGATTTCGGCGGTATCCGGGTCATGGTCTCGGGGGATTCCTCCTGGCGGCCCAAGTTCTTCCAGCCGCTCTACGACCTGAAGCCCCACGTGGTTTTGACCGTCATCAACGGGACGTTCGGCAACATGAACCATATCGACGCCGCCCGCATGGTGGCCGAGGCCGCGCCCGGGATGGCGATCCCGTGTCATTTTTGGACCCTCGCCGAACAGGGCGCGGGCGATCCGGCCGGGTTCGTCCATGCTTGCGCAAAATTTTGCCCGCAAGTCGAGGCCAAGCTGCTCCGACCCGGCGAGGAATTGATCCTCGGGGGGACGCCGCCGTCCGGAGGAGGTGCGCCATGAGCCATGCCGGAACGGCCGGCCGGCGCGTGCTCGTGACCGGTGCGGGCACCGGCCTCGGCCGGGCCATCGCGCTGGCTTTTGCGCGCGAGGGGGCGGCGGTGGCCGTGCATTACTCGAGCAGCCCCGCGGGGGCGGAAGCGGTGGTCCGCGAAATTTTGGAAAGTGGAG
Organism: Chthoniobacterales bacterium; assembly: GCA_044359955.1. Lineage (GTDB taxonomy): Bacteria > Verrucomicrobiota > Verrucomicrobiia > Chthoniobacterales > JACTMZ01 > JACTMZ01. The sequence goes on along the minus strand of JBIKLF010000010.1, from coordinate 41,296 downwards.
GAAAAGCGGCCGCCTTCCAAGCGGACTTCGCCCGCCTCGAGCCGCTGCAAGAATTGGCCGCCGGGGCCGTCGCGTTCCTGGGGGGGCTGGATGTCGTGGTCAACAACGCCGGCATCACCATGAACCGTCCGTTCGCCACGACGACCGCCGAGCAATTCGACCTGCTCTACGCGGTCAATGTCCGCGCGCCGTATTTTCTGACCCAGGCCGTGCTGCCCGCCCTCGAGCAGAGCCGGGGCGTGGTCCTCAACATCTCCTCGATCCATGCCTACCAGGGCTACACCGAGCACTCGGTGTATGCCGGCACGCGGGGCGCCATCATCTCCTTCACCCGGCAGCTGGCCATCGAACTCGGGCCTCGCGGCGTGCGGGTGGCGGGCATCGCGCCGGGCGCCGTGCCGGTGGAAAACCATTTCAAGTCGACCCCGGCCGCCGAAGCCGGGCAGGCCATCCGGGCTCTGGGGCGGAATATCCCGTGCGGTTTTGCCGGCACGCCGGACGACATTGCCGGGGTGGCCGTGTTCCTCGCCTCGGAGGCCGGCCGCTACATTGTCGGCCAGACCCTCGTGGTCGACGGGGGCACCACCTCGTGGATGCCTTTCGGCGAGCAGTTCAAGCAACCCATGACCACCCAGTTCGGCCGGGGGTATGTGCCCGGATTATGACACGAGAGCCGCACCATCCCGCGTGGGAACGGATTGCGCCCGCGACCAGCGCGGTTGCGGGTTTTCGCAGCGGGTGTGAAATTGTGGCAACCGTGACAGCATACCTTTTGCCGACACGACGATTTTCAGCGGGCAAATGGATCTCCTTCTTTGCTCGGCTTGTTTACGCTCTTTATCTCTCCTTTTTTGCTGAAGTTTCGGCACACTACCCCTCGGCATGATCGGAAAAGAGGCCAAGACTGTGGGCAATAAAGGTGGCGGGAATCGGGTCGGTGCCCCAAAATTCAATATTGTGTTCTGCTCCACCGATGACATGACTCGGCCTCGTTTGCCGGAGCGTAGACTGAGAAGTCCCGGATTGGCGCCTTTCGCGGGCCGTCGAGACCATGGCGGAGCCGACCATACGGTTGCTTGGCCATTCCCCGGTCGCGAGGTCTGCGGCGGAGAAGGGGACAAACAACGATGAAAGGGGATCAAGACGACGGAGCTGAAACGGCCGCAATCGTGCGCGCCGCGCGCGGGCCGACCGAGGCACCGTGGTCGCGGGGCCCAGCCGCCCCGGCTTGCAGGAGCGCCGGGCACCGAATTTCTTGAGTCCGAATTTATGCCGACCATTGCCATCACTGACTACTCTTTTCCCGACTTGGGCATCGAGGAAGCCCTCGCCCGTCCCGCCGGAGTAGAAATCGTTTCATTCAAGGAAAAGCGCCCGCCGGCCGAAATTGCCGGTCTGGTGCGCGCGGCCGATGCGGTCATCACCCAGTTCGCGACGGTCAACGCCGAAGTGATCGACTCGATGGACAAGGCCAAAGTCATCGTGCGCTACGGGATCGGCTATGACAACGTGGATTGCGCCGCGGCCCGCGGGCGCGGCATTCCCGTGTGCAATATTCCGGAATATTGCGTCGACGAAGTCGCGGACCACACGCTGGCCTTCGTTCTGGCCGGCACGCGGCAAGTGGTGCCGAACGCGCTGCTTGTGCGCTCCGGCGGTTGGGGCCTTGCCACGCCGGTCGGCGGAATGCAGGCGCTGAAAAACACCACGGTCGGCATCGTCGGTTTCGGCCGCATCGGTCGCGAGGTGGTCAAGCGCCTGTCGGGTTTCAAGGCGCGGGTTCTCGTTTTCGATCCGGTGGTGGATGCCGCGCAGATCGCGGCGACGGGAGCGCAACCGGCTGCGACCTTCGATGAACTCCTCGCGCAGAGCGACATCATCTCCCCGCATTGCCCTTCGCTGCCCGCCACCAGGCAAATGTTCAACGCGGCGGCGTTCCGGAAAATGAAGCGCGGATCGTTTTTTGTCAACGTGGGTCGCGGCGACCTGGTCGACAGCACCGCGCTGACGGAGGCGCTGCAATCAGGACACCTTGCGGGTGCGGCGCTCGACGTGTTCGACCCCGAGCCGATCCCTGCCGATCATCCTGTCCGCTCGATGCCGAACGTCATCCTCGCCGCGCATGTCGCCTCCGTCAGTCCCGAGGCCGTGCGCACCCTGCGCGAAACAGCCGTATCCGTCGCCATGCAGGCGATTCGCGGCGAGCGACTGCCGAACGTGGTCAACGGGGTGTCTTGAGATTCCCGAAAGCAATGTCCTGCCTGGTATCCAACTCCGTGTCAGACAGCTCCGATGTCATGCTGATCGGCAGCGGAATCATGTCGGCGAGCCTCGGTGCGATGTTGAAACGGCTCGAACCGCGGCTCCGCATCCAAATGATCGAGGTGACGCCGGAACTGGCCCGCGAGGCATCGAACGGTTGGAACAATGCCGGGACCGGGCACGCGGGGGTTTGCGAGATCAGCTACACGACGGAACGGGATGGCTCGGGCCGGGTCCCGATCGACAGGGCGCTCCAGATATTCGAGCAATTCGAGCACTCGAAGCAATTCTGGGGATATGCCGCGGTCAACGGGATGGCCGGCGACCCTGCGGATTTTATCCATCCCGTGCCTCATATCTGTTTTATGCAGGGTGCGGAGGGCGTTGATTTTCTCAAGGCGAGGTATGCGGCGATGAAGGAGCATCACTTTTTTCGTGAAATGAGGTTGAGCGCGGATCCGTCCGACATCGAAAGCTGGGCACCGCTCGTGATGGAGGGCCGCGAGCCCGGTCCCGTTGCCGCCACAACCGGCCCCGGCACGGAAGTGGATTTCGGTTTGTTGGCCCGCAAACTGTGCGATTGGCTTTCGCAGCAGGAAAATTGCGCCGTCGCCCCGGGGTGGAAGGCGATCCGCCTGCAACGCGGCACGGGGGAGTGGCATCTCACGGTGAAAAACGTCACCACGGGCGAGAAACGCCGGCACTCCGCAAAGTTTGTTTTTGTCGGGGCCGGGGGAGGAAGCCTTCCGCTTCTCCAATCGACCGGACTGCCCGAAGTGGCGGGGTTGGGGGGCTTTCCCATCGGCGGACAGTGGCTGGTTTGCGATGAGCCGTCTGTCTGCGCCCGTCATGCCGCGAAGGTTTACGGCGCCACACCTCCCTCGGCGCCGAGCCTGGGGGCGCCTCACCTCGACCAGCGTCGGCTCGACGGTCGCTGCCAACTCATGTTCGGCCCCTTCGGCTCATGGACGACCCGTTTTCTCAAAAAGACGGGAACCTTGCTTGACCTCCCTTTATCTGTCCGCCCTGACAACTTGACCACCTTGCTGCGCGCCGGTGTGAGCAACCTCCCGCTGGTCTCCTACCTCGTGACCCAAGCCCTGCAAACCATGAATCATCGCTTGGCAGCGCTCCGTGAATTTTATCCCCGCGCCCGGGCCGAGGATTGGCGTTTGGTGCAAGCGGGAATCCGGGTCCAGACGATCAAAAGAGCGGACCGAGGAGCGGTCTACTTCGGCACCGAGGTTTTTTTCTCGACCGACAAATCTGTCGCAGCCCTGCTGGGTGCATCGCCCGGGGCCTCGGTTTCGGTGAACATCGCCCTCGAAGTTATCAAAAGCTGCCTTCCTCATTTGCTTGTCGGCTCCGCAGGGCAAGAGCGCATGAGGGAGATGATCCCGACCTTCGACCGGAACCTCAGCGCGCCGGGCAGTGCGGCTTTGTTTGATGAAACGACCCGCCGGTCTGAGGAGCGGCTCGGCTTGGCGCCGCATTCCGGCCGTCGCCATCGCTCCCAACCAACCGAGGACGGGAGCACCGTAAAAAGAACCGGGAGCAGCCATGATCTCGCGATGGCTCCCGATTGTTCCGCAGACAACTGATTCCATGAAAATCATTCGACACAAACTTGCCGATGGATCCGTTCAATACGGATCTGCGCAGCCCGACGGAACCGTTTGCCGTATCGAGGGTGACATCTTCAACAATTTCCGGGTCACCGGGGAAGCGGTGGCTCTTGGCAAACTCCTCGCCCCGGTCGTCCCAACTTCGCTGGTCTGCATCGGTCTCAATTACCGCCGCCATGCCGAGGAGGGAAACCAAGCGGTTCCCGAGTTTCCGGTGGTCTTCATGAAATTGCCCTCCGCGGTGCAGAATCCCGGGGACCCGATCCAGCTCCCCCGGCGCTTGAAAAGCACCGAGGTGGATTATGAATGCGAGTTGGCGCTGGTCATCGGAAAGACGGCGCGCAACGTGACGCGGGCGGACGCCCTTGACCACGTGCTTGGCTACACCTGCGCCAATGATGTGAGCGCCCGTGACTGGCAGATGAAATGGGGAGGAGGGCAATGGTGCCGCGGCAAGACGTTCGACACCTTCGCGCCCTTGGGTCCCTGCCTTGTGCTCAGGGATGAAATACCCGATCCGAACAAGCTGCGCATCAAGACCATCCTGAACGGGAAAGTCATGCAGGACTGGAATACCGATGACATGATTTTCGATGTCCCCACCCTGATCGAGTTCCTGACCGCGGACACGACACTGCTGCCGGGCACCGTCATCCTGACCGGCACGCCGCACGGCATCGGTGCGGCGAGAAAACCACCCGTCTTCCTCAAAGATGGTGACGTGGTGAGCATTGAAATCGAAAAAATCGGCACACTGACCAATCCCGTCATCGGCTGACCGCCCATTGCTCCTCACTATGAACACTCCTACCGCCCCCCTCGCCGATTGGCAGCGCGACTTTGCCGCTCTGCGTTCCCAGGCGCCCGAAGTAGCCAAAGCTTTCGGGGGCATGCACCACGCACTCATGCAACCCGGAGCCCTTTCCCAGCGCGAAAAAGAATTGATCGCCGCCGCGGTGGGATTGGCGCAGGGCTGCACCGGATGCATCCACATCCACACCGCCGAGGCCCTCAAAGCCGGAGCGACCCGCGAGCAGGTGATCGAAGCGGCTGGCGTGGCCGTGATGATGGCCGGCGGCCCGGCCTTCGTTCATTTGCCCGAAGTCCTGCGCGCTCTTTCTTCCCAAACAGACACTCCCGCCACATGAAGCTGAAAACCAAACCGGCGAAAACGGCTGCCGGAAAAAAACCGTCCTCGCGCGCCGCCGCGGCATCGGACGTGGCGCCCGATGCTCGCGATCTTTACCGCCGCATGCTGATCATCCGCGCGGTCGAGGAGCGCTTGGCGCGGTCCCACCAGAAGGGGCTCATCCACGGCGCGTGTCATACTTACGTCGGACAGGAAGCCGTGGCCGCCGGAATTTGCGCCAACCTGCGTCCCGACGACGCGGTTTTTAGCACACACCGGGGGCATGGCCACGCCTTGGCCAAAGGCATGGAGCCTTTCGAACTGATCGCGGAGCTTTACGGCCGCGCTGAAGGCTGCTCGCGAGGCCGCGGCGGGAGCATGCATCTTTTTGCGCCCGAGATCGGCATGCTTGGCACGAGCGGCATTGTCGGTCCGTGCATTCTGCAGGCCGCCGGCGCGGGCTACAGTTTCCGCCTGCTCAAGACGGACCAAGTGGCCGTGGCATTTTTCGGGGACGGCGCGGTCAACAACGGCGCGTTCCACGAGGGACTGAACATGGCGAGCATCTGGCGGTTGCCGGTGCTTTTTGTCTGCGAGAACAACGGCTATGCCACGGAAGTATCCTTCGCTTACGCCGCCGGCAATCCCAGCGTGGCCGCGCGCGGTGCGGCCTACGGCATCGAGTCGGTGGCGGTCGACGGCAACGACGTGCTCGCGGTGGAGGCGGCCGGCCGCGCCGCGATCGCGAGGGCGCGCCGCGGGGAAGGGCCCACGCTGATCGAGTGCAAAACTTACCGCACGCGTCCGCATGCCGAGGGCATGGGCGATTTCGGCTACCGCACCAAGGAAGAGGTCGAGGAATGGAAGCAGCGTTGTCCCTTGGCGCGCTTGCGCAAATACCTCATCAAGGAGGACATCGTGCCCGAAGCCGAACTCGCCGCGCTTGATGCCGAGATCGACGAAGCGGTCGGTCAGGCGCACCTTCGCGCCGAGAAAAGTCCCTATCCGGCGCGGGAGACGGCCACCGACCACGTCTACGCCGTCTCGGAAAGCACATCGCGCGATGTGCCTGCCGTTGCCGGCCCGGTCCGCGAACTCACCTACATGAAAGCAACGCACGAGGCGTTGAGCGAAGAGATGGCCAAAAATCCCCGCATCTTTGTCCTCGGCGAAGGTGTCGGCGAGCGCGGCGGCAACTTCGCCACCACGACGGGACTTCACGCCCTCTACGGTCCGGATCGGCTGCGGGACACGCCCATCTGCGAGCGGGGCTTCGTCGGGCTGGCCTGCGGCGCAGCAATGAGCGGCACTCGACCAGTGGTCGACTTCATGTTCGCCGACTTCGTGCTGGATGCCGCGGGCGAGATCATCAACCAGATCGCCAAGGTCCAATACATGAGCAGCGGACGTCTCAAGATGCCCGTCTTGCTCCGCGGCTGCATTGGCATCGGCCATGCCGCGGCCACGCACCACTCCGGAAGCTATTATTCGATGTATGCCAACTTCCCGGGTTTGCGCGTGGTCGTGCCGTCGACACCGCGCGATGCGAAGGGGCTCTTGAAAACGGCGCTGACATGCAACGATCCGGTTCTTTTTCTGGAACACCGCGAACTGCTCTCGGTCAAGGGTCCGGTGCCGGAAGGCGAATACTATATCGACTTCGGTCGTGCCGCCGTGGTGCGCGAGGGTTCGGATCTCACCGTTGTTTCCCTCGGCCTGATGCTGCACCGGGTGCTCGAAGTGGCGGCGAAACTTGCGGAGGAGGGAATCTCAGTCGAAGTGATCGATCCGCGCACGGCCTCGCCTCTGGATACCAAGACAATCCTCGGCTCCGTGGCCAAGACCGGGCGCCTGCTGGTCGTGGAGGAATCCTTCGCGCCCTGCGGTCTGGGTGCCGAGATCGCCGCACAGATGGCCGAGCACGGGTTCGACGAACTTGATGCGCCGATCCGGCGCTTGAATGGCTTGCCTTCGCCGACGCCCTACAGCCCGCCGCTGGAGGCCGCGGTCGCGCCGGGGACAGAGCAGATCGCCGCGGCGATCAGGAGTCTGCACGCGGAATAAGAGGAGGATCACGACGTATGGCGATCGAAATCACATTGCCGAGACTCGGCTGGTCGATGGAAGAGGGGGTCTTCCAGTCGTGGTTGAAAAACGAGGGCGAGGAGGTCAAATCGGGCGAGCCGCTATTCGTGCTCGAGACCGACAAGGCGGCGCAGGAAGTGGAGGCCACCGACAGCGGAATCCTCCACCTTCCCGCCAATGGTCCGCAATCCGGCGAAGTGACCAAAGTCGGCCGCGTTTTGGGCTATCTTCTCGCGCCCGGCGAAAAGCCGCCGGCCGTTGGCGCGACCGCTGCCGCGGTTGCCGGGACGCCGGAAGATGTGGCGGCCGATCAGGTCACGCCATCGCCCGTTGCCGTCCAAACGCCTTCGGCCAGTCCTGCTGCCGCGGTTTCCGGGGAAACTCCGGCCAGCCCCCGTGCGCGGCGTGCGGCGAAAAACCGCGGGGTCGATCTGTCCCGCGTCGAACCCGGCGGCACCGGCGGCCGCATCCGCGAGCAGGATGTCATGGCGGTGGAGGTCAGCTCGCCGGGCGTGGGAGGTCAGCCGGTGGCCAATCTCCGGCGCATCATCGCCGCGCGCATGATGCAGAGCAAACAATCCACCGCACCGGTCACCCTGCATGCGCGGTGCGATGCCTCCCGCCTGGTTTTGCTGCGACGCGAACTGAAGGAAGTCTTGGCCGGCGAAGGCGTGCCTTCTTACAACGACATCATTGCCAAGGTCGTGGCCCGCGCCCTGGCCAAGCACCCCATGCTCGCCGCGCGCTGGGAAAACGATGAAATCTTCCTGCCGGACTCGATCAACATCGGCTTGGCCGTGGATACCGAGCAGGGCCTGCTCGTGCCGGTGATCAAGGATGTCGGCAACTTGCCGCTGGCCGCCGTCTCGCGGAAATCGCGCGAACTGATCGAAAGTGCCCGTTCGCGTCGTATCTCTCCGGAAGATCTGCAAGGCGGCAACTTCACCATCACCAGCCTGGGCAGTTTCGACATCGAGTCGTTCACGCCCATCATCAATTACCCGGAGACCGCGGTGCTCGGCATCGGATCCATCTTCCGCGAACCGGCCGAAGGAGAAAAAGGCGCGATCGTCTTCCGTGACACGATGCGCTTGAGCCTGACCTTCGATCACCGGGTGGTGGACGGCGCGCCAGCTGCACGCTTCCTGCAGGATGTGCGGCAGGGGGTGGCGAACCCCGCCCCTTTTCTTTTGGCCCCGGACACCTCGCGGATCGCGGGCCCCGACATCGAAACGCAAAATAAAAACAGAGCATGAAATGCGACTTAAACGGCAAGGTCGCTTTGGTGACCGGCGCGGCGGGAGGAATCGGGCGGGCGGTTGCGGCGGCCTTGGCCGCCTGCGGAGCCCGCTTGGTTTGCGCGGATATCCACCTCGCGGCGGCGGGCGAGAGCGCCGCGCAACTCCCCGGGGCTTTCGCGGTGCCAATGGATGTCTCCGACGAAGCTTCGGTGGCTGCCGCCATGGAGGAGGTCCTCGCCCGCACCGGCAGGCTCGACATCTTGGTCAACAATGCCGGCGTCAATACCGCGGCGGAAAATCGCGTGAACATCGACGCCTTCCCCCTGGCCGAGTGGGAGCGTGTTCTCCGGGTGGATTTGACGGGTCTATACCTCGTCAGTCGCGCCGCTGTTCCTCTCCTGCAAAAGTCCGCGGGCGGGGCCCGCATCATCAATATTTCTTCCGTGCTTGGTCTGGTGCCGGCCCGCTTGCAGTGCGCCTTCGTCGCGGCCAAAGCCGGGGTGGTCAACCTGACGCGCGCCATGGCCATGGAACTTGCGCCGATGGGCATCCTCACCAACTGCGTGGCCCCGGGTTCGATTACCACGGAGGGAACGGGCGGACTCTTTTACCGCAAGGGCGCGCGTTTCAACGGGCGGATGCAGGAATTGCTCGATCACATTCCTCTCGGCCGACCGGGCACAGCGGAGGAGGTCGCGCACGCGGTCTGCTTTCTCGCGGCACCGGAATCTTCTTATATCAACGGCGCGGTCTTGCCGGTGGACGGAGGTTGGCTTGCGGGCTACATCCGCGATTTTTGAGCGATGGTAAACTTGTTTCATCCTAAGCCAGCAAAGCCGGTGCCAAGAATTCCGCAGGATTCCCTGAACCCGCGCGCGGCGGGTGTGGTTGGGAGTGACTGGGGCGGCCAAGCCCAGGGAGAACGGCGTTTGCCTATGGGGCTATCTGCGTCCCGCTTGGGCGGGACTCCGGTTCGCCCGTTTGCCGGCAGACAAGAAGGGCGGGACGCCCGTGCCCCCTGCCCAAACCACTTCTATGAAGACGGCTTAGGCTTGCGCGCCACCGTGCTTTGACCTCTCTAATCTCCCGATGATGCGCCCAGCCAACCACCCCGCCTCCCCGGACGAGATCTCCTGGCTCTCCCAGGTGAGGGAGGTTAGCCACCCGCTCACTCCGGTCCGGCCGATCATCGTGCGCCGGACCGGACGGAAGTCGGGCGCCCCCCTGGAGCCCACGGTTCCTTATCCGGAGGAGCACCCTTACTGCGAAGTGGGCTGGAGCAGCGAAGGAAGCGCGCTGCATTTCATCGGACCGGCCAAAGTCCGGCGCGGGGCGGGTTCCGCGCTTTTGTTGGGGCCCGGCGTCCCCCATTATGCCAAATCGCTCACGTATCCCGCCCGCGGCATCTCGGTCCACTTTTTGCCGATCCTCCTGCTGGAGATGGGGCCCATTGAGGACGGGGCGCATCTGCTTTCCTGGATGGTCAATGTCCGGGACTACAGCCACTGCGTCCACCAAATCCCGCCCGCCCGGCAGCGCGAGGTGGGCGGACTTTTCGAGGCGATGGCCGTGGAGCACGACCGCCGGCAGGCCGGGTCCGAGTTGCGCCTGCGCGCCCTTCTCATGGATCTCCTGGTGCTCCTGTTCCGCCGCCAACCGCCCGCGGCCCGGCCCGTTCCGGCGCCTGCCGAAGCCCCGAACTGGGAGGCGCTCCGCAAGGCGTTCCGCTTCATCCACGAGCGGTATGCCGAGGAGATCTACACCGCGGAGATCGCCGCCGCGTCCGGCCTCCACGAGTCCCGGTTGCAAGCTTTGTTCCGCGCGACGGTGGGCATGAGTCCGGTTGCCTACCTCGGCGCCTACCGCATCACCCAGGCCAAAGCCCTGCTTTGCCTGCCCGGCACGCGCATCATCGAAGTGGCGGACCGCGTGGGCTTCCACACGCTGAGCCACTTCAACCTTTTGTTCCGCAAACTCACGGGCGTGACTCCCTCCGAATATGCCCGGGCGTGGGGACAAGCCGAACCGCCGCGAAAACGCCGCCGCAAAAAAGGCCAGGCTTGATCCTATGGGCCGTCTCGCAGACTCGGCTGTGGCTTTCTTGCCTCTGCCTGCCCAAGCTCACCGTCGACGCCGGCCCCAGTTACTCCCCAACCACACCCGCCGCGCGCGGGTTCAGGGACTCGGGGCTGTCTCGCCAAGCCTCGGCTCCGGCCGCCGCCCGGTTGTTCCACGTCATGAAATCGGCTCAGCCGTAACGATGCAGAAGCCGCGGCGATGGACGGGCTGCAGCAGGAGGAAATGTTCGTTCAGAAGGCAGGGACGAGCGGCCGCTCGTCCGATCCCCAACCAACGGACGCGCGAGCCGCGCGTCCCTACCTAAGTCTGCAAATTCTGAGCCCGTCACGATCAGACAATACGGCCGGGACGGCCGTGCCCCCTGGAAAAACCGAGCCCAGCCGCGCTTTTCTTGCGTCTCCGACGGCATGAATCCGACGCAGGTTTCATCTGAAGAAGATCCGAGCTGCGGGCTTCAACGCACCACGCGACCCGAGGCGTTCCCGCCCATCAATGCCTCGACTTCGGCGCGGGATGAGAAATTGAAGTCGCCCTCGATCGAATGGGCCAGACACGAGGCGGCGGTGGCGAAGCGGATGGCGGTTTGCGGTGCGGCCAGCTCCGGCGTGTTCAGTGCATAGACGAGGCCGGCGCCAAAGCTGTCGCCGCCTCCCACGCGATCGACGATGTTGCGGATTTCGTAGGGCGCGTATTCCTCATTTTTCAAAGGCGCAAAATAGGCACGGTCCGACGAAGTATCATAAAGCATCGCACCCCAGTTGTTGTGCGAGGCGGAGATGCTCTCGCGCAGGGTGATGGCCACCTTGGCGATGTTGGGGAAGAGGCGGACGATCTCGCGTGCGACTTCCGGGTAGCGATCGACGGAGAGGCTGCCGCTTTCGACGTCGCTGCCCTCGGCGTGGATGCCGAGCACGTCGGCGGCATCTTCTTCGTTGGCGATGCAGACATCCACGTGCGGCAGAATTTCGGTCAGGCAACGCCGGGCGAGATCGGTGGACTTGGTGCCGGGCTCCCAGTCCCAGAGCTTCTTGCGGAAGTTGAGGTCGCAGGAAACCGTGAGACCGGCGGCTTTGGCGCCACGGGCAGCCGCCAGGCAGGATTCGAAAGCATGGCGCGAGAGCGCGGGGGTGATGCCGGTGGTATGAAGCCAGCAGGCCCCTTCGAGAATGGCTGACCAGTTGAAGTCCGCGGGCCGCGCCTCGGCGATGGCGCTGTGCGAGCGATCATAGACGACATGGCTCGGACGCTGGTTGGCGCCCTTCTCAACGAAATAAAGTCCGAGGCGGCCGGACTTGGTCTTGAGGATGCGCGAAGTATCGACGCCAAGGCCGCGCAAGACGCGCACGCAGGAGTCGCCGAGCACATTGTCCGGCAGGGCGGTGACGAAGCGGGCCCTCGCCCCGAATAAGGCGAGCGACGCGGCGACATTGGCTTCCGCGCCCGCGAAAGTGATGTCGAGCGAACCCGGCATGGCTTGCACAAATCGCAGGTGACCGGGCGGACAGAGCCGTCCCATGATCTCTCCGAAGGTGACGATGGTGGTTTTCATATTAGGAAATTGCTTTGGTGGCGCAGCGGGCGTTTTCAGTGATCACATGCCAGTTGCGGCCGCGGATCAGCTCACGCGGGGCGATCCACGAGCCACCAACGGCCGGCACGTTGTCGAGGGCCAGATAGCGGGTGAAGTTGCTTTCATCGAGGCCGCCCAGCGGAATGTATTCCAAGCCGAGGTGGGCGTAGGGAGCGCCCATCGACTTGAGGTAGGAAATGCCACCGGAAGCTTCCGCCGGGAAGAACTTGAGTAAGCGGCAGCCCAGCGCCACGGCGTTCTCGATGTCCGAGGGGGTGACGATTCCCGGTGCGAACGGCAAGCCCGCCGCTTGCGCTGCGCGCACAACATTCGGATTCAGCCCCGGCGCGACGGCAAAGGCGGCTCCACCCTCGACCGCTTGGGCAACCTGCTCGGCAGTGAGCACCGTGCCCAAGCCGGCGAGCATGTCCGGGCATGCGTTGCGGATGGCCGCCAGCGACTCGCATGCCGTCGGCGTGCGCAGGGTCAGTTCGATGGCCTCGATCCCGCCGGCCAGCAGGGCGTTGGCCAGTGGCACGGCAGCAGACGGTTCGTCAATCACCACCACGGCGATGATCTTGGATGTGCGGATGCGTTTGGTGAGAGATTCCGGAAAAAGGGCTTTCATCCTAGAAAGGAAGTTGAGGGTCTATGGTTGAGAGCCGCAGCGAAGCGTAGACAGCCGGAGGCAAATGAGGGACTGAAAATCAAAGGCTTGCCCATTTCCGCTCCGTCACCCCAAGGGTGATGCTGGGCTGCGGCGTCTCGCCTTGTTGCCTAATCTCTCAACCCTCATCGGTCAACTCTCATCTCCGTTTTTAGGTTCATGAGTGTGGGTTATGCTAGACTGCAACCTTGATGACAAGTTTTGTCATAAGAGAGCCACCGCCTGCCATCGGGGCGTGGGCGTTGTGCGGCCGAAAGATTGCGAACTGACCGGCCCGCCTCTGGCCACCCACCCCCGCAAAAACAGATCGAGAAATCGCGGCCAAAAGCCGATCTTTGCGCTGGTCGGGCAGCCGTCGAGCGGACAGAATCCACACTCGCCCGAAACAGGGCCAAAACGTCACGCCAGTCACCTAATTTCCCGTGTATAACCAGAACGAAAAAGTCGAACCGATCGATGTCGCGGAGGAGATGTCACGCTCCTTCCTCGACTACTCCATGTCCGTCATCATCTCGCGCGCTTTGCCCGATGCGCGCGACGGACTCAAGCCCGCCCAGCGCCGCATCCTTTACGCGATGCACGACCTGCGGCTCTTTCCCGGGCGCCAGCAGATCAAGTGCGCGAAAATTTGCGGTGACACGAGCGGCAACTACCACCCGCACGGCGAAGCGGTCATTTATCCCACCCTCGTCCACATGGCGCAGAGCTGGGCCATGCGCGAAACTCTGGTCGACGGCCAGGGCAACTTCGGCTCGGTCGAAGGCGATCCGCCGGCCGCCATGCGTTATACCGAGGCGCGCCTCACCCACCTCGGCACGGCCCTCATGGCCGATATGGACAAATCGACCGTCGATTTCGTCCCCAATTACGACGAACGCCTAACCGAGCCCGTCGTCTTCCCCGCCGCCTTCCCCAATCTTCTGGTCAATGGCGGCACCGGCATCGCCGTCGGCATGGCCACCAACATGCCGCCGCACAATCTCGGCGAAGTGATCGACGCCATCTGCGCGCAGATCGACCGGCCCGATATCAACCTCGACGGCTTGATGAAGCACGTCAAAGGCCCCGACTTCCCCACCGGTTGCCAACTCTGCGGGGTCGGCGGCATCCGCCAATACCTCGAAACCGGCCGCGGTTCGGTCAAGGTCCGCGGCAAAGCCGGGGTCGAGGAACTCAAAGGCAACCGCGAACAGATCGTCGTCACCGAAATCCCCTACAACGTCAACCGCGCCACTTTCGTCGAGCGGGTGGCCGATCTGGTCAACCAGAAGACGATCACCGACATCAGCGCCATCCGCGACGAATCGGACGAAAACACGCGCGTGGTCATCGAACTCAAGCGCGACGCCAACCCCAAGGTTGTCATCAACAACCTCTACAAGCACACCGCGCTGGAGAGCTCGTTCTCCATCACCATGCTGGCCATCGACCATGGCAAGCCGAAGCTGCTTTCGCTCAAAGAAGCCATCGCCTGCTACATCGAGCACCGCCGCGAAGTCGTCCTGCGCCGCACCCGCCACCTCTTGGCCGAAGCCGAAGTGCGGGCCGAAAAACTCGAGGCCTTCCTCATCGCCCTGGCCAACCTCGACGAGTTTATCCGCATCATCCGCGGCTCGAAAAACCGCGAAGAAGCCAAAGTCAAACTCCTCGCTTTCGAATTCACCCGCAAGCAGGTCGAAAAATTCGGGATCAAAGTCCGCAGCGAAGCGCGCCTGACCGATGGCGAATACCTGCTGACCGAGCAGCAGGTCGACGACATCCTCGAACTCCGCCTCTACCAGTTGACCGGCCTGGAGAGCGACAAGGTGCTCGGCGAATACCAGACCCTCCTTTCCACCATCGAGGACCTGCTCGACATCATCGCCCGCGAGGAACGTGTCCTCGACATCATCAAAAGCGAACTGCGCGAGATCCAAACGAAATACGCCAACCCCCGGCTGACCGACATCGTGCCCGACGAAGGTGAGATGAACATCGAGGATCTCATCACCAACGAAGGCTGCATCATCACCGTGACCCACCGCGGCTTCATCAAACGCACCGCGGTCAGCGCCTACCGCGCCCAGAAACGCGGCGGCAAAGGTGTCATCGGCATGCAGACCCGCGAAGCCAACGCGGAGAACGCGGAGGACGATTTCGTCGAACACCTCTTTACCGCGAGCACGCACGACTACCTCGTCTTCTTCACCAAAAAAGGACGCTGCTACGTCGAAAAAGCCTACAACATCCCCGAAATGGGCCGCGCGGCCAAAGGCCGCTCCATCGCCAACCTCCTCGAGTTCAAACCCGGCGAGGAAATTGCCGCCGTCATGCGCATCCAGTCGAAGTTGGGCGCGGGCAAAGACGAGACCTGGGACGAGAACCAGCACATCCTCTTCACGACCAAGACCGGCGTGATCAAGAAGAGCAACCTTTCCTCCTACCGCAACATCCGCAAGGGGGGCATCATCGCGATCAATATCGAGGATGGTGACGAATTGATTGCCGCGCTCATGACCAACGGACACAACGAAATTGTCCTCATCACCAAGGACGGCATGAGCATCCGTTTCAGCGAGGAAGACATCCGTGACATGGGCCGCACCGCCACCGGAGTCTGGGGCATCCGTCCGGCCAAAGGCGACTTCGTCATCGGGGCCGCGCTGGTTGTCGCGGACACCACCCTTCTCGTGGCCGGAGCCAACGGGGTGGGCAAACGCACCGAATTCGACGAATACCGTCTGCAAGGGCGCGGCGGCAAAGGCATCATCACGATGAAAGTCACCGACAAAACCGGTGACGTGGTCGGCGCCCTCAGCGTGCGCGAGACAGACGAAATCATGCTCATGACCAGCGGCGGCCAAAGCGTCCGCACCCGGGTGAGCGAGATCCGCATGACCGGACGCAACGCCCAAGGCGTGCGCCTGATCGGCCTCGGCGACGGTGAAAAACTCCAAGCCATGGCCCCCGTGGTCAGCGAGACCATGGAAGAGGAAATCGAAAGCGTCGAAATCTAGCCAAGGCATCCTCTCTTTCCGTCCATTTCATTCGTTGAGGACCCCGCAAAGGCGCACTGCTACAACAGCGTGGCAGTGACCCGCGGACGCGCCCGTTTCGCCGGACGCTTGCGGCTCCCGTGTTTGGTCAGCACGCGCTTCGCTTCCGCCCGCGTGCCCGGACGCTTCCGCACGGCCGCGAACCGCTCCCGGGCCAGCGCCACCGCGGATTGGTGATCGACCACGGGAGCCGGGTAATCCTTGCCGATGAAGCAACCGCAGCGGGTCTGCATCTCCAAGGGCATGAGATGCGGCTGTGACAACCACGATTCGGGCACGTTGGCCAACTCGGGAATCCAGCGGCGGATAAACACGCCTTTCGGATCCTGATCGAGCGCCTGCTTCGCGGGCGAGTAGATGCGCAGGGTGTTGATGCCCGTGGTCCCCGATTGCATTTGGAACTGGCTGAAATGAATGCCCGGCTCGAAATCAAGAAAGTGCCGCCCCAGATAAACGGCCGGCTCACGCCAGTGCAGCCAAAGGTGGTAAGCCGCAAAGCTCGCCACCATGGCCCTCATGCGAAAGTTCAGCCATCCGGTGGCCCGCACCGCACGCATACAGGCATCGACCATCGGATACCCCGTGGTCCCTTCCTGCCAGCGACGGAAACGTTCCCGTGCTTCCGACGTCGCCGAAAATTCCTCGCGCATGCCGTCGAACGCCCGGGAAAAGTTCTCGAACTCGATGCGCGGTTCGTCTTCCAACTTCTGCATGAAGTGGCAATGCCAGCGCAGCCGCGCGCCGAAACTGGAGAGTGATCCGAGCCACCGCCGGTCGACCGGCCCGCCGCTGCGGGCCAAGGCACGCAGCTCGGCCACCCGGCTCCCCGCTGCTTGGTGAATCGTCCGCATACTGAGGCAGCCAAAAGCAAGATACGGGCTCAAACGCGAACACCCTTCCCATCCCGCAACCGGGCTCGACATGTCCGCCCGGTAATTCACGCCCCTCGCCTGCAAAAACGAACGCATCACCGCACCCGCCTCGTTCATGCCCCCAAGCTGTGCTTCGGGCTTGGCACTGGGCGGCAAACCCAAGTCTGCCGGCGCGAGGAGGCCAACCTCGGAGAGTCCGCGGGGTGAAGCCATCCGCTCCGGCTGGAGAAGCGCCGGACGGTTCATCCGTTCCGCCCAGCGTGCCGACCATCCATCGCGGCTGCGCAAGGGGCGGATCACGCCATCCTGACGGAACTGCTGCCAGCGGATGCCCCGCTGCGCAGCCCACGCCGCGACACGCATATCCCGCTGGTAAGTGGTCATGTTGCCCGTCTCGGCGTGGGAGAAGAGAGCTTTGACCGGCACCTCCTCCGCCAGGCGATCGAGAACCTCCACCGCTTCGCCGTGGCGCAGGACCAGCACACCCCCGCGCGCGGCCAAGGCCTGACCGAGATCGTCCAAGCATTGGTTGAGGAAGATGAGATGCGACGGATCAAACTCCCCGGCGCGGTAAAGCGCCGGTTCGTAGATAAAGAGGCCGAGCACCGGCCCATCCGCCGCCGCCTCGGCCAGCGGTTCATGGTCTTGGACGCGAAGGTCACGCTTGAACCAAACGAGGTTGACCGGAGTTTCCCTCATGCCGCTTTCCCCTCGTTCTGCCGTCGCCGGTCGCGCCGTCCGGTCCGGCAGGCCTCGCTGCAATAGCGCACCGCATCCCAGTCACGCTCCCACTTCTTGCGCCAGCGGAAAGGACGGCCACAGGCCGCGCAAAGCTTCTCCGGCAAATCCGACTTGGCCACTCCTTTCATGAGAGCCCCTCCGCGCCGGATTTGGCGAGCAACCGCCCCACCTTGTTCCAAAACGGAAAGAACCCGCGGCTGGCCTGCGGCAGCAAGACGGAATCCCACTTCCGGCGCAACCGGACCAAGGAAATCTCCCGCCGCACAAGTTCCCCCGGCAAATCCCGGAGTTGATCGCGCAGCGGCCCCACAAAAGGCTCCATGTGGAACACCGAGGCAATTTTCTCCGCTCCGCAGGCTTGGATGAATTCCTCGCGGGTCCGGCAAGCACGGACCTCACAACCGAAATGCTCTCCGGCCCGCCGGGCCGCATCCGCCCGCGCCAACTCAAGCCATTGCGCGCGCGGTTCCGACCGCGGGAGTTCCGGCTCCGGAACAAACTGCAAGACCACCGCCGGCCGAAGCGGAGCCGCCGGACTTGTTTCCAGGCAAAGGTCCTCGTCATGCAGAATGAGCGCAATGCGCTGCTGTGGGTCAGGCAACCCGACTTCGTTTGGAAGTTCCGGCAGCCCACTCAAGTCATCGACCGTCGGATCGGTGGCCAGACCGGCCCGGGCCTCCACATGCTCGTCGAGTCCGGTGCCTCCCGCCCGCTCGAGCAGTTCCGGAGCGCAGAACTTGCGGATGTTCCCGGCGGTGGCCAGGTAGGTCTTGCCCCGCGTCTGTTCTCCGGCCACCCACCGCCAGCCCAGCGTGTTGCTGGCCGGGTCCGCGTCGAGCAGATGACGGAAAAAATGCTGCGCGCCGAGTTCCCAGGGCAACCCGCAATGGTGGATCCAATACGAAGCCCACCACATCCGGGCATGATTGTGCAGGTAACCGGTCTCGAGCAATTCGCACGCGAAGTGATTCATGATGCCCGAGGGTGACCGGCCTGCGGCCACTTCGCGGCAGGCCGCGGCAACTTCTGGACCCCCGGCATCGTCCAAACGGCCGGACGAAACACCGTAGCGATCCCACACCTGCGGACGCATTTCCAACCACCCCTTCCAATAACCGCGCCAAAGCACCTCCTGCAAAAATTTTTCGACCAGGCGGAAGGGATACTTCTGCAGCGCCGCCTCCACCACCTCGGCCTCCGTGATCAAGCGATGCCGTATCGCGGCGGACAGCCGCGAAACCTGCGTATGACCCGGCAGGACATGATTGCGCCTTGCCGCATAGTGCGGAGCCTCTTCCAGAAACTCGTCGAGGCGTTGTAGCGCCAACTGCCGGGTGGCGGGAAATTCCATCATCGTTTGAACTACGCGACAGCCTACGGGCCAAGACGCCGACCGCCAGCACAACGCTGGAAAACTTGCTATCCGCCCCCAATCAAGCTACGTAGAACATTATGGCAACTACGTATTCCATCACCGAAGCCCAAGCCAAGTTTCCCGCCGTGGTCCGCGAGGCCGCCGAGCATCCGGTCGTCATCACCCGCCGCGACAAAGTCGTCGGCTACCTCCTCTCGCCGGAACGCTTCGAGGCGCTCCTCGAAACTATGGAAATCCTCGCCAACCCGGAAGCGATGAAAGCCATCCGCGACTACGAAGCCGGCAAAACGAAGTTCTATCCCCTCTCCGTCCTCGACGAGAAAGAATGAAGGTCAACGTCGCGCACCAGGTCAGCGAATACATCAAGCGCCTCGCCCCCGACTCGCGCAAGCGTCTGCGCCGGGCCATCCGTTTGCTTGAGGAAGAAAAGTGCGACATCAAAGCGCTCGAAGACGACCTGCATGGCTACTACCGCATCAAAGTCCGCTCATACCGCGTCATCTACGCCTACCGTGGCACCAAGCGCCCGGGCCCCCCGGAAATCGACATCCTTTTCTGCGAGCACCGCTCCAACGTGTACGAAGCCTTCTCCGCCATTGCCGTAACAAAATTTCCGATGTAGCGGCGCCGCTTGCCACGCCGCAAGGTGGGTCCCCGACGCCGACTGTTCACTCCTCCCCGGCCAGACCCTTCCCCACATAATCGCAAATCCCCCGTTTCTTTGAGGCACGCACGAATTCAAAAAACTGCGCCGCTTCCGGCCCCCAATCCTCCTTGGCCGCGGCCTCCAGGGCCTGCGCCACGTTCAAGCGTGACAAATAAAGCAACCGGAAGGCCCGCTTGAGTTGCAAACGCACCTCAGCCGAGAGCCCGGCGCGCCGCAGTCCGATCGAGTTCAGGCCGACGACCGTGTTCAACCTCGACGCCACGGTGTAAGGAGGGATGTTTTTACTGCAACCGGAATCCCCCTGCACCATGGCCAAGCAACCGACCGTGACAAATTGGTGGAAGACCGAGCCCCCGCCGAGAAAAGCGCTGTCGGCCACCTTCACATGACCAGCTAGGAGGACGTTATTGGCCACGATGACACGGTGACCAAGGAGGCAGTCGTGCCCCAAGTGACACCCTGTCATAAGAAAATTGTCGTCCCCCACCACGGTGTCCGCGTTTTCTAGGGTGGCGCGGTTGATCGTGACGTGTTCGCGGATCGTATTGTTGCGCCCGATGCGCACGCCGGTGTCCTTCCGCTTCACCTCAAATCCCAAATCCTGCGGATTCGCCCCCAAGATCGTCCCGTGCCCGACTTTCGTCCCCTCGCCGAGCACGACGCGGTGTTCTAAAATCACCTGCGCCCCGATCACGCAACCCGCGCCAACCTCCGACTCCGCCCCGATGATCGAGTAGGGCCCGACCTTGACGTCATTCGCCAGCTTGGCCCCGTCGGCCACGAGCGCGGTGGGATGGATGTTCATGGAAGTTGAGAGTTGCGGGATGAGGGTTGAGAGAAAATCAAATTCGCCAAAGAAACGGAATCATCCTCTGACTCTCCCTCAACTTTCAACCCTCAACCCTCAACTCAAAGCAGCCCATGCTCCTTGAAGCTGAAGTAAGGAGGGGCTCCGGGGCGCTCACGGCCGATGATGACATGATCCAGTAGATGAATCTGCACCAAGTCCGCGGCCTCGCGGATGCGGCGGGTCAGGGCGCGGTCCGCCTCGCTCGGGGTCGGATCACCCGAAGGATGATTGTGCACCAGGATGAAGGCGTAAGCCCCGTGACTGATCGCCGGACGGAGGATTTCCCGCGGATGGGCCAGGCTTTCGTTGATCGTCCCGAGCGAAACTTCTTCCGCGTGGATCAGCCGGTGCCGTGTATCGAGCAACACGACCCGCAGCGACTCCCGGGGCAGATTTTGCAGCAGCGGGCCCATGAAAGCGTAAATTTTCTCCGGCGTCCCCAGAGGTTCGCTTTGTGCCGTCTGCCGCGCCAAACGCTTGCCCACTTCGAACCCCGCGGCCATTTCGCACGCCTTGGCCAGGCCCACTCCCTTGGCCAACTTTCGCAACTCTTTCACCGTCATCGGGGCCATCCGCGCCAAGGATCCGCCGGCGGCCTTGATCATTTCGTCGCCGACATCCACCGCGGTGCGCCCGGGCGTCCCCGTGCGCAAAAAAATGGCGAGCAACTCCGCATCGCTCAACGCATCCGCCCCACGGTGCATCAACTTCTCCCGCGGCCGCTCCTCCGCCGGCCAGTCTTTGATCTTCGGCGTCGCCACGCGCGAAAGATAAGCAACCGCATGGCAATCACACCAGCCTGCGTCGCGCCAAAGGTAAGGACGAGCGGCCCCGCTCGTCCGCCCGGTGGAAACGGGCACGCGAGCCGCGTGCCCCTGCCATCAGCCCCCGCCGCCCCCGCATCACCCCGCGCAGGAACCTTTCCAATCACGCCCTCCTCCCGGACCCAATCGGCCTCTCCCTCAAACGAGACCTCGGGAACAGCCTGCGCCCACAATCTCCTCCTACCGCCGAAGTCCCCGAAACAACAAATACCCGGCTCCAAGCAAAAGTAGTGCAGTGGTGCCCGGCTCCGGAACGGTTGCGACATAACTCAGGGGAGCACCTCCCGCGGTGTATATTCCCAACACGCTGTCCCCAACCACCGTGTTGCCACTGGTTTCATCGGCTCCGGTGAAGGCAATATCCGTCCACACCGCCTCCCCGAAGCCTCCGCCCGGGAGAACATCCACCGAGGCAAAAAACGCACCGAGCCCGCCTCCAATCATTAGATAGTCGCCCGTGAGGTTGAACCCTGTCTCCGTCGCTGTGATGCCGTCGAAATGGGAAATCAACGCGGTGACCGGCGCATTGTTGTAGCTGAAGGTCTTGAAGTCGGAGGTTTGCCCGGTGCTGCTATCATAATTGACCAGATACCCCAGATCGAGGCCGCCCGACCCCAGCGCGCTTGAACCGCCCGCGATGGTGAAAGAGGTCTCCGAGTTCTGCCAGATACCGTAGGCGGTGAAGCTGGCGGATCCGGTCGGGGCAAGATTCACCCATGACGCGTTGCTCATGTTATAGATGAAGGCATTTCCCGTCGCCAAACTGGTGTCATAGTTCCCCACAACCAGGCTGCCCATTGTGCTGTGGGCGATGGTGTTCAAAAGAGTGCCATTGGTCACCAGGGACGTGGCGTCGATTTGGGTCCAGGTGCCGCCACCAGACACCGGCCCCTCGTAGATCACCCCGTGATCCGCCGCCGATTCATCGTATTTGTAGCTGCCCACCGCAATAACGTTCCCCTGCCCGATGCGGGGCGTGAATCGTGCCGTGTTGGGACCATACAGCGACGTGCTGGTCACCGTTTGGCCGCTGATGACCGGAACCAACGGCACCCAGCTGCTTATCGGGGCATTGGTCACCGCGGCAAGAGACCCGCTGTAAAGCGCCCCCTGGGTTACACCCCCGGAAGTGTAGCTGGCCGTAATGACAACGTCATCGTTGGAAGCATTGATCGAACGAACCCCGGTGACCACAACTCCAGGTGCCGCGATGGAAGAATACTCGACGGCAGATAATGGAACGGCGGCGGCAAGGAAAAGACAACCCGACGCAAAAACAAAAAGTTTCATCAATTCCCCAAGGATCGCGGATTCGACGAGTCCGCGTCAACTCTCGCGCTCCAGAGAAGCGTCCGCCCCACGGTGCATCAACTTCACGCCGCGCCAAAGGTAGGGACGAGCGGCCTCGCTCGTCCGCCCGGTGGAAGCGGGCACGCGAGCCGCGTGCCCCTACCATCAACCCCCCGCCACCCGCCGGATCAAGGCCTGCAAATATTCCGCCACCCCGCGCAACCCGCTGGTGAACCGGTTTTCGTCCAGCGCATCCAGCCCTTCCAAGGCTTCCTCCACCAATTGGTTGGCAGCCTGAACGGTCTGCTGCAAGGCCCCTCGTTCCATCAGCATGGAGACGATTTTCTCCGCTTCCACCTCGTCACCCCCGAGCAACAACGCGCTCACCTTATCGTGATCCCCGCTCCGTCGCGCCGACTGCAACAGGAAGATCAAGGGCAAGGTCAGTTTCCCTTTGCGCAAATCGCTCCCCAACGTCTTGCCGATTTCTTCTTCGGTTCCGACCAGATCGAGACAATCGTCATAGACTTGGTAGGCCGTCCCGAGCTTGAGCCCGAACTGCTTCAACGCCCCGATCCGCTCCGGCGTCGTCTCGCTCAAGAACGCCCCCAACTCCGCCGAGGCCGCGAAAAGCGCCCCCGTCTTCATCTCGACGATCTTGTAGTAGTCCGGCACCGACAAATTCAAATCGAACCGCCGCTGGGTCTGGATAATTTCCCCGGTGCAAACTTCCGCCGCCGCATCAGCAATACGCCGCACCACTTCGGTCTCGGAAAAATTGGTAGCCAACCTCATGGCGTGCGCGAGCAACGCGTCGCCGAGCAGCACGCTGATTGCATTGCCCCACTTGGCATTGACCGTCGGTTGCTCCCGGCGCAAATCCGCGCCATCCATGATGTCGTCATGCACCAGCGTGGCGATGTGGATCAGTTCAATGATCACCGCCAGATCGACATGGCTCGAGGTGATCTTGCCCGTGGACCCGCCGGCCAACAGCGCCAGGGCCGGACGCAACCGCTTGCCGGATGAATTGCAAACGTAACCCACATAACCCTCCATCGCCGGATCAAAGGCCCGCGCCTGAGCCCGGATCCGTTCCTCCACGCTGTAAAGATGCGTGTTGATTAGCTCGAACGTCTTTTTGAAGCGGGCCAACGCCAGCGGATCGATGGGCACCTTGCGAATCTTGGCTTGGTTCATTGTCATGCGTTACGTCCCGGAAAAAAAATCAGATCCTCCGCTCAGCGTGCTTTGCGCTGCAAAATCGCCCGGAGAATTCCCAGCGGCAGCGCCACGGCCAAACCCATGACCAACGCCACCTTCCAACCGGGAATGACCCGCGCCTTGTCGGCCGCCACCGCGCCGAGCGCCTTGCGCACCACTTCATCCACCGGCACAAGCAATCCATCCGGCGAACTCCATTCCGGTTCACCCGTCCCACGCGAGGCCACCTGACCGAACTCCGTCTCCGCCGGCCCCGGCAACACCGCCGTCACCGTGATCCCCGAATCGCGCAATTCCATGCGCAAACCATCGCTAAAACTGTTCACATACGCCTTCGTCGCCGCATAAACCGACATGTGCGGCAACGGAATCAATCCCGCGATCGAACTCACATTGAGGATCGCCCCGCGCCCACCCTCCAGCAACATCGGCAGCAAATGATGCGTCAGCCGGGTCAGCGCCACGACATTCACCTCCAGCATCGCATGGATCTTCGCCCAGTCCCCCGTGGCAAACGGCCCCCGGTCGCCCATCCCCGCATTGTTGACCAAAAAATTGACCTGGACCTTTTCCCGCTCCAGCCACTCCACGAAATCGCGGTTCTGATTTTCCCGCGTCAGATCCATCACATAAACAAAAACCCGCACACCCGGATAGCGCGCCTCCAGTTCCGCCTTCAACTCGTCCAAATGCCCCGCCCGCCGCGCCACCAGCACCAGCGTGCCCGCCACCGGCGCCAGTTGCCGGGCGAACTCCGCGCCCAACCCCGACGACGCCCCGGTGATCAAAGCAGTGCAACCTTCGAAAAATCGCATAGTGTGATCCCATGATAGTCCAGCAACTCGAAAATCAAAGCCCCTTCACGACCAAAGACGGCTCGACCATCCGCAGCATCCTTGACCGCACCAATGCGCCCGTGGAAAAGCACAGTCTGGCCGAGGCCACCATGGCTCCGGGCCAGACCACCGAACGCCACCACCACAAAATTTGCGAGGAATTTTACTTCCTCCTCGAAGGCACGGCCCTCATGGAGGTCGATGGCGAAACCCGCGAAGTCGGCCCCGGCGATGCCATCCTCATTCCCGCCGGCGCCCGCCACCAAATCACCGCACGGTCAAAACTCCGCTTCCTTTGCTCCTGCTCCCCATTCTACGACCATGCGGATGTCTACTTCGATTAGAGTGTTTTCGATCCAAGTCTTTACGCTGGCCCGTTTGATCCATTGGGGTTTGACTACGTGGCATCGGCATCCTGCCGATGATGTTCAGCGATCACGGGCAAGATGCCCGTGCCACTGTTCCGCAAAATCGCTGCAGCGCTTGTAAAAAGCTTCGCCGAAAACGCTCTAATGACATTCCTTGGTAGGGTGGGGTTTTTGCCTCGCGAGTAACTCAAAGTGTTTTCAGGCAGGGATGGTAGCCCCAGTTACTCCCGCAGGTTGGAACGTGTAAGACCGGTGCACTTGTCCAAGATCCCTTTTGGGCGGAATGAGGAGCATGAAAATCACCATCGATATTCCTGAAAACGCGCGGACAGCTGAGACCAGCTGTCCCTCCCAAAACATATTTACCGGTAAAGTCCCGCAGAAGTCCCCAGTATTTCAACGAGGAAGGCCAGTCGGGTCCACCACGTGGATTTTCAGGCCTTTGGACGATCGTACGTGGCTTGGCGTGCTGGCGGGGCAGACAAGGAAGTTGCGGCCTTGTGGATAGATGGCGCGGAACGCCGCGAGCGGCGCGGGATCAAATGCTGCGGGGTTCCATTTGCATTCGATGACGTCCACGGAATCGCGGCTCTTGGGAATGACAAAGTCGATCTCGTGACCGCTTTTGTCGCGCCAGTAGAGCGGCGGTGAATC
Organism: Chthoniobacterales bacterium; assembly: GCA_044359955.1. Taxonomy (GTDB): domain Bacteria; phylum Verrucomicrobiota; class Verrucomicrobiia; order Chthoniobacterales; family JACTMZ01; genus JACTMZ01. The sequence continues at coordinate 15,902 of JBIKLF010000010.1, read as the reverse complement.
CGGAAACAAGGCTTGCAAGGTCTCCAGGACAAGATGTTCCCACAGCGGGCCCAAGTCATCGGGGCGAAGAGGATCCCATCCGCGGACGAAGGAAACGAAGCCGGTGTCGAAGGCATAGACCTTCGGTTGCTTGACGATTTCCCGGCGCGAGCCGCGATGGAAAGGACGCACGCAAGTGGCGGCGTGGGTGATTTCCAGAGCGCGCAGATGGCTTTCAACCGTGGCTCGGGCGATGCCGAGTTCCGAGGCGGCCTTGGATACATCCAATTGTCCCCCGCTTTGCCGGAAAATGTATTCGAGAAAGGCGGTGAAGCGGTTTATGTCGCGAAAACCGAAAAGTCTTTGGATGTCGCGGGCGAAAAAGGAGTCCATCCACTCGCGGTAGAAGGCCGGTTTTTTTTCGTCCGCCAAAAGTGAGGGAGGGAGCCCGCCCTGGAACAAGCGGCGCTCAAGCGTGGTGCCGAAGGCGGCCAACTCCGGCAACAGGACCGGGACGAGGTGCACGGTGCGCTTGCGACCGGCCAGCGTGTCGCGGAATTTTTTCCCGGCGGCGAGGGTGGATGATCCCGTGGCCAGGATTTTGATGTTCGGAAACATGTCCGCCCCGATTTTCAAAAGGCGGGCGGGGTCGCGCAGTTGTTGAATTTCGTCGAAGACCAGAACGGACGAGGGGCAGTTTTGGAAAAACAGGACCGGATCGCGAACCGTCTCCTCCACCGCCGGGATATCGCAATTCACGAAACGCGTCCCAGGCCCTCCCACCGATTGGGCAATCGTTGTCTTGCCCGAACGACGAACCCCGCTGAGCCAGACAATAGGCGCTTCGCGCCAAGCAGACTCGATGGTTTGTCTCCAAAAGGGTCGGTCAATCATGAAACAATACTATACAAATGGTCAGGCTATTTGCAATGCATAAGTCTCCCACGGCGCCCTCCGGGCAATGAGAACCGCCCGCTGCCCTTTCTCCAACCGCGCCGGGGACGTTGCGCCCTACCTTGCATCACGACCCCAAAGAACTCACCAAACACTGAACACCGAAAACTAAAAAAACCAAAACTACCCCACCACCAACTCCCGCCCAATCTCCCCCACCGTCCGCGCCCCGCACAACGCCATGGCCAGATCGAACTCCGCCTTGAGCAACTCCAGCACCCGATAGGCCCCCTCCTCGCCGTCGGCCGCCAAGCCCCACAAAATCGGCCGTCCGATCAGCACCGCCTTCGCCCCCAAAGCCACCGCCTTGACCACATCCGTGCCCCGCCGCACGCCGCCATCAATCAATACCGGAATTTTTCCCGCCACCGCTTCCACCACCCGCGGCAACGCTTCGATCGTCGCCGGCGACGAATCGAGCTGACGTCCACCGTGGTTGGACACAATCACCGCCGCCGCCCCGTGTTCCACCGCCGCCCGCGCATCGTCCGGGTGCACCACACCCTTGAGCAGCACCGGCAACTTCGTCTGACCGCGCAACCACTCGAGATCCTTCCACGTCAGCGAAGCATCGAGCAGGGCCGCCGCATAAGCCGCCAACCCTGAGCCCGCCATTCCCTCCGGAAAATGCTCCTTCGCGTGCGTGGCCAAGTTCGCCACGGTCAAACCGTCCGGCAGGTTGAAATGATTACGCACGTCCGCCTCCCGCTGCCCCCATACCGCGGTGTCCACCGTCAGCACCAACGCCCGGCAACCCGCCGCCTCGGCCCGCCGCACCAAGTCGAGCGTCACTCCGCGATCCTTGTAAATGTAGAGCTGAAACCACTTCGGACCCTCCGCCGCCGCGACCACGTCCTCAATGACCGTGGTTGCCAGCGTGCTCATCACCATGATCGTCCCCGCCCGCGCCGCCGCCCGCGCCGTGGCGCACTCACCCTCGTCACAGGCCATGCGTTGAAATGCCGTCGGCGCCACCATCACGGGAAAAGAAATCCGCTCCCCCAGCACCTCGACCGAAGTGTCCCGCACCGCCACATCGCGCAGCACGCGATGATACAGCCTCAGGTTCCCGTAAGCCTCGCCATTGGCCCGCAAGGTCACCTCATCGTTCGCCCCACCCGCATAATACTCGTAAGCCTCCCGCGCCAATTTTCCCCGCGCCACCTCCTCGAACTCCGCCAGATTCACCGGTTCCATGCCGCGAACTTGCGCGGGCCACGCCGAACCGGCAAGCGCGATCGCCGCTTGCCCCGCCTACCCGCAGCGGGGAAAACAAGACCGTGCCCAACGACTCCTCCCTCACCGTCGACCACGTCGCCCGCGGTTCGCAGCCATTCACTTGGGCGGCGCACGACGGCACACCCTTCCCCGGCCTGGTGTGGCCGAACGTTGATGAGTCACCCGGAAGCCACGTCATTTGCCTCCACGGTCTGAGCGGCTCGGCGGCCGACTTCGGTCCGCTGGCCCGCCGCCTGTCCGCCGAAGGCTGCACCGTCTGGGCGCTCAACCTGCGCGGCCAGGGCAACGACCCCGACCACCTCCGCCGCGGACATTTCCTCGACCCGCAGGAATGGCGCGCCGACCTCGCCGCCTTCGTCGCCACCCATCTGCCGGACACGCCCTACCACCTCATCGGCGAAAGCATGGGCTCCCTCGTCGCCGTCGACGCCGTGGCCCACGGCGCCCTGCGCCCGCAACGCCTCGTGCTCTCCGCCCCCGTGCCCGAAACCCGCGCCCCCGTGCCCGGTTGGACCGTTGCCCTCATGCGCCAAGCCAGCACTTGGGTGCCGCGCTTGAAAATTTCCCCCATGCGCTTCGTCCACGGCAAAACCTGCATCCCCCGGCTCACCGCCGACGACGAATACATGGCCTACCTCGACACGATCCCGCACCGTGTGTGCGGTTTCACCATCGACTTCCTCGCCCGCTTCCACGACCTCATGCAGGAAGCGCAGCAGTCCGCCACCCGCATCGATGTGCCCACGCTCATGCTCTCCGCCGGACGCGACGTCTTCATCCGCCCTGACCAAAGCCGCGCCTTCTTCGACCGCCTCGCCGCCGCCGAAAAAGAATACGTCTTCTACCCCGACAGCCATCACCTCCTCTGGCACGACATCAACACCGAAGACGTCCTCGCCCGCATCACCCGCTGGCTCATGGAGGACCGCGCGTGAAAAAAGTAGCACGGGCATCTTGCCGGCAAGATGCCCGTGCTACTTTTCTGCAAACCGCTGTAGCGCTTGTAAAAAGTTTCGCCGAAAACGCTCCAGTCCCTTGTATCTTCCCCGGTAGGGTCCGCTGGCCAGCGGACCGCACCCATCGCGTCCGGAGAACGCGATCCACCTTTCACTCCAGTCTCAAACTCAAGCCTCCGCCCTCCCCCTACTTCCTTCCCGACCCCGCATCCGCCGACTGCGCCGGCTCGATCGCCTCGAGAAACAAATTCTCCAAGGTGGTTTGCGGCCGTCCGCTTGAGACAATTTTCAGCCCGAGCTTTTCCGCGGCTTCTTGCAGTGCGGACAACTTTTCCGGCGAGACCTGCTCCAGCACGATTTCCGTGCGGTCGCGCACCGCGAGGAGGTCTTCCACCCGTCCCTCGCGCACCAACTGACCGCGGGCCAAAATTCCCACCCGGTCGCAAATCTCCTGCACTTGCGAAAGAAGATGCGAGCAAAGCAGGATGGTCTTGCCCCGGGCCTTGAGCTCCAAAATCAAATCCCGGATCTCGCGTGACCCGACCGGATCGACCCCGGCCGTCGGCTCATCGAGCACCAGCAATCCCGGATCCTGGACCAGCGCCTGAGCCAGGCCGATGCGTTGCAGCATCCCCTTCGAATAAGCACCCACCCGACGGTCCGCGGCTTCGGTCAGGCCGACCAATTCCAGCAACTCCTTGACCCGCGCCTCCAAAACCGCCCCGCCCATCCCGCTCAGCTTCCCGAAAAACCGCACGGTCTCCGCCCCGCTGAGGAATTTGTAAAAGTAAGGGTTTTCCGGCACGAACCCCACGTCCTTCCGGCTGCGCACCCAGGTGCTGTCCTCGCCGAAAACTTTGGTCTGCCCCCGCGTCGGCGAAACCAGTCCGAGCAGAATTTTCAGCGTCGTGCTTTTCCCCGAGCCGTTCGGTCCGAGCAATCCGTAAACCTCCCCGGGTTCGACCTTGATCGAAAGATCCCGCACCGCCACGACCCGCTCCCGGCGCATGGGAATTTTGAAGACCTTGGTCAGGTGTTCGATTTCAACCGGTGCGGCGCTCATGGATGGCATCTCTCATAACCCAGTCATGACCGCTTTCCCAACCTCGATTTTTTTAACCACCGAGGAGCCAGAAAAATACACTCCACCCAAACCTTCTCCCATCATCCACCCTTCACTCAGCTTTGGTCGCTGCGGCGACCTATCTCCGGCCTGCGGCCTCCGGTTCAGGTCTCAGCCCCTCGTCCCTCCGCTCCCCCCATCTCCCCCCCCTCCGCGGTTCCCTCCCAAGTAACTCGAAGTGTTTTCAGGCAGCGACGGTCATAGACCGCCGCTACAAGTTTTTGTGGAGATGTAGCGGCGCTCTATGAGCGTCGGTGCCTTTGCCCTTGGCAGTGCCCTTGGCAGTGGTGGTAGCCCCAGTTACTCCCAGCACACACCCGCCAACGCGCGGGTTCAGGGACTCCCCACTAACTCAATGAGAGTTACTCTCTCGAAAGGGACTAAAGACAGGCTACAGCCGAGCGCAGCGAGACAGACAGCTCGGAGAGCTGAGCGAAGCGTTCAAATAGAAGAAGATGAAAGAGGATAAGCGGGGCGCGCTGACACGCGCCCCGCTCATGGCATCTCTCCGGGGACTGTGTTTGCGCCGTGTCAGCGGCGCAAACACCATCTTCTGCCATCTTCTTCTATTCGTGGCTTTCTTGCCTCTGCCTGCCCAAGCTCACAGTCGACGCCGGCCCCAGTTACTCCCCAACCACACCCGCCAACGCGCGGGTTCAGGGACTAATAACGGATTTCAAATCCACGCAAGCCCGCCGGTTTGCCGATCTCGCCCACTTCTTCCGTGGCCATATGCCCCGCCAACTCGCTCTCCCGCAACCCCTGCAAAAATCCGTCCACCTCCTCGTCATCCCCCGAGGCGACCAATTCAACCCGCCCGTCCGGAAGGTTTCGCACATAGCCCGCCACATCATACCCCGCCGCGACCCGCCGCGCCGTGTAACGAAAGCCCACGCCCTGCACGCGACCCTCGTAAAAAACCTGCAACGTTTTCCCCATCGCTCAACCCCGCACCTGCCCGTCGCCGGTCACGAGATACTTGTAGGTCGTCAATTCCTCCAACCCCATCGGCCCGCGCGCGTGCAATTTGTCCGTGCTAATCCCGATTTCCGCGCCAAAGCCGAATTCTCCGCCGTCGCTGAAACGCGTCGACACATTCCAGAAGACCGCCGCCGAATCGACCGCGGCCAGAAATTTGCGCGCCGCCGCCTCATCGGTTGTCACGATGGAATCACTGTGATGCGAACCGTAATGCTCGATGTGGTCGATCGCCGCTTCGAGCGAATCGACCACGCGAATGCTCAGGATCAGATCGAGGTATTCCGTCGTCCAATCTTCCTCGGTAGCCGCTTTGATCCCCGCACCGAGCACTTCAACAGTGCGCCGGTCGCCCCGCAACTCGACCCCTTGGTCCCGCAGCGCCCGGGCCACGGAGGGTAAAAATTTCTCCGCCACCTCACGGTGGACCAGCAAGGTCTCCATCGCGTTGCACACCCCCGGACGCTGGCACTTGGCATTGACCGCGATTTCTTCAGCCATCGCGAGGTCCGCCGCCTGATCCACATAGACATGACACACCCCGTGGTAATGCTTGATGACCGGCATGCGGGCGTGCTCGACGACCGCTTCGATCAGCGCATGACCACCCCGCGGCACGATCACATCAAGGTAGCGGTCCATCTGCGCCAACAACCGCACCCCCTCGCGGTCGGTGAAAGGCACCAATTGAATCACCTCCGCCGGCAACCCCGCCTTGACCGCCCCCGCGGAAAGGGCCCGCGCGATTGCCGTATTCGAATGAATCGCCTCCTTGCCACCGCGGAGAATGCACGCATTGCCGGATTTCAAACAAAGCACCGCCGCATCGGCCGTAACATTCGGACGCGACTCGTAAATAATCCCGGCCACCCCGATCGGCACGCGGATCTTGGTGATGGTTATCCCGTTGGGACGCGTCCATTCGCGGATGATTTCCCCGCACGGATCGGGCAAGGACGCCACCTGGCGCACGCCTTCCGCCATGGCCCGGATGCGTGCGGCATCCAGCTTGAGACGATCCACCGCCGCCGCATTGAGACCATAGCCCGGTGCCGCCGCGAGATCCCGGCCGTTGGCGGCGAGAATATCCTCCCCGGAAGCCCCCAAGGCATCGGCCATGGCCATGAGCGCCGCATTTTTTTGATCCTTCGAAGACAAGGCCAGGACCCGCGCCGCCGCACGCGCCTTTTGCCCGAGTTCCTCCATCTGTTGCCCCAAGTCCGCCATAGTCAGGCAATATCCGCCTCGCCCCGCCGCGGGTCCAAGCTAAATTAGTCTGATTATGGCCTCCGACGACCTTTTCGCCGCCGAGGCAACCTCCACCGCGGCGGCCCACGCCCCGCTGGCCGAGCGGATGCGGCCGCGATCCTTGGACGAATACGCCGGGCAGGAACACATCCTCGGGCCCGGCAAACTTCTCCGTCGCGCCATCGAAGCCGACCGGTTTTCGTCCGTCGTCCTCTACGGTCCGCCCGGCACGGGCAAGACCAGCTTGGCCGAGATCATCGCCCGCACCACCGACGCCCGCTTCGAGCGCCTGAGCGGCGTGGAGAGCACGGTGGCCGAAATGCGCAAGGTCATGGCCGCCGCCGCCCTGCGCCTCGCCCGCGACGGCACCCGCACCGTGCTCTTCATCGACGAAATCCACCGCTTCAACAAAGCCCAGCAGGATGTCCTCCTCCCCGACGTGGAGCGCGGCACGGTGCGACTGATCGGGGCGACGACGATGAATCCATTTTTCTACGTCAACAGCCCGCTTGTCTCCCGCTCGCTCGTCTTCGAGCTTCGTCCGCTCTCGTTCGCAAATCTGCGCGCGCTCCTGGACCGTGCTTTGACCGATGCGGAACGCGGTCTGGGCGCCCGAAAGATCAGCCTTGATGAAGAGGCTGCCGCGCATCTGGGCGAAATTTGCGACGGGGACGCCCGCCGCTGCCTCAACGCCCTCGAGTTGGCCGCACTGACCACCGAACCTTCGGCGGATGGCTCCATCCGCCTGACCCGCGCCGTCATCGAGGAAAGCATCCAACGCAAAGCCGTGGTCTACGATGCCAAGGATGATGCGCACTACGATACGATCAGCGCCTTCATCAAAAGCATCCGCGGCAGCGATCCCGATGCCGCGCTCTATTGGTTGGCCAAAATGCTCCATGCCGGGGAAGACATCCGCTTCATCGCCCGGCGCCTCGTCATTGCCGCCAGCGAGGACATCGGCCTGGCCGACTCCCGCGGGCTGCTCCTCGCCGTCGCCGCCCAGCAGGCCTGCGAATTCCTCGGCTTGCCCGAGGCGCAGATCCCGTTGGCCCACGCCACCGTTTATCTGGCCACCGCGCCGAAGAGCAACACGGCCTACGCCGGACTCCGGGCCGCACAATCCGACCTGCAAAAAGGCCGCACCCTCGCCGTCCCCGAGCATCTGCGCGACAAACACCCCAAAACCGCCGGTGAGACCGATCCTGCCCCCTCCTACCAATATTCCCACGACTTCCCCGACGCCTACGTCCCGCAGGCCTACCTGCCCGAGGGCCGCGTCTTCTACGAGCCCTCCGACCGCGGCGAAGAAAAACGCATCGCCGAACGCCTGGCACACTGGCGCACGCTCTTTACCCAAGCGCCGGAAGCATAGGGCAGGCTTTCCATCACCGCCCATCCCGATAGGTTCACTTTGCCATGTTTGCCCGTCCTCCTCTCGCCACCCTCCACGCCTTGGCCGCCCTCGCCATGGTCTCACTCTCCACCGGTTGCACCGTCGTCGGCTTGCAGGTGCAAAATTTATCGGCCCGGCAAGGCGAGGCGCGGAATTTGGCGGCGCACAATGGTGACGACCGCGCCGCCGCACTCCTCAAACAGGCGGTCGGGCGCGGCGTGGGCGAGACGGAGAAAATTTCGGACCTCGTCGAGGCCATACGCCTGACCAACACCGCACGGCCCGGCAGCATGCAACAACAGATCCATCAAACGGCGACCGAGACCCTGGTTTCCGCGCTGCAGGCGCGCCAATTCGCGCCGGTCACCTTGCGGAACGGCAAGACCCTGCGCGTGGCCGGTGGTTCGGACCGGACCATGGACCCGCGCAGCGCGGACGAACTCCTTCCGGCCTCCGCTTTGCGTATCGAAAGGCTGCGCGTTCGCACCACCCAAGATGGCGCGGGCGCGCCCTACGTGGTGCGCTATGTGCCGTCCTCGCCGCACCTGAGCGGACAACCCGGGATCCCTCCGCAGGCCGGAATTACCGAAGCCGTCACCGCCGTCTTGCAGTCCGATCGCGGCCAACCGCAGCTCGTTTTCTACCGCACGAGCAAGGACGACGATGTGATCATCAACGGACGTCGTGCCAAGCTCGCCGCCGATTTCACCGCTCCGCTCGCTTACATGCTCTCCAAAGGCCGCAACCGCAGCATGGATATCCGTTCGCTCATCCGCACCGATCTGACCATGGACCAGGCCGGCCTCTTCCAATTTTCCCCCTATGATCCCGACAAAATCCCCGTGGTCTTTGTCCACGGCCTCATGTCGCGTCCCGAAACCTGGGTGCCGGCCGTCAACGAGTTGCTGGCCGACGAAAAGATCCGCGAGCGCTATCAATTCTGGTTTTTCCTCTACCCGACCGGCCTGCCCGTCTGGGCCACGGCGGCGAAGTTGCGCGAGGAGATGGACCGCTTCCGCACCACACTCGATCCGCGCCGGGCCAACCCGAACCTCGACCGCATGGTGCTGGTCGGACACAGCATGGGCGGACTCGTCTCCGGGCTGCAAATCCGCACCGGCGGGAAGCATCTCTGGCAGCAGTTCATGAATACGCCGCCGGAAAAGCTCGACCTCACTCCGCAGACCAGGGAGCGCCTGCTCAGGATCATCAACTTCGGCCCGCGCAACGACGTGGGCCGGGTGGTTTTCTTCGCCACCCCGCACCGCGGAAGCGATTTGGCGGTGAATCCCTTCGCTGAATTTTTCGCCCGCCTCGTGCGCCTTCCCTTCACCATTGCCCAGCGCGATATGATCACCATCCGCCAGGCCCTGCGCCAAGAACTGCGCGAACTGTTTGTCGCCCCCGCCAACAGCATCGTCTTCCTCCGCGCCAGGTCACCACTCCTGGCCGCCATCCTCAATCTCCCGATGAAACCCAGCGTGCCCTACCACTCCATCATCGGCGACCGCGGCAAGGGCGACGCACCGAACAGTTCCGACGGCGTCGTGCCTTACTGGAGTTCCCACCTTAACGAGGCGCGCTCCGAAAAAATCGTCCCCTCCGGCCACGGCGCCCACGAAAATCCCGAAGGCATCGCGGAACTGGCCAGAATTTTACGAGCACACTGAGCCGTAACGATGCAAAACATTCTGCCTTTTCCGGCGCTGCCCCAGAGGCGCGCCTGGGCGAGAGTTGACTAATCCCAACGTCCTTTTCTTTTCGACTATTGATCGAGTGGTAGGGCTGGGCCTTTGCCTAGGGGCCATCTTCACTGCGTTCCGGTTGGGACCGGCCGCGTCGAATCCCCGAGAAGGTTCGCGGTCGGCCCGGAGGTCCGACCCTACCCCGGGGCCGAAGGACAATGTCCCAAGGCGATGGGCCCCTCGTGTAACTGTTTGGTGAGCGTCTCTGCGCACCAGCGGAGAAAAGGATGCGTCGGTGCCCTGCTCGAATCCGCGCCCGTTTTGAATTTTTACGGCTAAGCCGCTCAAAACCCGCCGAAGGTCGAAATCCTTGGCGACCGGCGCAGGGTTTCCGAAGGGCTTTCTCCAAAGAGCCGGCGGTAACGCACGGAGAAGCGGCCGAGTTCGCTGAAGCCCAAATCAACGGCGATGTCGGTCACCTTGGATTCTCCGGGGTGCGCGCGCAGCAAGGCGACCCGCGCCCGGTTCAGCTTGCGATGCAGAAAAAAGGCATGGGGCGACAGACCGGTGATGGTCTTGAAAGCATATTGCAGCGTGCTCGGGCTGACGTGGAGTTGACTGCACAAGGACGCGATGCGCCAAGGTCCGGGTTGCGCGTCGGCGATCTCCGTTGCCCGCCGCACCACCACCGCCGCCGGCGGCCGTCCGCACGGGTGCCCCGTGATATCCAAGATCGAGAGCGCCTCCGCGTAGATCCAATCCTCCAGGGCGGCCGGCTCCATCTGCAGTCTCCCGGCCGCCGCTTGGCGCAGCACCTGGCGGAGACGGCGGCTGAGGGCGGAGACGGCACTCGGCTTGGAGACCAGTGGCATGGTGGAACGTCCGGGGCGCAGCGCCTGCTGCACCGCCCACGGCAGATTTGTTTCCTCGGCCAGCCTGAGCAAATGCGCGTGATCGATCAGGACGACAAATTGCTTCAGTCCGCCCGGCGCAAACACATCCATCTGCTCGCCCGTCATCGCCGAGGCCAGACGGCAACCATCCATTTGCTCCCCGTCGAATTTGATACCCGGTCCCTCCTCCGGAATGGCAAAGCCGAAACGGTGGTGCAGCAGTTCGCCAACCAGCTGGGTGCGCAGCGGATAATGCTCGCGATAAAAAAACACTCGGCCGGCCGCCACAAAATCGATCTGGCAACGACACACGCCGGGCTCGAGTTGCACCGCCTCAAGGTCGAAGAAATTCCGCACCGCTCCACTCATGTCCTCGATGCCATCGCGGCGGATCACGCCACTCAAGACCTGCTGGGCCGCAGGGGACGGTTTGGGATTTTGCGCCTGCATATAGACTCATCAATAAAACCCGGCGCCATCCGCCGGCGAATCAAGATCGCCTCGGAGTTTCTGTGCTTTTCCGCTGTTTTTGCATAGTAGAAAAAGGCCCCCGCCCCCAAGGTCTGGCCCCACGAATCAATCTCACATGAAGCCACACACCCTCGCCGCCCTCATGGCGGTCACCATCGTCGCCCTCGGCCTCCACCCGGCCGCCGCGCAGGAAACCGCCAAGAAACCGAACATCCTCGTCATCTGGGGTGACGACATCGGGCAGTTCAACATCAGCGCCTACAACATGGGCATGATGGGTTACAAGACACCCAACATCGACAGCATCGCCAAACAAGGCGCGCTCTTCACCGACTGGTATGGCCAGCAATCCTGCACCGCGGGACGCGCCGCCTTCATCACCGGACAATCCCCCATCCGCACCGGCCTGACCAAGGTCGGCCTGCCGGGTGCACCCGAGGGCATGAAGGAAGAGGATCCGACCATCGCCACGCTGCTCAAAGCTCAGGGCTATGTCACCGGACAATTCGGCAAAAACCATTTGGGTGACACCGACGACATGTTGCCGACCAACCACGGCTTCGATGAATTTTTCGGCAACCTTTACCACCTCAACGCCGAGGAAGAACCCGAGCACCCTGACTATCCGCAAACCCCCGAGTTCAAAAAGAAATGGGCACCACGCGGCGTCATCCACAGTTTCGCCGACGGGAAAATCGAGGATACCGGCCCGCTGACCCGCAAGCGCATGGAGACCATCGACGAGGAGGTCAACGCCAAGGCCCTCGACTTCATGGAACGGGCGGCCAAGGACGACAAACCCTTCTTCCTCTGGTGGAACTCGACCCGCATGCACATCTTCACCCACCTGAAGGAAGAATCGGACGGCAAGACCGGCCTCGGCATCTACGCCGACGGGATGGTCGAGCATGACGGACACGTCGGCCTGGTTCTGGCCAAACTCAAGGAACTCGGCCTAGAGGAAAATACCATTGTGATGTATTCGACCGACAACGGCGCCGAAGCTTTCACCTGGCCCGACGGAGGCACGACCATGTTCCGCGGCGAGAAAAACACCCAGTGGGAAGGCGGCTACCGCGTTCCCGCCATGATCCGCTGGCCGGGCACCATCCAGCCCGGCACGGTGATCAATGACATCGCCGCCCACGAAGATATGTTGCCCACCCTCGTCGCGGCCGCCGGCAACCCCGAGGCCAAAGAGCAACTGCTCAAAGGGGCCAAAATCGGTGACCGTAATTACAAGGTCCACCTCGACGGCTACAACCTGCTGCCCGCCTTCAAAGACGGCGCCGCGTGGCCCCGCCGCGAGTTCATTTACTGGACCGATGACGGCAGTGTCGCCGCCTTGCGCTATGACAACTGGAAAATCACCTTCCTCGAGCAGCAGGCGCATGGGCTGCACGTCTGGCAGCAGCCCTTCGTCGAACTGCGCGCGCCCATCCTGAACAACCTCCGCATGGATCCGTTCGAGTTGGCCCAAGACATCGGCATGGACTACGGCCGCTGGTATCTCGAGCACATGTTCGTCATCGCCCCCGCCACCGCCTACGTCGGCCAATGGCTGCAGAGCTTCAAAGATTATCCGCCCCGCCAGAAGCCCGGCAGCTTCAATCTCGACCGCGTGATGGAAGCCGTGACCAGCGTCCAGCAATAAAGCAAGACGTCCGATGCCGACTGCCGTCCGTTACGGTAGGGCCCGCTGGCCTCAGCGGGCTGCTGCCTTTGTCTTGATTGCTCTGGTCACCGCCACCGCTGCCACGCCGGTTGATGAAACCGCCAAGGAGGAAGCCTCCCCGTGGCGCTTCCGCCTCGCGCCTTATGCCTGGCTGACCTCGACCAGCGGCAGCATCGGGGCCGGACCGCTTAGCACCGACGCGGGGATGGATTCTTCGACCATTCTTTCCAATCTCCAGATCGGCGCCATGTTCGTTGCCGAGGTCGCCTACGACCGCTGGAGCTTGGAGAACGACCTCATCTACGCCCGTTTCCAATCCTCCAAAGCCACGCCCGGAACCAGTTTCGGTGATCTGCAGGGTACGCTCTATGAGTTGTTCTGGACCAGCTACCTCGGCTACCGTGTGATCCAGACGGATCGCTTCACCATGGATCTGCAGGCGGGATTTCGTCTTGTTTCGATGGGACTCGAACTCGAATTGACACCCGGGACAAGCCCGAGCCTGTCGCGCTACTACGACCGCACTTGGATCGACCCGGTCGTCGGTCTGCGCACGCGCACCTACCTGAATGATTGGCTCTTCGTTCCAATCCGCGGCGACGTCGGCGGCTTCGGGGCCAACTCGCAATTCACCTGGCAGGCTTTCGCCGGGGTCGGCGTCCAGATCAGCCAGTGGGCTGCGCTCATTGCCGGTTACCGCACACTCGGCTACAACTATGATCAAGCCAACTTCGAATACAACGTCAACACCCATGGTCCACTTCTTGGTTTCGAAATCAGTTTCTAATCGCGCGATCATCGCTCTCCTCCTTGCCGCGGCGTCCGGCCTCGCCGCCCCGGGTGATCCGGTCAGCAAAGTCCCGCCTCCCCTCGCCTCCTGGCACGACACGGCGGCGAAAAAGGCGGTCGTTGATTTTGTCACCCGCGTGACGGACAAGGAATCGCCGGACTTCGTCCCGCCTGCCGAGCGCATCGCGGTCTTCGACAATGACGGCACCCTCTGGCCGGAAAACCCCATGCCTTTCCAATTGGCCTTCGCGCTGGACGAACTCAAACGCCGACTGCCCGAGGAACCGGAGTGGAAAGATGATCCCACCGTCCAAGCCGCCCTCGCCGGCAACCTTCCCGCCTTGCTCGCCGACCACTACAAGGGCCTCTTCCGGATCATCGAACTGACCGGCTCCGGCATGACCACGGTCGAGTTCGCCGACCGCGTGCGTCATTGGTTGGCCACCGCGAAGCACCCGCGCTTCGACCGCCCCTACGATCAACTCACCTACCAACCCATGCAGGAACTGCTGGCCTACCTGCGCGCGAACGGCTTCAAAACCTTTCTCGTCTCCGGCGGAGGCGCGGACTTCATGCGCGTCTTCAGCGAGCGCGTTTACGGTGTGCCGCCCGAGCAGGTCGTCGGCTCGAACGCCCGCACGGTCTACGAACTGCGCGAGGATGGCCCGGTTCTGCTCAAAACGATGGACGCCCTCTTCATCGACGACAAGGCCGGCAAACCCGTCGCCATCCATCAATTCATCGGCCGCCGCCCGATCGCCTGCTTCGGCAACAGCGATGGCGACAAGGAAATGCTCGAATACACCACGATCGACAATCCCCGTCCGTCGTTCGGTCTCATCATCCACCACACCGACACCGAGCGCGAATACGCTTACGACACAAAGCCCAAAAGCAGCGGCCAACTCGTCGAAGCGCTGGCCGATGCACCCGAGCGCGGCTGGATTGTGGTGGACATGCAGAAGGACTGGGCGAAAGTTTTCGCGGATTGAAGCTCTCTTTCGCCGCCAGCCCAAAGGTGGATCGCGATGTCCCCCTCGCGATAACGCCGACACCCGCCCCGTGGCGGCAACACTCACGACGAGCCCTCGCGCTCCTCACTCTGACCCTCGCCGCCTGCGGGCCGACCGCCGTTCCGCCGGGCATGGTTCTCATTCCCGGCGGCGAATTCATTATGGGGACCGAGGCTGACTATGCCTTCCCCAACGAAAGTCCCCCGCACCGTGTCACCGTTTCCCCGTTCTTTCTCGATGTGAACCCGGTGACCAATGACGACTTTGCCCGCTTCATTGAATCGACCGGCTACCTCACGGTGGCCGAACGCCCGGTCGATTGGGAGGAAATGAAAAAACAGGTCCCACCTGATACACCGAAACCACCCGACGAAGTGCTGGCTCCCGGTTCGCTCGTCTTCCGTCCGACGGAGGGCCCGGTCGATCTTCGCGATATGTCGCAATGGTGGATTTGGACCACCGGCGCGTCATGGCGCCACCCCGAGGGTCCGGCGAGCAACCTGGAAGGACGCGGCAACCATCCCGTGGTCCACGTTGCTTGGGAGGACGCGCAGGCTTATGCCGACTGGGCCGGCCAGCGCCTGCCGACCGAGGCGGAATGGGAATTCGCCGCGCGCGGCGGACTCGACCAAGCGCGCTACGCGTGGGGCGATGAGGAGAACCCGGACGGCCGGTTCATGGTCAACCGCTGGACCGGCACATTCCCCTACCGCAACGACCGCGCTGACGGCTTTGCCGGCACATCACCCGTCGGATCCTTCCCGCCCAACGGATACGGACTTCATGATATGGGTGGCAACGTGTGGAATTGGTGCAGTGACCTTTACCGCGCCGATACCTTCGCCACGCGGACCGACGACCAACAAGCCTGCTGCGATCCGGGCGGACCGCTCGACTCCGAGCGTGAAACCCCGGTCCCCGGCGACCCCTCACCGCCACTCGTTCCCGGTGCGGAACGCCGCGTGACCAAAGGCGGATCCTTCCTCTGTCATCCGGCCTACTGCGAAAGCTACCGCCCGACGGCCCGACGCGGAACTCCGCCGGACACCGGCAGCAGCCACGTCGGATTCCGCTGTGCGATGGATGCTGCGGCACCGTGAAGCGATGCTGCGGACCGGATCCAGCCGACGTAGATTTGCTCGGTGCGGTAGGAAGAGTGACGGGCGCGGACGGCGGCGCGGATTTCGTCGATGAACGAGGCAAAGCGCGGCGGCAGCTCACCGCGGTCGGACTTGCCTTGATGCCGGACACGGAGGAACTCTTCGTCGAGCGGCGGCCGCCGCTCCGGGGAGGCTGTGGCCGCGGCGAGCGGTTGGCGCACTTTCCAATCAGCCGACCACGGGGCGGGGTAGCGGGATTGGTGCAGGAGCTTGAGCGCCGCCTCGGCCTGCTCGATCTGCCAACCGGCTTTGCCTTGGTCGGCCAGATGCTGCAAAAAGGCCTCGACATCGGATTCCCCAGCGTCCACGAATTTGCGAGGCGAGAGATACTTCCCCCAAGCCA
>JBIKLF010000009.1:0-73718 GCA_044359955.1 Chthoniobacterales bacterium | reverse complement strand
CCACAGCGCCCTCGGTTACCAGTCACCGCAAAACTTCCTCACTCGCTACTTCCAAAACCAAAAACATCAACTAAACTAAAACCAATACAGCTGCGCTCACGCAGTCCACTTTTTCGGGGGAAGACCAGTTCCCCCCGAACGCCGCTGCGGCGAGCAGCGCGGGGTTTGGGGGCGCGCTACCCGGAGCAGGCCTCGGAGGTCCTGACCGAAGACATCGGCATGAACATCGTCCTGCCCTGCCGTATCTCGGTCTACGAGGAAGACGGCCACACCAAGATCGCCACCGCGTTGCCGACCAAACTCCTCTCGGCCCTCGCCGCCTCCCCCGCCCTCGCCGCTGTGGGCGAAGACGTCGAGACGAAGATGAAAGCCATGATGCACGACGCGGCCTGAGGACAAAAGTGGCACAGGCTTCCTGCCGGCGTCCCACCGGCGGGACGCCCGTGACCCCTGCCCGAACCACAAGCTGGCGGGTCCGCCATAACTCGAGTTACTCGGGAGTCCCTGAACCCGCGCATTGGCGGGTGTGTGTTGGGAGTAATTGGGGCTACCATCACCGCCAGAGGCAAAGGCACCGACGCTCATAGAGCGCCGCTAGACCTCGACGAGAACTTGTAGCGGCGGTCTATGACCGCCGGTGCCTGAAAATACTTCAAGTTACTCGGGGGGGGAGCCGCCCGACTTGGAAATCTTTTGACAGAACCGACCGTAGCCGTTATTGCAGAGTGTAGCTCACGCTACATTTATGAAACAATATCTCTCCGTCCTCGTGGTTTCCTTCCTTGCCGCCGCTGGCTTGCCGGCCGCGGAACTAAAGGTTATCGCCACCACCGGGATGGTGGCTGATCTGGTCCGGCAGACGGGCGGGGCGCGGGTCGAGGTGCGTCAATTGATGGGCCCCGGGGTGGACCCGCACCTTTACAAGCCGACCGCGGCGGACGCGTCGCGCTTGGCCAAGGCGGATGCGATTTTCTACAACGGTTTGAATTTGGAGGGCCGGCTCGGGGATTTGTTCACCCGGTTGGCCCGGCAGGGGGTCAAGGTCTACGCGGTGAGCGAGTCGGTGCCGGAGAGTCGCTTGATTTCTCCGGAGGATTCCGAGGGGTTTCATGATCCGCATATCTGGCTGGACGCCTCGCTCTGGGCGGACGCGGTGCCGGCGGTGGTGGCCGGCTTGTCGGAGGCGGATCCCGACGGTGCGCCCATTTATCGTGCGAACGGAGAGAAGTTGGCTGCCGGCTTGCGCTCGCTGGATGCCTGGTGCCGCGAGCAGGCGGCCAAGATGCCGGAGAAGCAACGCATCCTCGTGACCAGTCACGATGCCTTCAATTACTTCGGCCGGGCTTACGGTTTCCGGGTCATCGCGCTCCAGGGGGTCTCCACGGTGAGCGAAACGAGTTTGTCCGATATGGCCGGGCTGGTTGACTTTCTTCGGGAACAAAAAGTGCCGGCTATTTTCGTGGAAACCAGCGTCAACCCGGCCGGTTTGCAGCGCGTGGCCCAAGATGCGGGGGTGCGGATCGGGGGTGAGCTTTTTTCCGATGCCTTGGGTGAACCGGGTCAAATGGAGGATGGTTACGATGTCGGCACTTACGACGGGATGATGCGTTACAATCTCGCCACCATCGTGGCGGGCCTGAATGAGTCCGGTGAGTATTAGCCGGTCGTGTGTTTTATTTTCCGGTTCGGCGGCGCGGACGTTGCGTGGCGAGGAATTTGTTCATCGCGGCGAGCGTGGCGGGGCTGACGTGGTGTTCGATGCCTTCGGCGTCGGCGCGGGCGGTCGCAACGGGCACGCCGAGCGCCTCGAGGAAAGCGACGACTGTCTGGTGGCGTTCCTTGGCGCGGGCGGCGAGGGCGCGGCCGGCGGGGGTGAGGAAGATGGAGCGATAAGGCAGCGTTTTGACCAAGCCCTCCCGTTGGAGGCGCTGGACGGTGCGGATGACGGTCACGTGGGTCACGCCGAGCGAACGGGCGATCTCCGTGGCCCGGGCTTCGCCTTGCTCGGCGATGAGGTCGGCGATGGCTTCGACGTAGTCTTGGGCCCGTTCCTGGGCATGGGCGCGGCGGGTGTGGCGTTGGATGGCGGCGGTGTCGCGGGTGCGGGCGGGCATGGCGGCGGGGAATGGAGGTTTGACACACCGGGTTGGGCCGGCGTAGATATGAGAGCGTAATGTAGCACCTGCTACATCATGATGAAAGATTTTTCCACCACGGCCCCGCCTTTGGAGGTGCACGACCTGACGGTGGCTTACGACCGGCGGCCGGTGCTTTACGGGGTCGATCTGACGGTGCCGGCGGGGAGTCTGACCGGGATCATCGGTCCGAACGGGGCGGGCAAGTCGACCTTGCTCAAGGCGGTGCTGGGTCTGCTGCCGTTGTCGGCAGGTTGGGTGAAAATTTTCGGCGGGACCCTGGCCCAGAACGCGCGGCGCACGGGTTACGTTCCGCAGCGGGAGTCGGTGGACTGGGATTTTCCGGTCAACGTGATGGATGTCGTGCTGATGGGGCGCTACGGACACCTGCCGCCGGGGCGGCGTCCGGGCCGGGCGGACCGGGAGATTGCGCGGGCTTGCCTCGACCAGGTGCAGATGCTGCCGCTGGCCAAGCGGCAGATCGGCAATTTGTCAGGCGGTCAGCGTCAGAGGGTCTTCCTGGCGCGAGCATTGGCCCAGGAAAGCGATCTGTATTTCATGGACGAGCCGTTCGCCGGGGTGGATGCGGCGACGGAAGCGGCGATCATTGATTTGCTGCGCGAGATGAAGGCGCGGGGCAAGACGGTGGTGGTGGTGCACCATGATTTGTCGACGGCGCGGGATTACTTCGATCGTCTGGTCCTGCTCAACATGCGCTTGGTGGCGGCGGGGCCGACGGCGGAAGTGTTCACGCCGGAGCTGCTGCAGAAAACTTACGGGGGGCGACTGACGATTTTGTCCGACGTGGTGCAGTCGCTCGGGGAGGAGCCGTGAAGAGGGCGGCTTGGCTCGCGGCGGGGCTGGTGCTGCTGGCCACTGCGCCGCTCGAGGCGGCGCGCATCGGGGAACTCGCGGACTGGGATTTTGGTGCGCAGGCCGCGCGATTTTTCAGTCTGCAGGATCCGTCGGTGCGCTATGCGCTGGCCGGATCGATGTTGCTGGGGCTGTGCTGCGGGTTGATGGGCGCATTCCTTGTGGTGCGCAAGCTGGCTTTGATGGGTGATGCGCTCTCGCATGCGGTGTTGCCGGGGGTGGCGCTCGGGTTTTTGTGGGGTATGACAAAGAATCCGGCGGCGATTTTTGCCGGGGCCGTGGGGGCGGGTTTGCTCGGCGCGGTCGTGGTGCAATGGATCCGGACCACCACGAAGCACCGGGAGGATGCGGCGTTGGGGTTTGTCCTGTCGTCGTTTTTCGGCGTGGGCATCGTGCTCTTCACCATGATCCAGAATTTGCCGGGCGGGGCGAAGAGCGGGTTGGACGGCTTCATGTTCGGCCAGGCGGCGGCGCTCGGTCCGGAAGATGTGTGGTTGCTGGCCGGGGTGACAGTGCTGGCTTTGGGGGCGGTGGGGCTTTTTTACAAAGAGTATGTGCTGACAAGTTTCGACGAGGGGTTCGCGCGGTCGCTCGGGTGGCCGGTGAAGCTTTATCATTACAGCCTGATGCTGCTTCTGGCCTTCGCGATCGTCTCGGCACTGCAGGCGGTCGGGGTGGTCTTGGTCTCGGCCATGCTGGTCATTCCGGCGGCGGCCGCATTCCTGCTGACTGACCGGATGGGCGCGATGCTGGCTTGGTCGGCGGGATTCGGCATGTTGGCGGGGGCGGCGGGGGCTTTCTTTTCCTTCACCGGGCGGAGTTTACCGACCGGGCCTTTCATGGTGCTGGCCGCGGCGGCCCTCTTTGTTCTCGCTCTGCTCTTTGCCCCGAGACACGGAATTGTCGGGCGGTTGTGGCGGCGACGGTCCCGGGCCGCGCGGATTCGCCGGGAGAACACCCTCAAGGCGATTTATCATGTGATGGAGGACGGGGGTTTTCGTGAGGAGGTGGTGGCGGTCGGGAACGTGGCGGCTCGGCGGCGGGAGACGGCGGCGGGGGCGCGGCGGGAGGTTGCTGAATTGCAACGGGCCGGACTGGCTACGGAGGAAGACGGTCGGGTGGCCTTCACTCCCGAGGGCTGGCAGAGGGCCTGTGAGATTGTCCGCAATCACCGGCTGTGGGAGCTGTATCTGACCAATGCCGCGCAATTGGCTCCGGATCACGTGCACGATGATGCCGAGGTGATCGAGCATATGCTGGGTGATGAGACGGTGCGTCGCTTGGAGCGGCGCTTGAATTACGCACGGCGTGACCCGCACGGAAAATTGATCCCGGGCCTGGCCGATTTGGCTGCCGGGGCGCCGCCGTCCGAACGGGGTGCCGGCCTCATTGAGAAAGGAGCGTCGTGATGACCGGATTTATTCCGCCTTTCGAATGGCAGAGGGTCATGGTGCAGCCGTGGACGGAAGACTTCATGGTGTCCTTTTGGATTGTGGTCATGGGTTTTCTCGTCGTGGCGACCTGCGGGCTGGTCGGGACTTACCTGCTGCTGCGTCGCATGGCATTGGTCGGCGACGCGATCAGCCACAGCATTTTGTTTGGCTTGGTTGTGGCCTTTATGATCTTCCGGTCGGGAGGCACGATGGTGATGTTCGTCGCGGCGGTGGCCACGGGTTTGCTGACCGTGGCCATCATTGAATTCATCCACCGTCAATCCCGGGTCAAAACCGATGCGGCCATCTGCATCGCTTTCACCACTTTGTTTGCCGCCGGGGTGGTTCTGCTCAGCGTGGCCGAGATGAGGGGACCGGTGCACCTTGATGCTGACTGCGTGCTTTATGGGGAGATTGCTTTTGTGCCGCTCGATCCGGCGGTGGAAGTTTTCGGACTGACTCTCGGTCCCGCTCCGGTGGTGCGCATTGCGGGCGTGCTGGTCGGCTTGCTCGTGCTCGGGGCCGTTTTTTACAAAGAATTGCTGCTCACGTCCTTTGATCCGGCCCTGGCCAAGTCGCTCGGCCTCCGGGTGGGGGTCTGGCACTACGGCCTGATGGCGGTGCTTTCGATCGTCATCGTCTCCGTCTTCGAAGCAGTCGGGGCGATTCTTGCGGTGGCCATGCTGGTCGTGCCGCCGATGTTTGCCGCGCAGTTGTCGGATCGTTTGCCGGTTCGGTTCGCCTTGGTCTTTTTGCACGCGGCGCTGAGCAGTCTGCTGGGCTACCAGATGTCCATCTGGCTCAACTGTTCTCCGGCCGGGGCCATGGTGGTGGTTGGCGCTATGCTCTTCTTGTTCGCCTGGGCGTTGACGCGTCCGCGGCGGGTCTCCATCCCGGGCGATCAAGGAAGTGGGCAGGAAGGTGAACCGATTAGCCGTGTCGGTATTAGTCGGTAGCTGGTTGGTTGAGCCATTCGACGAGAAGGGTGTTGATTTTCTCGGTGCGGGCGTCGGGTTGGAGGGGGTCGATGAAGTCGTGGGGGATGTTTTCGGCGGCGGGGAATTCGTGGAGGAAAAATTCGGTCTTGGGGGACGTGGCGCGCCATTGTTCAAGCAGGCGCCGGTTACGGCGATTGTTCACGGCGGGGTCGTTTTCGGTGAGGATGAGACCGAGGCGTTGGACTTTCAGCGGATTGTTGTTTTGGGCGACGCCGAGTCCGAGGCGGAGGGCTTCACCGAGGGGGCGGGTGGCGAAGCGGGGGTAGGCGTAGGGCGGGCCGGGGAGGTTTTCGCGGACGCGCGGGTCCCACCAGAGCATTTTGTTGGGCAGGCGGACGAGGGCGGCGGCGAAAGCCGGGGTGAGCGGATCGGGCACCACGGCGGGGCCGAAGAGCGGGGCGAGGAGGAAGACTTCGTCGATGTCGTCGCGGTTTTGGGCCAGCCATGCGGCGGAGAGGCCGCTGATGGAGAGTCCGACGACGATGACGCGTTGGCCGAGGCCTTGCGCGAGATCGACGCCGTATTCGGCGTATTCGATAAGGTCTTGCGCGGTGAGTGCGGCGTGGGCGTCGGTCAGACGGTCGGCCAGTCCGTGATGGGCGAGGCGGGGGATGACAACATTGGCGCCGGTGGCGAAAAGTTTTTCGCCGAGCACGCGGAATTGGCGGGGTGCGTTGGTCAGTCCGTGGAGCAAAACGAAGACACGCTCGGTCGGGTGACCGTGGGTCAGGACAATGCTGCGTCCGCCTTCATGCAGGGGTTGGGTGGCCTCCGCAGCTTGCTGGTGGGTCCAGCGTTCCCTGGCTTCGTCGTAGGATTGCGCGGGGGCGGGTGAGGAGAGGAGGTCGTCCGTGGGGAGCGGTCGCAGCAACCACGCCGCGCCGAGGAAAATCAGGGCGGCGATGGCGGTCAAAATCCGCAGGATGGTGCGCATCATGGGCGTGTTTGGCGCAGCTCTTCAGCCCGTGCCGTGCGGTGGGGTTGGGGAAAAGTGGCATCGGCATCCTGCCGATGAAGACAAGATATCATCGGCAGGATGCCGATGCCACGGTTGCGGACGCCGGTCGCATGGGAGCATGGCGTCAGGTCTCCTCGCGGATGCCGAAGAAGATGGCGTAGAGGACGGGGGTGACGATGAGCGAGAGCACGGCGGCGAAGGACAGGCCGAACATGATGGTCACGGCCATGGACGAGAAAAACGGATCGGTGACCAGCGGGATCATGCCGAGCACGGTGGTCAGCACGACCATGCAGATCGGGCGCATCTTGCTGGTGCAGGCGTCGAGGATCGCTTGATAGGGGCGCGCACCCTTGGCGATGAGGCTGCGGATTTTGCTGACCACGACGATTTGGTTTTTGATCAGTTCACCGCCGAGGGCGAGCAGGCCGAGCAGGGCCATGAAGCCGAAGGGCATACCGGTGAGGAGCAGTCCGGCGGTCACCGCGATGATGCAGAGTGGCATGATGAGCCAGATGAGCAGGGTGGTGCGGATCGAGTTGAAAAGGGCCACGACGATAAAAATCATCAGGGCCAGAACCCACGGGATCGGTTGGGCCAAGGCGCCGCGGGCGCGCACGGAGTCCTCGTATTCGCCGCCCCACTCGAGGCGGTAGCCGGGCGGGAGTTCGATGGCTTCGATGCTGTCCTTCACGCGGTCGCGCAATTTGCTGGGCAGGCCGGTGCGGGGATCGGCGTGCACGGTGAGGGTGGGCAGGCGGTCGCGCCGGGCCACCACGGGATTTTCCCAGACGACTTCGGTGCCGCCGGTGACCTGCCCCATGGGAATCATGCGACCGGCGGCCGGGCTCCAGATCTGCAGGCTGTCGATCGCGCCGGCGTCTTCCCGCTCGGCCAGTGGCGGGCGGGCGATGATGGGGAGGAGGCGGTTTTCCTGGGGGAAGAGACCGGTGCCTTCTGATCCGGGTTCGCGGTAAAGTCCGACGGTGCGGCCTTCGAAGCTGCTTTCGAGGGCCCGGGCGATGTCGGCGCGGCTCAGTCCGCTGCGGCGGGCTTGCTGCTCGAGCACTTGGGGTTGCAGGACGCGCACCTGCTCGCGCCAGTCGCTGCGGATGCCCAGCGCTTGGCCTTCCTCGTCGAGAATTTTCATCGCTTGGTCGCCGAGTTGACGGAGCACGGACGGATCGGGCCCGCTGAAGCGCACTTGAATGCGTCCGCCTTCCCCCGGTCCGAGGAGAAACTTTTTGGCGAGGCCGTTGGCGTCGGGATGGTGGTTGTCGAGTTCCTGCTGGATGCTAGTGGCGAGGCTGTCGATCTTTTGCCAGTCATCGACATCGACGAGGAATTGCACGAAGCCGTGGTTCTCGCTTTCCGGCGAATAAACGAGGAGAAAGCGCAGTCCGCCGCCGCCGATGAATGACGTCACATGGGTCACGCCGGGAAGTTTTTGCACGAACTGGCGGAAGTCGCCGGCAAAGGCTTCGGTTTCGCGGAGGTGGGTGCCGGCGGGGAGGTGCACATCGACCATGAATTGCGGACGTGTGGCCGGCGGGAAGAAGCTCTGGTCGACATAGCGGAAACCGCCGATCCCGGCGGCGAAACCGATGATGGCGAGGATCACCACCAGCCAACGGTGGCGCAGGGCGGAGGTGAGGAGTCCGCGGTAAATCCGGAAGACGCCTTTGGCATAGGGGTCGGCCGGTGCGGCCGAAGCGGTTTTGGGTAGCGGCTGGAAGAAGAAATAGCTGAGCAGCGGCGTGGCGGTGACCGACGAAACCCAGCTCAAGCTCAGGGCGATGAGGATGACCCAGAAGAGGGAGTTGGTGTATTCGCCGGTGCGGTCTTCGGAAACGCCGATGGCGGCGAAGGCGATGATGCCGATGGCGGTGGCGCCGAAAAGGGGCCACTGGTTTTCCGCCACCACCTCGCGCACGACCTCGAGTTTGTTGCGGCCGGCCTCGATGCCGACCTTGATGCCTTCGATCACGATGATGGCGTTGTCGGTCAGCATGCAGAGCGCGATGATGAGCGCGCCGAGCGAGATGCGCTCCATGAGCAGGTCGCCCTTCAGATACATGACAAGGAAGGTGCCCATGATGGTCAGGAAAAGGACGCCGCCGATGATCAGACTGGTCTTGCGGCCCATGGCAAAAAGGAGCACGAGGAAAACGATGAGGACAGCTTTGCCGAGGTTGAAGACAAACTCATTGGTGGCGGCGGCGACGGCTTCGGGTTGGAAATTGATCTCCCCGATTTCCATCCCGACGGGTTGCGAGCCCTGCAGTTCGGCGAGTTTTTCGCGGATGTCGGCGCCCATTTTGACGACATTGCCGCCCGGCACGATGGAAATGCCGAGGCCGATGGCGGGTTGACCGTCGTATTGCAGGAGCCGGCGTGGCGGGTCGGCGTCGGTGCGTTCCAAGGTGGCAATGTCGCGCAGGCGGAATTGGCGTCCGGTCGGGTCCGCCCCGATGAACATCTCGAGCATGTCCTCGGCGGAAGAGAAGGCGCCGGTTGGATCGATGGCGATGTGACGGTCGCCGACGCGGATGCGTCCGCCATCCGCCGCAATGTTCTGCTCGCGCAGCTTGGCGTAGATTTCTTCCTCGTTGAGACCGAGCTGGGCGAGGCGGCGGCGGGAGATCTCGAGAAAGACCACCTCTTGCTGTCCGGCGAAGAGAACGACGCTCTTGACCATGGGCACGCCGAGCAGTTCGCGGCGCAGGAAGTCCGCGTAGCGCCGCAGTTCGGCCGACGAGTAGCCCTCGCCGGTCAGCGCGAAGAAAATCCCGAAGACGTCGCCGAAGTCGTCGATGATGACCGACTGGCCGCGGGCGGCCGGCGGCAGCTGGCTTTGCACGTCCGCAATTTTGCGCCGCAATTCATCCCAGACCTGCGGGATGCGATGTTTGTCATAGCGGTCCTTGATCCGCACCGAGACGAGGGATTGACCGCGGGTCGATTCCGAATCGACGTAATCGATCTGACTCAACTGCTGGCAGGCGATCTCGATCGGGTTGGTGATTTCCTGGGCGACTTCGGCCGCGCTGGCGCCGGGGTAGGCCGTGATGACGAGGGCCTGCTTGATGGTGAACTCAGGGTCTTCGAGCCGGCCGAGGTTGCGGTAGGCGACGAGGCCGCCGAGGACGGCCAAAACCATGGCCACGAGGACCACGCGGTTGTTTTGGACCGAAAAGACGCCGGGGTTCATATCATGGCCGGGCGGCCCCGAGAGCATCACCGAGTTCGCGCACCTGCATGCCTTCACGCAGGTGGTTGGCGCCGGCCGCGGCGATGCGGTCGCCGGGTTGCAGTCCTTCGAGGATTTCGATGCGGCCGCCGGTCAGACCACCGGTGCGGACGGGGCGGCGGGTGACGGTTTGTTCCGGGCTGACCATCCAGACGGCGGTTTGGCCCGCGCTGTCGCGGGAGACGGCGGCGACGGGCACGAAGATCCGCGGGCCGAGAATTTCGGCGCGTTGGTAGGTCATGCTGACGGTGGCCGTCATGCCCGGCAGGAGGTTGATCCCTTGGGGTTTTTTCATGGCCACGCGCACGTTGAAGGTCTGCGTGGTGGGATCGGCGCGCTGGGCGATTTCGCGGACATGGACGGGGAAGGTCAATCCGGGGGCCGCGCTGAACGAGGCGGTCATGGCCTTGATGACGGCGGTGCGGATGACGGCGGCCATGACGGACTCGGGCACATCGACGGCGATCTCGATTTCCTCGACGTCTTGGAATTTCACGACGGGTTGTTTGGCGCGGATGCTCTGGCCTTGTTCGACGAAGCGGCGGGCGATGACGCCCGCGTAGGGGGCGCGCAGGGTGGTGTCCGCGAGCGCGATGTCGGCTTCGACCACGCGGGCTTCGAGGCCGCGGACTTCGGATTCCTTGGCGAGAATGACCTCCTCGCGTCCGGTCAGACCTTGCTCGAGGGTCTGGCGCGCGGCCTCGCGGTTTTCCACAGCCACTTGGTAAGAGGTTCGGGTGGTGTCGAACTCGAGGCGGGAAATGGTCTGCGAGCGGAGGAGTTGCGTGGCGCGGTTGAGGTCGGTGCGGGCATTGGCCAACGTGGCATCGGCCGAACGAAGTTGTGCCTCGAGGCGGAGGCGTTCTTCGGGCCGGGCGCCGGCTTGCAAGCCTTGCAGGTCGGCGCGGGCGCGGGAGAGTTGTCCCTGCAGCGCATCGAGGCGCGCTTGGAATTCGTCCGGCCGGAGTTGGGCGATGAGGTCGCCCTCCGCGACGTTTTGTCCTTCCCGCACGGGGAGGTTCACGAGGAGGCCGGGAACTTGGAAGGTGAGTTCGACTTGTTTGGCGGCGTCGACGCGTCCGGGGAAAATGCGCGTGCTGGCGTCTTCGCCGGCGGCGACCACGATGGTGCGGACCGGGCGGATGATTTCGGCCGGGGGTTGTGGCGCGGGGGAGCAGGCCGTGAGGAGAGAGGCGAGAGCGCCGATGGAGGTGTAAAAGTGGAAGGGGTTTGTCATCGGGAGAAAAATTTCACCCACGGCGGAGCGTGGGACGGATCTTGATGAAAATTAGCAGGTCCCTTGGTCAGAGGCCACGCAATCTGGTAGCAGGGAATATTAACGTTGCGCCGTGTCGCAGGGGGCCCAAGACTGCGCGCCATGGAAAACACCACCCACCAATCAAGCCGCATCTGGTATGTGCTCGGCGGCATTCTTTCAATTTTCGTCGGTTTCTACGCCATGGGCCGTCCGGGTTTGGCCACGGTGGCCTTGACGCAGGTGGTGGGAATCATTGCCTTGGCCAGCGGCGTGGTGCTCTTTTTCGCGGCGGTCTTCGGCAAGGCGCGTCAGCACCGGTTGTTCGATTTTTTCTCGGCGATTCTGCGCATTGTGGTCGGCCTCTTGTTGGTGACCAATGTCTTGAAGGGCGTCTTGATTCTGACCTTGGTGCTTGGTTCGGTTTTCATCATTGAAGGCATCTACGGGCTGGTGCTCGGGGTGAAGCTTCGCGGCAAAAATCCGGCCTGGGGCTGGGTGGCGCTCAATGGCGTGGTCGCGTTGGTGCTGGGGGCGATGCTCATCGCGCAATTTCCGGCCAGTGCGGTGTGGGCCATCGGATTGCTCTTCGGGATCAATTGTCTCTTTAACGGGTTTTCGTTGATTATGTTCGGGACGGCTTTGCCGCGGGCGCAGGAAGCGTAGGGGGGGGTGTAGTGCTGGTTGAGTTTTAGTTTTAGGTAGGGACGAGCGGCTCGCTCGTCCGGATCTTTTCGGGAGGGCCCGCGGGCCGCGTGCCCCTACCTTGGGTGGAACGTGGCACGGGCATTCGCCCGTGATGGCTGGTCGTCATCGGCAAGATGCCGATGCCACAGGAGGGGGCGGATCGCGCCGTCCCGGCGCGATGGGGGAAAGGAACAATCGGCGGTTGCCGAAGAACGAGGAGAGAGGCGCGGGCAGCAGAGGGAAAGCCCGCGGTGTCTGCGGCGGAATTTTATTCCCCGGCTCGTGGCGGGGTTCCATGCTGGGTGGACGTGATGTTGCGGGTATTTTTTCGGATTTTGCTTTGTCTGCCCGTATTGGCCGGAGCCGCCGGTTGTGCGGCGGTGCAGATGCGGATCTTGCCGGAGCAGAAGCTGGAGGAGCGGCAGTTGCGGCGGGCGGGGATGGCGCGGGAATTGCCGGCCTGGCGGGTGTTGGCGCGGAGGGGGGCGGCGTCGGAGCAGATGCGACAATTGATGGAGGTGGCACGGGGGGCTTGGCCGGGGGTGCTGCGGGGAAATGACGGGGAGGCGTTGGTTTATCGGGCGGCTTTGCGGCGGATGATGCGCTTGCTGGAGCAGAACGACTGGTCGGTGCCGGGTGGTCTCGAGGTGGTGCGAAGCGGTCGCGGTGTGCTCGATCCGGCGTCGGCGGAGTCGATGGTGCCGGCCGATCAGGTGGAGATCGGGGGTGTGCTGCGGCGGGCGATGCAGGAGGGTTTGGGCTTGCCGTGCGTGGCGTGGTTCCGGGCCGACGCAGAATTTCTGCGCGGGCAACCGGGCGTGCCGCCGGCCGGGATGGCGATTCCGGTGACGGCATTGCTGACCTTTGATCGTGCGGGGGCGGCACGCTGGCGGTTGGTGCGGACGTTGCAGCAGGACCGTTGGCTGGTGGCGGGTCGGGAGCGGCCATTGGCGGCGGATTATTCCGCGCCGCTGGCAATGATGATTGCCAGGGGGACGAATCGTTCGCTGGATGTCGTGTCGTTGTTCCGTCCGGTGGAGCAGTCGTATCGCTCGGGCTTGTATCAGCTGCAGCCCTTCGATCCGGACAAGACGCCGGTGGTGTTCGTGCACGGGCTGATGTCGCGTCCGGAGACGTGGCGTATCGCGGTGAACGAGTTGCTGGCGGACCCGGAGATCCGCCGCAACTACCAGTTCTGGTTCTTCCTTTATCCGACGGGCCTGCCGGTGTGGAAATCGGCGGCCCTCTTGCGGGCGGAGTTGGATCGTTTCAATCGCGAGCTGGCGCCGCAGGTAACGACCCGGGCGCAGCGTGCGCGGTTGCGGAGCAAGGTGCTGGTCGGGCACAGCATGGGCGGATTGATCTCGAGCTTGCAGGTGAGGGAGGGGGGCGAGGCCTTGTGGCGGAGATTTTCGAGGGTGCCCTTGGCCGAGACGCCGGTCAGTGCGGCGGCGCGGCGGAGGATCGAGGAGATGCTGGTCTTTTCGCCGCGGACGGACGTGGCGCGGGTGGTTTTTGCGGGTGTGCCGCATCGGGGCAGTCCGTGGGCCCTGCGGGCCGGTGCGCGGTTTTTTGCGGCCCAGGTGCGCTTTGCTTTGCCGGAGATCCAACTTTACCGCGCACTATTGCTTTCGAAAGCACACGAGGAATTGCGGCGGGATTTGGAGGAGCCGGCGAACAGCATCCGTTTTCTGCGCGAGAACTCGCCGTTTCTCGCAGCCATCCTCGCGGCGCCGCGGGATCCGCGGGTGAAACTGCATTCGATCATCGGCGACCGCGGGCGGAACGATGCGCCGGAGGGCGGTGACGGCGTCGTGCCCTTCCGCAGTGCGCACTATCCCGGGGCGGAGAGCGAGAAGATCGTGCCGTCCGGGCACGATGTGCATCAGCATCCGGCAGGAGTGCGGGAGTTGTCGCGCATTTTGCGGGAGCACTTGGTGCGTTGACGCTCAAGGGAGAGGGCACGGACGGAGCTTCTCCGGATTTCCTGCTCGCGTCAGCGGTTTCGATGGGGTCAGTCTGCTTCCATGCAATTCCTGCGCAACTCCCGAGTGAAATCTGCTGCATCTGCTGCTGTAGTGGTAGTTCTTTATTTTGCGATATCTCCGCTGGCGGAGGCGCGAACGCCGAAATGGGAATACTTGGTGTTGAGCGCGGGGATGAAGAACCGGAATCTCGAGCAGATGCTGAATGCGCGGGGGGCGGAGGGTTGGGAATTGGTGGGCTTTACGCGGAAGGATGTGGCGGTGTTCAAGCGGGTGGTGAAGTGAGAGGTACAAGGCCGGACTGAGGACGGAAGCTTGAGTTTGCGGTCGGAGATGGAACTTGTTTAGGAGGCACGTCCGTCTCGGCCGTGATGTCGGGTCGTGACGGGCGGGACGCCCGTGCCCCCTGGGGGAGCGTTTGTGGGGGCGCTATTTGGTGATTGGGAAGAGTGGCACGGGCATCTTGCCCGCGGTGGTCAGTCATCATCGGCAGGATGCCGATGCCACAGGAAGAGGTGGATCGCGCCGTCCCGGCGCGATGGGGACTATTGCGGCGCGGGGAGCGATAGCGGGGTGCCGGGGAGCATTTGCACTTGGCGGTCGTGGCGGGGGAGGCGGAGGGTGATTTTCAGGCCGTTGCCGGGGTCACTTTCAATGACGACTTCGCCGCCGTGGGCGCGGACGATGCGTTGGGTGATCATGAGGCCGAGGCCGCTGCCGCTTTGCTTCGTGGTGAAGTAGGGTTCGAAGATGCGGGCCATGGCTTCTTGGGTCATACCGCCGCCGGTGTCGGCGAATCTGATGTTGACCCATTCGTTGTCGGCACCGGTGCGGATTTTGAGGAGTCCGCCTTGCTTCATGGCTTCGCTCGCGTTTTTGACGATGTTGTAGAAGGCCTGTTTGAGTTGGTCCTGGTCGACCTCGAGAATGGGGAGTCCGGGGGTGAGGTCGAGTTCGAGGAGGATGTTGCGGGACTTGAGTTCGGGTCCGAGGAATTCGGCGGCGTCGCGGACGAGGGAGTTGAGGTCGTGCGGGGTGCGTTGCAGCGGGGCGGGCCGGATGGCGCGGAGGAATTGGGTGACGATGGTGTCGAGGCGTTTGATTTCTTCCTGAGCGACTTCGAGCGGGTGAAGAAGGGTGTTCTGTTGTTCGGCGGGGAGTTTGCGCAGGCGGCGTTCGAGGAGTTGGAGGTGGATAGTGAGGGAGTTGAGGGGGTTGCCGATTTCGTGGGCCACACCGGCGGCGAGGAGTTGGAGGGCGGCGATGCGTTCGCTTTCCAGCGTTTCCTGCGCGGCGCGGTGACGCTCGGTGAAGTCGCGCATGATGAGGGCGTAACCGGCATGCTGGCGGTGTCCGGGTTTGTCGTCGTCCTCGGCGAGGAGCGGGACGACATAAAAATTGAGGACGCGGTGGGCGGGGTGGAAGACTTCGATGTCACGGGTGACCACTTCGCGGCCTTGGGCCAGTTCTTTCCAACGCAGGCCGCTGATGTTCTCGGCGAGCGGACGGCCGAGCGCGGCGGCGGGGTCGAGGCCGAAGAGGAGTCCGGCGGCATCGTTCATGTAGATGACCGTGCCGGCGGTGTCGGTGACGATGACTCCTTCGCGGATGGCGTTGAAGATGGTCTCGAGGAAGCGTTTGTCGCGGGCCAACTCGACAAAGAAAGCTTCGACGTCTTCCGGCTGGATGCGGCGGAGGCGGGCGAGGAGTTTGTCGAGGAAGGCGCGTTTCATTGTCGGGGCTACGGGCCGCTGGGGCCGGGGGGCTTATTGCTGATCGAGGTCGATCTTGAGCAGGGTGGAGAGTTCGTCGACGCGTCGGGCGAAGAGTTGGAGTGCTGCCTCGACGGGGGTGGGGGAGGTCATGTCGACGCCGGCGAGTTTCAAGGTGTCGATGGGATATTTTTTGCCGCCGGACTGGAGGAAGGTGAGGTAGCGGGACGGGTCGCCGGTTTCGAGGACTTGGCGGGAGAGGGCGATGGCGGCGCTCATGCCGGTGGCGTATTGATAGACGTAGAACGCGCTGTAGAAATGCGGGATGCGCAGGCACTCGAGGTCGAGTTGCGGGTCGAGGGTGAAGTTGGGTCCGAAATACGTGACCAGCAGCTCGTGGTAAATGGTGGTGAGGGTGTCGAGGGTGAGGGCTTCGCCGGCTTCCTGACGTTCGTGGATAATTTTTTCGAACTCGGCGAACATGGTCTGCCGGTAGATGGTGCCGCGGAGGTCGTCGATCTGGCGGTTGAGGAGATACGCTTTCATGGGCGGATCGTCGGTCTGTGCGAGAAGGTGGTGGGTGAGGAGTTCCTCGTTGAAGGTCGAGGCGACCTCGGCGAGGAAGATCGGGTAGTGGTGGTCCTGGAAGGTCTGGTGGCGCTGGGCATACCAGGTGTGCATGGAGTGTCCGGCCTCGTGCGCGAGGGTGAACATGTCGGCAAAGACATCCGGTTTGTAATTCATGAGTATGTAGGGCGGGCAGCCGTAGCATCCGCTGGAAAAAGCGCCGCTGCGTTTGCCTTTCGACTCGTAGCGGTCGCACCAGCGTCCACGCAGTCCGGCGGCGAGTTCGCGCGTGTATTCTTCGCCGAGCGGGGCGGTGGCGGCGATGGTGCGGTCGATGGCCTCGTCGAAGGTGAGGTGCGTGGTGATTTGCGCCACGAGGGGGACGTAGGTGTCGTAGTGGTGGATTTCCTCGAGACCGAGGGCGCGGCGGCGGAGTTCGTAGTAACGGTGGAGGGGCGCAAGGTTGGCGCGAACGGTTGAGACGAGGTTGGTGTAGACGTCGCTGGGGATGTTGTGGCGGAAGAGGGCGGCGTCGAGGGCGGACGGATAATGGCGGGCCTTGGCGTGAAAGACGTCGGTGCGGACCGAGCTGGCCAGGGTGCTGGCGAGGGTGAATTTGTGGTCGCTGAATTCCTCGTAGAATTGATGGAAGGCGCGGCGGCGGAGGTCGTGGTCGGGTTTGACCAGGAAGGAACTGAAGCTGCTTTGGCTCAACTCGACTTGGCGGCCGGCGCTGTCGGTGATGAGACCGAACTTGAGGTCGACGTTGGTCAGTTGGGAGAAGGTGTCCTCGTGTCCGGCCAGCGCTTGCGAACTCATGGCGAGGAGGCGTTCCTCGTTTTCGTTGAGCGTGTGCGGTTGGAAGCGGCGGAGACGTTCGAGCACGCGGTGCCAGGGGGCGAGTGCGGGGGCGGCGGTGAGGTTGGCGAATTCCGCATCCGGGACCGCCATCAACTCGGGGCTGAGGAATGAGCATTGCTCCACGATGTCGGTGTGGAGATTTTGCAGGCGGGCTTCGCGTTCGAGGAAGACAGGGTCGGAGGCATTTTCGCTGACCCGCAGGCTGGCGTAGGTGCCGAGGCGTTCGAGCGGTTGGTCGATGCTCTTTTCGAATTCGAGGGCGGCGAGGAGGGTGTCGGGGGATTCGGCGAGTCGTCCGCGGAATTGGGTGATCTGTGGGTAGCGTTGCTGGAGCGCGGCGAACTCGGTTTCCCAGGCCGTGTCATCGGGATAGATCTGCGCGAGATCCCAGCGGTCGGACTCGGGGATTTCTTGGCGGGTCGGGACGCGGGAGATGGTGGGGGCTTCGGTCGAGTGGAACAACATGGTGGTGGATATTGGGCGGGTCAGAATTCGGAGCAATTGAAAACGATGCGGTAGCCGCAGGTGGCGCTGCGGCAGACGACTTTGCATTTTTCGGAAATGAGGGCCGCGCCGCAGACGGGGCAGACGGTGTCCGGGTTGTCGTTCTGCGAGGTTGCCGGGGCGACGATGGCCCGCAAAGCGGCGGCGAGGGTGCGAACGACTTCGGGGTCGTGTGCCGCGGAGAGGCTGATGCGGAGGCGGGAGGTGCCGGCGGGGACGGTGGGCGGACGGATGGCGGGGACGTGGAATCCGAGCCGGGCCATTTGCTCGGCGGCATGAAGGGTGTCCTCTTCGCGGCCGATGATGACCGGATGAATGGCGGCGGGTGGGGTGGGGTCGAGAAGGGCGGCGAGGTCGCGGAGTTTGGCCCGGCGTTGGTCGCCCTCGGGACTGGCGCATAGGTCGAGTGCGGCCGAGGCGGCGGCGGCGGTCGCGGCGGGTGGGGCGGTGGAGAAGATGAAGCTGCGGGCGCGGTTGACGAGGAGGTCGATGAGGGCGCGTGATCCGGCGATGTAGCCGCCGGAGCTGCCGAGGGCTTTGCCGAGCGTGCCCATTTGCACTTCGATGCGGTGGGCTAGTCCGAGCTGGTCGGCGAGTCCGCGTCCGCCGCGGCCGAGAACGCCGACGGCATGGGCCTCGTCGAGGAGGAGAACGGCGCCGTAGCGGTCTTTGAGTTCCACGATGTCGCGGAGCGGGGCGAGGTCGCCGTCCATGCTGAAAACGGATTCCGTGACAATGAAGACGCGGGCTTGCGGATATTTCTCGCGCGCCCACTGGAGGTGGTGCTCGAGGTGGGCGGGGTCGTTGTGGTGGAACGGACGGAGGGTGGCGCCGCTCAGGCGGGCGCCGTCGACCAGGCAGGCGTGGGAAAGTTTGTCGAGGAGGATGACGTCATCCTTGGTCGCGAGCGCTTGCAGGGCGCCGGTGCTGGAGGCGTAGCCGCTGCCGAAGACGAGGGCGGCGGCGGTGTTTTTGAAGGTGGCGATGTTTTCTTCAAGTTCGCGGTGGGGACGTTGGGTGCCGGTGACGAGGCGGGAAGCTCCGGCGCCGGCGCCGAATTCACGGGTCGCTTCGAGGGCGGCGGCGACGACTTGCGGGTGGGCGGCGAGGCCGAGGTAGTCGTTCGAGGCGAAGTTGTGCCGCGTTTTGTTGTCGAAGCGGACGAGCGGACCGGTGGCGAGGTCCGAGACGAGGAGGCGCCGGCGGCGGTGCTGCGTCTCGAGGTCGGTGAGGGTCTTTTGCAGGTGGTCTTCGAACATCAGGCGGCAGGGATTCTTCACCGCAAAGGGCGCGGAGTCCATTGAAGAGAAGGTCGATCGATGGTTGGCCCCGCTGTCTTCGCGGGTGGGTTGGCCCGTTTTGCCCCGGGTGCTGAAGAGGAAGGGTTGATTGGCGGGGGTCTGGCGGGCAACTTGGCTCCGTGCTCCATCTGCCCGATCCTCTGCACCCGTTTGCGGTGCATTTCCCGGTGGCTTTTCTGCTCCTCGGGATGGTGGCTCTTGTTTTGTCGCTCTTGTGGCCGAACCGCTATGTGGTGCGTTTGGCTTTTCTCATGATGGTGCTCGGAGCCTTGGGAGCGACTTGGGCGCACCAGACGGGCACGGAGGAAGCGGCGGCCGTCCGTTATGTCGGCGAGTCAACGGCCGCGGCGGTGCAGGAGCACAAGGGCACTTCGGACTTGATGCTCGCGGCTTCATGGATTGCGGCGGTCGCGGCCGGCACGGTTTTCTTCACTAATTTGATCCCGGGTTTGTCCTTGCTGGCACGCTTGGTTGCGGTGGCGTCGTGTTTGTTTCTCCTCTGGACGATGCAGGCCTCGCACCACACGGGAGTGGTGCTGACGCACGCGCATTTCTTCGGTCCGAATGCGCCGAAACCCGCGCCGGGAACGGAAGAGGTGATCCGTTTGAAGATCGAGTGACTACTTGAGGAACTTCGAACCGAGGTTGATCAAGTCGGTCATGTCGACATCCCCGTCGCCGTCGGAATCGAGGAAACCTTTGAGCAACGGGTTCGAGGCGAGTCCCGCGAGTGGGTCACCAGCGGTGGCGCCGGTTTGGGCGGCCGGGGCCGGGCTCCCGCTGCGCGCGCCGGACTGGAGGAGGGCAACGAGGGCGGGAAGGATGACGGGAAGCATTTGCATGATGGTATCGGTGGGGAGGCCGCTCTTTTGTTGCGCCTGGTTGACCATTTGCTCCATGCGGTCGTGACCCAGCGTGCGCTCGAGGGCCTGCGGGGAATGGGCGTTTTGCTGGAGCGAACCAAGGAGCGCGTCGATGCCTTGGATGCCGCCTTGTTCTCCTGCTTCGCGCAGAGCGGGTTTGAGCACGCTGCCAATCGTGCCGGCCACGCCTTCGGCTGCGCCGGGAGAAAGTTGGCGGTTTTGGTCCGGTGCGCCGGACGGATCTCCCCCGAGCAAGGCGCCGAGGAGGCCTTCGAGGTCGGATTTTTGCGTTCCGGCCTGCGGGTCTTGGATGGAGGAAACAAGGACGTCGAAGAAGTTCATGGGAGAAGAAGATTGGAGCGCGTGGGGCTCGGAGGGAAGTCCGCTTTGCGGTAAATAGCCGCTTTTTGGCCCGCGCCCATGCTTGCGGTCCGCCTTGCCCGGGTTTATCAGGATTGGCATGCGTTGGGAGGGTCGAAGAGAGAGCCAGCACGTCGAAGATCGCCGCGGGATGAGTCCGGCGGGTCGCACCATGGTCGGTGGCGGGTTGGGTTTGATTTTGGTCTTGGCCTTCGCGCTTTTCACGGGAGCCGACCCACTGAGGCTGATCCAAGACTTGGGCATGGACCAACAGGTGTCTGCACCGCGACCGCAGCAGGGCACGGCGGCGCCGGATGACAATATCCGCAAGTTTGTCGCCACGGTGCTGGCCGATACGGAGGATGTCTGGACCGAGGCCTTTGCCAAGTCGGGCCGGAAGTATGTGGCGCCGCGCTTGGTGCTTTACTCGGGGGTGACGCAGGTGCCGGGCGGGATGGCCCAAGGAGCTTCCGGTCCGTTTTATTTGCCGGCGGACCAGACGGTCTATTTGGATTTTTCCTTCTTCGACCAGATGAGGCAGCAGTTTGGCATGCACGGGGATTTTGCCGTGGCCTATGTTATTGCGCACGAGGTCGGGCACCATGTGCAGCATCTGCTGGGGCTCACGGACCTGGTGCACGGGTGGCGCATGTCGGAGACGGAGCGCAATCAGATGTCGGTGCGGTTGGAGTTGCAGGCCGATTTTCTCGCGGGAGTCTGGGCACACCACGCGCAGCAGCGCTGGGATATGCTCGAGGAAGGCGACATCGAGGAGGCAATCAATGCGGCGGAAACGGTGGGCGACGACCGTCTGCAAAAAGCGACGCGCGGGTATGTCGTGCCGGATTCGTTCACCCACGGGACGGCGGAGCAGCGCCGCCGGTGGTTCATGAAGGGGTTCCAGACCGGGCAGCTCTCCGAGGGGAATGCCTTCGAAGTGCCCTACGGGCAGCTCTGATTTTTTGCGCGTTTCCTTGCGGCGCAGGAACGGATAGAACGGCGTCATGGAAAAGGTCAAAGCAGCCGTGGTCGGCGCAAGCGGTTACTCCGGCGAGGAACTGGTTGCGTTGCTTGCGCGGCATCCGCGGGTCGAAATTGTCGCGGTGACGTCGAGGCAATCAGCCGGAGAAACGGTGGCACGGGTCTTTCCGCGTCTGGCGGGCTCGGCCCTCGCGGGGTTGAAATTTATCGAGCCATCGGTCGCGGCGCTGGAAAAATCCGGTGCCGAGACAGTCTTTCTCGCGCTGCCCCACGGTTTGGCCGCGGAGTTTGCCGGGCCCCTGCGCCAAGCCGGACGGCAGGTGGTCGATTTAAGCGCGGATTTCCGGCTCAAGTCGGCGGAAGTCTTCGCCGAGTTTTATGGCGAGAGACACCCGGCGCCGGATTTGCTCGCGGAGTCGGTCTATGCGCTGCCCGAAATTCTCGGCCATGATGCGCTGAAAGGTGCCGGGCTTCTCGCCTGTCCCGGTTGCTATCCGACGAGCGTTCTGGTGCCTTTGATTCCGCTTCTGCGACGGAAGTTGCTCGATCCGGCGTCCCTCGTAATCAACAGCCAGAGCGGGGTCAGTGGTGCGGGCCGCAAGGCGGAGGAAGCCCTCCTTTTTGCCGAGTGCAATGAAAGTCTCCGGGCCTACGGCGCGCCCAAGCACCGGCATCTTTCGGAGATAGAGCAGGAGTTGTCGGCCGCGGCAGGGTGTGCGGTGACGGTCACCTTCACGCCGCATCTCGTGCCGGTGACGAGGGGGATGATTTCCACCATCGTGGCCACTCCGGTTGGCGGTGCGGATGCCGAACTGGTCGAAGCTGTGTGGCGTGAGGCCTACCAAGGCCGGTCCTTCGTGCGGATTGTTTCGCACTTGCCCGATTCGAAGCATGTGACAAAGACAAACTTCATCGATATCGCGGTGCGGGAAGACAAGCGGACGGGGCGGTTGCTCCTCTTCAGTGCGCTCGATAATCTAGGCAAAGGCGCCGCGTCGCAGGCGGTGCAGGCTTTCAATCTTTCCCAGGGCTGGGACGAAACATTGGGATTGGCATGAACAAGTTGAAAACGATCAAAGGCGGCGTCACGGCCGCGAAGGGTTTCCGTGCTTCCTCGGTTTTTGCGGGGATCAAGCTCTCGAACAAAGGCCGTGCCGACCTGGCGCTGGTGGCCTCCGAAGTGCCGGCCGTGGCGGCCGGGGTCTTCACCACCAACCGGGTCAAAGCGGCGCCCGTGCGGGTTTCGCGCGCCCATTTGCGCTCGCCGCAGGCTTGCGCCGTGCTGCTCAACAGCGGAAACGCCAACGCTTGCACCGGTCCTTGCGGTATCGCCGCGGCCAAGTCGCTCGCCGCGAGTCTGGCCGACGCGCTCGATTGCGGTGTGCGGCGCGTGCTGGTTTGCTCGACCGGCCGCATCGGCGTGCCTTTGCCGGTGGATAAAATGGCGGAGAAACTTCCGGAGTTGGCCGCGCGTCTCTCTGCGGCGGGTGGCGCGGACGCGGCACAGGCCATCATGACGAGCGATACCTTTGCCAAGGAATACGCCGTCGAGGTGCGGGCCCCGGGTGGCACGTTCCGGATCGGCGGCATGGCCAAGGGGGCGGGGATGATCGACCCGAACATGGCGACCATGCTTTGCCTGGTGACCACCGACGCGAAAATTTCCAAGGGCACGCTGCAAAACGCCCTGCATGCCGCGGTGGAGCGGAGTTTCAACCGCATTACGGTGGATGGCGACATGAGCACGAACGACACCGTTCTGGTGCTGGCCAACGGGGCGGCGAGCGGCGGGCCGATCAAGAGCGGTTCGCCCGAGCACGCCCTCTTCACCGAGGCGCTCAATGAAGTCTGCACCCGGTTGGCCTTCATGATCGTGCGCGACGGCGAGGGGGTTTCGAAATTCGTCACCGTGCAGGTCCGCGGGGCCTCGAGCCTGCAGGCGGCGCGCAAGGTGGCCGAGGCGGTGGCCAATTCCACCTTGGTCAAATGTGCCTGGGCGGGGAACGATCCGAACTGGGGACGTATCCTGGATGCCGCCGGCTATTGCGGCGTGCGCATCCGGGAGGAATTGGTCGACATCTACTATGACGGTGTCGTGGCGGTGCGCGGTGGCATGGCGGCGCCCACACCGAAGGACAAATTGGTCAAAGCCGTCTCCGGCGACAAATTCACCGTGACGATCGACCTGCACCAGGGCAAAGCCTTCTACACGGTTTACACGACCGACCTGACGGAGAAATACGTCGAACTCAACTTGAGCGAATAAGATGAGCCTTTCCGACGCCAGTCTCCGGGCCGCGACGCTGATCGAGGCCTTGCCCTATTTGCAAAAATTCCGCGGACAAACCTTCGTGATCAAATACGGCGGCAGTGCGATGGAAAGCGACGAGGCGGTCGAGCGGTTGTTGCGCGACGTGGTTTTTCTCGAGGCGGTGGGGATCAATCCGGTGCTGGTGCATGGGGGTGGCAAGGCGATCAGTGCGCGCATGCGCGAAGCGGGATTGACCGCGCGGTTCGTCAACGGGCTGCGGGTCACGGATGCAGCCTCGGTCCGCATCGTGGAAGAGGTGCTCGACCGCGAGGTGAATCCCCGGTTGGTCGAAACGATCAATGCGTTCGGCGGTCACGCCATCGGATTTTCCGGGCGCGAGGTTTTACGCGCGGAGAAACTGCCTTTGCTCGATGACGGCAAGGGGGGTGTGGAGGACATCGGTTTTGTCGGCCGGGTCACGGGGGTGGAGACGGCGGCGATCGAAAAAGTTCTGCAGGAGGAGCGTGTGCCGGTGGTCTCCCCCGTGGCACAGGGCGGCGATGGGCTCACTTATAATATCAATGCCGACGAGGCGGCGGCGGCCATCGCCGGAGCCTTGCGCGCGGCAAAGTTGGTCTTTCTCAGCGATGTTCCCGGCATTATGCGCGACCGTGAGGATCCCGGGTCGCTCATCCCCAGCGTGCGGGCCGGCCAAGTCGATGCGCTCATCCGCCAAAGGGTGCTCGAAGGCGGGATGATTCCCAAAGTACAGGGGGCGGTGGCGGCGCTGCGGGATGGGGTGGGCAAGACGCATATGATTGACGGACGGCTCTCGCATGCTTTGTTGTTGGAGATATTCACGAATGAAGGCGTCGGCACCGAAATTGTGGCTTAATTTGTTTTTCCTCGTCGCGTGCGCGTTCACGGCTCACGCGGAATTCCGCGGTGTCTGGATTTCGTCGGTGCACAATCTCGATTGGCCTTCGAAAAAAGGCCTGCCCGCCGCACAGCAAAAAGCGGAACTCGTCCGCATCCTCGACTCGGCCAAGTCGCTCGGGCTGACTGATGTGTTCTTCCAGGTGCGCCCCGAGGGCGATGCACTCTACCGCTCGTCGCTCGAGCCCTGGAGTCGCTTTCTCAGCGGAACCCAGGGCAAAGATCCCGGTTACGATCCGCTCGCTTTCTGCATCAGCGAGGCGGGCAAACGAGGGATCCGCGTGCATGCCTGGCTCAATCCGTATCGTGCCTCGGTCAAAGCCGGTGCACCCCTGGCCTCGAACCACATGGCGCGGCGTTACAGCTCTTATGCCTATAAAGTTGGTTCGGTCGTCTGCATGGACCCCGGGGCCCGCGAAGTGCAGGACCATGTGGTCAAGGTGGTGGCGGACATCGCCCGCCGTTACGAAGTGGCTGGAATCCATTTTGACGACTATTTCTATCCGTATCCTTCGGTCGGAAGGCTGCCGGACGGCAAAACTTACGAGCGTTACCGTTCGGGCGGCGGGGATTTGTCGCTCGGAGATTGGCGCCGGGACAATGTGAACCGCCTCATCGCCCGATCTTCCCAAGCAGCGAAGGAAGCGCGTCCGGGCATCCTCTTCGGGGTGAGTCCTTTTGGGATCTACACCAAAGGTCAGCCGTCCACGGTCAAAGCCGGGCTCGACCAACTCAACGAAATCTATGCCGACCCGCTGAAGTGGATGCGCAGCGGTTGGGTCGACTACATCGCGCCGCAGCTTTACTGGAAGGACCAATCCGACCAGTGCTTCACCGAGTTGCTCAAGTGGTGGCGCAGTCCGTCGGTCAACCCGCGGGGCGTTCCGGTTTACCCCGGCATCGCTGCTTACCGCATGAGCGAGCAGGGGTGGCCCGCGCAGGAGATTGTCCGGCAAGTCGGTCTCTCGCGCACGGTCGGTTCCGGTCCTTCCGGCCATGTCTTTTTCCGCATGGCGAACTTGGTCAACAATACCAAGGGATTGTCGACCATGCTGAAAAAAGCCGGCTACTGAGGCACGAGCAGGGCGCGCCCCACCGCGAAAAGTTTTTCCGGGCCGGAGAGGCGGTAGCGTTTTTCGGTCACTCGTAAATTGTCGCGCTGCATTTTTCGCAAGAGGGCCCGGTAAATTGAC
Organism: Chthoniobacterales bacterium; assembly: GCA_044359955.1. Lineage (GTDB taxonomy): Bacteria > Verrucomicrobiota > Verrucomicrobiia > Chthoniobacterales > JACTMZ01 > JACTMZ01. The sequence continues at coordinate 48,615 of JBIKLF010000009.1, read as the reverse complement.
GCCATGATGCGGGCCGGACGCAGGGCGCGTGCATCGGCGGGAGGCTCAAGGTGCGCGGCCATTTCGAAAAGTTGGTCTGCCTCGGACGCGAAGGCCACGAGATACCGCTCCGCGCCGGAGGGAAACAACTCCGGGTCCAGGCCGGCAGCGGTCAGCTCATCGAGCGGGCAATAAAGGCGCTGGCGTTGCAGATCCGAGGCGGTGTCGCGCAGGATGTTGGTGTATTGCAGGGCGCGCCCCAAGGTTTCCGCATAGTCCGCCGCGCGTTGGGCATCGGCTCCGAAAATCGGCAGGCAGATTTGTCCCACCGTTCCGGCCACCCGGTGGCAGTAGAGGTCGAGGTCGGAGCGTGTGCCCATGCGCACTTGCGGCGCGAGATCGGTGGCCGTGCCGTCGAGCAATTCAAGGAAGAGTTGCCGGTCGAGGCTCCGTCGCCGGATCAACGAGGCGAGGTTGGCGGGCAACCCGGCGAAGTCCGCCGCACGGAAACCAGCGCGCCATGCCTCGAGTGCTTCGCTGCGCAGTTCGGACGAATACGCACCGCGATCGGCCACATCGTCGATCACGCGACAGAAGGCATAAAATATTTCGAGGTCATGACGACGCTCCGCGGACAACAAACGGAATGCCGGGCGGAAACTCGACTTGCTGGCCTGGAGAATGGCCGCGGCGTTGAGCTGCGCAGGCGGAAGGAGCGGGTTCATGCGCCTTCGAGGCGTCCGTCGGCCATGCGGAGCCGGCGGTCGGCGGCGCGGCAAGCCGGTCCATCCGGCCGGGCACCCCAGACCACGGTGAGGCCGAGTTCATCCACGGCACGGCGGGCGAGGGGAACGAGAAGTTCCTCGGCAGTGGGCGACTCGGCCAGCAGCAGGTGCGGCCGGTGGATGATGGCGCGGGCAAAGGCGGCCACGGCCTGCGATTCGGACGGAAGATCGCCGACCCGCTGCTCCGCCTGATCTTCCAAATGGCAAAACCGCAGCGCGGCCAGAGTGCGTTCGGCTTGCTCGGCTTCGGTCGTGCCGCCGGCCTTGAGGACGGGGAAGGCGATATTTTCCAGCACACTCAAGGAGGGCAGAAGGGCGCAGGCCGGAAAAAGAAAGCCCATCCGCCGCAGGCGCAGCGCATCGCGTTCGGCCGCCGGCAATTCCGTCGTATTAATCTCGCCGAGCCAAACCTCGCCGGCCTCGGGTTGCTCGAGCAGTCCGAGCACATGCAGGAGCAGGTTTTTCCCGCAGCCCTCCGGGCCGCTGATGGCGTGGAAATGTCCGGATTCGAAGACGGCGTCCACGCCCCGCACGTGCGAATCGCCTTCGCGCCAGAGCGGGCGGATGCACTGCAGTTCGCGGCAATGGAGCAGGGGGGCATTCATTGCGATTCTCTGCAGCATGCATCGGCTGGAGGCGAAAGGCAGGAAGAATCTGTTGCCGTGTGGGCAGCGGAGGGGCACCCTTGTGCTTCATGACGGTGGCCAATCAAATCACGCTGGTGCGCATTGTGCTCATTCCGGTGTTTGTCGTGTTCGCCGTTTACTACTCGGCGAGCGTGCGCGCCGGGGCGGCCGAGGAGTGGTTGCGCTGGGCCGCCGTCGCGGTGTTTGTCATGGCTGCGGTGAGCGACGGCCTCGACGGATGGATCGCGCGCCGCTTCAACCAGCGCAGCGCGCTGGGCGTGGTGCTCGATCCGATCGCGGACAAGGGCCTCCTTCTCGCCGCCATCATCACCTTGAGCTTCTATCCGTGGCCGGTGAGCCTGCCACTTTGGTTCCCCGTGCTCGTCATCGCGCGCGACGTGGTGATTCTCGTCGGTTGCGGACTGCTCAAATTTTTCACCGGCGACGTCGAAGTGCGTCCCAGCATGCTCGGGAAAATTGCCACCACCCTGCAGATGGCTGCGGTGGCCTGGGTGCTCCTGCAGATTCCTGAACAGCAGTGGGTAGTCTGGGCGGCCGGACTCTTCACTTTGCTCAGCGGTCTCGGCTACATGTGGCGCGGTATGCACGCCATGGAAGGGGCCGCGCAAGCGCAATGAAAAAAGCCGTCCTCGTGGGCCGTCCGAACGTCGGAAAGTCCGCCCTCTTCAACCGCCTTGCCGGGCGGCGCATTTCCATCGTGCACGACCAACCCGGGGTGACGCGCGACCGCATCGAGGCGGTCTGCAAACTCGGCCTCAATTCCTTCGGCATCGTCGACACCGGCGGCATTGGCGCCTCGCCGGATCCCGATTTTGCCGAAGCCACGCACCGCGCGGCCGACGATGCCCTGGTGGGTGCCGATGTCGTGCTTTTTGTCGTCGATGGGCAGGACGGACTCCTCCCGCTCGACAACGAGTTGGCCGCCAAGCTGCGCCGCGCCTCGTGCCCGGTTGTGCTGGTCGTCAACAAGATCGATGATCCGAAACACGACGATCGCGAGGCGGAGTTCGAGCGTCTCGGCTTCCCGCGCCTGGTCGGGGTCAGTGCGGTGCATGGTCGCGGCACCAGTAACCTGATCTCGGCCATCGACGAGGCCTTCGGGGCGGCCGAAGAAAAAGTCGAGGCCCCCGAGGTCAAGATCCCGCCCCGCATCGTCATCATCGGCCGTCCGAATGTCGGCAAATCCTCTTTGACCAACGCACTGCTCGGCAGCGCGCGGGCCATTGTCAGCGAGATCGCCGGCACGACCCGCGACGCGCTCGAGGTGCCCTGCGAGTTGGGCGGGCACAATTACCTCCTGCTCGACACCGCGGGGATCCGTCACCGTTCCAAACACAACACGTCGGTCGAAGTCTTCAGCGTCATGCGCTCGGAGGAAGCCATCCGCATGGCCGATGTCTGCGTGCTGGTCATCGACGCGCAGACCGGGGTGACCGATCAGGACAAACGCATTGCCGGGCTGGTGCAAAAAGCGCGCAAGGCGGTGGTCATCGCGGTGAACAAAGCCGACCTCATTCCGGAGGAAAACCGGAAGCGCGACGGACTCAAGGAACAGCTTGCCATGTGGCAATCGCAGCTCTTTTTCCTGCCCTACGCCCCGATGGTCCTGCTCTCGGCCAAGACCGGCGACAATTTGCAGCGTCTCGGGACCACGCTGGAAAAAGTGCGCCAGCACGCCACCCGCCGGCTCGGCACGGGCGAGTTGAATCGCGTGGTCCGCGATGCCATGAGTCTCCACCCGCCACCCCTGAAAGGTACGCGCCGGTTGAAGGTCTTTTACGCCACGCAACTCGAGGAAACGCAGCCCCGCCCTTTTGCCCCGGTCCGGTTCCTCTTCTTCGTCAATTCTCCCGGCCTGCTCACGCCGACCTACGAAACGTATCTCACCGCCCAATTGCGCCGGGTCCGCGAATATCCCGGCCTGCCGCTCATCCTCGATTTGCGCGCCCGCCCGGAATCGGAAAAACGCCTGCGCACCCGCGGCGGGAAACGTCCGGCCAAACGTGCGCCGGCCCAGCGGCGCTGAATGGCGTCCGCCGGACTTGGCACGGACGTTGCTTTTCTTGCCGTCGGAGGGTGAGTTTTTCTTTGCCCCCGACGCTGAAATCCTTAACTTGAACGATCTGTCCGGTCCCGCCCGGCCCAGCCCATGAAAAGACCCGCACGCCAAGGACTTTACGACCCGCAATTCGAGCACGAATCCTGCGGGGTCGGCTTCGTGGCCAATATGAAGGGCGTCAAGTCGCACCAGATCGTCGAGCAGGGCCTGCAGATTCTGGTCAACTTGGAACACCGCGGGGCCTGCGGGTTCGAAGAGAACACGGGAGATGGCGCCGGCATCCTCATTCAGCTGCCGGATAAATTTCTCCAAGCCGTGGCCAAGGAGGAGCACATCCATCTCCCGGCGGCCGGTCACTACGGCGTGGCCATGGTCTTCCTCCCGCCCGAAAAGCAGCTCCGCCAAAAAATCGAGGAGCGCTTTGAGCAGGTGGTCCGGGCCGAAGGGCAAAAATTTCTCGGCTGGCGCACCGTCCCGACCGACAACTCGACTTTGGGTGAGACGGCCAAGTCCGAGGAACCCGAAGTCCGCATGGCCTTTGTCGGGCGCAGTCCATCGATCAAGGATGACCTTGCTTTCGAGCGGAAACTTTACGTCATCCGTCACCGCCTCTTCAACGAAGTGCGCTACGCCGGCGCCCCCGGTGGCAGCTTCTTCTACATCCCGAGTTTTTCCTCCCGCACCATCGTCTTCAAAGGAATGTTGACCACGGCGCAGGTCGCGGAATTTTATCCCGACCTGACCGACCCCCGCATGGAAAGCGCGCTGGCGCTGGTTCATTCGCGTTTCAGCACGAACACCTTCCCGAGTTGGGACCGCGCGCACCCCTACCGCTATGTGGCGCACAATGGCGAGATCAACACCCTCCGCGGCAACGTCAATTGGATGCACGCCCGCGAGTCGCAGTTCGCCTCGCCGCTCTTCGGCGAGGACATGGAGCAGCTCAAGCCGATCGTCCACCAGGACGGCAGCGACTCGGCCATGTTCGACAATTGCTTCGAATTCCTCGTCCTTTCCGGCCGTCCGCTCGCCCACGCCGCCGTCATGATGATCCCCGAGCCCTGGGCCAAACACGGCACCATGCCGCAGGACCACAAAGATTTTTACGAATACCATTCCTGTCTCATGGAGCCGTGGGATGGTCCCGCTGCGGTCGCCTTTACCGACGGCACGCAGATTGGCGCCGTCCTGGACCGCAATGGCCTCCGTCCCTGCCGCTATTACGTGACCAAAGACGACCTCGTCGTCATGGCTTCCGAGGTCGGCGTGCTCGACATCGAGCCGGAGCGCGTCGCGCACAAAGGCCGCCTCCAGCCCGGCCGCATCTTCCTCGTCGATACGAAGGAAGGGCGCATCATTTCGGACGAAGAAATCAAAGCCTCCCTGGCCAAAGAGCATCCCTATGGCGAATGGCTGAGAGACAACTTGATCAAACTGGAAGATCTGCCGGCCGGCGCCGAGCCGGCGCACCCGGACCACGAGACCGTGACCACGCGGCAATTCGCTTTCGGCTACACGCAGGAAGACCTCAATCTGATCATTGCCCCGATGGCGCGGACCGCCGTTGAGCCGATTGGTTCGATGGGCAACGACTCGCCGCTGGCCGCCCTCTCCGACAAACCCAAGCTGCTCTACAACTATTTCAAGCAGCTCTTCGCGCAGGTCACCAATCCTCCGATCGATTCGATCCGCGAGGAAATCGTCACCTCGACGCTCACCACGCTCGGTTCGGAAGGCAATCTCCTCGAGCCCACGCCGCAGAGCTGCCGCCAGATCCAACTGGCCTCGCCGGTCATTACGAACGAGGAACTGGAAAAGCTCCGCGTCCTCGACCGTCCCGGTTTCAAGTCCGCCACCCTGCCCATCCATTATGCGGTGGCCGGCGGCGGACCCGCCCTCGAAAAGGCGCTGTCCGAACTCTTCATGGCCGCCGACCGCGCGATCGCCGAAGGGGTCAACATTCTCATTCTCTCCGACCGCGGGGTGACCGAGGAAAAAGCGGCCATCCCCGCGCTCCTCGCCATGTCCGGCCTGCACCATCACCTGGTGGCCGACGGCACGCGCACGCAAGTCGGCCTCGTCCTTGAGTCCGGCGAGCCCCGGGAAGTGCACCACTTCGCCCTGCTCACCGGTTACGGCGCGGGCGCGGTCAACCCGTATCTTGTCTTCGAATCGATCGAAGACATCATCCGCCGGCAAAACCTCACCGGGATCGACGTGTCGAAAGCGATCAAGCAATACGTCAAGGCCGCGGTCAAAGGCATCGTCAAAACAATGTCCAAGATGGGCATTTCCACCATCCAGAGCTACCGCGGCGCGCAAATTTTCGAAGCTGTCGGTTTGAACAGCGAGGTGGTTGACACCTATTTCAAATCGACCGCCTCCCGCATCGAAGGCATCGACCTGGCCGGCATGGCCCGCGAAGTGGAAGAGCGCCATCTCCGCGCCTACCCCGGCGGTGACTACCGCGACGAAGTGCTCGACGCGGGCGGGGTTTACAAGTGGCGCCATGACGGCGAGCACCATGCTTTCAACCCGACAACCATCCACCTCCTGCAGCACGCCTGCCGCACGGGGGACCTCGGCGCCTTCCGTAAATACACCGACTCGGTCAACGACCAGTCAAAGAAGCTTTCCACCCTGCGCGGACTCATCGACTTCGAATTTCCCGAAAATGGCGGGATCCCGGTCGAGGAAGTCGAAACAGTCGAATCGATCATGAAGCGCTTCAAGACCGGCGCCATGTCGTACGGCTCGATCAGTTCGGAAGCCCACGAGACGCTGGCCATTGCCATGAACCGCATCGGCGGCAAGAGCAACACGGGCGAGGGCGGCGAAGACCCCGACCGCTTCAAAGTGCTGCCCAATGGCGACTCGAAAAACAGCGCGATCAAGCAAGTCGCCTCCGGCCGTTTCGGCGTGACCAGCTACTACCTCTCGCAGGCCAAGGAACTGCAGATCAAAATCGTGCAGGGCGCGAAGCCCGGCGAAGGCGGCCAGCTCCCGGGCACCAAGGTTTATCCCTGGATCGCCAAAGTGCGCCACTCCACTCCGGGCGTCGGGCTCATCTCGCCGCCGCCGCACCACGACATTTATTCGATTGAGGATCTGGCCGAATTGATTCACGACCTGAAGAATGCCAACCGCCACGCCCGCGTGTCAGTCAAGCTGGTCAGCGAAGTCGGGGTCGGCACCGTCGCGGCCGGGGTGGCCAAGGCCCATGCCGATGTCGTTCTGGTCAGCGGTTACGACGGCGGCACCGGCGCGTCCCCGCTTTCCAGCGTGCAGCACGCCGGGATGCCGTGGGAACTCGGGCTGGCCGAGACGCACCAGACGCTTTTGCTCAACAACCTCCGCAGCCGCATCGTTGTGGAGGTCGACGGACAACTCAAAACCGGCCGTGATGTGGTCATCGGTGCCCTCCTCGGCGCCGAGGAATTCGGCTTTGCCACCGCGCCACTCGTCGTCATGGGCTGCATCATGATGCGTGCCTGCCACCTCAACACCTGCCCGGTTGGCGTGGCCACCCAAGATCCCGAGTTGCGCAAGAAATTCACCGGCGATGCCGACCATGTGGTCAACTTCATGCGCTTCATCGCCACCGAAGTGCGCGAACTCATGGCCAAACTCGGGTTCCGCAACCTCGATGAAATGGTCGGCCGGGTGGATAAACTCGTCATGCGCAAGGCCGTCGACCATTGGAAAGCCCAAGGGCTCGATTACTCGCGCATCCTTTATGCACCCGAAGTCGGTGACGAAGTCGGCCGTTTCTGCACGATGAAGCAGGACCACGGGATCGAGAAGTCACTCGACATGACCACCCTGCTCAAGATCTGTGAGCCGGCCATCAAGAAAGGTACAAAAGTCCACTCACGCCTGCCGATCAGGAACGTCAACCGCGTGGTCGGCACCATCGTCGGCTACGAGATCTCGAAGCTGCACGGACTCGAAGGGCTGCCCGAGGATACCATCACGCTCGATTTTGTCGGCTCGGCCGGGCAGAGCTTCGGAGCCTTCGCGCCGCGCGGGCTGACCCTGCGCCTGGAAGGCGATGCCAACGACTACGTGGGCAAAGGTTTGAGCGGCGGCAAGATCATCATCCAGCCCTCGCCCGAGTCGGATTTCGCGGCGGAAAAGAACATGATCATCGGCAACGTTGCCCTCTACGGCGCGACCGGCGGCGAGGTTTACATCCGAGGCATGGCCGGCGAACGCTTCTGCGTGCGCAACAGCGGGGCCCGCACGGTGGTTGAAGCGGTGGGCGACCATGGTTGCGAATACATGACCGGCGGACGCGTGGTCGTGCTTGGACCCACCGGCCGCAACTTCGCCGCGGGCATGTCGGGCGGCATCGCCTACATTCTCGATGCGGACGGCACCTTCCACACCCATTGCAACCTCGACATGGTCGACCTCGATCGGGTGGAAAGCCCCGAAGAGATCGCCGAATTGAAGTCCCTCATCGAACGCCATGCCGAACTCACCGGCAGCACCCGCGCCGCCGAAATTCTCGCCGCATGGGAGGAGACCCTGCCGCAATTCATCAAAGTCCTGCCGAAGGATTACAAGCGCGTCCTTCTCGCCATGGACCGCGTCATTGCCGCCGGCCTGAGCGGCGACGAAGCGGTCATGGCCGCCTTCGAAGAAAACGCCCGCGACCTCGCCCGGGCGGGAGGCAACTGATTTATGGGCAAGCCGACCGGATTCAAAGAATTCACCCGCGAGATCCCCGCCGATCGTTCGCCGCTCGAGCGCATCCGCGATTGGGAGGAATTCCACGTGCACACCGCAGAGGAAAAACTCCGCGAGCAGGGCGCGCGCTGCATGGATTGCGGCACGCCGTTTTGCCAGACCGGCATGATTCTCAACGGCGCGGCCAGTGGCTGCCCGATCAACAACCTCATCCCGGAATTCAACGACTTGGTCTACCGCGGTCTCTGGCGCGAAGCCCTCGACCGGTTGCACAAGACGAACAACTTCCCCGAGTTCACCGGCCGCGTCTGCCCCGCACCCTGCGAAGGCGCCTGCGTGCTCGGAATCATCGAGCCTCCGGTCACGATCAAGAACATCGAATTTTCCATCATTGAGCGCGGCTTCGAGGAAGGCTGGGTCGTGCCGCGCCCTCCGAAAAAACGCACCGGCAAAAAAGTCGCGGTGGTCGGTTCCGGCCCCGCCGGCCTGGCCTGTGCCGACCAGCTAAACAAAGCCGGCCATCTCGTCACCGTCCTCGAGCGCGCCGACCGCATTGGCGGACTCCTCACTTACGGCATTCCCAACATGAAGTTGGACAAGGATGACATCGTGCAACGCCGGGTTGATATCCTCGCGGCGGAGGGCATCGAGTTCGTGACCAACGCCAATGTCGGACAAAGCTATCCGGTCGAAAAACTCCGGCAGGAGTTCGATGCCGTCGTTCTTTGTTGCGGCGCCACCCAGGCGCGCGATCTCACCGTCGATGGCCGCGACCTGGACGGCATTTATCCGGCCATGGAATTCCTCAGCACAAACACCAAGTGCCTCCTCGACGGCACGGAAGTCCCCGCGCATCTCTCGGCCAAGGACCGGCACGTCGTGGTCATCGGCGGCGGCGACACCGGGACGGATTGCGTCGGCACCTCCATCCGCCACGGCTGCAAAAGCGTGGTGCAATTGGAAATCCTGCCCAAGCCGCCCGCGACCCGCGCCCCGAACAACCCGTGGCCCGAATGGCCGAAGATTTACCGCATGGACTACGGTCAGGAAGAAGCCGCCGCTCTCTACGGAGCCGACCCGCGCGTCTATTGCACCACGACAAAAAAATTCGTCGGCGATGCCAAGGGCCGGGTCAACGAATTGCACACCGTGCAGATCGAGTGGAAACTCGACGCCCAGGGCCGGTATTCCCCCGTGGACGTGGCCGGCACGGACAAAGTGATTCCCGGGCAACTCGTCCTCCTCGCCATGGGATTCCTCGGACCCGAAAAGCCCCTCGTTGAAAAACTCGGCCTGGCCACCGACGACCGGAGCAATGTGAAAGCCGACTACGGCAAATTCTCGACCAGTGTGGACGGTGTTTTCGCCGCCGGCGACATGCGCCGCGGCCAGAGCCTCGTCGTCTGGGCGATCAACGAAGGCCGTGCCGCGGCCCGCGAGTGCGACCGCTTTCTGATGGGTGTGAGCAGCCTGCCCTGAGCCTTAGCCGTAACCATGCAAAACATTCTGCCATTTCTGGCACTGCCACAGAGGCGCGTCTGGGCGAGAGTTGACTAACTATTTGGTGAGCGAGTTGGCACGTGGCCAAGGGGCACGGGCGTCCCGCCCGTCACGATCCGACAACACGGCCGGGACGGCCGTGCCCCCTGGACAGACCGAGCCAAGCCGCGCTTTTATTGCGTCTTCAACTGCATGGATACGGCTTAGGTAGGGACGCGCGGCTCGCGCGTCCGTTGGTTGGGGAGCGGACGAGCGGGGCCGCTCGTCCCTACCTTCTGAACAAACATTTCCTCCTGCTGCAGCCCGTCCATGGCCGCGGCATTCTGTGCCGCGACGACGATGGAAAGATCTCAACTGCATCGTTCCGCCTGAGCGCAGGTCCTCACCCCTCAAGCTCGTCCGCGTCGTCGGCCTTTAACGCGGGCTCTGCCCTCCGCCGCCGCTCACCGAGCATGACCACGGCCACCCCGCCGAGAATCAAGGCCAGACCGGCCAGGGCGCCGGTTCCGACGATCTCCCCGAGGACCAGCCATCCGGCCACCGCGGCAATGGCGGGCGAGACATAGAACTTCGTCGTAACCACCGCGGCGGGCAGATGCCGGAGCAACCAATTCAGCGCGGAGAAAGCTGCCAGCGAGTGCACGACGAGGAGAAAGAGGAACGAAGCCAGCACGGGCCAGGTGAAATCCGCGGGAGACAATAGTGCGGCCTCGCCGGTCGCCAGTCCGATGGCCCAGAGATAAATACCCCCGAGCACCATCATCCAGGCCACATTGGCGACCGTGTCGGGGGAAGGGGGACGATGACGCACTTCCAGCGTGCCGATGGCGAAGAGCAGCGCGGAGGCCAGGAGCACCCACGTGCCGAGCGCGGCGCCGCCGGAGCCGCCCGCCATGAGGTTCGGGAGGACGAGCAATGACACCCCGAGTGCGCCCAGCAGGAGTCCGCCGGCAATCATCCAGGTGGGTTTTTCCCCGCGCGGACGCAACGCTTCGATCACCGCAACCCAAAGCGGCACCGAAGCCTTGATCATGGCTGCCGCGCCGGAGGCCAACCCGAGTTTCTCGCCCAGCGTGACCAGGCCGACGCCTCCGACGAAAAGAAAAAAAGCCGCCCGTCCGGCGCGCGTCAGGCCCCTTGGCGGCAAAGCGAGCGAACCCCCGCGGGCCAGGCGCCACCCCATCATGAGCAAGCCCGCGAGCAAGACGTGCGATCCGGCAAAGAGAAATGCCGGCATGGTTTCCACCGCGACTTTGACCGCGAGGAAATTCAAGCCATAGCCGAGGTAGACCACGGCAAAAGCCGCCGCGATCAGCCGGAAGGGGGGCAGCTTGCCGCCATCCAGCGCCGGTCCGGAACTTGGGGTCATCACGCGACCGGAAGATGACAGGATACCTCCGGTCCGACAACGGCAACCCGGGACTTCGTCCTTGCCACGACCTCGCCATCCAGCCCAACCTTTCACCATGAGAACCGCCCTCTTGTTGCTTCTCCTCGTCCTCACCCCGGGCTGGGCCCAAGAAGAGTTGAGCGTGGTGACTACGGAAACTCCGCCCAAAATCACCGCGATGGAAAAATGGGGACTGACCATAGAGCAGTATCGGCTCATCCACCCGTCGCGGCGTCCCAGCGGTGACACTTTCAAATACTGGCGGGCCCGCATTCGCGGACCCTACGGCAACCTGCTCGAGCGTATCCCGGGCGGACCTCTCCGTCCGGTCAACCCCTGATCCCAACCGACTGATGCGCTCCACCTTCCTGCGCCTCTTCTTGCTTTGCTCCGCCCTCGCCCTCGGCGGGTGCGCGGGCTTCACGTTCTGAGCTTTCCTTGGATGAAACCAGTCCTCCGCCTGATGCTTGGCCTCGCGGTCGTGGTGACGCTCGCCGCTTGTGGCCGTCCGCCCGAGCCACCGCCACCGCCCGCTCCGCCCAGCGCGTCCGATGCGGCCAAGCAATTTTTCCAAGGCTACCGCGGCGACTACCGTCAGGCCGATCAGGCCTTTCTCTCCCGAGCCCTCGCAGCCGCGCTGCAATCGGCGGCGGAAGGGGAGAAAGAATCGGCCGCGCGGATCAAAGCCAGTGAGTTCCCGACCGACAAACCGCTCCTGCTCGAAGGCGAAATTTTTACCGGTCTCTACGAAGGTTTCACCGGTTTTGAAGTCGGCCCGGAAGGCGTGAAGGATGGCCAGACCGTGGTTGAGATCCGCTTTCGCAACGAGCCCTACAATGTCACCTGGACCGATGAGGTCGTGCTGGTCGATGAGGACGGTTGGAAGATTGACGACGTGCGTTACTCCGGGAAAAAAGCCGGCTTGCTCGGCTTGCGCGATGTGTTGCAGGATTTCGAGAGTTCTCTCACCGCCGAAGCATCGGCCACCCCGCCTCCTTTATGAAAACCGAACGCACGCTCCTGGTCCTTGCCCTCGTCTCCCTGGCCGCCTGCTCGGGTCAACCCGAGGCCATTCTGCCCCTCGATCCCGTTCCCTTCGCCCTGAAAACAGCCGAAGGAATCCTTCCTCGCCTGAGCACCGGGCCAATCGAAGGTCCGTTCGCCGGGGAAGTGCAGAAAGCCGGGGCCCTAGCCTCCACCACGGTTTACTACAGCCCGCTCGAACAGGGCGATAAAGTCATCTTCATGACCGCCTACTGGTTTCCCGAGGACCAGTTCGACGTTCTGCAAAGTCCGGACTCCCCCCCGCCCTTCGGCGCCGAAGTGCTCCGCCAAGACGGGAAAGTCCTCAGCGTGGCCGGCCCCGTCGACTCCATCTTCGCGCCCGATACGCCCGACGGCAAAAACCTCCTCGACCTCTACGGCGCGATCTACCTCCCGGAGACCTACCGCGCGAGTGAGTAAGGCCGCGGTTTTGGCATTTTAAGGTAGGGACGAGCGGCTCGCTCGTCCGCTCGGTGGCCAACGGACACGCGAGCCGCGTGTCCCTACCTTTCGAATACGGTCCGCTCGTCCGCAGCCCGCCGCTTCTACTCCTCCAAACTCGGCAAGGACTCCACCCACGCCACGACCCGCCCGATCACCTCGCCCGCCAGCAAGGCATGCCCGACCCCCGGCAGCGTGATGACGTCCGCTTCCGGTAAGGCCTCGCGCAGCATGGCCCGCGCCTGCGGCTCTACGATGCGGTCCTCCTCCGCCTCGACAATGAGCACCCGCGCGCCGCATGGGAACCCGGACGGCAATCCATCGCAACGTGCCAGCAAATCAAGATCCTCCCGCAGGCGCGACCGGTTGTCTTCGCTGAGGGACCCATCCAAAGGCCCGGGCGAAAGAAGGTCGGGCGATTGAGGTTCCGCAACCCTCGCCGTGAAAACTTCGAGCATGGCCCGCGCGCGGGTTTCGTCCTTCAAGCTCGCCGCCATTCCATCCAGAGCCGCGCGGGTGCGGCGACCTTCTCGCCCTGGGGGAACAAAAGTCGCGAAGCTTGCCAGCAAGACCACGGTATCGGCTTCTCGGAAAACGTCCGCAGGCACCATGTGCGGCCCGAGCGAGCGTCCGATGACCAAGCGCCGCGTCGCGGATGCATGCTCGGACCACGCGGGAACGCGCGGCGAAAATCGGCCGTAACCCCGCTCTCCGGTCTGCCAGCGCCAGCCGAGAGAGGCTGTCGCCCCCTGCCACGGCTCCCATGCGCGCGCATCACGGCCCCAACCGTGCATGGCAATGACTTCAATCGGATGGCGGTTTTTCTCCGGCACGCGGAAATCCTAACCCGGACATCGCATGACTGGGCATGAAATAACCGCGTGCAACGAAAGGAAAAGAAACCTTTGCCGGCTTCGTTGCTTTCAGTTCACGCACTTTCTTCTGCTCCGGCAGGCGGGGAATCCCTCCAAGAGCGGCGGTCTTAGCAGCATCGCCACGACTTTCGCTGCAATGCCGCCACCGATTTATAAGACGCTCTTGGCTGCTGCGGCACGGACGAAGAGCAAGCTCCGGCCTCTTGACTGCCCTGCGGGGGAGCCTAGTCTTTTCGAAGTGAGCCGTCGCCCCGGTCTAGCCCTCACGTTGTGTTCTGTGCTGATTCTCTCAGCCGGTAGCGCAGGTGCGCGACCCTTCTTTCCGAAGGTTAACGGGTCCTACCCCGGCCGCAATGCTGCGGAGCGTGTCGAAGCTGCGTCGGTGGTCATCGTTGATGCTGCGTCCGGCCGCGTGGTTGCGGCAAAGAATGCCGACCAACTTCGCCAAGCCGCCAGTCTGCAGAAACTCGTTACCGCTCTGGTCATTGCCGAGGCCGGAAACCTGGATAAGCCTGTCACGATAACAGCGGGACATGCAAACTGCCCCCGCACAAGGTTGCCGGAGTCGGTCGGGGGAACCTACACCCGCCGCGAACTTTTGCAGGTCATGCTTGTGGTTAGCGCGAACGACGCAGCGCGGGCCCTGGCTCGCGACAACAGCGGGAGCGAATCGGCTTTCGGTGCAAAAATGACGGCGATGGCGCGCCGCTTGGGCGCAACGAACTCCGTCTTCAAAGACAGTGCCGGATTCACGGTGGGGGGCCAACACACCACGGCGGCGGACATGGTTCGAATACTCAAGGCAGCCTACGACAATCCGCTGATCCGGCAGGCGAATGCCACGAAATTTCTTTTTTGGCGCAAGGTCGATGGTCGGACGCAACTTTTGCGCAACCCATTAGGCATTCTTCATCGGCACCCCAACTGTCGTGGCGGTAAAGTGGGTTATACTTCGGCGGCATCGGACTGCGTTGCCCTCGTATGGGAGGAAGACGGCACACGCCTCTATGGAGTCGCGCTGGGAGGAAAGACAAATGCATTCTGGGAGCAGCTTGCCGCTGCGCACAAACTGCTCGCTCACCAGGTGCCTTGATCCGCCGTGGCCTCGCTGCCGGGTGGAATCCTCACGGCGGCTGATTGGTCCCTTTGTTGACTTCGGAGCTTTCTGTTCACAAGCTCTCATCAATGCCGGCGTGGTGGAATGGCAGACACATCGGACTTAAAATCCGAAGGGGTGAAAACTCCGTGTGGGTTCGAGTCCCGCCGCCGGCACGCTACCCTGCCAAAGCAAAAAACCCGCGGGGTTGGCCGCGGGTTTTCGTGAAGTGAGACCGGGTCAGGCGACGTGCTGCGCCTTGTTTTGGCAGGACGAGTTGATCGGGACTTCGACCGGGGCTTCGCTGCGCTGGACGCGGTCGTTGGCCACCAGCCAGTTTTCCAGGTCTTCGCCGCTGATGTCGGGGAGCATCTGACCGTCGACCACGAGGCAAGGGGACAGTCTTTGGCCGCTCCGCTGTTCCATCTCGGCGCGGAATTCGGGGTTCTTGAGGATGTCCTTCTCTTCGTAAGGGAGGCCGTATTTGGTCAGGATGGCGCGGACGCCGTTGCTCCAGCCGCAGCTGGTCTTGAGATAAGCGGTGATTTCCATGAATTGCAAAGTTGCGCGGGCGGCGTTGGATGTCAACGCCGCCCGTGCGGTGAGCCTTATTTCTTTTTGCCTTCGCCCGGACGGTATTCGTCCAACTCGGCGGCTTCGAAGGCCTTGGCCAGTCCGACCATTTCTTCGCCGGAGCGCATGGTTGTTTCCATGGCCTCGGACTCCTTGCGGAGGGCTTCTTCGCTGTAGTTGGCGGCTTTGATCGAAAGACCGATGCGGCGTTCGACTTTGTCGACCTTGATGACGCGGGCTTCCACCTCGTCGCCGACCTTGATCACGTCTTTGACCTTGGTGACATGCCCCTCGCTGAGTTGCGAGATGTGGACGAGGCCGTCGATGTCGTGCTCGAGGGAGACGAAGGCCCCGAAGTTGGCCAGCTTGGTCACTTTGCCTTTGACCAGGTCGCCGATCTTGTGGAGACGGTCGATTTCCTTCCACGGATCCTCGTCGAGTTGTTTGACCCCGAGGGCGATGCGTTGGTTGGCCTTGTCGATGTCGATAACCACGGCGTCGATCTCGTCGTTCTTTTTGAGGATTTCGCTCGGATGGTTGATTTTGCGGGTCCAGCTGAGGTCGGAAACGTGGACCATGCCGTCGATGCCTTCCTCGAGTTCGACGAAGGCGCCGTAGGCGGTCATGTTGCGGACCTTGCCCTTGACCTGTTTGCCGATGATGTAGCGCTGCTCGATCTCGTCCCACGGGTTGGGCTCGAGTTGGCGGACGCCGAGGGAGATTTTCTGCTCCTCCTTGTTGACCCCGAGCACGATGGCTTCGACCACCTGGTCCGCGGCCAGGACGTCCGCGGGGCGGGTGATGCGCTTGGTCCAGGAGAGTTCGGAAACGTGGATGAGGCCTTCGACGCCGGCCTCTATCTCCACAAACGCGCCGTAGGGCACGAGGTTGGTGACCTTGCCTTTGACCTTGGTGCCGGTGGGGAAGCGCTCTTCGATTTTGTCCCACGGATTGTCCGTGGTTTGCTTGAGGCCGAGGGAGACGCGCTCTTTGTCTTTGTTGATCTCGAGCACTTGCAGTTCGATTTCCTGGCCGACCTTGAGCAGTTCGCTCGGGTGGGTCAGGCGACCCCACGTCATGTCGGTGATGTGGAGGAGGCCGTCCATGCCGCCGAGGTCGATGAAGGCGCCGAAATCGGTGAGGTTCTTCACCGTGCCGGTCACCATGGAGCCGACTTCGGTGCTGGACATGAAGTCCTGGCGTTTCTCGCTGCGTTCCTGCTCGATGAGTTCGCGGCGGCTGAGCACGACATTGCGGCGCTCGTCGCTGAGTTTGACGATCTTGAAATCGTAGGTGTTGCCGACGAATTGGTTGAGGTCCTTCGGCGGAATGATGTCGATCTGCGAGGAGGGCAGGAAGGCCTCGACGCCGATGTTGACCAGGAGACCGCCTTTGACCACGGCCTTGACCCGGCCCTTGATGGTGCCCTCTTTTTCGAAGACCGCGCTGATTTTGTCCCAGTTCTGGCGGTAAGCGGCTTTTTCTTTGGAGAGAATAACCATGCCCTCGTCATTTTCGAGACGGACGAGGAGGACTTCGATTTCGTCGCCCATGGCGATTTCCGAGGGATCGTCGAATTCGGCGGAAGGGATGGTGCCTTCGGATTTGTAGCCGATGTCGACCAGAAACTCGCGGGGGCGAACCTCCAGGATGCGGCCTTTGACAATACTGCCTTCTTTGAAGTGTTTGGTCGCGTTGGCGATCAGTTCTTGGACTTGCGTCATAATGGTGGGCCTGCGCCAACGGCACAGGATCTTGATGTGTGGATACCTCGGTTCCGGTTTCGGTTTTCCGCGCCGGGGTCGGTGGTCCCTGACGGGGCCGAGCGGAGCGGTCGGATAAAATGGCAGGCTCTTGAGCGGGGGGCAAGCGG
Organism: Chthoniobacterales bacterium; assembly: GCA_044359955.1. Classification (GTDB taxonomy): domain Bacteria; phylum Verrucomicrobiota; class Verrucomicrobiia; order Chthoniobacterales; family JACTMZ01; genus JACTMZ01. The sequence continues at coordinate 31,661 of JBIKLF010000009.1, read as the reverse complement.
TAAACTTAGAAAAGGCGTTGAGAGTTTATGGTTGAGCGATGAGGGACTGAAAATCAAAGGCTTGCCCATTTCCGCTCTGTCACCCCAAGGGTGATGCTGGGCTGCGGCGTATCGCCTGGCTGCCCAATCTCTCAACCCTCATCGGTCAACTCTCATCTCCGTTTTTAGGGCAAACGGCTTGAGGGGAGGAAAATCGCCGAGAACGCGGGGGACGCGGAGGGGAGGGATCTGGGTCAAGGTTGGGGCAGGCTGCGCGGGGAGGAAGAAAAGCGGCGTCAAGCCGCCGCACTCCAAAACTGGCCGGCACGGGACACGGGGCGTGGAAAAGTCTGAGAAGTTTTCGGGGTTTGTATTAGGATTCGGGTATGTCTTTGTCCTTGGTCCGCGCCGCCCGCTATCACCGCACGGGGGAACCGGCGCAAGTGGTGCAAATCGATGAGGTGCCGGTCGCGGAGCCCGCAGCGGGGGAGGCGCAGGTGCGGATGTTGTGGGCCCCGGTCAATCCGGCGGATCTGAATATGCTGGAGGGCAAATACGGCGAGGCGCGGCCTTTGCCGGATGTGCCGGGCAATGAGGGGTGCGGGCGGGTCGTGGCGGTCGGGGCCGGGGTGGATCCGGCGTGGGTCGGGCGGCTGGTGCTGACCGATCGCGAGACGTGGCGCGAGGAGGGTGTGTGGGCGGTCGATGATTTGGTCCCGGTGCCGGCGGGTCTCGAGGCGCGTGAGGCGTGTGTGTTGCGGGTCAATCCGCCGACGGCCTGGCGGTTGCTGCATGATTTTTCGGACCTGCATTCCGGCGATTGGATCGTGCAGAACGCGGCGACCTCGGCGGTCGGTCGGGCGGTGATCGAAATCGCGAAGCAATGCGGCTGGAAAACTCTCAACGTGGTGCGCCGGGCCGAAGCGGCGGAGGAACTTCGGGCGCTCGGCGCCGATGCGGTGGTGGTTGATGATGAGGACATGGCGGCGGTCGCGAAGGAAGTGCTCGACGGGGCCGTCCCGCGGCTCGCTTTGAATGCGGTCGGCGGTGTGTCCGCCACGCGGCTGGCCGGGTTGCTCGCGCCGGGTGGGACGCTGGTGACTTACGGGGCGATGAGCAAGGAGGCGCTGAAAATTCCCAATGGGTTCCTCATTTTTCGCGATTTGGTTTTCCGCGGGTTCTGGCTGACCCGCTGGCTGCGCCGGGCATCGGCGGCCGACCGGGATGCCATGTTCGGGGATGTTTTTCGTCTGGCCGCGTCCGGCTGCTTTGCGCCGCGCGTGGCGGCGGAGTTCCCGCTGGCCGAGGTTTCGGCGGCCGTCGCTCGCGCGGCGGAGGGTGGGGGCAAGGTGTTGTTGCGGATCGGGGGTTAAGGAGAGCGGGTACCTTGCGGAAGGTAGGGACACGCGGCTCGCGTGTCCGTTGGCGAGGGGAAGGACGAGCGGGCCGCTCATCCCTACCTTGACGCGCTGAAACGTTTCGACATCGCCGTGCGGTCGCGGTAACCACAAGGGCTTTCCCATGAGCGCTCCGCATCTTGACGTCCGCTACATCGCCAACCTGGTCCGGCTGCGATTGACCGAAGAAGAAATCGCCGAATTGCAACCGCAGCTCGACCACGTTCTTTCCTACATCGAACAACTCGATGAGGTGAACGTCGACGGGATCGAACCGACGGCCCATGCTTCGGCCGTCTATAATGTCTTCCGCGCCGATGTGCCGCGCGACGGTTTCACCCAGGAGCAAGCCACGGCCAATGCCCCGCATTCCGGCAACGGGCTTTTTCTCGTGCCCAAGGTGGTGGAGGGGTGATGCATCTCGCCGGACTGACCATCGCCAAGGCCCGCCGCTTGATCCAAGCCGGCGAATTGTCCCCCGTGCAACTGCTTGATGCGGTCCAGGCCGCGATCGAAAAAACCGATCCGGCCATCGGCGGTTACCTTTCCCGCGATTACGAGCGCGCCCGCACGCTGGCTGAAAAGACCGACGCCACCTTGCCGCTCGGCGGCATCCCGGTGGCGATCAAAGATGTGATCAACGTCGAGGGCGAACCTTGCACTTGCGCGTCGCAAATTCTCCAAGGCTACGTCGCGCCCTATGATGCCACGGTCATCACCAAGCTGCGCGCCGCGGGAGCCATTCCTTTCGGACGGACCAACATGGACGAATTTGCCATGGGATCATCCACCGAGAATTCCTCGATCCGCATCACGCGCAACCCGCGCGACCCGGAGCGCATTCCGGGCGGCTCGAGCGGCGGATCCGCCGCCGTCGTGGCCGCGGATGAAGCGCTGGCCTCGCTCGGATCGGATACCGGCGGTTCGATCCGTCAACCGGCGGCCCTCTGCGGCTGTGTCGGCTTGAAACCGAGCTACGGACGTGTCTCGCGCTACGGCCTGGTCGCTTTTGCTTCCTCGCTCGACCAGATCGGCCCTTTCACCCACACGGTGGAGGATGCGGCCCTCGTCCTGCAGGCCATGGCCGGTCACGATCCGCTGGATTCCACCTCCCTCGACCTGCCGGTGCCGGATTACTCGGCCACGCTCAACGACGGGGTCAAGGGCCTGAAGCTCGGCGTGCCCAAGGAATACTTCGTCGAGGGGATGGATCCGCAGGTGGAAGCACGCGTGCGGGCGGCCATCGAGGTCTACCGCGGTCTGGGTGCGGAAATTGTCGAAGTCTCCCTGCCGCATACCAAATACGCGGTGGCCGACTACTACATCATCGCCACGGCGGAAGCCTCGGCCAATCTGGCCCGTTTTGACGGTGTGCGCTACGGCAAACGCGCCGAAGCACCGCGCGATCTGGCCGACCATTACGGCCGCACCCGCGGGGAGGGCTTCGGCAAGGAAGTGAAACGCCGCATCATCCTCGGCACGTATGTGCTGAGCAGCGGCTACTATGACGCTTACTATCTTCGCGCGCAAAAGGTCCGCACCTTGATCCGGCGCGACTTTGAGGAAGCTTTCCAAAAAGTCGACGGGCTGATTTCGCCCACCTCACCGGTGCCGGCCTTCAAGATCGGCGAACGCATGGCCGATCCGTTGCAGATGTATCTGGCCGATATTTTCACCATCGCGGCGAATTTAGCCGGCATTTGCGGGATCAGTATTCCCTGCGGTGATGTGGAGGTGGACGGCAAGAAGTTGCCGGTCGGGTTGCAAATCATGGCTCCTTCCTTCGAGGAGGCACGTTTGCTGCGCATCGCGCGGGCTTACGAAACAGCGGGTTCCTGAGCACGACGCATGCCTGCCCCCATGGTGAGAAAAAATGCGAGCGCGAGGCCGAGGGCGGCAACCACAAACGTGGAGCGGTAGGACGCGCCTGCGTCGACCATCCAAGCGAGGGCGTAGCTGCCGATGGTGATGCCCGCACCGAGCGTCAGGGTGAGAAATCCCCAATAGCGAGGATGGTCCGCCGCACCCGCGATTTCGGCGGTCCGTTGCGACAAGAGAGCGACACAGGCCAGAAGAAAGAAGCCGATGGCCAACACGGAGAGGGAAATCCAGACCGGCTCTGCGCTCAGCAAGATCAGCGCCACCGCCGCGGTGCCCAGCAGGTAAGTGGCGGAGAGACTCCGCCCGGTGCCGAGCGTGCGCGCCGCGGCACCACTGGCCAGAGCCCCGAGGAAGCCGCCCAGACCGATCAAGCTGTAGTAGTGGATGCTGCTGGCCGTTGCCATGTGCAGATCGCGGTGGAGATAGTCCGTAAGGAAGAGGGTGTGCGGAGTGATGCCCACGCCGGCGAGAAAGTAAGCGGCGCCGAGCAGGACCAGGGATTTCCGCTGGTCGGGCCGCAGGCGCGATTTCCGCCGTGCCTGCGGGGCCGGACTTTGCGCCGCGGCGGCCAGCGGCCAAGCGACCGTCCCCGCCACCAGCGCCACGGCGGCCTCGAAAAGCCAACCTGCCCCGACCGATGCTTCAAGAAAACCCGGCAACGCGAGACTGATCATCATGATCGTCGCGCCCGCTCCGGCGAAGATGGCGCCGCCGGCGAGTTTCTTCCATTGGTCCGGCACCGGTGCCAAGGCCAGCGATGGCGCATGGATGACCAGCACTGCACCCGCCAAGCCATTGAGCAGGCGGGCCGCGGCCAGCCAGGCAAAACCGAGGTTCCAGCCGGACATGAGGAGGCTGACCAACACCATGACGATCGACGCCCGGAGGATGAAGCCCAAGGACAGCCGCGCCGGCAGGAAGATCGCGGCAACCGCCCCGCCCAGATATCCCAAGGCGTTGAAGCCGCCGAGATAACCCGCCCCCGCCTTGTCGACCCATCCCGCGGCGATCATCGCGGGGACCAAAGGAGCGTAAGCATAGCGGCACAGGCAGAGCCCCATGCTCACCATGCAAAAACCAGCCAGCGTGGAGTAAAAGGGATTTTCCCGGAGCCGCGCTACCGGGCGAGGGTCAAGACCCACCGACGATATCTTCGATCTTGGCGAGCACTCCCTGCGGCGCCTCCCACTCGTTGTCCGGTTGGGCCGTGACGGCGTTGCCCTCGTTGTCGATGAGCACGAGATAGGGGATGCCGCTGGAACCGAATTTCCGGAATGTCTCGCTCTGCGCCTGGTCGAACTTCACGGCCGGCCACGGCATGTTGTCGCCCTTGATGTAATCCTCCATGGCGGCCTGGTCGCGGTCACTGCTCACGAAGACCAGTTCAAAGTCCGGGTGCTTGGCTTTGAATTCGTTATACCACGCGACGAGCTTCGGCGTGAACATACGGCAGGGCGGGCACCAATGGGCCGAAAAATAAAGTGCGGTGTATTTCGGCGAGCCTTCCACGGCGGGTCCGGTCAGGTCGCCTTTGATTTCATCGAAGAAGCCGGCCTGGGAGGTGGCGGTGACGGCCAGAGCGGCCACGAGGAGGGAGAGGACACGGGTTTTCATACAGCGGGAAAATGGACCCGCGCCCCGAGTTTGGCAACTCCATCGTGGCCGCGATGGCGCCTTGGCCGTTGTTTTTTCGTCTGGTGCGACGATAGTGCGGCCATGAGGATAGTTATGGCTCTCTTTCTCGCCGGAATAGCCGTGGCCGCTGCCGGGCCGATTGTCCGCGAGCCCGGGGTCATTTACCTTTCCGACTTCCACGAGCGCTTGCCGCGCTACCAGCTGACTGGTCCGGCCCCTGGTTTCTTTGAGGCCACGATGAAGCGCTTTGCCGGCACCTTGCGTTTCCCGCAGGCCGTGCAACTCGACGCCATTTCGTCGGACGGTCTGCTGCGCGTGCGTGGCAATGCCCAGCAAGGCGGCGTGGCGGCGTGGGTCGAGCCGCTCTACGTGGCGGGTTTGCCCGAGAACTACCTAGAAATTGCCGTCCGCGCCGAACAACGGCGGCGCGAAGTGGAAGACCTCATTGCCCGCAAGGAAGTGGCGGTGGGCATGACGCTCGAGGAGGTGACGCGCAGTATGGGCAAGCCGCAGAAGCGCTCGAGCAAGACCGGGCGCGAGGGGTCCACGCAAACCTACGAATACGTGAAATACAAACTGATCCCGCAGACGGTTTACACGCCGTCCTACGTGCAGTCCCTCACCGGCTACCGGCCCGATCCGCGCACCAAGCTCGAACGGGTGGTGGTGCGCAGCGGCTACGGATACGACGCCTCGACCGTCTATCTGAAAGTGCCGGTCGGCACGACCACCGTGGGCTTCGTCAATGGCCTCGTCGAAACGGTGGAAGAATCCGAGGGCACCCTGACCGGCGCCAACGCCTCGATCGTCGTGCCGCCGGTTGATCTCGTCTGGTAGGACGATCCGGGCTTTACAAAACCCGCGCCCGGGAGCATGTCGAGGGGCATGGATGCAATGCCCGATTTCCTCCATGCCCGCTACGAGGTGCGTCGTCCGGACGGCACCGAATTCGGTCCGGTCAGTGCCTGGACTCTGGCCGAGTGGCGCGAAAGCAAACGCATCTTCGATACGGATGAAATCCGGCGGACCAATGGCGAGACCGACCGGGAGTGGGTTGTCCTGCGCGACTCCGCGTTCCTGCGCAATCTGCCCGAGGAGCCTCTGGGTTGGGACGGCGAATCCTGAATTTTCCCCTTGCGGCCGCCGCGCATCGGGGGATCATGGCGATCTCCTTCGCGGGTGTAGTTCAATGGTAGAACGGCAGCTTCCCAAGCTGCATACGAGGGTTCGATTCCCTTCACCCGCTCCCTTTTTTTCTTTGCCATGAAACTCGCCATCGAATGGTTCCTCAACCCCGACCACCTGCCGCTCATCGTGGCCAAGGAAAAGGGGTTCCTGGCCGCGCGGGGTATCCCGGACTTCGAAATCGTGGTGCCGACCGAGCATTATGACGGCCTCCAGGAATTGGTGGCGGGGCGGCTCGAGTTCGCGACGAACGAACCGCTCCATCTCATCGAGCAATACCACGACGATTTTCTCTCGCTCGGCACGTTCTTCCAGACCCAGGGCGGGGTGATGATGAAAACGTCCTCCTACGGGCGCCTCAAGGCCGGCGAAAAAATCCGCGTGGCCACGCCGGTTTCCAACGAGAAAACCAATGGCATCGGCTTCGAAATCATCCGTCGTTATGCGGCCCGCGACGGGGTGACCGTCGACCGTGCGCAGGTTGAATTTTGCGCCAAAGATTTCTATCTCGTGAAGCACATGCAGGAGGGTTGCGATGCGGGGTGGCTTTGCTTTTACAATTTCGAGGGACTCGAGGCCGAGCACGAGAAGATGGACGTCCTCCACATGAATGCCTCGACGGCTGGCTTCGCCAATTTTTCCGGACTCGATCTCTTCACGACCAAGACTTTCTACCGCGCGCACCGCGAGCAGGCCGATGCGGTCGCCGAGGCTGTGCGCGAGGCCATCCGCTTCATCCACGCCAACCCCGCCGAGGCCCACTCCCTTTACTATGCTTACAGCGGGGAGGAAAAGACCCCGCTCAAGGATGCCATCCTGCGTCAGACGGACACCTGTTTCCGTCCGGACTTCACCTCCGACCACCAAGAGCAGACCCCCATCCTGCATTTCTTCCGCGAAATCGGCATCACCGACCTTCCCGAGGAAAAATTCCGCGGAGCCTTTCTGCGCTGATGACCTCCGCGAATGAACGCCGAGCCCGTCCGGCGGGTCTCACTCCGTCGATGATCCGTATTTTTTGCGCCACGCTTGTCCTCTGCACCACCGTCCCTGCCATGGAAACCAACCCCGGCCCATCCGAGCAGCAGCCCGTCATTCCGCTCCGCGATTTCTTCCGCAATCCGGAAGGCGCGTCCTATCAGGTCAGTCCCGGCGGCGACTACATTTCGTGGCTGGCGCCGTGGGAGAGCCGCCTCAATGTGTTCGTCCAACCGGTGGACGGCAGCGGTGAGCCGCGGCGCCTGACCGATGCAACCGAGCGCGACATCGCGGGTTATTTCTGGGCGGCGAAAGATCAGATCGTCTACCTGCAGGACGACGGCGGGGATGAGAATTTCCACCTTTACGCGGTCAATGCGGACGGCGCCAACCGCCGCGACCTCACGCCGTTTCCCGGGGTCCGGGTCGGCGTGGTTGACGACCTGCGCGACGACGAGGACCACCTCCTGATCAGCATGAACAAACGCGATGCGCGCGTTTTCGACGTCTTCCGCCTCAACACCCGGGACGGCACGATGGAATTGGTCGCGGAAAACCCCGGCAGCGTTTCCTCCTGGATCACGGACCACGACGGCCAAGTGCGGGCCGCGGTGCAGACCGATGGCGTCAATACCGAGCTGCTCACCCGCGCCACGCCGGACGAGCCGTTCAAAAAGGTGATCAGCACCAACTTCCGCGAAAGCGCCGATCCGCTTTTCTTCACCTACGACAACAAGGGCCTCTATGCCTCGTCCAATATCGGACGCGACAAAGCGGCTATTGTCCGCCTCGACCCGGCCACGGGAAAGGAATTGGAAGTCATCTTCGAACATCCCGAAGTGGACACCAGCAGTCTGGTCGGTTCGGACAAGCGCAAGGTGCTCACCGCCGCCGCTTTCACCCGCGACAAGCAGGAATACCATTTCTTCGACGATTGGCGTCGCGACCTGCAGGCCAAGCTGGAGGAAAAGCTCCCCGGTCAGGAAGTCGTGCTCAGTTCGACCAATCGCGAAGAGGACAAATTCATCGTCCGCACCCACAGCGACCGTTCGCGCGGGGCGTTTTACTACTATGACAGCACTACGGAGGAACTCCGCAAGCTGGCCGAGGTGTCGCCGTGGCTCGATGCGGAGAAGCTTGCTTCAATGGAACCGGTGCGCATCCCGGCACGTGACGGACTCGAGTTGCCCGCCTATCTCACCCTGCCCCCCGGCCTCGAAGCAAAGAATTTGCCGGCCGTGTTGCTTGTGCATGGTGGTCCGTGGGCGCGTGACGCGTGGGGCTTTAATGGCACGGCGCAGTTCCTCGCCAACCGCGGCTATGCCGTGCTGCAGGTCAACTTCCGCGGTTCGACTGGTTACGGGCGCGAGTTCTGGGAGAAAAGTTTCAAGCAGTGGGGCAAAGCGATGCAGGATGACCTCACGGATTCGGCCAAGTGGCTGGTCGATCGGGGCATTGCCGATCCCAAGCGTATTGCGATTTACGGCGGCAGCTATGGCGGCTATGCCGCGCTGGCCGGGATGGCCTTCACTCCGGAGGTCTATGCGGCGGGGATCAGTTTTGTCGGTCCGTCGAATATCTTCACCTTGCTGGCCAGCGTCCCGCCGTATTGGGAGCCCTACCGTCAGATGCAGTATGAAATGATCGGCAACCCCGAGACCGAGAAAGAGCTGCTCACCGCGGCCTCCCCGCTTTTTTCGGCGGACAAAATTGCTTCCCCCTTGCTCATTGCGCAGGGGGCGAATGATCCACGGGTGAAGAAAGCCGAGAGCGACCAGATTGTGGAAGCACTTCAAGCCCGCGGCATCGACGTGCCCTACATTGTGAAGGACAACGAAGGCCACGGCTTCGCCAACGAAGAAAACCGTCTCTATTTCTACCGCGCGGTTGAACGCTTCCTCGCCAAGCACCTCGGGGGACGTGTCGAGGAGAGCGAGGAGAAGATTGCGGAGTTGGATAAATCCTCGTCGGCGGATTTGTAGCGGCGGTCTGTGACCGCCGGTGCTTAAAAATTGCAAAAGTTCCGGCGGTCACAGACCGCCGCTACAAGATAAAAAAGACCGCCCGCAGCAAACCGGCCGCCGCGGCCAGGCCCACCACCGCGGGAATCGGCCAACCCCGTCCGACCAGCAGCCACAAGCTCACCCCGGCAATCACGGCGTGCAGGACCGCGGGTTGATCCGGGGCGAAGACACCGGCGGCAAACCACGCGGCGAGATTGGCGATCACGCCGATCACCGCGGCGGTGATGGTATCGAGGATGGTGCGCGCCCGCGGGTTCTGCGCCAGGCGTTCGACGAAAGGGGCGCCGGCAAGGATGAAGAGAAAACTTGGCACGAAGGTGACCCATGAGGTGAGGAAGGCGCCGAGGGAGGCCATGATCCAAGGACTGAGCGGTGCCGGGTTGTTCCATCCGGCGAAGAAGCCGGCGAATTGCAGCACTTTGACCAACGGCCCGGGCAAGGTCTCGGCCAGCGCGAGGCCATCCTTCATCGCGGCCGACGAAAGCCATCCGGCTTGGTTGACCGCATGATCCGCCACATACGGCAGCACGGCATAGGCGCCTCCGAAGGTGACCACCGCAACCTTGCTGAAGAAAAATCCGAGCGACGCAAGCAGGCTGTCCCATCCGAAAACCAAGCCGGCCAGCACCACCGGTGCGAACCAGGCGAGGAGTCCGAGACCGAGCGTGCGCCAAGTTATCGGCGGACGCGGCGTTGCCGGAGTCGCGGCCGGTGCGGGTGGTGCCGCGAGGTGTTTCGCCGCCCCGAGTCCGACGGCCGCGAGGACGATCCAGGGGAAGGGGACTTGGAAAAAATACATCGCGGTAAAGGCCGCCGCGGCGAGCAGCCAGGCACGGGTGCCGTGGAGATGGTGTCGCGCCATGCGGACCAAGGCCGCGAGGATGATGGCCAGCACGGCCGGCCGCACGGTGCCGAAAAGGGTCTGCACCCAGCCGAGTTCTCCGAACATCGCGTAAAGCCCCGCCGCCGCCCAGAGCAGCAGCACCGCGGGAAGGACAAAGAGGGCCCCGGCCGCGAAGGCCCCGCGCAGGCCGTGCAGCTTCCAACCCGAATAAATGACCAGTTGATGCGCCTCCGGTCCGGGGAGGAGCATGCTGAAATTCAACCCGGCGGAGAATTCGTGCGGGGTCAGCCAGCGGCGGCGCTCGACCAACTCCTCGCGCAGGATGGCGATTTGCCCGGCCGGGCCGCCAAAGCTGACCCAGCCCAATCGGGCAAAGAAGCGCCGTGCTTCTTTCCAGTCGGGGACCGCTTTGTCTTGGCAAGGTTCCGGCATCTTTTTATAGTTCCCAGACGAATCACATCACGTCATGGCTGAACTCGAAAACAAATACTCCGAAAACGTTGCCGGTAAATTCTTCGTTGATGACCAGTGCATCGACTGCGATCTCTGCCGGGAGACCGCCCCGGCCAACTTCACCCGCAGCGATGACGGCGGGTATTCCTACGTTTACAAGCAGCCCACCACGCCTGAAGAAGAGGCGCAGTGCAAAGAGGCGATGGAAGGATGCCCGGTCGAGGCCATCGGCGACAACGGCGGATAGAGTATTCTGCGGCGGGGGCTTGTTCGCTCATCCCTCATCGCTCAACCCTCAACTAGCATGAGCCGCTGGGCCAATACCGTGATGGCCGAGTGGCGGCGTTACCACGAGCCGCGCGATCCGGATCAACGCACGTCGGGGCTGGTCGAGGTCCTGCGCGGCCTGCTGCCGAAGCTCGGGCTGGGCGCCGCGATGGACGAACAGGCCGTGCGCCGCGCCTGGACCAGTTTGGTCGGAACCTTCATCGCCGCGCAATCCGAGCCCGACCGCATCCGCGGCGGCGTGCTCTATGTGCGCGTCCACCAATCGAGCGTGCGCTTCGAGCTTGAACGCACCTGGAAAGCGGAGATCGCCCGCAAACTGGCCGCCGAATTCGGGTCCGACAAAATCCGCGAGGTGAAATTTTTCAGCTGAGCGTGAAGCCAAAAAGTAGAAGCGGCGGCCCCGCCGCTTAACCTGCGACGACAAGCGGCGGGGACGCCGCTTCTACTTTTCTGAAAGCATCAACACACCACGGGTTGGAGGGTAGGGGCCCGCGGCTCGCGGGCCCGGCGGAAACAAAGTGGACGAGCGAGCCGCTCGTCCCTACCTCCAATCCTTCCGTGAAATTCGTGGTATCCGTGGGGCGATGGATTAGATTCTGCTGACCATGTTGCGCAATCTCCTTCTCGATTGGTCCGGCACGTTGGTTGACGATTTGCCGCCGGTCATCGGCGCGACAAACCATGTGCTCGAGCAGTTCGGCAAGCCGCCGCTGACCCGCGACGAATTCCGGAAGCACTTCCGGTTGCCCTTCACCGAGTTCTACGAGGAATTTCTGCCCGATATTCCGTTGCCCGAACTTGACGCGGTGTTCCACCGTCGTTTTGTCGAGATCCAGGACGAGGTCACGCCCTTGCCCGGGCTCTACGAATTCCTCGATTTTTGCCGCGCGAGCGGACGCCGTCTCTTTCTTCTCAGCTCGATGAAGCAGGAGCATTTCGATGTTCAGTCGGCCAAGCTCGGGCTGCGCCATTACTTCGAGCATCCTTATGCCGGCGTGATGGACAAACGGGCCAAGATTGGCGGCATCCTCGAAAGCCACGGGCTCGCGCGCAGTGAAACCGCCTTCGTCGGCGACATGATCCACGATGTTGAAACGGCGCGCCACGGCGGCGTGATGAGCATTGCCGTGCTCACCGGTTACGACTCGATGGAAAAGCTCACGCCGTCCAAGCCCGATGTCGTCGTTTCGTCGCTCGATGCCTTGCGCCGGTTGTTGCAGGATCCTCGGGATCTGCTCCGCGGCGGTTCCGATGCGATCCGCATCCACGGCCTCGAGGTGCCGACCCGCATCGGAGTGGGCGAGGAGGAAAGGGCGCAACCGCAGAAACTGGTGCTCGATGTGTTGCTCGAAACCGATTTCCGCGGGGCGGCCGACGAGATCGACCGTGCCACGGATTACGCGGCCGTGGCGGACTGGCTGACCGCGGAATGCACCCGCCGCGAGGTGCGGCTCCTCGAGACCTTGATCGAGGAACTGGCCGAAGGATTACTCGCGGCCTTCCCGCGCGTCTCCGCTGTTTTGCTCGAGATCCGCAAGTTTGTCCTGCCCGACAGCGAGTGTGTTTCGGTGCGTCTTTCCCGCAGGAGGGGGATTTCCGCGTAGTTGCGGTTTGTTTTGCGGGGGCAGGGCGGGGCTTTTGTTTGGGGGGGGCATTTAAGCCGGAACCATGCAGTTGAAGACAAAAAGTAGAAGCGGCGGCCCCCCCCCCTGACCCCGCCGCTTAACCCCAGACGACAAGCGGCGGGGACGCCGCTTCTACTTTTCCGAATCGTTGCCTCAAAGGTTTCACCGAATAGTGGGCCCGTTCCTTCGCGGAAGTTTTCTGATGGGTCGGCTCGCGGCTTGACTGCTACTGCATCGTTCCGGCTAAGACGGCGCGTCGGGGACGCCGCGCCCTACCTTGTGGGGTGGGGGGTTCGGTGGTTATGGTCTTTGTTTATGCGAGTTTTGGTCAGCGGCGTCTGCGGTTTTGTCGGGTCCGAGTTGGCGCTCGGGCTCCGGGCGGCGGGGTATGAGGTCTGCGGGTTTGACAACTTCAGCCGTCCGGGCAGCGAAGGGAACCGTCCGCGTATCGAGGCGGCGGGCATCGAGTTTTGGCGCGGTGACGTGCGTCGCGAAGAGGATCTGGCCCGGGTCAAAGGCATCGATTGGGTGATCGACGCGGCCGCCAACCCGAGCGTGTTGGCGGGGGTCGATGGCAAGACCGGGAGCAAGGAACTGCTCGAGCACAATTTGTGGGGCACGGTCCATCTGCTCGAAGTCTGCAAACGCGAGCAGGCCGGCCTGATCCTGCTCAGCACGAGTCGCGTTTATTCGATCGATGCCTTGTGCGCCTTGCCGGTGGTGGAGAAGGATGGGGCCTTCGCCTTGCCCGAATCGCTGGTCGCGGTCGGTCCGCAGGGGGTGACTGAAGAGTTCTCCACGGCCGCGCCGATTTCGCTCTACGGCGCGAGCAAATTGGCCAGCGAACAAATTGCCTTGGAATACGGCGCGGCCTTCGGTTTCCCCGTGTGGGTCAACCGCTGCGGCGTGATGGCGGGCGCGGGACAGTTCGGTAAACCGGACCAGGGAATTTTCAGCTATTGGATCCACAGCTGGGCGCAGCGTGCTCCGCTCCAATACATCGGCTTCGGCGGCACCGGCCACCAAGTGCGCGACTGTCTGCACCCGGATGACCTGCTCTCGCTCCTGGTGAAGCAAATGGCGGCGGGTGGGCGCGGGGGACGCAGGATCTTCAACGTGGGCGGCGGTGCGGCTTCGGCCCGGTCGCTGCGGCAGCTGTCCGCTTGGTGTGCGCGGGAGTTCGGTCCGCACGAGGTGGCGGTCGACTTGTCGCCCCGGCCTTTTGATTTGCCTTGGGTCGTGCTCGATGCGGCCTGCGCGGGCCGGGAATGGGACTGGCAGCCGGCCAAAACGGTGGACGAGATCTGCGCGGAAATTGCCCGGCATGCGCGTGCACATCCCGAATGGTTGGAGGTCTCGCGCGGTTGAAGACGTTGCTGCGGATTGGCGAGGGAAGTGAGGCCGAGTGTTGGGTGCGGATGGCCGCCCTCGGGGAGGAGGAGGAATTTGCCGCGTTCCTGACCGCAGCGGAACGCGAACGTTCCGAGGGGCTGAGTCATGCCGTGGTGCGGGCGCGCTTTGTCGTCTCCCGCGGATTGCGGCGGCAGTTGTTGTCCGACTGCACCGGCCTGCCGGCTGCGGAGTTGCGGTTGGCCGAAGATGAAGGCGCCAAGCCGCGGTTGCTCGGAGGGGATGGTTGGGATTTTAATCAATCACACGCGGGTGATTATGTTGCGGTGGCCGTGCGGCGCGGGGCAGTCGGGATCGACCTCGAGCAGCAGCGCGCCGTGCGGGACATGGCGGCGATCGTGGATCGCTATTTTCCTTCCGCAGAGGCGGCGGCGTGGCACGCTTTGCCGGTTGCGCGGCAGGCGGCGGATTTTTTCCTGCTCTGGTCGGCCCGCGAGGCCGCCATGAAGTGCGCCGGCCTCGGTTTGGCCAAAGGACTGGGTGTCACCCGCATCGACCCGGATCTTCTGGAGCACGCCCATGCGACCGGTCGGGTGGGGAACCAAGTTGTGCACTTGCAGAGGCTGGAAGCACCGGCCGGTTACGTGCTGGTCTTGGGTTTCGGGGGATGGGCGGGCAAAGGGGATTGACAGGCCGCGCCAGCTTTTTCATATTTCCCGTCCGCTTTGCGGGTGTAGCTCAGTTGGTAGAGCACTTCCTTGCCAAGGAAGATGTCGCGAGTTCGAGTCTCGTCACCCGCTCTCTTTTTTTGCACGTGAAGGATCGCTTGTTGCCCATCTTGCTGACGGTCGTGGTGTGTCTTTTCGCCGCGGCCTGCGATCGTCAGGCGGCGGAGACCAAGCCGGAGGTGCCCGCGGATGAGGAGATCGGGGTGGTGGAGGAGGCGGTCGAGGTGGTGGAAATTATGGAACCTTCGGCGGATGGCGCTGAAGCTCCTTCGGCGACGTTGATGGAATCGACGGTGGAGCCGATGTCGGCCGGTTCTTTGCCGGGACTTTACCGGGATCCGTCCGTGCCGGATGTGCTCTATGAATTCGGCGAGAACGAGGAATGGCAGGCGACCTGGCAACCGGGGGACGAAAGCCGTGGCCTGATGATGAGTGGTGTCTACCAGGTGGAGACGGGCGGTGTGCTGCATTTGCGGGTGCTCTCCTTCGGCCGGCGTGAATCTTTCCTCGGTGATGATTGGGAGCGACGTTCGCCGCCGCACCCGCGTCCGCGGGGTTACTTCCGCATCGAGGGCCAGCAGCTTGTCATGATGTCGAACAAAACCGCGCAGGCATTTACCATGGCGCCATTCACGGCGGCACGCTTGGTCAGGGTGGAGAAGTAGGGGAGCGGGGAGGGGCAGAGTTTGAACAGAAGTTAACGAAGGGGGAGGAAGGGCTGAGAGACCAAGAGACGGGGACTCGGTGATCGGCCTAGGCGTGGAGCTTGGAGCATGGAGCTTGGAGCGTGGAGCTTGGAGCGAGCGAGACAGAGCCAGAGGAAGAGGTGGGGGGAAGAGCGTGGAGCGGGAATGAGAAAGGCAGCGGTCCGCTGAGTTCTCCATGCCGGACGTGCCGCCCGACAAAGTTTGAATTCCCGCAGCCGCAGTGGGGTTGGGGGTTGAGGGGGTGAGGTTGGGGTGTTATTGGTGCGGGTATGAATGAGCCGCATGTTTGTCAGAAATCGCCGTTGGTGGAGGAGATGGAACCGGGGACGTATTGGTGGTGTTCGTGCGGGTATTCTTCCACGCAGCCGTTTTGCGACGGGGCGCACAAGGACAAGGGATTCAAACCGGTGAAGGTGGTCATCACGGAGAAGAAGCGGGTGGCTTGGTGTATGTGCAAGCACACGGCGACGCCGCCGTTTTGCGACGGTTCGCACGCGCGGTTGGCGTAGGGGGACGGTGGAGGATTGGTCGTGGCGTGGTGCAGGCGCCACACCCTGCCGGTCTCAGGGGCCGGCAAAGGCTTTCTGCATGGCTTGCCTGTAACCGGGTGGCAGGTGGCGTTCGCGGGCGCCTTCGCACAGGGCGCGGAGGTAGAGGGCGGAGGGCGGGACGTGGCCGTGCGGTTGGCGGACGAAATAGCACCAGACGTCCGGGTGTTTGAGGTGGTCTTGGGTGGTGATTTCGATGGTGCGCCGGATGTAGGCGTGGTCGGCATCGGCCTGCCGGGGATCGAATCCTTCGTAGGCATCGAGCGCGGCGAGGTGTGTCGCATCGATGCGGTAGAGCGCGCCCCAGACGCAATGACCCGGGGCGGCCAGGAGGTCGGCGACGCCGCCTTGCCATTCTCGGTCGGGGAGGGTGAAGGCGAGGCGGTATCCGTCGAGGCGTGCCGCCGCGAGAAATTGATGACCGGGGCAAAGGTGGTCCATTTGCGCCGCGCGGAGGTTGGATCCGTAGGCGAAGTAGAGTGCGGTCCGGCTCATGGCGCGGGTTCCGTTTAAGCTAAAACCGTGGTTGGAAGTTGCATGATGAAAGTTGAGAGACCGAGTAAGGGCGATTGACATCATCGGCCGCACCTATACGCAGGCTACAAGGGGAAGATCTCAAATGCATCGTTACGGCTTGGAGCCTCTCAATTGGTCGCCGCGGCGGACTCCGGCTATCAACGACAAATCTCCAACGCCTTTTCCAGGCTGAGCCGTCATGGCGCGCCATGATGGTGGTTGCCTTGGGAAGAAGGGGTGTTCATCTTAAATGCGATTTTCGCATAACGAGATGATTTACGTGTCCGTCAAAGGGAAGGTGTTGGGTGAGTTTGAGGAGTCGGCTGTCCGGGCCATGCTGGCTGAGGGCAAGATCACCGGCGACGCCTTGTATTGGCGTGAGGGGATGAGCGGGCGGCGGCCGGTCGCGGATTTAGCCAAAACGTCGGTTGCCGGCGGGGAGACCGTTCGCTTGCCCGAGGTGGCGCGGGCTCCGGTCATTGTTGCGCTCAGGACGCCAGCCGTGGACCCCGGGGCCGAGGCCGCGGCGGTCAAACCGGCTGGGGTCAGACCTGCGATCGCATCATTCGGCCCTCCCGGGACAAAACCTTTTACGCCGCGCAGTGCACGGGTGGCAGGCGCGCCCCCGGTGGAGGCCAAGCCGGGGGGAGCCAGTGATGTCGTGGTGAATCCGGCGTTTGTCATACCCCTTCGTGCGGAGGCGGAGAAAGCCGCGGCGCCGGCCCAGGCTCCGGTGGCCGTCAAGGTGCCGGCCCTGGTCGCAGTTGCGGGCAAGGCGTCGAGGGTGGCCCCCGGGGCCGAGACCGTGCTGATCAAGCCGGCGGTGGTCAAACCCGCATCGGCAGTGACCGGGCCGCCCGGGACAAAACTTTTCATCCCGCGGCACACACCGATGAAGGGAGCAGCGGTGAGCGTGGCCGAACCATTGCCCTCCGATGCGGCCGCGGCAAATGAGGCCGCTGCGGCAAAGGTGGCCCCGGTGCCCCCAATCGAGACGGAGCGAGGCGAAGCCCTGCCCTTGGCGGACGCGCCGAAAAAGCGTGGCCGGTTGTTCTCAGGGCTGGCCGGCTTGCTCGTGGTGGCCGGGGTGGCGGGTGGGGGAGCGTGGTGGTGGCTGAATGCGGCCCCGATCCCGGGGTCTGTTGTCCTGGGTGGTGATGAGGTGGAAGCGGTGGAGATCCGGGTTTTTCGTCGCGAGGATCTGGCCGGCCTGTGGCGGGACCGTCTGGCGGCGGCGGACGCGCGGTCCGTTGAGTTGGACCAGCTCATGGTCGGTGCGCAGGCGGCGCAGCGCGAAAACGAGTTGATGCTCGAGGTGGCGGCGCGGGTTTTCGAGTTGGGTCAGGAATACAATATGCCGGACCTCGAGGAGTTGCGGGTCGAACGTGACGCGAAGGAGGCTGGGGCCGCATCGGCTCGGGCCGCGTTGGAAAAATTACAGTCCGAAAAAGCGGTGCTACCCAACCTGGAGACCTTGTTCGAGGGCCTGCCGGATCCGCTGCAGGTAATAACGGCTGATGCGGAGGGAAAATTTACCCTGCTGCCGCCGGAGGGCGGCGAGGTGGTCCTGCTCGCCATGGTGGTATCCGAGACGGACGGAAAACGTGAACGGCGCGGGTGGCTCGAGGTGTTGCAGTTTTCGCCGGAGGGAGAGGCACCCGGGGCGGTGCGATTCGCGGAGACCAACCGGCTTGATGTGGAGGAAATCCGGCGTTTCGTTGCCACGGGAGCGCCGTGAGATCGTGGTGGTGGGGCGGAGTTATGACCCCGCGCTTTCACGGCGAGTGATACTGAAAGCCAAAAGGGGTCAGCAACTGTCTTAACTTGCGAGAGAAAAGTTGGGATTTTTTAGGAGACGGTTGGCGAGGAGGATGAGTTTTCGCATGAGGACGGTGAGTGCGAGCTTTTTGGGTTTTCCGAGGGCGAGGAGGCGTTGGTAGAGGGCCTTGAGAATGGGGTTGTAGCGGGAGGCGACGAGGGCGGCCATGTAGAGGGCCGAGCGGATCTGGGAGCGACCACCACGAATATGACGTTGGCCGCGGAATTGACCGCTGTCGTAGTTGAAGGGAGCGACGCCGGCGAGGGAGGCGGCTTGAGTGTCGGAGAGAGTTCCGAGTTCCGGCATGAAGGAGATGAGGGAGAATGCGGTAATGAATCCGATGCCTTGAACTTCTTGAAGGCGGGTGACTCGTGAGGTGAGTTCTGGGGAGAGTTTGATTTTCGCGGCGATGAGAGCTTGGATTTTGGCTTCTTGCTTTTTGAGCGATGTGACGGTGTTCGTGAGGATGTTGAGAAGGGCTTTGTCGGAGATGGTTTCTTTGAGATTATTGTTTTGAGTAATCTGAATGAGGATGTGGTTGCGAATCTTGGCGAGACCGGCGAGATGCTGCTGGAGCGGGTCGGGAAGGGAAAGAGGGCTGGGATGGAAGACCTGCGCGAACGCTGTGATGGTTTCGGCATCCAGGGTGTCGGTCTTGGCGAGACGGCCTTTGGCTTTAGCAAAGTCACGGACTTGTCGGGCATTGATGCGGGCGATGGGGCGACTTGCGGCGTGCGCCTGCGTGATGAGGAGGGCTTCGTAGCCGCCGCTGGATTCGCACACGAGCATAGCGTCGTCAGGGAGTGGTTTGAGGAAGGAGCGGATGGCTTTTTCGGTGTTAGGAATTTGGGCGGCTTGGCCGTTGTGATGGATGTCGAGGTGGAGTTTGGAGACGTCGATGCCGATGTAGGTTTTCATGATATGATGTTTTTTGGTTTGGTTTTAGT
This sequence comes from Chthoniobacterales bacterium, assembly GCA_044359955.1. Lineage (GTDB taxonomy): Bacteria > Verrucomicrobiota > Verrucomicrobiia > Chthoniobacterales > JACTMZ01 > JACTMZ01. The sequence continues at coordinate 12,757 of JBIKLF010000009.1, read as the reverse complement.
GGTATGTTTTTCCTTCGACTTGCGATACGAACTCAGAGGTTCAGGCAACTGTTCAAGATAGAAACATGCGCCGGGGGAGGATCGAGCTGACCCACGAACTCTGTCGGTTCCAGTCCTGAACGATCTTCTCCTCCGGCGGCTTATTTTATCTGGGGGGCTCAAGCCCCCCAGATAAAAACCATTGTTCGGGGCAAACCCTGTTCAACGGTCAAATCGAAGATACAAGTCATGGTTTATTGAACCTTGAAAGGAAGTTGAGGGTCTATGGTTGAGAGCCGCAGCGAAGCGTAGAAAGCCGGAGGCAAATGAGGGAGCAACTCGATGGCTGAAGCCTGAGTTTGAAACCTGAGTGAGTGGCCCCGCGGCTGTCTCCGTCCGCCGCGGCGGACTCCGGCTCTCATCTCCGTTTTAAGGTTCATAACAACCCTCTTCCGGCGCTTGACCCGGCCGCGATGAGCTTGGTTTGCCCGGCGTGCGGCAATTTCAAGCCGCCGGCCGGGAAAATCATTGATTCCGTCGGTGCGGGTGGCAATGTCACGCCTTTCCATGGGCCTCCGTGTCACCGTCTGGGGCGAGTTTCGCCACGAAAAAAAGAATCCCGCGGTCGCCGCTCTTTATCCCGACGGCATGCACGAGACGATCGCGGCGTTCCTGCGCCGGGATGTGGAGCTGACCGTCGGCACGGCCTGGCTCGACCAGCCGGAACACGGTCTGGGCGAGGAGCGGTTGGAAAACACGGATGTCCTGGTCTGGTGGGGACACATGGCCCACGGCGAGGTGGCCGACGCCGTCGTCGATCGTGTCCAGCGCCGCGTCCTCGAGGGCATGGGTCTCGTCGTGCTGCACTCGGGTCATTACGCGAAAATTTTCAAGCGGCTGATGGGCACGACATGTTCGCTCAAATGGCGTGAATCGACCGACAAGGAACGGATCTGGAATGTCGCCCCGCACCACCCGATCACTGCGGGGTTGGGCGAATTTTTCGAGATCCCGGCCGAGGAAATGTATGGCGAGCCGTTCGGGATCCCGACGCCGGACGAGCTGATCTTCATCTCGTGGTTCACCGGCGGCGAAGTCTTCCGCAGCGGGGCGACCTGGCAGCGCGGGCACGGGCGGGTTTTTTATTTCCGCCCCGGGCACGAGACGTATCCGACGTTCCACGATGCCAACGTCCAGCGGGTGGTCACCAATGGCGTCAAGTGGGCGCGCCCGACCGTGCGTATCCACGACACCTGCCCGAACTCGCCGCCGCTTGAGCCTCTGCCGGAGGATCCGGCGGCGGCGGAGCGGCCCACCGAGGGGTTCCGCTGATGCCGGCCCGGGTCAGACTCGCCATCGTCGGGACCGGAGGCATGGCCGCCGAGCACGCGCGGCAGTTCGGGGCGATGCGCGGCGTGGCCCTCACCGCCTTGTGCGACATCGACGAGGGGCGGGCCCGCGAGTTTGCGGCGCGGCACGCGCCGGCGGCGCGGGTTTTCACGGATTTCGGACGTCTGCTCCGCGACGCCCCGGTTGATGCGGTGGCGGTCGTGGTGCCCGACGCCCTCCACGCGAAGTTTTCCCTGCAGGCCCTGGCCGCGGGCAAGCATGTGCTTTGCGAGAAGCCGCTGGCCACCAATCATGCCGACGCCCGCCGCATGGTCGCGGCCGCCGCGCGGGCCCGCGTCGTCAACATGGTCAATTTCAGCTACCGCAACGCCCCGGCCATCCAGCACGCCGCGCGGTTGGTCGCCGCCGGTCGTCTCGGCGAGATCGTCCATGTCGAGGCGCATTACCTGCAGAGCTGGCTGAGTTCGAAGATCTGGGGCGACTGGCGGACCACTCCCGCCTGGCTGTGGCGCCTCTCGACGGACCACGGCAGCGCCGGCGTGCTCGGCGACATCGGCGTGCACATCCTCGACTTCGCCTCGTTTCCCGTCGGCCCGATCCGCTCGGTGCAGGCGCGGCTCAAGACGTTCACCGGACTCAAAGGGCGTCGCCTCGGATCCTACCGCCTCGACGCCAACGACACGGCCCTCATCCAAGTCGAGTTCGCCGGCGGCGCCCTCGGGGTGGTCCACGCGACCCGTTGGGCCACCGGACACGCCAACTCCCTGGCCCTCGCCCTGCACGGCACGAAGGGCGCCCTGCGCATCGACCTCGACCGCAGCTCGGACGAAGTTTCGGTCTGCCTCGGCCGCGATGTCGACCGGGCGGCATGGACCACGGTCAAGGCGCCGCCTCTTCCCGATATTTACCATCGCTTCATCGCCGCCATCCGCGGGCGCCGGGCGGGGGAGCCGTCTTTCGCCCGCGGCGCCGAGATCCAGAAGGCGCTGGATGCGTGCTTCGAGTCCGACCGCACGGGCGCGGCCGTGCGCGTTTAGCCGTATCCATGCCGTCGGAGACGCAATAAAAGCGCGGCTTGGCTTGGTTTTTCCAGGGGGCACGGCCGTCCCGGCCGTGTTGTTTGATCGTGACGGGCGGGACGCCCGAGCCCCTTGGCCACGTGTCAACTCGCTCACCAAATAGTTAGTCAACCGTCGCCCAGGCGCGCCTCGGTGGCAGCGCCGGAAATGGCAGAATGTTTTGCATCGTTCCGGCTTAGCCGGCGCGCGGTTGCCCGCGGCGGATGCGGTGCTCTTGCCGGTAGGAGCGGGGCGGGACCCCGAACTGGCGACGGAAGCAGCGGGAGAAATAAAATTCGTCCTCGAATCCGCAGGCGCGGGCGACTTCGGCGATCGACCCGCCGGTCTCCAGCAGAAGCCGGCACGCCTCCTGCAGCCTCAGTCCCAGCGCGTAACGCGCCGGTGTGATGCCCATGGTTTCCCGCCAGCGGCGCTGGAAGGTGGAAACCGAAAGGTTGCATCGCCGGGCGACGGCCTCCAAGCCCGGCGGTGACGGCCAGTTTTCCTGCATCGCCTCCAGCGCCCGGGCCACCGCGGGCGAGGCCGGAATATTCGGCGGCAACACGGTTTCGAGGATGATCCGCTCGGCGAGTCGATCGAGGCGGGCCGATTTTTCGCCGTTGGCCAGACACCGTGCCAACTCCCCCAGCAGCGGCCGCAGCGCCTCCGGATGGGCCACCGGCCAGACCGGGCGGGATTCATCGACAAACCCGCAGCGGGCCAGAACCGGCATCAACTCGCAGCCATAAACGAAGTAAAGCTCGGTCCAGTAGTCGTGGCGGCCGGCCGGGCCGTATTCCAGGTAGTCGCCGTTCCACTGGGTGATGACGCAGGGTGCCTTGATTTTCCAGCAGCGTCCGTGCCGGTGGAATTCGCCTCCGCCGTTCAGGATCAGGGAAAAGTTGGCCGTGGCGAAGCGGCCCCGCACCCATCCGGTCTTGCGGGGCAGGAATCCGATTTGTCGCAGCGGAAGAAGGGAGCGGGGCGAATCGTCCCGGTCCTGCCAAAATGTGACCGGAAATGACAGGTTTTTGAAGCGAACATCCATGGCCGACGGACCAGAAATCCGGCAAAACCTATCTCAAGACCATGGAATCCATAAAGATTTTATTCCTGCAAGGCGGCTGGACGGGTCACCGACCTGAGGAGATTGTCCATAAATTCAGCACCGCGCTGACTGGTCTCGGCGCCCGCACCGAGACCGTCACGGGCTTGGAATGCCTGGCCGATGCCGACTGGCTCCGGGCTTTCGATGTCATTTCGCCTTGCTGGACGGCGGGGGCGCTGAGCCCCGAACAAAGTGCGGGCTTGAGCGGGGCGGTGCGGGCGGGCACCGGCTTGGCCGGCGTGCACGGTGGCATGGGCGACGCGTTCCGCGGCGACCTCGATTACGAATGGATGGTCGGGGGTCACTTTGTCGGCCATCCGCATGTTGGTGAATACACCGTGCGGGTCGTGGCCCCGGAGGATCCGGTCATGGCCGGCCTGCCGCGCGAATTCGTCTACCGCTCCGAGCAATACTACCTGCTCGTCGATCCGGTCATCCGTGTGCTGGCCGATACGGAATACTTGCACGAGGGTTCGACGTGCCGGATGCCGGTCGTCTGGACCAAGACTTGGGGCAAGGGGCGTGTTTTTTATTCGGCCTTGGGGCACGATCCGTCCGAATTCGACGCTTATCCCGAGGTCTTCGCCATGGCCCTGCGCGGCCTGCAGTGGGCGGCGCGCCGACCTGAATATTCATGAAGAAGAAATTCAAAAAACCAGCCGATATCCGCGTCGGCGTCATCGGCTACGGCGGCGCTTTCAACATGGGGCGCGGTCACCTCAAGGAAATGGAAAAGGCCGGTATGACACCGGTGGCCGTCTGCGAGGTCGATGCCGAGCGCTTGAAAGCCGCCGAGACTGATTTCTCGGGCATTCAGACTTACTCCACGGTCGCCGAAATGCTCCGCAAGTCGGATGTCAATCTCGTCACGATCATCACGCCGCACAACACGCACGCGAAGCTCGCGCTGCAGTGTCTCAAGGCCGGTCGTCAAGTGGTTTGCGAGAAGCCACTGGCCATCACCACCGCCGAGTGTGACGCCATGATCGCCGCCGCCAAGAAAGCGGGCGTGGTGCTCTCGACCTACCACAACCGGCACTGGGATGGTTGCATTCTCAGCGCCATCGATCACATCAAGAATAACAAGCGCATTGGCGAGATCGTGCGTGTCGAGGCGCGCATGGGTGATCGAGCGCAGCCCGGCGATTGGTGGCGCGGCAGCCGCAGCATTTCCGGTGGCATCCTCTATGATTGGGGCGTGCACTTGCTGGAATACAGCCTGCAACTCATCGACTCCGAAGTGGTGGAGGTGAGCGGTTTCGCCAAATCCGGCTACTGGGCGCCGAAAACTAAGTGGAAAAAAGACACCATCGAGGACGAGGCCAGCGCCACCATCCGTTTCCGCAACGGCGTTTGGATGCAACTCACGATCAGCGCGATCGATTCGAACAAAAAGCCCGGCACACTCGAGATCACGGGCACCGAAGGCAGCTACATCACCGACATCCGCGGACACGGCAGCGGCTACGAATTGCGCTCGCGCAACGGCCAGTCACTCACCGTGGAGGAGGGCACGCACCGCCCTGACGAATGGCACTGCTTTTATCAAAACATCGCCGACCACCTCACCAAGGGAACCAAGCTGGTCATCACTCCCGAATGGGCGCGCCGGCCGATCCATATCATCGACCTCGCTGTGCGCAGTGCCCGGCTGGGCCGGGCCTTGCCGGCCCGCTACGGATGATCCACCAACGATGAAAACCGACCAACTCGCCGTCCAACTTTACACGCTGCGGGATTTCACCACCACCCCGGCCGGCTTTGCCTCGACGCTGTCGCGCGTGGGAGAGATCGGCTATCGCGCCGTCGAGCTGGCCGGCACCGCCGGAATGTCCCCTGCCGAGGCGGCGGCCATGGTGCGGGATCACGGCATGGAGATCTGCGCGAGCCATGAGCCGCCGGAAATGATCCTGCGGGATCCGCAGCAGGTGGTCGAGCGGCTGGGTGAAGCGGGCATCACCCGCGCGGTCTACGCTTACCCGCAGGGTGTCGATTTTTCCGATGACGCGCAGGTGGACCGGCTGATCGACGGGCTCGAGGCCGCGGGGGCTGTCTTGCGGCGCGGCGGCTTGACGCTCGCCTACCACAACCACGCCCTCGAATATTTCCGGCGCGGCGGACGCACGGTGCTCGAGGAAATTTTCGCCCGCACCTTGCCCGACCACCTCCAAGCCGAACTCGACGTCCATTGGGTCCAGGCCGGGGGCGGCGATCCCGTGCAAGCCTGCCGGGCGCGGGCCGGTCGCCTGCCGCTCCTGCATGTGAAGGATTACGCGGTTACGGCCACCGGGGAGCGCCGCTTTGCCGAGGTCGGCCACGGCAACCTGGACATCCCGGCCATTCTCGGCGCCGCGGACGCCGCCGGCTGCCAATGGTTCATTGTCGAGCAGGACATCTGCACCGGCGACCCCTTCGAGTGCCTCCGGCGCAGTCTGGTTTATCTCCGCACGCTGGGCCCTTGAACCGGCGCCCCTACGCTGCTAAGAAACTAGTTTTTATGTCCCGTCCCCTCACGCTCTTCACCGGCCAATGGGCCGACCTGCCGCTCTCCGAACTCGCCCCGCTGGCCAAGCGGATGGGCTATGACGGACTCGAACTGGCCTGCTGGGGGGATCATTTCGAGGTCGGCCGCGCCTTGTCGTCGAAGTCTTATGTCCGGGAAAAGTGGGAACTCCTGTCCGACCACGGGCTGACCTGCCTGGCGGTGTCGAACCATCTCGTCGGTCAGGCTGTCTGCGATCCGATCGACGAGCGGCACCGGGCCATTTTGCCGCCCGAGGTCTGGGGCGACGGCCAGCCGGAAGGCGTGCGCCGCCGCGCGGCCCGGCAAATGATCGCCACCGGCAAAGCGGCGCGCGTCTTTTTCGACGCACAACCCGGCGGTGCGAAGAACCGGCGTCCGGTGACGGTCAACGGCTTCACCGGATCGTCCATCTGGCACTCAATCTACGCATTTCCGCCGACGTCGCAGGATTACTGGGACCAGGGGTTCGCGGATTTCGGCAAGCGCTGGCGTCCGATTCTCGACGCTTATGACAAGCTGGACGTCAATTTCGGCCTCGAGGTCCATCCGACCGAGATCGCCTTCGACATCGCCACGGCCGCGCGCGCCCTCGCGGCAGTCGGCAACCATCCGCGCTTCGGCTTCAACTACGATCCCTCGCACCTCGGATACCAAGGCGTGGACTACGTGGCTTTCATCCGACGTTTCGGTCCGCGCATTTTCCACGCGCACATCAAAGATGCCTGGTGGGGGAAGGGGACCGGCGAGAGCGGCGTGTTCGGCGGTCATTTGTCCTTCGGCGATCCGCGCCGTCACTGGGATTTCCGCTCGCCCGGCCGCGGGGACATCGACTTCGAGTCCGTGATCGTCGCGCTCAACGACGCCGGCTACCGGGGTCCGCTCTCGGTCGAATGGGAGGACATCCGCATGGACCGCATCCAGGGCGCCACCGAGGCGGCGGCCTTCGTGCGGGCGCTCGATTTCGAGTCGAGTGCCGTGGCCTTCGACGCGGCCTTCGCCAAAAAGTGAAAGTCATGGGCGCGGCGCAACGCAAAATCCGCATGGGCATGGTCGGGGGCGGCCGCGGCGCCTTCATCGGCGCGGTGCATCGCATGGCGGCCGCGCTGGACGGCCAGATCGAGCTGGTTTGCGGCGCGTTCAGCAGCGACCCGCAGCGGTCGAAGGATTCGGGGGCGGACTTGTTTCTGCCGCCTGACCGGTGTTACGGCACGTTCGACGAGATGATGGCGGGCGAGGCGGCCTTGCCGCCGGACCGGCGCATGGACTTTGTTTCCATCGTCACCCCGAACCACCTGCATTTCGCCCCGGCCCGGGCGGCCCTCGATCACGGTTTTCATGTGGTCTCCGACAAACCGGCCACCTTCAACCTGGCCGAAGCTCGGGAGCTGGGTGCGCTGCTCGAACGCACCGGCCTGCTCTATGCTTTGACGCACAATTACACGGGCTACCCGCTGGTCAAAGAGGCGCGGGAGATGGTCCGGGCCGGCCGGCTCGGCGCGATCCGCAAGGTGGTGGTCGAATACCCGCAAGGCTGGCTGGCCACGTCCCTCGAGGAAACCGGGCAGAAACAGGCCTCGTGGCGCACGGATCCCGCGCGGTCCGGCGCGGCGGGCTGCCTCGGCGACATCGGCACGCATGCCGAGAATCTGGCGGAATACATCACGGGTCTGCGGATCAAGGAGTTGGCCGCCGACCTGACGGCCTTCGTGCCCGGCCGCCGGCTCGACGATGACGCCAACATCCTCCTGCGCTTCGAAGGCGGGGCCAAAGGTGTGCTCCATGCCTCGCAAATTTCTGTGGGCGAGGAAAACAACCTCAACATCCGCGTCTATGGGGAAAGCGGCGGACTCGAATGGCACCAGCAGGAACCCAACACCCTGCTGCTCAAGTGGCCCGACCGTCCGGTCGAGGTGCGGCGCACGGGTCTGGCTTACCTCGGCGCCTCCGCCGCGGCCGCCACGCGCCTGCCGCCCGGGCACCCCGAGGGTTATCTCGAGGCCTTCGCCAATATCTACCGCGGTTTCGCCGCCCATTTGCGCGCCGTGCTCGACGGGCGCGCGGACCAAGTCGCGGCGCCCGATTACCCGGGGATTGCCGACGGCATCCGCGGCATGGCTTTCATCGAGGCGGCGGTCGGGAGTTCGCGCCACAACGCGGCCTGGACCTCTTTGTCCTCCTGAGCCGCTGAACCCGCGCGTCGGGGGGCGCGCGCCGCGGGTGTGCCGCGCGGTTGCAATTTCAAGCCACTGCAACGCGGTGGGAACCAAAGGGGTCAGGCATGGTTTATCCTAGAAAGGAAGTTGAGGGTCTATGGTTGAGAGCCGCAACGAAGCGTAGACAGCCGGAGGCAAATGAGGGAGCAAGGCGATGGCTGAAACCTGAGTTTGAAACCTGAGTGAGTGGCCCTGCGGCTGTCTCCGTCCGCCGCGACGGACTCCGGCTCTCATCTCCGTTTTTAGGTTTATTGACATTTCTCTTAGCCGTATCCATGCAGTCGGAGACGAAAGAAAAGCGCGGCTTGGCTTGGTTTTTCCAGGGGGCACGGCCGTCCCGGCCGTATTGTCTGATCGTGACGGGCTCAGATTTTGCAGACTTAGGTAGGGACGCGCGGCTCGCGCGTCCGTTTGTTGGGGAGCGGACGAGCGGGCCGCTCGTCCCTACCTTCTGAGCGAACATTTCCTTCTGCTGCAGCCCGTCAATCGCCGCGGCTTCTGCATCGTTACGGCTTTGGGCAGGGTGAAAACTCCCCCATGCCAAGGCAGGTTCGCATCGATTTTGCGGGGGCGATGCATCACGTGATGGCGCGTGGGGATCGGATGGAGCCGAGCTGCCGTCCCGTGAGAATATCCGGCGAATGGCCGCCATGTCGAACTTCTCGCTGCGGTCGTAGTTGTAAATGCCGTTCTGCTCCTGCTCGACATCGGTCAGTTGGGTGTAGCAGTAACCGACGATATGTTTCTGCCCGAGAATGGCATTGGTCAAGCCCTCCAGCCGCCGCATGAATTCCGGAGGGACTTCGGGCCCTCGCCGTAACCCCAGGAATTCTCCGCGAACGGTTGTGTCCGCGGGTCGATCCATTTGATGCCGCCGTACTCGTCGACGATATAGGGCTGGCCGGTGTATTCGACCTCGTGCGTGGGATTGTTGCGCCAAACCCCGGTTTCCGGCGAGGGCGTGAGCCGCCGCGCGAGCGTGGCGGCGTCTTGCTCGTAGGCGTGCACCGTCCAGAGGTCGGTCTGGCGATGGATATAGCCACTGGCGTCGTTGACCGGACGGGTCGGATCCAATTCTTTGCAGAGCCGGTAGCTGTCGCGGTGGACGCGGGCGTGCTGCCGGTGGGGAAAGACGGTGGTGCCGGTCTCATTCCACGGGGTCCAGGCGATGATCGAGGGATGGTTGCGGTCGCGGACGATGATCTCCGCCCATTCGGAAAGAAAGTTGCGGGCGCCCTCGATGGAATTGGGGTCGCACCCACAGGAGGCCGACTCGCCCCAGGTAAGGTAGCCGAGGCGGTCGGCCCAGTAGTGGAAGCGCTCCTCGAACACTTTCTGATGCAGTCTGGCGCCGTTGAATCCAGCGCCCATCGCCAGCTCAATGTCACGGCGCATGGCGTCGTCCGCGGGGGCCGTCCAGATACCGTCGGAATAGAAGCCCTGGTCGAGCACCAGCCGCTGGTAGAGCGGCTCGTTGTTGAGCAAGATTTGGTTGCCCTCGATATGGACCTTGCGCAGGCCCGCATAACTTTCGACCGTGTCGAACACCTCACCGCCGGCGGTGGCGACGCGCAGCTCCAGGTCGTAGAGGAACGGGTCGCCAGGGCGCCACAGCCGGGGGGCGTCGATCGGCAGCACGGCCGGCCCGGCATTGGCCGCCGGCACCGTGACTTCGGCGATGGTTTCACCGGCCGCCTTAAGCGCGACCCGCAGCCGGGCACCGCGGAGTTCGCGCCAGTAGCGGGGATTCACCATGAAGCGGCGGCCGTCGACATCGCCGATGATCTGGACGTCGCGCAGTCCGGCCGGAGCCACAGCCTCCATCCAGACGGTCTGCCAGATGCCGGTGGTTCGCGTGTAGTTGCAGCCGCCGGACTCAAAAGAGTGACTCTGCTTGCCCCCCGGTTGGCTCCCGCTCCGGGGGTCGTCGGCGATCCGCAGCACCAGGTGGTGGGTGCCGCCGGGCGACACCCGGCTGGTAATATCAAACGAAAAGGAGATTGAACCGCCGAAGTGCGTGCCCACGGACGTGCCGTCGATGTAGCATTCGCACTCATAGTCGACCGCGCCGAAATTCAGCATCACCCGTTGGCCCGCCCAGGCCTCGGGAACTGTGATGGGCCGGTGGTACCACATCGCCGGGATAAAGTCCTTGTGGCCGACGCCCGAGAGCTCGCTTTCCGGGCAGAACAGCACGGTGATCAACGAATCGAAGCCCCGGCTCAGATACCGGCGGCGGCCTTGATGCTCGCCGCTGCAACCGAAGTCGAACTCAAACGACCACTGACCGTTGAGGTTAAGCCACGGCTGCCGCTGGAACTGCGGACGGGGATACTCCGGGCGGGGAACAATGCATTCATTCTTGCTCATGATCTGTCTCCTCGAATCAGCCGCCACCGAGGACAATTTGGATTTCCCGGTTCCGGTCGCCGGTGAACGGCTTGGTGGTCCGCACGCCATCCGGACCGATGACGGTGATCTCGTAGTCGCCCTTGAAGCCGCGGAAGGCCACGGCTCCATCGCGGTCGCTGACCATCGATGCTTTCGTCCACCAGTCGCCGAAGACCAGTTCGCGGTAAGTGTGATAGGCGGCCTTCGGCGTCCAATCCTGGCGGAACAACGGCGCCTGACCGCCCCAGTGGCGGCCATCCCAGAACCCCCACATCAGGATCGCCTCGACGGCGGGATGGCTGAAAAGAACCGTGTAGAATTCGCGCAGGAACTCCGCCTGGGTCCGTTCGACTGCATCCGTGGATTCCCCCCAGTTGCCGCCAAACATATCGAACTCGGTCACGAGCAACGGCAGGCCGAACGCCGCGAAGCGGTCGAGAATTTCGTGGAGGCGATCCGGGCTGTTGCGCAGTTTGGCGTTGTAAAAATGCCCTTGGAATCCGATGCCGCCGAGCGGGGCGCCTTCCGCCAGCAAATAGCGGATGATCTGTTCATATTTATCCCGGTGTCCTTCATGGTTTCCGACCAGAATATGGAAATCGTTGATGATTAAGCGGGTTCCCGGGGCGGTGGCCTTTTCCGCGGCCTTGAACCACTCGACCATGACCGGCGCACCGGTCAGGGGGACGCCGGGATTGATGACCTTGGTCAGTTCATGCTCGGTCACCTGCTCGTTAAGCACGTCCCAATCAAACACCTGATCCCGGTAGTGCCCGCCGATCGCGGCGATATGCTCGAGGGAACGGGTGCGCAGCCACTCGGCCGCTTCGGGTTTGCCGGACTTGGCCATCTCCTCGACATCCTTCGGCATGGGAACTCCATACTTGAACGACTGCCAGAGCATCGTGTGGCCGCGGACGCGGATCTTTTGATCCAGGAGCCACCGCACGGTTTTGTCCGCCGCCTCTCGGCGATCCGGAAGCTCGAAATTCTTCCATTTCATATCGTTCTCGAGGACGGCCACATTGAACAGTTCCGGCAGATGCCGACGGTAGGGATGCCCGGCATCGGTCTGGTTGTTGAAGAAATCGGCATTGACCGCGGTGCCGAAGCCGAAGGCATGCCGGGTCATGGCTGCTTCGACCCTAGCATCGGGGACGGGCTGTCCGTTCCGGTCAACGACCTTTATCGAGAAATCCGCCTTGCGGTGTTTTTCGATCATCGTTTCGGCTTTTTCACGCCATTTCCCGCTGTCGTTGGCCTGCGCGGACAGGCCAATGGACACGGCGGCGACCAGCATTCCGGCGCGAACGCGCCACGCCGACCATGAGTGCTTGCGCGGCAGCTTCTGGTATCCTTGTTGTCTCATGCGAAACGCATTTCCGTTGACGAGAAAGTCGGTGTTCGGGGTCGGATCTTGACTTTTGACGTTTTCCGCTGCGGTGCACCTTGGATCAGCACCGTGATGAAGTTGCCGTAGTTCAGCGTCGGAGCGGCCGCGGCTTGGGCGGCGGCCAAAGTCGGATAGCTCGCGCCGTCCAAGCTGATGAACAACGGGCTGAAATCGACCTTGCCGAGGATCAGACCGAGGGGCGGCATGATGAGGTCGTCAACGATGGAGGACACGATTTTCCCGAAGGCCGCCCCGATGACCACGCCCACGGCGAGGTCAATGGCGTTGCCTTTGGCGATGAAGGTTTTGAATTCTTGCAACATAAGAAGCGATCTTTTGCGCTGTCCCGGCGACCGAAGCGAGCGCAAATGCTGTGGTTGAAGCTCGGGCGGCGGAAAGGTCCCATCGCCGCCGTTCCCATGCTCCGCGCCGTCCTGCTTTTCCTGCTTTCCGGACCACTCTTGGCCGCGGAAACACACCCCCTGCGGGTCGGCATGGATCTGTCTTACCCGCCCTTCGAGACCATCGGGCCGGACGGAAAGCCGACCGGCGTGAGTGTCGACTTGGCCGCCGCCTTGGCCGCGGACCTCGGACGCCCGCTGATCATCGAGAACGTCCCGGAAAAGGGGTCAGGCCTTTACCTTTGAATTTTTCCCATCTCCGGGAGAACCAAAGGGGTCAGCCCTAACTCTTTGACATCACGGCGGGCCGTTGGCAGATGAGCGGCCTGTCACGAAGAGC
>JBIKLF010000030.1:0-25603 GCA_044359955.1 Chthoniobacterales bacterium | reverse complement strand
CAAATTCCAGTCTCTTTTCCATAGGTTTGATTTCTTGCCACGGCATAGGCCGCCCACTCTGCCAGAGCGCCCCATGTGTTACCTATGTCCTGAACCACGGGCGTTACCTATGTCCTGAACCTGCGCCAAGCGGAACCGGAGGCCGTATGGTCTGATCGTGACGGGCTCAGAATTTGCAGGCTTAGGTAGGGACGCGCGGTTCGCGCGTCCGTTGGTTGGGGAGCGGACGAGCGGGCCGCTCGTCCCTACCTTCTGAACGAACATTTCCTGCTGCTGCAGCCCGTCCATGGCCGCGGCTTCGGCACCGATACGGCTTGAGCAGCTCAGACCTCGTGCTGTTGTTTGTCCCCGACCCAGTCGAAGTGGAACCATTTGCCCTTGGGTTGGTCGGTGCGCTCGTAGGTGTGGGCGCCGAAGTAATCGCGCTGGGCTTGGAGCAGGTTGGCCGGCAGGCGGGCCGAGCGGTAGCTGTCGAAGTAGGCAAGGGACGCACTGAAAGCCGGGGTCGGGATGCCGGAGAGCACGGCATCGGAGACGATTTTGCGCCACGGGTTTTGGGTGCGCTCGATGACGTCCTTGAAATACGGGTCGAGCAGCAGATTGGGCAACGCCGGGTCGCGGTCGAAGGCTTCCTTGATGCGTTGGAGAAAGCGGGCCCGGATAATGCAACCACCCCGCCAAATCATGGCTATCTCGCCGAAATGGAGCGGCCAATTTTGTTCCGCGGCCACGGCGCGCATGAGGGCGAAGCCTTGGGCGTAGGAGCAAATTTTCGAGGCGTAGAGCGAATCGCGGACGGCATCGATGAGTTCTTGTTTGTTGCCGGGAAAATGTGCCGGCGGCCCGTGGAGAATCTTCGCCGCGGCGACGCGCTCTTCCTTGAGGGCGCTGATGCAGCGGGCGAAGACGGCTTCGGAGATGGTCGAGATGGGAATGCCGGCGTTGAGTCCGTCGGTCACAGTCCACTTGCCGGTGCCTTTCTGGCCGGCCCGGTCCATGATAACGTCGACGATCGGCGCGCCGGTCACGGGATCCCTCACCGCGAGGATGTTGGCGGTGATTTCAATGAGGAAGGAATCGAGGTCGCCGGCATTCCAATCGGCAAAGGCTTGTTGCGTTTCCTCTATGGAGAGTGCGAGGCCATGACGCAGGATGTTGTAGGCCTCGCAGATGAGTTGCATGTCGCCGTATTCGATGCCGTTGTGGACCATCTTGACGAAGTGGCCGGCGCCATTGGGTCCGATGTAAGCCGTGCAAGGAACTCCGCCTTGGATCGGTTTGCCAGGGGCCGCGCCTTCGAGCGGTTTGCCGGTCTGGGCGTCGACTTTGGCGGCGATGGCGTTCCAGATCGGAGCGAGTTCCTGCCAGGAGGATTCGGCGCCGCCGGGCATGAGGGACGGACCAAAGCGCGCGCCCTCTTCGCCGCCGGAGACGCCGGAGCCGATGAAGCGGAGATGTTTGGTCGTGAGGTCTTTTTCGCGGCGGATGGTGTCCGACCACAGTGCGTTGCCGCCGTCGATGATGATGTCGTCCTTGTCGAGAAGGGGTACGAGGCTGTCGATGACCGCGTCGGTCGCCTGGCCGGCTTGGACCAGGATGATGATTTTGCGCGGGCGTTGGATCGAGGCGACGAAGTCTTCGAGGGTCAGGGCGGCATGGAGTCCGCCTGGCGTGCCGGGGTGTTTTTTGACGAATTCCTCGGTCTTCGCCGTCGTGCGGTTGTAAACGGAGATGCGGAAGCCGTGGTCGGCGATGTTCAGGGCGAGATTTTGTCCCATCACGGCGAGGCCGATGAGACCGATGTCGGAAAGTTCTTTGCTCATGTGGTGAAAAGGATGGGAAGCTTAGTGGGGGGAAGGGCTGGGGGCCAAGAGGATTGAGGGGGGTGGAGGTAGGGACGCGCGGCTCGCGCGTCCGTGGCGAAACGAGCGGACGAGCGGGCCGCTCGTCCCTACCTGGCGGAAAAGGCTCGGGCGGTTGTGCCCCAGCCTTGCTGGAGCACGCCCCCGCGCGGGTCGGACCAGAGGAGCCATGGCCATTGATCGGGGGTGTTCGCCAGATTTGCACGAACTGGATTGCGTAGGATGTAATGGAACTTCTCCGTCGCGCTTTCGTCGTGGCGGAGGCGGTGTTCAAAGAAGTTGCGCTGCCATTCGAGGTGCAGGTGCTTTGCGGTCCATGCTTTCCAAGATTTGATCACGTGTTGAATGCCCTTTGTGTGTGCAGGGAAGGAAAGCAAAGCGTGAATGTGATCGGGCATGAGGAGAAAGAGGTGGATGAACCACTGATTCGATTCGTGGCGGTATGCGGCGCTCTGGAGCAGCGCGTGTGCGGCGGAGGCGGTGGTAAGTTGATCCGTGCCGCGAGGGAGGCTGTTGACCGTGATGAAGTAGGTCTCGGCGGATGGGTCGATCCAAATTGGGATCTCGTGAGGGAGCTTTTTGCGGGAAGTGAAGGGATGGGTCTCTTGCTCCATCATGGCGCGATTAGCTTAGGAATCCATGGTTGGTCAGGCAAGGTAGGGGCGAGCGGCTCGCTCGCCCGTTTGGTTTCGGGCGGACGAGCGGGCCGCTCGTCCCTACCTCGGATTTAGTCCCGGTGATACGGGTGGCCAGCCAAGATGGTGCGGGCGCGGTAGAGTTGTTCGAGGGCGACGACGAGGGCGAGTTCGTGCTGGAGAGTCAGAGGGCCGAGGGACCAGTGGAAGTCGGCAGCCTCGAGCAGACTTTGGTCGTGTCCGTCAGCGCCGCCGATGATGACGGCCACGGGACGGGCGGCTTGTTGCCACTGGTCGAGCTTGGCGGCGAGTTGGCGGCTGGTGAGTGGCGTTCCATGTTCGTGGAGGACCACGCGGAAGCAGCCTTCACTGCGGGCCAGGAGGTCAGCGGATTCGCGTGGTTTGTCGGATGCTTTGACCGTGATGTGCTCGATGGGTGCGAACTTGGTCAGGCGGGCGAGGTATTCATCGCGGCCGGCTTTGGCGTAGGCGAGGGCGGGTTTGCCGACGGTGAGCAGCAGCCATTTCATGGCTGCTGAGTTGAGGGTTGAGGGTTGAGGGCTGAGAGAAGGGGGTAGCGGGTGGTGAAGATGGCCTCTGCTTTGGCGGCGGCTTCTTCGATGGGGATCTCGCGGCCGAGTTCGCGGGAGAGGGAGGTCATGGTGACGCCGGAGAGACCGCAGGGGGTGATGGATTCGAAACCGGAGAGGTCGGGACCGACGTTGAGGCCGAAGCCGTGCATGGTGATCCATTTGCGGACACCGACGCCGATGCTGGCGATTTTGCGCTCGTCGATCCACACGCCGGTGAGGCCTTCGCGGCGGTGGGCGGTCACGTTGTATTCGGCCAGCAGGGCGAGGAGGCCTTCTTCGATCCAGCGGAGGAAGAGGTGGAGGTCGGGGGTGAGTTTTTGCAGATCGAAGATGAAATAGCCGACGAGTTGGCCGGGGCCGTGGAAGGTGGCTTGTCCGCCGCGGTTGATTTCGACGACGGGATGCGGGAGGGGGGCGGCGCCGAGGCTGGAGCGGTCGCGTTGGCGTCCGATGGTGTAAACGGGGTCGTGCTCGAGGAGGAGGAGCTGGTCGGGGGTCTCGCCGGCGGCGCGGGCGGCGAGGGTTTTTTCCTGGAGGTCAAGGGCGGGCTGGTAGGCGAGGCGTCCGAGCCAGCGGGCGGTCGGCGGGGTCATCGGGGGATGGCGGTGGCGCGGCGGTTGAAGTGGGTCACGCCGATGGCGAGGGCGTCGGCGGCGTCGGGGGGCGGGGTTTCGGTGAGTCCGAGGATGGCACGCATCATGAACGCGACTTGGTCTTTCTGCGCGCCGCCGCGTCCGACGACGGCTTGCTTGACCAAACGTGGGGCGTATTCGTGCACTTCGAGTCCGTGGGTGGCGGCGACGATGAGCGCGGCGCCGCGGGCGGAGCCCATGATGATGGCGGTGCGGACGTTCTGGACGTAGATGACGCCTTCGATGGCGAAGGTGGTGGGTTGGTGCTCGGTGGCGACACGGCCGAGAGTGTCATGGATTTCGCGCAGACAAATGTGGGCGGAGAGCTTGGGCGGGTTGGTCACGACGCCGTAGGTGAGGGTGCGGATTTTGCCGTGGGAGGATTCGAGCACGGCGTAGCCGGTGCCGCGGAGGGACGGATCGACGGCGAGGACGC
Organism: Chthoniobacterales bacterium; assembly: GCA_044359955.1. Taxonomy (GTDB): domain Bacteria; phylum Verrucomicrobiota; class Verrucomicrobiia; order Chthoniobacterales; family JACTMZ01; genus JACTMZ01. Next base: position 21,445 of record JBIKLF010000030.1, on the reverse strand, counting down.
GTTCGGCGGACATGGGGAAAGATATTCGGTCGGGTGGGTGGATGGGGGCAAGAAGGGTTTGGGGAGGATAGGAAAGGGATGAAACTTGAGTTTGAGACTTGGGTGAAGGGTTGAGTGACCTGGGGTGGAGGGTGAGTTGTCGTGGCGGCTCGCGGGGATCGGCACACGGCGGACAGGCTGCTCGCCCTCCATGGATGCGGTGGTTAGGATCCCCCGATGGCACGGAAAAAACTTTTTCTTTTTGATATCGACGGAACGTTGCTGCTGACCGGGTGGGCGGGGGAGCATGCCTTGCGGCATGCGCTGCGGGAGCGGTTCGGGGTGGAGGATGATTTGTCGGGGATTTCCTTTGCGGGGTCGACGGATGGGGCGATCGCACGGCAGATGTTCGGGGCCCATGACATTCCGCCGACGCCGGAGAATGTCGCGGATTTGTTCGACGGGTATGTGCACCAACTGGCGCTGGAGTTGCCGCGGCGGGAGGGGAAGGTGCTGCCGGGGATCGTAGGGTTGCTTGAAGCGTTGCACCAGCGGGAAGATATCGTGCTCGCTCTGCTCACGGGCAATATCGAGAGGGGAGCTGAGCTGAAACTTTCGCACTACGGTGTTTGGGATTTTTTTGAATTCGGCGCGTTTGCCGATGATCATGTGGACCGCAACAAGCTGGGTCCGGTGGCGCATTCGCGGGCGGTGGAGCGGCACGGGATTAGTTTCGCGGCGGAGGATGTGTTTGTCCTTGGAGATACGCCGAAGGACATCGACTGCGCCCGGGCGGCGGGATTTGTCGCCGTGGCGATTGCCACGGGGAGTTGCGGGAAAGAGGAGTTGGCGGCGCATCGGCCGGATTTTTTGTTCGAGGATTTGTCGGACACGCGGGGGGTGCTGGTGACGTTGTTGGGGGAGGGATGAAGCTGCAGAGGGCTGAGGGTGAAGAGAGGGCTGAGGGATGAGTTTGAGAGCTGAGTGGGGGGATCATCGGCAGGATGCCGATGCCACTTTGGGATTTTGCCTTTGATGAGGCTGGGGTTTTTATTTTCGGTGGGTGGGCGGGTGGTTTGTTCCTGACTTGGGGGGCTGGTGGGGTGAGAGTTTTCAGCAGATGAAGACGCCTGAGATTTGTCCGGTTTGTGGGGAGGATGTGCCGACGGGGGCGTTGGCTTGTCCGGAGTGCGGGGCGGATGAGCGGTCGGGGTGGCGGGAGGATGCGGTGGCGGACGGACTGGATTTGCCGGATGAGGAATTTGATTATGGGGAGTTTGTGCAGCGGGAGTTTGGCCAGTCGTAAGTGAAACCGGAGGGCATCGCCTGGGCTTGGTGGGCGGCGGCAGTGGCGGCGTTGCTGGCGTTTGCGGCGATGTTCCTGCGGGGGTTCTGAGTTTGCAGGACGGCGGGAAATCCTGAATGATGCGCGGTTCGATGTCTGAAGAAATTTCCAAAGCTTACGAACCTGCTTCCGTGGAAGAGCGCTGGTATGGGGAGTGGATCAATGAGGGCTGCTTCGCGGCCGATCCGGCTGCGGCCAAGCCGGGGTTTTCCATCGTCATTCCTCCGCCGAATGTGACCGGCGTGCTGACGCTCGGGCACGTGCTGAACAACACGTTGCAGGACATCCTGGCACGGCGCGCGCGTCAGACCGGCCACGAGGTGCTGTGGTTGCCGGGGACAGACCACGCGGGCATCGCCACGCAGACGGTGGTCGAGCGGCAGTTGCGCAAGGAGGAGGGGAAGACGCGTCGGGATCTCGGGCGCGAGGAATTCCTCAAACGGGTGTGGGAGTGGAAGGACAAGCACGGGGGCATCATCATCAAGCAATTGAAGCGGCTCGGTTGCTCGTGCGACTGGGCGCGCGAGCGGTTCACGATGGACGAGGATTACTCGCGGCAGGTGCAGGAGGTTTTTGTCAAACTGCACGCGCAGGGGATGATTTACCGCGGCAAGCGGATGGTCAATTGGTGTCCGGTCTCGCAGACGGCCCTGAGCGACGAGGAAGTCATCATGAAGGCCACCAAGGGGAAGCTTTACGTGATGCGTTACGAGGTGGCAGAGGAGCCGGGGACATTTTTGGAAATCGCCACGACGCGTCCAGAGACCTTGATGGGCGACGCGGCGGTGGCGGTGCATCCGGACGATCCGCGCTACGCCCGTTTTCTCGGGAAGCATGCGGTGCGTCCGTTCCCGCGGGCGGAGATTCCGATCATTGCCGACACGCACATTGACATGACGTTCGGCACGGGTGTGTTGAAAGTCACTCCGGCGCACGACAAGGCGGATTTTGAGATCGGGCTGCGGCACAAATTGCCAGTCGTCGACGTCATGAATGCGGATGGCACGTTGAACGAGTTGGCTGGTCCGGAATTCGCCGGGATGGAGCGTTTTGCGGCGCGCGACTTGGCGGTGCAGAAACTCGAGGAGATGGGGTTGCTGGTGCGCGTGGAGGATTACGAAAACAATGTCGGCTACAGCGAGCGGGCCGACGTGCCGATCGAGCCGCGGCTGAGCGAGCAGTGGTTTTTGCGCTACCCGCAGGTGCCGGCCGCGCTGGGGGCGGTGACCTCGGGGAAGATCCGTTTCGTACCCGAGCGCTGGGCGAAAATTTACGAACATTGGATGACCAACATCCAGGACTGGTGCATCAGCCGTCAGCTGTGGTGGGGTCACCGCATCCCGGTGTGGTATCGGAAGGACGACCCGTCGGTCGTGCATGTCGGGCTGGAGGCGCCGGCTGATGCGGACAACTGGCGCCAGGAAGAGGACGTGCTTGATACGTGGTTCAGCTCGTGGCTCTGGCCGTTCGCCACGATGGATGAGGCGACGCGGAAGAAATTTTATCCGACGAACGATTTGGTCACGGGCCCGGATATTATTTTCTTCTGGGTCGCGCGGATGATCATGGCCGGGTTGGAGTTCACCGGTGAAGTGCCGTTCAAGAATGTGTTTTTCACCAGCATCATCCGCGACCTCAAGGGGCGGAAGATGTCGAAGAGTCTGGGCAATTCGCCCGATCCGCTCGACTTGATGGCCAAATACGGGGCGGACGGCTTGCGCTTCGGTCTGATGCGTATCGCGCCGCACGGGCAGGATGTGCGGTTCGACGAGAACCAGATCAAAGAGGGGCGCAACTTCGCCAACAAATTGTGGAATGCGGCGCGTTTCCGCGAGATGCAGGGAGTGCCCACGGTGACGAAGCCGCTGGCGGAGCAGGAATTGTCACCGTATTCGGTAGCGGTCTTGGTGGCCTTCGACGCGATGCATGCGGGGTATCGTCAGGCCCTGGATGACTTTCATTTCCACGAGGCAGCCACCGTGCTCTACGACTTTTTCTGGAGCACGTATTGCGACTGGTATGTCGAGGCGAGCAAGGCGGAGTTGGGGACGGGTGGCGCTTCGGCCGACGGCGTGCGTGCGGTGATGGACCAGGTGCTGGGCGGCTACCTGCGCCTGTTGCATCCCTTCATGCCGCACATCACGGAGGAGTTATGGCAGCGCTTGAGTTACTCCTCGGGGGCGGGACGCGAGGGGATGATTCTTTTTGCCGCGCCGCCGGCGGCGGACTCGCTGCCGGGGGTGTCAGGGGAAGAAAAAGCGAAGGCAACGAATGCGGTCGGAGCGGTTTACGAGGCGGTGCGCGCAGTGCGGGTGCTGCGCGCGGAATTCAAAGTTCCGTCGAACCAAGAGTGTGTCGTCCACCTCGCGCGCAATCCGGAGTTGGCCGGCATGGATTTGTCGGTCTTCCGCATGCTGGCGCGCGCGTCCGAACTCCAAGAGATCGGTCCGGACGGCCCCGGACGCAAAATGCCGCACACCTTGACGCCGCTGGGCGAAGTTTATCTCGAGTTGGATATCGATGTGGCCGCGGAGAAGGCGCGCTTGCAGGGCGAGATCGCCAAAGTGGAGGCCGAAATCGTCAAGGTGCAGAAGAAGTTGTCCGACACGTCCTTCGTGCAGGGGGCGCCGACGGAAGTGCTCGCCAGTTTCAAGCGGCGCGGGGACGACTGGCGGGCCAAGAAAGTGAAGCTGGAGGGGGCGATCGCGGCATTGTAAGAAAACGACCGGCGCCGGGGATCCGCACACGGGCGGACAGGCTGGCGCCGCTACAGCGATGAAACTGGATTTACGAATGAGGCGGCTGCGACGCAGCGACGGGTTGCGGCGGATGGTGCGGGAGACGCGGTTGGATGTGGCGGATTTGATTTATCCGCTGTTCGTGCACGGCGGGGCGGGGAATGAGGCGGTGGCGTCGATGCCGGGAGTGCAGCGGCGTAGTGTGAAGGATCTCGTGCGGGAGTGCGGCGAGGCTTACGCGCTGGGGATTCCAGCGGTGGCGATTTTTCCGGTGATGGAGGCTTCGAAGAAAGACGCTCGTGGTACGCATGCGTTGGCGGCGGATAATTTGCTCTTCCGCGCCTTGGGTGAGGTGAAAGCGGCCGTGCCGGAGTTGGTGCTCATTGCCGATGTGGCGCTCGATCCTTACACGGATCATGGGCATGACGGCGTGCTGACGGCCGACGGGCGTGAGGTGGACAATGATGCGACGGTGGAGATTTTGTGCGAGTTGGCCGTGAAAGAGGCGCAGGCCGGGGCCGATATCGTGGCGCCTTCGGACATGATGGACGGACGGATTGGCGCGATAAGGTCGGCGTTGGATGCGGCCGAGCGGACGGACGTTTGTCTTTTGGCTTACGCGGCGAAGTTTGCCTCGGCGTATTACGGTCCGTTTCGTGAGGCGGTGGGCAGTGCGCAGGCGGCGCCGATTTCCAAGGCGACCTACCAGCTGGATCCCGCGAATTTGCGGGAGGCGTTGCGCGAGGTGGCATTGGATGAGCGGGAGGGAGCGGACATGGTGATGGTGAAGCCGGCAGGCCCTTACTTGGATGTGATTCGCGCGGTGCGGGAGCAGACGAAATTGCCTTTGGCGGCTTATCAGGTGTCCGGAGAATACGCACAGATCCACGCGGCCGCGCAGGCGGGGTGGCTGGATTATGACAAATGCCGGGATGAATCGCTCTTGGCGATCAAGCGGGCGGGGGCGGATGTAATTTTGACCTATTTCGCGCGGGAGGTGGCGGAGAGGAATGGGCACCGGCGGTCAGATCAGTTGGTCGCCTGCGGGCGACCTGTCTCGCCAAGCCTCGGCTGACCGCCGCTACAAGTGGGGAGATCAGCCCGGGGGCCAGTCGAGGGGGCGGCCGCCGAGGAGGTGGATGTGGAGGTGGGGAACGCTTTCGCCGGCGTGGGGGCCGTGGTTGATGACGAGGCGGTAGCCGGTTTGGTCAAGGCCCTGCTCTTTGGCGATGTCACGGGCGGCGAGGAGGAGGCGGCCGAGGAGTCCGCTGTCGCTTTCGCGGGCTTCGCCGATGCGCGGGATGACGCGCTGCGGGATGACGAGGATGTGGACGGGGGCCTGCGGGTTGATGTCGCGAAGGGCGAGCACCTCGTGGTCGTTGCGCACGATGTCGGCGGGGATCTCGCCGGCGGCGATGCGTTCGAAGAGGGTCATGTCAGCTCGAGTTCCACCCCGCGTTTGCGGCGGAGGCGGACGGCCTGTCCGCGCACATGGGCGACGATTTCATTGCGCAGCGCGGCGCAGTCCTTGCGCCAGCTGCGGGCGCGGCGGAGACGTTTGACGCAGTCAGCGAGGTCACAGAATTCGACGCGCGAGGTGCGGGAGGAGAGGACGCGGCGCAGGGTGCAATCGAGTTCGTGGAAGAAAGCGAGTTCGTAGCCGGCGCCGGCGGACTCGGCCAATGCGGCGAGCGAGATGCGCACGGGTGGTTCGGGGAGTTGGAAGCCGCGGGCCACTTCGGGGTAACCGATCACTTGGAGCACGCTGGAGACGAGGGTGCGCAGGCATTGGCTGGCGATGATGTTCTCTTCGAATTCGCGTTCGAGGTAGGCGGTCACGCTCTCGGCCACGTGCGGGGCGAGCCACCAACGGCTGTAGCCGGCACCCTCGGCGGCTTCGGCCACCGCACGCTCGAGCCAGACGCGCTCGTATTTGATGGCGCGCTGGTCGGAGAGGCGGACGAGCGGAAGATTGTCGGCGAGGGCGATCACGAGGAAGTTGAGGGTTGAGGGATGAGAGTTGAGGGAATCTCAGGCGGGGCTTTGGGTGGCGAGGTGAAGAGTTCGGGTTGGTCGGCGCGGCGGGGGGTGCGCTTTTTCATTTGTTCGACTTCGTCGACGAATTCACCGGCTTCCTGGAATTGGCGGTAGATCGAGGCGTAGCGCACGTAGGCGACGGGATCGATGGCTTGGAGCTTTTCCATGGCGCGCAGTCCGATGAGGCGGCTGGGCACTTCGCGTCCGGTTTCGACGCCGAGCTCGGTCACGATTTCGTCCACGAGGCGCTCGAGGATTTCCAGCTTGATCGGGCGTTTCTCGCAGGCCTTGGAAAGACTGCTGACCAATTTGTAGCGATGGAAAGGTTCGATGCGGCCGCCACGTTTGAGGACGCGCAACTCGAGCTGCTCAATCGCTTCGTAGGTGGTGTAGCGGGTGGCGCACGCGAGGCACTGGCGACGGCGACGGATCCGCTCGCCTTCCTGAATGACACGCGAGTCGATGACGCGATCTCGCATGTCTCCGCAACGGGGGCAACGCATAGTGGTTTCAGCTGACTGCGGTGAGAGAACACCACAATGGGTTGGGGTGTCAATAGCCTTGGTGGCGATTTTATTTTCGCATAGGTTGGGTTTTATGAATGGGCAAACCTTGGTGGTCGGACGCGTGACGTTGAGTGACCGGGCGGCGGCGGGTGTTTATGAGGATGCAAGTGGACCCGAGATCGAGAGGGTGTTGCGCGGGTTTTTCGACGAGGCGATGGAATTCCATGTGCGGGTGCTGCCCGACGACCAGACGGCAATCGAAGAAACGCTGCGCGCGATGGTGGAGGAGGAATTGCCTCTGATTGTCACCACCGGCGGGACGGGTCCGTCCGAGCGCGACGTCACACCCGAAGCAACGCGGGCGGTGATCGGGAAGGAGTTGCCGGGGTTCGGCGAGGTGATGAGGATGCGTTCGTACGAGAGGGTGCCGACGGCGATTTTGACGCGCGCGGTGGCGGGAGTGGCGGGGCGGTCGTTGATTGTGAATTTGCCCGGGCGTCCGACGGCGATTGCGGAATGCCTCGGGTTGATCGCGCCGGCGATCGCGGAATGTCTCGATCATGTGGCGGGCTGGCGTCCGCGCTTGTCAGCCGCTACAAGAGCGCGATGAAGACGCGGGTTTTTTTGGTCCGCCACGGGGCCACGGTGCTTTCCGCGGAAGACCGTTTCGCGGGGGCGACGAATGTCGAGTTGAGCGATGTCGGACGGCAGCAGGCGTCCGCCTTGTCAAAACGCCTGGCGGGTCAACCGATCGCGGCTTTCTTTGCTTCGCCGTTGGACCGGACCACGGAGACCGCGCGTCTTCTGGCCGGGCCGCATGATTTGCCGGTGCAGCCTGTCGCTGGTTTTCTCGAGATCAACCATGGGGTGTGGGAAGGTCTGACGAGGCAGGAGGCCGAGACAAATTTCGGCGACACGTATGTGAAATGGGAGTCCGACCCCTACAACTTCGCGCCGGAGGGCGGGGAGACGGGCTTGGCGGTGGCCGCCCGGGCCATGCCGGCCTTGCTGCAGGCGGTGGGGGCGCATGCGGGTGAGATGATTTGCGTGGTGTCGCACAAGGCGACGATCCGGTTGCTGCTGGGGGCGATCCTCGGTTTTGATCCGCGACGGTATCGTGACCATCTCGATTTGAATCCGGCGTCGTTGACGATCTTGGATTTCCGCGATGCGATGGAGGCGCGTCTTACGCTCTACAATGATGTGGCCCATTATGCGCCGGACGGTTTGGCCCTTCCGCCGATGCCGGGCGGGCGGTTGTCGAAAGTGTGGGGCGAGGGGAAGGGTTGAGGGGCACGCGGGCCGCGGGCCCGTGCCGGACAAGGCGGACGAGCGAGGCCGGTCGTCCCTACCTGTCAATCGATGGCGACTTCTTTGACTTGGCCGGTGACGGGATCGCGCTGGAGGTGGCGGAGGCCGTTTTGACCGGCGATGATGACGTCGTCGGCCATGCCGAGGAAGAGGCCGTGTTCAACGATGCCGGTGCGGGCGCGGAGTTCGGCGGCGAGTTCCTCGGCATCGGCGAGGGGTCCGAAGGCGCAGTCGTAAATGATGTTGCCCTCGTCGGTGATGAAAGGCGTGCCGTCCGTTTGGCGGCGGAGAACGGGGTGGCCGCCGAGTTGCTCGAGGAAGAGTTGCTGGGATTTCGCGCCAAACGGAACGACTTCGACCGGCAGGGTGTGCCGGGTGCCGAGTTGCGCTGACATTTTGGCTTCGTCGATGACGATGATCTGTCGTTTGGTTGCCTGAGCCACAATTTTTTCGTGGAAGAGGGCACCGCCGCCTCCTTTGATCAGGTTGAGTTGCGGGTCGACCTCGTCAGCGCCGTCAATGGTCACATCAATGGAGGCGGGTCCGGCGTTGTCGAGCAGGGGGAGGCCGGCTGCGCGGGCCACCCGGGCGATTTCCGAGGAGGTGGCCAAGGTGCTGATGCCGGGCAGTTCGCCGGCGGCGTGACGGCGGGCGATTTCGCGGACGGCATGAATGGCGGTTGAGCCGGTGCCGAGCCCGATGGTCATGCCGGGGTGGACGAAGCGCACCGCGTGGATAGCAGCTTCTTTTTTGAGCGCGTCGCGGTCGGCGGCGGGAGCAGGCATAAGGTGACTATGCCCGAGCGGCGCGGAGGGCGGGAGGATTTTCCGCGGCGGGCCCCGCGGGCCTTGACCTGCCGCGGGGCGGGAAGGAGTATCGCCCATCGGCGCGCCGGGCGCGCTGTCACCCATGGAAGAGGTCGTGCGCAATCAGATCCGCGAGTTCCTTGCCAGCAAAGGCCTGCGCAAGACTTCGCAACGTGACGCCATCATTGAGGCGGCGTTCAGCACAGACCGTCACTACACAGCCGACGAGCTGCTCGATATGGCGCGGGGGATTGAACAGACGGTGAGCCGGGCCACGGTTTACCGCACCTTGCCGATTTTGGTGGAGAGCGGATTGTTGCGCGAACTGGATCTCGGGCAGGGACGCAAGGTCTATGATCCGAATTTTGTCGATCATCCGCATCACAACCATCTCATCTGTCTTGATTGCCAGAACATCCTCGAGTTCGAGGACCTCAACATGGAACTCCTCGAGAATTGCATGGCCAAGCGGATGGGTTTCACTCCGGCCAACAAGCAGGTGCGCATCGAGGCGCGGTGCGATGAATTGAAAATCAACGGCGTGTGCCGCAAGAGCGGGCGTGAGGTGTTTGCCGCAGCGGGCTGATTTATGTGGCACGGACGTTTCAGCAAAGATCCCTCGGCCCGGCTGCGCGCTTATGGCCAGTCGGTTTCTTTCGACCGGCGCCTGGCGCTGCACGACATCGCGGGGTCGAAGGCGCATGCGGCGGCCCTGCGCAAGGCGCGGTTGTTGACGCCGAATGAATGGAAAGCGATTCACCGCGGTCTGGAGTCCATCGCGCGGGAGATCCGGGCGGGCAAGTTCGTCTGGCGCGAGGAACTCGAGGACGTGCATATGAATATCGAGGCGGCGCTGACCAAAAAAATCGGCGCGGCCGGGGCCAAGCTGCACACCGCGCGTTCCCGCAATGACCAGGTGGCCACGGATCTCCGGCTGTGGCTGCGGGAAGAGACGGGGGTTCTTGTTTCGGCGGTGCGAGGTTTGCAAAAGGCCCTCGTCAGCCTCGCCGTGCGCGGAGGCGATGCGATCATGCCCGGCTACACCCATCTGCAGCGGGCGCAGCCGATGCTGGCGGCGCACCATGTGTTGGCCTACGTGGAAATGCTCGAACGCGACGCGGGGCGTCTGGCCGACGCGGGCCGGCGCGCCAATGTGCTGCCTTTGGGATCGGGAGCGCTGGCCGGATCGACGATTGCCCTGGACCGGCGTTTCATGGCGCGGCAACTCGGTTTCGATGATGTCTCGCAAAACAGCATGGATGCGGTGTCCGACCGGGACTTTGCCTGTGAATTTCTTTCGGCCTGCGCGATCACGGGGATGCATCTGTCGCGGTTGTGCGAGGACACGATTCTTTGGGCTTCGAGCGAGTTCGGATTTTTGGGTTTGAGCGATGCGCACACCACGGGATCGAGTCTGATGCCGCAGAAGAAGAATCCGGATATCGCGGAATTGGCCCGGGGGAAAACGGGTCGCCTTTACGGCAATCTGGTTGCCCTGCTCACCACGCTCAAGGGGTTGCCGCTGGCGTACAACCGTGACTTGCAGGAAGACAAAGAGCCGGTTTTCGACTCGGCCGACACGCTGGGCGCGTCGCTCGAAATACTGGCCGAGATGTTCGGTGCGGCGCGGTGGGACAAACAGCGCATGGCGGCGGCGGCGGATGACGCGCTCCTCGTGGCGACGGATTGGGCGGATTACCTGGTCCGCAAAGGACTGCCTTTCCGCGAGGCGCACCAAGTGGTCGGGACTCTGGTTGCCCTGAGCGTGCAGCGTGGTGTGACCTTGCGCGATTTGTCGCTCGGCGAGTTGCAGGCGGAGAGCAAACTGTTCAAGGCCGACGCCATGAAGTGCCTCGATGCGATGCGTTCTTTGCAAGCGCGCACGGCGGAAGGGGCGCCCTCGCCGAAGCGGGTGGCGGTGCGTTTGGCGTGGTGGGGCAAGCGTTTGGCTTCCGCCAAGTCATGAGCGACGGCTGGGAGTTGTTGCGCGAAGATGTGCTGCTGGAAACTCCGCATTTGCGGGTGACCCAAGAGATCGTGCGCACGCCGTCGCGTCCGGAGGGACGCGAGTGGACCAAGGTGACGCGAAAAGTCGGGGTGACGGTGGCGCCGCGGTTGCCGGATGGGTCGTATGTGCTGATCCGCGAAGAACGCGTGCCGGCGCGCCGGGATTTTTGGCAATTTCCCGCGGGCCAGCTTGACGGGGAGACGACGACGTCTGCCATCGAGCAGGCGGCGCGCCGGGAATTGAGCGAGGAGGCGGGATGCGAGGTGACGGGCGAACTGGAGTATCTGGGCAGGTTTTTCACCTCGCCCGGATTCACCGACGAGACAACGCATCAGTTTCTGGCTACGGAGGTTCGGTGGGATCCGCGGGCTACCGGTCATGATGCCGAGGAGCAAATCCTCGAGATCAAGGCTTTCGCGGCCGACGAATTGCGCGAAATGGTCGCGCGCGGGGTGATCGAGGATGCCAACACGTTGGGATTGTATGCGCGGTTGGCGGCGGGGAGGCGGGTGTGAGCGGATTTTCGCGCGGAAAGGAGCGGACGAGCGGGCCGCTCGTCCCTACCTTGGGGAGGTCATGAGTCTGGAAAAATTCCTCAAGTTCCGCGACGAGCGGGATACGCCCAAGCCATTCCTTGAACACGTCGAGGACTTGCGGGGCATGGTGGTGCGCATGGCCATCGCTCTCGGGATCTGCATGATCTTGGCCTTTGTTTTTCGCGGAGTGCTCGCGTCTTTTGTCCAGGCGCCTTTGCTGGCGGTGGATCCCGGGCGGGTGGACAACCTGCAGTCCCTCGGGGTGGCCGATTCGATGACCATCTCGTTCAAGTTGGCCTTCTATGCCGGGTTGGTCGTCTCCTTTCCGGTCTTGCTCTACTTTCTCGCCGAGTTCGTGCTCCCGGCCCTGAGCAAAAAGGAGCGCCGCGTCGTGCTGCTGGCTTCGATCGTCGGTTTCGGTCTTTTTCTCGGCGGGGCGGCCTTCGCCTTTTACGTCGTGCTGCCGGCGGCGCTGGAATTCTTTTTCCAAGACGCGCAAATGATGCAGTGGCGTCCGACCTGGACGGTGGGGGAGTATTACAGCTTCACCACGCAATTCGTCCTGGCCTTCGGTCTGGCCTTCGAGCTTCCGGTGGTGGTGCTGGCCTTGGTCAAGGTCGGGCTGCTCGAGCACGCGCAAATGCAAGCCACGCGGCCCTACGCGATTGTGGTCATTTTTTTGCTGGCCGCCGTGATCACGCCGACGCCCGATATTTTCACGCTGATTTTGATGGGGGCTCCGATGGTGCTGCTCTACGAGGCCTGCATCTGGATTGCGCGGTGGATGGAGAGGCGGGACGCGCTCACCACACCCGGCGCAGGCCATAACGATCGAAAACCGGATCGCGACTGAGGATATCGAGTTTGCGGTGGCGGGCTTGGATGACTTGGATGCGGTCGAAGGGGTCGCCGTGGATTGGTTCGAGGTGCTGCACGGCGGTGACGGTGCGCCAGTCGGGGGTGATGACGTTGAAGCCGTTTTCTTCGAAGTGACGCGGAAGGTCGGTGTCGAGAGAGTAGGGGAGTTTGAGTTTGCCCAAGCCCACCTTGATGGATGCCTCCCAGACGGAGGCGAGGCTGACGGAGCACTCCCACGGTTCGTCCAACATAATTTCCTTGGCCCGCCGCCCGAACCCGCGTTCGCCCTCGAGGAATCCGATCCAAGCGTTGGTGTCGACCAGATACCTCACATGTATTCCTTGAACTCCTCGAGTGGTTCATCGAAGTCGGGTGCCATGTAAAAGCCGGGACCTTTGGCGCAGCCGAACTTGGCCTTGGTGTGCTGCTGGGGAGCGGGCGGCCGCAGCTCGGCGACCCTTTTGCCGTGCTTGGTGATGTAGATGGTTTCCCCGCCGGCCACTTCATCGAGCAACCGGGAAAGATGGGTTTTGGCCTCGAAGGTGCCGACTTCTTTGATCATGAAGATAAACTAGTTGGACTAGTTTTATTTGGCAACTCGGAAGAACGGCATGGCACGAGGCACGAGGCGCGCGGCTCGCGAGGACGCTCGCCCTCCCGGGGAGGGTTGCTCAGCCGGAACGATGCAAAACATGCAGCCCTTTCCGACGCTCCCGCAGAGGCGCGCCTGCGTTTTTAGGTTAATACCAAGGGCCCCATCGCCTTGGGACTTGGTCCTTCGGCCCCGGGGTAGGGTCGGACCTCCGGCCCCGACCGCGAACCTTCTCTCGGATTCGACCCGGCCGGTCCGGGGTCCAGCCCTACCACTCGATCCATAGTCCCTGAACCCGCGCGCGGCGGGTGTGGTTTGGGAGTAACTGGGGCCGGCGTCGACTGCGAGCTTGGGCAGGCAGAGGGAAGAAAGCCACAGCCGAGTCTGCGAGACGGCCCATAGGCAAATAGAAGAGGATGACAGAAGATGGTGTTTGCGCCGCTGCACGGCGCAAACACAGTCCTCGGAGAGATGCCATGAGCGGGGCGCGTGTCAGCGCGCCCCGCTTATCCTCTTTCATCTTCTCCCATTTGACCGCTTCGCTCAGCTCTCCGAGCTGTCTGTTCGGTCACCGCGGCGACCTATCTCCACTTCGTTACGGTTCGCTGTGCTCGGCTGTGGCCTGTCTTTATTCCCTTTCGAGAGAGTAACTCTCATTGAGTTAGTGGGGAGTCCCTGAACCCGCGCATTGGCGGGTGTGTGCTGGGAGTAACTGGGGCTATCATTCCTGCCAGAGGGAAAGGCACCGACGCTCATAGAGCGCCGCTGGTAGTCCTTCCAAAGTTGTTCATCGGTCGGCGGAGGGGGCGTCGGAGGACGCCGCCCAGCCGTCGATTGTGAACAACTTTGCCGCCGACGAAATGTCGGTTGGTGATCCTTCTTGCTGCGCGGTCCATGGGCCCGGTCGATGCCACCCTCCGGTGGCGCCGGCAACGGACGCTTGAGGACCCACTTCCTTCCCCGGCGGGCAATAAACCCGCGGCGGCCCAGATGGCGGAGCAGACCCCGCACCACGGTGCGACCCACACTGGCGCGGACGGCGATAGCCATCTCGCCGGGCAGCTCGTCGTTGCGCTTCAGCCCTTGCCAAAGCGGGGCGGCCTGCTCCAGCGTAGATGTTTGCAACAACGTCATTCGCTCCGAACGTGGACAAAATCCCGCCGGGATGCAAAAAAATCCGTCTGTGTATGGTCATTATCGGTATTGACCTGAAGGGGCTGGTTTCTTAGGAATAATCCGTGGTCCAGCTCCCCCATGACGTCCGCCCGCTGCTCCGTGCCGCCGCCCCGCGCGCACGTCTGCTTGATTCGGTGGCGCAGTTGGCCGGCTATGACGCGGATGGTTTGGGCTACAAGACTTTCCCGCCGGATCTGGTGGTCATTCCGTCCGATGCGGAGGAGCTGGCCTCGGTCGTGCGGGTGCTGCATGAAGCCGGTGTTCCCATTTGCCTGCGCGGGGCCGGCACCTCGCTGGCCGGTGGACCGGTCGCGGCGCAGGGCGGGGCCATCATTCACACGTCGCGGTTGCGCGCCATCCGTGAAATCAACACGGCGGGACTGTGGTGCCAATTGGAATGCGGGGTGACCTTGAGTAGTCTCGACGAAGCGCTGAAGTCCTCGGGCCTGCATTATCCGCCGGATCCCTCGAGCGGTCCGGTCTGCACGATCGGGGGCAACGTGGCCTCGAATGCCGGCGGTGCGCATTGCTTCCGCTACGGCGTGACCGGCAATTACGTGCTCGGTGTGGAAGTGGTCATGCTCGACGGCACGCTGCGGCGCTTCGGTGGCCCGGCGGGCGGTCGCGGTCCATGGCGCGAGGATTGGAAGCGCTTCATGGTCGGGTCCGAGGGAACGCTCGGGGCTTTCACGCGGTTCTGGCTGCGCCTGACGCCGCGGCCCGAGAAGGCGTGGACTTTCCGCGCGACCTTTCCGGATTTGCCATCGACGGAGCGGGCCATTCACGGATTGGTGCGCAGCCCGTCCTATCCCGTGGCTATCGAAATGATGGACCCCGCCTCGGTGGCCATGGTGGAAAAGAGCCCGATGGCCGTCGGGTTGCCGCAAGACCACTTTCTCCTCGTCGTCGAAATCGACGGCCCGGCGGCGTTGGTCGATGCCCGCGTCGAATCGGTGGCCGCCATCCTCCGCGAGGCCGGGAGCAACGATGTGCAATTCAGCGATGATCCCGTGGTGCGCGCGGGCTTGTTCAAGGCGCGCAAGGCGCAGGGCGGATTGCTCGGGCAGGTGAGTCCGGATTTTCTGGTGCAGGATGCGGTCATTCCCAAGCGCGCGTTGGCGGAGGTGCTGGCCTTGGTTTACGAAGAGGCGGCAAAGGCGGGTCTGTCCGCGGTGACGGTGATGCATGCGGGCGATGGCAACCTGCATCCGAATTTCCTCTTCGACTCCCGGCGTCCGGGGGACCTCGAAAAAGTGGAAGCGATCAGCGCGCGGCTGATGGAACGCGTTGTCGCCGTGGGCGGCACACTCTCGGGCGAACACGGCATCGGCAACGACAAATCCGGCTACGTCGGGCTGGTTTTCGGTCCCGATTCCATGCGCATGCAAAAGGCGGTGCCGCGGGTCTTCGACCGTGCTTCGCAGTTCAATCCGCTCAAGGTTTTTCCGGAAAGGAGATTCGCCGCGTGAAGGTCACAGCCTTGGATCACGAGCGTTTGTTCGAGCCCTTCCTCGACGAAGTGGACGGTGTGCTTTGCGTTTCCTCGGAGGCCACGGCCAGTGAGGTGGCGCGGCTGGCTGAACCGCACAGCCTGCGTTTTCCGCTGTGGCTCGACCCGACGCAGTCGTTGCGCGCCAATCTTGCGGCGGGTGACCACGCCCCGGCTTCTTCGCGCTTCGGGCCGTTCTGCGACAACATCACCGGCATGAATTGGGAACTGCCCGATGGCCGCATGGTCCGGGTGGGGGAGCGCGTGGTGAAATCGACCACCGGCTACGACCTGCTGCGGTTTCTGCTCGGCTCGGGGGATCGTTTCGGGCGGGCAAGGGATTACGTTCTTCGTCTCCGTCCGCTTTGCGATCGTGATGGCGCTTTCCTCCTTGCCGGGCCAGAACGCGCCCTGGAGCAAGCCGTGGCGGAGATTCTCCACGGTCCCTTTCTGCATTGGTTGGACTCCGTGGATTGGATGGCCGGCAAAGACCAAGCCCCGCAATTGCGGGTCGGGGTGCATTGCCCTACGGTAGAGTGGCCCGTTTTCGCCGATCACCTCGCGTCCTTGGCCGCGAAGCATGCTTTGAATATTACCGAAAAGCTGGGATCGGAACTGGCCCCCGATGGCCTGCCGGATCTGGCGCTCAAGACGACACCCGACCAAGTGATCCCCTTGTGCCGCGATCTGGCATCGCACGGCGAAATCCGCTGCACCGGTCTTTGTTACCCCGGCGTGGTGCATGTTCATTTGCAGAACGCGGCCGATCCGGTGGCCGCAGTCGCGGCAATCGTCCACCGCACCGCAACCCGCCTGGAGCAGGCGGGCGGAGATTGGATCAGCCGCCATGCGGTGCGGCCCGTGGGCAACGACGAGGAAGGCCGCTGGGTGCAGGGTCTGGTGGCGGAATGGGAGGCCGCTGCATGAGTGCGACGGCCCCCACCATCATGGGCAAGGATTTGCTCTCCAGCTGCGTGCACTGCGGGTTTTGTCTCGAAGTGTGCCCGACGTATCAACTCACGGGGGACGAGAACAACTCCCCCCGGGGGCGCCTGCGCCTCTGGCGCGAAGAGGCGGAGGGAAAGATTCCGCAGGACAAGTGGACGGACTTTTACACCAGCGAGTGCGTCGGTTGCCTTGCTTGCGAACCGGCGTGTCCGGCCAACGTGCCCTACGGGCACATCCTGGAAGAAACCCGCCATGCCCATGTGGCGGGACGGCGGTGGCTGCCGAAGCCCGAATTGCGGTTGGCTGCGGCGGCGGTGGCCCGGACGAAATTTTTCGACACCGCCTTGCTTCCCGCCCGCGTCTTGCGCTCGGTCGGCCTGCTCCCGCACCCGTTGGTCTTTCCCGGCGTCACCCCGGTTTTTCAATCCACGGCCGCCTATGCCAAAGAGTTGATGGAGCGGCACCGTCCCACCGGCCCGCGTGTGGCGCTGCTCACCGGATGTCTGATGGAAGCGCTTTTCCGCGAAATCAACTTCGCCACCGTGCGTGTGCTCGTCGCCAACAATGTTCAGGTGGTCGTGCCCGGGGGTCAGGGGTGCTGCGGCGCTTTCCAGGAACACACCGGGATCGACGGCGTGGAAAAGCTGCGCGAGGTCAACCGCCGGGCCTTCGACGGTCTCGGCGTCGATTGCGCCGTGGCCAATTCGGCGGGCTGCGGACTCTCTCTGCGCAAAACGCTGGAAGGGGAGTTGCCGGTGCGCGATGTGCTCGGATTTTTGGGGGAGATCGGCGTCAAGCCCCGCGAACCTCGGGGGGGGAATGCGCGGGTCTATGTCGATCTCCCCTGTCATTTGGTTCACGGACAACGCAGCACCATCCCGGAATCCGTGCTCGACGCCACCGGCTACCGCTGGGAGTTCGCGCCTTGCGCCAAGGACTGCTGCGGGTCGGGCGGCATTTACAACATCCAGAAGAAAGAGAACGCCCGGGAAATCCTCGCCAAGAAATCCGCCTTTCTCAACGAGGCCGAAGGCGACCCCGTCATCCTCGCGACCTCGAATCACGTCTGCATGATGCAGTGGAATTCCGCGCGCTGGGGCGGCATGGTCCGCAAACCTTTCGACGTCCGCCACGTGATCCAGTTGCTCGATCCAGGCAACCAGAGTCATGTGCCCTCAAACCGTGGTCGGTTTGGAGTAAAAGAGCGAAGGTCCACTTCCCGGCGATAAACCCCGCATCATGAATCAATCGAGTATGCCAACACCCCGAACATGGGGCACGGAAACCGGCACCATCCGCGTTTTGCTCGGACGCTGCCGCTTGCTCGATATGACAATCGGAGGCCACTCCTCGCTGTGGTCGCCGGAACCCCCGCCCTTTGCTTGGTGTCTGGGCGGCGAGCGTCTTTGGTTCGGACCCGAGGCGGATTGGTTCTGGCAACGACTCGGAAGTCCGGACTTCGCCCACTACAAGGTTCCCGCGGCGCTCGATCCGGACCTTTGGACGGTCGAAGAGGAACGGGAAGGCTTCTTCCGGGCGAGTCTGCAAGCCACCCTTCGCTCCGCCCACCGGGACGCCTTTGTGTCGCTGCGCGTCGAGCGTTCGATGGAGTTGCTTGATCCGGTCATGATGGCCGGGAACGCAGGCGGCGTGGGCTTGGTCACCAGCACAACCATGGAAATTCTCGATGGCACTCCGGGACAGCCCGTCGATTTCTGGTCGTTGTTACAGGTGCCTCAGGGGGGGCGGATGATTATTCCGACGGTTGGCCCGGGCGCGCCGCGGGACTATTTCAACCCGACGCCGCCCGGCGAAGTCGCGGTGCATCCCTCCCACACGGAGATCGCGATGCGAGGGACCGCAGCCTTCAAGCTTGGCATCGCACCCTCCCGGGCCGCCGGCCGCTTGGCGTATGTCCGCCCCCTGGAGGGGGGTACCCTCGTTCTTGCCCGTTCCTGTCCGGTCGATCCCGGTTTGCGCTATTGCGATGCCCCGCTCCACGCCCTCGACACCCAGGGGGACGCCTTCCAGTTCTATTGCGATGACGGTGCCTTCGGTCCTTTCGGCGAGCTGGAGCACCGCACTCCCGCCATTTTTTGCGGCACCGGCCCGCAGCGCCTCGCGGAGACCGCCATCACCCGGCTGATGCTGCTGGACGATGCCGCGTACGCCGCATGGCTCTCCGAATTTCTGCCCACCTGAACCCATCCCGACCCATGAAACTGCCAAACAAAACCATCATCATCACCGGCGCCAGCAAAGGACTCGGTGTGTCCATGGCCGAAGAATGCGCCCGCGAGGGCGCCCGGGTTGTGATCACGGCGCGGTCTTTGGTTGAGCTTCAAGCTGTGGCGGACAAGATCCGGGCCGCGGGTGGATGCGTCGAACCGGTGCAGGCCGACATGGCTCGTCCGGAAGAGTTGGAAGCTTTGGTCACGAAAACCCTCGAGGTGTTCGGAAGTATCGACGGGTTGATCAACAACGCCGGGATCAACTACGTGAAGCCGTTTCTCGAAATCGATCCGCGTGAATGGCAACGGGTGTTGGATGTCGACCTCAACGGCGCCTTCCGCCTGACCCAATTGTGCGCCCGCCAGATGCATCGTGCCGGTCATGGAGGATCGATTGTGCAGATTGCCAGCGTGCACACCCATGCTTCGCTGGCCGGCGCCGCCCCTTACGACGCCGCGAAATGCGGCGTGGTGGGTTTCAGCAAAGCGGCGGCGGTGGAGTTGGCCGGGTTCGGCATCCGCGTGAACATCCTCTCCCCGGGACTGTGCGAGACGGAAATCTGGCGAGACATCGTGGCGGCCGCCCCGAGCGAAAAGGAATGCCTCGATTACTGGAAGGCCAACATTCCCGGGCAACGTCTTATCACGCCGCTCGAAGTGGCCAAATGCTGCGTCTTCCTCCTCTCGGATGATTCTTCCTGCATCACGGGAGCCAACATCTTCGCGGATCTCGGCATGACCAGCCTGCTGGTCAGCCGCGAGCCCTACGCATCCAAGAACATCAACGCCTCGGAGGCCCTGGCCAACACGTTGCCGAAATGAAACACCAAGCAGCACCTCTTTGCCCCGGCGTCGTGGCGGCGCACGGTGAGGGTCCGGTGTGGGACCAAGCCTCGGGGCGCTTGTTCTGGGTGGACTTGACCGGGGGCAAACTGCACGCCCTCGACCCGGCCGAAGGAACAGTCGCGACACGGACTTTCCCCGAGCCGGTGTGCGCCGTGGCGCCTTTTGCCGACGGGCGTCTGCTTGTCGCGTTCGCGAAGAGGATCGCGTGGGTCGATTGGTCGAGCGGGGCGGTCACGGCCACGGTCTGCGAGGTGGAACCGCAAAAGCCCGGCAACCGTTGCAACGATGGAAAACTCGACCCCGGGGGACGGTTCTGGATCGGCACCATGGCTGCCGGCGGCTCGGTGCCCGGGGCGGGTGCGCTCTACCGGCTGGACGGCGAGCGGTTGGTGCCGGTGCTCGAGGGCTTGACCATTGCCAACGGGATGGGATGGACGGCCGATGCCCGCACCATGTTTTTCATCGACTCGCCCACGCGGGAGGTCTGGGCTTTCGACTTCAACCCGGCAGATTCCACCATCACCAACCGCCGGACGGTGGTTCGCGTGCCGGAGGATCTCGGAGTTCCCGACGGTATGTGCGTGGCGCCGGACGACACGATCTGGGTGGCCCACTGGGGTGCGGGCTGTGTCTGCCGCTGGGATCCGCGGACCGGAGCCATGCTGGAGAAAATTCCGACCGACTGTCCTCACACCTCATCGTGCTGTCTTGGTCCCGGCGGCACACTTTACATCACCACCTCGCGGCTCGGTTTGGACGAGCTGTCGCTGGCCGCCGCCCCGCTTTCCGGAAGCCTCTTGACCCACTCCCTATGAGCTTCCTCCACCACCACCTATTTCACCTTACCTCGGTCCCCGTCAGGGATCCGAGCTTCTTCATAACACCGAAAACCCATAGCCATGAAAAAACCAACCGACCTTATGACACATACACCTGAATCTGATTCATCTGGATGGTCCGGACAATGCGCAGTGATCACCGGCGGCGCCGACGGGCTCGGCTTGGCCGTGGCCAAGCGCCTCGCTTCCCGCGGGGTCCGGCTCGTGCTTCTCGATGCCAACGCCGCGGCGCTGGAGCGTGCCGCGGCCTCTCTTGGCGTGGAGACGATTGTGACGCAGGCCGATGTGACCGACCCCCTTGCGGTGAAGAGCGCTGTGGATGAGGCGGCAGCCAAGACGGGGCGCCTCGACATCCTCGTCAATTGCGCCGGCATCACCGGACGCACCAACATCAAGAGCCACGAAGTCGACCTCGCGGATTTCGAGCGCGTCATGAGGGTCAATGTCAGCGGTTGTCTCCACACCTTCCAAGCCGTTGTTCCCCACATGCTGCGGCGCCATTACGGTCGGGTCCTGCATTTCGCTTCGATCTCGGGGAAGGAGGGCAATGCCGGCATGCTGGCCTACTCCACATCCAAAGCGGCGGTCATCGGCATGACCAAGGTGCAGGGCAAAGAATACGCGCAGACCGGAATCACCGTGAATGCGGTCGCTCCGGCGGTGATCTTCACCGAGATGGTGGCCAAGATGCCTCCGGAACAGGTGAAATACATGACCGACAAAATTCCGATGGGTCGCTGCGGCACAGTCGACGAAATCGCGGCGCTGGCGGAGTTCATTGTTTCGCCGGAAGCATCTTTCACCACCGCGTTCACCTTCGACCTTTCCGGCGGCCGCGCCACTTACTGAACCACAATCTATGCACATCATCCGATACCAAGACCCACAGGGAGCCGTTCATTTCGGCTCGCAGAAACCCGACGGCTCCGCCTTGCGCTGCGACGGGGACCTTTACGGCGGACTCCGCGAAACCGGCGAGGCCGCCCAAGTTGCCAGGCTCCTCGCCCCGCTCCAACCCAGTCAGATTCTCTGCATCGGGTTGAACTACCGTCGTCATGCCGAGGAATCGGGCATGAAGGCGCCCGAGCGTCCCGTGCTCTTCACCAAGGGGATCAACACCGTGGCCGGCCCGGGGGATGCGATCGAAATCCCGGTGAAGGCCGCCAGCCATGAGGTGGACTACGAGTGCGAGCTGGCCGT
>JBIKLF010000003.1:0-204601 GCA_044359955.1 Chthoniobacterales bacterium | reverse complement strand
GCTGATCAGGAGGTTGACGGCTTCCTGACGGAAGCCGCTGTCGTAGGTCGGATGGGTCTTGGGCATGGTGGATATCCTTTCTGGATCCTCTGCGCCCTGCCTGTCCACTAAATCGGGGGAACTTCATCGCACGGGTAGATGACACCCTGGAGGAATCCGCCGCAAGAAGCGCCCGATGCAAATGACGGGATTGGGGTGTCTTGTTGATGCTCGTTAGGTTAACGCCTATGGGCCGCGGGCCCCTACCTTCCTTCAGACTACTCCGGCTTGGCCGCCGCCAACGGCTGCACCTTCGACGTGATGTCCTCCGGCACGAAATTATTCTGCAGCGCAATGACCCGCATGCCGGATTGACCGAAGTCGATGGCCTTCAGGTCGACCACCTGAATCTCTAGCCCGTTGTAAGTGCGGACATAAGTTTTCAGATTCGTCCGGTCATGCGCCACGGCCCACTCGGTGGTGTCCGTGTTGACCAGCTTGGGCTGGCCGGCCGAAGTGAGGAATCCCTTTGTATTCGGAGTCTGATCGGCCGTGTTGCTTTGGATCGCGCCATTGAAGATGTCGAACGTGTTGAGCACGTGGAAGCCGAGGTTGACTGTGTCGGACGCCGTCGCCCCCGGGGTGGCCCAGTGCGAGAAGAGCGCGGCGCGGACGAAACGCGAGGGCGGCGTCATGTCGCCGGGCAAGCCGACGGCGCCGCTGCCCTGTCCGAAGTTCATCGCCGTGAATTTGCCCAGCGTGCGTTCGGGCACATTGACCGGCGAAAGATCGACGTAGTTGCTCACGTTGATCTCTTGCCAGTTGTAAGGCGGCGAGTTGGTCAGGGTGCCGAGCGGCGCATCATGGATGCTCAGCTTGCCGCCGACGTATTCGGCGATGACCACCTTGCCCGTGCTGTCACCGATCCAGTAGTGGACCGCCAGGACTTCTTTGAAAGGCACAAACTCCTGCTGCGCAACGTAGACGTCGTTCTGCAAAGCGGCCACGGCTTCATCCACGGAGGAGCAATTGGCCAGGAGATAACTCAGCACCTCCCAGCTGCCGATCGACTTGTCTGCCGGCGCCGCCTCGGGATCGAGATACTGCGCAAAACCCGGCAGATAGAGCATGCCGAGAGCCAGGCCCTTTTCATTCTGACCGTCCGCCACCAGCGTCGGGGCGACATCGACGTTCAGTCCCACGAAACCGTATTTGGCCGTCCACTTTTTGCCCGGCTTTCCGCCGGGGGCCGTGCCGGTGAAGTCCGTGCCGCGCGGCACGACGAGCACCTTCGAATTGAACGGATACCCGAACTCCATCGACCGGAAATAAATCTGCGCGCCGTCGTTGGATTTGATTTGGAACGCCGTGCAAGCCACAGCGGGGCTGGGAATGCTCAGTGCCAAACAGGCCGCCAAGCCGGCCAAGGGGTTTCGGAGTTTTTGCATAAGTCTGAAGGATCGGAAACTGCCGTCCGCGCCACAAGGAAATAGGCCGGATGAATGGGAACAAAAGGAAACGAAGTAGGAACGGACGGACCCTGTGAAACTCTTCTTCGTTGCCTTCGTTACCTTATGTTCAAAAACCCTTCCGTCTACTTCACCTCAACCATGGTCGACGGCGTGAAGCTGTCGTGGTCCTGCGGGCCCATTTCGACGGTGACCATCTTGTCGCCGGCGGCTTGCAGGGCTTGGGCGAGATCGATGACGCGCACATTCGGGTTCCCGTAGGTTTTGAAGTGGTAGTGCTTCTTGGCCAGGTCGCTGACCACCGTCCATGACGTGTAGTCGGGAAATTTTTCCGAAGTGCCGGCGGGGGGCATGGCGACGCCGGGCGGGATGTCGAAGTTGTTGAGGAAATGGAACATCGTGCCCACGGCCTCGGCGCTGGTGGCCTGCGGTAAGGCGTTCTGCAGATAGAACGCCATGCGCACGAAGCGCGAAGGCGGGGTGAAGTCGCCGGGCAGACCGCGCGAACCGCCACCCATGCCGAAGGGTGATAGTTCGAGGTCGCCGATTTTCTGGTTCGCGGGATAGGCCGCGGACATGTTCAGGTAGTTGTTGAGGTTGGTCAGCATCCAGGGGAATTCCGGGGCGTTGGTCAAAACACGCACGGGGTTATCGTGCACGACGAGTTCTCCGCCGCGAGGCTCGATGGTGATGCAGGCGCCGGTGGGATCCTGCACCTTGATGTGCAAGTCCGGCACGATGCCGATAAGGTCGAGCACGACGGGCAAGAGGGCGATCTTACCGATATTTTCCTTCACCTCGGCGACCGTGGCAAAATTACTGAGAATCCACGCGGTGACTTGGGCGGGCGCGAGGCCTTTGGCCGAGTTTTCCGGTGTCGCCTCGGCATATTGCGCGAAGCCGGGGAAGTAGAAGAGGCCGACGTTGAGGCCTTGGTCGTTCAGGCCGTCGATCAGCATGTCATAGTTTGTGGCGGCGGTCGGGCCGACAAAACCGTATTTCGATTTCCATTTGAGGCCGTTCTTGCCGGTGGAAGTCAGTCCGGTGAATTCGGACCCGGCCGGCCAGACGGCGAGCACGGAATTGAGCGGTTCACCGAACTCGAGCGTGCGTCCGACGGCCACGCCGCCGTCTTTGGCGGTGAGTGCCCCGCCGGTGCAGGCAATGGCAGGATTGCTGGCCGCGAGCAAGCCGGTGATGGCGAGCAATGCGGGGAAGAGTTGCGGTGTTTTCATCGCGAAGAAAGCAGCACAACGGCGCAGTCGCGGCAAGAAAAATGGATGAAATCCATCGGCAGGATGCCGATGCCACTCTTTGGTAGCGGCGGTCAGCCGAGGCTTGGTGAGACAGGTCACCCACAGGCGACCAACTGATATGACCGTCGGTGCCTTGGTTTCTTCATTGCTCCGACGGTCATTGGCCTCGCCTGACGCGCCGCGACAAGATCAAGACAAGGGGCGACCTTGACGCGCCTGCCGGACGGAGCTATCCGTCCCATTGTGAGCGAGATTATCTTCGAGGTCCAAGAGGACGCCGCTGATGGCGGCTACGTGGCCACAGCGCTGGGGCACGCCATCGTGACTCAGGGCGACACATTGGATGAGCTGCGTGCCATGGTCAGGAATGCCGTCAACTGTCACTTCGGCGATGGCGCCGCGGGACCGATGCCTAAGATGATCCGTCTTCATTTCGTCCGGGACGAAGTATTGGCTGCGTGAAAACGCCGCGCGATGTCTCCGGGGCCGATCTGGCCAAGGCGTTGCGAGCACTCAGTTACGAGAGAGTTCGCCAGGACGGGTCACACATTCGCCTGACGACGAACTTGGGTGGTCAGTTCCACGTGACGGTGCCCAATCATGACACGATCAAAGTCGGCACCCTGCGGAGCATCATCAAACTGGTCGCTGAGCACCACAAAACGACGCCCGACAAGTTGCTCGACCAACTCGAGTTGTAGGAAAATAAGGCCCTCACTCCGGAAACATCGGAGTGATGTTGACCCGAAAGCCCCACTGCTGACCGGGAACGGGCGACTGCGCGTAATACTGCAGAGCCACGCCGATCTGCACCGGAATTTTGCCGATCTTGATCACTTGCGAATACGTGTTGTTGAACGAAATGGTCCAGTCCTGGTCGGCCCCCTCGCTGATCCAGTTGTAGGACGATTCGCTGTCCACCGCGATGGTCGTTGCCGTTTTGAAGGTGTGCGAGATGAATGGCTGGAAATACGTCGCGTTGTAATCGCCCGGCCCGGCCACGCGCCAGTTCTGCGTGACCAGCGATCCGACGGTCCATCCGTTCTTCTGCCAGAGCGCGACACCGGATGGTCCGAGTGTCATGACATCGCCGCCGAGTTTCTTTTGCGTCGCCGTGGGCAGGATGGATGTCGGTCCGATGCCCCAAATAATGCCGAACGGGCCGGGTGCCGAGGGAGAAAGGAAGGTCTCGATCTCGAGGTCCCCCAACCCACTGACATAGCCGGGCCCATACACATTGCTCGTCGAGATAAAGGGCAAGACAGGGCGCACGATATAATTCCACTCCGGCGTGATGTGCAGCGGAATCACCGGCTGGAAATTGAGCAGATAAAGCGTACCATTGTTCTCACCCACCCCGAAGTTGAAGTTGTTTTGGAACTGCACGCTGATCAGATCCGCCACGGGATTCTGCAGCTTCACGGCCAGCGCGGCCGCATCGGCCGCCGGCGGAGGCGCGGTGGTGACAGAGACCGGTTCAATGGCGAGCGCCACCGTGGCCATGGAGAAACCAAAGAGAGCAATGAGGGGGAGCGCTTTCATGGGGCAAAATCCTCTCCGCCGTCGCGGTATTGTAAATCCTGTTTTTGCTTCCCGGGGAGCACGCGCGCCTCGCACGTGGCGGCAAGCCCTCGCCCGGCGTATCGAGGCAAACACACCTCGCTGCGGACCACGGCCGAGGCGGCCGTGCTCCCCGAGACCGTGAGACACAAACGAGCGAATGCGGGAGGCTGGCTACACCGACTCGACACGGCAAAAGCACTTGCGCTACGAAGCTTCTTCGTATAAAGAAGCCGTATGAGGACAGCAACGGCACTCGCCCGCAACGGCCGCAAGGGCGGCCGGGCCCGGTCCGCGGCGAAATCCCTGGCCGCGCGGCAGAACATTCTCCTGCGCTGGCATCGTCCCGGGCGCGACGGAGTCATTCCACTCGCCGCCTTGATCGACGGCGCGTGGTATCTGGGAGAGGGCCGTTCGGCCTCCGTGGCGTTCTGGGACGGCTTCCGCAAAACGTTCCAAACCGTGTCGGCCAACTCATGGTTTGACCCGGCCACCTATCCGCAAATCACCGGACGCACCGTGCGACTCAAGCAGGAACGCCACGTCGCCTCCGGCGGCACTTTCGCCCCGCGGGAAATTCTGTCGGCCGCCGCGCCCAACCGGCCATGAACGGTTTCGGCAACAAAGCCGATGTCGAGTGTGCCCTGACCGAACTCGGACGACAAATGGCGCTGCGTGATGCGGACCCTGTCACCGTATTGTGCTGCGGCGCCTCGGCCTTGTGCGTAGTTGGTGCGCTCTCTCGCCGCACGCTCGATGTGGATGCTGTGGCCATGATCGATGCCGACGGAGAGATCGTCGTTGTCGAAGAGTTTTCTCCCGAAATGAACGACGCCATCTCGGCAGCCGGGCTCTCCTTGGCGCTTAACCGCCATTGGTTCAACTTGGCAGCCCGGGCCATTCTTGTGCGCGGACTTCCCGCCGGAGCACTGGAACGCTCGGCACGGCAGAGCGTGGATTTCGGCCCGTGCCTGACTGTCCGCTTCATGGACCGGATCGACCTGATAGCCCTGAAAATGGCTGCCGCCCTGGATCCGCTGGAGGGTCGCCGGCACGCGGAAGATTTGGTGGCCATAGATCCAACGCGCGAGGAGTTGCAGCACGGAGCCGATTGGATCGCGGCATGGCCGTCGAGTCCGGCCTTCAGGCAGGCATTCCACCGGTTGCTCGAGGGATTCGACGCCGCCGACCTTTACCAAGCCTGAGGTTCGGGTTTGTGGCGCAGAGACCATCGCCGCCGACGGCGGGAAACAACATCCCTCCCGCAAAATCCCATCACGACCACCTCTTGACTATGTCGAGGCTTTCGATCACTGGCTTATCTTTTACAACGGCCATTCAAACACTTCCGACCATGAAACGCCTCCTCCTTGCCCTCTCCCTCGTGCTTCTCTCCACCACGCTTCACGCCGACCTCAAACCCGAAGTGAAATTCGCGGAAGTCAACGGGGTCAAGCTGGCCTACTACATCCGCGGCGAAGGTGAACCGCTGCTCATGATCAACGGGTTCGTTTCCAGCATGAGTTTGTGGGATCCCCTCATGCTCGAGACCTTGGCCCGGCAGCATCAGCTGATCCTTTTCGACAACCGCGGCGTGGGCCTGTCCACCGACACCGAGAAAAACAACACGACCATCCCGCAGATGGCCGACGACGCCGCCGGGTTGATCAAAGCCCTCGGCCTCAAGAAGACGAACATCCTTGCCTACTCCATGGGCGCGCGGATCGGACAGCAGGTGCTCATCCGTCATCCCGACCTGGTGAACAAAGCCGTGCTCTGCGCCGCCGATCCGGGCGGCCAATACGATGACCCGGCGGCGCCGGATGTGGAAGCCAAGCTCAACAATCCCGACGCGCCCAAGATGGAAAGACTGCTGCTCACCGTCCCCGACACCGAGGCCGGGCAGGCCGCGTTGAAAGCCGCACTGGCACGAATCAAGTCGGCTGTTGCGTCGGGTATCATGCCCGACGATTTCGACGTTTCCAAGCAGACCACCGAGCGTCAGGACCGCGCCCGCACCACGCTGTGGAAGTCGGACAACAGCAACTTCGAGAACCTCAAAAACATCAAGGTGCCCGTGCTCATCACCGACGGGCGTTACGACGCCATCGATCCGCCAAAAAACTCACTCATCATCGCCAACCAAATCCCCTTCTCCTGGCTGGCCTTCTTCGACGGCGGCCATTCGTTCCTCTACACCTCGCCAAAGCACTTCGCCGACACGGTGAATGCGTTCCTGCAATAGTTCCTTCTCCCCGCGACAGCAGAGCAACTCCAAGGAATACAGTTTGCGGGGAAATCGGCGGCCCCTTAGAATTTGTTTCATGAGCGTTGAGCAAATCGAGCAGGAGGTATCCAAGCTGGAGCGCGACCAGTTCGCACGCTTCTCCGCATGGTTCGAGCAGTTCCGCGCCGATGCTTGGGACAAGCAAATCACCCGCGATGCGGAGGACGGTAAATTCGATGCCGTCTTCGCGGAGATCGACGGGGAGTTGCAGCGCGGCGAGATCCGGCCGCTGTGAAGCACCTCGCACGGAAATCTTTTTGGGAGCACTACGACCGGCTGCCGAAAAAGACCAAGGCGCTGGCCGATAAAAATTTCGAACTCCTCAAACATGATCCTCGGCACCCCTCACTCCAGCTCAAAAAAGCCGGACGCCTTTGGTCGGCCCGGGTTGGCCGCGACTTCCGTGCCTTGGCTTACGACTCGGCACAAGGACTCGTTTGGTTCTGGATCGGCCCGCATGACGAATACGAACGCTACCTCGGCTCACTAGGTCGCTAGTTCGGCTTTTCATGGGGAACGGGCGTCTCGCCCGTTTTCAGAGCGCCATCACGGGCGAGACGCCCGTGCCGCCCAAAGATCGGACCGGCGCTAGGGCCCCTTCTGCGGCTTGGCCAGCGGCGCCGCTACATCCAACTCCAAGCTTCACCCCGGCCGCGGACATGCTATCCGTCACCGATGCCCAGATCCCCTCGCCCGGCTCTTATGCTGGCTCTGGCATTTTGTCTCTGGGGCTACGAGTGGTCCGCCGCGTTGGAGGGCGACGCCTCATCCCCGCTGGTGGGGACAGCTGGCTCGCCATCAAACCAAATGCAGCGGCCCGCTGCGGCGAGCGGGCCCTACCAAAACACGGACCTTGAGCCCGACACGGTCCTCTCGCGCATTTCTTCACTTCTCAAAACATCCGCCCAGCCAGTGGATCTCGAGTTCTTCGTCGATTACTTCGGCGTCTTCCAAGGCAATCCGGTGGGCGGTCAATCGCAGGGTGTGGCCTATTCGCAATACCTGCCGTTCGGATTCGTCTGGAGGGAGCCCTTCGGATGGCGCGGGGGCGGACTGAAGGTTTCGGCAGTTTCTGGCGCGGGGAACAATCTTTCCGAGACGATCGGCAATGCTTTCACCGTCTCGCAGGCATGGGATGGGAACACCTTGTTTCTTTATCAAGCTTACCTCGTGCAGAAGGCTTTCGATGACAAATTGGAAATCGGCATCGGCCGGGTTTCCGCTTCGCAATACTTTGCCACACTTCCCGCCTTCGATTTGCTCGTTTCCGGCGGACTCAATTCCGTGCCCATCGCCCTCGAACTCAACTCGACCTTCACCGGCAGCGCCTCGGCTTCGTGGTTCGCGGGGGCGCGTTGGCTGCCGATGAAGGAGACCGTTCTCACGGCGGGAGTTTTCCAGGCCCGCGCCGACCTCGGACAAACCGGACCCTACAACGGTTTGGATCTCGGGTTGGATCCGAACGATGGCACCTTCGGCGTGGTCGAGATCGGGTGGACGCCGAACTCGGAGAAATTCGCCGCCGTGCAGGAGGATCGGCAATTCACCCGCGGACGACGGGAACTCAATGGGAACGGAATCGGTCTGCCCGGCGTTTATAAACTCGGGGCCTATGTCTCGGACCAACCGCAGGTGTCCTACCCCGGCGGATGGGGCGGGAGCCCTTTCGGCTTTTACGGGATGGGACAGCAAACGCTGTGGGAGCAAAGTCCGGGTCAAGCCAACACCTCGCAATTCTCCGTCTTCGGGGGCGTGGTCTGGTCACCACCGAGCGGCGTGACGCAAATGCCGGTGGACGGATTCGCCGGCACCGTCTGGCGCGGACCGTGGAGCGCGCGTCCCGCCGATCATCTTTACAGTTCGTGGCAGATCGGCAGCTTCAGCGAGCCTTACGCGCAAAGTCAGGGGCAATCCGCTGAGGGCGCCTTCGAGTCCGTGCTCAACGCCGGCTACGTCATCCAAGTCACCAAGGAATTCTCCGTGCAACCCGACATCCAATACATCATCCAGCCGGGCGGCTTCGGCCAATACGGCAACGCGCTTGTGCTCGGGCTGCAGGTGACGATCGAGCTGTAATCGCTGTCCCCGCGCTGGTAGGGCGCGACGTCCCCGGCGCGCCGTGTCGATCAATCTCACCACCGGGCACGCGGCGGGTCCGGAGGTCCCGCCCTAGTGCGAACGAAGTAACCATGATAACAACCAGTGAGAGTCTGAGTCCTCCCGAGACGAGCAACGGGAGAGCAGCCGAAGGCAACTGCGTCGCTGTGAGGCGGGGTGGAGAGCAGCCGGAGGCGGACCCGCAGACCCAAACGAAAGTGAAGCCGATTCGGCCAGCAACGTTGGCGAGCCTGCTAGGGAAAGGCGAAGCCTGTGGCGCCAGCCACGACCGATCCGACCGAGAAGCCTCGTTGAAGGTGAGGATTGCGGGCGTTGAGGGTGGTTGGGCTGGGTATGCGGGGAAGTTGTCATGGTGGACCGTTGAGACCTGCGCGGGCAGGAGGCCGCTGCGGCGGTTCCGCGCAGGAGTCAGAGCCGCCATAGTAGCTGGGAAGCGGGGTAATGCCCGTGGAGCCAAGGGCGGCAGAGAGCGGCACCTTCCGGCCGGAACAATGCCCTGTAGACCAGTGTTATCGATTACCCTCTGGGTTAGAAAGACACGGCCCACAGCGCCTCGGGGGAATGTTCTGGGCCTCGGTGAGGTGAATCGGAGTTTGACGCCACGCGGTGCGGGACCTGCCGCGCCAGCGAGTCACGCGTCACCGGTTTCCGATAGACCCCCGCAAGGGGTGAGTCGGCCCCGTCGCTCTTGGAGAGCCGTGTGCGGGAAATCCGCCCGCACGG
This sequence comes from Chthoniobacterales bacterium, assembly GCA_044359955.1. Taxonomy (GTDB): domain Bacteria; phylum Verrucomicrobiota; class Verrucomicrobiia; order Chthoniobacterales; family JACTMZ01; genus JACTMZ01. The sequence goes on along the minus strand of JBIKLF010000003.1, from coordinate 195,209 downwards.
TTCGGAGGGGGGAGCGGGGCATACTTTCCCTGCCCCGTTCCTACCCTATCCGGCCAAGCGCAGATGGCCACCGCCCTTGCACGAGCCCCCTTCCCGTTGTATAGACATTCATTGTGACTTCTACCTACAACATGCGCGAGGCTCAGGCCAGCCTGCCCAAGCTTTGCCGCTCCGGCCGGCGGTTTGTCATCTCCAACCGCAACCGCCCCGTTGTCGTCGCGCTGCCCGTCGAGGACTTCGAAGCACTGATGGAGACTTTGGACGTTCTAGCCGACCCGGCAGCCATGAAAGCGGTGCAAGCCGCGCGAGCGGGCAAGACGAAATACCGCACGCTTGACCTGGCGGATGAAAATTTCGGCCTCTGATCAAGTCGCGGCGTGGCTCACCGCTTTGCCACCCCAGACCAAAAAGAGAGTTCGCGCCGCCCTGCGTGCTTTGGCCAAGGGAAAGGGCGACATCAAGGGGTTGCAGGGCGATCTCGAGGGCTTCAGCCGTCTACGCATCGGGGGAATCCGCATCCTTCACCGTCAGGTCTCAACCCGGGAAACAAGGTTGGAATACGCAAACACCCGCGACGTGGTTTACGAAATGTTCCGCCAGTTGCTCGCCGACGATAGGGAATAACGGGGCCAATACGGCAACGCGCGCGTGCTGGGGCTGCAGGTGACGATCGAGTTGTGAATCCTTGCGAGCCGCCTAGTTGCCTGCGGCACCCAGGAGAATCTGCGTGCCGTCGAGTTGGTCGTCGTTGATCTTGTCCAAGGGAACATTGACCACCTTTTTGATGGGCGAGAGCTTGTCGATTTCGAACGTGGCGAAATTCAGCGCGTCGATCGTGCGCAGGAAGTAAAGATTGCGGGCTTTGTCGTTCATCCAGGTGAAAAGCGTCACTTCGCTCGAGGTAGTGCCCGCCGTTCCTCCTTCGGCCGAGTAACCCTCGTCGATCGAGAGATCATACGGCCGGTCGAAGTTGTTCATGATGTGCCCGAGCGTGATCACGGCGCCCTCGGGAGAATCGGCCTTTCGCACAAACTGGATGTAGAAGGCTGCTTTGACGAAACGGTCTGCCGCGATTTGCGAGGAGGGAAGGTTGGCCAGCGAGTTGCCGCTGTCGGGAGCGCTCACCTTCAGTTGGCCGAATTGGCCGGTATTCTTGTCCACATTGGTCAGCTGCGCGTAGTTGTTCAGATTTGTCAAATGCCACGGAAAATCCGGAGCATTGGTCGCCACGCCCACCGGATTGTCGTGGACGTTCATCTTGCCACCCAAAAATTCGATAACGATGCCCGCGCCGGTCTTGTCCCAGAGAATGTAGTGCATGGGCAGTTCGATGTTGCCCACGAGAGGAACCTTGGGAAGCCAGACGCTGACGTTGCCTCCTTGCAGCGCTTCCTTGACCTCCGCCACGGATTTGAAATTGCCGAGGAGATAAAGCCCGAGGTCGGTGGCAGCCAAAGCCTTCGCGGCATCGGATCCGGCACCCGCCGGCGATTGCGACCCGGGCAGTTCGTTGGTGCTGAGCGACAATCCTTGGTTGTTGGCCGATTCCACCATCATATTGGGGCCGTCGCCCACGCCGACATCTGCACTCACTCCCAACACGGGATATTTCGTCTCGAAGGACAGGCCAGGCTTGTTCCCTGGCGCCACGGAAACGACCCCGGTTCCTGCCGGGACATACGACATCATGAAGGGCATCATCGCCGCGTACTCCATCGTCTTCGCGCTGTAGACGTTGCCTTGCTTGTCGGTGATCATCAATGCGGTGCAGGCCTGCGCGGAAGGCACGGCTATAACAAGAGACACACCGAGAAGGAGGAGGAGCGTTTGTTTCATACGGAGTGCAGACTAGGAGTCCCTTGCGGAAACGCAAGTAGGTATCGCCCCTCAACGCCTGTCGGCCAGCAATTTGGACCGTTTTTTGATGCGCCAAGGGGTTGTTTACAGGGGCAGAGCTGTCATGAGGGAACCTCTTGACGCGCTCCGGCAATCTGATTTTTATCGCGGGCAGCTATGACCCATAAACTCAACCTTCTCACCCTCGCCTGCACCCTCGCCGCCATGGCCTTCGTGCAGGCCGAGATCGCCATCGACGACAGCCAACCGCCCACGCCGTCCTCGACGAAGTCGCGCTTCGCCCCGCCGTTCACGGGCGGAAAACCGGGCGACCTCCTGTCGCGCGAAGAAATCGGAACGGACATCAAGGGCGCGCGCGCGTGGAAAGTCCGCTACGTCTCGAAGGACGTCAACGACGTGGTCACCGAAGTCACCGGCTTGGTCATCGCTCCGAAAGAGAAGGGCGAGAACCGCAAGGTGATGACGTGGTGCCATGGCACCACGGGTCTCGGCGATTCGGCCACCCCCTCAGCCCAACCCAACCCGGCGCGCAACCTCATCACTTACTTCGATGCGGACTCGACGCAGCAGAACGACTACGGCGTACCCGGATTGCAGGGCTTCATCGACGACGGTTATGTCGTCTGCGCCACGGACTATCAGGGACTCGGCACTCCGGGTCAGCATCAATACAACGTCAACCGCACCCAGGCGCGCGACGCCGTCTATCTCGTCCATGCCGCGCGCAAAATGGACGATGTCGGTGCCGGGACCAAATTCGGCTGCACCGGATGGTCGCAAGGCGGAGGTGCTTCGGGCGCCGTGGCCGAACTCGAGCCCGAGGATTACGGCGATTTGAAATTGGTCGGCACCGTCTGCATGTCACCGGGTTCCGCCATCGTCGCTTACACAACTCCCGTCGGCCCCACGGCCGCGATGGGCAACCACAATATGCCCCCGGATTCGCACCTCGTCATGATGCTGGCCGGATTCCAGGTTGCTAATCCCGAAAAGCTGAAGCTCTCCGATTACTTCACGCCGCTGGGTGTAGAGATCATCGAAACAGCGTGGAACATCCAACCGGTGCACCATCTCAACGACACCATCGCCCGCCTTTTCAAACTGAAGGGCGCGATCATGCACGAAAAACCGACCAACCTCGATGCATGGAAGGCGGCCATCACGGACGGTTCCTCCGGCACCCGCAAGCCGGTTGCTCCCATCCTGATCTGCATGGACACCTTCAAAGGAGGTCTCACCGTTCCCGATATCTGGCAGACCAACTATGCCGACTTGGTCAAGAAACTCGGCGGCAGTGTCGAATTCAAAGATTATCCGAACGACGATCACTTCTCCCTCCCCAACAGCTGCGCCCCCGACGCGCGCCAGTGGTTGAACGGATTGTTCTGAAGTGGCACGGACTTCCCTGCCCGTGAAGCAAAGACATCATCGGCAAGATGCCGATGCCACAAATCCTGCAAGAGCAGAAGCGATCCGGCCTAAGATCCCTGCTCCGGATAAAACAACTTGAAGGAGTCAGCCCCGGCCTTGTCCACGTCGAGGGAGGAGATTGACTTCACCTCTTTGACATCCTTCAGCTTGTTCATATCGATGACCGCCCAGTTCATTGCCTCGATGCTGCGGAAATAGAAAAGGTTGCGGGACAGGTCCTGCAGGGTCGTCCAAACGGTGACTTCGCTCGAGGCGCCTTCGGCCCTGACTCCGTCCCCCGTGCCGCCCGCCTCATCCACCGTCAAGTCATAGGGACGATCGAAATTATTCATCAGGTGCGCCAGCGTGACCACGGCCTCGTCGGGCGTCTTGGCTTTGCGCACGTAATTGGCATAAAAAGCCGCTTTGACGAAGCGGCCCTGCGAGGTTTCCGCGGAGGGCAGAGCGCTCAACGCGATGCCCCCGTCCTGCGTCGCAATCTTGAGCTTGCCCAGTTGCGCCGTGTCTTTGTCGACATTACTGAAGGTGTAATTTTGAAGATTGGTCAAATGCCAGGGGAAAAACGGGCCATTGGTCATCACGCCGACGGGATTGTCGTAAATGTTGACCTTCCCATCCGTGAATTCCACCACGATCGAGTTCCCGCTTTTGTCATGGATCGCATAGTGCAACGGTAGAGGAGCCTCGGGATCGAGCTTGGTCACCGGCACCCAAAACTCGGTTTGGCCATTGGTCATGGCCTCTTTGACTTCTGCCACGGTTTTGAAGTTTCCCAAAACCCAGGCACCCAAATCATTGGCGGCCAAAATCCGGGCCTCGTCCTGACCCACGGGGGGAGAATCCGTGCCGGTCAACCAATTCGCAGTAAAGCTGATCCCTTGGTCGTTGATCGCTTCAGCAAAGGTCACCTGCTTGGCGGAGGGTACAACCTTAAAGGACATGCCCAACATGGCGTATTTGGTCTCAAAGGTCAGGCCCGCGCCCCCGGACGGCGTGGAAGAAACGACTTTCGAACCGGCCGGGAAATAGGTCATGTCCGTCGGCAGAAGCGAACTGTATTCCAGCGTTCTTCCGTGATAAGCGCGTCCATCCGCATCCGTGACCATGATCGAGGTGCAGGCCTGCGCGGCGGGGGCTGGGAGCAGCAGCGCGGCGATAACGAGCAGGGCGGGCAGGATCTTCTTCATAAGGCGGGCACAGTCGTTCTCTAACCTCCCGATGGCAAGGGGCAAATATTGCGAAACCCCGAAACGACGTGAACGATCGAACAGCATTCAAAAGGTAGGGACACGCGGCTTGCGTGTCCTTGGCAAAGACAGCGGACGAGCGAGCCGCTCGTCCCTACCTACAAAATAAGAACACCGTCAGTTCAAAAACAAACCCGTCGCCTCGACCAGCCTGCCGATGGGCCTGAAATCACGAAGGGCAAGACGCCCATGCCGCAGCTACAACAAATCCTAAACCGCGCCTACCGGTTACGGCTCAGTGATGGTAACCCGTCCCCTCCTTTGCACAGACTGGTGTCGCGGTCTGCCGTTTTCTCCCATCCGCAGCCTGCTTTTCGAGGGCGCGCTTGCGCGTTGCCGCCTGGTCCGGCAACGAATAAAGTGACGTCATGATTCTACCCAGCAGCCAAATCGCGGATTCCATTCTCCGAACGGTTGCGGACCGACTTGCCGCCGAAGATAAAATCGCCGCCGCTTACCTTCTGGGATCAGGCGCGGAGGGCCGTTTGCGCGAGGACAGCGATGTCGATATCGCGCTCCTGCCGGTGCGCGGCGCGTCGTTCACCGGACGCGCACGTCTGGAACTGGCCGCCGATCTCGCCAGCCTCGTCGGCCGCCCGGTCGATCTGGGCGTTCTGCACACGGGCAATTTGGTTTACGCCAAGGAAGCCGTGGCCGGTGGGCGTATCATCTTCGAGCGCGACCCTGCAGCACGCGCACGCTTCGCCGCGCTGACACTCTCCATGTATGCCGATCTGCAGGAAAACCGCCGGGAAGTGCTCCATGCCTACGCCGCCTGACGACGTGCTGCTCAACAAGGCAGCCATCATCGAACGCTGTGTGCGCCGCGTAGAGGAAGAATCGCGGGCCTGCCCCGAGTTGAACAACTTCACCCATGTCGACGCCCTCACTCTCAACATCGAACGGGCCTGCCAAGCGGCGATCGACATGGCCATGCATGTGGTCGCCACCAAGCGTTTGGGAGTCCCGCAAAGCAACGCGGAAGCTTTCACCCTGCTCGAACGCGCCGGCCTGATTGACGCAGCGCTTTCAAAGTCCCTCCGCGGCATGGCTGGTTTCCGCAATATCGCTGTTCACCAATACGCGGAGCTCGACACCGACGTCTTGCGGTGGGTCGTCGAGTCCGGCCACCGAGACTTCATCCGCCTCGGAGAAGCGCTCGGCGTGACCATCCGTCCGTAGAGGCAACTATTGTCTTCCACTCCGTAGGGCGGCTGTCCGGGAGCAGACAATGCATCCACCCACTGCACCTCGTGCATTCCCCTGCTCCAGTCGCACGGATGATTGTTAGACCAACGTCCTTTTGCTTTTCGACGATTGATCGAGTGGTAGGGCTGGGCCTTTGCCTAGGGGCCATCTTCACTGCGTTCCGGTTGGACCGGCCGCGTCGGATCCCAGAGAATGTTCGCGGCCGGCCCGGAGGTCCGACCCTACCCCGGGGCCGAAGGACAAAGTCCCAAGGCGATGGGCCTTTGGTATAGGACACAGACAAAATCACCAAGCCCATGATGCCCCGGCGGTCCCCCACCGCCGCCACAACCTCACTCAGGTTTCAAGTCTCAGCCCTCTGCTCTCTGCTTCCTCCCTCACGCCGTCCCCTCCTCCGCACCAAGCGGCGTGACAGCCGGGTGCGTCTCGAAATATTCGATCGCGCGACGGAAGTCGTCGAGCAAAGCGGCGACCAGATCGCGGGTCACACCGTTGCGAACCAGAATACGTTGCACGACGAGATCCTCGCGGTCCGGCGGCATGCTGTAGACCGGCACCTGCCAACCGCGTATGCGAAGACGGTCGGCCAAGTCGTAGAGCCCGAAGGGCACTTGGGCGCCGTTATACCAATCCTCCAAAGGGCTTGGACTCACGAATGACGTTGTCGGGTAGGGACACGCGGACCTTCGGCTCGCAGAGCCTACGGCTAGGAGAGCCCGCGTGTCTGTTTTTCAGAGAGCGGACGAGCGGGCCGCTCGTCCCTACCTTAAGAGGTAAAGTCCACAACCTCTTCGGGTTTGGCATTATACCACCCATCACGATCTTCACAAACATCTTCACAAATGGATGGATATCAAGGCTATATTCCACTCTAGTATTCTGTCTTTCAATTACTTGCGTATGCTATAAGGTGTTCACAAAGATCTTCACAACGTGGACGTATACCGGCATCCCAGCGCCATGGAACCCCTGATGCCTTCAGCGGAGGCCGGGCACCTTTCCGAACTCACCTGCGACATCCTGCGCGAGGCCGGCCGCCTGACCGGCCAGGTCCACTCGCCGCACGTCCTCCACGCCGCCGCGGATTTGGTCCGCGAGATGAACTGCTACTACTCGAATCTCATCGAGGGCCACAAGACTGCCCCGCGCGACATCGAGCGCGCCCTGCGCCGCGACTTCTCGCGCGATCAAACCCGCCGCCACAACCAGCAACTCGGCCTGGCCCACCTCGCCGCGGAGAAACATATGGAGGAACGCCTCGCCGACCCGTCCATTGATGTCTACAACCCTGCGTTCCTTTGCTGGCTCCACCGCGAATTCTACGAACGCCTCCCCGCCGAGCTGCACGTGGCCCAAACCAAAAGCGGACGCACCTACCGCATCACGCCCGGACAACTCCGCGACTTCATGGTCGATGTCGGACGCCACACACCGCCCGACTTCACAGCTCTGCCCGAGTTCCTTGCGCGCTTCGGGAAATTTTACGCCGATCCATCCATCCGTTCCACCGATCGCCTCGTCGCCATCGCCGCCGCCCACCACCGGCTTGCTTGGATCCATCCGTTCGGTGACGGCAACGGACGCGTGGCCCGTCTGCACTCGCACGCCCTGCTCATCCGGCACGGGGCGGACGGCCGGGGACTGTGGACCCTCTCGCGCGGCTTGGCCCGCCATCGCGAGCGTTACTATGCCGTCCTCGACGCGGCCGACCATCCGCGGCGCGGCGATCTCGACGGACGCGGCAACCTTTCCGACGCCGCCCTGACCGCCTTCTGCGTTTTCTTCCTCGAGACCGTGCTCGATCAGATCCGATTCATGGGTGGACTGCTCGACCTGCCCGCTCTTCGCACCCGCGTGGAACGCTACTTCCAGTTCGAAACACTCGCCCTCCGTCGCGAACGCGAGCCTCTCATGCGGATCGTCCGCACCCTCGTGGATGAGGGTGAAATTTCCCGCACCCGCGTGCAGGACATCACCGGCAAAGGCGCGACCCTGGCCGCCCGCCTCATAAAACGCGGCCTCAACGAAGGCTACTTCATCACCCCCAGCCCCAAAGGCCCGCTTCGCATCGCCTTCCCCGCGAAAACCCACGATTTCTTCTTCCCGCAACTCTTTCTCGATCTGCCGGTCACGGACGACCAACGTTGAAATGATGACGCCCGTCCCGGCGCGATGCGGTCGTTGGGATATCGCGCTGGGGACAGCGCGGTCCACCGCCTACTCAAGTCTTCCGCTCGCGTTTTAGCCCTCGCCGCCTCACCCTTCCCATGCGGTCTCCGGAAAATATTACAGCCTTGATGGAGCCGGCAGGCGTTTAAACGTGGGATTTTTCGATGAAAACAAAACATGTCCTTATTCTCGGCGGCGGTTTTGCCGGCTTGGCTTGCGCGCAGAAGTTAACCGACGAACGTTTCCACGTCACTTTGGTCGACCGCTGGAATCACCACCTCTTCCAACCTTTGCTTTACCAAGTGGCCACGGCCAGTCTGACCATGGCGGAGGTGGCGCAACCCCTGCGCGGGATTTTGTCCGCCCAGAAAAATGTCACTACCTTGATGGATGAAGTGACGCGGATCGATTTGTCCTCGCGTCAGGTCCACTTGAAGGAACATGTGTTGGATTACGACTACTTGGTCATCGGGCTCGGGGCCAAGACGGGCTATTTCGGACACCCCGAGTGGGAGGAGCACACCCACGGGCTGAAAAGCCTGAAGGATGCCATGCGGCTGCGCCGCGAAGTCTTGCTCGCCTTTGAGCGGGCGGAGTCCGCGGCCGACGCGGCGGAGACGGAACGCCTCCTGACCATGGTGGTGGTCGGGGGCGGTCCGACCGGCGTGGAAATGGCGGGTTCACTCGCCGAGTTGTCGCGCCAAGTGCTCAAAGATGATTTCCGCCGCATCGATCCCTCCCGCGCCCAAGTGCACCTCATTGAGGCCGGACCAAAACTTCTGCCCATGTTTCCCGGCAATTTACCCGACTACACCCGCGAGCGGCTGACCAGCATGGGTGTCCATGTGCATCTGAATTCCCCGGTTCAAGAAGTGGGCCGGGGCTTTGTGCAAATGGCCGGCGAGCGCATCGAGTCCGACATCATCATCTGGGCCGCCGGCGTGGAAGCCAGTGAAGTCACGCGCACCCTGGCCGGCATTCCGCTCGATCGCAGCGGTCGTATCGAGGTGCTGCCGGATCTCAGCCTGCCGGGTCATCCCGAAGTTTTCGCGGCCGGCGATCTCGTGGCCCTGACCGACCCCAAGGGCGCCATCGTGCCCGGGGTGTCGCCGGCGGCCATTCAAATGGGCCAATTCATCGCCAAGCTCGTGACCGCCGAGGCGGAAGCCGGGACCCGCCCCGCGTTTGTTTATTGGGATAAAGGCAGCATGGCGACGATCGGACGCAAGGCCGCGGTGGTCAGCTTAGGCCGCCTGCAAATGCGCGGCTTCCCTGCTTGGATGATGTGGCTCTTCGTCCACCTCATTTTCCTTATGCACATGAGAAACCGCATCAACGTCTTCATTCACTGGGTCTGGTCCTACTTCACTTGGCAGCGCGGGGCGCGAATTATTCAGCCGTAATACCAACGTCCTTTTGCTTTTCGACTATTGATCGAGTGGTAGGGCTGGGCCTTTGCCTAGGGGCCATCTTCACTGCGTTCCGGTTGGACCGGCCGTGTCGAATCCCAGAGAAGGTTCGCGGTCGGCCCGGAGGTCCGACCCTACCCCAGGGCCGAAGGACAAAGTCCAAATGCGATGGGCCCTTGGTATGACATTCCCGGCCGGAATTCTGCCGTGGCATCGGCATCCTGCCGATGATGTCTGTCGGTCACGGGCAAGATGCCCGTGCCACTTTTCACGCCCCAAGATTGAGCGCGCGAAGGCGCCCCTTGGTGAGCCATCGACGCTTGCCTATTCGGTGACGGCATTGCCGCTTCTACTTTCTACAACTTGTCTTCAAACGCACAGCGCTTCGCTTCCAGCTCCTCCCATCGACTGTAAGCCGCGCGGATTTTCGCTTCGAGAGCGGTGGATTCCGCCTCGATCTTCGGCAGGGCCGCGGGATTGGTGCGGTAGAGTTCCGCGTCCTGCAACTGCGCGGCCAATCGGACCTGCTCCGCCTCCCATTGCTCGATCAGCCCGGGCAGTTCTTCCAACTCCCGGCGTTCCCGGTTGAGGAACTTTTCCACACGTCCCTGGCGTTCCTTTTTCGGGCCGTCCAACTTCGCAGGAACGGGCGCGGCGGCCGGAGGCACCGCGGCGCCACGGGCCGACCAACGTTGCCAATCGCTGTAGCCCCCATTGACCTCCGTAATCTTCCCGCCGCCTTCGAAGACGAGCAGGCTGGTCACCACCGCATCGAGAAAGGCGCGGTCGTGGGAAACGAGGAGCAGGGTTTGATCCCAGCTGACCAACAATTCCTCGAGCAGTTCGAGCGTTTCGGCATCCAGATCATTGGTCGGCTCATCGAGCACCAGGACATTGGCCGGTTGCAAAAACAGGCGGGCGAGCAGCAGGCGGTTGCGTTCGCCTCCGGAGAGCAACCGCGCCGGCATGCGTACGCGGTCGGAGCGGAAGAGGAAATCACCCAAGTAACTGTGGATGTTGCGGTCGCGGCCTTGGAAATGCACCGACTGCGAGACGCCGGCCACGTTCTCCGCCACCGTCTTCTCCAAATCGATCTGATCCCGCAGCTGATCCAAATACACGACCTGCAAATTGGTCCCCGTGGTCACCTGTCCGGACTGCGGGGCGAGCTGCCCCAAGAGCAATTTGAGCAGGGTGGTCTTGCCGCACCCGTTCGGACCCAAAATCCCGATCTTGTCCCCGCGGAAAATCTCGGTGGAAAAGTTCTCGACCAGCGGCTCGGGCATTTCCGGGTGCGCGAAGGTGATGCCCTCCGCCCGCAAAACCCGCTGACCCGACACCGCACCCGCCTGAATCTCCATCTTGGCCGTTCCCGAGCGCTCGCGGCGGCGCGCCCGTTCGCGGCGCAGGTCAAGCAAGGCCCGCACCCTGCCCTCGTTGCGGGTGCGACGTGCTTTGACTCCCTGACGCAACCACGCCTCCTCCTGGGCCAGTTTTTTGTCAAAAGCTTTCCATTGAACGGACTCGGCTTCAAGCACCCCGGCTTTGCGCTGGAGGAATGTGTCATAGTCGCAGGCCCAACCGAAAAGCCGTCCGCGATCCAGCTCGACAATCCGGTTGGCCAGGCGCCGGAGAAAGGTCCGGTCGTGCGTGACAAAAAGCAGGCTCATCGGGTGCCGGAGCAGAAAATCCTCCAGCCAGAGGATGGAACTGAGGTCGAGATGGTTGGTCGGCTCATCGAGCAGGAGTAAATCCGGCTGCCCGGCCAGCGCCCGGGCCAGCAAAACGCGGCGTTTCAGTCCGCCGGAAAGCGAGCCGAACGCGGCCTCGGCGGGCAATTGCATTTCGGCCAGCAGATCCTCCAGCCGCACATCGATCTCCCAATCCTCCTCGTGCCGGGTCGGCGAAATCCCGCCCCGCACCACCGAGAACACCGTCCCCTCCACCCCTTGCGGAACTTCCTGATCCAAGCGCGTCATGACCGCTCCGGGCGCACGAAGAATCTCCCCCGCGCTCGCCCCCTCCTCCCCGGCGATCAGCCTCATCAGGCTGGTTTTGCCGCAGCCATTGCGCCCCAACAAGGCCACCCGCTCGCCCCGCTCGATCGAAAGATCGGCTCCGTCGAGGAGGTAATCCCGCCCGTAGTGAAGAGAGACCGAGTTCAACTGCAACAGAGCCATGGGCGCGTCACCCTGCCTCAAAAAATCCCCGGCGCAACCCCAAAGTCAGGAAGAAATGCTTTGCCCTTCGGAATCAGAAGGAAACCACCGCGTTCACGCCGAGAGCCAACGCGCTGGGGGTTCCGGGGTTTCCTCCGGGATTGACCAGCATTTGTGCGCCGGGCTGGATGATCAGGCCGGGCAAGACTTGGATGCCGTAGGAAAGTTCGACCGTCATTTCGTAGAGTTGCGGCAGCACCGGTGTGCCAGCGCTTTGTTGGGAGGACTGCTCGTTGCGGAGTTGGCTGCTGTAGCCGCCGTAAGCGAGACCGAAGGCCAGGAAGTCTTTCGGCCGGCATTCCATCGGTCCGTAGGCGACGAGACCGGAGCTGAAATAATAGGCCATCGGACTCACCGCTTCGTTCGGAGCGACGACGAGGCTGCCGAAAACACCAAGATGGCGGTTGGATGACGGTTTGCCGAAGCGCACCAGAGCTTGATCGGCAACCGCATAGACTCCGAAGCGTCCGTTGCTCGTGTTGTTCGAGTCATATTCCGGCACACTGCCGCCGAGGACGAAACCGCCGAGTTTCAAGTTGCCGGGCAAACCGGTGTCGGTCGCCGCTTGGTTGCGGCGCCACCCGATCTCGCCGATGCCGAAGGGCGGACCATCGAAGGTGAAATCCAAACCGTAGCGGTCCCCCAGTCCAACCTCGGGGTCGCCATTGTAGAGGCCGGCCATGGCGTAGAATTGTTCGACCGGCGCGACCTTGACCCGTGCGCCCCATGTGGTGGCGGGATAGCCGAAAGCCCCGGGCGAGTTGTAAAAGATGGCGAAGGGAATGGCGTTGAAAGCCACCGAGGTGAAAGAGCGGAAATACGCGGAGGCGGCGAATTCCTCGCCGTAGAGACTGTCGATGGAAACGCGTCCGGCCCGCAAGCTGACTTTGTCATCGAAGAGCGACTGCGTGTAGCTCAGGTCGGTGAGGCGCGGTCCGGGCGGGGCGACGTCGGACGACTGGATGGGAAACACATTGCCGACCACATCCTGCGAGAGTTGGGTGCCGAAGTTGACCGTAAAGCCGATGTGGAATTCCCCGCCGGGAAGATTGACCAGCTTTTCGGTGTCCAGCTTGAGGTCCGCGCAGAACATGCTGTAGGACGTGAAGCCCTGCTCTTTGCCTCCGTAGGGATTTCCATAGGCATCCGAGATGAGCAGGAACTTCGGCTTCACGCCGTGTTCCCAGAGGGACGTGCGCACGCCCATCCAGTCGCCGAGGAGGTAGTGCTGATTGAATTCAGCATCCTCTGTGACGACGGCATCAGGCACCGCCGCGCGCAAGGTGGCGACACACCAGGCCATCAGCACGACGCACGCCCACCGACTACGTCGGCGGGCCGCAGGCCGAATGCCCAAGGTCATCGCGATCGTCGCGGCCAAGGTGCGGGGACGCCTCAGACGGCCTCAACGGGCTGGTAGACCGGCCACCATTCGGTGCAGCGCACGGCTTCAACTGGATTGTCGACCTTCTCACCGGCTACGCCTTGATCCATCGCGGTGCGGACGACTTCCACCGCCACCACGCTGGACGTCGCGCGCAAATCCTCGTTGGAGGGAAGCAGCGAAGCGCCCGGTGCGTCGAGAGGTGCTTGATCGGCGACCGCCTTGGCAGCTGCGAAGATCATCTCGTCGGTGACCTTCTTGGCGCGGGACACAATAATCCCCATGCCGAGGCCCGGGTAGAGTGCCGCGTTGTTGGCTTGTCCGATCGTGAAGTTGATGCCTCCTTGGGTCACATTGTCGAAAGGAGCGCCTGTGGCCACGAGGGCTTTGCCGTTGGTCCACTCCAGCAGGTGAGCCGGGGTGGCTTCATGGAGGATGGTGGGATTGGAGAGCGGGAAGATGATCGGACGCTCAACGTTGGAAGCCATGTTGCGGACGATTGCCTCGGTGAACATGCTGGGTGTGGTCGAGGTGCCGATGAGGACTGTCGGTTTGACTTCGGCCACGGTGGTGGCGAGGTCGATGATGCCGCCTTTGGCCGATTCAATGGAAAGCAACTTGGCCATGTTGGGCCAACGGGTCTCGGCCGCCGCATTGGGTGAACTCGGGGTGCGTTTGTAGTTTTTCACCTCAGCAGCCGGACGGGCGTAGGGGCGTTGGAAATCATACAAGCCGTCGGCCATGTCATCGGTGAGAAGCCCCGGCAGGTCGACGATCCAGATCTGCTTGCTCGCTTCGTCGGCGGAAAGTCCCGTGGCGCGCACGATCTGGTCACGGACCTGATCGGCGATGCCGCAACCCGCGGTGCCGCCCCCGAGTACGACGATGCGCTGGTCTTTCCAGTCAAGGCCGCTGCGTTTGACCGCGTTGAGCAGGCCGGAAACAACGATGGCGCCGGTGCCTTGGATGTCGTCGTTGAAGGTCGGAATGGAATCGCGGTGGCGGTTGAGAATCCTCCGGGCGTTGCTCGACCCGAAGTCCTCCCAGTGCAGGTAGGCCTTGGGGAACAGCTTGCGGGCCGCCTTCACGTAGGCGTCGACAAAGTCATCGTATGCCTGACCTGTGACCCGCGAGTGGCGGTAGCCGACATAGGAGGGATCGTTGAGCAGTTTCTCGTTGTTTGTGCCGACATCCAGAACGACGGGAATGACGCGATGAGGATCGACCCCGGCAGCCGCGGTGTAGACCGCGAGTTTGCCCACGGAAATATCGATGCCGTTGGAACCCCAGTCGCCGATACCCAGGATGGCTTCGGCGTCGCTGGCCACCAGCAGGTCGATATCATCAACTCTGGCGCCCCAGGCGGAGAGCCTTTCTTCGATACTTTCGGGTGCATCGATGCTGAGGAAAACGCCGCGCGGGCGGGTCATCACCTCGCTGTAATTCTCGATGGCTTCACCGACCACCGGGTCATAGACCACCGGCATGATTTCCATCATGTGCCGCTGGATGAGGGCATAGAAAATGGTCTCGTTCTCGTCGTGCAGTTGCCACATGTAGATGTGTTTGGCGAGGTCCGTGGGAGCCGCGTGATAGGCCGCGTAGGCCCGCTTGAGTTGTGGCTCCAGTTCGGTGGTCACCACGGGGGGCACCAAGCCCTCGATACCAAGAGCCTTGCGCTCCGCGGCGGTGAAGGCGGTGCCTTTGTTGAGCGCGGGGTCATGGAGGACCTCGTAACCGCGCAAGGTGGTCTGGATTTTGCGGGCATCGCCTTTTCTGATGAATGTGTTGGGTCGGGTAGACATGGGATTGGTCGTGTTGGTGTTGGTTGTTTGTTTGGTAAAACGGATTCAGGCCTTCGCCACGTAGGGCGAAACCATCTTGGCCGGGTCGACCACGCGGTCGAACTCCGCCTCGCTGACGAAGCCGAGTTTGAGGGCGGCTTCCTTGAGGGTGAGATCGTGGTCCATCGCGTAGTGCGCGATCTGCGAGGACTTGTCATAGCCGATGACCGGCGACAGCGCGGTGACCAGCATGAGGGAGCGATCGACGTATTCCGCGATCTTTTTGAGGTTCGGCTCGGTCCCTTCGACGAGGAATTTGCGGAAATTCGTGCAGCCATCAGTCAGCAAGGTGATGGAATGGGTCAGGTTGAAAATGATGAGCGGCTTGTAAACGTTCATCTCCAGATAGCCCCCCGCCCCGCCGATGCCGACTGCCACGTCATTGGCCATCACTTGGGCGGACAACATGGTCAGCGCTTCGGCCTGTGTCGGGTTGACCTTGCCGGGCATGATCGAGGAACCGGGTTCGTTGGCCGGAATGATCAGCTCCGCGAAACCGGCGCGCGGGCCGCAGGACATGAGACGAATGTCGTTGCCGAGCTTGTAAAGCGTCACCGCCAGCGTCCGCAGGGTCCCGGAGAGCTGGACCAAAGCATCATGGGAACCTTGGACCGTGAACTTGTTCGGGGCGGTGACGAACGGGAGTCCGGTCAGCTTGGCGATCTGCGCAGCAGCGGCCTCGGCGAAGCCCGGGGCGGAATTGATGCCGGTGCCCACCGCCGTGCCGCCCAAGGCCAGACGGTAAACCCCTTTAAGCGCATCCTCGATTCGCTCCAGGTCATCACCAAGTGCATCCACGTAGCCCGACCACTCCTGACCGAGGGTCAGCGGTGTCGCGTCTTGCATGTGGGTGCGGCCGATTTTGATGATGTCCTTCCAGGCCGCCGCCTTGGCCGCCATGGCATCGCGCAAGGCGCTGACCGCAGGCATAAGCCGGCTCTTCACGTTGACCGCGGCAGCGATATACATGGCCGAGGGGAAAGAGTCGTTGGACGACTGCGCCATATTGACGTCGTCGTTCGGATGCACCGGCGCCTTGCTGCCGAGCGGTGTCCCCGCGAGTTGGCAGCAGCGGTTCGACAAGACCTCGTTGACGTTCATGTTGAACTGCGTGCCGCTGCCCGTCATCCATACATGCAGCGGAAACATGTCTTGGTGCTGACCGGAAAGAACTTCGTCGCAGACTTGCGAGATGAGTTGAAACTGCTCGTCGCCGAGGCGTTTGTCGTCATGGTTGGCAATGGCCGCGGCCTTCTTCAAAATTGCATAAGCCGTGATCATCTCGCGCGGCATGAGATCGGCGCCGATGCTGAAGTGCTCCAAGGAACGCTGCGTCTGGGCGCCCCAGAGCTTGTCCGCAGGAACCTCCACCTCGCCTAAGCTGTCCGATTCTTTGCGGGTGGGATTTGTTGGGATCATAAAGACCGAAAATTAATACAGGGCCTGGTGATCCGGCGGCAAGCTCCATCAATTGGCCAAGGCAGAAGAGGCGCTTTCAGCTTCCGTCAGTTCCCTTGTCGAAGACTTTACGCGCCATGAGGGGCCAAGCCAACGGGAAGTCGTAGGCCGGATGGCGCGGACCCGACCACGGGGCGTTCACCGCGGAGAGATGCTGGGCCAGAAAATAGGCAGGCTCGAAGTAGCGCGCACGAATGCGGCTGAAGACCTGCCACGATGCCTCGCGGTCGGGAAGCAGAGCGATGTTGTTGGCGGCGAGGAACCCCATCGCTTGATCCCAATCGGTGCGGCAGATTCCGCAGTCCGGGACGTCTGCACCAGATTTTGCGCCCATCACTTCTTCTTCGATCATCCACGTGACCACGTTGCTCTCGCTGTCCGAGTCGGAGGTGCGCGAGATCTCGCTGTCTTTCAAGGAGCGGAAGGCCTGCGCACCTTGCGCCAGCAGGCGGGCGGAAGTCGTGGAGACTTTTCCTTCGATCGCGGCCGCGCGGATGGCCGTGGCATCGAGGATGGCGAGCAATGTTGCCACCCAATGGCGGTTGCGGACCGGCGAGCGAAAATGGTTGAGAAGCGGATAAATGTATTGGCTCACGCGCATGGCGCAGATCCACTGGACGCACTCGGCCACTTCGTTTTCGGACAACGCGCCCTCGAGCCGCTGCAGGCGCACCACGGCTTCCGGACCCCACCCCGGCTCGCCCACGGAAAGCGCGATCTTGCTCATGTAGGTCTCGCGGGCCGTGTAGGCGGTATAGAGCGTGAGGAGAAAACCGATGAAGACCGAGATGATCGTCGTTCCGCCGAAGGCCGCAACGAACATGACGTTCAGCCCCTTGGAACCCGAGGCATTGACTACCCCGAGCGTGCTCATGCTGGAACCCGAACGATAAAAGGCCTCCAAAGGCGTGCAGCCGGTCACGCCGTAGAGGATGAAGGCGAAGGCGCCGACAAAAATGAAGAGGAACAGGGCGAGGAAAAGTAATACGGTGGCCGGACCCTGCACGGCGAGGTAGCGGTCGAGCTGAACGTAATTCCGCGCACGGTGGGCGATGGCGCGGAACAAAAGATGGCAGGCACGACTGACCCAGATGGCCACTCTTTGGTTGCTCGGACGCGGGACAAGCATGACGCCGACTGCGGCCATGATCGCGGCCCAGAGGAGAAGCAGGCCGACGATCAATGCGCTTCCGCGCAGGAAGATCATCATCCAGTCCGGACCGGCGGAGGCGAGCAAGTTCATTACTCAGGGTTTGACCACGGCGACCGAGGCCGTTTGCCCGATGCGCAACGGCACGGGGGGCTCTCCGGTCACCTGCACGCGCACCGGGAAGCGGTTGGGCAGGCGCACCCAATCGACGGTTTGCTGGACATCAGGCAGCATTTGATTGCCCGCGGTGCTTCCGTCCTGCACAAAAATCCCCCACGCCGTGCTGACCACCTCGCCCTCGAACGGTTGGCCGTTGTGCCCCATGAGCGTGATGCGCACTGTGTCGCCGGGCTGCACGTGGTTGATCTGCGTTTCCTTGAAATACGCCGCCACCCAAAATGTCGAAGTGTCGACCAGCGCGAGCAATTGCTGCCCGGCCGCGACATAGGTGCCGGGGCTGGTGTTGATATTGGTCAGGTAGCCGTCGACCGGGGAGACGACCGTGGTGAAGTCGAGGTTGAGCTGCGCATTCTCCACCGCGGCCTGCGCCGCTTCCACATCGGCCTTGGCCGCTTCGAATGCCTGCACTTGGTCGTCGTATTGCTCGCGGCTGATCACGTTTTTCGCGAGCAGATCCACGGCGCGTTTGGCATTGGCCTCGAGGTCGACCAGCTTGGCTTGCGCCTGCGCGAGCTGGCCCTTGGCCTGATCGAGCGTGGCCTGGAAAGTGCGCGGGTCGATTTGGAAAAGCAGGTCGCCTTTCTTGACCGCTTGGTTGTCCTTCACCGGGATCTGCACAATGGGCCCGGCCACGCGCGGGGCGACCCCGACCACATTGGCCCGCACGTAGGCATCGCGGGTCCACGGCTTGGTCAGGTAACGCTCATACATGAGCAGCGCGGCGACGAGGGCCAGGGCAACGACACCGAGGGTGATGAAAACCTTGGGCTTCACGGGGCGAAGAGGAGTCCGAGCACCGATCCGCAAAGCACGGCCAGAGCGATAAAGAAGAGCGGCAGATTCCAGATATGGCGCGTGAGACGGAAGCGCTCGAGCACCCCGACCGCGAGCCACGCCAAGAAAAAGCCCAAGGCCCCAATGACCATGCCCCATGGGAACATGAAGTCACCGAAGACAATCTCGGGAACGCGCAGGGAAAAATCCACGGAGTGTCATTCTCCAGTTTCCCCACCCCGAGGCAAGCCTGCCGCGGTGTAGGAGCAAGTCAGTAAAGTAGAAGCGGCGTCCCCGCCGCTTAAACCTCCACGACAAGCGGCGGGGACGCCGCTTCTACTTTTCCGATCGAAGCGCTCACCCTCCGCGCTCGCCTCCGCATCATCTCCCCGCCAACATTTCGGCCGTGCCAACCGCCGCTCTAACATCCCTCCTCCGCCGCCTCGATCCCGGGGCGGCGGCCCTCGGACTGCAAATGGCGCTGGCCGGGACGGCGGCCTACTTCTGCGCCCAGCTCCTGCGGCTCGACTACCCGTATTGGTCGGTGCTCACCGTCATCCTCCTCGTCATGGCGCAATACGTCGGCGCCCTGCAGGAGAAGGCGTTCTTCCGCATGGTCGGCACGGTCGTCGGCGGCGTGCTGGGCTACCTCGCCACCGGCGCGTGGCAACAGTCGCCGGCGCTCTACTTGGCGACATCCTTTGTCATCGTGGCTTTTTGCGTGGCGATGTTCTGCCAGTCGCGTGCGCCTTACGCGTTTTTCCTCACCGGACTCACCTACATCGTCATCGCCTCGAGCGGCCAGGCGCGGCCCGATATGTCGTGGTCCTTCGCCCTGGCCCGCATCGAGGAAGTGCTGCTCGGTGTCATCGCCAGCGTCGTGGTGCAAAGCCTCGTCTTCCCGCGCTACGCCAACCGCGATTTCGTCACCCAACTCCGGCTGTGCTTCGGCGAACTGGCGGACGCCACCCGTCAAAGCGGCAGCGTCTTTCGCGGCACCCAGACCGGCCTGGCCGAGGCGCTGCACGATTTCCCGACCCGCGCGTCGCAACTCCGCACCCTCCTGCGCTTTGGCGGCCGCGAAAGCCGCTTCTTCCGCCGCGACATCGCCTCCTACGCGCAGATGGTCAGTCACGTCGTGCGTGCCGCGAACCTCCTGCGCTCGCTGGCATCCGTGCCCGCCGCCCCCGAGCCCTACCGCGACCGGATTGCCGGCCTCATCGACGATCTCGGGAACCACCTCGGCGACGGATGGGCCATCCTCCAGGCTGATCGCAGTCCCGACGAGGCCTGGATCCGCCGAGCCCGCGAGTTGGACAAGAGCATCGACGGAACCGTGGCCTCGTTGCGCGGCGATTCGGCCGCCGAAATCATCCCGCCCCAGGAAACCGGCAATCTGTCGATCCATCTGCTGACCTTTCGCGAGTTGCAGGAAACGCTGCTTGAAGTCGCCCGGCTATCGACCGCCCCTCCCGACCAGGAGGACCACCCCACCAACCTGGCCCTCGCCCCCGCGTGGCCCGATGGCATGTGGATCCGGCACGGACTGCGCGCCGCGCTGGCCGCCGTCATTGCGCTGGCGCTGGTCAATTGGCTCTCCCCACCCGGCGGCAATCTCATGGTGCTATGCGCATTTGTTTTCACCGCGATGAACGCGTTGAGTCCGGAAGGCTCCGGCGACCGCGGCGCGTTCCGTTATGTGGTCATCTTCACCCTCGTCCTCGGCGGGACTGCCCTGGCCCTTGTCGCCGGAACCCCGCTGCTCGCCAGCTATGCCGTGCTCAACATCATGCTGGCCACGTGGCTGTTCTTGCTCGGTTACTGGATGCACGCGCGCGGCGGGGTGACCGTGCCCGTGCAGGTGTCCTTCCTGCTCCTGGTTTCTATCCTCAGCCTCAATGCACAGGTACCTGTGCCGTTTCAAAAAATCGTCGGAACTTTCTTCGGTATGGTCAACGGACTGCTCCTTGCCGCCGTGGTGCAGCGCCTGCTCTGGCCGGTGCTGCCCCAGCGGCAACTGCAGCACGGCGTGGTCTTCGCGTTGCGCACCATGGCCTCGTGCCTCCACCAAGGATTTGACCACCTGCCGCTCTGGCAAAGGACGCGACTCGGACTCATGCCCTCCCAAGCCCGTGGCTACATCCGGGCCATGCGAGGCCCGACCTTGCCGCCCGCCCAAGCCGAACGTCTCGGCCGGTTTGTCCTGACCCTGCAACAAGTCACCGGCGAAATCGCCCTTTGCACCGCCCGTCTCCGGCCGACGCTCCCGGACGACCTACGGGCCTCCATCGACGCACCGTTGTCGGAAGTGCAAAGCACCATGGCCGACGGACTGGAAAACCTCGCGTCGTCCTTCGAAACCATGTCCACCCCCGCCGACCAGAGCCCGCGCATCGACGCCGCACTGGCCCGCTGGGATGCCACCATCGTGCAACTCCGCACCGACCTCGTCGCCCGCGGCCAAGATCCGGCGGAAGTCGTCCAACCCTTGGGCCAAGCCGCCCGCTACCGTGCCGCTCTCGGACTGCTGCGCCGCGCCCAAGACGAGGCGCGGCAACTGAAGCTGGACGACTACCTCGGCGACGTGGCTTTGTAGAGTAGAAGTGGCGTCCCCGCCGCTTCTACTTTTTGCTCAGGCGTCGGCGGTTTCCAACTCCTCCGCCGCCTCATTGCGCGGCGGCGCCTTTGACGTGGCGAACTTGCCCGAGGAGTCGGTGAATTTCACACTGACCAATTTGCTCACCCCCTGCTCTTCCATCGTCACCCCATAAAGCACATCGGCCCGCGAGATCGTGCGCTTGTTGTGCGTGATGACGAGGAACTGGCTCTGCCGCACGAAGCGGTCGAGCATGGCGAGGAAGCGATTGATGTTCGATTCGTCGAGCGGCGCATCCATTTCGTCGAGGATGCAGAACGGGCTGGGCTTGACCATGTAGATGGCGAAAAGCAACGCCACCGCGGTCATGGTGCGCTCACCGCCGGAGAGCAGCGACACGCTCTGCAACTGTTTGCCCGGCGGCTTGGCTGTGATTTCGATCCCGCTCTCCAACGGATCTTCTTCGTTCATCAGACCCAAGTCGGCTTTGCCGCCACCGAACAACTCTTTGAAGGTGTCGCGGAAATTGTCGCGGATCTTGACGAAAGTCTCGGCAAAGAGCGCGGTCGTCGTTGCGTTGATTTTCTTGATGACCTCGATCAGTTCCTCCTTCGAGTTGGTCAAGTCGGTGAACTGCTCGTCGAGGAAGGTCTGACGGTCGAGCAGGTCGTCGAATTCCTGGATGGCATCGATATTCACCGGTCCCATCGAATCAAGTTTGTCGCGCAGTTCCGTGACAAATCCCTCGATCTCGTTCCAGTCGAGTTCGGCTTCAACCGTCTCAACGACAACTTCGACAGGAACTTCGCCAGTCTCGGTTGTGGCCTCAAACACAGCGACTTCATCGACCTCGGTCCCTTCGGCGGAATCACCGGCGACCGCCTTCACCTTGCGACGCTTGCGGTGGTCGCGCACCGCACAGTGCAGCGCGTAAGTGTCGAGCTGAACCTCGACCAGTTCCACGTGATGACGGCGGCGAATATCCTCCGCGAGATTCTCCGCCTTGAGCCGCAACTCGGCGGCCCGGACCTCGAATTTGCCCTTCTGCTCCTGCATCTCGCCGTGTGCGCGCCGTTGCTGGCGTAAAGCTTCGTCCGCGCTTTGCACTTCGGCCTGCAGGCTGGAGCGCTCCTTCTGCAGTCCGTCGAGCCCGCCTTGCTTCTCGTCGAGTTCGGTTTGGAATGACGCCGCATCTTTGGCCAGCGACTCCGTCTGCTCTACGACGGACTTGGTCCGTTCCTCGGCCGCGGCTTTTTCCTGTTCGCGTTGGCGGATGGTCTCCTCGAGTTCCTCGATGCGGCTCAGCATGGGAGCACGCTGGGCTTGCAGACTCTCCTCGAGTTGGCGGGCGGCCGCGAGTTGGACGCGAAGTTCGTTGAATTGCTCGGCCGCCGCTTCCTGCTCGCCCGCTTCCCGCTGGGCCTGCTCCATGGCGGCCGCCGACTTGCCATTGGCTTCTTCGACCTGCCCCCGGCACACCGCAATACGGTCCGCCAGTTCCTGCGTCTTCTGCTTGGCCACGTCGAGGTCTTGCCCGGCACGCTCTTGTTCGCGGGCTAGCGAGGCGGAACGCCCTTCCGCATCGTGCAACTCCTTTTCGAGCAGGCTGTGATTGGCCCGCAAACCAGCCAACTCGTTTTGCTGGTGGCGCACACCGGCCCGGGCGGCTTCGAGCGCTTCCTTTTTTCCTTCGCGACCGGTGAGCACGCCGAGGCGCGTGGCTTCGTGGCGCCCCAACTCGGCCTGCACGGCGGCCAGCTTCAGCCCCAGCGAAACGATTTCGTCCCGGCGCTGCAAAGCGGAGGTCACGCCCTCGCCGGCGCGCCCGCCGGTGACAATGCCCGCGGCGTCGATCAACTCGCCATGCTGCGTGGCGAAAGCCACGCTCGGATGGCGCCCGCGTAACTCCGTCGCGTGGTCCAGATTGGTGGCCAGAGCCACGTTATGGAGAATACCGCGCACCAAGCGTTGCAGGTCATCGGCCTCGCAGCGGACGCGGTCAGCGGCCCAACCCAAGGAACCCTCCGGTGGCGGGCCGGGTTCGGGAAAATGATGGCCATTGGGCGTCACCACACTCGCCCGGCCGAGTTTATGCTCGTAAAGCGATTCGAGGATTTCGCGCGCCGGAGTCTTGTCCGTGATGACAATGGTGTCCCCGCGGGAACCAAGTGCCGCTTCGATCGCCGGTAAAAATCCCGACTCGACCCGAAGCAGACTGCCGAGCATGCCGCGGACAGCCGGTTTGAAGTGATCCGGACGATCGAGGCCGCGCAATACCGCCTGCGCGCCGGGCGACGCGCCCTCGCCTTCGAGATTGAGTTGCTCGAGGACTTCGAGGCGGGATTGGATTTGGGCCAGGACGCGTTGCGAGGCGGCCATTTCCTGCTCGATACGTTGGCGCTCGAGTTCCCCGCGTTCGACCTCCGCTTCGGCGCGGTCCAGGGCGGTTTCGGCCGCATGGAGTGCCTCGGTCGCGGCGGCGACTTGTGCGGAGGTGTCTTCCAGTCGCTTACGCGCGGCGGCCTGACCTTCGAAAATTTGACGACCCTCGTTTTCCAGTCCCTCGATACGTCCTTGCGTCGCCTCACGGCGCGCCTCGAGTCCGGCCAATTCCCCCTGCAAACGGAGCGATTCATTTTCCGCCTTGCTGATTTCGGCACGGATGGCCTCGAGTGACTGCTGTGATGATTCCCGGCGTCCGGCACTCTCACGCAAGCGCGCTTGCAGGGCATCGAGAGCGGCGGAGCGTTCCGACAATTCGGCGGCGACGCGGGTTACTTGCTCGTTGGTGCGGCCCATTTCTTCGCGCTGCACGCGTTGGCGTTCCCGGGCTGCCGCGGATTCCTGGTCGCAGCGGAGGATGTTCTCGCGGAGCTGGTCGCAGATCTCGCTGTTGTGCGCGGCCCGGCTTTGGGCCTGCACCATGCGGTCACGGATCGCCTGCATCGACTGGCGCGAGGTCTCCACGTGCTGCTCGAGTTCGGTCAGGCGGGTCCGGTGCCCGGCCACCGCCGCTTCGCCTTCTTCAAGAGCCGAGACGGTTTCTTGCCAGCGTGATTCGAGGGAGCTGAGTTTCTCCTGCAGTTCGCTTTGCGCCCCGGCGATCTGGTCGTGCTGACGGCGGACGAAGTTGAGCTCGAGAACTTTGAGGTCGCTGGAGATTGATTGGTAGCGGCGCGCTTTGCCGGCTTGGCGCTGGAGTGAACCGATCTGGCGTTTGACCTCGCGCATGATGTCGTTGACGCGAACAAGGTTGGCCTCGGTGTATTCGAGTTTGCGCAGGGCTTCCTTTTTCTGCGCCTTGAACTTGGTAATGCCGGCCGCTTCTTCAAACACCGCGCGCCGGTCTTCCGGACGGCTGCTTAGGATCAGGTCGATCTTGCCCTGCTCCATGATCGAATAGCTGCTGCGCCCGATGCCGGTGTCCATGAACAACTCATGAATATCGCGCAAGCGGCAGGGAGTTTTGTTGAGCAGATACTCGCCCTTGCCGTCGCGGAAAATGCGGCGCGTCACGCAGACCTCTTCGTAGTCCGTGCCCAGATGCTCGGCACAACCGCCGAACGTCAGCGAGACTTCCGCCATGCCCACCGCAGAACGTGAATCCGTTCCGCTGAAAATGACGTCCGCCATTTCGCCGCCGCGCAAGGCCTTGGCCGATTGCTCGCCGAGACACCAGCGGATCGCGTCGAGAATGTTCGACTTGCCGCAGCCGTTCGGGCCGACCACCGAAGTGATGCCCTCGTGAAATTCCAAGTGCGTCTTGTTGACGAAAGACTTAAAACCTATCAGTTCAAGAGATTTGAGATACATGGGGAAAGAGCTGCAAAAACCATTCTGTAAGCGCCATAAAGGCCCTTGGCAACTCCACATGCTACTAATTGTGGCGTTGGGCCGCTTCCACCCCCATATTTAGAGCTATGTCCGCCCACGAGAACTCCATCTCTTTTTCAGGGAAGTCCGATCTCGACCTCCTGTTCGAGTTCCTCCGCTTTCCCAGCGTCTCAACCAAAACCGGCCACGCCCCCCAGATGCGGGCCTGTGCCCAATGGCTCGAGGCCCTTCTCCGCCACGGCGGGTTCAAAGCCGAGGTCTGCGAAACCGGCGGCCACCCCGCCGTCCTGGCCCACGGACCCGAGGCCCCGGGAAAACCCACCGTGCTCATTTACGGGCATTACGATGTCCAGCCCGAGGAACCGCTCCACCTCTGGACCTCCCTGCCCTTCGAACCGGCCATCCGCAACAAGCGCGTCTTTGCCCGCGGTTCGACCGACAATAAGGGCCAAATCCTCGCCCACCTTCTCGGCGCCATCCATCTCCTCCGCGAGGAAGGCGCGCTGCCGGTCAATCTCATCTTCCTCATCGAGGGCGAGGAAGAGACGGGCAGCACGCACTTGGATGACTTCATCCGCGCGCGGCGCAACGATCTCCGCTGCGACGTCATCGCCATTTCGGACACCGGCATGGTGGCCGAAGGTTATCCCACCTTGACCCAAAGCCTCCGCGGCATTGCCGCCATGGAGGTCTTCCTGCGCGGCCCGGCCACCGACCTGCACTCCGGCATTTTCGGCGGCGCGGTGGTCAATCCCGCCGCCGCGTTGGTCAAAATTCTCGCCGCGCTGCACGATGCGCACGGACGCGTCGCCGTGCCCGGCTTCTATGACGATGTCGCCACCATTCCCTCGGCCGAGCGCGAAATGCTCGCCTCACTTCCGATCAGCGAAGCCGACTACCAGCGCGAAACCGGTGTCCTCCTGCTCGGTGGCGAGGCGGGTTACTCCAGCCTCGAACGCATCGGCATCCGCCCCACGGCCGAGATCAATGGTCTGACCAGCGGCTACCAAGGTGAAGGAACCAAGACCGTCCTCCCTGCCACCGCCTCAGCCAAGCTCACCTTCCGACTGGTGCCCAACCAGAAACCCGACCGCGTGCTCAACCTCGTTGAAATTCATCTGCAAAATCTCCTCCCGCCCGGCGTTGAAATGGAAATCATCCGCGGGCACGGCGGCATGCCCTACGTGCTGGACCTGAAAAGCCCTTGGTGCGGCGCCGCGCTGCGAGCGCTCGAGGAGACCTTTGGTCAAAAGCCCGCCCTCATGCGCGAAGGCGGAAGCATTCCCATCGTCCAAACATTCCGCGACCTCCTCGGGTCCGACACCCTCCTCCTCGGCCTCGCCGCCCCCGATTGCAAAGCCCATGCGCCGGACGAAAATTTCCCGCTCGAAAGTTTCGCGGCCGGCATCCGGCTCCATCAAAATCTCCTGCGCGAACTTTCTCTCGGCGCCTGAGCACTTCTGGCCTGCGGCCTGCGCGACACGGTCTCGAGCGAAATTCCCTTCGCCGATGGTATCTGCCGACCGCGGATCGCTTCACGCACCGAAAAACTTGCGCCCGTCCGCCGGCCCGTTATTGTTTTTGCATTGCTCGGGTGGTGAAATGGCAGACACGTACGTTTGAGGGGCGTATGCCGCAAGGCATGGGGGTTCAAGTCCCCCCCCGAGCACCACTCTCCTCTCACCCCGTGTGACCGACCGATGAAGACCCGCCAAGAGACCGACAGCATGGGAGCCATCGAGGTTCCCGCCGACCGCTACTACGGCGCCCAGACCGCCCGCTCCCTCATCCACTTCGACATCGGCGACGACACCAAACCGCGCGAACTCGTCCGCGCCCTCGGCGTTCTCAAAAAAGCCTGCGCCCTCGTCAATCAAGACCTCGGCAAACTTCCCGCCGACAAAAGCGCGCTCATCGCG
The DNA here is from genome assembly GCA_044359955.1 of Chthoniobacterales bacterium. Lineage (GTDB taxonomy): Bacteria > Verrucomicrobiota > Verrucomicrobiia > Chthoniobacterales > JACTMZ01 > JACTMZ01. Next base: position 168,529 of record JBIKLF010000003.1, on the reverse strand, counting down.
CAAGCTGCTGACGAAGTCATCGCCGGCCAACTCGACGACCACTTCCCCCTCCGCATCTGGCAGACAGGCTCCGGCACCCAGAGCAACATGAACGCCAACGAGGTCATCTCGAACCGCGCGATCGAATTGGCCGGCGGCGAGATGGGTTCGAAAACACCCGTCCACCCCAACGACCACGTCAACATGTCGCAGTCGTCGAATGACACCTTCCCGACCGCCATGTCCATCGCTGCGGCCGAAGTCGTCGTGCATAACCTCCTTCCCGCGGTGCGCGAATTGCGCGACACGCTCGACTTGAAGGCTAAAGCTTTCGCCGGCATCGTCAAAATCGGACGCACCCACTTGCAAGACGCCACGCCCATCACCCTCGGACAAGAATTCTCCGGCTACGTGGCCCTCCTCGACGCCGACCTCTCCCGCATTGAAGCCACCCTGCCGGGCATCATGTCCCTCGGCATCGGCGGCACGGCCGTCGGCACCGGACTCAATTCCCATCCGGAATTCGGCGACCGCGCCGCGCAAACAATTGCCGACCTCACCGGACTCCCTTTCACCTCCAATCCCAACAAATTCGCCGCCCTCTCCGCCCACGACGAATTCGTCTTCGCCTCCGGCGCGCTCAAGACGCTGGCCTGCTCGCTCATGAAGATCGCCAATGACATCCGCTGGCTGGCCAGCGGGCCGCGGTGCGGACTCGGCGAGCTGACCATCCCCGAAAACGAACCCGGTTCGTCCATCATGCCCGGCAAAGTGAACCCGACGCAAAGCGAAGCCATGACCATGATTTGCTGCCAAGTCATGGGCAACGATGCCGCCATTGGCTTCGCCGGATCGCAGGGCAATTTCGAACTCAACGTCTTCAAGCCCGTCATCATCCATAACTTCCTGCACAGCGTCCGTCTCCTCTCCGACGCCTGCCGCTCCTTTACCCACCACTGCGCCGCCGGGATCGAACCGAACATGGAGCGCATCAATCACTATGTGCAGGACTCCCTCATGCTGGTCACCGCGCTGAACCCGCACATCGGCTATGACAAAGCCGCCCAGATCGCCAAAAAAGCGCACCAAGAAAAAAGCAGCCTCCGCGAGGCCGCCGTCGCCTCCGGCTACCTCACCGGCGAACAATTCGACCAATGGGTCAACCCCGAAGCCATGACCCATCCCTGAATTTTTCCCTTCATACTTCATCCTTCACCCTTCATCATTGTCCCATGCTTACCATCGGAACCACCGCCCCTGACTTCGCCCTCTCGTCCAAAAACGCTGACGGCCTCAACATCGTCAAACTCTCCGACCACCAAGACAAAAACGTCGTCCTGCTCTTTTTCCCCATGGTCTACACCAGCGTCTGCACCGACGAATTCTGCGCGGTGTCCAAAGGACTCTCCGACTTCGCTGGCGCCGAAGTCATCGGCATCAGCGGCGACAATCCCTTCGCGCAGGAAGCCTGGGCGCAGAAAGAAGGCATCACCGTCACCCTCGCCAGCGACTACGACCACAAAGTCGCCCAGGCCTACGGCATCGCCTACGAGCAATTCGCCCCGCAGTTGAATCTTCCCATGGGCGGCGTGGCCAAACGCTCCGCCTTCATCGTCGACAAAACAGGCGCCATTCAATACGCCGAATCCCACGACGATCCGCGCGAGTTGCCGAACTTCGACGCGATCAAAGCCAAGCTCGCTGAACTGAACTGATTTGTAACAAAAGGAAACGAAGGCAACGAAGAGCCAAACACAGCTCAAGCCCCGCTCCCCTTCGTTTCCTTCGTTAGCTTCTGTTCAATTCTTATTCCATCAGCCGGCTCTGGAACGCCTCATAGACCCAGCGCCTCGATCCGGCGAAGACGCAGGTCGCCGCTCGCTTTCCACTGATCATTTCGTATTCGAAGATCACGCGATAGCTCCCCACGCGCAGACGGCAGAATCCTTCGAGGTCATCGGTCAGGCCGCGGATATCACCGCGCTCATGACGCAAGTCTTTGATCGCTTGGCGCAGCGTGTGGCGCGGTTCCGGCGGCAGTTTGCGCAGGAAGTCCATCACCTCCTCGCGCACCCGGACGTCGATCATAGATCGTCCAACTCGGCGACGTCGTGATACACCCCGCGGCCTTCGCGGTGAGCGCGGATCGCCGCCATTGCTTTGGGATCGGCCAGGACCTCCATCGTCTCGGCGATCGCTTCCATCCGCTCGATCGACATCATCACCGCAACCGCCTTGCCCTGTTTGGTAATGGTCACCGGATGATCCGCCGCCTCTTGCACCACAGCGGAAAACCTCTGCTGAGCGGTTTTGATGGTGTAAGTGTCAGCCACACGGTCAAGGTATTCCTTTTCGGAAGGAATGTCTATACATCCCGATCAGTGCACAGCCTTCCGGGCGATCGGCTGATCGAGCTCAACGCCCCCTACTGGAACTTGTATTCCTGGAAATCTCCCGCGGGGAACGCGCGTGATCTGGCTGTTCAGGTCGCCGGCCATTCCAAGGTGCGGCCGATGAAGGAGTGTTTCTGGTCATTGAGGAACCTGAACCATGTGCAAGCGCTGAGGTTCGTGGGCGCTGCCGCCAAAAGCGCTGCGACCCGCAGGGGCATCAGTTTGAGATTTATGAAGACGCAACCAACATTCATGTGCGGTTTTGTCATGTGCGTTAACGACTGGCGCACGCATCCGCCAAGGAGAAAATTTCATATCCTTGGTTCAGTGCTCAGCTTGGATCCGCCAAGAAACCGCACCCCTGCGAATCTCGGGCGGCAATTCGCCGGCTTGGAGCCGCGCTTTGCTCCCGCCCAAGGCTAGTTCGCACAGTTCCCGCAGATCCCGCGCCTCCCACTCCGCGTAATTGCTCGACACCAACATCCGCCCGCCCGGCTCCAGCAAACCAAAGCATTCCGTAATCAGTGTCGGCAAATCCTTCTCGATGCGGAAAACGCGCCCATCCGCTCGTCCGAACGTCGGCGGGTCGAGCACGATCAAATCAAACTTCTCCCCGCGCTTGACCGACCGCGGCACGACCTTCATCGCGTCGTCCGCCAGGAACCGGTGACCCTCCGCCGGATCGACGTCATTGCCCCGCAAATTCTCCCGCGCCTTGGCCAGCGTCCGCTTGGACGCGTCGACACTGCACGTCTCCCCGCCACCCAACGCCGCACAAACCGTGAAGCTCCCAGTGTAGGCAAACAAATTGAGCGTCCGACGCGGCGCCAATTCGCGCACCCACTGACGGTTCAATCTCTGATCCAGAAATAGGCCCGATGAATAGCCTCCGGCCGGCTCCACCAAATATTTCACCCCCGCCTCACCGACCGTGATTTCCCCGGGTTCCTCGCCCGCCAACAACTGAGCCGGATGCTGGTCGGTCGCCCGCCGCACGGTTTCCCGGCCCAGATACCCCCGCGGTGCCCAGCCATACCGCGCAACCACCTCGCTCCGTAGCCACTCCACCGCCGGAGCCCTCCCCCCGCTCCACAGCGCCCATTCACCATAGCGGTCCAAATACCCGTCCCGCCCCGTCGCGAGACGATGCACATCCGTCTGCTCCACCGCGAGCTGGTCCCATAGATCCCCGCTGATCCAATCCATCGCTCCATCATGACCGATCCCTCCGCTCTTTCCAAATCCCCTCTGCGCCCTCCACGTCCTCGGCGGTTTCCCTTTCACCCCCGTCCTTCGTATCGTCTCCGCATGACGCCGCGCCTCCGCTGCTTTTATCACCCGGACTTCTTCCTCCCCCTCCCGCCGGGCCATCCCTTCCCCATGGAAAAGTTCCCACAAGCCCACGACCTCCTCATCGCCGAGGACGCTCCGGTCGAAATCACCCCCATCGCCCCCGCCCCGACCCGCCAACTCCTTCGCGTCCACACCAGCGGGTACCTCCGCAAACTGACCCACGGCACCCTCGACCGCACCGAGATCCACAAACTCGGACTCCCCTGGCAACCCCGCCTCCTCCACCGCTCGTCCCTCGAAACCGCCGCCACCGTGGCCGCCTGCCATCACGCCCTCACCCATCGCATGGCGGCCAACCTCGCCGGCGGCACCCACCACGCCTTCCCCGACCGCGGCCTCGGTTACTGCGTGCTCAATGACGTCGCCGTCGCCATCTGCGATCTGCAGGCAAAAGATCCCACCCTGCGCATCTTCATCGCCGACACCGACGCCCACCAAGGCAATGGCACCCACGCCATCTTCCGCGACGACGACCGCGTCTTCACCTACTCGATCCACGGTGAACGCAACTACCCCAGCGCGAAAGAACCCGGCAACCGCGACATCGGACTCCCGCGCGACGTCCCCGGCGACCAATACCTCGCCGCCCTCACCGACACCCTCCCTTCGGCCTTCGATCAATTCTCGGCCGACCTCGTCATCTGGATCTCCGGCGCCGACGTCCACGAGCACGACCGGTTCGGACAAATGAAACTCACCACCGAGCACATGGCCGCACGCGACCGTCTCGTCATCGACGGGTGCCTCACCCGGCACCTCCCCCTCGTCGTCCTTTACGGCGGAGGCTACCATCGCATCCCCGGCATGACGGCCCGCCTGCACGCCAACACCATCACCCTCGCCGCCACCCTCTTCACCTCCCAAGGTAGGGACGAGCGGCCCGCTCGTCCGCCCGAATCCCCACGGACACGCGAGCCGCGTGTCCCTACCTCCCGACTGCTCGCATGAAAGCAGACCCTGCGCCTCTTGGCATCGAACTCGTCGTCGCCCGCCACACCGAAGACCTCGCCTGGCTCCGCCGCGTGCCGCCCGAAGTTACCGTTACCGTCTATGACAAAGACTCCGGCACCCCGAACGCCCTCCCGCTCCCCAACCTCGGCCGCGAAGCCCACACCTACCTCCACCATCTCGCCGAGCGCCACGACTCCCTCGCCGACCTGACCATCTTCGTCCAAGGCCACCCCTTCGACCACGCCCCCGACCTCCACAAATTTCTCCGCGCCCTGGCTCAAGGCACCTTGACCGTCGCCGAGTTCCACTGGCTCGGCTTCCTCGCCGACACTGACGACCCCCGCGGCCGCCGCCTCTTCGTGCCTTGGAGCAAAAACCCCGAGCGCCACGAACTCCAACTCGACAGCTTCCACCAACAACTATTCGGCACCGCCGGCCCCGCCGCCTACCGCTTCTTCGCCGGTGCCCAATTTGCCATCACCCGCGCCAGCGCGCACCGCCGCGAGGCCGCCTTCTACCGCCACGCCCGGCATCTCGCCGCCACCTTCCCCCTCGCCCCCCACTGCTTCGAACGCTGCTGGGACCGCGTCTTCAGGTCCGACGGAACCGCCGGCCGCCTACCCCCCGGCCAACCCACCGCCTACTTCAAACCGATCAAACGCCTGCAACCTCCCCGATAGGGCCGGCTGGCCCTCTCCGATCAGGGGGCCAGCCGGCCGCAGCCATCACACTCAGGTCTCAAACTCCCCCCTCAGCCCTCTCTTCCTTGTCCCCCCGCAAAAATCACGCTAATCTTATGCCCTCGTGATCACGCACCGCAGCCCCGAGAACTACGACCCGATCACGTGGTTTGGCCGCGTGCCGGTTTATGCCACGACGATCATCGTCGCGCTCTACGTGGCCTGCATGATCGGCGTGGCCATCGCCCTCGCCTCCGGGGCCGAAGGCGCCCTCGGCAAACTCACTTTCAACACCGAGTCGGTTCTCCGCGGCGGGGAAATCTGGCGCTGCCTCACCTACGCCTTCGTCAACCCGCCGGATCCGTGGTTCCTCATTTCGCTGGTCATGCTCTACATTTTCGGACGCGACGTGGAGCAATACCTCGGGCGCAAAGGTTTTGTCCGTCTCTACCTCGGCTTCCTTCTTCTCGGTCCGTCCCTCCTCCTCGCCGCGTCGCTCGTCACCAGCCAATCCCTCTCCCTCACCCAGAGCTGGGCCAACTTCGCCGTCTTCCTTGCTTTCGCCTCTCTCTACCCGGGCGCCCAACTCCTTTTTCAAATCACGGCAAAACTTTTTGCCTTGGTCCTGCTCGGCATCAGCGTCCTGCAACTCCTCGCCACCCGCCAGTGGATCGAAATGCTGGTGCTCCTCGCCACCGCATTTCTCGCCTATTATGCCATCCGGCACGGATCCGCGCTCAATCTCGACTTCGTGGCGCGCCTGCGCCCCGTCTCCCACCGCACCAAAGGTCCGCGCCTCCGTGTGGTGAAAAATCCGGACGACGAACCCGTCGACCCCCACCGCATCATCGATCCTCTCCTCGAGAAAATCTCCCGCGACGGCCTGGCCAGCCTGACCCGCCGCGAACGCGAGCAACTCGAACGCGCCCGCACCGTCCTGCTCGAGCGGGAGCGCCTCTGACGCGATGGACGGCCACCGCGCCATCACCCGCACCGACGGCAACGAGTTGCACGACCCGTGCTACGTCAATGCCATGTCGCATTTTTATCGCGGCGAACTCGGCCGCATCATGGTCTGGCGCCAGCGACTCGACATCACCACCACGTGGGCCATCACCAGCACCACCACCATCGTGACCGTCGCCTTCTCCTTCCGTGACATTCCTCACATCATCTTCTTTTTCAATCTCGTCATCGTCTTGATGATGCTCTGGATCGAAGCGCGGCGTTATCGTTTTTATGACGCCTTCCGCGGCCGGGTCCGCATGCTTGAATCCCACTTTCTCGTGGGCGTGGTTTCGCGCAACCCCGCCCTCCTCGGTGGCGATTGGCAAAAACTCGTCTGCGAGGACCTCATCCTACCCTCCTTCAAAATCAGCAAGCTTGAAGCCGTCGGCCGCCGCCTCAAGCGCAACTACGTCTTCATCATCGCCATCATTCTGGTCGCCTGGATGACCAAACTTTTCATGCACGCCAAACCCGCCATCCATTCATGGTCCGCGTTCTACAACGCCCTCGCCGTCGGCGAACTCCCCGGTTGGCTGGTCGGCGGCGTCCTCCTCGTCACCATCATCGCCACCACCACACTCACCTGGTATGTCTCGGTCAACAGCGCCGGCGAAGTCACCGACCTCCGCGGCAGCCACAAAGAGCAATGGCGCATCTGATCCGCTGACCAGGAGGCCCGGGCGTCCCGCCCGTCACGATCCGATGTCCATCAAACTCCAAAATCTCCCGACCGAACCGGTGGCGCGCCTCCGTGCCATCGTCAGCCTCCTCCGCTCACCCGAAGGCTGCCCGTGGGATCGCGAACAAACCCACGAGTCCCTCCGCGCCGGTCTCCTCGAGGAAGCCTGCGAAACGATCGACGCCATCACCAAAGCCGATGACGCCAACCTCCGCGAGGAACTCGGCGACCTCCTTCTCCAAGTCGTTTTCCACACCGACCTAGCCGCCGAACGCGGCGCCTTCACCCTCGAAGACGCCGCCCAACACACCTGCGAAAAACTCATCCGCCGCCACCCGCATGTCTTCGCCGATGGCGAGGCCAGCGACACCCAAGCCGTCCTCCGCCAATGGGAGCAAATCAAACGCGAAGAGAAAGGCGCCAGTGCCTCCATCATGGCCGGCATCCCCCGCGCCCTCCCCGCCCTCATCCGCGCGGCCAACATCCAGAAGAAAGCCGCCCGGGTCGGTTTCGACTGGCCCGACACCACCGGCGTCATCGACAAATTCCGCGAAGAACTCGCCGAACTTTCCGTCGAACTCGAATCCGGCAACCCTCAGAAACTCGAACCCGAACTCGGCGACGTCCTTTTCACTGCGGTCAACATGGCCCGCAAAATCGGCGTCGAACCCGAACTCGCCCTCGAACACGCCAACCAACGCTTCATCGCCCGCTTCCAACACATGGAAAAATCCGCCGCCGCCCACGGCCAAAAACTCGAAGACCTCACGCCCCGCGATCTCGAGGAACTCTGGGAGTCCGCCAAATCCCAAAACTTGTAGCGGCGGTCTATGACAGCCGGTCGCATTTACCCATGACCCGTCACCAAACGATCAATGCGGTCATCTCCGTTCTTCTCGGCGCCACCCTGCTTGCTGCCCTCTGCTTCGCCATCCTCCAGGCCGCCACGTGGAATTGGTCCGGCGTCTGGGCCTACCGCCAAGTCTTCTGGCGCGGTTGGCTCAACACCATCTGGATTTCCCTCGCCGCCCTCGCCCTGAGCGTCCTTCTCGGACTCCTCGCCGCCCTCGGCCGCCGCGCCCGTTATCCCGCGTTGCGCTGGCTGGCTACCGGCTACATCGAACTCATCCGCGGCACCCCGCTCCTCGTCCAACTCCTCATCCTCTTTTACGTCGTGGCCGACGCCGTCGGCCTGCAAAACCGCTACACCGCCGGCATCCTCATCCTCTCCATCTTCAGCGGCGCCTACATCGCCGAAATGATCCGCGGCGGCATCGAAAGCATCGGCAAATCCCAACTTGAATCCGCCCGTGCCATCGGCCTGACCCGCTGGCAAACCTACCGCCACGTCATCTTCCCCCAAGCCATCCGCCATGTCCTCCCGCCGCTGGCCGGCCAAGCCGCGTCCATCATCAAAGACAGCTCCCTCCTCTCCATCCTCGGCATCGAAGAGTTCACCCTCGCCGCCCAGCAAGTCAACAGCGCCACCTACAGCACCCTCGAAAGCTACCTCCCCCTCGCCCTCGGCTACCTCGCCTTGACCCTCCCCGTCTCCCTCCTCGCCCGCCGCCTCGAACACAAATACCGGTATGAAACGTGAAGAACCGTTGAGGGTTGAGCGATGAGCGTTGAGAGAAAATATCCTCCACTTGGAGCGGCGGTCTATGACCGCCGGACCCTTCCAACCCTCAACCCTCATCTCTCAACCCTCAACTAAAGTGCTCCTGCATTTCCACCATCTCACCAAACGCTACGGCGACCACACCGTGCTCGACGCGATCACCGCGCAGCTCGATTTCCCGCACGTCCTCGCCCTGCTCGGACCCTCCGGCGGCGGCAAATCCACCCTGCTCCGCGTCATCGGCGGACTCGAATCCCCCGAAGCCGGAACCCTCACCGTCGATCACGAACCCGTCCCCACCGCGGAAAAATCCCTCCGCGCCTACCGCAGCAACATCGGCACCGTCTTCCAGTCGTGGAACCTCTTCCCCCACCTCGACGCGCTGGCCAACATCATGCTCCCCCTCACCGCCGTGCACGGACTCACCTCCGAGGCCGCCCGCACCCGCGCCGAGGAACTCCTCGAGCGCCTCCACCTCAACGGCCACGCGCACAAACGTCCCGCCGAACTCTCCGGCGGACAACGCCAACGCGTCGCCATCGCCCGCGCCGTGGCCATCCGTCCCAGGCTCCTCCTCTTCGACGAACCCACCTCCGCCCTCGACCCGGAAATGACCGCCGAAGTGTTGGAAGTCATCGCCGACCTAAAATCCGAAGGCCGCACCTTCATCCTCGTCACCCACGCCATGAATTTCGCCCGAACCGTCGCCGACCAAGTCGCCTTCCTCGCCAACGGCCAAATCCTCGAACAAGCCCCCGCCCAGGAATTCTTCTCCGCCCCGAAGTCCGAAGTCGCCCAACGCTTCCTCGCCAAAGTCCTCAAGTATTAACCCACCCCTTCTTGTAGCGGCGGACTATGTCCGCCGGAACCCTCCCTCCCAATGCACCGGCGGTCATAGACCGCCGCCACAGCCTCACTCAGCTTTCAACCTAGAAAGGAAGTTGAGGGTCTATGGTTGAGAGCCGCAGCGAAGCGTAGACAGCCGGAGGCAAATGAGGGACTGAAAATCAAAGGCTTGCCCATTTCCGCTCCGTCACCCCAAGGGTGATGCTGGGCTGCGGCGTATCGCCTTGCTGCCCAATCTCTCAACCCTCATCGGTCAACTCTCATCTCCGTTTTTAGGTTCAAGTCTCAGCCCTCCGCCCTATCCCCCCCCACTCAACACCTCGCCACCTGCGGCAAGCAATCGAAGTGCCGGTCGCGCGAAAACAACAGAAGATCGTGCTGCACCGCCAACGCCGCGATCCAGATGTCATTCACGGGTATCGGAGTCCCCTGCAAACGAAGCTGGGAAAAAATCCGGGCGAAGTGGTGCGTTGTCTCCTCGTCGGCCAGCAGCACCCGCACCCGATCGGAGTTGAGAAAAAGGGTCAGCGACTTCTCATTCCTTCGCGCCAAAGTGCCGCAAAGAAACCCGGACCGCAGTTCCGCCAGCACCACGAACGGCAGATAAATCAGCCGCGCGCGCTGGATAATGTCGACCGCCGCTTCTTCCCCGTCGCAGAAATCCCGGTAACGATTCGTATCGAGCAGAACCCTCATCGCCAAAGGTCCGCATCGATCCGTTCGAAAACCTCCTGCGCCTGATCAAACGCCGGATCCGCGACCCACGAGCCGACCAGCGCATCAAGGTCATGAGACCTTGCCCCCTCCTCACCTCGCGCCGCCGCATCCAACAACGAAAGGGTCACCGCATTCAGGCTCACCCCCTCCTCCGTGGCCATCTCCCGCAGAACAGAGTCCGTCCGCTTGGACACGCCCCTGACCGTGTATTGGATCGGCCTCGCCATAGTGCAGGCACTATAGTGCCTTTGTGCCTGCACAACAAGCCTGCTCTAACAACTCCAAGTCTAATACCAACGTCCTTTTGCTTTTCGACGATGGATCGAGTGGTAGGGCTGGGCCTTTGCCTAGGGGCCATCTTCACTGCGTTCCGGTTGGACCGGCCGTGTCGAATCCCAGAGAATGTTCGCGGTCGGCCCGGAGGTCCGACCGGCCGAGAGGCCCGCTCGTCCGTCCGACACGCCCCGGGCCCGCGAGCCGCGGGCCCCTACCTTGAAACCTCCGCGTCCTCCGCGGTTCCCCCAAAACTCACCTCGGCAAATACTCAATCCGATCCGCCCACTCCCCGTCGCAGGCCTCACGCCAGAATTCGACGAGGAACCGCGACTGCTTCCCGTAGTCCACCGGCGAAACGCTTCGGCGCAGGAGAATTACCCCGGCATGACCGGAACCCGCGCGGGTCAGTTCGCCGGCATATCTGGCCATCGTCCGGCGGTCGAAGCTGACCAGAATCAGACCCTGCTCGCGCAGAACGGAAAGCAACACCGGGTCCTGACTGACCCGGTATCTCCCGTCCATCCAGTCGGCCAGGTGGCTCAATGGAAACTTCTTGTCCAGACGCCGGCAGGCTTGGACGAACTTGCGCGACAGGTTGGCATCGGCCACCAGGCGAATCACCCGCCGACCTCCGCTTCCCGCTGCGCGGCAATCTCGTCGGGAAACTCCCGTGCGTAAGCCAGCGCGCACTTCACCAAGTAGTCCGGCCAACCGAAATGTCCCGCCGTCCGGGAAATCGTTTTCGCCGCGCAATGGACATCCACCACCTCCCACACCGCCACACGCTGCCCCGGCACATAAGCCTCGCGCCCGCCCGCCGCATCGCGGAACCCGATGCCGGGATACTCCTCCTCGAGCGACTTTTCCCGCAGGTAAAGACTGCTCAAAGTAGATACTTCCAACTGCCGCCGCCTCGCCTGGCGCGAAAGCAACCTGGCATGGTCCTTCTCGATCCGGCACGACTGCACAACCGTTGACATAACCCCACCATCGTCTACAACGTAAACACCGTCAAGCCAACACCACCCCTGTAGCGTCGCCGTCCCCGGCGACGGTCGTTTCGAGATCAACAACCGGCGGCGGACACAGTCCGCCGCTATAACATTACTCAGGTTTCAGGTTTCATCCCTCCGCCCTCGTCCCCCCGCACCGCCGCCCCATCCCGCCCGATCTGCTCCCGCAGCTCCTCCACCGACCCGAACTTCTTCTCCCCCCGCACAAACCGCAAAAACTCCACCTCGATCTCCATCCCGTAAAGATCCCCGTCGAAATCAAACAGGTGCACCTCAAGCGCACGCTTGGCGCCCGAAGACACCGTCGGGCGCACGCCCAAATTCGCCACCCCGGTAAAGGTCTTCTCCCCGATCCGGACCCGCACCCCATACACCCCATCCGGCGGCAACTGGAAACCGTCCGTTTCGATGTTCGCCGTCGGAAAGCCGATCGTGTGTCCAAGCCTTCCCCCCAGCACCACCTTGCCGAAAACAGCATACGGACGCCCCAACGCCTCCTCGGCGAAAGCCAGATCCCCCCGCGCCACGGCCAGCCGGATAGCCGTGCTGGAAATCGGATCCGCGCCGATCATCACCGCCGGAATACCGTCCACCTCGAATCCTCCCAAGCGCCTGAGCAAACCCACGTCACCCCCGCGCCCCTTCCCGAATTTCCAATCCGCCCCGACCACCACGCCGCCGAGCGGATGGCACGCCGCCCGCAATTCCTCGACGAACTCCTCGGCGGTCTGCCCGGCGCGTCCCGCCTCGAAAGGCAACACGGCCAAGTGGGTCACCCCCTGACGCGCCAGCAGCAATTCCTTGTGTCGCGGACTGGATAACCTCAATGGCGGCTCGGCGCGTTGGAAAAACATCATGGGATGCGGTTCGAAGGTCATGACCACCGCCGTGCCGCCCGTCTTCTTCGCGTCGGCTTGGGCCTCCTCGATCAGCGCACGGTGTCCGCGATGCACGCCGTCGAAAATGCCGATGGCCAGATAGACCGGTCCGGGCAAGGACCGCAACGACTCCAAATCGTGGAGGACCTCCATGCGGCTCAGACCCCGCGCAAACGGGACACTTCCGGCAGGCTCATGATGCGTGCTTTGACCTGCTCAAGCGGCCAGGTGCGCAATTCTTCCACCGTGAGCACACCATCTGCCCGGAACTTTCCCGACGCCGTCCGGCGCAGGGCTTTCAAATGACCGCCGCAACCCAGCAGTTCCCCGATATCGTGCGCATAGGTGCGCACATAGAAACCCTTGCTGCAGACCACGCGGAATTCCACCTCGGGCAGGGCAACGTGGAGAATCTCGTGGCCGTAAATGTGCACCAAGCGGGGTTCACGCTCGATCGTCTTGCCCTGGCGCGCCAGCTTGTAGAGCGGGACGCCGTCCTTTTTGATCGCCGAAACCATGGGCGGCGTTTGGTAGAAGTCTCCTTGGAAACCGCTGAACACCTCCTCCAGCTTCTCCCGCGTCACTTCCGGCACCGGCCTTTCCTCCAGCACCGTGCCATCGGCATCCTGGCTCGTCGTGGTCTGCCCGAGGCGGATCGTGCCGACGTATTCCTTGTCCTCGCTCATGAGGAGATCCTGGATTTTCGTGCCGCGGCCGATGGTGATGATGAGCAACCCGGTGGCCAGAGGATCGAGTGTGCCGCAGTGACCGACTTTGCGCGTGTTGAGCACACGGCGGGTGATCGCCACAACATCGTGCGACGTCATGCCGGGGGCTTTGTCCACGAGGAGGACACCGTCAATCATTGATTCGGACTTCATGGCAAATGGCCTCCAATACTTTTTCTTCCGCCGCTTCGAGCGTTCCGGACAAACGCGCCCCCGCAGCCTGCGGGTGACCGCCTCCGCCGAAAAGACCGCAGATTTTGCAGACGTCGAATCGTGGTTCCTTCGAGCGCATGCTCAGACGCACTTTGTTCTCCGGCAATTCCTCGAAAAACACCGCGACCTGCACACCTTCCACCGCACGGAGATGGTCGATCAACCCTTCATTGTCCTCCGGGAGCACGGCGAGGTTCCGGGCGGTCTCCATCGACAGGCTGAAGCTGGCCACGCGGTCGTCGCAGCCGAACCGCGCCGAGTTGAGGAGCGCCTTGAGCAACTCGAGCCGGCGGCGCGGATAGCTGTCATACATTTTGCGCGACAACTCCGGCACATTGACCCCTTTCTCGACCAAGTCCGCCGCCAACCGGAAGGTATGCGGTGAAGTTTTGGCGTATTGGAACGACCCGGTGTCGGTGGAAATGGCCGCGTAGAGATTTTCGGCCATGGCCGGCGTGATCGTGCCCCCCACTTCGGCCAAATAATCGTAAACGATCTGTCCGGTGGCCGGCGCGGCGTCATCGATGTAGTTCAGGTCGGCATAACGGTGATTGCTCACGTGATGGTCGATATTGATCCACGTGGTCACCTGCCCCGTGGCCTTGAGCACGCGGCCGAGGCGTTCCTTGGTCGAGGTGTCGAGCGCGAGAAAGACATCGAAGTCGTGCTTCCCTTGGTCCGGCGGGGCCTGGACGAGGCTGCTCTCCGGAAGGTAGCGGAACTTTTCCGTCATTCCCTCCTCGTTCCAGAGCGTTACATCTTTGCCCTGCGCCTTGAGGTGCAGGGCCATGGCGATGGCCGATCCATAGGCATCGGCGTCCGGGCGCACGTGGCAGGACACAAGAATGCGGGTGGCCGCATCCAGCGTGTGCTTGATCTGGCCGAGGGTGGCGTCGATTCCGTGGCTCATCCGTTGGGCTCCTCCTCGACGCCCAGCTCCTCGAGAATATCGAGCACGCGGGACCCGCGCTCGATCGACGCATCCAGTTTGAAGTGCAGATGCGGAGTAAACTTGAGGACGACACGCTTGGCCACATCCGCTTGGAGGACACGCCGGCTGCTGGCCAGGCGCTCCAGGGCCTGTCTCTGCTGGGCGGCCGTGCCCAACACTCCGACGAAGACGATGGCATTGCGCAGGTCGGGGGAGACGTCCACGGAATTCACCGTGATCAAGGCGCCACCGGTCGGCACTTCGCGCAGGACGGCCATACTCAGCTCGCGCTTGAGAATTTCGGCGACGCGGACCATGCGGTTTTTCATCTCGGCAATTGAGGGTTGCGGGCTCCGGGATGCGGGGCGTCCCGGCCCGGGGCTACTCGAGTTTCTGCGCGACCTTCTCGAGGGTGTAGGCCTCGATGATGTCGCCGGCTTCGTATTCCTCGTAATCCCCGAGCTTGATGCCGCATTCGAAACCGTTGCGCACTTCCTTCACATCGTCCTTGAAGCGGCGCAAAGTGGAAATGCCTCCATCGTAAATCGGCTGCTTGCGGCGCAGCACGCGGGCCCGCGCGGTCCGCAGAATGCGTCCGTCGGTCACCATACAGCCGGCCACGATGCCTTTGGTCAGATCGAAAACCTGACGCACTTCGGCGTGGCCGATGACGTTCTCACGGAGTTCCGGCTCGAGGAGGCCGGCCATGGCTTCCTTCAGCTGGTCGATCAATTCATAAATGATCGAGTAAAGTTTGATCTGCACGCCCTCCCGCTTGGCGGCCGTGGCCGCGCTGTTCTCCGTCTTGACCCCGAAGCCGACCGTAATGGCGTCGGAGGCGGTGGCGAGGAGGATGTCAGACTCGCTGATCGGCCCGACGGCGGCGTGGATGATATCGAGGTCGATCTGTTTGGCTTTGATCTCGCCGAGCGCTTGGACCAGCGCCTCGAGCGAGCCCTGCACATCGGCCTTGAGCACGACGCGCAGCGACTTGCGCTGGTCGGCTGCGAGGTCGTCGAAAAGGGTTTCGAGGGTGGCGCGCTGCGGGGAGGCCAGCTTCTCTTTGCGTTCCTCCTCCTGCCGCTCCTCACTCAAGGTGCGCGCGGCGCGATCGGAATCCATGACCATCAGTTCGTCGCCCGCCCGGGGCAGGCCGTCGAAGCCGAGGATTTTGACCGGCATACCCGGACCCACTTGTTTCACCGGTTTGCCGAAATCGTCGATCAGGGATTTGACTTTTCCCCATTGCACGCCGCAGAGGAAGGCCTGGCCGACCTTGAGCGTGCCCATTTTCACAATGACCGTGGCCGTCGGTCCGCGACCGGGCTCCATCTCGGCTTCGATGATGGTGGCGCGCGCCGGCACTTTCGGGCTCGCCTTGAGTTCGAGGACCTCGGCCTGCAAATTCATCATTTCAAGCAGGTGATCGATGCCGATGCCTTTGGTCGCGGAGACCGGGCAAACGATGGTCGAGCCGCCCCAGTCCTCGGGAGCCAGGCCGAACTCCTGCAACTGTTGCTTCACGCGATCGACATTGGCGGCCGGCAAATCGGTTTTGTTCACCGCGACAATGATAGTCACCCCGGCGGCCTTGGCATGGCTGATCGCCTCCTCGGTCTGGGGCATGATGCCGTCATCGGCCGCGACGACGAGCACCACAATATCGGTGACATTCGCCCCGCGGGCCCGCATCGCGGTGAAGGCCGCGTGGCCGGGTGTGTCGAGGAACGTGATCTTGTGTCCGCCATGCTCCACGGCGTAAGCGCCGATGTGTTGCGTGATGCCGCCCGCCTCGCCCGCCGCGACGCGCGCCTTGCGGATGAAATCCATGAGCGACGTTTTGCCGTGGTCGACGTGGCCCATGAAGGTGATGACCGGCGGGCGCGGTTCGAGTTCGTCTTGGGCCACCACGACGGTGGGTTCGGCTGGCGGGGCCACCACCGGTTCGGCTTTGTGCACGCCGGCACCGGTCTGACGCTTTTCCTTTTCAAAAACAAAACCGTGCTTCTCGCAAACCTGCGCGGCGACGCCCGGCTCGATCGTCTGGTTGAGATTGGCGAAAATGTTCAGCTCCATCAGGTCTTTGATGACCACGAAGGGCTTGATGCCGAGGGCCGCGGCGAGGTCTTTCACCACGATCGGCGGCTTGATGTTGATGATTGGTCTGCCGTCCTCGGTCAGTTCCACTTCGCCAGCGACCGTGGGCTCCGCGGCCGGGGCGGGTGCCGGCCCGAGCAAGGCATCCTTAACCGGCTTTTTCTTCGGCTTCTCGTCGATGAGCGAAACGACTTCCATCGGCGCCTTGGGGGCCGGCTTGGGTTTGGCTTCAGTTGCAGGTTTGGACGAAGGAGGCGCCGGCCTCGCGGCGGGTTTTCTCGCGGCGGGCTTTCTGGTGGCGGGCGCTTTGGCAGGCATGCGGTTGGTGGACAAAATTATTCCGCGGCAGCCATTTCGGCCGGGGCGGCGGGTTCGGATTTCTTGGCCTCGAGGCCTTTGGCCCGTTCGACGATTTCGACCGCTTTGGCCTCATCGATGCCGAGCATGCCGACCAGATCGGCCGCCTCGACCCCGCCGGCCACGAGATCCTGCGGACTGGGAATGCCGTTCTGCACGAGCTTGGCCGCCGTCTCTTCGTCGAGCCCGAGTTGGGTTTTGAATGCTTCGGTCGCGCTGGAAACCTGGTTTTCGAAGGCCTGCTCCTTGGAGGCGTCCTTCTCGATGTCCACTTCCCAACCGGTCAGCTTGGCGGTCAGCCGGGCATTTTGCCCCTTCTTGCCGATGGCGATGGAAAGCTGATCCTCGTCGACACAAACCTTGACCCGCTTGTCCGTCTCGTTGATCTCGATCGACTTGATCCTGGCCGGCTTGAGCGCCTCGACCACAAATTCTTTCGGATCATCGCTCCACTTGATGATGTCGACTTTCTCGTTGTTGAGTTCGCGCACGATATTCTTGACCCGCGCACCGCGCATGCCGACGCACGCGCCGACCGGATCGACCTTACTGTCCGCACTGGCCACCGCAACCTTGGTGCGCACGCCGGCCTCCCGGGCGATGCCTTTGAGTTGCACCGTGCCGTCGGCAATTTCGCTCACTTCCAACTGGAAAAGTTTGCGGACGAAATTCGGATGGCTGCGCGAGAGAATGATTTGCGGACCGTCCTTCCCGTTCTCCACCGCGACGACGTAGGCCCGGAGACGGTCGCCCACGCTGTAGTCCTCGGTCACCACGCGCTCGCGCGAAGGCATGACGGCCTCGAACTTGCCAAGGTCGAAAATCACGTCGCTCTTGACGAAGCGGCGCACCGTGCCGCTGACGATGTCGCCGGCGCGGTCCTTGAATTCTTCGTAGATCCGCTCTTTCTCCACGCGGCGGATGCTCGACATGATGGCATTGCGCGCCACACCGGCGGCGATGCGGCCGAAGGCGGCCGGTTCCACTTCGACTTCGAGCGTGTCGCCGGGCTGAACGCCGGGTTTGATCACCTGGGCGCGGGCCAGCAACATTTCTTCCTGCGGGTTGCTCACCTTGTCGACCACCAGGACGTTGGCCACGCCGCAAATCTTGCCGGTCTTCGGGCTGATCTCGACGCGCAACTCGCGGGTGTAGCCGCCAAAGCCCTTGCCCGCCGCTTTGATAATGGCCTCCTGCATGGCTTGCAGCAGGGTCTCGCGCGAAATCCCGCGTTCACGCTCCAAATACTCCAGCATGGTCAGCAGTTCGTTACTCATCGTCGTGTGTGTTTAGAGGATAAAAAAAAGTGGGCCGAAACCCACTTTTCGTCAGAAAAGGTTGACCTCTAATATGAATAGTCAGGCCACTTCTGTCAAGGCATGCGCGATGCAGGGTTCGAACCTGCGACTTCTTGCGTGTGAAGCAAGCGCTCTACCACTGAGCTAATCGCGCGAAAGAGAGACCGTTTATTTGCCATGCGCGGCGCGGCGCGTCAATCCCGCTACCGCACCAGGAGGCGGTCCCCGGCCGCCAACCCCTCCAGCACCGGATAAAAACCGTCGACTTCCTCCCCCACCCGGATGCGGACGCTCTCCGGACCGCCTTCCCCCTCACGGACCCGCAGGACATAAGCCCCCGCCCCCTCAAGTCGCACGCAGGCGGTGGGGATGAACAGCTGGTCCGTGTAAAGTGCGACCGTTGCCGTGGCCTCTCCGGTCAACCCGCCGCGCAGAGCGAGATCCGCATTGGCCAATTCCCCCTCGACCCGAAAAAGCCGCGTGGCTTCGTCCGACGCACGCGCCACATGTACGACCGGGACCTCATACACTTGGCCGGGAGCGGCCGGCAAACGGAGACGGACTTTCGCGCCGGCCGGGAACGAAGCCACGTCGCGCTCATTGACATAAAAGACCACGCGCAAGCGGCTGGTATCAACCAGACGGGCAACCGGCTGGTTGACGTTGACCGCTTCGCCGACCTGCACGAGGCGCTCCGCCACCGATCCCCCGAACGGGGCACGGATGGTGTGGTCTTCGAGGCGGGCCCGGGTCGCATCCTCCTCGGCATCGGCCTGCCGCGCTTCGGCCCGCACCGATTCAACCTGTGTTCGCGAGACGACTTTGCTTTTGCCTAAAATCTCGGCTTCGCCGAGCAGACGTTGCAACTCCCCGAGCTTGGCCGAGGCGCGGCGGTAATCGCTGGCCGCAATCTCGTCGTCGAGCAGCACCAACGGGTCACCCAGCCGCACGAGCGAACCGGGCTCGACCTTGATCTCCGAGACCCGCCCCGCCACCTCCGCGGGAACATTGGCCACCAGCCAGGGATCCACCGCCGCCGGAAAACGCCGTTCGCGTTCAAGCGTGCGACGCTCCACCGTAAAGAAAAACTCCTCGCGCTGCTTTAAGGTGGCCTTCTCCTCGTCGAGACGGCGCTTTTGTTCGACCGCCTGGAAATACCGCCCCGTCACGGCCAGCAGCACCGTCACGAGCAAAAAAAGCCCAGCGAACGCCAGGATGGCGCGTTTGGAGCGGCGGGCGAGCATGAACAACAATATCGCGCGGAGCCACCCGCGTCACGCCTCAGGCATCCAGCCGCACGATGCACTCGATCTCCACCTGCATATTCATCAGCTGGGCGCCGACCGTCGTGCGGGCCGGATAATCCCCGGCGAAAAATTCTTTGTAGACCGCGTTCATTTCGGCAAAGTTTTTCTCGGTCAGCTGGGCGAGGAAAACCCGGCAACTGACCACGTCGGAAAGCTTGGCCCCGGCCCCCTCGACGACCTTGCGCATGTTTCCCAGCACGATGCGGGTCTGCTCACCGACCGGACCGTCGCACATCTTGCCGGTCACCGGATCCATCGGCGTCATGCCGGAGACGAAGAGGAATTTGCCCTCGGCGGCGACGGCGAGGGAGTAGGGACCGATGGCCGACGGGCCTTCGGGGACGGAGGTGATGCATTGGCGCATGCGATCTTTTTATCGTGCGCTGTGGCGAAAGCAACGCTGCGCTGGCGGCGCTGATGATCGCGCCGGGACGGCGCGATCCACCTACCGTCCCGCCACCGCCTTGCGCAGCGCATCAATTTCCCGCGCCGTCAACTCCCGCCACGACCCGCGCGGCAAGCGCCCCAGGTGCAGTGGGCCCAGCCGTGTCCGCGTCAGCCGCTTCACTTTGTAACCCAGCGCGGCAAACATGCGGCGGATCTGACGGTTGATCCCTTGGGTGAGAACCACCCGCACCTTGTTCGCGCCCTCCACGTGGACATGCGCCGCTCGGGCCCGTCCTTCTTCCAGATAAATCCCCTTGATCAGCTTCGGGATGAGGCTTGTGTCGAAGGAGCGGTCGAGCACGACATCGTATTCTTTTTCCACATGCCGCGAAGGGTGGGTCAAGGCCTGGGCCAAGGCGCCGTCATTGGTCAGGAGCAAAAGCCCCTCGCTTTCCGCATCAAGCCGCCCGGCGTAGGGCAAGGTCGACAACTCGGGCGGCAGCAATTCATAAAGCGTCGGCTTGCCGCCTTGCGCAGCGCGCGAAGTCAAACAGCCCGCCGGTTTGTGCACGGCCAGATAGCGTGTCTCGGCGGCCCGCACCACGCGCCCGCGGGCAACCACCGTGTCACCGGGTTCGACCGTCGTGGCCAACTCGCGCACGGCGCGCCCGTTGATGCGCACGCCGCCGGCGAGGATGATTTCCTCGCAAGCACGACGGGACCCGAGCCCGCAGAGGGCGAGGTAACGGTTTAATCGCATCGGTTGCTTCATAACAAAACAGGCGGCCGAGGCCGCCTGCTCGTGGTGAGATAAATCGGACCGCCGTTCACTCGTCCGGCTTGGTCTTCTTCAAGCCGAGGACGCTTTGGCCCTCCTTGAACTGTCCGCGCTTTTTGAGCACCTCCACGCGCTCAAAACGCTTCAAAACATTCCGCTTCGCCTTGATCGCGCCCTGCCCCCGTAAACTTCTATGCTGACTCATAAGGCGCGGAAGATACCCGGCTGCCGCCGTTCTGCCAACCAAAACCTGCCGCAACACGGCCCAGCTGCGCCGTCATCGCACCGGGACGGCGCGATCCACCGCGCTACACCAAGCCTAACTTCATGCGTCCCGCTTCGGTGATCATGCCCTGGTTCCAAGGCGGCGACCAGACGAGATCCACCTCGGCGGACTCCACACCCGGCACCGTCAGGATGCGGCTGCGCGCGTCGGCCGCGATGGTCGGGCCCATGCCGCAACCAGGCGCGGTGAGGGTCATTTTTACGTTCACCGTCGTGCCGCCCGACTCGCTCTTGCCGAGGATCAAATCGTAGACCAATCCGAGGTCGACGATGTTGACCGGGATTTCCGGGTCATAAACATTTTTCAACTGCGTCCAAACATCGTCGTCCTTGACGTCGCCGCTGGTCGCCGCTCCACCCGCCGAGGCCGCGGTGGCTTCTTTTGTCTCCATCGCGATCCCTAGCGCATCGGCATCCGCTTCGGCGATGCGGGCCAGACCCGTCTGCGTCGCCACGGTGTAGGTGCCGCCGAGCGACTGCGTGATGATGACCGGACTGCCGGCCGAAAGCGTCGCTTCCTCACCGCTCGGGATGAGGATCACTTTGCAGTCGCGGGTCAGGGTGATTTCGCGTTGCTCCATGCCGGCCAAACTAACCGCCCGCGCCGCGTAATCCAATCAAATGGTTTCTCGCCATGCCGACGGGTGTGTAAAGTCCGCTCCCGTATGAGTTGGCCTACTCTCTGGCAGGGCAAATGGATCCTGCTCGTTCTCGCCGTGGCGACTGCCGCGGCGTGGTTCTTTGGCCCGTGGTGGTTGGTCATCCCCCCCGCCGCCCTCCTCGCTTTCACCCTGTGGTTTTTCCGCGATCCACCCCGCACCGTGCCCACCGGCCCGGGCCTCATTGTTTCGCCGGCCGACGGACGCATCACCGACATCGTGGAAATCGAGGAAAGCGAACTGGTCAACCGGCGCGCTCGCCGCATCGGCATTTTTCTTTCGGTTTTCGACGTGCACGTCAACCGGGCCCCGGCGGACTGCCGTGTGGTCTACACCGCCGAGTTCGAAGGCACCTACCATGATGCCCGCAGCCCGGCCGCTTCGACCCACAACACCGCACGGACCTGGGGCTTGGAGTGCCCTGACGGCCTCCTCCTCGTAGTCCGCCAGATTACCGGCGCCATCGCCCGCCGCATCGTTCCTTGGGCCCGCCTCGACCAGCGACTGGCGCGCGGCGAACGTTTCGGCATGATCCGCTTCGGATCGCGCACCGAGATCTGCCTTCCGCTCGAGGCGGAGGTCGTGGTGCGGGTCGGCGACCATGTCAAAGGAGGCAGCACCATCGTCGCCCGCTTGGCGCCGTCCGGTCAGACCGCGCCGTCTTCCGGCCACCCATCCGCCGTGCAATGAACCCCGACCCAGACAACCAAGCGGCGAGGATTTACCTCCTGCCCAATCTCATGACCGCGGGCAACCTGTTCTGCGGGTTCGCCGCCGTGCTCAACATCCTCGACGCGGTCATCCAGATGAATGCGGGACTGAATCCTGCGGGGCAGATCCATACCGCGATCTGGTTCATCCTCGGGGCCTGCGTTTTCGATTTGCTCGACGGGCGGCTCGCGCGGCTCGGGGGGAATGAAAGTGCCTTCGGGCGCGAATTCGATTCGCTGGCCGACATCGTGTCCTTCGGCGTGGCCCCCGCCCTGCTCAGCTTTCACATCGTGCTCCGGGATTTCGACCGCTACGGCATGCTCATCGCCTTTGTTTACCTTGCTTGCGGCGCCCTGCGTCTCGCGCGGTTCAATTGCCTGGCCGCGCAGCGCGGTGAGGATGCGGTGAACAAGGATTTCGAAGGCTTCCCCATCCCGGCAGCCGCCGGCCTCATTGCCTCGCTCACCCTGTTCATGCTCTGGCTCGATGCCGGACAGAAAACGATCGGGCCATGGAAATTCGCCCTCCCCCCGCTCATGCTTTTCCTTTCCTTCATGATGTTCAGCAAGGTGCGCTACCCGAGCTTCAAGGCGGTCAACTGGCGCACCCGGCGCTCCATTCCGAAATTCATCGGCATCATCGTCGTGCTCATCTTCACCGTGATGAATTACGAGTGGATGCCGGCCATGATCTTCATCGCCTACCTGCTCTACGGACTGGCCCGCCCGCTCATCTCGCAGGCCTGGCGCCGGGAAATCGAAACCGAACTCGGCGAGGACGAAGAAAACCCCGCGGAAGACCGCGGGGCTTGAGCTGATCGCCTCCCGACGGGCGCCGCTTAAAACGGGATGTCGTCGTCGGAGGGCTCTTCGGAGGCGGGGGCCGCCTTGGCCGGCTTGGCTGCGCCGCCGGAACGGCTGGCACCGCCACCACCACCACCGCCGCCACTGCCCTCACCGGCATCGCGGCTGCCGAGGAGTTGAAGATTTTCCCCGATGACTTTGAGCTTCGAACGCTTCTGCCCGGTCTGCTTGTCGTCCCACGTGTCGAGCTGCAAGCGGCCCTCGATCATGACGGGACGGCCCTTCTTGATATACTCGCCGGCGATTTCGGCCGGACGACCCCAGAGGGTGACGTCGACAAAAGTCGTTTCCTCGCGCTTCTCGCCGCCATCCGTGGAGTAGTAACGGTTAACGGCCAAGCCGAGTTCGGTCACGGCCGTGCCTTTGGGCGTGTATTTGACCTCGGGATCGCGGGTGCAATTGCCAAGGAGGACAACTCGATTGTAGGAAGCCATGGTGGTCGGGGATCAGGCCGCTTGCGCGACGGGTTTCAGTTTTTGGTAATGTTGCAGGTGGATGACCGAATCGAGCTTCCACTTGGATTGCAGGGCTTCGATCTGGGCCGGCTCGGCGTGGACGATGAAATTCACATAGTAGCCGGAGGTCTGTTTGCGGCTCACATAAGCAAAGTGGCGCTTCTCGAGACGCTGGGTCTGCTCGAGCTCGATCTTGTCGGCTTTGATTTGTTTTTCCACGGTTTCGATCAGGTCATTGACCGATTCCTCTTTCCCTTTGGTGTTGAGCACCAGGAGCACTTCGTAACGTCGTTTGGTCATAATCCTTCTTTATTGAACTCATTCATCGCCGCGGCAAGCCCGTTTTTCAGAATGACGCGAATTGATTCGGCCGCGCGGTCCGTTATCGCCCCCAACTCCGCCTCCTCTTCGGACGTGAAAGGCGCGAGCACGTAATCCGGCAAAGCCATGGGAGGAGGCGGGTTGCCAATCCCTACGCGCAGGCGCGGCACGTCCTCGGTGGCGAAATGCACGAGGACGGACTCCAGGCCGTTGTGACTCCCGGCGCTGCCCGACGGACGGATCCGCAACCGCCCGAAAGCGAGGGCCGCATCGTCAAGCACGACGAGGACGCGTTCGTGGGGGATCTTGTAAAAATCGGCCATGGCCCGCACGGCCACGCCGCTCAAGTTCATGAAGGTCGACGGCTTGAGCAGCCACGCGCCGTCCATGCGCGACACAGCGCCCTCGAAACGCTTCTCCCCGTGGAATGGCCCGGTGGCCAGCGCATCGAGCGCGAGCCAACCGATATTGTGCCGCGTGCGGGCGTAGCGCGCCCCGGGATTGCCCAAACCGGCGACCAACCATGTCGGGGCGCCGGTTTCCATCGGGGTGCCGTCCTACTTCGACCCTTCCTTCGCTTCGCCTTCCTGCGGCTTCTTCTCCTTGATCACCTCGGGCTCCGAAGGACCGCCTTCGGTCGTCGCGGTATCGTCGGCAACCTTCGGTTCGGAAACGAGGAAAACGGTGACACCACCATCGGCCAGATACTTCACGCCGGGTATGGCCGGAAGATCACTGATATGCAAAGCCGAGCCCAAGCCGAGGCCGCTCACGTCGACGCGGATCGATTCCGGCAGGTCCTTGGGCAGGCACTCGACTTCGACCATGCGCACGTTCTGCTCGAGCAGACCGCCGCCGGTTTTGACCCCGGCCGCTTCGCCGAACGGTTCGATCACCACCTCGGCAACCAGAGTTTCGTTCATGGAAACGGCCTGGAAGTCGATGTGCAGGACGGCGCGGCTGACCGGGTGGTGCTGCACTTCGTTGATCAGCGCGAGACGCCCGCCGGGGCTGCCGCCGTCCTCGATCTCGAGGTTGACAAGAATGTTTTCGCCCACCGCGCGGGACAATAACGTATCGATGGCGCGGCGCTCGACCTGCAAAGGCTGGGGCTCGATCCCGTGGCCGTAAAAAATGGCGGGCACGGCCTTGGCGGACTTCAATTGTTTCACGGCGTTGCGCCCGAGGGCGGTGCGGCTGGTGGCCTTCAGACTGACTTGATTCGACATAAGGGGCGGGACACTAGACAGATCGTCCGTTGATTTCAAACAAAGAAGTCACCGACTCATCCTCATGGATGCGCTTGATCCCCTCGCCCAGCAGGTTGGCCACCGAACAAATGGCAATCGGGCAGCCCTCGAATTGCGGCACAGGCACACTGTCCGTCGCCACCAATTCCTTGATATCCGACTCCCGCAGCCGCTGGGCTGCCACGTCGACGAGGACCGCATGGGAAACCATCGCATAAATATCCTTGGCCCCCGCGGACCGCAGGATGCGCGCCGCCCCGACCAGGGTGCCGGCCGTCTCGGTGAGGTCGTCAACCAAGAGGACATTTTTGCCCTCCACTTCGCCGATGACATGCTGCGCCTCAGTTTCCGTGGCGCTGATCCGGCGTTTGACCACGATGGCCAGGCCCGCCCCCAGCACCTGCGCGTAGGCCGAGGCCATTTTCACGCCGCCGACGTCGGGCGAAACCACCACGAGATCAGGGATGTTTTTTTTCTGCAGGTGCTTGATCAAGACGGGCAGCGCATAAAGATGGTCGACCGGAATGTCGAAAAATCCCTGCAATTGCTGGGCATGCAGATCCATGGTGAGCAAGCGGTTCACGCCGGCGGCCACGATGAGGTTGGCCACCAGCTTCGCCGTGATCGGGACGCGCGGCTGGTCTTTGCGGTCCTGACGCGCATAGCCGAAAAATGGAATCACCGCCGTGATGCGCGCCGCACTGGCCCGCCGCGCTGCATCGACCAGGATGAGCAATTCCATCAGGTTCTGGTTCGTCGGCGGACACGTCGGCTGGATGATGAAGACATCGCGGCCGCGCACGTTCTCATTGATCTTCACGAACGTCTCACCATCCGGAAACGAACTCACCGTGGCGTCGCCCAGCGGCACACCGATGTAGTCGGCAATGTCCTTGGCCAATTGCGGGTGCGCCGTGCCGGTGAGGAGCCTCATATCTGCTTTGCCGCGAAACATGAACGCAGCTTCCCCGACCGGAGGCGGGTCTTGCAATTGCAAAAAAGGACAACCCGGTAAACTATCTCCTCCCGATGCACGCCTCGCTTGTCCGCCAGCCCGATCCCGCGGAGATCCTCGCCCCGCTCGGCCTGCCCCTGACCCCGGCCGTGGCCGCGTTCGCCCGCGACTTGGCCCCGGCCGACGACGACCGGCTCGAAGAGATGGCGCGACGCTCGCGCGCCATGACGCGCCGTCACTTCGGCAAAGCGGTCCGCCTGTTTGCCCCGCTCTATCTATCCAACGAGTGCATCAACAGCTGCTCCTACTGCGGTTTCTCGCGCGAAAATGCCATCCTTCGCGTCACGCTCGAGGCCGAAGAGGTCCGGGCCGAAGCCCGCCACCTCGCCGCCCAGGGCTTCCGCAACATCCTTCTCGTCGCGGGCGAACACCCCAAATTTGTCTCCAACGGCTACCTCGAAAAAATCCTCCGCACCATGGCCCCGGAAATCCCGTCCCTCTCGATCGAAGTCGCGCCGATGGAGACGCCCGACTACCTCCCGCTCGTCGGCGCCGGGGCCGAGGGGCTCGTCGTCTACCAAGAAACCTACCACCGCCCGACCTACGCGCGGATGCACGTGGCCGGACCGAAAAAGGACTACGATTGGCGTCTGGCCTGCCCGGAGCGCGGACACGCCGCCGGCTTCCGCCGCATCGGCATCGGCGTGCTTTTCGGATTGTGGGATTGGCGCGACGAGGCCATCGCCCTCGCCGCCCACCTCGACCACCTCCTGCGCACCTGCTGGAAATCCCACCTCACGGTCAGCTTTCCCCGTCTGCGCCCCGCCGCCGGCGGATTCCAACCCACGCATCCGATCAACGACCGCGACTTCGTCCAACTGCTCTGCGCTTTCCGTCTCCACTTCCCGCGCACCGGCATCGTCTTGAGCACCCGTGAACCCGCCGCCCTGCGCGACGCGGTCGCACCCCTCGGTGTGACCATGATGAGCGCCGGCAGCCACACCGAACCCGGCGGCTACACCGGACTCGGTCGCGACCACCTCCACCTCACGGTGCGCGGACGCGCCATGGCCTGCGACACTCCGGCCGACGCCCTGGCCACCGAACAATTCTCCACCTCCGACCAACGCACCCCGCACGAAGTCGCCGCATGCCTGCGTCATCTCGACCTCGACCCCGTGTGGAAAGATTGGGACCAAGCCATCCTCGCCACGTGACGCTCCACCTCAACGGACAAGAACGCGCGGTGAACGCGGCGCACGTGGAAGCACTGGTCGCGGAACTCGGCCTCCCCCTCGCTGCCGCTTTGGTCGAACACAACGGCACCGCCCTTCTCCGCTCCGAGTGGGCCAAAACAAATCTCCGAGACGGCGACCGCCTGGAAATCATCCGCATGGTCGCCGGCGGATAGAGCAACTCACCCCAGCACCAACTTCCCCCCCGCCAGCAACAACACCATCGCGAGACACCAGGCAATCGCGCGCACCGGCAGATGACGACTCCCCAGGCGCGATCCGACCAAGCCGCCGATCGCAGCCACCGCAGCCAGTGACCAGGCAAAAGCGGGAAATGGACGCCCGCTGGAAACATACCCCGCCAACCCGGCCGAGGAATTCACCAAGATAAACAGCGCCGACACCGCCGCCGCCTCACGCACGTGCGCCCACCGGCAAAAGAGCAGCAACGGGGTGAGAAAAATCCCGCCACCCGTGCCCGTCAGGCCGGAGAGAAACCCGATGCCCGCCCCGGATCCCAGCGCCACGACGCGCGGCGGCCGCACGACGTCCCCGGGCTCAACCTTGCGCCACACCAATCGAACCGCGGAAAACCACAACACCAGACCGACCAGCACTTGGAAAACCTCCGTCGGCAGCTGCAGCCACCCGCCGAGAAACGCCGCCGGCACCGCCAACACCGCGAACGGCCAGAAGAGCGACCACGAAAAGTGCCCCGCCCGCGCGAATTGCACCGTGCCGATCACCGCGACCAGCACATTGAGCGTCAGCGCCACCGGACGAATCTCCGCTGGCGCCATTCCCGCCAAGGCCAGCACGGCAATGTAGCCGGACGCCCCCGCGTGCCCGACCGAGGAATAAAGCAGCGCGACCGCAAAAATCGCCGCCGCCAGCCACGTAAAATCCGTCACGACTCAAGCGCGGGCGCGCTCGACGACCACCTCGCTGCCCTCGACGCGCAGCACGACGATCGCCGTGCCTGCCGCCAGAAAATCCCCCTCGGCCCGCGCATCGACCGTCTCGCCAGCGAACTCCGCCCGTCCCACCGGTCGCAACATCGACAGAGCCTTTCCCTTGTCCCCCGCGGCGACCGCCAGGCGCGCCGCGCCGGGTTCGTCCATGGTCAGGGACCCGCCTCCCGGTTGGCTCGCAGTCAGAACCAAACGCCGCAACACCGGTATTTTCGGAAAAAATTGCGCTAGGAAAAAGATCGCCACCCCGGCCAATCCGAGCGCCACCCCGAGGTTGGCCAGGGGCAGAAGGAGCACATCGAAGGACGGCCATTCCGGCGCCGTCGGGTAGTAATCGACCATCGCCCACAGCAATGATCCGAACATGAGCAAGGTCCCGACCAAGGCCAGCACCACGATCCCCGGAATAAAAATCAGCTCGAGCAAAACAAGGATCACCCCGAGGACAAAAAATGCCGCGACCTCCATGCCGGTCAGCCCGGCGACATAATGACCGGCAAAAAAGAGGAGGAAACAAATTGCCGCCAACGCGCCCGGCACCCCGAAGCCGGGCGATTTGAATTCGATGTAGGTGCCGACAATTCCGCCGAGCAGAAACAATGGCGCCAGCATGGTGATGACCAGGGCCGCCCGTTCAAAACCGCTCGGCTCGGCCTCGACCACCGGGCCCTTCAGCCCCGCATCGCGCGCCAGTTCGGCCACCGAGGCGGCGATGCCTTGGGCCAAAAGCGGTTTGCCGCCGATTTTTTCCACCGCTTCCTGCGCGCTCAAGGTGAGCAGTTCTCCGTCTTCCGTGATCACTTTGCCGCGGACCTTCACGCCCTTTTCCTTGTTGATGAAAGCCTCCGCGAGTTCCGGGTTGTGGCCGCTGTTCTCCGCCGCACTGCGGAAGTAGCCGGAATAATAGGAGACGATCTTGTCATTCAACGTCTCGGGGATTTCCTGCCCCCCGCCCATGACCGGCGCCGCCGCGCCGATCGCACTGACCGGCGCCATCCAAATATGCTTCGTCCCGAGCGCGATGAGGGCACCCGCCGAACCGGCATTGGGATCGACGTAAGTGTACGTCGGGGCCTTCACCTTCATGAGCGCCTGCAAAATTTCCACCGCCGCACCCAACTCCCCGCCCGGCGTATCCATCTCGAGAATGTAGGCCGAAGCATTGGCCGCCTCGCCCATCTTGATCACGCGCCGCAGGAAGAAGAATTGCGCTTTCGAAACCTCGCCCTTGAGCGGAATGACCACCACCGCGCCCTCGGGCACCTCACCGTCGAGTTTCAGCACCTCCGGCAGCGGCTCGGTTGCCGCTTTCTCCGACACCGCGACTTGCGCCCACACGGACGGGGCACCGAGCAGGACGAACAAAAGCAAAAGGAATTTCATAACCCCGATCATCACCGCACCGGGGCCACCCTCAAGCCCAATCGGGCGAATTCGCGCGCACCGGTTTGCCCCATCCGCTAAGATCCACCCCATGCCCCGCATCGCCGAGGAAAGTATCGAGCGCGTCGCCGCCGCCAGCGACATCGTCGAAATCATCGGCGGCTACTTTCCGCTCAAACGCGCCGGCTCGGGTTGGCGCGCCCTCTGCCCCTTCCACCGCGAGAAATCCCCGTCCTTCAACATCAGCCCGCAAAAGCAGGCCTATTACTGCTTCGGCTGCGGCGCCGGGGGCAGCGTCTTCAAGTTCGTCATGGAATACGAGCGCGTCGACTTCGCCACCGCGGTCCGCCGCCTCGCGCAGAAAGCCGGTATCACCATTCTCGAGGACGAATCCGCCCCCGGTGACGACCAACGCCGCGAATTGCGCCAACGACTCCTCGCGCTGCACAAAGCCGCCGCCGACTGGTTCCACGCCAACCTCCTCCGTGCTCCCGCCGGCGCCGCCGCCCGCGATTACCTCAAATCCCGCGAGATCAGCTCCCCCATCGCGAAAAATTGGCAAATCGGCTACGCGCCCGACAGCCGCGACGCCCTGCTCAAACACGCGCGCGCCGCCGGCTTCAAAGACCACGAGTTGCGGGCCAGCGGACTCTTCCACGGCGGCGAGGACAAACCGCTGGCCGACCGTTTCCGCCAGCGCCTCATGTTTCCCATCCGCAACGACTACGGCGAAGTCATTGCCTTCAGCGGACGCGTCCTGCCGCCCTCCGAGGATCCCGCCAAATACGTCAACTCGCCCGAGACCCCCCTCTTCAGCAAAGGCCGCGCTCTCTTCGGCCTCGATAAAGCGCGCCGTCCGCTGGCCGACGCGGGCCTGGCCATTGTCTGCGAGGGGCAACTCGACCTCATCCGCGTCTTCGAGAGCGGTCTGGAAAATGTCGTCGCCCCGCAGGGCACGGCGTTCACCCCCGCCCAAGCCCGCCTGCTCAAACGCTACACCGACACCGCCGTCCTCTGCTTCGACTCGGACCGCGCCGGCCGCACCGCGGTCGAGCGCTCCTTGCCCATTCTCCTCGCCGCCGGCTTCGGCGTCCGCGTCGCCCCCTTGCCGGCCGGCGAGGATCCCGACTCGATCATCCGCAAAAACGGATCCGACGCCTTCCGCGCCCTCATCGAACGCGCCCCCGACTATTTCGAATTCGCCCTCGACGAAGCTTCCTCCGGCGGCAAACTCGACAACCCTCCGGCCAAGGCCGCACTGATCAGAAAACTGGCCGGCTTCGCCGCCCATCTGCCCGACGCCGTCGCCCGCGAATCTCTCGCCTCGCGACTCGGACCGCGCCTCGCCGTCTCGCCCCAGGCCTTTCTTGCCGCGGTGCCCGCCCAAGCCTCGGTGGCCCACGAAGAGGAGTTCGCCGCTGAGAACGAAGACACCCGCCCGGAAGGGGAACCGGACAATACGATCCGCCTGCTCATTCATGCCGCCCTCGGCAGCCTCGAAACACGCCAGTGGTTGGCGGCTCAAGATACCCGGATTCTTTCCGACCGCCCCGGCGCGGGTCTCCTCCAAAAATGCCTGGCGGCCACCTTTGACCCGGCCAACGCCGCAGCGGCCCAGGCGTTCTTGGCCGCCCAGTCCACCGAAGCCCAGTCCGTGCTCGCCGCGCTCCTCATGGGACGCCCGGCCACGGACCCCGGCGCCATCGCCCGCGATACCCTCCGCACGCTGCACCGGCAGCAACTTGAAGCGCGCCGCGCCGCCCTCACCGCCCGGCTCCGCCAATCCGG
The DNA here is from genome assembly GCA_044359955.1 of Chthoniobacterales bacterium. Taxonomy (GTDB): domain Bacteria; phylum Verrucomicrobiota; class Verrucomicrobiia; order Chthoniobacterales; family JACTMZ01; genus JACTMZ01. Next base: position 137,163 of record JBIKLF010000003.1, on the reverse strand, counting down.
CCTCCCCCCCGGCGAAGTCGCCACTTTGCAGGCCGAGGTGGTTGACATCATGCAGCGGATGAGTCAGCTTAGCGGGTCGCACTGACATCATCCTGCAAAGGGTTCGCCGCCGGTCTTCCTCCGGCGCGACGCCCCGACCGACGAACTGTTCTATGGCCACCAAATCGAAGAAGAAGCCAGCTAAAGTCAAATTCGCAAAGCCCAAAAAGCCGCTGCGCAAGCCCGCGCCGAAAAAGGCGAAGCCCGTGGCGAAGAAAAAGACCCCGCCCGCAAAGCCTGCGCCCAAGGCGACGAAACCCGCGGACAAAAAGCCGGCCCCCAAGCCCGCGCCCAAACCCAAAGCCGCCCCGGAAAAGGCCGCCAAAGCTCCCGTGGTCGAAGCCTCCAAGGGCAAAGGCGGCGGCAAAAAGCCCGCCGCCAAGCCCGCCGGCGGCAAGAACGGCGCCCACCTCGCGGCCGCCGAGGCGGCTCCCGGCATGGACGTTGACAAATTCATCGCGGACAAAACCCGCGAGCTGGTCAAGCTGAGCAAGGATCAGGGTTACCTCACCTTCGACGACCTCGAAGAAAACCTGCCTTCCGCGGTCAATGATCCGGACGTCATCGACAAGATCATCACCCGTCTCCGGGAAGTCGAAATTGAACTGATCGAGCAAAGCGACATCGATACCGACAAAGCGCCGCGCAAAGAAGAGGAGAAAGAAGAAAAAGCCGAGAAGGACGACAAGTCCGACGGCCGCCTCGATATCCTCGACGATCCCGTCCGCATGTATCTCAAGCAGATGGGCCAAGTCCCCCTGCTCACCCGCGAGCAGGAAGTCGAAATTTCCAAACGTATCGAGGATGCCGAAATCCGGGTCCAAGACATCGTTTACCGCATGGGCTTCGTGGCCCGCGCCCACCTCGACCTGGCCCAGAAACTCCTCGACCAGCGCGAACGTTTCGATCGCGTCATTATGGACAAAAAGATCGAAAGCCGTGAGCGCTACATGAAAGCCCTGCCGCGCCTCTGCGCGACGATCAAGTCGGCCGCGCAACGCATCGACCTCCAATTCGTCGGCCTCGTCAAAAGCAAGAAGCCCTCGGCCCCGGTCCTGAAAAACTTCGAGAAAGCCATCTCTGGCCTCCGTGCGCACTACCCCAAGTTCTTTTACAAACAGAAGATCACCGACGACTTTGTCCAGGCCGCCGAAGACACCCACCGCACCCTGCTTCACCTCGGCGAAGAGCACGCGCAAAACAGCGCACGGGCCAAACGCAACGCCGAAGCCAAGAAAAAGGCCCTGGAACTGGCCAAGCGCATCCACGAAATTTCCCTCCGCGCCTGGATGGCTCCGGACGTCTTCAAAGAGTCCTACGGCGACCTCCGCAAATGGCACCGCGCCGCGCACCAAGCCAAAACCGAAATGGTCGAGGCCAACCTCCGGCTTGTCATCTCCATCGCCAAAAAATACACCAACCGCGGCCTCTCCTTCCTCGACCTCATCCAAGAAGGCAACATGGGCCTCATGAAGGCGGTGGAAAAATTCGAATACCGCCGCGGCTACAAATTCTCCACCTACGCCACGTGGTGGATCCGTCAGGCCATCACCCGCTCGATCGCCGACCAAGCCCGCACCATCCGCATCCCGGTGCACATGATCGAGACGATCAACAAACTCATCCGCGTGCAGAAACAGCTCGTGCAGGAATACGGACGCGAACCGTCCCCCGACGAGATCGCCGATGAAATCCAGCTCCCCGTCGAACGCGTCCGCGCCGTCCTCAAGATGGCCCAGACCCCCATCTCCCTGCAGATGCCGGTCGGCGACAGCGACGACACCAGCTTCGGCGATTTCATCGAGGACAAATCGGCGGAAAACCCCGCCGACAGCGCCGCCATCATCCTGCTCAAGGACAAAATCAAAGACGTGCTCGAGAGCCTCACCGACCGCGAACGCAGCGTCCTCGAGCAACGCTTCGGCTTGGTTGACGGCTACCCGCGCACCTTGGAAGAAGTCGGGCGCCAGTTCAAAGTCACCCGTGAACGCATCCGTCAGATCGAAGCCAAAGCCCTTCGCAAAATGCGCCACCCCACCCGCCTGCGCCAACTCGAAGGCTACCTCGAACCCCGCGACATGTGATCAGACGGGTCCCGCCGGGACCCGGCAGACCGCAACCTTGGGGCACCGGCGGGGTTCAACCGTGCATGGACGACCATAAACTCTGGGATCTCCTCGGCCGCAGCCCGCGCCCGGCCGCCCCGCCATTCTTTGCCGCCAAAGTCACCCGGCTAATCGACTCCCGGGACAGCCGTCACCGCAACTGGGCATCGACCGCTTTCCGCTGGTTCGCCCCCGCCGCCGTTGCCGGCTTGGTTCTGCTCGCCGTGCTGCCCCGGTCCGAACCCTCCCCTTCGGCCCAATCCGCCGACCTCACCACCCTCGATCTGGTCGAACTCCTCAGCCCCGAGGACTACGAAACCCTGACCACCGCCGGTTGGCCCTACAACAACGGCTTTCTCTCCGCCAATCTCTGAGCAAGCCGGGGCCGGCCGGGGGCTTTGTCGAGGCCACGACTCTTGGCCAACGATGATCCTATCCATCCCGTCGTGCCAAGCGCGTGTTGCCGCAAGGAAAAATGGGGCGGCACACGTTTTCGGCCCCATCTCAGCCGCAACGAGGCAAAACATTCTGCCTTTTCCGGCGCTGCCACCGAGGCGCACCTGGGCGGGAGTTGACTCATCCCAACGTCCTTTGGCTTTTCGGCTATGGATCGAGCGGTAGGGCTGGGCCTCCGGACCGGCCGCGTCGAATCCCAGAGAAGGTTCGCGGTCGGCCCAACCGGAACGCAGTGAAGATGGCCCCTAGGCAAAGGTCCGACCCTACCCGGGAGCCGAAGGACAAAATCCCAAGGCGATGGACCCCTTGGGTTAACTGTTTGGCGAGCGTCTCTGCTACCAGCGGAGAAAAGGATGCGACGGGACACCGCCGCCACCCCTCCAGACGACATTGTCGCGGAGGCGCCCTCGCCCGAGACGATCAACTACCCGGCTCGCCCTGCAACATCGTCGCGAGCCGCGTATCCGGCCCGGCCCCCAACTCGAGGGCTTTTTCGTAGTGCCGCTTGGCCAGCGCGATCGAAGGCGGTTTCGCCGTGGCATAAATCACGGCCAGGTTAAAGTGCGCCTCGGCGTAGTCGGGATTCACCGTGATGGCGCGGCGCAGGGACTGCTCGGCCTTGCCGAATTGACCGAGTTGGCTGGAAGCAACCCCGAGATAATTGAGGGTGATCGGGTCATCGGGAGCCACGGCGCTCGCGCGCTCGAGATACCCGATGGAATCTTCGATCCGGTTTTGCTCGATCATGACCGCGCCGAGGGTGGTCAGACTGAAAGCGTCCTCGGGGTCCGCCGCGATCGCTTTTTCAAGGGCCAACTGCGCTGCGGTAAGTTTGCCCTGACGGAACTGCGCCACACCGAGGTTGGCCAGCGCCACCGTACTATTGGGCTGCAGTTCGACGAATTGCTGGTAGAGCTTCTCCGCGGCAGCAAAATTTCCGCGCACGAATTGGCTGCGCGCCTCGGCAATCAGGGCCAGAACCTCGGGCGTCATTTCGGTGCCCATGGAAGTTGCGGGGGCGGCCGTTTCTGTGGACTCGGTGGCCGGCACCGCATCCGCCCCGACCGCCGCCGTCTCGACCGTTGCTTCCGTGACGGTCACGACCGCTTCCTCGCCCGGCGGCGGGTTGGCGAACGCAGCCTCGCCTGTCGTGGCCGCAACATCGTCGACTTTCGGCTTGAGCAATTCCACCTGCGCGGTGAGCGTGTCGGCGCTGGCCGCCAACACGGTGACCACGGGACGCTTGAGCATTTCCTGTTCGGCTGGGGTCAAGTCGAGGGTCGGCTTGGCCAGCTGGATAATTTTGTCACTGAGCGTGTCGGACTTGATTTCCAAACGGTCCATTTCCTCCTGCGCGAGACGGTAGGCCTGTTCGCGGCGCGCTTGCTCCTTGATCTGCCGCATGATGATGCCCCGTAAAACTTCGTTCTCCTGCTGGATCAGCTTCGCCTCGGCGGCCGTGACGTCGCCGAGTTGCACCGCGGCCAACGCTCCGGTGACCTCGTCGTATTCCTTGAGCAACTGGTCGTTGACCAGCTGCAACTGGTCAAAGCGCTGCCGGTCATCGCGCAGCTTGTTTTGCGCCTCGACCAGCTCCGCCCGCACCGTGTCGAGGCTGGATTGTAGGCCGGCAATGACCTGCTCTTTTTCTTTGGCGTCCGTCGCCATGCCATCCATCTGCGTCGCCGCTTCGGCCAGCTTCGCCTCAAGGTCACGGTTGGACTCTATGAGATCGGCCGATTTTTCCAGGGCCGTTTTCGCTTCCGCCGCCTCTTGCTGGGCCTCATCGCGCGCCGCGACGAGTTGCGTGCGCTCTTCTTCCAGTTCGGTCACGCGAGCGGTGAGGGTCTGCGCTTCCGCTTTTGCCTCCCCGGCCTCCTTGACCGCTTGGTCGCGGGAAGCGGTCAGAGCCTCGCGCTCGCCCTCCAATTCCTTGGTCCGCGCCTCAGCGGCCTCGGCCCGCGCGCCGAGTTCCTCGACCTGCTTGGCGCTCTCGGCGATGCGTCCGCTCAGCTCTTCTTTCTCGAGGTTGGCCGCGGCAACGGCACTCTCCAACTCCCGCGCCGCCGCGGTGAGTTTGTCGATTTCCTCCTTGGCTGACGCGGAAACATCAGCCGAGGCAACGCCCGACTCCTCGATTTGTCGCATCTTGGTGGTGAGGTCCACGACAAGCACCTTGGTCTTTTCCAATTCCATGCTCGCCGCGGAAAGGTCTGCTTCACCCTGCTGCAAATTCCGCTCGAGTTCCTCCGCGCGTCTTTGTTCGGCGCGCAGTTGCTCGCGCAGGCGCGCCGATTCGTCGCCCGAGCCAGACACGGCGGCCGGCTCCGACGGCCCTGCGGGATCCGTCGCGAAATCTTCCTCCTGTCCGGGTGAAATGGAAATGGTCGGCGGAGCACCCCCGCCTTCGCGGCGCGGTGATTGCAAGGGCGGAAGGATATCCTCCGAACCATCGACCATCGGAAGATCCGGCGGCGGTCCCAAGGTTGGCGACTCGAGTGATCCCTCGAGACGGACGATCGCCTCTTTGGTTTTGCCCAACCGGAAGTCGATGACCATCGGCTGCCAGTCCGGCGACTGTGACTTGAGCTGGCTGAGTTGCGTGGCCACGAAACGGAACTTGGCAATGGCGTCATCGGTGCGGCCCTCGCGCTCCAATCGCTCGGCGCGTTGGAACTCTTGATAGGCCGAAAAATACTCGCGCGCCGGATCGTCCTGCGCCGAGGTCCGGCTGGTTCCTCCCGCCGCCACGACGACGAGAAGAATGATTAACCGCGCGAAACTCATGGAACCTCGAAACATAGGTTTCCCCGCGCCAAAAAGCAATGGCGCCCGACCGCAGCGCCCGGCCTGCGGTTTGACAGGGCGGCGGCCCTTGGCTACTTTGCCGGCGTTCGTGAAGCGCACGAACCCAACCCATCCCATGGAGTCGCTGCTCGACAGGCACGTGCTGGTTCTCAACCGGTTGTGGCAGGCGGTCAACGTCTGCAGCGTCCGGCGCGCCTTCACGTTGCTCTATCAGGAGCACGCCCATGTCGTCTGGCGCGACGGGGACAACAATTATCTGACCCACGATTTTCCGAGCTGGCACGACTTCTCCCAGCGTGACCCCGGCGCGGACCTGGTCCACGCCGTCCGCTTCAACATCCGGGTCCCCACGGTTGTTGTCCTGCGCCTCTTCGACCGCCTGCCCAGCAAGGAAGTCAAATTCACGCGGCAAAATATCTACGAGCGCGACAACCACACCTGCCAATACTGCGCCCGCAACCTCGACCGGCAGGATCTCAACCTCGACCACGTCATGCCCCGTCAGCGCGGCGGCCAAACTTCGTGGGAAAACGTGGTCTGCTCCTGTATCCCCTGCAACACGCGCAAAGGGAATCGCCTCCCTCACGAGGCCAACATGCAACTGCTCAAGGAACCGAAGCGCCCCCGCTGGCGCCCGTTTATCCACCTCACCTACTCGTCCGCCGTTCACGATAGCTGGCGCCACTTCGTCGATGTCGGTTGCTGGAGTGTGGAATTGGGGGATTAAGCGCGCGGACTTGCCAAGGGCCTCGCCCCGATGGTAGCTCTTAAGCCATGAAAGTTCTCCTTCCCGTTCTTGGTCTTTTGCTGACGGCCTCCTTGGTCAGTGCCGACATCCAGCAACCACCCGCTTCAGAATGGGGCCCCACCCGCAAGCTCGGCCGCGGCTTGGGTAACATCGCTTTCGGCCTCACCGAATTGCCCACCTCCATGATGTCGGTCAACTATTTCGAAGGAAACTCGGCCGCCTTCAGCTACGGCATTGTGCGCGGCCTCGGGCGCACCTTCGCCCGCCTCGGCTACGGTCTCTACGACACCTTCCTCTTTCCCGTCCCGACCTTCAAAGGAACCTACGCACCGCCCTACAAAAGCAATGTGCAATGGATCTGGAGCGGATACTCCGAGTTCCCGCCCGAACTGCTTTTCGAAACGCGCTATCCCTACGTGCGCGAAGACCAGCAAGATCCCTGAGCCGTCGCCGTCCGCGCCTCGGCTGTGTCGGCGCTACATGACTTCCTTGTGCGGCTTGTAGCCGCCGACGAATTCACGCCGGAACTCCGCAAACGTCCCGGCCTCCAACGCGCCCCGCACCCGCGCCATCAGGCTGAGATAAAAATGCAGGTTGTGCAGGGTGATGAGCCGCAGGCCGAGGATTTCCTCCGCTTTGACCAAGTGCCGCAGGTAAGCCCGCGAGAAATTGGCACACGCGTAGCAATCACACCCGTCTTCGATCGGCCCCTCGTCGAGCGTATAGCACGCATTCTTCAAGTTGAGCGTCCCCGCCGGGGTGAAAGCCGTCCCATTGCGCGCCACCCGCGTCGGCAAGACGCAGTCGAACATGTCGATCCCCCGCGCCACCATTTCAACCAGTTGCGGCGGCGTGCCCAAGCCCATCGCATAGCGCGGCCGGTCCTCCGGCAAATGCGGCACGGCGAATTCCACCGCTTGCATCATTTCCCGCTCCGGTTCACCCACACTGACCCCGCCCACCGCGTAGCCATCCCATCCCATGGCCACCAACTCGCGCGCCGACCTTTCGCGAAGGTCGGCGTAGGACGAACCCTGCACAATGCCGAAAAGCAACGGCCGCGCGCCCTCCCCGTTCTGCCCCGCCCACCAATCCAGACACCGCCGCTCCCAACCCAGCGTCAACTCGAGACTCTTCGCCGCCGCCTCGTGCGTGCAGGGATGGGGCGGACATTCGTCGAAGGCCATGACGATATCCGAACCCAGCACCTGTTGGATCTCCATCGAGGTCTCCGGACCGATAAAGCATGGCGTGCCATCGAGGTGATTTTGGAAATGAACGCCCTCCGGCGTAATCTTGCGCAACTTGGCCAGCGAGAAGACCTGGAATCCCCCGCTGTCGGTCAGGATCGGACCGTCCCAGCCCATGAACTTGTGCAAACCACCGAGCTTGCGGATGACTTCCAGGCCCGGCCTGACAAAAAGATGATACGTGTTACCCAGAATGACTTGGGCCCGCAATTCGTGCAGCTCGCGCGGGCTCACCGCCTTGACCGTCCCCTGCGTTCCGACCGGCATGAAGACCGGTGTTTCGATCAGCCCGCGACGCGTGCGTAGCGTACCCCGACGCGCCGACGAGGAGGAATCGCGCGCCGTGACTGCAAAGTTCGCGCTCACGCGGCGCGACGGAAGAGGGCCGTGCCTTTTGCTCCGGCCCGGAGAGGAAACCTCAATTGACTCCGGTCGCCGGCCGGGGCCGGCGTGTCCGGTTGTCGCGCCACCCGCCCCGATGGCGCATCACCCAATCAAGCAAGGCCCTCTCGAAACCGATGTCATGGCCCGCCTTCTCGCTCTCGATCCATTTGTGCCGCAGGATCTCCTCCCGCTCGGCAAGAAACTCACGATACAGCATGGAGTTGCGGACAAGGCTGGTACCCTCGTCAGGGGAGGCTGTCATGAGGTCACAGATAAGCATAAGGACGCCAGAAGTCAAGGTGGAGGAGCCACTGCGCGATGAAACATAAAAGTGATGTCAGGCCGTTTTAAGCGCCGCCCTCTGCCGCCGGCGCACCCTCGAGTTCCGCACGCAGCGCACGGGCCATTTTCATGAACTCCCGGCCCACCGCACCGTCCTGGGCCCGCGCCACGATCGGCATACCCGTGTCGCCCGCCTCGCGCGTGGCCATATCGATCGGCACCTCGCCCAGCAGCGGCACACTCAAGCGGTCGGCCTCGCGCTGTCCGCCGCCCGAACCAAAGATGTCATGACGCACCCCGTCGCTCGGGCCGACAAAGTGGCTCATATTTTCCACGATACCCAGCACCCGCACATTGGTCTTGTGGAACATGGCCACCGCTTTGCGCGCGTCGATCAATGCCACTTCCTGCGGCGTGGTCACCACAATCGCACCGGCCAAAGCCACGGTTTGCACGACCGTAAGCTGGATGTCGCCGGTGCCCGGCGGGAGGTCGAGGATCAGATAGTCGAGATCGCCCCAGTCCACCTGACGCAAAAACTGCTGCGTGTAACGCGTCACCATGGGCCCGCGCAGCACGGCCGGCGTATCGGCATCGGTGAGAAATCCCATCGACATCAACTTCAACCCGTAGCGCTCCACCGGCACGATGCGGTTGTCCTCCGTCGCCGCCGGTTGCTCGGTCGTGCCGAACATCAGGGCAATGCTGGGACCGTAAAGATCGCAATCGCACAGGCCGGTGCTCGCCCCGCTCAGGCTCAAGGCCTGGGCCAAATTCGACGCCACCGTGCTCTTGCCCACCCCGCCTTTGCCGCTGGCCACCGCAACCACGTGCTTCACGCCTTCGATTTTTGTCGCGCCCGGCGAGGAGGCGGCGGGGGGCTTTTTCAGATCGATCAAAACATGAGGAGTCCGCACGCCGGGCAAGACCGCAAGCGCAGCCATGCACTCGCGGTGGATCTGTTGGGCGATCTTCGGATCCTCCACGGCGAGCGAAAGCTTCACGAAGACTTCCTCGCCGCGCACCTCGGCGGACTCCACCAGTCCGAAGGACACAATATCGCGGCTGAAACCGGGATACTTCACCGCGCGCAAGGCTTCGCGCACATTTTCCGCATTAAGGTCCGGCATAAGTTACCTATCTTGTGGACCGTCCCCGCTGCTCAAAAGGATTTTCTCAAGTGGCTCGGCAGGATTCCGAGCATTTCGCGGTATTTCGCCACCGTGCGGCGGGCCACGGCGAGTCCGTCCGCCTTGAGTCGGCCCGCCAGTTGCTGGTCGCTCAGCGGCCGGTGCGGATCCTCGCCGCGGATGAGCACCGCAAGGGCGTCCTTCACACTCGTGCTGCTCACCTCGGCCCCATCAGCCGCGCGGTATCCCGAGGTGAAGAAAAACTTCAGCTCGAAAATGCCTTGCGGCGTGGCCACGGTTTTTCCGGCCAGGGCGCGGCTCACCGTCGTCTCGTGCACCCCGACCGCCGCGGCCACCTGCGCCATGGTCATCGGGGCAAGCGCGGCCACGCCCTCCTCGAGAAAGGCCCGCTGCCGCACGGCGATCTCGCGGGCGATGGCCAGGATCGTCTGCTGACGCTGCTGAATGCTCTTGATGAGGAATTTGCCTCCCCGGATCTTGTCGCGCAGGTAACTCCGCACCTCGACCACCCCCGCCGCTTCGCCCAGCAAATCACGGTAAGTCCGGCTGATGCGGAGCCGGGGCACACTGTCGCGCACCAGCGACACCACAAAATCTTCGCCGACCTTTTCGATCACCACATCGGGCGAGAGCACCTGCGCCTCTTCCCCGCTGAAAGCGCGGCCCGGCTTGGGGTTGAGCGTCGCAATGAGCGTCCCCGCCTCGCGCACCGCCTCCTGCGACACCCGCAGCAACGAAGCAATCTCGGGGAATTTCTTCCGTCCGAGCAAATCCAGATGGCCGGACACCACCCGTGCCGCCGTCCCGTGTTCCCCGCCGCGCCGCGCGAGTTGCAGGCGAAGGCACTCGGACAAATCGCGCGCCCCGACACCCGGAGGATCCAGCGTCTGCAACAAATGGAGCATCTCGATCACCTCGGCCGTTTCCGCCCCCGCTTCGTCGGCCACCTCCTCGGGCGTGGCCGCCAGATAGCCGTCCTCATTCAGATTGCCGACCAGCAACGTGGCAATGCGCCGCTGCACGGCATCAAGAGCCAGCCGTCCCAGCTGCTTCTCCAAGTGATGCGCCAAAGTCTCCGCGGGGCTGACCCCCTCCAAAAAATGACGCCGCCGCGCTTCGGCCTCCGGATCACCATTCTGCGCGCCCTCGCCGGAAAACGTCCCCCAATCTTCCTCCAGGCGGCTCAACTCATCCGACTCATCGTCGGCCCCATCCTCCTCCGGCTCCTCCGCAGCTGGCTCCTCCTCCTCGGGCTCTTCCTCCTCCAGCACCGGATTGGTCTCGATCTCCTGCCGCACCAACTGTTGCAGCTCCAAGGCGGTCGCTTGCAGGATTTCCAGACTCTGACGCATCTGGGGCGACAGCATTTGCTGCTGCCCCATTTGGGTGCTCTGTTGCAGACTGGACATGACGGCAAGGACGCCCGTCTTCGGCTCTTACTGCAAGCAATTTCCGAGCCAATATTCAGGTTGCCGCGAATAAATCGGCACCCAAGTTGGGAAAAATATCCTCATCCAGTCCCGAGCATCGCCCCGATTTCCACTGCTGTGCCGCCACATAAGCCATCATCGCGGCATTGTCCGTGCACCATGCGGACGCCGCAAAACGGACCTCGAGGCCTTCCTCTGCCGCCGCACCTGCCAACCGCTCACGCAACCGGAGATTCAGCCCCACCCCGCCGCTCACCGCGATGAGCCTCCGCCCGTTCAACCGTGCCGCCCGCACCGCCTTGTGCACCAGCACATCGACCACCGCCTCTTGGAAACTCCCGCAAAGGTCCGGCCGATCCCCGGGCCCCGTCTTCGGCAGAAGATAGCGCACCGCCGTCTTCAACCCGCTGAAACTGAAGTCATGGTCACCCGAACATTTCATGCTCCGCGGCAAATCGAAACGCGCCGGATCCCCCGAGCGCGCCTCTTCTTCGAGGCGCGGGCCACCCGGATAACCCAGCTCCAGCAACTTCGCCACTTTGTCGAAAGCCTCCCCCGCCGCATCGTCGAGGGTGCGCCCGAGCAAACGGTAACGCCCCAGGCCGGCCACATCGATCAGCAGCGTGTGTCCGCCACTGACGACCAGACCGACGCATTCCGGAATGTCCTCCGCACCGAAAAACGGCGAGAGCAAATGACCTTCGATGTGATTGAGGGCCAAAAATGGTTTGTCCAGCGCCAGGGCAAATCCCTTGGCCGCCGACGCACCGACCAACAGCGCGCTGGCCAGCCCCGGGCCCGTCGTCGCGCCGAAGACATCGATCTCGGACAACCCCACGCCCGCTTGGGTCAGGGCCTCGGTCACCACAGCACGGACATGCGTCAGATGCTGCCGCGAAGCCACTTCGGGCACCACCCCGCCATAGACCGCGTGCACCGCCGCTTGCGTTGCCACCGCACTCCCCCGCAGGCAAGCCACGCCCTCCATCACCGCAGCGGCCGTCTCGTCGCACGAGGTCTCCAAGGCCAAAACGAGGGGTGCGCTCACCCTCCGCCGGACGGCTCTGCCGCCCCCTCCCTCGCCTGCAGAAGCGTCCCGCGCAAGGCATCCACCGCCCGCTGCAGCGGCACATCGTCCACCGGTTTGATCTCCTCGGGCTTCGTGCCCGCCGGCAAATCCTCCTGCCGCCGCACCGCCAGCAACCGCGCCTCTTCCTCCGCCGTCATGGTGGCAACCACATGCGGAGCAACGCCCACTTCGTGGATCGGTTGCTTGCCGGGGGTAAAATATTTTGCCGTGGTCATGCGCAGGGCGGACCCATCGGGAAGTGAGACCACACTTTGCACCGATCCTTTGCCGAAAGTCGTTTCGCCGACCAACAACGCGCGTCCGGAATCTTTCAGTGCCCCCGCCACAATTTCCGCCCCGCTCGCACTGGAGCCATTGACCAGCACCGCAACCGGATAAGCCCGCGCCTTGCGCCCCTTGCCCGGCACCAAGTAACGGCGCTGGGCCGAAGCCGAACGTCCCTCCGTGTAAGCGACCAGCGACCCGCCGGGCAGGAACTCGCCCGCCACCTCCACCGCGCCGGAAAGCAAGCCGCCCGGATTGAAACGCAGATCGATGACCAAGGCATCAATCCCCTCCTTCTCCAATTCGTTGAGCGCACGGGCGAATTCCTTTCCCGTTGGTTCGCTGAATTGCGTGACGCGCACGTAGCCGACCCGCGGACCCTCCCCGGGCAAGACCCGCGCGCCGCGCACGCTCGGAATCTTGATCACCTCGCGCTCGATCTCGAACTTCAAAGGATCCGGTGCTCCCTCGCGCCCGACCGCCAACTTGACCGGCGTGCCCGCTGCGCCGCGCAATTTATCCACCGCATCGCGCAGCGACATCTTGTCGGCCGACTGTCCGTCGATTTCCAATAACACATCGCCCGGAAGCAAGCCGGCCCGGAAACCCGGCGTGCCCTCCATCGGCGCCACGATGGTCAGTCGCTCGTTCTTCAGCCCCACCACCACGCCCAAACCGCCAAACTCGCTCCTCGTATCCTCCTGCATGCCCACGAAATCCTTCGGGTCCATGAAATCGCTGTGCGGATCCAAGTCGGCCAGCATGCCGCGCAGCGCGCTGTAAACCAGCGCCTCGTAATCCGTCTTGTCCTCGTCGACGTAATCCTGCCGGATCAACTCGACCGCCCCGGCCAAGGTCTTCATCTCGCGATAGGGCGAAACATCTTCCTTTTCCTCCGCAGCCACCGCGCAAAGAAGGCCGAACATCGCGAGGGGCGCGGCAACGTAACGATGCATCGCCTATCTCTATCATGCCCGCAGGGCGCCGGCAAACCACCGCGCCGCCTTCAGCCTGTGCGGGCGACATCGCTTGCTCTAGGTTGGCCATGAAGCCTCACGTGCCAACCGTCCATCCCCAACGCCCCACCGGCATCGCCCTCGGATCCAACCTCGGCGATCGACTCGCCCACCTGCGTCAAGGCCGGGACCTGCTCTTCTCCCTTCACGAGGGCGCGGCGCCTGCCGCATGCTCCCGCATCTACGCCACCGAGCCCGTCGACTGTCCGCCGGGATCCCCCCCGTTTCTCAATGCCGTGGTGGAAATACACACCTCGCTCGATCCCGACCGACTGCTATCACAACTCATCCGTCTCGAATCGGAACTCGGACGCCCCGACGCCCGCGGCCGGAACACCCCCCGTCCGCTCGATCTCGATATCCTATATACCGGCGAACTCATCATCGACACGCCCGCTCTCGTCCTGCCGCATCCGCGCCTGGCCGCCCGCCGCTTCGTCCTGCAACCACTGGCCGATGTGCGTCCGGATTTTGTCCTCCCCGGAGACCACCGTCCGGTCACACAACTTCTCGCCGCCCTTCCTGCTGCGCCGCGCGTCGTGGTGTTCCGCGCCGAGTGGTAGCACAAGCGGGCTTGCCCGCTGCACCGATCGGCGCGAGATTTCCCCCGCCGCTTATGAATGACCTCGACCGCCGGTTCCGGCAGCACAAACAAAGCGGGCAAAAAATTGCGGCGCTCACCGCCTACGATTATCCAACCGCCCGCCTCGTCGACGAGGCCGGCATTGATCTCATCCTCGTCGGCGACTCGCTCGGCATGGTTGTTCTCGGCTATCCCGACACCACCTCCGTGACGCTCGAGGACATGATCCGCCACACCGGAGCGGTGGCCCGCGGGACCAAGCACGCGCCGGTCATCGCCGACCTGCCCATCGGAACCTACGAGTCTGCGGCGCAAGCCGTGGCCAGCGCACGTCAACTCCTGGCCGTCGGTGCGCACGGAGTCAAACTGGAGGGCGGAGCGGCTCTGGCCCCGCAGATCCGAGCGCTCGTCGAGGCCGGCATACCTGTCCTCGCTCACATCGGCATGCTCCCGCAACACATCCGCGAGGAAGGCGGATACAAAGTGAAGGGCCGCACCACCGAGGAAGCCGATGCCCTCCGGGACGATGCCGCCGCGGTGCAAGAGGCCGGCGCCTTCGCCGTCGTCCTCGAAATCATCACTCCCGGCCTCTCGGCCGAGATTGGCTCAACATTGCAAATCCCGACCATCGGCATCGGCAGCGGCGAAGGCTGCGACGGCCAAATCCTTGTCCTGCACGACCTCGTCGGACTCTACCCGTGGTTCAAACCGAAATTCGCCAAACAGCGGGCCGACACGGCATCGGCCGTCAGCAGCGCCGTGCGCGAATACGCGGCCGCCGTGCACGGAGCCGTGGGCATGACCCCACCCTGACTCCGCCCAGCGGCCGGTTTTCCGTCCGCTGTGGGTGTAGTAACTCCCCATAGCGCAGCGCACCCCCCACACTTATGATAGGCGTGTCGAAATGAAGATCACCACGAAATCCTTTCGCGCCAACCACCCCATCCCCGCGCGCTTCACCGCAGACGGTAAAAACGTCAATCCCCCTCTCGCCATCAGCGGCGTGCCAAGCGGAACCAAAAGCCTCGCCCTCATTGTCGATGATCCGGACGTCCCCATGGGCCGATGGAATCATTGGCTGCTCTGGAACATCAAACCCGAGACCAAGAGTATTCCCGAAGATTCCGTGCCCCACGGCGCGATGGTCGGACACAACGACGCCGGCACGGCCAAGTATGTCGGCCCCAGTCCCCCACGCGGCACCCATCGCTATTATTTCCGTCTCTACGCTCTCGACACCAAACTCGACCTTCCCGCCACCGCCGACCGCCCGATCCTCGACGACGCGATCAAAGGCCACGTCCTGGCCCAAGCCGAACTCCTCGGCCGCTACGCGCGGGAGTGAAGGGACCCACCAGATCCTCCCGCGCAGCGGTTGACCCGCCCGCGCCCCGCTCATGGCATCTCTCCGAGGACTGTGTTTGCGCCGTGTCAGCGGCGCGAACACCATCTTCTGGCATCCTCTTCGATCCGTGGCTTTCTGACCTCTGGCCTGCCTCCCCTCTCTCCCGTGGGCCGAAGACCCCATAGGCAAGCCGGACCGCCCGCGCTTCAATTCCCTCATGCCGGAACGCCGCTCACGAGCAAGCCAACCGGATCCGCACGTGGCCTCGACGGTGGATGCCACGCGCGGCACCTAAATCACCGCATTAGAAAAACCAACATCATGAGCATACTCACCACCTGGAATCCCGTCCGCGAAATGGACACCGCGCGGCACCGCATGGACCGCCTTTTCGGCCGCTCCCTCGTTCCATGGGTCGGCGAAGAGCCGATCACCGCCTCCGAATGGAGCCCCTTGGTCGATGTGTCCGAGGACGACAAGGAATTCACCATCAAGGCCGACCTGCCCGAGGTGAAAAAAGAAGACGTTCACGTCACCGTTGAGGACGGCACCATCCGCATCACCGGCGAACGCAAATTCGAGAAGGAAGACAAAAGCCGCCGCTACCACCGCATCGAGCGTTCCTACGGCAGCTTCGAACGTTCCTTTCTCCTGCCCGAGGGCGCGAAGACGGACAAAGTCAAAGCCGAGTTCAAAGACGGCACCTTGCACGTCCATCTGCCCAAGGCCCCCGAGATCCAGACCAAAGCGGTCGCGATTCCGGTCTCCTGAGTTCCACTCTTGGCGCAAACCAAACCCCGACCGTGCGCGCCCGCTTGGCCGCGGCGCGCACGGTCAACTTGGAGACCAGCCTGCAGTGAGGATGCAGAAGCAGTCGTCTTTCCATCCTTGGCAGAGGGAAACATCTTTTAAGGGCGGCCCACTTTTTGGTGAACCCTTTCGCGCGTGCCCCCTGAACAAGCCGAGCGCAACCGCATCCGGAGCGCGTCGGCAACGGCTTCGTTACGACCTCAGCCGTTAAAATTCAAAACGCACGGTCCGGACACGCCGCGTCATAAATCGCCACCGGCTTGGCCGGCACGCGGTCACCCGGCGCATAAGGGATCTGTCCCGTCACCCCCGCCAGCGGCGGACCATTCAGCACCTTGCCGGCCAACGTGCCATCCCCGGACGGCAAAGTGGAAGAACTGCCGCGATCAGCGCGGCACCAGCGAGGGAAAGCTTGATCAACATGCGGATCGAAGTTTAGCGCCCGCCCCGGACGAGGCAAGCAGGGGCACCGGACCCTGCATTGACAAACCTCGCGCGCCGCCCGACCCTCTGCCGTTCACATGCCGTTCACCAAGCTTGGATTGTCCAAGCCACTTCTCGAAGGCGTCCAAGCCATGGGCTACGGGGAACCTACCCCGGTCCAACTCCGGGCGATCCCCCCGGCCCTCGAAGGCCGCGATGTTACCGCGTCCGCCCAGACCGGGACGGGCAAAACCGCCGCGTTCGCCCTGCCCATTCTGCAAAGACTCGGCCAGCATGGCAAACTCCGCTGCCTCGTGCTCGAGCCGACCCGCGAGCTGGCCATGCAGGTGGAAACCGCCATGCGCGACCTTGCCCGGTTCACCGACCTCAAAATCGGTTCGGTTTTCGGTGGCGTGGGCTACGGCCAACAACGCTCCGCACTGCGCGAAGGCCTCGACGTGCTGGTGGCCACACCCGGACGCCTCGAGGACCATTTGCAGCAGGGCACCCTCAAGCTCGATCAGATCGAAGTGCTCGTGCTCGACGAAGTCGACCGCATGCTCGATGTCGGCTTTCTCCAGCCGATGAAGCGCATCATCGCCAAATGCCCCAAGGACCGGCAGACACTTTTCTTCTCCGCCACCCTGCCCCCGGAAATCGCCCAACTCGCCGCCTGGGCCTTGCGCGATCCGGTGCGCATTGAAATTGGCGCCTCCCGCTCGGTCACCTCGACGGTCAAACACGGTGTCTATGTCACCGATCAAGGCGGCAAATACGGCCTCCTCCTCGCCCTCCTCGAGGCGACGGAGTATAACAGCGTGCTCATCTTTTCCCGGACCAAACACGGGGCCGACCGCATTGCCAAGCGCCTGCGCGCCAGCAACCACTCGGTCGCCGTCCTCCACGCCAACCGCTCCCAGAACCAGCGCATCGAAGCCCTCGAAGGTTTCAAGTCCGGACGCTACGGCATCATGGTGGCCACCGACATTGCCGCCCGCGGCATCGACGTGGCCGGGGTCAGCCACGTCATCAACTACGATATCCCCCAGCACCCCGAGGATTACGTCCACCGCATCGGCCGCACCGGCCGCGCCCAGCGCAGCGGTGACGCCTTCACCCTCGTCGCGCATGATGAATTGAAAAAGCTCGCCGCGATCGAGCGGTTCATCGGCCAGAAAATCGACCGCCTGCATCTCGAGGGAAAAAACGTGCCCAAGCAAGGCGACGACGCCGCTCCCCGCCGTCCGAAACCGGAACCCCGCCTCGACGGCCGACCCAGCCTCCCCCGCCGCCGCGGCCGCACTTTCCGTCGCTAAAGCAGAGCACCCACAAGTCGCTCGGCGGAAAGCGAATCAGTCCAGAACAACTCTTCGCGTTGTCGGTCTCCAACCCCTCGCATTATCCTTAAGCCGGAGCATGACGAAGCAGCAAGGTTTGCCCATTTCCGCTTCGTCACCCCAAGGGTCATGTCGGGCTGCAGCGTATCACCGCGCCGCCCAATCTCTCCATTGCCTGCGGCTGTCTCCGTCCGCCGCGACGGACTCCGGCTCTCATCTCCGTTTTTAGTCCCTGAACCCGCGTGCGGCGGGTTTGTCCTGGGAGTAACTGGGGACGGCGAAGCCCAGGGGGAACGGGCGTGGCATCGGCATCCTGCCGATGGGTTTGGATCGTGACGGGTGAGACGCCGTGCCCCTTGGACAGACGAACCCAGCCGCGTCCGGAGCGCGCCTTCCACTGCATTGCCACAGTTGAGGGCCATTCCACTTTTGTTCCGTCGCTGTCCACTTTTGAACCGTCGCCGACAACCCGTGAATCCGTCATTGACCTCACCCCCCACCCGTCCATAGGATTCAGGGTCATAAGCGCCGTGCCTCTTCGGCCCGCGATCAATCTCCACACCTTTTCATGAATCCCATGCTGCTCGAAAAAGCCCGCGAAAGTGTCGGCAACGACAAAATCCTCGTCAACCTCGTCTCGCGCCGTGTGCGCCAACTCAATGCCACGAGTCGTCCGCTCGTTGAAGTCGACCCCGGCATGGGCTTTATCGACATCGCCCTCAAGGAAATCGGTGAGGGCAAAATCGCGGCCCGCGTCATCGATCCGGCCAAAGCGGCCTGACCTCCCCGCCGCGCCGAGGAAGCCCGCCATGGGCACGGACATTGTCACCAACCGCAAGGCGCGGCACAGCTACACCATCCTCGAGACTCTCGAGGCCGGCCTGGCGCTCAAGGGCACCGAGGTCAAATCCATCCGCGCCGGTCTGGCCAACATGACCAGCGCCTTCGCCCGCATCGATCAGGGCGAGCTTTTCCTCCACGGCCTCGACATCCAGCCCTACATCCGCGCCAGCCACGAGCAGCACGAAGCCAAGCGCCCCCGCCGCCTCCTCGTCCACCGGGCCGAACTCCTCAAACTCCGCGAAGCGGTGGAACTACAGGGCTGCGCCATCCCCGCGCTCAAGCTCTATTGGAAGGATCGGATCGTGAAAGTGCAACTCGGTCTGGCCAAGGGGAAAAAAGCCCCCGACAAACGCCAAGACCTCAAACGCCAAGTCGCCGAACGCGAAGCCGCCCGCACCGCCGCCGCCTTCAACCGCCGCGGCTGAAAAGTGGCCTGGGCATCCTGCCCATGATCCCCCGACGCCAGCGGCCCCGTGGTCGCGGGACGGCTGCCACCCTGCCGATCCCGCAAATTTCTCCGTTACCCGCCGGACACGAACGATTAGAACCTCTCTTGCCTTTGGTTATGCACCTCATCCCATTTCCAGTCTCCGCTCTCCCCTCGCGCTTCGCCGGCTCGCCAAGGCAGAGCCGCTTCCCGAGCCGGAAGCGCGGCGGGCTGCCAACCTCCCATTCCGCATGATGACGCCCGACCTTCATCCGAACCCCGAAGAGTTCGCCGCCCTCGCCGCGAAACACCGCGTCGTGCCGGTCTGGACCGAACTGGTGGCCGACAGCGAAACCCCGGTGACCGCCTTCGCCAAGATCGCCGGCCCGGACGAACCCGCTTTTCTTTTCGAGTCCGCCGAGCAGGACGAAAAGAGCGGACGCTATTCCATCCTCGGCGCCGGCGCGGAACGCGAATTCATCGCGCGCGGCCCGCACTTCGAGATCAGGCAAGGCGGGAACGTCCTCCGCTCCGGCCAAGCCGACGACCCGCTCGCTGAACTGGAGAGGGAAATGGCCGGCCTCTCCGCACCGAGAGGCTTTCCCCATTTCCCCGGCGGCTGCATCGGTTACCTCTCCTACGACGCGGTCCGTTACTTTGAACCGACCGTGCCGCCCGCCCCGCCTGACGAACTCGGTTTGCCCGACCTCTATTTTTTCACCACGGACCGCGTCCTCGTTTTTGATCATCTCACCCGGCGCCTCATGGTCATGGTCAATGCCTACCCGGGCGAAGACCCGCAAGCCGCCTATGACACCGCCCGGGCCAAAATCACTTCCCTCCTCGCGCAACTCGCCCAGCCTGCCGTCCTGCCCCCCATTTTTACCGGCCTCCCGACCACGCCGTCGGAAGTTGCCTCCAATACGACGCGCGACGAGTATTTTGCCGCTGTCGATTGCGCCAAGGAATACATCCGGGCCGGCGACGTCTTCCAAGTCGTCCTGTCCCAGCGCTTCGCCACGCCTTACACCGGCACGCCCCTCGACCTCTACCGCGCCCTGCGCCTGGTCAATCCCTCGCCCTACATGTTTCTGCTTCGCTGCCCGGGCTACCATCTCGTCGGCAGTTCCCCCGAAGTCCACGTGCGCGTCGACGAACGCGCCATCCAGATCCGTCCCATCGCCGGCACCATCCGCCGCGGAGCCAACCCGGAGGAGGACGACCGCAACGCCGACGAGTTGCTCCACAATCCGAAAGAACGCGCCGAGCACCTCATGCTCGTCGACCTGGCCCGCAACGATGTCGGTCGCATCGCCGGATACCACAGCGTGCAGGTCACCGACTTCATGACCATCGAACGCTACAGCCACGTCATGCACATTGTCTCCAATGTGATCGGCACACTCTCCCCGGGTTACTCGACCTATGATGTCATGCGCGCCACCTTCCCCGCCGGCACTGTTTCGGGCGCACCCAAGGTCCGCGCCATGCAAATCATCAACGAAATGGAGAAGAGCAAACGCTGCAGCTACTCGGGTGCGGTCGGCTACTTCGGCTACGACGGCAACCTCAACTCCTGCATCGCCCTCCGCACCGTTCTCCTCAAAGACGGCACCGCCTACGTGCAGGCCGGGGCCGGCGTGGTTGCCGACAGCACCCCGCAGGGCGAGTATGAAGAAACCATCAACAAAGCCATGGGCGTCATTCGCGCCATCGAACGCGCCCGCACGGTCGACCAATCATGATCCTCGTCCTCGATAACTACGACAGCTTCACCTACAACCTCGTCCAATACTTCGGCGAGTTGGGGGCGGACCTCCATGTCGTGCGCAACGACCAGATCACCGTGGCCGGAGTCGAAACGCTCGCCCCCGAACGCATCATCGTTTCCCCCGGTCCCTGCACCCCATCCGAAGCCGGCATCAGCAGCGAAGTGATCAAGACCTTCGGCCCGCGCCTTCCCATCCTCGGCGTCTGCCTCGGGCACCAATGCATCGGCGAAGTCTACGGCGGCCAAGTCGTCCGCGCCGACCGCCTCATGCACGGCAAAACGTCGCCGATCCTCCACGCAGGAAAGGGCGTTTTCAAAGACCTCCCCTCGCCCTTCGAAGCGACACGCTACCACTCCCTCATCGTCAAACGCGACACCCTCCCCGACGTCCTTGAAATCACCGCCGAAACCGCCGAAGGCGAAATCATGGGCCTGCAGCACAAGACCCTCCCCGTCCACGGCGTCCAATTCCACCCCGAATCCATCCTCACCACCGAAGGCAAGCGCCTGCTGAAAAATTTCCTCGAGCTTTAGAGCCACCAGCAATTCTCCAAGGTAGGGACGAGCGGCCCGCTCGTCCTCCCCTAACGACCGGACACGCGAGCCGCGTGTCCCTACCCCGGTCCCCCTGCTCTTTCTCTCATCCCTGTCCGCTCACCTCGGCGGCGTCAGATTGGTCACCGCCGCATTGGTGATCACTTGGTTCGGAATCGACACAATGTAGCCTTCCTTGGTCCGGACCCGTGTGCTGCGCAGCCCGATATTGACCACCTCACCCTCCACCTCCCCTTGCCTGATCGTGTCGCCAACTTGGAAGGTGCGGTCCATCAACAAAGCGAGCGAGCCGAACAAATTGGCCAGCGTTTCCTTCGCCGCCAAAGCCACGGCCAGTCCGCCGATGCCCAGACCTGCGAGCAACCCGGCCACATTGTAGCCCAGGTTTTGCAGGACGAGCAAAACGGCGATGAGGTAAAGAAAGACCTGACAAGCCCGCGCCAGGACCGGCGCCAAGGTGTCGCGCGTGCGGGCTTCCGCGGGATCAGCCGACGCCCGCGCCCAACCGCCGAAGGCCGTCACCGCAGCGCGCCCCGCCACGAAAGCCGCGAGCACGGCCAAAGCCGCCCGCACGCCGTGCCCCAACCACTCCTCGACCGGCGGCGGCAGCTTGAGCATTTCCAAGGCCACCGCCACGGCGATCAGGAGCAGGCCCCAGCGGAGCAGCGGCACCAAGGTCCGCAAGACCTCGATCCCCACGACCGGCGCCTTGGCCCGCACCGCGCGCTCCATCCGCCCACGCAGCAAACGCCCCAGCCCCCAACTCCCGCCCCACGCGAGCGCGAGCAAAACGAGGAAGACAAAAATCTCCCAAAGTTCCACCTCAGACCAAATCGCACTCATCACGCGAATGAATTAACCGCAGAGACCGCCGAGGGCACGGAGAAAACGGCCCGCGCCTCCGAGGCTCGGGAGTGTTCCGTTTTCAGTTTTCAGTGTTCAGGGGAAAACAAAATCCTAGCCGTTTATCCTCTTCCATTGGCCTGCGGGCCGTCTCGCAGCCTCGGCTGTGGCTAAAATTGCCCCCAGAAACGCCCTCGCCGATTTCGCAATCCGAAGTCCTCCCGCTCCGCACTTTGCACTTCGCATTCATCACTTCCTCCCCTCCGCGCCCTCCGTGCTTCCGTGAGAGCCAATCCGTCCAAGCATTAGCCACCGATGAAAGAGGATATCAGAAGATGGTTTCCCGCGGTGTGACCCCCGCGGGAAACAATTCCATGCTCAGAACCGGAAACCGCGAGCTCTGGGGTCACCCCAGTGCGGGCCCTTCGGGTCCGGCCTGCGGCTGCTCCCCTTCGTTACGTTGACTCCCTCGCTCCCGCTCATCTCGCCTGCGGTGGCCTGTGACCATCTGCCCCGAGCGCCCGCGCACTCCGGTGCTCGTTACCTTCTGTTCAAACCTCCGCGCCCTCCGTGCCTCCGTGAGAGACCTCTCCTTTCCTCAACTTCATAGTGCCGTGTGACGTGTGGGGTGTGACAAGCAAAGCGGCATAACCGCGTTTCCCTCCATCTGAACCACTGAACACCGAATCACTGAACACTGCGGCCTACGGCCGCTCCGCATTTTGCGTTCTTCATTCATCACTTTCCTTTTGCTTCCCCCGCCTCTGGCTGAACACTGAGCCGAGTCTTCGAGACGGGCCTTAGCCAAAACTGAACACGGAACACTCCCATGCCTCCGTGAGAGAGCGGACTGTGGCTAAATTGACCCCAAAAACTCTTCCGCCGACTCGGCAATCGCCTTCCGATCGGCCGGCGACTTTTTGGCCAGCGTCTTCAAAGCCATTCCGATCCGCGGATTGCGGGCAAACCGCTTCTCGTGCCGCGCGTAGAAATCCCAATAAAGATAATTGAACGGACACGCTTCCGGCCCCGTTTTGACCTCCGGTTTGTAGCGACAACCGGCGCAGTAGTTGCTCATGCGCGAAATGTAGCCCGACCCTGCGGCATAAGGCTTCGTCGCCATAAACCCGCCATCGGCATGCAGCACCATGCCGAGCACGTTGGCTGCCATGACCCAATCATGCGCATCGGCATACATCTCGTTGAACCAGCGCAGCGCCTCGTGCGGACGCACCCCCGCGAGGAGGAGAAAATTCCCGAGGACCATGAGCCGCTGGATGTGGTGATTGTATCCCGTATCCCGCACCTGCCGCAGGCACTGCCCGAGACAATTCATCTCCGTCTCCCCCGTGTAGAAAAATGCCGGCAAGGCCCGCTGTGCCTCCAACCCGTTGACCTCCGCATACTCCGGCATCTTCAGCCAATAGACGCCATTAACGAATTCCCGCCACCCCGCGATCTGCCGCACGAATCCCTCCACACTGGCCAAGGGCGCCGCGCCCTTTTCATACGAAGCGATCGTCCGCTCGATACACTCCCGCGGCGTCAGCAGCCCCAGATTGAGCAGAGGCGAGATCACCGCGTGGAAAAGCAACGCATCACCCTCCACCATGAGATCCTCCCACGGACCAAACCCCGCCAACCGCATCGCCACAAAATGCTCCAACCACCGCAGCGCCCCGGCCCGATCCACCGGCAGCCAGAATCCCTCCGCCGCGCCCGGATTGCCGCGAAACTCTTTCTCGACCATGGCCATCACTTCTTTCGTGATCCCGTCCGGCTTTTCCGTCCGCACCTCGGCCACCGGACGCCCCGCCTTCGTCCAGTCACGAAACGTCTTCCGGTTCTCCTCGTCGAAGTTCCACCGGTCGCCGACCGGCTTGCCATCCGCCGCCATGAGAAACCCGAACTCCGTCCGCACTCGCCGGTAATGCGTCTCCATGAGGAGCGACTTCTTCCCCTCGGCCCACGCGATGAAATCCTTCCGTGGCACGAGGAACTGCCGCGTCGGCACGATCTCGAGCGGAAACTTCTTGGCCAACTTCTCCGCCGCCGCTTGTTCGTCATAATTGTTGGGCTGCGCCAGCAAGATCCGCTCCGGCCGGTGCTTCTTCACATGCGCCGCCAGCGCCGACTCCCAAGTCACCCCGCGCCCGAAACGATGCTCATCCACCGTCCACCCCTCCTTCCGCCTCTCCTCCGCAAAATGCCGCTGCGCCGCAATCAGCAAAACCAACCGCTTCTTATGATACGGCAGCTTCTTCAACCCCCGCTCACTCTCGACCAAAAACAAAACATCCGTGTCCTTCCGCCCCCCCGCCAGCGCCGCATTATCCGGCCCCAGTTGGTCGCCCAGAATCCAAATCGTCCGCTTCACCGCTCCAACCTACCGCACTCCCCGCCTCCCTGTCTCCCCCGGACAGCGACCACCACTCAACCCGCAACTTCACAGTGACGTGTGACCTGTGACGTGTGACGAGCCTCAAACCGCAGTTGAAAGTTGAGGGATTGGGCAGGAGCGACTTACATCATCGGCCTGGCTCACGCTTAGCCGGAACGATGCAGTTGAGATCTTTCCATCGTCGCCGCGGCAGGAGGAAATGTTCGTTCAGAAGGTAGGGACGAGCGGCCCGCTCGTCCGCTCCCCAACCAACGGACGCGCGAGCCGCGCGTCCCTACCTCAGTCGGCAAAATCTGAGCCCGTCACGATCAGACCATACGGCCGGGACGGCCGTGCCCCCCGGAAAAACCGAGCCAATCCCTCCAAGCATGAGCCACCGATGAAAGAAGATATCAGAAGATGGTTTCCCGCGGTGTGACCCCCGCGGGAAACAATTCCGTGCTCAGAACCGGACTTCCGCGAGCGCTGCGTCAGCGCAGCCGCCCGAACCTCATCCGCGCCCATCAGCGTCCCGGTTTCCCACCAACTGAACACTGAACACCGAATCACTGAACACTGCGGCCTACGGCCGCTCCTTCATCCTTCTCGTCCCGCCGTAGCCGTTCGCTTCGGCGAACGCGAAGGCGGACCTTGTCCCGCCATAGCCGTTCGCCTCGGCGAACGCGAAGGCGGATCCCCCTTTCCGCTTTGCCCTTGGCAGTTTAGTCGCCGCGGCGACCTATCTCCGGCCATTCGGCCTCCGGTTCCGCTCTCCGGTTTTCCCTTCATCCTTCATCCTTCAAACTTCATCCTTCTCACCCCCCTTCGTCTTTCCGCCTTTACTGCCCCGCTGAACACTGAAAACTGAAAAAAGTCATATCCCACTCACGTTTCAAGTCTCACCCCTCCGCCCTCGTCTTTCCGCTCTCCGCTCTCCATCTCCCCCATCATCCTTTTTCTTTCCTTTCCGCTCTCCGCTCTCCGCTCTCCGATTTTCCCTTCATCCTTCCTCCTTCATACTTCATCCTTCTATATTCCCTCCCGCTCAGGTTTCAAGTCTCCGCCTTCATCCCTCTCTTCCATGCCCTCCCGCATCCGCAACAAAATCATCTTTCTCACCTGCCTCCTCTTCTTCGTGGCCGGAGGCTTTCTCGTCTACCGCTACTGGGTCATGCAAAAGCCCTTTGCGGTCATCCTCTTCATCTCGGAAAACTTTTCCCCCTCGACCGTTTCCGCCGCCCGGCTCTTCGCCGGCGGTGCGGATTACCGGTTCAAGATGGAATCCCTGCCCCACCTGGCCCTCGCCTCGCCCCGGGCCCGAGATTATGCGGTGGCCGATGCCGCTGCAGCCGCCTCGGCCATCGCCACCGGACAACTGGTCAACCGCGGCGCACTCTCCGTCACTCCCGACGGCCAAATCCTCGAGACCCTCATTGAGGTCGCGCGGCGCGAGGGACGCGCCACCGGGTTGATTGCCAACACCCCGCTGACCGAACCCGCCACCGCCGCCTTTTTTGCCCCCGGTTTCGACCCACGCGACACCGATCGCCTGGCCGTCCACCTGCTCGAAAAAGCCCCGCTCGACCTCGTGCTCGGCGGCGGCGGTGCGCAACTTGTCCCCGTCGAGCAGGGCGGCACCCGTCAAGACGGACGCGACCTGCTCCTCGAGGCGCGCCAGCGCGGCTATGACATTGTCCGCACCCGCGAAGAATTGGAAAACACCCCCGGCTGGCGCAGCCCGCAAGTCTTCGGCATCTTCGCCGAAGGCGATCTCGCTTTCGCCGAGGACGCCTCCCGCTATCCCAGCCAGCCCACCCTGGCCGACCTCGTCCGCCGCGGCATCGAGCTTCTGCAATTCAACCGCCGCGGCTACTTCCTCGTGGTCAACGCCGGCCTGGCCGGCCGCGCCGCGCAACTCGGCCGCGGCGAGAGCCTCCTGCGCGAGATCGCCACCCTGGACGAAGCCGTCGAGGCCGCCCGCCGCTTCGCCGGCGAGGACGCCCTCATCCTCGTCGCCGGCCTGGCCAACACCGGCGGCCTCCAATTGAACGCCTTCTCCTTCGCCCCCGACCGCGGCATCGCCGTCCTCAGCCCCAGCACCGCCGGCGTCCCCGCCCTCAGCTGGTCCACCGCCCCCGCCCCCCAACCCGAAGCCCCCATCCTCCAAGCCGTCGCCACCCCGACCGACCGCCCCCAACAGGTCGCCTCCGACTCCTTGATTCTTTGGCAATCACCCAACCGCGCCCCACTCCCGGCATTCACCGAGCTCCCCACCGTGCACCAACTCCTCCAGGAACAGCTCTGAGCGCGGGGGCCGAAATCCCCTCTTTTTCCTTGTCGCTCCCCAGCCGAGAGGTCTAATTTTGGGATTAAGCCCATAACCGCATGAAAACCCTCCTCCTAGCCCTGACCGCCGGCACCCTTTTTGTCTCCACCAGCCTCGCCGGCAACTGGTTCGGCTCTGGGCCGTGGGCCAACGGCGCTTATTATCCCGGACAATACGACGGCGTTTACTCTGCCGCCATATTCGGGGGGGCTCCTTCGGTGGTCTCGGGCGTGCTAGGGTTCGGCTTGAGGAATGGCGCCCCCTCAACTTCAACCAACTCGACTTCAACCAACTCGATCAGCGTAGATCCGAATCAAAACTACTTCGTCGCGTTCATTGACGGTGTCACCTACAGCGGCCAGACAATAGGCAATGTTAATAATCAGGATAATTCAGTAAGTGGCGGCCTGTTCAATGGCATTGCACCCTCGATTTTCAGCGTTCTAGTGACCACCAACAACCCCGGCACCACCAACGAGACCGTTACGATTACGCAATTAGAACAGCGAAGAACAGCGGGAGGTGGCTTCCTCGCCTCTCTTACTGGAAAAAAAGCCACAATCACGTTCTCCGGCAACAACACCGGCACCATTGAACCGAGTCTGAACGGTATAGCTCTGGGAACCCCCAACACATTCTCTTTGAATGGCATGAAGGTGGGCAATCAGACCACCACCACGACGGCAACCGCACAATAGCAGGCCCTTTCTCTCGGCCTCTCGCTCTTGGCAAAACCAGCCGTGCAAGCCTCCGGCATCCGCGCCCGTCGCGCTGGCTTCACCGTTCTCGAAGTGCTGGCGACTGTCGTCATTCTCGCAATCCTCGTCGTCCTTTTTTTCCCCAACGCCCGCGACTTCCTCCTGCGCGCCGGCGAAGCAGGTTGCATCGCCAACATGCGCTCGATCACCACAGCCCTCCATGGCCACCTGCACGACCACCAGAACGTCTGGCCGCAGGGCCCAACGCTGAATGAGGAAAAGGCTTGGGAGGAGTTCTGGCTGCAGGTTCTGAAGCCCTACGGCATCACGGAGAAGACTTGGCAGTGTCCCTCCTTCAACTCCGCCCTCGCCTCCAAGGGCGTCCCTGTCGACGAGCGCCCCAAGGTGCATTACGTGCCGACGACATTCCCCGAAACACCGGGTATCGCCACCCGCTGGGCCACGCAACCTTGGCTCATCGAGCGCGCCAGCGTGCACAAACATGGCCCCCACATCTGCTTCCCCGACGGCTCGGTCAAATCCTTCGACAAAGTCCTCGCCGAGCAGGGAGTCCGCTAAAAACGCGAGCCGAGTTGCCAACCGATAGGGCTGACCATGCAACACCGCACCCCCTCCCTCCGGACCCGCTGCACTCCGTGGCTGGCGCTCGCTCTGTTCTGTGTCGCGGGTGCCTCGATCCAGGCGCAGAGCGATGGACCGCCAGTCGAGGCGACTTCTGCCTTGGCGGATCTGCTCAAGCTGGAGCAGACCTACGAGCAATCGATGGACGCCCTGCGGAAGAGTGCGGTCAGCACTTTGGCGCAAGCGGCCTCAGGCCCCAGCCCCGCTGGCCGCCTCTATGAAAAGGCCATCGAGGCGACATCTTCGGACGACTTTGTGGAATGGAAAAAAAGGAACGCCGACCTCCTCCGCTCGAAATCATTCCAGGAAGCCGCCCAGATGCACCTGCGCTACCTCGTTCTTTCACTCGAACGCGGACGTGCGGACCGCGACCGTGAGCGCTGGGCGGAGCCTTCGCTCCGTTATGCCCGCGATCTGGCCGCCCTGCTCACGGGCAAAGAATTCGGGAGCACGCCCAGGCCGGGCCAAGAACTGCTCCGCGAACCGCTGGCCCGGAGCCCGTTCACCCGGTGGTTGCAGCTCGGCCCCTTGCTGCCACCAGAGGCCAATTGGGAGCAGGTGCCCGGCAATCTCGCCGGCATCCTCGAGAAAAATGTCCGCATTCCGTGGCGCACCGCCGCCGACCCGCGCATTGACAGCGCGTGGCAATTGGAACTCGAAGCCGGTGCGGCCCTGGCCGACGCCGACGGATCGGACCGTGCCATCGAGGAATTCAACACCCGCACCGCCCCGGGGCTCCTCTTCCGCCGCGCGCTCGACCGGGCCGCCACCGGCCAACCGAATCGCGCCGCCGCCGACATCCTGGAGGTTGCCCGCCGCCATCCCAGCCATCCCGATTTCCCCCAATGGGCCGCAAAGCTCCGCGAGATGCTGGAGAAAAACCAGAAGCCCGCTCAGCCGTAACGAGGCAAAACATTCCGCCCTTTCCGGCGCCGCCACAGAGGCGCGCCTGGGCGGGAGTTGACTAACCCTGGAAAAGGCGTTGAGAGTTTATGGTTGAGAGCCGGAGTCCGCCGTCGGCGGACGGAGACAGGTCGCCTGATGACCAATTGAGAGGTTGAAAGCCAACGACTTGACGATCCGCGGGCAGTCACCCTAAGCGTGAGTCAGGCCGATGATGTAAGTAGCTCCTACTCAGTCCCTCAGCTCTCATCCCTCAACTTTCAACTACGGTTTTAGACTAACTCTTTGGTGAGCGAGTCTGCGCACCAGCGGAGAAAAGGATGCTACGGTGCGGGTCCTCGCCATCGGTGCCCTGCTCGAATCCGCGCCCATTTGGAATTTGCAGACAAAGGTAGGGACGCGCGGCTCGCGCGTCCGTTTGTTGGGGATCGGACGAGCGGGCCGCTCGTCCCTACCCTCAGAACGAACGGCGAAACACATCTCCTTCTGCTACAGCCCATCCATGGCCGCGACTTCTGCATCGTTCCGGCTAAATACCACCCCCTCCGCGGCTCCGGCTCAGCTTTCACAGCCTCCGGCCCTCGCCCCATCTTGCCATGAATCACCGAACACGCTAAATTCCCTCAAACACAAGCCTCGGCAATCCCATCCTCTCCCCACACTGCCCACTCCTCCTCCCCATGCTCCCTAAACACTCGTCACCCGCCATCAGCCGCGCCGCGGCCGTCACATCATCACTCAGCTTTCAGGTTTGCCTAAGGGCCATCTCCGCACCGCGATTGCGGAGCTCCGGTTCAAGCTTCAGCCCTCCGCGTAAACGCTCCTTGGTCCGTGCTCAGTCTGCATCACTTGTCACTCGCCACTCGTCACCCGTCACTGGCCGCCGTCCGGCGGCCTTCACGCTCATCGAACTCCTCGTCGTCATCGCCATCATCGCGATTTTGGCCAGCCTCGCCTTCCCTGCCGTGCAGGGTGCACTTGGACAAGGCAAAAAAGCCCAAGCCCGCAATGACGTGAACCAGCTTGCGGCTGCTGTGAAAGCCTTCCAATTGGAGTATGGGCGTCTGCCAGCCAGCAACAACAGCACCGCGGAAGTAGTCAAAGCACTTATCGGATCGAACGCTACTGTCAACCCCCGCAATATAGTTTTCTTCGAACCCAAAATTGCCAAAGGTGGGAAGGGCGGCTGGGATAACTCGACCTATCGGGATCCTTGGGGAATGGAATACGAAGTGACTTTGGATTTGCTCTACTCCAACAAGATCGCCAAGAACGTAGGTGCTGGTAGCCAAACTTATTTCACCACTGTCATTGTGCAGTCAGCCGGCCCGGATACGAACATAACAGGACTTACTGATAACATTTCCAACGTGAAGTAAGCGCCGAAAGTCCCGCCTCCGCGCCCCCTTCATCCTTTTTCTTCCCTTTCCGGTTTGCCCTCGTCAGTTTAGTCGCCGCGGCGACCTATCTCCGGCCTATCGGCCTTCGGTGCCGCTTTCCGCTTTCCGCTTTCAGGTCTCCGGTCTTACCTCATCCTTCATCCTTCAAACTTCATCCTTCTCCTCACGCCGTAGCCGTTCGCCTCGGCGAACGCGAAGGCGGATCCCCCGTGCCTCCGTGAGAGCCAATCCCTCCAAACATCAGCCACCGATGAAAGAAGATATCAGAAGATGGTTTCCCGCGGTGTGACCCCCGCGGGAAACAATTCGTTGCTCAAAGCTGAACTCGGCGGGACTCAATCCGCAACCATGCGCACCAATCGGCGCTTCGCTCAGCTCTGCGAGATGAAGGTTGAGTGATTGGTGAAGACTGAACACTGAACACCGAATCACTGTCCACTGCGGCCTCCGGCCGCCTTGCCTTCAACTCAGATTCTCCGAGCGGCGCGGAACGACCGGCAGGTCGCCAACCCCGGCAACCGCAGCACACAATGTTTCCCGCACATCGGCCGGCACCGAAGACAAATCCCCACCTTCGAAGTAGGTCAGGGCCTTGAGCACAACCATCGGCGGCAGATCGGGCGCGAAAAGCGTTTCGGCCGCAGCAAGCCCGCGCTCCAGCGGCAGGCCGGTGCGGAGAATTGCCGCAACGTCGAGATAGTCCTTCGCCTCGACCCTCTGCACGACGAGCTTCAGCTTGAACGCGAGCAAATCATCCAACGAGGCCGCGACGACCACGCCATCTTCGGACGCCTCGGGCTCACCCACGCGCCCGACGTTCAAGCCACCGAAAAAAGAAACTTTGACCCCGCCGGGCGAAAGCACGGTCAGGGACTCCGGCTCATCCTGCAGCACCGCGGCGGTCGCCAACCACGGCAAGGAGCGTGTCAGCGCCGTGCGTTCGAGGGAACGATGCGTGAAGAAATCAAAATCGACCGAGTGGCGATGGCCCAGACGCAGCGCGATGGCCGTGCCGCCGTAAAGAACGAAACCCAGATCCCGCACCGGCGCCAATCCCCCCCAAAGCGCCATCTGAGACGCGGGAAGGATCGAGAAGCGTGGATGAAACCTCTTCACGCGAAGCGGCGAACAGGCATGGCGGGCACGGCACCGGCCGCCGCCAGCCCGAGGCGGCGGTGCCAAAAATGCCAAGACCGCGGCGAAAACCAGCCCGGTTCGGCCTGGCGGATTACCGCGGCCAAAGCGTCCGGCCCGGCGGCCTTCTCCAGCGAGCGCACATCGACGAACGTGCCGAGGTCCATGACTTGCGCCATGACGCGCCGCGGACGCAGCGCCGCCTCCTCAGGCGTCTGCCACCAAATATATTTGGCCGCCCAGTCGTGGATCGCCGGCTTCATCCGGTAAACATAGCGCATTTCCACCACCCATCCAAGCCGCTTCGACGATAGCCAAGCTAGCCTTCGGCCCGTTGAGAGCTGAGTTTGAAAGCTGAAGCAGCTGCAGGTGAAACAAGCATGAGCCACCGATGGAAGAAGATATCAGAAGATGGTTTCCCGCGGTGTGACCCCCGCGGGAAACAATTCGTTGCTCAGAACCGGAAACCGCGAGCTCTGGGGGTCACCCCAGTGAGGGCCCTTCGGGTCCGGCCTGCGGCTGCTCCCCTTCGTTCCGTTGACTCCTTCACTCCCGCTCATGTCGCCCTGCGGGTCCCGCATCCGCGGGATCTTCCCCGAGCGCCCCCGCGCTCCGGTGATCGTTACCTTCTGTTCAAACCTCCGCGCCCATCCGCGGCCATGGACGGGCTGTAGCAGAAGCAAATGTTCGTTCAGAAGGTAGGGACGAGCGGCCCCGCTCGTCCGATCCCCAACCAACGGACGCGCGAGCCGCGCGTCCCTACCTCAGCCGTATAAGCCGTAACGATGCATTTGAACCACAGCGGAGGGCCTCTGCTGTGCTATCCGTGGTTAAATTCTTCTGCCTCGTTCCGGCTTAGTTGCCTTCTGCCCCAGGCCGCCCTTGACATTTGCTATCACCGATAGCATGGTAGTGTCATGAACCAGCTTCTCGTCCGCAATCTTGAGACCCCGGTGATCCGCCGACTCCGTGCCCGGGCGCGACAACATGGCGTATCCGTCGAGGAGGAACATCGCCGCATCCTGCGCGAAGCTTGCGTCTCTTCCGGGACGCGCCCCAACCTTATCGACTTCTTGCGCGACAACCGCAACGCGGCCGCACCAGACGTCGAACTCGACCTCGCCCGCAGCCGCCAAAACGAAAGCCGCGACACCGGTTTCTGATGCCCTTCCTCCTCGACACCAATGTGCTGAGCGAACTGCGCAAAGGTGAGCGATGCGATGCGGCCGTGGCCGCATGGGCCGACCACGTAAGGCACGAGAGCCACTACCTCAGCGCGCTCTCGCTGGGCGAGATCCGCAAAGGCATCGAATTGCTCCGCCGCAAAGCCCCGCGCGACGCCGCCGCCCTCGAGGTCTGGCTGGCGCGCCTGATCGACCAATACGAAGGCGCCATCCTCGGCATCACCCCCGAGATCGCCGAAACTTGGGGACGCCTCTGCGCACGCCGACCGCTGCCGGTTGTCGACAGCCTCCTCGCCGCCACCGCGCTGGAGTTTGGTCTGACCGTCGCGACCCGCAACACCACCGACTTCAAAGGCACCGGCGTCAAAACCATCAATCCGTTTCGCTTCGCGAGTTGAGAGTTGAAAGAAATGCGGCCGGAATCTCTTCACGCGAAGCGGCGAACAGGCATCGCGGGCACGGCACCGGCCGCCGCCAACCCGAGACGGCGGTGCCAAAAATGCCAGGACCGCGTAATCGGCGGCCCGCCTTCACTCCTCAAGCGGAGGCAGATTGCCTCCGTTGATCACCTCAGGAATCATTCTTCCACGGTAATCGGGCGTGATCACGACGTAAGCACTCGGGATTGAGGCAAAATCCACCTCACCTGACGATTGGGCTGGCGCACCACCGTCAGGAGCAAGCACCTTGACGGTAAAAGGAGTTAGCGTGGGCAACGTTTTGAACTCTTCCACCGTGTTGCCGGCAACTTTCGTCTCTGCACCATTGTCGATCGAGATCAGAGTCTCGCGCTTTTCCGCAAAATTCATCAACCGCAGAGGGCGATCAACCACACTTTTAGCGAATGGACCATCGGCATAAACCTCGAACTCCCACTGATCATCCTGCCTCCAAGCCAGCACGGTGTAAGCCGCATTCTCAGCCAGCTCCGCCTTGGCACTCTGCAAAATTTTTTCGCCGGATCTAATTTGGAACTGGAAGCTTCCGGCGACACCCTTCGTATAGGCTGGGTTGACGACTTTTTCCCCCGCCGCGGCCGAAGAAAACAGCCGTGGCTCCTCGTCTTTCGGCCCTTGCGCATAGAGAGAGACCGCCTCCGACCCACCGCTGCCAACAATCCACCCGCGCAGGTATGAACCCTCTTTGTCGTTGTTTTTACGCGCTGCCTCAGATGTTTGGGCCGATGCCCCCACGAGCAATGAACACCAGAGACATGCCGCCAGAACAATGGATGGAATTTTCTCAATCATAAGAGGTTGAAAGAATGCGCACATTGAAGCCGGTCGGCCTGCCGAAACGGGCACTGACGTCCGCCGCGCTGGTTGGGGTAAAGAGATTGTCTGTATTGAGCCCTTGAGGCTCCAGCTCAAAGACCTGACGGAGTCGTGATGTGCTCGCCACATTGGTGGTCGTTCCGGTGATTTGGATCGCTTCCCCGATCACGTACACGGTGAATACAGAGCCGCGGGTGGTCAGCATTTGCATCGAACGACGAATTAACTCTTCCCGTCCACGGTCGATCGTGTTGGACATGTTGATACCACCGCCAAGAAGGTTTGTGCTGGTATTGAGCACACCTAATTCGGAGATCTCTCCTCGCTCCCAGAAAGGGTTGAGGGAACCGGTGGGATTGAAGCTGTTTGTATTGGTCATGCGACTGACCATGTTAGTGACCAAGGTGGTGATATTATTGCTGGTGAGCGTCGTCCCGGCTGTGCTCGGTGCGCCATTGGTTGATGGCAAATAAGTAAAACCATGCAAAGCGGCCCGCAGTGCCACGCCACGATCACGCAAAACACCGTTCGGGTTGATCAACCCATCGATCGCTAACGCATTCGTCGTCGTGAAAATGTCGGCCAATCTCCACGAGGTCCATGTGCGGCTGGCACCCGTTTGATTGCCGTCATACCAACTCGTCACTTCCGGCTGACCGATACGCAAAGTGCGTCCGCCACCGCGGGAAAATACAGCATTTGTGAGTGTCCCCAGTTTTCCAGGGACACGAGCCGGATCTGTGATATGCCCGAGTTCGGAGACTGACTCGAGATTGCCGTTCCTCAAAATGAGCGGTGCGAAGGCAAAGCCGCCGGAAAGAAACGAGTAGTCCGTCCAACGACCAGGGTCCACGCCAGTGGTGTAAGTGCCGAGGTTGGCTGACCCGATGGTGCTGCTCCCGGGTATGTCGAGAGAATCGGAATCGCTGTCAGAGAACCTCGTAGCGTCTGCGGCGCCGGTTGAGTGTAATTGAAATTCCAGTTGCTCATTAAGGGTTCGAGCATCGCCTTCCGTGCTTCTTGGCCTTCCCCCGGTCAGGTCCTTCTCATTCCCTCGGAGTCCGCCACCTCTGGCGAGAAACCGGTTGCCGTTGGTTACGTTTCCGATTGCGTCATATATTGCTTTGTTGGTCACCGCGATGGTGAGCGGAACCGTGATGGGCAACCCGTAAGCACTGTCCAATATCCCGTTGGAATTCGCCAACAAAACGGACGTTAGATAATGGGCATTATTATCGCTGCGCTCGGACATGACCTTAAAAAAACGATTGTAGTTGGTGCCTCCGAGATTAGTTTCAGTCGCTGAAACAAACGTTGTGATTGTGCTGTCGAATAAACGATTAGTAGATACGACTGATGGCTCAACAGAAATAACATTGTTAGAGTTTCCCCGCAGCAAGTTTGTATTGACCATATTGGTCGGCGAGGTCGTCAGAACGGTCACGCTACCGGCTGGGAACGGGATGCCATTTGTGTAAATTACTCCCGTTCCATAATTTAGAGCGTTGCTTAATACTATTTTATAAAAATGCGCGTTTCTGTTCGTGATTGAGCCAGTGATGCCTGTGCTGCCGCCTTCGTCATTTTCAAATGATGGCTGATCAGATATTTTGATGTAGGTGTCCGGAGGCAAAGTAATATCTTGAGTCCCGGGATTCCAAAATTCGAAGTAGTAGTCCACGGAAAATTCGAGTTGTGATGATGGGCTAGGCGGCGGGGTATTAGTGTGAAACCCAAGAGGCTGAAAACTATTTATGCGCGCATGCACCGCATACTCCTGCAATCGAGGAACATTCTCGATACCGATTGCTGCCGTTGAATTGATTCCATCCCGGCCACTTCCCAGAGGCTCAATTCCAACCAGCGGCCCACCAATGTTGGTTTCAACCCTCAAAAAGTAGTTTGTTTTTGAGGAGTCGTTGGGATCGACGCGAGCGTTGTCAAAAATGGTCGGCTGCGAATCTGCATCAATATAGTCGATGATGTTGGCTGCCAGTTTGTTGAGATAAATAAGCGCATGGTTGGTCGTAGTAGGCGTCGGACCACCTGCCACTGTGTTGGTAGCATTGATGTTGTTCGTATCACGGTAAAACCTTTGCCCGAACAACGGAGCAGTGTTGGTGTTGGTGATGGCGGCGATGAAACGATCTGCATTGAGGCGATATGCGGATGATCCTCCCCGCGTGAGTTCATTGATATCGAATCTCTTAAACCCACCCCTTGAGAGGTCGAGGCCGGCGGAGTGGGTCGTGGTGAGAAAGCGCAGCTCGGCGGTGTTCGCGATATTGGCCGTGTTGCTCAGCGCGGGGAAAACCGCACTACGCACGGTGGGGTAACCAGATTCTCCGAAGCGCGAACGATCATTGACCGCAGCAGCGGCGTTGGCATTGGTCAGAGAGGCATTGGTCGAGGCGCGCCACGCGCCGTCGAGGCGGATTTCGCCCGGCCCAAGGCCCAGCGAACCGGTGCCGCGCAGACCATTGGTGGCGACATTGACATTCACCTTGAAGCTCTCATCTTCGATCCAGTAAGCAAAGCGGGCGACGTAGGGGTTGGTGGCGTTGGTGGGTCCGCCGAGTTTCGTCAGATAGACCCACTGGCCAGCCGTGACGGGCGCTCCCGCGTTGGTGGTGGTGCGACTGCCAATGAAGGGATCAGTCCATACCGCGTTGGTCGCATTGAGGTTGGTGGTCACCCCACTGACGATGGGTACGCTGCTGACGATGGAGGCGAGCGTCACCGGTGATGTGTTCAGTGTAGTCGGGGTATTGGTGCGGGAGACAAGAGGTATGGCCCAAAGCTGAACGTCGCTTCCGAAAGCCGCCGGGCTGGCGCCCACGTTGCTGTTGGCACCGGTGGCGCGGACGTAGAGAACAGTGGCCTCGTTATTGGTCCCGTTGACCGCTCCGCCGCCGATGTTCTGCCAGACGGTGACCGAGTCGGGATAGCGGGTGATGAGGTCGGCAACCGTGGCCATGGCCGCTGACGCCCCCGCCTCCGCCGCCAGCTGCGCGCGGTAGTGGCTGCCTTGGCTGCGGGCGGTCTGGCGCTCGGTGGAAGTGTTCTGCATGAAAGCCACCGCGGCGACGGCCAAGACGACGATAACCAGCAGGGTAATGACCAACACGGCCCCGTGCTTTTTGGTTTCTGTGACCGGATGGATGCGCGCTTTCTTCATGGCACGTCAGGGTAGCTTGGCCTGGAAAAAGAACTGCTCCACCTGCTGGTTGTTGGTGTTGATGCCCGAAATATAGTTGTTCAGCGCCTCGGCACTTGGCGCGGCTTTGAAGAAGAGCTGAACGTAGCCGTTGGTCGTCGCCCACACGGCATCGATCACATTGGTGGCCACGATGTGGAAAGATGAAGGCACGGGAAATGATGGTGAGCTGTTGTTTAAAGCATCGAACGTAAGCTTGCTATCGACCGAGCCGCGCTCCATCGCATTGTTGGCGAAGCGGTATTCGACAAAACAGACATCGCCGACATTGCCTGCGGCCGTGTTGGTGTCCTGAAAGTCGAGCGGTTTGAGCGTGAGGAAGCGGAACCCGGTCTGCCCGACCAAAGCGGGACGGAGGACGGGGTTGGCCGGCGCGATCATGCCCTTGAAATCCTGATCGATCAGCTGGATCGCTCCCCGCCCCTCGCGGCCGGCGGAAATTTTGCGCTCCGAAGCGCGCCACATATTCAAGCTGGTGGCCGTGGTCTGAAGGAGTACCAGCAAAAGGATGGACATGACCGCCATGGAGACGAGCAATTCGAGGAGAGTGAAGGCGGGCGCTTCTGCTTGACCACGGCCGCTAATCGTCCCTCGTTTACTTGGGCAAATCTTCTGCATGGGGTTCGGTTATGGCTTGTAAACCAAGGTGCTGAAGCTTTCGACTTGGCGCACCGCGGGGTTGGTGGCTCCGGCCGGATGGGCCAGATCGATGGAGATGCGGTAAAGATTGGTCGCCATATTGGTGGCGGCAATGCGGACGACCGATTGCACAGTCGGGTCGGAGACAGGATTGGTCCAAGCAGTCGCCGCCAGCGGCTTGAGCGGAATCGGGTCCCGGCCACCCACCCCAAGCACCACCGGCGCCGTTAGCAAATTGACATTGGAAAAAACCACATTGGTCGCACCGGAGCGGCCGACCACCAAACTGACGTTGGATAAGCTTGGAGCAGCCGCGATGGAGGACATCACATGCTGCGCAGTTTGCACCCCGAGGACTTCTTGCGCGGAGCTGACCTGCTGCCGCATCCCCAAGGGAAACATGCTGAAGATGCCCACGACCACGAAGGCAAAGATGCCGATAGCGATAGATACCTCGACCAGCGAAAAACCAGCACGACTGAGTGTGCGGCGATTCATGGGGTTTCAGTCACTGTAACCCGCCCGGTCAATCGCTGCACGGTGATCGTTTCCTTGGTCTTTTGCGCCGGACCCTCGGAGACCACAATCGCGGGAGCTGACGGGGAGGATAGAGGGGGCACGCGACCGAAGCGGTCAAAACGGATCACGGGCATATTGCCGCTGCTCACGGCACCGGTCGGGGACGGCAAACGGGGCAGATTGGCCCAGTCGGCATTGGTCGCCACACCGCTGGGCGGATTCCCGTAAGCCACCCCCGTAGGCAGCAGCATCCAGCGGGTCAGGCCGACGCGGTTTGCTTCTCCTCCCTTGGGCTCGCGAAAAACCATCAACGCGCGGGTGTTGACGTCGGCATGGGCGTTGGCCGGAGCGAAGGCGACGTAAGTATTCACGCCGTTTTCTATGGCCGCCATGCGGGCGCGCTCGATCGCATTGACCACCATGTTCACCCCGCCCCGCTTTCCGGAGGCCCCCAGCAACCCCTGCATCGCGGGCAGGGCCAAGGCGGACAACACCACGATGATGCCTATCACGACGAGCATCTCCAACAAGGAGAAGCCATGGGCAAGGTGTCCGACTTTCAGTTGCCGGAGCGACGGTGGGGCGGCTGGGTGAAAATTTCTCCGCTGCGCGCTAAACATGAGGATGAATGTTGGGCGACGATCAGCGAATTTCATCCGTGAGGTCGGGTCAGTTCCTGATCCAGTTGTTCGTGTTCGTGGCCGCTGCATTGCCCGCCGTCGACCAGAGATCGAAAAATCCTACGTTGAACGTGGCATTGGTCACGTAGTTGTAGTCCGCCCCCCACGGATCGACGAATTTGTTGTTCGTCGCCATGCCCGGCGTCGGCTCGAAGTAGACCTTGTTAGTGTTGACCGTCCCCTGCCCTGTCAATTCGCGATACAAATTCGTCTGGCTTGCCGGATACCCACCGAAGTCCAACTTGTAGCTGTCAATCGCCGCGGAAAGTGCGGCCACCTCGGCCCGAGCGCGCGACTCGGCGCCCTTGCGGTTCACATAGCCCAGCGTGGACAAAGTCAACGCGGCCAAGATCGCGATGATGGCAATGACCACGAGCAACTCAATGAGCGTGAAGGCGGCGCGCCTGCAAGGCAGGGAGCGTGGAGCACGGTGCAGGGAGCCGGCAACCAGAGGGCTAGCGAGCGGCCGGGGGCGCGTAAAATAACCGGGAAATCCAGCACCGTTCCGAGCTGAACACTGAACACTGAAAACGGAAAACCCCGCGAGGAAAAACGAGCGCTTCATGTATTCACAATGTAAACCTAACCACAGCTTGTCAACACCCTCCTTACCCGCTCCGCCGCCCGCCCCTTGGGGGTCAGGCCTTTATTATTGAATTTTTAGGTTGCTTCCCCTCGTTCATGCGGTCATCTCTTCCGCCATGGCGCGACGCCCCAGACTGGAATACGCCGGCGCGGTCTACCACGTGATGGACCGCGGTGACCGCGGGGAGGACATCTTTCTTGATCCGGAGGACCACCACCGATTCCTCTTCACCTTGGGCCAAGCCTGCGAACGAACGGGATGGCGCATCCACAGTTTCGTGCTGATGCGCAATCACTACCACCTGCTTCTGGAAACGCCGGAGCCGAATCTCTCTCGCGGGATGCATTGGTTGCAGACCACGTATACGGTCCGTCACAACAAACGCCACGCGCTGCGGGGCCACCTTTTCCAAGGGCGCTACAAGGCCATTCCCGTGGAGGCGGAGGCGGATGATTACTTCGCCACCGTTTCCGATTATATCCACCTCAACCCGGTGCGGGCGCGATTGCTGCGTCCGACGCAAAAGCTGGCTGATTACGCATGGAGCAGTTTTTCCCTGATCTGCGGGGCGCCGCGCAATCGTCCGGAGTGGCTGGAGGCGGCACGGGTGCTGGGTGCCCGCGGCGACGAAGACGCCCCCGCGGGTCGCCGTCGATACCGTTCAATTGTGGAGGAACGCGCCGCCGCAGAGATCCGGGACCGACAAAGCGCAGCGGCCGCTTGGCAGTCCGTCCGCAAGGCGTGGGCGGTTGGCTCGGATGATTTTCGCCGCCTTCTGCGCCGCCAATGGGCCAAGCGCTCGGAATCGGCAGAGACCGGAAAGATTGCCGTCGAGCATGGTGAGGAGGAAGCCAAAAGACTCATCTCCGCAGGTTTGGCCCGGTTGATGATCTGCGATCCGTCCGCACTGCCCGCCAACCACGCAGGTAAAGTCGCCCTTGCGGCATTCGTCAAACGCAGGACCACAGTCACGAATCGCTGGCTCGGCGAGGCTCTCTCGATGGGGACGTATTCGAATGTAAGCTTTCTGTGCAGCCGAGCGGAAAAGAACGCCGAATCAACGCGCCTCCTGAACCTCCTCGCTAATTCAAAGAAAAAGGCCTGACCCCTTTAATTAACTTCATCCTTTTTCCTTACCTTTTCGGTCTCCGCTCTCAAGGTCTCCGGTTTTCCCTCATCCTTCATCCTTCAAACTTCATCCTTCTCGTCCCACCTCCTTGCCAGAAAGGCAAAAGCAACGTATGGCTTCTTTGTGATCACGTTGGATAAAAACCGGGTGGTCGGGGGAGTTCTTTTGTCCCTCCTGGCCGACCGCCACCGGCTGACCGAGGCCATGAGCGTGCTGCGACGGGCGCACGGCCAAGCGCTTACCTCTTCGTGGCAAGAATTAGGCGCGAGCGAGGCCGAGGACACCGCTCTCTACGATGCGTGGCTTGAGCACCGCGGTCTGACAGCGGCCCTTGAGGCGGTGGAAAGCGAGATCAACGGGATCCGCCATGGGGATTTTTCACTGGCTTGAGACCAGCCCTGTCGTCCGAGAATTCGAGGTTGCCGAATTCCGGGAATGGGCCAGCGGCTATTACTACCGCGTTGCCGTGACGCTGAAAGATGGTTCGTTATTGCACGCGCGTGAATTCTTCAACCCTGAAGAGAGACACTATTCCTTCCACTGGCAGACAGCGGCAGGCGCGTTGATTGTCCGCTGGGATGACGCCCCGCACCACCGCGGTCTCGAGACTTTCCCCTACCACGTGCACGAGGGCGATACGGTAAAGATGAGCCTTCCCGTTTCCCTGCGCGAAGTTTTGGCCGAGATTGAAAAACGAATCGGAACAAGCGGCTGAAAGCAGCGGATTTTTTGAGCCGTTCCCGTTGATCTGTCTCGAGTTGCCCGGTGACGATCGCCTGCTGATCTTGGTTGCCGATATCGGCCAGCGCCGCGAAATCTACTGCATTATTTAGACACAGCCGGGTTTGCGGACCGAGGCTTGGCGAGGTAGGTCGTCCAAACATTAGCCACCGATGGAAGAAGATATCAGAAGATGGTTTCCCGCGGTGTGACCCCCGCGGGAAACAATTCGTTGCTCAGAGCCAGACTCCGCGAGCGCTGGGTCGGCGCAGCCGCCCCAACCTCATCCGCGTTATTTGACCGCTTCGCTCGGCTCTTCGAGATGAGAGTTGAAGGTTGAGTGATTGGTGAAGACTGAACACTGAAAACTGCCAGCCGAGCAATGCGAGACGGACTGCAAGTCAACCGATACTGAACACTGCGCCCTCCGGACGCTTCTAACGCAGGCGCTGACCCACGGGGCTCAGTCTGGCCGCCGGGTCGTCATCCGGAACAGCTTCCAAATCGACCGTCACCGCGAAGTGGTCGGAGTAGGTGTTGCGCCACTTCTTGGGGTCCCGCAAACCCTCTTTGTTGTGGACCGTGAAGCTGGCTTCCTTCACTTCCTCGAACGTCCCGAGCGGGACGGCGTGGTCGATCTGGCGGTCGAAATGGATGATGCTGCGGCCGCGACCGGTGAGGAATTTGGCGAAAGCTTTTTCTTTCCAGGCCCCGGACTCGGCGGCTGATGGGTCGTGATTGAAGTCACCCATGACCACGATGTCGTTGTCCTCGCCGGAGTCGGCGACGAGCTTTTGCAGATAACCGCTGAGCGCCCGGGCCTCGGCCTCGCGGCGCTCGAAATCCTCCGGGGTCCGCCCCGCTTTGAAATGCACGGAGACAACCCGGAAGTCCGGGCCGCCCGCCCGGTCGCGGAACGCTCCCACGACCGGTTGGCGATGGAACACGAGGCCGGAGGACACGCGGGTGGCCAACTCGGACAATTCCCCTGCACCGAGCATTTCGACGCGCGAGTCGTCCCACAGGATACCGGGCGCGACTTGCCCCTCTTGGCCGAGACGACCGCTCGTGCCGAGGACGAATTTCCAATCCGGGCCGATGCGTTTGACCAAATCTTTGAGGGGCTTCTCGCCGTTGATCTCGCACACCGCCAGCACTTGCACGCCAAGATCGCGGATGTAATCGGCTATGGCCTGCATGTCTTCATCGGTGCGCGGCGGATCGCTGCGGCTGCCCAAATATTCGAGATTCCATGCCCCGAGACGCAGGGGTTTGAGACCCGGGCTGCTCACGGCCGCCTGTTCGGCGGTATCCCCCGCGGCACGGCGGTTGGCCTCCACGGACAAGAGCACTTTTTCCCAGCGCGCCGCCCGCTCGCGGGCCGCTTTGTCATAAGCCTCGCGCTCCGCGCCCTGGCGTTGGGCGATCTGCTGGTCGGTCAGCGCTTTCTGCGCACGCAGTTCCTCGGCCAGCTGGATGTCCCGCGTGAACCAACTCCGTGGACGCCGCGCTTCGACAACGCCGTCGGTCACGACATCGTAGCCCTCCTCTTGACGCAAAAGGTTGACTTCCATCCCGGGCGAAAAACCGCGCACGCCTTCGTCGTGCGGCACACTGAAGCGTTTGACCACATAAAGAATCCCCTCGGGTGCGAAGCGCGCCCGGGGCTCCGGCGTCGGCTCGGGGGTCGGCGTCGGGACTGGCGTCGGCTCGACCGGCGCAGGCTCCGGCGGTGTCATCCGCTGGTAATACTCATAACCCAAATACCCCAGACCGAGGAGAACCAGCAAAAGGAGAAGCTTATTCAACGCAAAGGAGGGTGCCGAAACCCCCACCACTCTTCCGAAACCGATAAACCGGGTCAATCCCACAAGCTCACGCGCAACTCTCCCGTCGCCACCCGCCCAGTCCTCCCCGGTCTACGCCCGCCCCCCCAAGCTTCACCCTCATTCTCACGCTGACACATGGACATTTTGCCAAATGTCCATGTGTCAGCGTATGTTGTGAAGGTTAGGAGTTGCCCCTGACTAACCCTACCGACGCCCTGCACCGAGCAACTCGGGACGCGTCAGGCGTGTTCCTCAAGGCCATCGGCCTGAGCCGTAACAATGCAGTGGAAAGCAGTGCATGAAGCGAGGGTCAGCGAACTTCCGCGGAGACACGCGATCACCATTTGATGAACCGCTCGCCGCCGCAGCTTGGAAAAGTAGAAGCGGCGGGGACGACGCCTCTACTTTATCCGAAATCCGTAGTTGAAAGTTGAGCGACGAGAGCCGGAGTCCTCCGGGCAG
Source organism: Chthoniobacterales bacterium (assembly GCA_044359955.1). Lineage (GTDB taxonomy): Bacteria > Verrucomicrobiota > Verrucomicrobiia > Chthoniobacterales > JACTMZ01 > JACTMZ01. The sequence goes on along the minus strand of JBIKLF010000003.1, from coordinate 93,481 downwards.
ACTGCGGCGATCAACCATAAATTGCCTCCTTCCGTCTCCGCTTTTTTCCGGCTCTCAACGCCTGGCCCAGGCTAAAGTGTTACCTATGTCCTGACCGCGCCAGCAACTCGCCACTCGTCACACGCCCCTCGTCACACTTATCATCCAAGCATGTCTCCCGACCTTTACGAAAAACTCGGACTTTTTTACCTCGGCCGCGAAGTCAGCGTGGACGGCCAGACCAGCGACACGCCGCTGCTTTACGATTCGCGCAACCTGACCACCCACGGCGTGTGCGTTGGCATGACCGGCAGTGGCAAGACGGGTCTGTGCCTGGCGTTGCTCGAGGAAGCGGCCATGGATGGCATTCCGGCGCTCATGATCGACCCGAAGGGCGACCTGGGAAATCTCCTGCTCACTTTCCCGAACATGTCGGGCGACGACTTTTTGCCGTGGGTCAACGAGGAAGATGCCCGCAAGGCGGGCGTCTCGCTGGCCGAGTTCGCGGCGGCCGAGGCGGAAAAATGGAAGGACGGCCTCGCGCAATGGGGTCAGACTCCAGAGCGCATTGCAGCCCTGCGCGAGAAGTGCGAGATCGCCATCTACACGCCGGGCAGCAACGCGGGGATCCCGCTCTCCATTCTGCGCTCGTTCGAAGCGCCGTCCGCCGAGGTCGCCGGCGACACCGAACTGCTCGCCGAGCGGGTCCAGAGCACGACGGCCGGCCTGCTCGGACTCCTCGGCATTGATGCCGACCCGCTGCAGAGCCGCGAATTCAGTTTGCTCTCCGCTATTCTTCAACAGGCGTGGAAAAGCGGACAGTCCCCCGACCTCGCCGGCCTCATTGCCGCGGTGCAAGAGCCGCCGTTCGACAAAATCGGCGTGCTCTCGGTCGAGGATTTTTTCCCCGCGCGTCAGCGCCGCGCGCTCGTCATGGCCCTGAACAATCTACTCGCCTCGCCCGGCTTCGCCACGTGGCGCGAGGGCGAGCCGCTGGACATTGCCCGCCTCCTCCACACGCCGGAAGGAAAACCGCGTCTGGCCGTGCTCAGCATCGCGCATCTCTCCGACCCCGAGCGCATGTTTTTTGTCACCACCCTGCTCGAGGAGGTCATTTCCTGGATGCGCCGCCAACCCGGCACACCGTCGCTGCGCGCGCTGCTCTACCTGGACGAGATCTACGGCTACCTCCCGCCGGTGGCCAACCCGCCGTCCAAGGGTCCGCTGCTGCTTCTCCTCAAGCAGGCCCGCGCCTTCGGCCTCGGTCTGCTCGTCGCCACGCAAAACCCCGCCGACCTCGACTACAAAGCACTGGCCAACTGCGGCACGTGGTTCATCGGCCGGTTGCAGACCGACCGCGACAAGCAGCGCGTTCTCGAGGGCCTGGAAAGTGCCAGCGCAGGCCGCGGGGCGGACCGCGCCAAACTCAACGATTTGCTCAACGCCCTCGGCAAACGCGTTTTCCTCCTCAATAGCGTGCACGAGGCGGAACCCAAACTTTTCACCACCCGCTGGACCATGAGCTATCTCCGCGGGCCCCTCACCCGGGAACAAATCCGGGTTCTCATGGACCAGACCGAGCGTCCCGCCCCGCCGCCCGTCGCTTTACCGCCGGCGCCTGCCGCCGGCACTGCGGCGACCTCGCCCGAACCTCCCGCGGCAGAGCCCGGCGTGTGGCAACTCGTGCTGCCTGAGGCCGGACACGTGCTCCATCCCTCGCTCGGTCTGCGCGTCCGGGCTGCTTTCGCGTCCCGTCGTCCGGCGGCCGAGGCGCCCGCCGAGGTGTTGGTCAGCGTTCCATTCGGTCCCGACGGCCAACCGGTCTGGAAGCACGCCAGCGTGGCCGGCGCGACGCATCAGGCGCACCCGCCGGTGGCACACAGCGGTTCGGCCTTCGTGACCGTTCCTCCCGCCGCCCTGCAAGCGGCACCACAGCAAGCCTGGCAGATCGAGGCACGACAGCAACTGGGCGAGAACCTGGAGATCTCCGTCCTTCGCGACGGGAAAATCACCGGCGCACCTTTCGAAAGTGATGGGGAATTCCGTCTGCGTCTGGAGCAGGCGGCCCGCGAGCAACGCGATGAAGCCGTGCGCATGATGCGGCAGAAATTCGAAACGAAATTGCGCACGGCCGCCGACAAAGTGAACCGCGCCCGCGAAGCCGTGGCCCTCCAGAAATCGCAGGCCCGTTCCGCCCAGGTGCAAACCGCCATCAGCGTGGGCACCTCCGTGCTCGGGGCGCTCTTCGGCAAACGGGCTTCCGGGCTCGGCCACGTGACCCGCGCCGGCACGGCCGCCCGCGGGGCCACGCGCGCCATGAAGGAGACCGCCGAGGTCGGCACGGCGGAAGAAAAACTGGCCGCGTCCGAAGCGGCCGCGGCGGAACTCGAAGCCGAGCTGGAAGCGAAGACCGCCGAGATCCCCTCGCCCTCCACGTTGGTCTCCACGCCGGAAATCCTCCGCCTGAAACTTCTTCCCGCCACCCTGCGCATCGAGTCCGCCGGCATCCTGTGGACGGCCTGATCGAATCGCGCAGGTGGCCACACCCGGGCCGCCGCTTGGCCTTTTACGCTTTGTCCTGACCCGGTTTCGGGTTTGACTCCAAGCATGACCGCACAAGTCAAAAACATCCTCTCCTGGTATGGCGCCGACAACCCCGGCACCCTGACCAACTTGGCCCGCCTTCTCAACCACGGCACGCTCGGGGGCACGGGCAAGATGGTGATTCTGCCCGTTGACCAAGGCTTCGAGCACGGTCCGGCCCGCAGCTTTGCCATGAATCCGGCCGGCTACAGTCCGCTCTACCACTTCGAGTTGGCCATCGCCGCGGGCTGCAATGCTTATGCCGCCCCGCTCGGCTTCCTCGAGGCCGGCGCCCGGGAATTTGCCGGCGACATCCCGCTCATCCTCAAGCTCAACAGCAAAGACATGACGGCCGACGAAAAGGACCCCATCTCGGCCCGCACCGGGACGATCGATGACGCCCTGCGTCTTGGTTGCTCGGCCGTCGGCTTCACCATTTACCCCGGTTCCAGCCTGCGCTTGGAAATGTATGAGCAGCTCGCCGAATTCGCCCACGAGGCAAAGCAAGCGGGGCTGGTCGTCATCGTCTGGTCTTATCCGCGCGGCACGAGCCTGAGCCCGGCCGGCGAAACCGCCATGGATGTCGATGGCTACGCTGCCCACATCGCGTGCCAACTCGGCGCCCACATCGTCAAAATCAAGCTCCCCGCCGACCACCTCGAACAACCCGCCGCGAAAAAAGTCTACGAGGCGGAAAAAGTCCCGATCAAGACCCTGACCGAACGCGTCCGCCACTGCGTGCAATGCGCCTTCGACGGACGCCGTATTCTCATCTTCTCGGGAGGCCCGAGCGAGTCCGACGCCACCCTCCTTGAATCGGTCCACGCCATCCGCGACGGCGGCGGCTTTGGCTCGATCATCGGCCGCAATTCTTTCCAACGTCCGCAAAAGGACGGACTCAAACTCCTGCGCGAAATCATGGACATCTACGCCGCCCCCAAGAACTGAAGCTTATGCAACTCGGAATGATCGGACTCGGCAGGATGGGCGCCAATATCGTGCGCCGCCTGATGAAAAACGGACACACTTGCGTGGTCTATGACACTCACCCGGACGCCGTGGCGGAACTGGTCAAGGCCGGCGCGACCGGCGCCGGTTCGCTCGAGGAATTCGCGGCCAAGCTGGAGAAACCGCGCGCCGCGTGGGTCATGGTCCCCGCCGCGGTCACCGACCGCGTGATCAAAGACCTCGTTCCGCACTTCGGGAAAGATGACATCATCATCGATGGCGGAAATTCCTATTTCCGCGACGACCGCCGCCGCGCCAAAGAACTCGCGCCGCAAGGCATCCACTACATCGACTGCGGCACGAGCGGCGGCGTATGGGGACTCGAGCGCGGCTACTGTCTGATGATCGGGGGCGAGAAGGGTCCCGTGCAGCACCTCGACCCGATCTTCAAGACGATCGCGCCCGGGCGCGGCGACCTGCCCCGCACGCCGGGACGGGAAAAAGCCGGCGGCACGTCGGAAGACGGCTACCTCCATTGCGGCGCGGTCGGCGCCGGTCACTTCGTCAAGATGGTCCATAATGGCGTGGAATACGGCATGATGGCGGCCTTGGCCGAGGGCTTCGACATCCTCAAGAATGCGGACGTCGATTCGCGTCCGGTCAGCCATGACGCCGAAACGGCCCCGCGGATGGGCAATGACCTCGACTACCATCTGCCGGTCGGGGAAATCGCCGAACTCTGGCGCCGCGGCAGCGTGGTGCAAAGTTGGCTCCTCGATCTGATCGCCATTTCCATGGTGGAGGATCCGGAGTTGAAATCCTTTTCCGGCCGGGTTTCGGATTCGGGCGAAGGCCGCTGGACGGTCATGGCCGCGATCGAGGAGGGCGTTCCCGCCGACGTGCTCAGCGCGTCGCTTTACGCGCGCTTCCGTTCGCAGGAGACGGCCTTCTCGGACAAGGTGTGCTCCGCCATGCGTTATCAGTTCGGCGGGCACCTCGAGAAGAAGGAGAGCTGAGCCGTAGCATTGCAGAGAAATTTAACCACCGACAGCACAGCGGAGGCTTGGCGACGCAGCCTCTGGGCAAATGGCACTGATCACAGAGGGTCGGGAGACAGAGGGTTTACGGGCAGATATCTCACGATTTGGTGAGTGGATCTTGAGGCCAGTCATTGAGCGCCATTCCTCTGGAAACCATTTGCCTTGGGCCCGTGTTGCCAAGCTTCCGCTGTGGTTCAAATGCATTGTTCCGGCTGAGGTAGGGACGCGCGGCCCGCGCGTCCGTTGGTTGGGAATCGGACGAGCGAGCCGCTCGTCCCTACCCCCTAAACGAATATCGAAAGACATTTCCTTTTCCCACAGCCCGTCCATGGCCGCGGCTTCTGTGTCGTTCCAGCTGGAGTCAGGCTACTTCTTGCCACTCACGCTCCTCGCAGACAATGCGAGCGGCCGTGTCCCCTCCCGTCACGCGACAAGCCTTCCAAGCCCCGCAAGAGCAAAGGTGGATCGCGATATCCTTAACGCGATTACTCCGATGATTATCGCGCCGGGACGGCGCGATCCACCTTGGAGGCGCCGGTCTTATACCAAAGGCCCATCGCATTGGGACTTTGTCCTTCGGCCCCGGGAATAGGGTCGGACCCCCGGGCCGACCGCGAACCTTCTCTGCGATTCGACACGGCTGGTCCGGAGGCCCAGCCCTACCGCTCGAACCATAGTCCCTGAACCCGCGCGTTGGCGGGTGTGTGCTGGGAGTAACTGGGGCTACCATCACTGCCAGGGGCAAAGGCACCGACGCTCAGATCAGTTGGTTGCCTGCGGCAACCCGTCTCGCCAAGCCTCGGCTGAGCGCCGCTACATCTCGACAAAAACTTGTAGCGGCGGTCTATGACCGTCGCTGCCTGAAAACACTTCGAGTTCCTCGGGCGTCGAAAAGCAAAAGGACGTTAGTCTTACTGACCAGAGATCAATCCGTTGACGAAACGGATGGCCGGACCGAGCACGGGGAGGTGCTGATAAATTCCGGCGGCTGGATTCCAAAAATCCTGATGCAGAATGATCCGGCCTGCTTGGTCGAAGCGCAATTGCGAGATGCCTTCGGTCGTAATCGGTTTTCCCCCGGCGAGGTTCTTCGCGCGGATTTCCATGGTCCAACGCGCATAGACATCCGAGCCGGAGACCGCGACATCCTCGAGGCGGGCTTCCACTTTTTCCGCGCCGCGCGCCGTTTTGAGCAGATACTTTTCCACCGCCTCGATCCCGACCTCGGTCGCGACCGTGTCGTTGAACCAAGCATCCGCGGCATAGGTTTCGCGCACGAGGGCTTTGACATTTTCCTCGCTGAGATCCCCGTAGAGCGCGGCAAAGCGCTGCACCGCCCGCTGCGCCGACTCGTTGCTCCCGAGGGCGACGCCGGGACGCTCGGCCAACGCCTTGGCGTAATCGGCCCGGAAGTCGGTGGGACCGGAGCTGCAACCAGATAACGAAAACATGAGAAGAAAGGGCAGGAGGAGGAAGGTCTTCACGCCTTATCTTCGGCCGATGCCTCGCCGAGGGCAAACTCCGCTTTGAGCAACGCGTCGAAGTCACGGCTGGGGCCGGCATAAAACGGGTAACGGGCCGGGTCCTCGCCCTCGGGAAGATGGCGCCAGTGTTTGTAGGCCCAGAGCCAACCCTCGGGCTGACGCCGCACCTGGGCTTCGAAGGCATCCCAACACTGCTGGGCGATTTCCTGATGGGTCGCCTCCGGCCCAAAAGACAAAGGCGGGTGCGCGATCGTGCGGTAGCGTCCGTCCGCCATCGGCACACTTTCAATCGGAATAATGGGGAGCCCGGTGCGCTTTTGCAAAACGGCGTGCAGCTTGGTCACCGAGCACCACCGGCCGAAGGATTTGATCGGCACGGAGGGCAGGCGCGGGTCGAGTTGGAGGTCGATGAGGACGCCGATATTTCCTCCCGCTTTGAGATGTTTGAGGGTGACGAGCATGGAGCGCTCCTGCGGGACGATGCGGTGACCGCTGATCGCGCGCAATTCGTCGAAGATCGGACCGAGCAGCGGATTGCGGAACCGCTGGGTCACGATGCAGCCGGGCAGGCGTTCAAACGAACCGGCGATGCTTAGCCACTCGAAATTCCCGTAGTGCAGGCAGACAAAGATGCCGCCGTGGTGCCGCGCATTGAGTTCCCTCGCCTCATCCCAACCCTCCATGACCATGCGTTGCGGGTAATTCTCCGCCGTGAAATTGCGGGCCCAAAAAAGTTCGAGCATGGAGCGGGCGAATTGCCGGTAGGAATCGCGCCCGATCCGCCGGATCTCCTCCGGCGTCTTCTCCCGGCCGAAGGCCATTTCGAGATTGGCCTGCGCGTAGGCCCGCCCGCGTTTGTCGAATTGGTAAACCAATCCGCCGAGCAACCAGGCCAGACCACGCACCGCGCGCCACGAGAGCAGTGGAATCAGACGCGAAAACATCCAGAGCCCAGCGAACTCGACGCGGCAACGAAGGCGGGCCCAGAACCCGAGGTCTTCCCAATTTGGAAATTTTTTCCCCACGGATCAGGCGGCCGCTTCGGGCTCGAGCCGGGGAAAAACCGGACGGGGCTCGCCCACCGTATGCCCGGCCGCGACCGCACCCCAGGCAGGCGTGAGTTTTCCCGAGCATCCGAGTTGAGCCAGAAGTTCGTCCGACGCCTGCGGGATGACCGGATGGACCAACACGGCGGCCAAGCGCGCGGCCTCCACCAAAGTAACCAGAACTTCGTCAAGGCGGGCGGCGAGGTCCGGGTCTTTGGCCAGCTTCCAAGGCGCGGAGCTTTCGACAAAACCGTTGGCCGCCGCGATGAGTTCCCAGACAGCTTCGAGCGCGGAGTGGATTTGGTATTCGCCGAGCGCCGCGTCAAAGCGCAGGGCCATTTCCGACCCGAGCACCTCGATGGCCAGAGCGTCCGCCGATTTGTCCGCCGGCACGGCCCCGAGCGTCCCGCTGCGGTAGCGGCGCGCCATACTGACCGTGCGATTGACGAGATTGCCAAGGTCGTTGGCCAGGTCGGCATTGTAGCGCGCTTGGAGACGTTCTTCGTTGAAGTCGGCGTCCTGACCGGTCGCAATGTCGCGCATGAGGTAGTAGCGCAAAGCTTCCGCGCCGTAGCGGTCGGCCAGCGCGTCGGGATCGACCACATTGCCCGAGCTTTTGCTGACTTTGGTGCCGCCAAGGTTCCACCAACCATGAACCAGAAGCTTCGGCATGACCTCCAAGCCCGCGGCCTTGAGCATGATCGGCCAGTAAATGCCGTGCGCGGGCACCAGAATATCTTTGCCAATCACCTGCACGTCGCAGGGCCAGAGTTCCGCGAAATCGGGAAGACCCGTTCCATCCTGGGCACGGAATCCGGCGAAGGTCGCGTAATTCATCAGCGCGTCGAACCAGACGTAGGTCACGTAATCGCGGTCGAAGGGAAGCTCGATACCCCAGGCCAGACGCGACTTCGGACGCGAGATGCACAGATCCCCCGCTTCCTTGGCCACCGCGTTGGCCAGTTCGTTGGCGCGGAAAGAAGGCTGAACAAAGTCCGGATGCGCGGCCAGGTGCCCGGCCAGCCACGGGCGGTATTTGGAGAGCCGGAAATACCAATTTTCCTCCTCGATAAAAACGACTTCGCCCCATTCGGGTCCGAACTCGCCTTGCGCGTTGCGTTCCTTGTCGGTGAGAAATTGCTCCTGCCGCACGCTGTAGTGACCGCTGTGCCGTGCCTTGTAGAGGTCGCCTTGGTCGTGCAGTTGCTGCAGCACGGCCTGGACCGCGGCCATGTGGCGCGGATCGGTCGTCTCCGCCCAGCCATCGTAGGAAATCCCCAGTTTCTCCCACAAGGCCTTGAATTTTGCGGTGATCTCACGGGCGAATTGCGCGGGAGGAACCCCGGCTTTTTCCGCCGACTGCTGGACTTTCTGCCCGTGCTGGTCGACGCCAGTGAGGAAGAAAACGGGGCGTCCGCGTTCGCGGTGCCAGCGCGCCATCACGTCGGCCAACACCTTTTCGTAAGCGTGACCGATGTGCGGCGGGGCGTTCGTGTAATCGATCGCGGTGGTAATGAAAAAGGTTGGTGCCGACATCGCGCCCCTATCAAAGCCTCCCCGCGCCCACAACCCAACGTCAAAAAGCGCGGGAGCGCGGTTACATCATCGGACGCAGAACCTGGAGGGCGGATTCCTGCCGCGCCGTGGCGAGCCACTGGGCGAAGAGAAGCATCTCTTTGCCCTCGAGCAGGCTTCTTTCCATCATCGGTTGCTGCTCGGCCGCGGCCTGCTCATCCAGTTCGCCGCGCGAGGCCACGTAGACGGCAAAGCCGCCATCGGGCGCGGGCACAAAGCCGCCCAGTGCGCCGTCGGCCAGATCAATCGCGGCCATGGCGATCTGCCGCCGGTCGGGCGCAAGTTCCCGGTCAAGGACGCTCAAACCGGAAACCTTCTCCGGTTTGACCCCGGCCGCCTGCGCCGCCGCGGCAAAGTCCTTGCCTCCATCCATGGCCGCACGCAACTCGCCCAGATCACGCTCCGCCGCTTCACGGACCATGGTGTCGCGCTGACGCGCTATGAGGTCCGCAAGCAGATCCGCCCGAGCCTCCTCGAAGGTCATGGGCCGCGCGGCCTCCACCCCGGCCACCTCGATGACCGCGTAGCCGTCATTGCCCACCTCGACGATTTCAAAATTTCCCGCGCCCTGCGGCAAACGAAAGGCCACCGCCGCGGCCGCAGGCACCACCTCGCCATCCGCATCGGCCAAAGCACCACCGGCCGAAGCATCCGCCGCAAAGAAAGGGGTGGTTTGGACCTTGAGCCCCTTCTGCGCGGCCACCGTCGCCAGATCCCCGCCGCCGTCGGTCAGCGCCTGCGAAAAATCCCCGGTCGCCGTGGCCGTCTTCTGCAAGACCGCCACCCGCGCGGCGCCTTCCAGTTCCCGTTGGTCCGGTGCCAAAGCAAAAAGCACGTAGCGCACCGAGCGTTTCTCCGGCACCTGCAGGTCTTGGGCGCGGGCCGCGAAGGCTTCGGTCAGCTGGCTGTCATCCACCCGCACGTTTTTGGCCACCGTGGCGGCATTCCAGCGCAGGATCTCGAGATTGAGCGGACGGATGCGGTTCAGGGCGGCCGCGGCTTCACCGGGCATGACCATGGCGGGCGAACCGACGAGTTCCTTGAGCCCGGCCAAGCGCAGGCTGTCCCGGATCACATTCTCCAGCTGCCGCTCGGTGAATCCGCGCGGCGCCAATTGTTCCTGCATGAAGGTGGAATATTTGACCGGATCGAATTGCCCCTCGGTCTGGAACACCGGCAGCATTTTGATGCGGTCGACGACCGCTTGGTCACCCGGTTCGACGCCGAGACGGGCCGCCTCATGCTGCATGACCATGAGATTCCAGATAAAATTGTTGGCCGCTTCGTCCTCCGACTGCGCCTGGCCGGCCAGATCGCGGACCAGCTCGAACTGACCCAGAGCGAGCGCCAACTGGTAGTTGCGCACCGCACGCTCGATATCCACCTGCATGACATCACGGCCGTAAATCTTGGCCACGATATTGCTGCCCACCCGCTCGAGGTCGGTCGTGTTGTAGAGCCAGGCGAAGGCGATGATGGTCAGCGCGGCGATCAGGGTCATGAGCCAGCGCTGGTGCTTGCGGATAGTGGTGAACATGGGACGATTGTGTTGAAAAAGACGCGTGGTTGGCTTAATTGGTCAGCCTGATGAAAGCAAGCCCCCGGGTCCCCCAGAGATTTTTCCTTGTCTTGGCCGCACTCGCCACGGCCAGCCTGCCCGTCGCGGCGCAGGATGCCGTGGTCATGAAAAGCGGGGCGACCCGCGAGGGAAAAATCACCGGCGTGAGCGGCGGAAATGTCCGCCTGCAAATCCCCGGCGGCGGAGCCACCGGCATCCCGCTCGCCGAAATCCGCGAGATTCGCATGGACGCTCCACCGGAATTCGAAGCCGCCGCTGCACGCCTGGCCTCCGGCGACGCCGCCGGGGCGGTTGGTGCCTTGCAAAAAATCAACGACACCTACGCCGGCCTGCCCGCCCCGTGGGCCCAGCGCGCCACGGCACTGCTGGGCGATGCCAAGCTGGCCGACGGCGACCAGGAGGGCGCGGCGGCGGCCTATGACAAACTAGTCCAGACCTATCCGGAGGCCACCGCCCTGGCCAACCTCGGCCGGGCTCGCTTGGCCGTCGAAGGCGGCCGCTTTGACCAAGCCTCCCCTCTGCTCGCGCCCCTGCTCGCGACCTCGGACCAAACGGCGTTCCCCGCGCCCTCCGATGCGGCGGCCCTTTGTCAGGCCCACTTGCTCACCGGCCGGGTGCAAGAAGCGGCCGGCGACCATCAGGCCGCCTTGGCCAGCTACTTGAAGGCCAGCGCCCTCTTCCCTTTCGACAAAAATGCCGCCACTGACGCCCAGAAGCGCGCCGACGCCTTGCGCGCCGAACAGGCCGGCCTCATCGCACCCTGATTTTCCCAACACCCACCAAACCTATGATGACCCACCGCCCGCTCATAATCCCCGCCTTACTGACGTCCGCCTTGCTTGCGGCCTCCCCCGCCCGCGCCGCGGAAACTGAAGGCGGCAGCACCTCGATCATCGAGATGATTCTGCACGGCGGTCCGCTCATCATCATGATCTGGCTGGCCATTGTGGCCACCTCGGTCGTCATGGTGACTTTCATCATCCAGCTTTTCCTTCAAGTTCGGCCCCAGAACCTGGCCCCCAAGGCCTTGGTCGGCGCCCTCGACGAATCGCTCCGGGCCGGCAATTTCCAGGAGGCCTGGGAGACCTGCCAAGCCAATGCCAAGACCTACATCGCCGCCGTGCTCGGCGGGGCCTTGGAGCGTATCGGGCGCGGCAAGGATGCAACCGACACCGCCATCATCGAACTCGGCATCCGCCAATCGCAGGTTTTCAAGACCCGCAACAGCTACCTCTCGGTCATCGGCGTCATCGCCCCGATGATCGGGCTGCTCGGCACGGTCATCGGCATGATGGGCGCGTTCGCCGTCCTCGGGCAGACCGGCGTTTCCGACCCGCGCAAGCTCGCCCTGAGCATCGGCGAGGTGCTCCTGGCCACGGCGAGCGGTCTCTTCATCGCCATCCCGGCCTTTATTTTCTACTACTTCTTCCGCAACCGCATCAGCGACGCCACGGTGTTTGCCGACAGCGAACTCAACCACCTCGTCGAGGACATACCGTTCGATGAAGTAAAGGGCCTGCGCATCGGGGAAAATTTCAGCGCGGGTGACGGATTGAGCGCCGGATCCGCCGAGTCCAAGGTCTCGCACAAGGTGTCGATGCAACTGACCACCAACTGCCCGGTCTGCCAGACCGCGGTCGTGCCCGGCCACAACCCGTGCCCCGGCTGCGGAACCACGCTCGATTGGCAGTCCTAACCCGATGTCCGACGCCGCCCCCAAAAAAGGCAAAAGGAAGCACCGTCAGCCGGAGCCGGACTCCGATCCGGAATTCCAGATCGCGCCGATGATCGACATCTTGCTCGTACTCCTCGTTTTCTTCATGTCGATCAGTTCGACCGAGGTCCTGCAGTCGAACAAAGACATCCGCCTCGCCGTGGCCAAAGACGCCAAAGACGCGAAAGAGAATCCCGGACAAATCATCGTCAACCTCGCGATCCATCCGATCAGCAGCGCGGTGGCCATCAGCGTCAACGAAAAGGACTATCCCTCGCCCGGGGATCTCATCCCCGTCCTGCAAAACCACATCGCGAAAAACCCGATGGTTCGCGTCCTCATCCGCGCCGACAAAGACGTGCGTTATGCCTCCATGAAAAGCCTGCTCGAGGCGGTCGGCCGGGCGGGTATTGCCAATGTAACTTTCTCCGTCGTCGACAAGGAGGCGGCGCCGACCCCGTCCTGACCCGCTTGCATCGCGTCAGCAATTGGTCGAATTTCTGAATCATGGGTGGTTCCGTAGGCTCCGAGGACGGCGATGCTGGTTTCCAGATTGCCCCGATGGTGGACGTTGTCTTCGTCCTCCTGCTTTTTTTCATGGCCTCGGCCGGCTCGCAGGTGGTCGAGCGTGAGTTGAATATCAGCCTACCCAGCGGCGCCGGCGCCAAGAGTGCCGGACCCCCGCCCACGCCGGTCATCATCGATATCAGCGCCGACGGCGTGGTCAGCATGAACAACCGCGTCTTCGACACGCCGGCGAGCAAGGAATTGCCCGAGCTGCGCGCGCAACTGAAAGACAACATCGACCGCTTCGGCGACAAAGACCCCGTGATCATCCGGCCGAACGAAAACGCCCGCCAAGAACGCATCATCGACGTCCTCAACGGCGCCGCGGCGGCCGGCGTGAAGAATCTCACCTTCAGCTGAGGTGCCGGGATTTTTGTCGGGCCAACGCGGCAACGCGGCAGCCTTGATACCCTGCCAGCTCTCAACTGAGAGAGCCCCGCTTGCTACGCCGTCACCTCGGGGATGGCCGCCTCGACACCCGTCATGCCGATCAGCTGGTCGACGTATCCGGCCGAGTGCACCTCGGCCAGCTTGGTGCGGGCCTGGGCCAGGCGATCCGTGATGCCCATACGGCCGGCCACCCCGGCATAGCTGGCATTGCCGAGGAACTTTTCGAGGTAGTCCACATGACGCCTCCAGAGGCGGGCATCGACACCCTGCTTGGCGCGCAGGCGCGCGCGATACCAATCGCTGGCCAGCACGCTTTCACGGGTGAAGAGAGCGCGGATTTCCGGAGCGTCGACCGTTTTGCCCTCGTAATGATCGTCGCGCATGATGTGGAGGAGCGCTTTGAGCGGCGGACAAGCCCACGCGATACTGCCGTCGGCGAAGTAATGCTCCGCCACGCGTTTTTGCGTGACGACAATGTTCTCCATCCCCTCGGCAAAGTGGTCCATCCCCTGCAATTCGGGTTTGAGCATTTCATCGGTGAGCACGACATGCGGATGATTGAAGACCCGGCCGAAGAACGTGTTGACGAACTTCTTCGTGATCCGGCTGCCGAGACGGCCGGCCAAGATCGGGCGGCCTTCGTGCTCGAAGTCTTTCAAGCGCTCGAGATAACCGTGCGCGTGGAGGAACTCCGGCGACCGCTCCTCGACGCTCATACGGCACCAGACCTCGGGAACGAGAAGACTGATGTCATGGTCGACCCGGGCCTGCGGACCGACATAACCCGCCGCGGTGACGAAGCCCTCGTAGCCGCTGATCGCGTAGGACACGAGGGCGGAATTCAAATCGTAAATCGGCGGCAAGGCGTTGAAGGGGCCTTTGGTCAGCGCACCTTCCGAACCCGCGCCCGTGGTCGATGGAGACTTGCCCGTCATGCTGCAGATGAACTCCATGAAAAGTTCCGGCAGCTCCATGTGGTGGATCGGGTTGTAAACAGCGAGCGAACGGATCCCCGCCGCTTTATCCGGCGGATTGTTGCGGCGGCCGGCGAGGACGGCATTGACCGGCGTGAGCACGGGCGCGTCACAGGTCAACCCGCGAGCCAGCCGGATCCCCACATCGGCCAGGTAGCGGCCCTGTGGATCCAGCAGGTCCGGCCGCGCCTGCAGGTAGCGCGGATTTTTGGTCGGACGCCCGTCGACCAGACGCGGATTGGCGTTGGAAACAAAGAAGTCCGGGCGCCCCTCCTCCACATAGCCCGCGATCATTTTCTGCATCGGCCGGGTGTATTCGTAGTAGCCGATCGCGTCCTCGAGGATGCCGCGGGCCTCGGCCACGGTGAGCGGCTGGTAGTTCGAGAAAAAGTTCCCCCCGTGGGAAAAGTCGTCCTCCGTAACTTTGTCATAGCCGCGATGAATGGCATCGTCGGGCCGCTGGAAAAGGCGGTATTCGCAATTGTGGACAAATTTGACGCCCGGCAGGTGCCCGGTTTGCGCGTCGAGCAGGCGGGCGATGAGCGGTCGCGGGACCACGGTGGACGCCGTGATATCGTCCTCCATCTGGATCTTGGCCGCCGGGAAGAAGTCCTTGCGCAGGCCGAAGGTGCGCCATGCATCGTCCGTATCGAAACCGACACGCAGGAAATTGGCCACCAGCTTGCGGCGGTAAAACCGCAGTTCGTTGGCCGGGAGACCGTTGACCGTGTCGACGCTGAAATTCTCCCGCCAGTGCTCGCCCCACTCCGGGCGGTAGAACCGCTTGAGCACGTAGACCAGCTCCTTGACGTGCTGCGGGATGGTCTCGAGCCACGCATTGTAGCCCGGACTGAAGGACGGCGACGGGGTGAGCAGCTTGATCACCGAGCCCAGCGAGCGGTTGGGACTTAAAACCAAGCGGTGGTCCTGGCCATGGCGCGCGGGATCGGCGTAGCGGTTCGCGTAGTCGTGCCGGACAAGTTGGTCGACGTGATCGAAGTCGGCCTTGACGTCCGCCACGAAGATCGGTCCCTGCAAGATGGCATCCGAAATCGGCTTGGAAATTTCCGATTTGCCCCCGCCGGAAACGGTGCACGGTTTGTGGCAAAGCGTGCCCTCGGCCATGGTGCCGATCAGGCGCCAGGCGCGGCCGGCGGCCGGTTTCGCCATGTGGATTTTGTAGCCGCACGGCAGCATGTAGCGGTGCTCGAGGCGGAGCGGGATCTCGCGCGTCTCCCCGTCCTTCTCCCAGGTCACTTTTTGGGCCAGCAATTGGAAGCGCGCATTCTCCGGAACGTAAAAAATATCCGGATGCTGCCGGTCGACCGCGTAGCCCTCCGGATGCACCTCGACGGAATCACCGAGCAAGTCCATGGCTTGGGAAAAGCCGCGCGGCATATCCAAGGGCAAATCCTGCACCGCAATCTGCTCGGCCAGGTCGTAGCTCGGAAAAATGAGCGCGCCTCCCGCATGCTCCTCCTCCGCATTGCCGAAGAGGTTGGCCGCCATGCCGAGCTGCGTTTTGACCTCCTTTTTGCAATAGCCGAAGTAGTTGTCGGAAATGATCGTCACCACCACCCCGCGCTCGTCGCGCGCCGTGATCTTGAAGGCCGTGCCATCGTTGTAGATTTCGTCCGGCGCCTTCCAGCACATCCCGTCGCGCCGCTGACGCTCGGTTGCTTCGTCCCACGACGGCAAGCCGAGTTCCGCCTTGGTCAGCTTGTTGAGGTGCGGGGCCAGAATGACGCAGCCCGTGTGGCCGGTCCAATGCTCGGTATCGAGCGCGGCATCGTTGTCGGGGAGATTCGGATCGCCCGCATTGCCGAAAATGCTTTCGACAAAGTCGAGATTGCAGACCAGGCCGCCCGGCACAAAGAAGCGCACCTCCATGCTTTTCTCCGGCGTCACTCCCGGCACCCCGGGGCAGACCACCGGACGGAGCAGGAGGGAAACAAAGCACTCGGCCGGGGCGGGAAGGGTCGAGGTGAAGGGCAGGCGCAACAGCTCCGCCGGGGGATTGAGCGCCGCCTTGAGCAATCGTCCGAAGACCGCCTTCGGCACCGCCTTCTTGTCGTCCGGCACGGGCAGACCCCCTTCGGTCACATGAAAAATGCCCTGCGTGGTCCGGCGGTCGCTCTTCGGATTGTGCAGCACACCTTGGCGCACGCGGTAGGAATTGATGATGTCGGACGAAAATTCGTCCTGGTCCGGCGGCAAGGACAACTGCCGTGCGAGACCGTGCCGGTCGAGAGCGAAGGTCTGGTTGGGCAAGCGCGGCACTTCGACCACGTCTTGCAGGTAGTCGTAGAGAAAATTCTGGATGCGCGTGTCGGCGGGAGAAAGGTGCTTGGCCAGCAGCCGGTCTTTTTCGCGATGCAGCGCCATGAGCCCGCCGACCAGATCGGCAAACTCGGCATCGTGTTCAATCGGATAGGTCGGGCACCCGAGGTCCCGCAACTTGAGGTTGATGTAGAAGATGCGCCGGCGCAACGCATCCGCATCCTCGCCGCCGCCGGGCCGGCCGCGGAGCTGGCCAATTTTCTTTTCGAGATCTGTATTCATGACAAAAACGGCTTTAGACTTACCGCCAGACGGATCAGGGGGCAAGACCCTCGGGACGAAATCACACTTGCCTCGCGCACCAGGTGCAGGCACAGACTCGCGGCATGGGAGAAGAATTGCCCGCACCATCCGCCGCGGCGGAAAAGAAGCTCGCCATGACCCTTTCGGTCGCGGCGGGGGTTTTGCTGCTTGTGCTCAAAGCCCTGGCTTGGCAATGGACAGGCTCAACCGCCATTTTGAGCGACCTCGGCGAAAGCGCCGCGCACTTGGTGGCCGTGGGCTTTGCCGCCTACAGCCTCTGGCTGTCCCTGCGACCGGCCGACGCCACCCATCTCTACGGTCACGCCAAGATCGGCTTCTTCTCGGCCGGTTTCGAAGGCGCCATGATCATCGCTGCGGCGTTTTACATTCTTTATGAGGCGGTTGGCGCGGCCCTGCGCGGTCCGGAGTTGTCCAACCTCTCCATCGGCCTCGCCCTCACCGCGCTCGGTGCGGTGCTCAATGGCACGCTTGGCTGGCATCTTGTCCGCACGGGCAAGAAACGCGGCTCGATCATCCTTGAGGCGAACGGACATCACGTCCTCACCGACTGCTGGACGAGCATCGGAGTGCTCATCGCCCTCGCCCTCGTGCAGCTCACGGGCTGGCTTTACTGGGACCCGCTCTTCGCCGTCGCCGCCGCGTTGAACATCTTGGTTTCCGGGCTCCGTCTCATCCGCCGCAGCGTGAGCGGCCTGATGGATGCCGCCGATCCGGCCATCCACCGCCAGATCGAGGAATTGGTCATGGCCGAGACCCGCAAGCACGGCATCACGCACCACAACCTTCGCCACCGCAACATCGGCGACGCACACCATGTCGAACTTCACCTCGATTTCCCGCCGGACGTTCTCCTGCGCGACGCCCACCGGGTGGCAACGCAGATCGAGGATTCCTTGGAAGAGAGAATCCACCCCGCGGCACTTGTCATCACGCACCTCGAATGCGAGGGCGACCACGCTTAGCCGCGCGCCGACAGATACTCGCGCGAAAGCCGCACGTAGCGCAGGGCCCACATTTTGATTTCTTCCTGCTCGGCCTCCGACAAGCTCCGCACGACTTTGGCCGGAGTGCCCAGGACCATGGAGCCGGGCGGAATCTTCATCCCCTGGGTGACCGTGGCATTCGCGCCGATGATCGAGCGCGCGCCGACCTGCGCCCCGTCCAAAATGATCGCCCCCATGCCCACCAGCACCTCGTCTTCCACCGTGCAAGCGTGAACCACCGCTTTGTGCCCGACCGTGACCAGCTGGCCAATGATGGCCGGGAGATCATCCGCCGTGTGGACCACGGCGCCGTCCTGCACATTGGACTGCGCCCCGAGGACCACGTGGGCGACATCCCCGCGCAGAACCGCCTGAGGCCAAACACTGGCCTCGGGCCCGATCTCAACATTGGCGACCACCGTGGCGTCCGCGGCCAGGTAGGCGTCCGGCGCAATCCGCGGCGCGGTGCGGATATTGCGGCTGATCGTTTCGACGAATTTCTCGGTCAGGCCAAAGGTTGCTTTGCTCACGCCCCCCAACGGGCCTGCCCCGCCCCGGACTGTCAAACCAAAATCCCCCCGGATTTTTTGCCCGGCGCCCGCAATGACCATTGACAGCCTTCGACCACTCGGGGAAAAAACGGACCTGCCGCAAGTCCTCTTCCTCAAGCAAACCCGGCCACCCCAACTATGAACAAAGTCAAACTCATCGAATCAGTCCAAAAACAACTCGGCAGCACGAAGGCCGACGCGGAACGCGCCGTCAACGCCGTGATCGAAGGGATCAAGTCGCACCTCAAGAAAAACAAACTCATGCAACTCGTCGGTTTCGGCACCTTCAAAGTGGTCAACCGCAAGGCGCGCTTGGGCGTGAATCCGAAAACAGGCGAACGCATCAAAATCAAAGCTTCCAAAAGCGTGAAATTCGGTGTCGGCAAGGACCTGAAGAGCAAGCTCTAAAACACTTTCCTCCCCGCCCGAGTAACCCGGTTGGGCCGGTTGGCCGAACGGGGTTGCTCATTTTTGTGCCGCCGTTTTTTGTCGAGTCCGGCCCGTGGTTTGCCGCACAGTGGCCATGATGAAAAAAGCAATTCGTGTCGCCGTCACCGGCGCAGCCGGCCAAATCGGTTACTCCCTCCTGCCCCGTATGGCCAGCGGCCAAGTCTTCGGTGCCGACCAACCCGTCATTCTCCAACTGATCGAGATCGAACCCGGCATGGCCGCCTTGCAAGGGGTGGCCATGGAATTGCAGGACGGCGCCTTTCCTTTGCTCGAGGGCATTGAGACAACGAGCGACCTCGACCGCGGCTTTGACGGCATCACCTGGGCCCTGCTCGTCGGCAGTGTGCCGCGGAAAGCGGGCATGGAACGCCAGGAATTGCTCGGCATCAACGGCAAGATCTTTGTCGGTCAGGGCCAAGCGATTGAAAGGAACGCCGCGTCCGACGTCCGCATCCTCGTGGTCGGCAATCCCTGCAACACGAATTGCCTCATCGCGATGAGCAATGCTCCGGCCATTCCCCGTGACCGCTGGTACGCCATGATGCGTCTCGACGAAAACCGCGCCAAAGCACAACTCGCGCAGAAAGCCGGGGTTCCGTGGCGTGACGTGACCAACATGACCATCTGGGGCAATCACTCGAACACCCAGTTCCCCGATTTCGCCAACGCCCGCATCGGAGGCCGCCCCGCCCCCGAAGTGATCCAAGACCACGCGTGGCTCGAAGGCGAATTCATCAAGACGGTGCAGGAACGGGGTGCCGCCATCATCAAAGCCCGCGGCTTGTCCTCCGCTTTTTCCGCGGCCCACGCCGCGATCGAGACTGTGCGCAGCCTGACCACGAACACCCCGCACGGCGATTGGCACAGCGTTGCGCTGCGCTCGGACGGCTCCTACGGCGTCGAAGAGGGCCTGATCTGCGGCTTCCCGGTGAGCAGCAAGGACCAAGCAGCCACCGTCGTGCCGGGCCTCCCGCATAATGACTTCGATCGCGAGCGCATCGACAAATCGGTCAACGAGCTCAGGGAAGAGCGCGCCATGGTGGCGGACCTCCTGCCGAAATAACCGCCGGTCAGGCCGCCCGGGCCGCGCTCGGGAGCGCCACCTTGCGTTTTTTGCCGCGCTTCGGCTGCACCGTGGTCTCGGATTTGTGGCAGGCCACGATGAACATCGGGGGGATACTGGCCAGAAAATACTCCACCTCGTGGGCGGCATACATTTTGGTGTGCCCTTTCAACTCCGGGGTGACTTGGTAAACGATGAATTGGCCGTCCGGGGTCAGGCCATCGTGCACCTCGCGGAGAATTTCTTTTTTCTTTTTCGGATCAAGGTAGCTGAAAGGAATACCCGAAATCACGTAGTCGGCTTCACTGAAACCCAGCTTGCGCAATTCGTCGCGGAAACTGGCCGCATCCTGCTCGTAAATAAGGACCCGATCATCGTCCCGGAACTGCTCGCGCAAATGCTCGGCCAGGTGGCTATCCAGCTCGAAGGCGAGCAACTTCGCGTCCGGAGCCAGCCGCTTGGCCAGCTCGCGGGTGTAGCATCCCTCGCCCGCGCCGAATTCGACAAAGACCCGCGCCTTGGCGAAGTCCATCTTGTCCAAGACCCGACGGACGAGTCCTTTGGAACTGGGCAGGACGTAGGCCACCTGGAGCGGACGGGCCAGAAAGCGGCGGAAGAGGATGGCACTCATGTCAGGCGCCATGCTAGGAGTGCAAGTCATGCCAAATCAAGCGCAAGCTGACCATCCCGGCCCATGACGGCTCCACGCACCGTCGGCCTGGCGGCCTGCGCGGCTCTGGTCGTGGCCAATATGGTCGGCACCGGTATCTTCACCAGTCTCGGCTTCCAGGTCGGTGACATCCCCTCGCGCCCCGCGATCATGATCCTCTGGAGCATCGGCGGCGTCCTGGCCCTGTGCGGGGCCCTTTGTTACGCCGAACTCTCGGCCGCCCTTCCACGCTCCGGCGGGGAATATCACTTTCTCGGGCAGATTTTCCATCCGTCCCTCGGCTTTATGGCCGGCATCGTCTCCATCGTGGTCGGCTTCGCCGCGCCGGTGGCCTTGAGTGCCATGGCCTTCGGATCGTATTTGCAGGGGGTGTTTACGGATGTCCCGCCTCTCGCCGCATCCGTCGCGGTGGTTGTCCTGGTCACTCTTTTCCACCTGCGCGACCTGCGGCTGAGCAGCATCTTCCAAATTTTTTTCACCGGGCTGAAAATTGCGCTCGTTCTCTTTCTTATCGCGACTTTCTTCAGCGCCCCCGGTTCGACGCCCTCCGCCGCCGCAACGTGGAGCGACTACATGCTGACCGCGCCTTTCGCCGTCTCGCTCATGTTCACGCTCTACGCGTATTCCGGATGGAATGCCGCCACCTACATCTTGGGTGAAGTCCGCACCCCGGGGCGGGTCATTCCTCTGGCCCTCGCGGCGGGCACGCTTGCCGTCATGGCCCTTTATCTCGGTCTCAATGCGGCCTTTCTCCACGTCGCGCCGGCCGAAACGCTGGCCGGACAACTCAACGTGGCGCAGGTCGCCGCCCAAGCCGTCTTTGGCGAGGGAGGAGGACGGTTGGTCGCCGGCGTGATTGCCCTCGGCCTCATCTCGGCCATCAGTGCCATGACCTGGGCCGGCCCCCGGGTCGCCATGGTCATCGGCGAGGACTACCCGCGCGCTTTCGGCTGGTTGCGCGTGCGCACCTCGGCCGGCATCCCCGCCGTGGCGGTGCTCGCGCAAAGCCTGCTCACGCTCCTGCTTCTGCTCACCGCGGCCTTTGAGCAAGTGCTGGTCTACACCCAGTTCGCCCTCTTGGCCTGCAGCTTTCTCACGGTGTCGGGCGTCATCGTCTACCGCTTCACCCAACCGGATTTGCCCCGCCCCTTTCGCGTGCCCCTCTATCCCCTCACCCCTTTGCTCTTTCTCGCGATCAGCGCGTTTGCCATCACCCACACCGCGGCGGCGAAACCGACCGAGGCCATCTTCGGCGCCCTCACCCTACTCGGCGGATTGGGGATTTACGCCTTGGTAGCGCGGGGCAAAAATAAGAGCGGACCATGAAACGTGTTCATCTGCTGCTCGTGCTGGCCTTCGCGGCCGCCACAGCTTCGGCGGTCTCGCCGACCGAACTGGGCGCCTTTCTGTCCGGCCGCCAACTCCCGGCCACCAGCCCCCTCGCCGCACTGCAGGATTCTCCCGAATACCGCCAGCACGCCCGCGAATACGCCGCGCAATGGTATCGCTACGACGATCTTTACTTCGCGCCGATGCGATCATGGTCGGCCAACGAACTTGTCCCGCGCATCGGAACCACCTCCCAAGTCACCTACCTCTTTGGTGGACCGGATTTGGTCAGCGCCCTGGCCCTTTTCCCCTCGGCGCGGCTCTATGCCTTGGGCGGACTCGAACCGGTCGGCCAGCTCAGCAATCCCCTCAGTCTGAGTCCCGAGGAACTCCACGCCAGCCTCGCCATGCTGCGCAAATCGACCGAGGTGATCATGAATTTCAGTCATTTCATCACCAAGGACATGAAAACCGAGTTGGCCGCCTCGCATTTTCAGGGCGTTTTTCCCATCATGCTCGTCTTTCTCTCCTTCACCGATGCGCGCATCGATTTGGCCGAGAGACTGACCCTGCAACCCGACGGATCCCTCGTCCCGGGCCAGTCCTCCGGCGGGCAACCGGCCTTGCGCATCGTGTTCCGCGCGTCGCCCGGCTCGCCTCCGGCCGAGGTGGTTTATTTGCAGGCCAACGTGGCCGACGGCGCCCTCCAAGCAAATCCGGCCGTCCTCCAATGGCTCGCCTCCCGCGGTCCGTCCACCGGATACCTCAAAGCCGCCTCCTACCTCCCGCAGTCCGGCGGCTTCACCCGCGTGCGCGACTTTCTCCTCGGGCACTGCCGGGCCATCGTGCAGGACGACTCGGGCATCCCGCTCTCCGTCTTTCGGGAGCGCGATTGGCAGGTCATCTTCTTCGGCAACTACACCACCCCGCTGGATATTTTTGCCAAACACGATCAGCCGGCCCTGCGGGCCGCTTATTCCAGCGGCGCCGGTTTCCCCCTGCCCTTCGGTTTCGGCTACCGCTGGCAACGCGGCGAATCCACCCTCTTGCTCGCCCTGCCTCCCACCCATGCGCCGCGCGCTCTTCCGGTGGCACCTCGCGCTGGCTACTGACCGAACAGGCAGCGTAGAAACTCCGCATCGGAAAACCCGCGTCCATCGCCCAGACGCACCACGGTCATGCGGTGGGAAGGAATGACATAAACCCGCTGGCCGCGCGTGCCGATCATGGCGAGCAAATCCGGCGGCGCGGACCGGCTCAGGCAAGCGTTGGCCCAATACTCCGGTCCCTTGGTTTTCCCCAGTGAGGATTCGACGTCGATCTCACGCGCGCCGGGCCGCCCCGCACCTCGATTAAGCCAAAAACCAAGCGCATACATCCGGTTCGCCGCCGTCCCCGAGGTCAGCAGAGCCCTCACCTCCGCCGGCCAGCGCGCGCGCCCCATTCCTGCCAGCACCTCGCGTCCCGCGGGGAGCAGGTCGCGCGCCGCCATGCGGGCCCCGGTCGAAAAAAACAGCGTGCCGCGCCCGTCGCGCCGCCAGCGCGCCACGGCCGAGGAATTCGCGCCGGGGACAAACTTGCGCAACCATGACTCAAGACTCGTGCCGCGTCGCCGGCGGATCTCCTCGGCGAGCACCTCCCAATGCGACGGACCGTAGGCGAATCCGCCGGGGCCATTCCGCTTCAGCCCGCGCAAGACCGGCCCCTTGTCTTCCAGCCCTTGGGTATAAAAGACACGTTGCGCGGGGGGCAGTCCGGAGGTCTGGTTGAGGAGATCGGCGAGTGGAACGCCGCGGGCGGCGGGATGCGTGGCGGATTGACCGAGGGTAAGCCCGCCGGTCTTGGCCTCACGGAAGACACCGATCGAAACCAGACTCTTCGTAATGCTGAACACCCGCGGCGGCTGGCCATTCGGCACTGCCCGCTCATAAACGACACGCCCGCCCTGCCAGACGAGCAAAGACGTCTCGCCATGTGCCGCAGAGTAGGCCGCAGCCCCGGCCAGCACCGCGTCGTCCGCACCGAGGACCGGCACGGCCAGACACGCCACCGCCACGATAAGGAAAAGCAAACGCATCATCCGCCGCCGGCCCGGTGGCGCCCGGACATGGCGCGCGCCAAGGTCAATTCGTCGGCATGCTCCAACCCACCCCCGGCCGGCATCCCTTGTGCCAACCGCGACACCCTCACGTCCCGCGGTGCGAGCAGTTCGGCGAGATAATTCGCCGTGGCCTCGCCCTCGACATCGGTGCTCAGCGCGAGGATCACCTCGGTGAATTTTCCCAGCTCAAGACGCGACATCAGTTCGGCCAGACGCAAGTCCTCCGGCCCCACGTGCTCGAGCGGCGAGAGGCGTCCGCCCAGGGCGTGATAAAAACCACGGAAAGCCCCGGAACGCTCGATCGGCAAAATATCCGTGGCCCGTTCAACCACGCAGAGCAAATCCTCGCGGCCGGCGTCGAGACAAATGACGCAACGTTCTTCGACCGCAAAAAACCCGCAGGCCACGCACTGACGTACACCATCGCGCGCCGCGGCCAAGGCCTCGGCCAGCGCGGAGGATCGTTCACCATCCTCGAGCAGCCACAGTGCCATGCGCTCCGCACTGCGCGGACCGACCCCGGGCAGCCGCCGTAATTCGCGGACCAGAGCCGTGAATGGCCCGGGATAATCAGCCGCCTTCACAAGCCGGAAGCTGTCCGCCCGGCCGTCGCGCTGCGCAGGGCAAAGACACGCGCGGCCGCATCGTCCCGCTCGCGGGCCAAGGCTCCGAAGGCATTCTCCGCCTCGGCCCAACGTCCGTCCCAGAAAGCATCCCACGCGCCGTCCCAACGCGCGCTCTCACCGCCGTCCGCCGCGGCCGGACCGGTCACCTCATGCAACAAAACCCGTTCGCCTTCGAAATCCCACCACGCCATCCGCCGCGATTTCCACCCGGCGGCCACTTCCGCGGCCAGCGCCTCATCGACGAGCAGACCAGCCGCATAACCGCGGGCCGCCGCCGCCATGCGGCGCGTCCGGCGCAGCGGGGCACCTCCGACCGTCCACCGTGCCTCCGCAGGAAAATGCCCGACGCCCGCCACACATTCACCGCGCGAAAGTGCGGCGCAACCGCCCGCTTCCTTGACCCAAGCGTGGAGGGCACGGACCAAGTCCTCCGTGGGCGCCGGTTGCCCCCAAAGACCAAAGGCGAAAAGGGCGCCCTCGCCGTCGCAACGCTCGAGGTATCCTCCCGCCTGATGAAAATGCCGCGCGGCACGCGCAGCCAATTCGGACCTTTCCTTCCACGCGGCATGCTCTCCCTCCGGATGCCCCGGCCAGAGAATTTCGGCCACGGCCAGAATCTCGCCTCGCGGACCACCCTCCAAATGGCGCTCGTCAATGCGCGAGCGGAGAAATTCCCGGCCCACGCGACCGCCGACCAACGACTGCCAGCGCGCGCGCCGCGAACCCGCGGGAGTGAAAGAAAAAGCCAAAGCCCCCGCGCCGGCCAAAGTCGCGGCCGTCACCGGCACGAGCGAACTCGCGTCATAGCCATAAAGCCCCGCCAGCCAAAGGCCGCCTCCCAAGAGCCAAAGGGTGGCCAGCCAAATGAGAACCTTGAGCCCGCGCCGCGGGATATCGACCACGCACCATGCGACCCACAGCGCCACGAAGACCGCCAAGATCGCCTCGGCCCGGGGATTGATCACGGGCGGACGCCATCCCTGCCACGCCGGCAGCAGGGGCACCCACAGCACGGGCAAGGCCAGCACCATGGCGACCAGGGCGCAGATCAGCGCCGCTTTAAGATGCAGGGCCAGCGGGTGTTTCATCAGGCAAATCGCTACGATAGGCGCGCACGACCAGGTCGCTCAAGAACTTGTCGGGCGACTCCACCGCTTCGCGCGGGATCACGAGCGGGCCCCCGGCGGGCGGACTCTTCACCAGGCGGAGCCCGAATTCGTAGTCTTTGAATAATTCCGCACACAGTTCGCGCACCGGTTGCCGACGGCTCACCGCCATTTCCACGAGCAGGTCCAGGGCTTGAGGCGCAAATTTCAGCGGCAAACCTTGCGGCTGTCCGAGTCGCTCGGCGAACTCTTCCGCGCTGCGCCGGAGCACGCGCAGACGCTCGTCCGCGCCACTGGCCCGCAACTGCGCCAGCCGGTCCGCCGGCCGCTCGATCAAGTCCAAATCAATGCGCAGCGATGTCGTGCCCGACCCGGGCAACTCGAATTTGAAGTCGCGCAGCAAGCGCTCGCAGACCGTAAGCAGGCCCCGAGCCCCGGTCCCCTCCTCGGCAGCGAGTGCGGCAATCCGATCGAGGGCCGCATCGTCGAAAACCGCCTCGATCCCGAAAGCCAGAAAAGCGCGCTCGTATTGGCGCAGCACACTGCCCTCGGACTCGGACAAAATTTTACGCAGGTCGGCGGCGGTCAGTTCCTCGCAGGCCACGCGCACCGGAAGACGTCCGACAAACTCCGCCTCCATCCCGTATTCGATCAGGTCGGCCGTGGTAACCCCATGCTGCCAGGCCCGATCCTCCGCCGGACCCGCCGGTGCGGCAAAACCGATCTGGGCCTGCTTGCGCCGCTTCTCCACGATGTCCTTCAGTCGCGGAAAGGCGCCGCTCACGATGAACAGGATGCTCCGCGTATTGACCGCCTGCCGGCCGGCCTTGCTCCCGCGCTGCAATTCCATCACGGCCTGCATCTGACCCGCCAAATCCATCGGGTTGCGCAGCGGCACTTCCGTTTCTTCCATCAACTTGAGCAAGGCCGTCTGCACCCCGCGCCCGCTCACGTCGCGGCCGATCATGTTGCCCGACGTCGCGATCTTGTCGACCTCGTCGATGTAAACAATGCCATGCTCGGCGCGCTCGGTGTCGCCATCCGCCTTTTGCACCAGCTCGCGCACCAAGTCCTCGACGTCACCGCCCACGTAGCCGGTCTCGCTGAATTTCGTCGCGTCGGCCTTGACGAATGGGACGCCGATCAATTCCGCGATGTGCCGCACGAGGTAGGTTTTGCCCACGCCGGTCGGACCGGTCACGATCACATTCTGCTTGGCGTATTCGACCGGAGCCGTCTCCCCGCGCCGGGCGCGCGCGCGCAAGAATTTCGCGTGGTTGTAATGGTCGCAGACCGCGATGGAGAGCACCTTTTTCGCTTCATCCTGCTTGATGACAAAGCGGTCGAGGTGCGCCTTGATCTCACGCGGCGTGAGGTTGAAATTAAAAATATCATCAGTCTCACCGACCACCGTCTCGGGTGCCCCCGCGGGCTCGGAGGCCGGGGAGGCCGGTTGTTGGAAAGCGGTTTGCAGAAAGGCCTGCAGGCGACGTTGCAACTCGTCGGGTCCGGGAAGGTTGGTTTCGCTCACCCCGCCACTTTAGCGGCCGCCAGCCCGGGCGCAAACTCCCTAACCTCCCGACAGGAGTCTCTCGGCCACCCGCCGGTAAGTGCTCCAACCCTCCACCCCCGGCGCGGGATCGATCTCGAGGAACCGCGCGAAAAGGCGCTTGGCCTCCTCTTTGTCCCCCAGCGACCAGTCCGTTACGCCGGCCACAAAAAAGACGAGCGACGCGGAACCGGTCGTCGGATAATGCGCCAATTCGTCGAGGCGCAGCGGGTTGGTCCGCAAACCGAAGCCGGCCGAATCGAGGAACATATTGGCCAACTCCCGGTCCTCCGCCCGGTCGGAAAATAGTCCGGTCTCCGCCAGCGAACGCCATTGTTCCTGCGCCGCGGCGGAATCCCCGGCCAAGGCGCAAGCCAGCGCGAGATGGAACGCCGCCCATTGGGCGCGCGCGCTGCGCGGCGCGGCCGACAAAGCCGCTTCCCGGAAACTCCCCTGCGCACCGGCTTGGTCTCCGGCCGCCAAAGCCCCGAGACCGGCCGCCATCGGATCGGGGACCTTGGTTTCCCGCCCGCCCATCATCGCCTCGCGCAGCGCGGCAATCTCCGGGCGCTCGCTGCCGAGGAAGAGCCAAACTCCCACCGCCAGGACGAGCAAAGCGGCGGCGATCGAAATCGAAGCGACATAGAGCTTGGTCCGATTGGTCTCCACCTTGACCACTTCCCGCTTGGCCCCGACCGGACGGCCGGCCTGTTCCAGAACCTTGGCGCGGGCAAACTCGAGATGCTCAATCAGCTCGGGGTATGACGCGTAACGGTCACCGGGGTCTTTCTCCAGCATGCGGTTGATCACATAGGCCGTCTCCGGCGAAACATCCGGGGCGAAGGCCTCGAGGCTTACCGGTTGGCTTTTGATTTGCTTGAGCGCGACCAGGCTCGCGTTCTCCGCTTCGAAAGGCGGACGACCTGCAATGGCGTGAAAGAGCGTGCCGCCCAGACTGTAGATGTCGCTGCGAAAATCCTCCGGGTCGTAGTTCAATCGCTCGGGTGCAATGTAGTAAGGCGTGCCCCAAATTTCCCCGCGGGCCTCCGCTTCATCCTCCAACACGCGGGCCAGACCGAAGTCCACAATCTTCGTGGTGTGCGCGTCGGAAAAAAGGATGTTGCCGGGTTTCACGTCGCGGTGAATCAACCCCTTCTCCGCCGCCGCTTCCAATCCCTGCGCGATTTGCGCGCCGATCTCGAGCACCTGCGCCTCCGATACCCGGGTCTGGATGGCCATGAGGTCGTCCAACGATCCCTTCTCGACCAATTCCATCGCGAGATAAAATTGTCCGGACGCCTCGCCGAAGGAATAGACGCGCACCACGTGCGGATGATTGACCGAGGCGGTCACACGGGCCTCCTGCTCGAGTTTGGCCCGCTCTTCCTCGCTCGCGCTCATCTCGCGGCGCAGCACCTTGAGCGCGACCATGCGCTCGAGCGTGTGGTCATAGGCCTTGAAGACCGAGCCCATGCCGCCCTGACCGATCAGCTCGACGAGTTCGAAATTATTGAAGATGCGGCGCGCGCGCAGTCCCTCCGCGCAATGCGGACAAAAAATTTGCGCCAAGGGCAGTTCGTCGCTGACGTCGATGGAACCGCCGCAGGACGGACAGTTCTCGATCAGGGTGGGGAATGTGGACTCTTCCACGCGGCAAACCTTGCGCGGTGGGGCCGGAACGTCCAGCGTTTCCACCGCAGCCCATGGAAGACACCCTCTATTGCACCGCCGAGCAACGCGCCGACCGCCTCGACCGCTGGCTCGCGGTGCAGTGGCCTGACTTCAGCCGCGCGCGCTGGCAGAAGGCGCTGACCTCCGGCTTGGTGCAGGTCAACGGCACCATGGCCCGCGCCTCCGATCCGGTCCGGGCCGGCGACAACATCGAGGCACGCCTGCCGCCCGCCGCCGCCCTCCCCGCCAGCGTCACGCCGGAGAATATCCCCCTCGACATCCTCTATGAGGACGAACACCTCCTCTGCCTGAACAAACCCCCGGGCCTCGTGGTCCACCCCGCGGTCGGCCACTGGCAGGGCACTTTGGTCAATGCCGTCCTCCACCACTGCGGCCCGGTCACCGCGGGCGGCCACCCGCTCCGCCCGGGCATCATCCACCGGCTCGACAAGGATACCAGTGGCTGCATCCTCGTCGCGAAAACGGAGCATGCCCTGACCGCACTGGCGCGCCAATTTGCCGACCGCACTGCGCAGAAAACTTATCTCGCCGTGGTGCGCGGGGTTCCCCGCACTTCGGCCGGTTCGATCAACGGTGCCATCGAGCGCCATCCCGTCCACCGCCAACGCATGTCGGTCAGTCGCCGGCCGGGCGCGCGCACCGCGGAAACAGCGTGGCGCGTCCTCCACTCCGACGGCAAACTTTCCCTCCTCGAGTGCCGGCCGAAAACCGGCCGCACCCATCAGATCCGCGTGCACCTCAAACACCTCGGTCATCCCGTCGCCGGCGACCGCACCTACGGCGGCGGCGCCGATTATCCGCGCCAACTCCTCCACGCCTGGAAAATTGCCGTGACCCATCCCGCCACGGGCGAACTGATGGAATTCACCGCCCCGTTGCCCGCTGACTTTCCCTTGCGGCCGGACACCACCGGCTCCTGATACCTGCCCTCTCCTGGCCACGCCGGCGGCTCGACCGGAAGTCTGCCATCCCCGCGCCCCTCACCAGCGGCGCCGCTGCTCCCGCCCGAGCAACTCCAACTGCCGCCGTTCCTCGCGGCTGAGACTCTCGATGCCTTCCTCGACGACCCGCGAAAGCAATTCGTCGGTCTGCGCGGTGCGCCCGACTTCATCCGCGGGCCGGGGGGCGCGCGGCGCGCTGGGGAGCCACCACCAGGTCAGAAATGCTCCGGCCAACGCGCCGCCCAGATGCGCCAGGTGACCGATCTGCGGAAAAATGCGGAGCACGGCGCACAGCAGGGAGACGACGACAATCCCGCGTCCGAGCGTTTTGGCCTTCAGGCTCACGGGCAAAACAAAGAAGAGCAGCGCGCGCAGCGGCATTTCGGGATAAGCCGTGGTGAAAGACAACATCACGCCGCAGACCGCACCGGAAGCGCCGATCAATTCGGCGGAGGGTGAAGCAAATGCCGTCTGCAGCAGTCCGCCTGCCACGCCTGAAAAAAGATAAAGCAGCAAGTATTTCGCCCGCCCCAGCATGGACTCCACTTCCGGTCCGATGAACCACAGGCCCAACACATTGACGGACAGGTGCAGGAGGTTGGCGTGAAGGAAAAGATGGGTGAGCAAAGTCCACCAGCGGCCCTCGGACAGCGCTTGCCGGCTCAGCGCCCATCCCGAAAGATCGATGCCACGCTCTCCGCCGAGGAACAGGACCTCCAAGGCGTAAGCCACCACGCACGCCGCCGCCAATGACACCGTAACCGGCGCCGTGCGAAACTTGTGCCGCAAATCATTCATCGACCGAGGCTAACAGCCGTGGTGCGTCGGGGCAACGCGCGCTTCCCGCTTTGCATCAAGCCCCGTTACGTTAACGTAGCGGATCTCATGTCGCGCTGCCTCCGCCTCTGTCTTATCGCCGCCGCCGCGCTCGGCGCCCTGGTCGTCGCCGCCGTGCTCGCTTTCAACCTGCACCTGCAGTCGAACGCCATGCAGGAGCAGTTGCGCAAAGCCGCCATCGACACCATCGGCCTGCCGCTCAACGTGCGCAGTGCGGTCTACACGCCTTGGGACGGAATTTGCCTGCGCGGATTGGTCATGCCCGACATGGAAAATGCCGGCGTCAATTTCCTTGAGGCCTCCGAATTCCGCATCATGTTCCGCCTCTGGCCGCTCTGGCGACGCGAGTTCGTGGTGAGCAGCCTGCAACTCAACGAGGCCGTCCTCACCTGGCGCCAAAACACGGAGGGCCAATGGCGGGTCCCGCGTCAACCGGCCGACGCCGTCCCCGCGCCCGGCGGCACGCCCGCCACGGCACGCCCCGCCCCCTCACCCGTGCCGACCCCGGCCCGGCCGGCAGTGGAAATTGTCGGCGCCGTGGTGCCCGAACCGGTCATGGCCGTGCGGGTGGACGGGATGGAAGTGCGGCGCTCACGCATTCTTTTTGAAAACCGCGACGGCTGGCCGTTGCTTGATGCGGACGGCATCACGGCGCGGGCCGACCTCACCGGCGACGGCAACGCGACCGGCCAAGCGCGCGTGCCCGAAGCCGTCCTCGCCGGCCTCATCGTGGCCCGGGACCTCGCGACCGATTTCACGCTCGAGGAAGGTCTTCTCCAACTCACCGGCATCCGCGGGGAAATTGCGGGCGGAAGCCTCGCCGGCCAAGGCAGCGTGGCCACCGTGGCCGAAGGGTCGCCTTACGAGTGGGACCTCCGGCTCGACGGATTCCAAATGTCCGAACTGCGCCTGCCCTCCTCGTTCGGCGGAACCCGCCTGGAGGGCATCCTCGCCGCGCACTTCACCGTGCAAGGACGCAATGCTCCGCAGCGGCGATTGCAAGGGCGCACCCGCATCGATCTGGCCAACGGCCGCATGATTCCGTCCGACTACCTCAAAGGACTCGGCCAAGTGCTCGGCATCCGCGAAATGCAGGGGCTCGACTTCCGCGAGGCCTACGCCGAGTTGCGTCTCGATGACGATTTCATCCACGTCGCGCCACTGTGGCTGCGTTCCGACGAGTTCGCTGTGGAAATGAGCGGACCGATTACCCGTGGCGGCGGCCTGGACCTGAAAGCCCGTCTCCTCCTCGGACCATCTTCCGCCTCTCGCCTCGCCGCGCTGACCGGACGCGAGTTGCCCGCGGCAAACATCGAGGGAATGCCCGGCTTCCGGGCGGTCAGCTTCCGCGTCACCGGAACCCTCGAGAAACCGCAGAGCGACCTCGCTTCGCGCCTGCTGGGTGGCGGGGTCGGCGGACGGATTGGCGAATTTTTCCTCAACTTCATCGGCGCCCCCTGAACCATGCGCGTGATTGCCGGAACCGCGCGCGGCCTGCGCCTCGACTGCCCGGCGGGCGTGGCCCGGCCCATGATGGACCGCGTGCGCGGGGCGGTTTTCTCCAGCCTCGGTGACGCCGTTCCCGGCGCGCGCGCCCTCGATCTTTTTGCCGGGAGTGGAGCCATCGGGATCGAGGCGCTGAGCCGCGGCGCCGCTTCATGCGACTTCGTCGACCGCCATCGCAAGGCCTCCGAAGTCATCCGCCGCAACCTCGCCCGCGCCAAATTATCCGGCAACGTCCGCCTGCAGGACGTGGCCGCTTACCTCGGACGCGCGGCGCCCGCTTCCTTCGATCTCGTCTTTGCGGACCCGCCCTTCGCTCTGGCAGCCGGGGATCCCGCCCACCCCAACTCCCTCCTCGCCGGAGCCGACCTCGCCCGCTGCGTGGCACCCGGCGGGTTCTTTGTGGTCGAGTTGCCGCAGGAACCGCCTGAAGCTGCACCGTCTTGGGAATTGCTCCGCAACCGCCGTTACGGGCAGGCTTGGGTGGCGATGTATCGCCGGACGCCCGACGCATGACGCGCTTTCTTTACAACCTCCTCTTTCCCCTCGCCTTCCTCGTCATCCTGCCGTGCTACCTGGCGCGCATGTTCCGCCGCGGTGACTACCGGCGCGATTTCAGCCAGCGATTCGCGCGCTACACCCCGGAACTGCGTTCACGCTTCGACCACGGGGAATGGATCTGGATCCATGCGGTCAGCGTCGGCGAATTGCTCATCGCCCTCAAACTCCTCGACGAACTCCACCGCCGCCACCCCGCCTGGCGCTTCGCTGTTTCCAGCACCACCTCCACCGCCCACGCGCTTGCCCTCGAACGACAGACCGACTGGTGGGTCCCCATCTACACTCCCGTGGACTTTCCTCCCTTCGTGCGCCGCGCGCTCGACGCCATTCGTCCGCGCGCCATCGTCCTGACCGAAAGTGAAATGTGGCCGAACTTCATCTGGACGGCCCGACGCCGCCACATCCCTGTTGTGCTCGTCAATACCCGCGTCTCCCCGCGCTCCGCGC
Organism: Chthoniobacterales bacterium; assembly: GCA_044359955.1. Lineage (GTDB taxonomy): Bacteria > Verrucomicrobiota > Verrucomicrobiia > Chthoniobacterales > JACTMZ01 > JACTMZ01. The sequence goes on along the minus strand of JBIKLF010000003.1, from coordinate 60,589 downwards.
GCCGTTACCGACGTTTCGCGCCGGTGCTCCGTGCCGTGACCCGGCATCTGCAGGCCGTCGGACTGCAGGAACAGTCGCACGCCGCCCTGTGGGAACAACTCGGCGTGTCACCGCAGCGCCTGCACCTGACCGGCAGCGTGAAATACGACCCCGCGGGCGACCTTCCCCCCGGCCACGACTTCCGTCCCGTGCTCGCGGGCTTCGGCTTCGACCCCTCCGACCCGATTCTTCTCGGCGGCAGCACCCACGAGGGAGAAGAGGAAATTCTCGCCGAGGGCCTGCGCATTGTGCGCGCCCAATTCCCCGCCGCGCGTCTCCTCATCGCCCCGCGTCACGTCGAGCGCACCGCGAAGATCGCCGCGCGCCTCGCCCCGACCGGTTTCCGCGTGGCGCGACGCACGGACCCTCACAACGGGCCAGCTCCGGATATTCTCCTCCTCGATACCACCGGGGAATTGCGCGATTGGTATGCCTGCGCGGACGCGGTTTTTATCGGCAAGAGCCTCTGCGGATCCGGCGGACAAAACCCCGTCGAAGCCATCCTCGCCGGCCGCCCTGTCCTCTTCGGCCCGCAGATGGAAAATTTCGCCACGCTCCGCGATGCGCTGCTCGCGAACGGCGGGGCGGTGGAAATACACGACGCCAACCACCTGGCCGCAGAAACCGTCCGGCTTTTTACCGACCCCTCGCACCGCGCCAAGCTGGTCGAGCGTGCGGAAGTCGCCCTGCGACCGCACCAAGGCGCCACCGTCCGGACCGCCGAGTTGGTCGAAAACGCGGTCATGGGGAGTGACTCCCCCCGCGCCCGCGTGTAAACTGAAGGAGCCAATGAGGGCCAAACCCTTTAAAATCGGAAATGTCACCGTGGGCGGGAAAACACTCCTGCTCATCCTCGGCCCGTGCGTCCTCGAAAGCGAGAAGTCGGCCCGCCGCGCCGCCTCGCGGATCCTGGCCATCACGCGCCGGCTCGGCGTCCCGTTTATCTTCAAAGCCTCCTACGACAAAGCCAACCGCACATCAGGAGCCTCCTTCCGCGGCCCGGGCCTCGAGGAAGGTTGCCGCATTCTCTCCTCCATCGGCCGCGACTTCGGCCTGCCCGTCACCACCGACGTCCACTCGCCGGAAGAAGTCGCCGTCGCCGCACGCCATGTCGACCTCTTGCAAATCCCCGCTTTCCTCTGCCGCCAGACCGACCTGATCGCCGCCGCGGGGGCCAGCGGCTGTGCCGTCAACGTGAAGAAGGGCCAATTCCTCTCGCCATGGGAAGTCGAACCCATCGCGCGCAAACTCCGTGCCGTGGGCTGCCGCCGCTTCTTCTTCACCGAGCGCGGCACAACCTTCGGCTACAATAACCTCGTGGCCGACATGCGCTCCATCCCATGGATCCGCGCCCAGGGCTTCCCCCTGGTTTTCGACGCCACCCATGCCGTGCAACGTCCGGGCGGCGGCGGCGATCGGACCACCGGGGACGGCGAACTCGCACCCGTGCTCGCGGCCGCCGCGGTCGCAGCCGGGGCCGACGGTGTTTTTCTCGAGACCCACGAAAATCCGGCCAAGGCTCCGTCCGACGGACCCAACCAGATTCCTCTCGCCCGCTTGCCCGCCGTCCTGCGCCAACTTCTCGCCATCCGCCATGCGCTTTAAACTCCCCGTCCTGCTCGGTGCTCTCCTCCTGCCATGCGCCGCCCCCGCGCAGGAAAGTCCGGCCATGGGCCCCATCGATATTCCGGTCGCCATCGGCCAGAGCGTCAAAGAAATCCGCGTCCCCCACCACAATGCCCAAGGCAAACTCAGCCTCCGTCTGAACGCGGAGCGGGCCGAACGTTCCAGCAGCACCGAATTCACCTTCGACGATCTGCGCATCGAAATCTTCGGCGACGCGTCCGACAAGGCCTCCCTCGAAGTCCTTCTCCCCGAAGCCGTCTTCGACCAAAACACGCGCCGGCTGGTCAGCGACCGCCGCTCGGTCATCAAAGGCGAAACACTCGAAATCACCGGGAGCCAACTCGAATTCGACATCGACACGCGGACCAGCCGCCTGCGCGGACCCGTCACCATGGTCGTCACCGCCGCCGACAAACTGCAACCATGAGACCCGCCGTTTTTCTCCTCGCTCTCGCCGCCACCGCGGCGGCCCAGACCGGCGCCGATCCGCTCGGGCTCGGACCCTTGGCCGATACGCGGCCGCTCGGATCCAAAACCGAAATCACCGCGCAAAAAGAGGCCACCTTCGACGAACAAAAAAACACCGCCATCTTCGTCGGCAGCGTGCGCGTCACCGACCCCAGTTTCCTCCTCTCCGCCGACCGGCTCACCGTTCTCCTCAGCGCCGACCGCTCGGGGATCGAACGCGCGGTGGCCGAAGGCAATGTGGTTATCGTGCAACGCGCCGCCGGCGAGGGCGAGCAGGGCAAAGGTGCGGTCGGCCGGGCCCAGCGCGCCGAATACATTCCTTCCGCCGGCCGCGCCACCCTCAGCGGCAGTCCACAAATCCAACAGGGCATCAACCGCCACATCGCCACCTCCCCCGAAACACGCATGATTCTCCACCGCGACGGGCGGGCCAGCACCGTCGGACCCAGCCGCACGGTGATCACCGACTCCTCCGCCCCCGAATTGCCATGACCGCCGAACTTCCCACCGCCCAGCCCGGCCAAACTGCCACCAGCCCGATTCTCCAGACGGACCAGCTGGTCAAAATTTACGGCGGACGCCCCGTGGTCAATGGCGTCGACATCCATGTGCGCCGCGGCGAAGTCGTCGGCTTGCTCGGACCCAATGGCGCGGGCAAAACGACCAGTTTCTACATGATCGTCGGTCTCGTCCGTCCGAACTCGGGCCGCGTCCTCTTCGACAACCAGGATGTCACCCGCATGCCCATGTTCCGCCGCGCCCGCGCCGGCATGGGCTACCTGCCGCAGGAGGAATCCGTCTTCCGCAAGCTCACCGTGGAGCAGAACATCATGGCCATCCTCGAGACCACCCAGCTCTCCCGCCCGCAACGCAAAGCCCGCTGCGAGGAACTGCTCCACCAGTTCGGCATCGAGCACATCGCCAAAAATACCGCCCTCACCCTCAGCGGTGGCGAGAAACGCCGCCTGACCATCGCCCGCTCGCTCGTGACCAGCCCTTCGCTCCTCATGCTCGACGAACCCTTCAGCGGCGTGGACCCCATCGCGGTCTTCGACGTCCAGCAGATCATCTCGAACCTGCGCGATGCCGGCCTCGCCATCCTCATCACCGACCACAACGTCCGCGAAACCCTCGCCATCGTGGACCGCGCTTACCTCATCTTCGAAGGACGCGTCGAAAGCGAGGGACCCAAAGATTTCCTGCTCAACGATCCCGTCAGCCGCCGCCTATACCTCGGCGAAAGCTTCAGCATGTAAACGCCATGGCCTCTCTTGCAATCGAACCACCCAGCGTCGGGCAATTTTTCGAAACCAACGCCGACGCCCTCGGCCTCGAACTGGTGGCCGGAAAAACCGGCCTCGACCGCATCATCCGCGAGCCCACGGTCAACCGCCCGGGCCTTGCCCTCTCGGGTTTCTACAATTACTTCGCCCCGAAACGCGTCCAGGTTTTCGGCAGTGCCGAATTGAGCTACCTTCAAAGTCTCCCCACCAGCGAACGCAAGGACCGCCTGCGCCGGTTTTTCGGTTGCACCATCCCCTGCCTTGTCATTGCCCGCCGGGCGAAACTTCCGTCAGGTGTCACCGAGTTTGCCGACCGCGCCGGCATTCCCGTCTTCCGCACCCCGATGATCACCATGAAGTTCATCAATGCCGCGACCATCGCGCTCGAACTCGAATTCGCCCCGCGCCGCAGCGAGCACGGCAGCATGGTCGATATCCTCGGCGTGGGCACCCTCATCCGCGGCGCCAGCGGCATCGGCAAAAGCGAGTGCGTCCTCAGCCTCCTCGAGCGCGGCTACAGCCTGGTCAGCGACGACATCACCCGCTTCCGCGCCATCGAAGGCCGCGACCTGATCGGCGCCTCCGCCGAACTGACCCGCTTCCACATGGAAGTCCGCGGCATCGGCATCATCAACGTTGCCTCCATCTTCGGCGTCCGCAGTATCCGGACGGAAAAGTCCCTCGATCTTGTCGTGACCCTCAAGGACTGGACGGAAATGGAAGACGTCGACCGCCACGGCCTCCAGCGGCAGTTCTACAAGATCCTTGGCATCTCCGTGGCCCACGTTATTATCCCCGTTCGCACCGGCCGTGATCTCGGGCGTTTGGTCGAAGTTGCCGCGTTGGACCAGAAGTTGAAGTCCCACGGGACGGACAGCGCCAACGAGTTCAACGAACGACTGATCAAGCAAATGAAGGGCAAGTGACAAAACACATGGGAATCCTCGCCAAAAAAACCGGCGCGGCGGGCAGCCGCCTCACTCGCGAACTGGTCATTCTCAACCGCTACGGGCTCCACGCCCGCCCCGCGGCCCTTTTCGTCAAGACGTCGAACCGCTTCAAAGCCGAGGTCTGGGTCGAGAAGGACGGCGAGGAAGTCAACGGCAAGTCCATCATGGGTCTCATGATGCTGGCCGCCGGCCACGGTTCCAAACTCAAGGTCTCCGCCGCCGGCAGCGATGCCGAAAAATTCCTCAAAGAAATCGAGGAACTCGTGGCCAGCCGTTTCCACGAGGACTGAGCCGGACCCAGCATTCCCCCTTCCCCCCCTCTGCTCTTTACGTTAAACAGCGCTCGGGATGGGCGCACCGCAAGAGACAGAAATCATTTGGCAAGGCCTCGGCGTCTCCCCCGGCATCGTCGAGGGCGAGGCGGTCGTCCATTGGCAGAACGAGGAAGAAATACCGGTTCGCGACATCACCCCGGAGGAAATCCCGGCGGAAATTGCCCGGTTCGAGGTCGCCCTCATCGCCACACGCCAGGAACTTCTCGAGATTCAGCAGAAAATTGCCGGAGCCATCGGGGCGGACGACGCCAGCATCTTTGATGCCCACCTCCTCGTCGTCGAGGACCGCACCCTTATCGATGAAGCCCTGCGCGGACTCGAACGCGACCTGCATAATATCGAATTCGTCTTCCACCAGGTCGCCGAGAAATACTGCCGCACCCTCGCCGCCATCGATGACCCCTACCTGCAGGAACGCGTCGTCGACGTCGAAGACGTCACCCGCCGCATCATCCGCCACCTTCTGGGCAAATCCCGCGAGGAACTCCACAAACTCGACCGGCCGCACATCATCGTCGCGCGCAATCTCACGCCGTCCGATACCGCGCTGATCAACCGCGAACTCGTCCGCGGCTTCGTCACCGAACAAGGCAGCCGCACCTCGCACAGCGCCATCATGGCGCGGTCCCTCGGCATCCCGGCCATTGTCGCCCTCCCCGGCATCTGCACCAAAATCGCCACTGGCGATTACGTTCTGCTCGACGGCTACAGCGGCAAACTCATCGGCAATCCCTCCGAACAGACACGCTTCGAATACGGACAAATCGAACGCCACAAAGTCGAAGTCGCCCACCAACTCGAGGCCATCCGCGAAACCCTGTCGAACACGCGCGACGGACGCCACATTGTCCTCTCCGCGAATATCGAACTACCTTCCGAACTCGACGCCATCGCCTCCTCGGGCGCCGAGGGCGTCGGTCTCTTCCGCACGGAATTTCTTTTCCTCAACAAGGCCGCCTCGCCCTCCGAAGACGAGCAATACGAAGCCTACAAACTCGTCGCCGAACGCTGCCGCCCCCACGGCGTCATCATCCGCACCCTCGATATCGGCGGCGACAAACTCATGCACCTCGCGGACCAAGCCAGCGAGGACAACCCCTTCCTCGGCTGCCGGGCCATCCGCCTCTGCCTCGCCCAGCCCGAACTTTTCCAGACCCAGTTGCGCGCCATCCTTCGTGCCGGTGCCCACGGCCACGTGCGGCTTATGTATCCCATGATCGGGCAGACGGACGAACTCCGCCGCGCCAACGCCCACCTCGAGGAATGCAAAAAGCAGCTGGCCGGCCGCGGTGTCCCTTACCTCCATGACATCGAGGTCGGCAGCATGATCGAGTTGCCCGCCGCCGCTCTCATTGCGGACCAACTGGCCAAGGAAGTGAAATTTTTCAGCGTCGGGAGCAACGACCTCGTGCAATACACCATGGCGGTCGACCGCGGCAACGAGCGCATCGCCCACCTTTACCAACCAGCCCACCCCGCCGTCCTGCGGCTCCTCGCCATGGCCGCTGCCGCGGCCCACGAAAATGGCATCTGGATCGGGGTCTGCGGCGAGATGGCCGCCGAGATCCATCTCACCCCGCTGCTCCTCGGCCTCGGCATGGATGAATTCAGCGTGGGCACCCCCGCCGTGCCCCGGATCAAAAAAGCCCTGCAAAGCCTCGACTCCCAGGACTGCAAGGAATTCGCCGGCCGCGCCTCAAGCATGACCGATCCGCAGGAGATCGAAACCATGTGCCGCGACTACGCCAAACAACACTACCCCGACCTCTTCGATCTTTAAGTTTCTTCCGTCCGCCGCGCCGCACCCCGTCCGCCGCGACCATTCTGGCTGAAAACTGCACACCGCAAACCGTCAACTTTCTTCCTCTTGCGCCTCACTGACCTCCGCCTCGCCTTGGACGAACTCCAACTTCGCCCGACCAAAAGCCTCGGGCAAAATTTTCTCCACGACCAAAATCTGGCCCGCGCCCTCGCGGCCGCGGCTCTTCCGGACCACGTCCCTTTCGCGGTCGAAATCGGCCCCGGCCTCGGTTCCCTCACCGCTCCGCTCCTCGAGCGCTGCGACCGGCTGTTGGTCATCGAGAAGGACGCCCGCCTCGCCGCTTGGCTGCGAGAGAAATTTCCCGCCGACCGCGTGGAAGTCGTGCCGGCCGACGCGATCGACTTCGACTGGCGTCCGCTCCTCCTCCACGGCCCCTTTCCCCTCGCCGGCAACCTGCCCTACTGCGCCACCTCGCCGATCCTGCGCACCTGGCTCGGCCCCGGCACGCCCGTGACCCGCGCCACCTTTGCCGTGCAGGACGAATTCGCCCAACGCCTCGCCGCCATCCCCGACCAACCCGATTACAGCGCCCTCACCGTGCGCACCCAACGACTCTGGTCCGTGCGCCGCGAACGTCTGCTTCCCCCCACCGTTTTCTTTCCCGAGCCCGGCGTCGATTCGGCCCTCGTCATCCTCGAACGGCGGGATTCGCACGCCTTCCCGCCGGTTCGTTCGCTTTTTTTTGACCAACTCGTCCAGCGCGGTTTCAGCCAACGCCGCAAGCAGCTTCGCTCCCTGCTCAAAGCCGATCCCGCCGTTTGGTCCGCTTGGTGCACCGGGCAAAATCTTCCCGCCACCTGCCGCGCCGAAGATCTTTCCGTCCCGCAATGGGTCGCCTTGGCCCGCACTCTCGACCCCGCCGCGGCCACTCCCGCCCAGCAGGACGGGGAAACATTCGATATCGTTGACGAGCACGATGAAGTCATCGGCACCCGCCCCCGCCAAGAAGTCCATGACCGCGACCTCCTCCACCGCGCGGTGCACATTCTGGTCTTCAACCGCCAGGGCGAACTCCTCCTGCAAAAGCGTTCCGCCTGGAAAGACCGCGAGCCCGGCAAGTGGGACTCAAGCGCCGCGGGGCACCTTGAACCCGGCGAAACCTATGCCGCCGCCGCCGCACGGGAAACGGAAGAAGAACTCGGGATCCGCCCCGAACTTACCCGGGTCGGCAAAATTCGCGCCTGCTCGAACACCGGCCAGGAATTCGTCGAAGTCTTCACCGCGCAACATGACGGACCCTACGTGCTTCCGCCCTCCGAAATCGAAGACACCCTCTTTCTTCCCCTCTCGCTAATCCGCGACTGGCTGGCCGCCCGCCCCCGCGATTTCGCCCCCGGCTTTCTCGAAGTCAGCAAATTTCTCCCCGCCACGTAGCTCCCGCCGCGCCCCATCGCGCCCACGCCGTCCTCAGCGCGTCTGGATCGCCACCCCGTGCATGGTTGACTTATGCGCAAAATTGCCCTCCACCGCGGCCATCCGGAAAGCACGGTGGCCATGACCAAAGGCGTTGACCGCCGCCGGGTGCAAGTTGCGGATCATGATCCCATTGGCCCCCACCCCTGCTGCACTCTTGGCCAATGCCTCGAGGCCCATCGCGGTCTTCGCCTCGTCCGAAAGGAAAATAGGGAAATAGACGTGCGCCTCGATCAAGGCGATTTCGCGAAACCCGGACGGCAAGCTACCATACACCGCGACCTGCGCGGGATCGGTCGGGGGATTGGACGGCCCCATCATCCTCACGCTGGTGCTGACACACCCCGGCGCCGCGAGAAGACAAAGGACCGCGGTCAAAGCGGAAGCGATTCGGATGCGACGCATGGTTCACTGCTAACAGATGACGGCGCCGGGTCAATCTGCCACTCTGCCCGGATGAGGCTGCGCTCTGTCTTGGCCGCGATGCTTTGCGCCGGGTGCGCGAACTACAACTCCTCGCATGTCATGGTCGGACCACCCCGCCCACCGGTCGATCCCTCCACCGTGCGCATCTACCTTCACCCGCCCTCCGATTACGAGGAAATCGCCATGGTCAACGCCGACAGTCGCGGTTCTTTCCGTTGGAGTTCGCAGGGCACAACGGATCTTGCCTTGGAGCGGCTGAAAAACGAAGCCGCGCAACTCGGCGCCAACGGACTCCTCAACCTCTCTCTCGGCGAGCCATGGGCCGCTTCCCCCACCCTCGGCACCGGCATCGCCTACGGCTGGGGCGGACCTCCCGCCGGCTACGGCCTCGGCACCTCCATCGGCGTCCCCGCCCCCTTCAAGTCCGCCACGGCCCTCGCCATCCGGGTGCGCGAAAATTGAAACATCAACGGAAGCTCCGCGGGCCCCGGAGATCACCGCAGACTATTCAGCGCGTCATAAAGCGAGTGGGTCGGGTGGGACTCGAACCCACAACCAACGCCTTAAAAGGGCGCTGCTCTACCATTGAGCTACCAACCCTCGCATGGTGAACGCACACTGTAGCGCGCGCGGATGCAGGCTCAAGATTTTTCCCCGGAACCAAGCGACTGCAACGCCTGCCGCACTTCCGCGGCATGGTCCCCGGTCTTCGCACTCTCCACAATCCACGCAATCTTGCCGTCCTTGACCAAAAAGGACTGGCGCTTCGGCACTCCCAACACGGGAATGGTCGGCACTCCGAAGGCCTTGGCCACCGACAGGTCCGTGTCGGCCAACAAAATGAACGGGATCTGCTGCGCGTCGGCGAATTTTTTCTGCGCCTCCACCGTATCCGCACTCACCCCGATAATTTGGATGCCGTCCGCCGAGAAATCGGGAAAAGCATCACGCAACGAGCAGGCCTGCGCCGTGCAACCGGGCGTTCCCGCTTTGGGATAAAAATAAACGAGCGTCGGGCCTCGGCTATAGACGTCCGCCAGCTGAACTTCCGCGCCATGCTGGTCACGCGAAGAGACGCGCGGCGCCTCGTCGCCGACGGACAGGGCGCCCGCCTCGCGGGTCAGGCCGAGAAAGGAAAGCATGAGAACAAAAGTGAATGAAAAAACGTGCATGGACGAGAACTTATCGCGCCCGCGGCGTGATGCAAGGCACCGAAGGCCGATCAACCTCCACCCGCTTCTCCTTGCCAAGCCCGCGCCCCGTCCGAATGATCCAGTCCCGATGGCCGAGCAGGAGAACCGCAGCAACTGGCGCCGCCTTGTCGCGCTCGCCGTTTGCGCCTTGTTTGTCCTCGGCGCGCTGATTGCCCTGCGTGGACCCGAGGCGATCAGCGCCGGAGTGGCGGAAGAAGCCGGACTCTGGCTGCTGTCCGGTCCCTCGTTCTGGCATCCGCTCACCCTCTCGGCCGCGCCCAGCACGACCGCCTTTGCCTTGGCCGGTCCGCGCGCTTGGCAAAATCTCCACGTCCTCGTCGCCTGGTTGGCCGTGCTGACTTGGTTTTGGCTGCTGCCTCTCCGGGCGTGGCGGGGACTCGGCCCGCTGGTGCCCGCTCTGCTTGCCGTGGTCCTCTCGGGACCGGCCAGCGGTTGGAGCGGCTTCGGCCTCGCGGTGCTCCTCATGTCGGCCTGGCGCACCGCGACCTTCCACTGGTCGCCGCGCCTTGTCGCCTTCACCCTCCCCGTTGCCGTGTGGCTTGCGGTGTGGCTCTCACCCGGCGGACTGCTCTTGGCCGCGGCCTTCACCATCGATGCCTGGCCGCGACTGCCTCGTCGCTGGGCACTGACCGCGACCGCCCTCGTTCTCGCTGCAGCGCAATTCACCCCGCGCGGACTTGGCGTCTGGTCCGAGGCCAATATTTTCGTCTTCTGGTCGCCGCAAAGCGGCCTCTCCGCCGCCGCCGCCTTCGCCTTGCTGGCCGGTCTCGGCATCCTCACACTCGCGGGGGCCAACGCGTGGCGCCTCGACTCACGCGGCACCGTCATGGCCCCTGCTTTGTTACTGCTCACGGCGGCTTTTGGCCAAACCGCCCTCCTCTGGCCCTTCGCCCTCTGGCTCATTCCCGCTTGGCCGGCCGCCGTCGACCAATGGCGGCAGATTGGTTTCACCTTCCGCTGGTGGATGCAAGCCTCGGCGATCCTCGCTGCGGCCGGACTCGTCGTGCCCCCCGCACTGGAAGCCGCACCGCGCTGGTATGCTTTGGCCATGACCCCGGCCGCGATTCAACCGACCCTGACCCGCGATGCCTTGCCGGCCGGGGGCCTGATTTATGTCAACCCGCGTGGCTTGCCCTTGGCCCGCTTGGCCGGACCGCTCCCCCCGGCGGTTGAGGCCGGCGGCGGACAACCGCTCGGACGCGAACCCTCGCTCTGGCGGGCCCGCGACAGGGAGTCCCGCTTCGATGCGGTCTGGCTCCTCGGCGAAAAATCCGACTATGCAGCCCTTGCCCGCCACCTCGGTGAATCACCCGACTGGCGGTTGACCGCCGTTGATGCGGCCGGCGTGCTTTTTCTCCGCGCAGCGCAAACCAAGGAATTCCCGACCGAACCCGCGCAACAAATGGCGCGCGACATGTGGGGCGGGGCCAACCGCTCGGCCTTCCTCGCCGATGCCGCCCTCGCCGCGCTGGCGGCCAATGCGCTCCCCGAGTCGGGGGAGTTGTCCGCCGCGGCCGTGCGGAACTCGGACCTCTCGGCACCGGCGGCGGCGGTGCGGGCCCGCACCTTGGTTTCGCTCGGTGAGGTGCGCGCCGCGTTGGAGGAAAGCTCGCGGGCCGTGGACCTCGACCCATCGCTTCCGCTCGCGTGGGAAGTCCGCACCGAGGCGTGTCTGCATGCCGGACTAACCGATCAAGCCTACGCCGCCGCGCAAAAAGCCGTCACCCTGGCGCCGGGAGAAACCGGCACACTGTGGCTCGCCGCCCGCGCCGCCAATGCGGCCCGCGCCTTCCAGACCGAGGCGGAATTGCTCGAGCGCTTGGTCGCTCTGACCGCCGCGCGCGGTGGGGACGCCGGCTTTTACCGGCTCTACCTCGGGCAATCCTACGCCAAACAAGGATTGGCTCGCCCCGCCCTGCGCGAATTGGGGCTCGCCGTGGAATCGCCAAGCCTGACCGCGAAGCAGCGGAGCGAACTCGAAGAGGAAATTGCGTTGATCCGCTCGTCGCCCGGTGCACGCTGATCCGGTTTCTGCTTAACGCGGAGCGCGGTGCAGTGTAAAACCTCCGCGTGAGCAAAAAATCCGCCCGCGCCAAAAAAGCACCCCTTCGCCGTTATTCCTCGCAGGTCCTGGACGGACCCGAGCGCGCTCCGAGCCGCGCCATGCTCTACGCGGTCGGTTTCCAGGAAAAAGATTTCGCCAAGCCTCAGGTGGGTGTCGCTTCCACTTGGAGCATGGTCACCCCCTGCAACATGCACCTCGACGTGCTCGCCCGCGAGGCCGCCGGCGGAGCCAACGCGGCGGGCGGAAAAGCGACCATCTTCAACACCATCACTATCTCCGACGGCATCTCGATGGGGACCGAAGGGATGAAATACTCGCTCGTCTCGCGCGAAGTGATCGCCGACTCGATCGAAACGGTCATCGGCTGCGAAGGCTTCGACGGCTTTGTCGCCATCGGCGGATGCGATAAAAACATGCCAGGTTGCATGCTGGCCATCTCGCGCCTCAACCGCCCCGCGGTCTTCGTTTACGGCGGCACCATTCTCCCCGGCTGCCTCAACGGCAAAAACCTCGACATCGTTTCGGTCTTCGAAGCGGTCGGCCAGCGCGCGGCCGGCACGATCGACGACCAGCAACTGCAGAAAATCGAATCCTGCGCCATCCCCGGGGCCGGATCGTGCGGCGGCATGTACACCGCCAACACCATGGCCTCGGCGATCGAAGCCATGGGGATGAGCCTGCCCAACAGCTCGGCGCAAGCCGCCGTCTCCGTCCACAAAAAGGCCGATGCGCGCGACGCCGGCGCCGCGGTGGTTAACCTGCTCAAGCGCGGCATCGTTCCCTCGGACATCCTGACCCGAGAATCTTTCGAAAACGCCATCACCCTGATCATCGCGCTGGGCGGTTCGACCAATGCCGTGCTCCACCTCCTCGCCATGGCCCACGCGGCCAACGTGAAATTGCACATCGACGACTTCACCAAGATCGGCCGCCGCGTCCCGGTGCTGGCCGACCTCAAGCCGAGTGGCAAATACCTCATGTCCGAACTTGTCGCCATCGGCGGCATCGTGCCGCTCATGAAGCAACTCCTCTCGGCCGGCCTGCTCCACGGCGATTGCCTCACCGTGACCGGAAAAACCCTCAAGCAGAACCTCGCGCCTTTCAAACCCTACCCCAAAGGCCAGCAAGTCATTCGACCGCTCAAAGATCCGGTGAAGAAGGACAGCCACCTCGTCATCCTCTACGGCAACCTCGCACCCGGCGGGGCCGTGGCCAAAATTTCCGGCAAAGAAGGCGAGAAATTCCGGGGCACAGCACGGGTCTTTGACTCGGAGGAAGCCGCCCTCGAGGACATCCTCAAGGGCGCGGTGAAAAAAGGTGACGTCATTGTCATCCGCTACGAAGGACCCAAAGGCGGGCCCGGTATGCGTGAAATGCTCGGCCCCACTTCCGCCGTGATGGGCAAAGGCCTGGGTAAAGATGTGGCCCTCGTCACCGACGGACGTTTCTCCGGCGGCACCCACGGATTCGTCGTCGGCCACATCACTCCGGAAGCCTTCGATGGCGGGCCGCTTGCGTTGGTCAAAAATGGCGACACCATCGAGATCGACGCGATCAAACACCGCCTCACGCTCGACATTCCGGCCGCCGAGATGAAGCGGCGCAAGGCCAAGTGGAAGAAACCCGTCCCGCGCTACCGCCGCGGTGTGCTCGCCAAATTCGCGGCCAGTGCCACCAGCGCCTCCACCGGTGCCGTAACCGACGCCGGGCTCTGATGCTCCGCGCGGTCATCTTCGACTGGGACGGGGTCGTCGTTGACTCCTCGGCCCACCACGAGCGCAGTTGGGAAATCCTGGCCAGCCGCCGCGGACTCCCCCTGCCGCCCGACCATTTCAAACGCGGCTTCGGCAAGAAGAACAACGTGATCATCCCCGACCTCGGTTGGGCCGTGGTTCCGCAGGAAGTTGCCGAACTCGCACAGGAGAAGGAAGAAGCCTACCGCGCGCTGGTGCGCGAAAAGGGCCTGCAGCCACTGCCCGGAGTGCGCGAACTCCTCGCGGCCCTGCGCGGCCGGGACATCCCCTGCGCCATTGGTTCGTCAACCGAACGCGCCAACTTGGATCTTCTCCTCGACCTGATGGGCCTGCGTGATTTTTTCCGCGTGATCGTTTCCGGCGAAGAAGTCGTGCACGGCAAGCCGGACCCCTCCATCTTTCTCCTCGCCGCGGAAAGACTCGGCTTCGCCCCGGCCGAATGCGTCGTCATCGAGGACGCGCTGGTCGGCATCGAGGCCGCCCGACAAGCCGGCATGCCGGTCGTGGCCGTGGCCACGACCAACCCGCTCGACGCTCTCCGCGCCGCCCATGCCGCCGTGCCCAGCATGGCGGAAATCACGCCCGAACTCCTCGCCTCGCTGGCCCCAGGCTAAAAAAGTTTGTCCTCCGGCTTGCGCGGTTGCGCTTTCGGTGGAACATTGCCCGATATGCCGAAGACGACGAAAGTCTCGCACCGTCTCGAACTGCACCTCCCCTACCATGGCCCCGCCTTGCGGACCATTGCGTGCTTGATCGAGGAAAACCTCTCCTGTCATCCCTCACCCAACGCCAAACTCGAAGGCCTCGAGGGCGAATGGGGGCCGGACATCGCCCAATCCTGGGCTGCCTTGCACGACCTGATGGAGCAGTTGGAGGCCGCAGCCGATCACGTCGATGCCGCGCTGGAAAGCGCGGACTGTTAAGCTCCGCCGAAGTTCGTTCCGCCTGACCGCGCCGAAGCCGCGGCCCGTTCCGGCATCGACGCCCCGCAGCCTCTGCGGCAGCTTGACCGGATGCCGCCTGACCTCCTGAAGCAACTGGCTTTGCCTCTGGCCCTCTTTGCCGTGCTCTTCGGCATGGGGCTGAGTTTGGTGCCGGCGGATTTCCGCCGCGTTATTCTCTCTCCCAAAGCGAAAATCGTCGGCCTGACCTGCCAGCTTGTCATGCTGCCGCTCATCGCCTTCGTGCTGGCCCTCGCCTTCCGTCTGCCCGGTGAACTGGCGGTCGGGCTGATGATTCTCGCCGCCTGCCCGGGCGGCTCTACTTCAAACGTCATCACGCACCTGGCCAAGGGTGACACCGCCCTCTCCGTCACCCTGACCGCCATTTCGAGCATGGTGTGCGTCTTTACCATCCCGTGGATTGTCGCTTTTTCCATGGACTGGTTTCTCGGCAGCGGCGCCGCAGTGCAATTGCCCTTCTGGAAAACGCTCGGCCAGCTCACGCTGGTCACCATCGTGCCCATCGTCTGCGGCATGGGTGTCCGCTCGGCCTTTCCTCTCCTCGCGCAGCGATTGGAACGTCCGGCCGCCATCTTTTCGCTCGTCTTCCTCGCCCTCATCATTGCTGCAGCCGTGCTGCGGGAAAAAGACCTTGCCCACCAATTCGCCACCGCCGGTCCCGCCGCCATCACTCTCAACCTTGCCGCCATGATCCTCGGCTTCGGCGCCGGCTGGGCCGCCGGACTGCCCCGCGCACAAAAAGTCACCATCGCGGTCGAAACCGGCATCCAGAACGGCACCCTCGCCCTCGCCATCACTCTCGGCCTGCTCGAAAACGCCAGCATCGCCATGCCCTCGGTCGTCTACAGCCTCTTCATGTTCCTCAGCGGAGGCCTGATGATCTGGTGGTTCGGCCGCCGCGCCTGAACACCCATGCATCGACCTGGGGCTCGTAGCCCCGGAAGAAAAGCGCAGCCAACTTGTGAAGGGTGATGTCGTGCCTCGGCCAGCGCGGCGGATTGGCGGAAGGGGTGGGATTGGTCGCCTCCGGCGACCTGTCTCCGGCTCGAACTGCGTTCTTCATCCCACCGGGATGTTTCAAGCCGCCTGCGGCGGATTGGCGGAAGGGGTGGGATTGGTCGCCTCCGGCGACCTGTCTCCGGCTCGAACTGCGTTCTTCATCCCACCGGGATGTTTCAAGCCGCCTGCGGCGGATTGGCGGAAGGGGTGGGATTCGAACCCACGGTGGGTTTAACCCCACGCTCGATTTCGAGTCGAGTGCCTTAAACCGGACTCAGCCACCCTTCCTCATCAATCCAACCTACACCCGCGCCATCCCCTCTGAAATCTCAAATTTCAAATTTGAAATCCCTCGCCCCGCTCCGCCTCCCCCATCCACTCAAGTTTCAAACTCAAGTCTCCGCCCTTTCTTTTTCGTCTCCGCCCTTTTTTATCTCGTCTCCGCCCTCTCCCTCTCACGTCCCACAAAACGTCCGGTAAGGCTCTGTGCTTGGCTCTGGCGACGTGCGGTAAGCCTTGTTCTCCTCCGTCTCCTCATACGGCCGCGCCAGCACATCGAGCAGCCGCTGCATGACCGCAAAATCTCCTGCGACCACGGCAGCCAGAGCCTCCTCCACACGATGATTGCGCGGAATAACCACCGGATTGGCTGACCGCATCAGGGCCATGACTTCCGTCTTCTCCGCTTGCTGACGCCCCAAACGCGCCCTCCATTTCGTCCGCCACGCGCCGAACTCCCCGCCGACCGGGACCGCGCCTTCATCCCACCATCCCGCCTCAACCCCGCGCGTCAACGCCGCAAACGTGTTCGTGAAATCCGCACCGGTCCGCGTCATCCACGCCAGCAACTCCTTCGCCAAGTCCAAATCCCCCTCCTCCTCGCTCACCAAGCCCAACTTCCCCCGCAGCACGCCCGCATAAAAATAGGCAAAGCGTTCCGGAAAACGGTCCAGCGCTTCTTCGGCTATGCCGACCGACTTGGCCTGGTCCTCGTGCAGCAACGGCACCAGCGCCTCGGCCAATCGGGCGAGATTCCAGTGGGCCATACTCGGCTGATTTCCGAAGGCATAACGCCCACCGCGGTCGATCGAGCTGAACACCGTTGCCGGATCATAGGCGTCCAGAAAAGCACACGGACCATAATCAATCGTCTCTCCGCTCAAGGCCATGTTGTCCGTGTTCATCACGCCATGCACGAAACCCACACCCGCCCACTGCGCGACCAGTTTTGCCTGCCGCTCGAGCACACCTTCGAGCAGAGCCAATGCCCGGTTCTCCGCGATCAGCGAGTCCGCATAATGCCGCTTCAAGGTGTAATCAACCAACGCCTGGAGCAGCGCGCGATCGCCCAAAGCGGCGGCGTATTCGAACGTTCCCACGCGGATATGGCTCGAAGCAATCCGGGTCAAAACCGCCCCGGGCAGCAACTCCTCCCGCGCAACCTCTTCGCCCGTGGTCGCCACGGCCAGACTGCGCGTGGTCGGAATCCCCAAGGCATGCATCGCTTCACTCATCACGTATTCGCGGAGCATCGGACCGAGCGCGGCCCGTCCGTCACCCCGCCGCGAATACGGCGTCCGCCCCGCCCCTTTCAGCTGCACATCAAACCGCGCGCCACCCGGCGTGACCTGCTCACCGAGCAAAATGGCACGTCCGTCACCCAAATTGGTAAAATGCCCGAACTGGTGGCCCGCATAAGCCTGCGCGATAGGCTCCGCTCCCTCGGGCACGCGGTTGCCGGAAAAAATTTCCGCCCCCACCTCCTGCAAAGCTCCGGGATCCAGACCGAGATCGCGCGCCAAGACCTCATTGAGCAGCGCGAGCCCCGGCTTAGCCACCGCCACCGGGGCAACGGCCGACCAAAGCGCCGAGGGCAACCGCGCATACGAATTGTCGAATTTCCATCCTGCGCTGCTTTTGCTCTCGGACCTCACTCCCATCCGCCTAAACTGCGCACTCTCCCGAATCTTTCAACTCCTCTCTGCGTCTCACTCAGGTTTCAAACTCAAGTCTCCGCCCTCATGCCGACCTTCAGCACCTCCGCCTGGCAATACAACCTGCCGCTTTACCAAGCCATCCTCGCCATGCCGTTCAACGCGGAGCTTGCCGCGGGCACCTTGCGTGAGGATCGCTTCCGCCACTACATCATTCAAGACGCCCACTATCTCGAGGGATTCGCCCGCGCGCTCGCCCTCGCCGCCGCCAAGGCGGACCACAGCGACCACCTCGTCCAATTCGCCGGCGCCGCCCAAACCGCCATCCTCGTCGAGCGCGCCCTCCACACCGACTACTTCGCAAAGTTCGGCCTCAGTGCCGCCGACTTCGCCGCGGCCCGTCCCACGCCGGCCTGCGACCATTACGTCAGCTACCTCCTCCGCGTGGCCGCCCTCGAGCCCTTCCCCGTTGTTCTCGCCGCGCTCCTGCCCTGCTTCTGGATTTACCTCGAAGTGGGGAAAAGCATCCACACCCGGGCCACCCAGCCCAACCCCTACCACGCCTGGATCGAAACTTACGCGGGAGAGGAATTTGCCTCTGCGGTGCAGGCCGTCATCGCCACGACTGACAAAGTGGCGTCACGCTGCTCCGCGGATACGCTGGTCGCCATGCACGCCGCCTTCACCCGCGCGACCCAGCTCGAATGGATGTTCTGGGACAGTGCCTACCAACGGGCCGACTGGCCCGTCTAATTCCCTTCCCCAACTTGCAGCGGCGGTCTATGACCGTCGGATCTCTATGGCCGCCCGTCTTTCCATTTTCATACCCTCCCACTTTTCCACCGTGCCGCGTCTTCTCCTCATCCTTCTCGCCGCGCCCCTCACCGGCTGCATCATGTATCCGAAGGCGCCGACCATCACGCCGCAGGCCCGCACCCAAGCCGCCCGCGTCGACACCGGTGACTTCGCCTGGGGATTCTCGTCATCAAGTTGGCAATACGAGAACCGCCAAGTCGGCAAGAACGGCCAACTGCCCTTCCGCACCGACTGGGACATCCTCATGGAGCAAGGAAAAGCGGTGCCGCGCGGCAACACCGTGGTCATGTCATGGAGCGAGTTCGACCAGGACGTCGCGGCGCTGACAAAAGTCGGCGCCACCCATTACCGCCTCAGCCTCGAGTGGGCCCGCCTCGAGCCTAAACCGGGCCAATACGACGAGGCCGCCATCGCCCGCTATGTCGAAATGACCCGCCGCCTCAAAGCCGCCGGCATCGAACCTGTTGTCTGCCTATGGCACTTCACCTTCCCCGACTGGCTCTACGACGAGAAAAATCCCAAGCGCTCGAACTGGCTGCACCCCGATTCCGATACCCGCTGGCAAGCCTACGTGAACAAGGTCGTCCCCCGGCTCAAGCCACACGTCCGTTACTTCGCCCCGCAAAACGAACCCAACGGACAGATCGCCACCGCTTATCTCAACGGACAATGGCCGCCGGCCATGACGGCCGCGCTCGGCACCTACGCCGCCGCCGTGCGGGCCAGCGCCCGCCAGTTTCGTCAGGCCGCCGCCATCATCAAACGCGAACGCCCCGATGCCATTGTCATGTCCGTGCAAGCCCTCCCGTGGTGGAGCAACGGTTGGTTTGATCCCACCGGCGCGGCCTACAACGGCATGATGCGGATGAATTTCGACCACCTCGACAAAATCTGGGACGTCTGCGACGTGATCGGAATCAACTACTACTACAGCCAAAAAGCCGGCCCCATCGCCGCCCTCGGGCTCGGCTCCCACCGCGGACCCAATTTCACCGAGATGGGTTGGGACATCGATCCGGCCGGGCTCTACAAACAGATCCGCCTCGTGGGCAAGCGCTACGGCAAGCCCATGATGATCACCGAAAACGGAATCGCCACGCAGGACGAGACCCAGCGCAAGCGCTACCTCGAGGAACACGTGGCCGCCGTGCAGCAGGCGCGCGAGGACGGACACGACGTGCGTGGCTACTTCGTCTGGTCCCTGCTCGACAACTACGAATGGCACTATGGCTACGACGCCACCTTCGGCCTCGCCCGCATGAACCCGCGGACCTTCGCCCGCGAACTAAAGCCCGCCGCCTTCGATTACCGTGACATCATCCGCCGCGGCGGCGTCAAACAAATCCCCGCCGCTGTGCTCAAGGCCTCGCAGCGCAAATAGGCACCCCCTCCACTCCTGCGTCGCCTTCTTCCTTTGGCCTCGGGCACCCCTGCCTTTGTCCTCCGCGGAGGGCGCAACGCCAACTTCTTGTGCAACCGGCATTGACGCCGCCTGCCGACGATGGCAATTTTCCCCTTCAATTCTGGTGAGGTGGCTGAGTGGTCGAAAGCAGAGCTTTGCTAAAGCTCCGTAGTCCAAAAGGCTACCGAGGGTTCGAATCCCTCCCTCACCGTTTTTTGCCTCTGCCAAAAAAGACACTGTTAACGCTTCATTTCCAAGTGTTTACAAGACCGGCTGGACCGTCAATGAGTTAAGCCAAGTTGAGTGTAGTTGAGTCGTCTTTGCTGCGAATGCTGCGAAAATTTGGCCTCCGTTGAACCAAATAACTGCGCAGGCCCGGGCCGATCGCCCCTTCAATTGGCTTGAGCCCGAAAAACGTGGAGCCATTTAGGCGAAACTTTTAGCTCACCAGCCCCGCACCAAACCCGGCACCACCAACACCCCATAGGCGTTAACCTAACGAGCATCAACAAGACACCCCAATCCCGTCATTTGCATCGGGCGCTTCTTGCGGCGGATGGCCAAGAGCTTTTTCAGCCTCTGGCCTGCGGCGATCAAGTCACCCAGCAGCAACCCCGGAGCGACGATTTGCTTGAGGCAGTCTCTGGTCTCGACCAGTAGCGCCCACTGGCTCTTCTGGCAGGCGGTATCCCCAGGGGGAAAAAAAACCGGCCTCCAACATGATTCGCTCCAGCAGCAGAGCCGAAAGCATTTTGGCCTGCATCCACCCTTTGGCCGAGGCGTCGTTGCTTTTGGGCATGTGCCCGGCGTCAAGCAGGCTCTTGAGCCTCTTGAAATACAACTCGATCTGCCAGCGGTAGCGGTAGATTTCCAGCACTTGGCTTGTGGACAACTCTGGCCCGTCGATGGTGGTCAGGATCAACACATAACCAGCCAGCTTGCGGCTGGTGGCGTCCATCTCTTTGGTCCCGTTGCGCCGCGCCTTGTCGGCCATTTTTCGCAAGGTTCTCTCCGTGGCCATCCTCGACTTGCGCAACGCACAAAGCCGCACGGCATGCCGCCGGGAGTCGTGCTGGAAGAAGAGCTTAATCTCCGCGGAGCGCCGCGCCGGCAACTTGCGCACCCACGGCAGGGGCTTGAACGCCTTGCCTTGTTCATCTTCCAGCGGGAAGAGCGCCGCGTTCCATCGCATCACCACTTCGGCTCCCTCGTCCAAGACGTGCGCCACACCCCGCCTGTGACTGTAACCGCGGTCCACCAAGACCCATTGGCCCGGGGCAAAGGAAAATCTCCCGAGTTTTTCCCCGCCGTGGATATCGGTCAGTTCGTAATGGTCACACGCCAAGGTTGGCAACTGGATGCTGTAGTGCAGGCGCAGCTTGGTGCCGCTGGTGCCGGGTTCCTGGATGGTGGTGGCATCGATGACCCGCAAACGCTTTTTCCAAGGCCACCGGTGAAGTCCAAGCCGCCGTCTTTGCTCTTCCAGCAGGTGAGAGCACAGAGACCGCAGCCAAGCCTCGGCCTTGCCAAGCCGTTTGAAGAGCGCCACGGCGCTGATCTTGGCCAGCCCCAACTCTTCGGCGCGCACGATGGTTTGCTGTAGCGAGAGGCCGCCCACGACATGCATCAGAAACAGCCGCAGCCACGTTTCGGCTTCCTGCAGCCCTCGAGCCCGCTGCAGGAATCCATGCTGACGCGCGCCAGCATTGAGCTCCTCGGGCAACCACCCACGCACGATGTTCCAATCCTCGGGAAGACTGTCGGTTTTCACTCCGCCACCCTGCGGCCCGCCACCTCAACATGCAAGATATTAGGTTAACGCCTATGCACCAACACCCCTACACCCCGCCGTGCCCACTGCTCTGCGAGGTCGTAAAGCCGCTCCCAAAGCGCGAGGTGGTGGCTGAAGCCCCCGAGCTGCGGCGGCTGATCGCGCCATCCCCAATGCGCTGCGTCGTGGTCGTGGCTCCTTTGGAATCGCGGCTGATCGTGCCGCTGCCGAAGCGGGAAGTCCTGTAGCTTTTACCCTCCGAGGCTCGGGTGATGCAGCGGTTGCCGAACTTGCTGGTAGTGGCATTAGCCCGGACGCCAGGGATCACCGCCGGCGTGGAGCCCGGTCGGTATTTGCTGCCAAAGCGAAAGGCAAGATTGAGCACCCTTCCTCAGACAAACGATCGCCACACGCGTGGAAGGACTGACCGTTGTCTCCCTCCGCGCTGGGATGCATGAGAGCAGGGAGTGGGCGCGGGGCAGATTTATGGAGGAGGCGCGTACGATTTAGCTCTGGAACAAGAGATTCCGAGCACTTCGCACCGCGGCGGGAATATCCTTCGCCTCCAACCACGCCGACACCATGACCACCCGGCGCGCACCGGCGTCGCGAGCCTGCGCCAGATTGTCCAACGTGATTCCGCCGAAGCAAAACACGGGGATCGAGAGTTGCTCGTGCACCGCCGCCAGATCCTCCAGACCGATCGCCTCATGTTCGGTTTTTTCCGGATTCGCAAAAAGCGGGCCGAAGCCGACGTAATCAGCCCCGTACTCGGCGACGGCCCGCGCTTGCGGCAAACTACGGGCATCTCGCCCGATGACGACGGGACGACCGGCAGCCGCGCGGACCTCGGCGATGGAGATTTGTTCCTGCGCGAGATGCACGCCTTCGGCCGGCACCTCCCGGAGCAAGTCGGAGCCATCGTGAAGTATCAAAGGGACTCCCAAAGCCGAAGTCATCGCGTGGATTTCTTCGGCGAGTCCGATCACAATGGAGCGAGGAACCGCGCTCGCGCGCAATCGCAGAATGTCGACGCCGCCTTCGAGCAAGCGCTCCGCCGCCACCGAAGCAGTTTCTGCAGAAAGGTGGTAATTCAGATCGACCACGCCATAAAGCTCGGTGTTCTCCAGCGAAGGCAAAGCAGCAGCGGAAAGTGCAACCATGGCCCGAATTAAGGGCAAGACTGCACTGGACGCAATATTTGCCGACCAAGGAGAGCTATAAACCGCCCCGCTTTGAACGAATTTCGTCGCTCCTTGTCGCAAATAGGCGTGAAAAATCCTTTCTTGCCTCTGGCTGCTCTCAGCGGAATTGCCGCTTACCCTCTAACTTCCGTCGGAAAACAGCGCTTCTTATCCCGCCGTTGCTTTTCGCCGAGGCGACCCGTATAGCTCAAGGCAGTGTCGCTCTCTGTCCGCACTGTTTCCTTTCGACAATGATCAACGAGCTCCACCTGCTGCTTTGGAGCGGATTTGTCGTTTTCCTGCTGCTTCTGCTGATTCTGGACTTCAGCACCTTCCACCGCAAGCCGCATGTCATCGACACCAGGGAGGCTTTCATTCTCTACGGGTTCTGGACGGGACTGGCCCTCCTCTTCAACGCGGGAATTTTCTTTTTCCACGAGCGCGGCACCGAGGCGGGGCTGGAGTTCTTCACCGGCTTCCTCGTCGAAAAGTCGCTGAGCATCGACAACATTTTCGTTTTCGTTCTCATCTTCAGTTACTTCCGGGTTCCGCCGGTCTTCCAGCACAAGGTCCTTTTCCTGGGAATCCTCGGCGCGATTGTCCTGCGTGCCGCTTTCATCCTCGGCGGCCTCGCACTCCTCGACCGGTTCCATTGGCTGATGTATGTCTTCGGCGCGCTCCTCGTCTTAACCGGGCTCAGCATGATGCGCAACAAAGACACGGAGACCGACCCGGAGAAAAACTGGGTGATCCGCATCTTCCGTCGCTGGTTCCCGGTGAGTCAGGAATACGACGAAGGAAAGTTTTTCACTCGCCGATGGGGAGCCTTGGCCGCCACACCGCTCTTCGTCGCCCTGCTGGCCGTTGAGTCCTCCGACATCGTCTTCGCCGTCGACTCCATCCCGGCCATTTTCGCCATCAGCCGCGACCCGTTCATTGTTTTCACTTCAAACATCTTCGCCATGCTGGGCTTGCGGTCGCTCTATTTTGCCGTCTCCGGCGTGATGCGCATGTTCCACGCGCTGCACTACGGCTTCGCGTCCATCATCCTCATTCTCGGCGTGAAGATGCTGGTCAGCGACTTCTACGAGATTCCGGTCGTCGCGTCGCTCATCCTCATCCTCGTCATTCTGCTCGTCTGCATCATCGTTTCCCTGCTGCTACCCCGGAAAGATGAGCTGAAGATGCACTTCGAGCGGCCCGAGAAACTCGGCCTGATGCCTTTCCGGCGCCTACTGCTCATCGAGAACGTGGTCGATATGGCCGAAATCACCGTCCGCGATTCGATGCGACGCTGCAGCGGCGTCCGGCACCTGCGCTTGGATTGGCCGTGGTCCTATAACCTCGCCGCCATCCAGGAGTCCCGCTACTCGCGCTACCCCCTGCTGGAAAAGGAACACAGCAAGCCCCTCGGGGTCATTCTGCTCAAAGATCTCGCCCTGCGCCAGGGTTGGCCGGAGCTGCGCTCCTCTGAACTGCGCGAATTCGTGCGCCCAGTGCTCGAGTTGCCCGAAGACATGCCCCTCGACGACGCGCTGTCCAAACTCCAACGCGGCAACCAGCACATAGCTTTCGTCACAGACGCGGGCGGCGCTTGGACCGGCATCATCACGCTCGAAGACGTCTTGGAGGAACTGGTCGGCAAAATCAGCGATGAATCCGACACCGACCGCACCGGCAAAACCATCTCGCTGGCCGATGCCATCACGCCCGGTCGCATCGTGCTCGATGTTCAGGCGGCCAATCTCGAAGAGGCGATCGAGAAAATTGTGTTGGCTGTCCCGCTCAACCAACTCCCGGCCGACGGACGGAAAATCATCACCCAAGTCCTGCAGCGCGAAGCAACCATGACGACTTATTTCGGTCACGGCTTGGCCATCCCGCATTGCCGCTTGGACTCCATTGATGCGCCCGTCCTGATCTTTGCCCGCTCGGAGGAGGGTATTCCCATTCCTGGGAGCAACGAGCGCATCAGCATGATCTTTCTTCTCATTACCCCGCAAAGCGTGGCCCGCATCCAACCGCGTTTCCTCGCGGACATTGTCGGTCTAGTCGACAGCGAATACGTCACCGACCGCCTCAAGAAAGCCTCCGACCCGGACGAAGTCATCGAGGCCATCCGCGACGGTCTGCAGGTCGTGCTTGATTGAGTTCATGGGAATCCCCCCTGCGCAAAAATCCACGATGAGGTGCTCACGCAGGGGACCCATGGTGAACTTAACGCCGACATCAATGCATAAGATGGTGAGCACCCAAAACACACGGGCATGACGACACCACCGGCACGCGAGGTATCCGAGCGGCTTTCGGCTCAACTGCTTCAGCTCGCGGATCGCGAGGAGCACGCAGAACTGACACTTGGCGGCTTGATGGATGAACTCCAAGGCCGCGTCTACACGCTCCTGCTCGTGATTCTCGCCTTGCCCATGTGCCAACCGATTCCTTTGCCCGGACTCTCC
This sequence comes from Chthoniobacterales bacterium, assembly GCA_044359955.1. Classification (GTDB taxonomy): domain Bacteria; phylum Verrucomicrobiota; class Verrucomicrobiia; order Chthoniobacterales; family JACTMZ01; genus JACTMZ01. The sequence goes on along the minus strand of JBIKLF010000003.1, from coordinate 35,667 downwards.
ACGCCGCTGGGCGTGGCCATCGCCTTGCTCGGACTCCGCTTTGCCCTCAGTCAACACCCGTGGATGCCGAAACGCCTCCTCGCCACCAAGCTGAGCGGAAATTTCTTTCCGGCCGTGATGCGCGGGGGCGCGCGGGTGCTCGGAGTTTTCGAAAAACTGCTTCATCCGCGCATGACCGGGATTTTCGAGTTCGGCCAAATGCGCTTCCTCGCCGGCACCGTCGTCTGTCTGTGCGGGCTGTTGCTTCTCCTGCCCCTGCCCATCCCCGGCACGAACATGCTACCGGCCCTCACCGTCATTCTCACCGCGGCCGCTTTCTCCGAACGGGACGGCTACTGCCTAATCGCCGCGGGGGTTGCTTTTCTCCTCACGCTGGCTTTCTTCGGCGCGCTTGTCTGGGGAGGTGCGGAAATCATCGGCCATTTCGCGCCGCAGGCATCGTGAGCTTCCTAAGTCCTCGCGACTAGCCAAGCCACGTAGCCCGAGTAGGCCACGAGCATAAGCAGTCCTTCGATGCGCGTGATGCGATGTCCCGTCACGGCAAAACCCCAGAGGGCCAAGGCAAAAGCCGCCATCACCCCGAGGTCCAAGCTGTTGATCCCGCTGGAACTCAGCGGTGCGATGATCGCGGAGACGCCCAGAATGCCGAAAATGTTGAAAATATTGCTGCCGACAATGTTGCCCACCGCGATATCCGACTCCTTTTTGATGGCCGCGATGAGCGAAGTGGCAAACTCGGGCAAACTGGTGCCGACCGCGACAATAGTCAGCCCAATGACAGCCTCGCTCAGACCGAAAGCTTGGGCGATTTCAATCGCGGCATCGACGAGGAAACGGGCACCGAAAACCAGCATGACCAGACCACCGATGACCATGAGAACATCAAGCGCCACACCACTTTTGGAAATTTTCACCTCTTCGGAAAACTCCTGCGCCAACGGGTCCGAAGCCTGCTTTCTGGCCAGACGGATGCTGAAAACGACGTAAACAACCAGAAGCAGGAAAAAGATGATCCCCTCGGTGCGGGTCAAAGCCCCGTCGTAGAGCAACGCGATGGCCAGCGCGGTGGCGGCGATCATGATCGGCGTGTCGATACGGACGATCTGCGACGCAACCTTGATCGGCACGATAAGCGCGCAGAAACCGAGGATCAGCCCGATGTTGCAGATGTTCGATCCGACCACGTTGCCCAGACTAATGTCGCCCTGGCCGAGGTAAGCCGCTTTGACGCTGACCATCATCTCCGGCGCGCTCGTGCCGAAGGCCACGACAGTCAACCCGACAAGCAAGGGCCCTATGCCGAGGCGCAGCGCCAGAGAGGAACTCCCACGCACTAGCCCTTCGGCACCGAAGTAAAGCAGAACTAATCCTAGGAAAAGGAACAGGAGCGTCACGGTCACCGGGCAAGGCTAGCGGCTCCCCTGAGTCAACGCCAACGCTCTTTTAGGTGTCCGGAAAAACACCGCCACCGCGACGGTGCCGATCGTGCCGATGAGCACATAATACGGCCAGGCAATGGCCGGCCACCAATCCGGCAAGAAGGCTCCGAAGGCCCACTCCTGCGGCACGAGTTCCCCGCGCAGCAGGGCGGCGAGGTCAAATGCAGGAACTTTGACCCGGCAAAACACCAGGACGGAAACAATACCGGCAATCATGGCGACTACGTTGGCACGGTCGCTGCCGCGCGTTTCGGTGAGCATGCCGAGCAGGAACATGCCGAGCAGACTGCCATAGCTGTAGCCGAGAATACCAAGTGCGAGCGGGATGATCGTGATGTTGGTCTGGAGCACCGCGTAGGCAGCCGCGGTGGCCACGCCGACCATGAGCGCACCGAAAACCACCGTGGCAATACGCACCACAGCGACCGCCTTCGCATCCGACGCCGTGGCCCCGCCGAGGTAAGGAACGTAGAAATCTTTGGTGAAAGAAGTGGCCAGCGCGTTGAGCGCGGCGGATGTCGAGCCCATCATGGTCGCGAAGACGCCGGCCACGATGAGTCCGCGGATAACCACCGGCATTTCGTTGACGATGTAGTAAGCAAAAACTTCATTGTGCTGCGCCGGCAGATTCGGATCGGGCGTCTTCTCGTAGTGGATGGCGAGGAGGAGGCCGATGGTCAGGAAACCAAGGACGATGGGAATGTCGGCAAAGCCACTAACGATGAGCGATCGCTTCGCCTTGGCTGGATTTTCGGCGGTGAGGAGGCGCTGCACCATATCCTGGTCCGTGCCGTGCGTGGCCATGGTGAAGAGCGTCGATCCGATGATCGCTGCAAAAATGGTGTAAGGCGTCTCCAGCATCCCCTTGAGCGCCTCGCCAAAGGGTTTCGAGGGGTCCCAACCGGTTTGGATCATTCCTGCACCGGGATTGGCCGCGATGCTGGCCGAGACCGTTTCCCATCCCCCGGGGATCGATAAAAATACCGCTCCCATGGCAAAGAAAATGGCTCCGACCATGAGACAGGCCTGGATAAGGTCGGTCCAGATCACCGCTTTGATGCCACCCACGGCGGTGTAGAGGGTCGTCACCACGGTAGTGAACAGAATGCCCCAAAAATACGTGCCGAGCGTGATCGGCGCGCCGGGATAAAGGTAGCGCCAGATGACGACGATGATCACGCCGCCGAGGTAGAGACGCACGCCGATGCCGAGGACGCGGGTGACGAGGAATATCGCACTGGCCATATCGCGCGTGCGCGGACCGAACCGCAGGTCGAGATACTCGTAGATGCTTTGGACTTTGTGGCGGTAGTAAGGCGCGATAAACAAGAAGGCGATGATGAAGCGGGCGATAACCGTGCCGATGGCCAACTGCGCATAGGCGAAGCTCCTTGTTTTGAAACCCTCCGCCGGCGCGCCGAGGAAAGTGGCGGCGCTGGTTTCCGCCGCAATGATCGAGGCAAGCACGGCCCACCAAGGGATCTTGTGTCCGCCCAGCGTGAATTCCTGCAGGCTGTTGCTGCCCCGGCCGGCCCGCAAACCGATGCCGACAATCACCGCAAAATAAAGCACCACGACCGCGGCATCGATAATCAGGGGAGACGGCATGAGGAATATGGTCGGCTCCAGCTGCCCTTCTTACTTGAGCGGCCAGACCAAAGGAATGATGATGACTGCACCAAGAAAATACAAAAAGTTCAGAGGCAACCCGATCCTGAAAAAGTCGCCGAAACGGTATCCGCCGGCGGAATAGACAAAGGTGTTGGTCTGATAGCCGATCGGCGTGGCAAAGCCTGCGCTGGCCCCGAGGGTGATGGCGATGGCGAAAGGACGCGCGTCCAAGTCCATCTGCAAAGCAATGCCGAGTGCAATCGGCATCATCAGCACAACCGTGGCGTTGTTGGAGAGAACTTCCGTGATAGCGACAGTCAGGAGATAGACGACGGCCAACATGGCTAGCGGTCGCCACGCTTCCTCAAACCAACCCGCCGCCGTGCCGACCAAGTGCTGTGCTATGAAATTAGCTGCCCCGGTGCTGTCCATGGCGAGACCCAGAGCTATCGTGGTGTAGATCAAAAACATCAATGGCCAGTCCACCGATGCATAGGCGTCCCGAGGCCGGATGGCGCCGGTCAGCATCAGCAACACGCAACCAACTGGCGCCGCCACTTCAATAGGCATCAACTCGAAAGCGGACAAAAGAATGACTCCCAGCAATGTGCCAAACACGACCGGCGCATTTGCCTGCTGGGCGGATGTAGCTACACGGGTTCGATCCAAGAGCAGCAGATCGCCGCTGCGACGAAGAGCGTTCACACTGGCGTTGCCGCCCATGAGCAGCAAGGTATCTCCCGCCTGCAGTGGCACGGTTTCAAATCCGCGACTCAGGTTTAGTCCGCGGCGGTGGATCGCGAGCACAATCAATCCGAATCGTTGGTGAAAGTTGACGTCCCGCAAACTGCGTCCAGCAATCTCGGACAAAGGACCGATGATGGCTTCGGCCAGATGCGTCTCGTGGGACGCAAGATAATCTGCTGCCGTGTCCTTTCCAGCCTCCAAGTCTACTCCTTGCATGCCAAGAATTGAGGCAACCGCCTCCGGAGTGCCCACGATGACCAGACGGTCGCCGGCCTGCAGTTTGATTCCATCCAACTGCTGCGCCGGTTCGCTCTCACGCAGCAGTTCGATCACGCGCATTTCTTTGCGCGAGCTCAGACCAGCTTGAGTTAGAGTTTTGCCGACTACGGGCGCCCCAGGTTTGATCGTAACCTCAAAGGCATATTCCGCCGTCTCAGCCTCGGACCCGAGTTCAGCACGAAGCGTCTTGCGCGCAGGCAAAAGCTTCGGCGCCGCCCAAACCGTGTAGAGAGTTCCTAAAATGGCCAGCGGCAGACCAACCGCGCCGATTTCAAACATTCCCAAAGGCGGCTGGCCTGCATCTTTGAGCAACCCGCTGCCCAGAATATTCGTGCTTGTGCCGACTAAGGTGCAGCAACCTCCAAAGACGGCGGCATAGGAAAGCGGGATCAGAAAAGTCGAGGCAGGAGCGCCCGCGCGCTTGGCGAGATACATGGCAACAGGAAGACCGACCACGACCACCGGAGTATTGTTGACGAAAGCCGACGCGCTTCCTGCCGCCAGCATCATGATCAGAAGCAGCCCGCGTGTTCCGAGGTTTCCGAGCCGTTCGAGCGCGACCATGGCGCGGGTGATCGCACCAGTTCGTTCAAGGGCATAGGTCAGGATGAACATGGCGGCCACGGTCAATGGCGCCGCATTGGCGAAAACCATCAAAAGCCGTTCGGTAGTAGGAAATGTGGTGCTACCGGGAAGCTGCGAAAGGAGGAGGAGGACTGCAAAAACAACCAGCCCCGTCAGGTCCAGCGGCCAGCGCTCGCGCACGAACTGAACAAGCGCAAACAAGACCAAAGCGAGAACAACGGTGATTTCCCAAGTCATGCCGTGGCGAAAGCTGCCCAAGGAACCGCGCATTGACCAGACCTGAAATCTGGATGTCATTGAGCCACCTAAACAAGCCCAGCCCGAGTCGTGACCGAACCGCCGCTAAGATCCGTTGCCGGGGAACATGCCTCCCGGCATAGCCGCTCCTCCGGGCTACTCAGCCCCAAGACATCGAGAATAATATCATAGCAAATAGACAAGCGGCGGTCTGTGACCTCCAGAACATTTCCTTGCAATGCTTCGCAGCCTGACCCACTCCCGCCCTGATCAGACTCCTCTCTAGCGGGCAAAACCCCGTGAGCACCTTCTGGAAAAGACTGAATCCGAAAAAAGTCGGAAACAGGAATCACAATTGGTTGACTAAGTAACCGAGCGCCAGACCAGTCATCACGGACGTGCAGGGAACGAGATAGCCAATGCTTTGGATACTCTCGAAGACAATGTAACAGAGCGCGGCGGGCCGGCAACATAGCTGGCTCGTGATGTTTTCCAGATGCTAACAGTCTCCAGTGTAGCCTCATGGCAATCGTCCGACGTGCACTTTGTTGACAGTTCGCCGGCAAGCTCCAGTATTTAGGTTGCTTCATGCTTCGCATCGCTCTGCTCATGCTTTTCCGCGACAAGGCGAAGTATGCCATGCTGATCAGCGGCCTGACTTTTTGCTCGCTGCTCATGAGCCAGCAGGCCGGCGTGTTTTGTGGCATCATGATGTGGACCACGGCGACGCTGCGGAACATCAGTTCTCCGGTGTGGGTCGTGGATGCCAAGGTGCAGCAGGTCAACGAGGTCATTTCCCTGCGCGACATCGACGTGCAGCGGGTGCGCAGTCTGCCCGGCGTGGCTTGGGCCGTGCCGCTTTTCTGGGGCATTGTGCAGGCGCGCCTCCCCGACGGCTCTTTCCAGGCCATCCAACTCACCGGCCTCGACTCCTCGTCCTTCACCGGACGCCCGGCCGTGATGCTCGAGGGGCGCATCGAGGATCTGCGCCTGCCCAACTCGGTCATCGTCGACCAGGTCGCGCTGGAAAAACTGCAGCGCAAGGGCATCGACGCGCGCATCGGCACGACATTCGAAATCAACGACGAGGAAGCGCGGATCGTCGGTATCTGCCACACGGAACGCAGCTTCCTCGGCCAGCCTTACGTCTACACGACCTACGAGCGCGCACTGCTATACATGCCGGCCCAGCGCAAAATGCTGGCCTACGTTCTCGCCGAGCCGAAACCGGGCGTCACGCCGCAGGAAGTCGTGCAGCAGATCAACGCGCTGCCCGGCCTGCGCGCCTTCGACCATGATACGTTTTTCCGCGAAACCATGATCTGGTATATCAAGAACACGGGCATCCCCGTTTCGTTCGGAACCGTCGTTCTCATGGGCATCATTGTGGGCATCGCCATCGCCGGGCAGACCTTCTACCTCTTCGTCCACGACAACCTTCGTTACCTGGCCGCCCTCAAGGCTATGGGCGCCGGCACCGGCAAACTCGTCGGCATGGTCATGCTGCAGGCCTTCTCCACCGGTTTCATCGGCTACGGCCTCGGGCTCGGGCTCGCCGCGATTTTCGGCAACGCCGTCCTCCGCAACGGCACACCGCCTTTCTACATGCCCTGGCAAGTCCCGGTTTTTGTCGGCGTGGTCATCGCGCTGATCTGCAGTTTCTCCGCCGCGATCGGCGTGGCCAAGGTGGCGCACCTCGAAGCGGCCATGGTCTTCAAATGAGCGCCCACGAAACAGCCGTCATCTGCCGCGATGTGGCTAAAACCTACGGCAAAGGCGAAATCGCCGTGCGCGCGCTCAAAGGCGTGAGCCTCGAGGCGCGCTTCGGGGAATTACTCATGATCGTCGGACCCTCCGGCTGCGGCAAGACAACCCTGCTCAGCGTGATCTGCGGAACACTGCGGGCCGACTCCGGCTTGATCGAACTTTTCGGCAAGACAATCTCCTCGATGCCGGACCGCGAACTAACCGCGTTCCGCGCGCGCCATGTCGGCTTCATTTTCCAGCAGTTCAATCTCGTGCCGACCCTCACCGCGCGGGAAAACGTTTCCATCCCCTGCCTGCTCACCGGGACATCCTACGCCCGCGCCCAGCAAGAGGCCGGCGCCATGCTCGGTAAGGTCGGGTTGGCCGGACGCGAGGAAAGCTTCCCCTCGCAAATGTCCGGCGGCCAACAGCAACGCGTGGCCATCTCCCGCGCCATGGTCCATCAGCCACGCTTGGTCATCTGCGACGAACCCACCGCTTCCCTCGATGCCGCCGCCGGACAGCGCGCCCTCGATCTCCTGCGGGAATCCGCTCGCCATCCCGACCGCTGTGTTATCGTCGTGACCCACGACTCCCGCATCTTCCACTACGCCGATCGCATCGTCGAAATGGACGACGGGCTTGTCACCGCGTCGCAGACCGCGTCCGATTACCTCCGCGACCATCCCCATCCTCAACCACAACCCAAGAGCCATGCTTAAAAATATCACCATCGCCGCCGCGCTCGTCGGCATCGCGGCCATGTTTTTTCTCGTCGCCCGTTTAAAAAAACCTGATCCGGTTGCCCCGCCCTTCGTGGAACCGGCTACCGCGCCTTACCAAGCCGCCATCGGCGCGCGGGGCATTGTCGAAGCTCTCGGGGAAAACGTCCATGTTTCCCCCCTCGTCAGCGGCGTGGTCGAGGAAGTCTTCGTTAAGGTCGGGGACCAGGTAAAAAAAGGCACCCCGCTCTTCCGCGTCGACTCGCGCGAAGCGCGGGCTGCAGTCACCTCGCGCGAAGCCGAGATTCCCGTGCTCACTGCACGTTTGGCCGAGGCCGAGGCCAACCTTGCGGAGAAAAAAGATCTCCTTGAACGCGTCAACAAGCTCGGCTCGAAAAACGTGGCCAGCCAAGAGGAAGTCCGCCGTACCACATTCCAGCACCGCGCCGCCGAAGCACTGCAGGCGCGGGCCGCTGCCGAACTGGAGCAGGGGAAGGCGCTCTTGGCCGAAGCACAGACCGACCTCGACATCACTCTCGTCACCGCCCCGCGCGACGGCGAAATCCTGCAGGTCAACATCCGCGCGGGCGAGTATTCCTCCCCGAACACCATGGTGGAGGCCATCCTTCTCGGCGACACCAGCACCTTACAATTGCGCGCCGACGTCGATGAGGACAGTGCATGGCGCGTGCGCCCCGGCGCTCCCGCCACCGCCTACATCAAAGGCACCCGCGACAAACCAATCCCCCTTACTTTCGTGCGCGTCGAACCGTATATCCTCCCGAAAAAATCGCTCACCGGCGAAAGCACCGAACGCGTCGACACCCGTGTGCTGCAAGTCATCTACACCTTTCCCATGCCCGCCACCCCAGTCTATGTGGGACAGCAAATGGACGTCTTCATCGACGGAACACCGCAGATATAGCGGCGCCCCCGTGGCCCTCCCGAAAAAGGGCGACTTTAAAGCCATCCTCATCATCAGCGGATTCCAAGTGGCCTTGTTTCTCGCCTTCGCGCATGTCGGCATTGAGCACCTTCACGCCAGCCAGACGAGCATCCTTTGCTACGCCACATCGCTTTTCGTTGTTCCTCTCAGCTTTATTGTCTTCGGAGAAAGACCTACACGCAGGGGTTGGCTCGGTGTAACCCTGTGCCTCGGCGGCGTGCTGCTGCCTTTCAGCCCGTGGAATTACGACTGGCACCACCGCACTGCGTGGATGGCGCGAAGATCGGTATGGACATATTGCGCAATGAAACAACCAAGGTAGGCTTCGAGTCAGTTGGCATGAAAATAACGCTGCGAAAATGCTAAGAAAACGCAAAGCACTAAATTCCTCTCTGTCCAATCAAGGGTTCGCATCCCTCCCTCACCGCCATTTCCATTGATGAAACGCGCAGCCATTCCCGCCCTGCGTTGGTTGCTCGGGCTTTTTTTCCTCGCGGCCGGACTCTCCAAAGTTGGTGCGCCGCTGCAGACTCTGGCCGCGGTCTATTCTTACCAGATTGTGTTGCCCGACGGGCTGGCCTTGGCCATTGCGCATGCTCTCCCGTGGGGAGAAATCATCCTCGGCCTCGCGCTTCTTTCCGGGGTTTTCATGCCGGCTACCCTCGCCGCCACCGCCGGCCTGCTGCTTGCCTTCACGGCGCTCACCGCACAGGCTTGGTGGCGGGAACTTCCCATCGACTGCGGCTGTCTGGATCTGAGCGGGTTGCATCCGTCACTCGCCGCACTGACCACCCCGGGTGGCGCCACCCTGCGTAACATTTTCCTCCTCGGGCTCACCGCACTGCTCGCCTGGCTGGCCCGCTCGCCGCGAGCTGACACCGCGAAGCAAATCTGACCCGCTCAGACTCCGGCCGCTACAGCCCGCAAAATCTGGTGGCCTCGCACGAACTCCGCCTGGCTCATGCGCTTGCCGCCGGACGGCTGGACCTCAAGCAACTCCAAAACCCCGCCGCCCTCGCAGGGCAAATGCAACTGCGTGGGATCGGCGGGACCGGGGCTGACCACCGCCCGGTGAACCTTGATCTCCACGCGACGACCCGCCGTCGTTTCGAGCAGGGCAGTGCACCCCGGCCAGGGATGCAATCCCCGCACCATGCGCTCGAGTTCCACCGCACTCTTGCTCCAATCGAGACGGCCGCTGGCGCGGCTCAGCTTCGGTGCGTAGCTGGCCGCGCTTTCGTCCTGCCGGATGCGCGGCGCACAACCTTCGCGAAGCAAAAGCAATGCCTCCTCGAGGGCCCCGGGGGCCAGAGCGGCCAAGCGGTCATGCAAAGTTCCGGCCGTCTCCCCGGATTCGAGGTCACACTCCTTGCTCAGTAAAATATCGCCCGTATCGAGACCCGCCTCCATCCACATCACGGTTATCCCGCTCTTCTCGTCACCGGCCAAGACAGCGGCATGGACCGGAGCCGCGCCACGGTGACGCGGGAGCAGGGAGGCATGGAGATTCAAGGCGCCGAGTCGGGGAACATCGAGAAGCGTCTGGGGCAGGATCTGACCGTAGGCCATGACCACAAAAAGATCGGGCGCCCAGCTCTTGATTTCTTCCACCGCCTCGTCCGAGCGGACGCGCGCAGGCTGCAGCGGGGCCATACCGTGGGAAAGCGCCAACTCCTTGATCGCACACGGCGTGAGTTGCAAACCACGGCCGGACGGACGGTCCGGCTGGGTCACCACGCCAACCACTTCGAGGCCGGGCCTCGCCAGCAAAAAGCGCAGGGTGGGAATTCCAATGTCCCCGCTGCCGAGAAAAACCGTCCTCATCGCCCCGTTCGTCATGCCAGCCGCCGCGGGGCCGCACCGCGCCGCACGCGAAGCAATTCCCCGGCCGTGACCTCGCGCTGACCCAATGAGTCCGCGCATCCCGTGCAGCAGTAGTCGTAGATTTCCTTGTCCGGCAAAACGAGCAGCAGCCGTTCGCGCACCGGCATGGATTGGCCGCACCGCCGGCAGTAGAGGCTGCTGGCCCGCAGGCTCTCGAAGCGGCCGCTCATGTCACCGCGCTGAACCCTTCCTCCCCGAAGTGGTTGCGTCGGTCCTGCGCCAGCACACTGACAATGTTGCCGAGCACATCGACCGGCGAGAGCATGGCGTCGATGTGCACAATCATCTCATCGCCGTAATGGGCCAATAAAGGCTTGGACTCCTGGTCGTAAGTCTCGAGCCGGTGCCTGATCACCTCCTCGTTGGCGTCATCAAACCGGTTGTCGCGCAAGGCGCGCCGCTTGAGGCGCTCGACCAGCTTGGCGCGGTCGGGACAGGTCAGATGGAAAATTTTCCTCACCCGGACAATGTCCTCCAGCATCTGCACCTGGTGAATGTTGCGCGGGATGCCGTCGAGCACGAGAAAGTCGTGGTCGGGATGGAAAGCGTGCGACTCGACGCTTTGATCGATGCGGATCTTCCAAAGTTTGACCGTGATCTCGTCCGGCACCAACTCGCCGCGGCTCGAATACTCGAGGAACTGCTTGCCCAGCGGCGTGCGCAAATCGAGGGCGCGGAACACGTCGCCGCACGCGCAATGATAGTAGCCGGGCACTTTGCCAAGCACGCGGCCCTGCGTTCCTTTGCCGCTGCCGGGCGCGCCGAAAATAAGGTAGGTTTGGTATTTGCTCATAGGTCTGGGAGATATCGGCAGACAGTCTATCCTCCGGCGGAGGAATGACAACGCAGCACTGCAATTTCCCGTTCCTTGACAGCCTCTCTCCGCAGCCGTAAGCACTCCCTGTAGTTTCCCACCTCGTGCACACTGACGACCAAGTTCTCGAAGTCCTTCTCGACCAATTCCGGGTGACGAAGCAGCAGGTCAGCGAAGCCCGCGAACAGCACCCCGGCGCCCCGATCATCGACGCGCTCTTGGAAACACGGGCCGTGCAACCGCGCGACGTCCATGAAGCGGTCGCGCACTTCCACGGGCTGAGCTTCGCGGACCTCGATGAGGCGGACACTGTCCAGCGCATCCGCGAGCTGCACGGACTGATCCCCGGCGAGGTGGCCCGCCGGCATCGTATCCTGCCTTTGCAGCAAACGGACCACGGCCTGCAGGTTGCCATTGGCGATCCGATGAATTTCGAGGCCTTCGACACGGTGCCTTTCCTGCTCAAGGCGGAGGTGGAGTTCCTTTACGCCGATCCGGAGCGTGTTGATATCCTGCTCACCGACATTTATCCGCGTCAGGACGGTCTTGTCGCCGCCGGAACCGAGGAGGAGTCCGAGGGCGGAGCCGGCGAGGACGACGCGGCCATCATCAAGCTGGTGCAGGACTTCCTCGAAAAAGCCCAGGAAATGCGGGCCAGCGATATCCATTTGGAACCGTTGGAGGCGGGATTTCGCGTCCGCTTCCGCATCGACGGCGAGCTGGAGCAATACAAACTCCTCCCCCACACCCTGCAGAGCGCCATCATCAGCCGGCTCAAAATCATGACCGAGACGATGAGCATCGACGAAAAGCGCGTTCCCCAAGACGGCCGCATCCAGTGCCAAGTGCGCGGCAAAGCGCTCGATCTCCGCGTCTCCACCATACCCACCTCGCAAGGCGAATCCATCGTCATGCGTCTGCTCGACCAATCCACGCTCTCCATCACCCTGCCGGACCTCGGCTTCATGACCGACGACCAGGAGTATTTCCGCGGCCTGATCAAAATGGCCGACGGCATTATCCTCGTCACCGGCCCGACCGGTTCGGGTAAAACCACCACGCTTTACGCCTGCCTTTCGGAAATCAACAACGAGAGCCGCAAGATCATCACGGTCGAAGACCCGATCGAATACGTCATGCCCGGGGTCAACCAAGTGCACGTCAAATCGGACATTGGCATGACCTTCGCCCGCGCCCTGCGCTCCATCCTGCGCCAAGCCCCGAACGTGATCATGATCGGCGAGATTCGTGACCTCGAGACGGCCGGCATCGCCATCAATGCGTCCCTCACCGGCCACTTGGTGCTTTCCACCCTGCACACCAATGACGCCCCCAGCGCCATCGCCCGCCTCATCGATATCGGCGTCAAACCCTTCCTCGTCTCCAGCGCGGTGCGCGCCGTCATGGCCCAACGCCTCTGCCGCAAACTTTGCCAATGCAAGGAAGCGGGCGCACTCAGCGAAGCGGAAATGATCGCCCTGCGCCTCGATCCCGAGCAGCTGGCCGACGCCACCATCTACAAGCCCAAGGGCTGCGAGCGCTGCCGCTTCACCGGTTACCGCGGCCGCCTCGGCATTTTTGAAATTTTCAAGATCGACGACGACATGCGCCAGATGATCAACCGCATGGGCGATGGCGGGGACCGTTCCGAACAAGTCAGCACCGTGCAACTTCGCAACCGCGCCCGCGAGCAAGGCATGCGCACCCTGCGTGAGGACGGATTCCAGAAGGTTTTCGCCGGCTTGACCACCTTCGACGAGGTGCTCTCCGTCACCATGGGAGATTCCGACTGAGATGGACCCGCACCTCGTCATCACCACGCTGGCCGACCAAGGCGCGATTCCCGCCGGGCATTCGGACCCCCTGCTCCAGGCCGTTCTGGAAAGCGGACGCGCCCCCGAGGATTTCCTCGTCGAGGAGGGCCACATCGACGAGCACACTTTTTACCAGACTATCGCGAATTCCATCGGGGCCAATTACATCGACCTTACGGATTTCGAGTTGGAGAACCGCCTGCGTGACAGGATTCCCGTCGGGTTGGCCCGTCTCCACGGGGCACTCCCGGTCGCCGACGTGGACGGAACGCTCTACGTTGCGATGAGCGACCCGCTTGACGCGCAACGCATCGAGGAACTCCGCTTTGCGCTCAACGAGAATATCCAAGTCAGCGTCGCCCCGGTCCGGCGCATCACGGAACTCATCACGCAATACTATGACTCCGTTGACTACGCGACCGAGGGATTTTCCACTCTCACCCAAAAGGAGCTGCGGGAAAGACTCAGCCAGGCCGGCACCGCCGTATCGGCCGGGAACCTGAGCGATGAGGAACGCGCCCAATACGTCACCCAAATCATCGACAACCTCATCGATATCGGGATCAAAGCCAAAGCCAGCGACATCCACTTCGAGCCGTTCGAGGATTTCATGGACGTCCGCATGCGCGTCGACGGAACCCTGCGCTCCCTCCTCACCAAGTCCGACCGGAAGGCCTACAGCTCGATCGGCCGCGAGTTGATCTCGCGCATCAAAATTATCGCGAACCTCAACATTGCCGAGAGCCGCCTGCCGCAGGACGGCCGCATCCAACGTAGCGTCACGCGCGACGGCAAACCCTTCTCCATCGACCTGCGCGTCAGCACGCTGCCCACCCAGTTCGGCGAAAGCGTCGTGCTCCGTATTCTCGACCGTTCCGCCGTCCAACTCGACCTCGACAAGCTCGGGGTCCCGGACAACGTGAAGAAGACGCTGCGGGACATGATCAAGCTGCCCAACGGCATCATCATCGTCACCGGGCCCACCGGATCGGGCAAAACCACCACGCTGTACGCCTGCTTGCGCGAGATCAACGAACCGAACGCCAAACTGCTCACGGCCGAGGATCCGGTCGAATACGACATCGACGGCATCATCCAGGTTCCGGTCAACGAAGGTATCGGTCTCGATTTCGCCCGTTGCCTCCGCGCCTTCCTTCGGCAGGATCCCGACCGCATTCTCGTCGGCGAGACCCGCGATCTCGAGACAGCCCAGATTGCCATTCAAGCCTCCCTCACCGGCCACCTGGTTTTCACCTCGCTCCACACCAATGATTCGACCGGTGCCATCACCCGTCTCATCGACATGGGCGTCGAACCATTCCTCATATCCGCCTCGCTCGAACTGGTCGTGGCCCAGCGTCTCGTCCGCCGCACCTGCTCGAAATGCATCGAGCCCTACGAGCCCAGCGAGGAGGAACTCATGCTCCTCGGTCTTTCCGCGCACGAGGTGGGCGACAAGAAATTCTACAAAGGCCGGGGTTGCGAAGAGTGCAACGACACCGGCTACAAAGGTCGCCGGGCCATCTATGAAACCCTGCGCCTCAACGACACCCTGCGTGAAATGATCAACCAGCGCGCCCCCGGCGTCGTGCTCCGCCAGAAAGCCATCGAACTCGGCATGCGCACCCTGCGCGAAGAGGGCCTGCAGGCCATCTTCGACGGCGAGACCACGGTGGAAGAAATCCTCAAATACACCTGAGGCCAATTCTGTCTTTCCGGAAAACGGCAGCCGGCAAGTGCGGAACCGCTTCTGCTTGACCAGACCGTGGCGGCCAGCCCTTTACCGTGGATAGAGCATCTCCCGGCTCAGGGCGCCCCGAGCCAGCGCGACAGTCCCCCGCGGGCCACAATCCACCGCCAGACGAGCCATCCGGTCACCATCCCGAGCAAAGCCCCTGCGGCCACATCGGAAATATGGTGGGCATTGAGTTGCACCCGTGACCACGCGACAGCCGCCGCAGCAAGCAAACCCGCCGCGCCCACCCAACGTCGGGACAGGAAAAGCGGAAAGAAAAAGCCGAACGCACACGAGGCATGGGAGGAGGGAAAGCTCTGGAAATTATGCTGCAGGGAAACCCACTGATCCTCATGCTTCGGACCATACCAACCGTGCTCGACCTGCTCCACCCGCGGACGCACCCGCCCGGTGCCCAGCTTCACAAGGTTCGATGCCAACCCGGCTATGATTCCCGCGAGAATCATGGCCGTGAGGATACGTGACCACGAGACGGCCCGCCGGCGCAGGCTGACCGCGAGCGCGACGACACCCGCCGCCAGCAAAAAAGGAAAATCCCCGTAACGCGAAAGGAACCGCGCCAGCTCCGTCCACCCCTGCGCGGCACCGGCCCTCACCGCCTCCAGCACCGGTTGGTCCCAAACCACCACCCCCGCAACCAGCAAAACAAGGGCCGCAACGGAAAGCAAAACGGTCCACAACATCCCACGGCGTTCCTTCATCGCCGTAAGTCTGGCAGGACACTCCCCGAACTCACGGCAAAAACAGCGCAGACGGCAGCGACGGCATGCGCACAGTTTCTGGTCCCTCGCCGCCCAGGATGTCGCGCCCCGGATTGTTGGACCGGCCGCCACTGCGGAAAAACCCTGATCCCTCACCATGCCGAAGCCGCGGCCACGGACGGGCAGCAGCAGCAGGAAATGTGTTTCGACATTCCTTCAGAAGGTAGGGACGAGCGGCCCGCTCGTCCGCTCCCCCACAAACGGACGCGCGAGCCGCGCGTCCCTACCTAAGCCGTAACGATGCCAAACCCTCTGCCTTTTCCGGCGCTGCCACAAAGGCGCGCCTGGGCGAGTGATGACTTACCCCAGAAAAGGCGTTGAGAGTTTATGGTTGAGGGTTGAGAGGTTGAAAGCCAACGACTTGACGATCCGCGGGCAGTCACCCTAAGCGTGAGTCAGGCCGATGACGTAAGTCGCTCCTACTCAGTCCCTCAACTCTCATCACTCAACTTTCAACTACGTTTTTAGACTAACTATTTGGTGAGCGAGTTGGCACGTGGCCAAGGGGCACGGGCGTCCCGCCCGTCACGACCCGACAACACGGCCGGGACGGCCGTGCCCCCCAGACAAACCGGGCCCCGCCGCGCTTTTATTGCGTCTCCGGCTGCACCCGGCAAACAAAGCCACCTCACGAAAGTTGCCCCATCTTGCGTAGCATTTTTGCCTCGGCAGACGTCAGCGGCATCACACTCAGGCGCGATTGCCGCAGCAGCGCGATGTCGCGCAGCGAGGGTTCCGCTTTGATTTGTTCAAGGGTGACGGGCGTGCGGCAGGCTTGCTGCGGAACAAGATCGACACATGACCAATCGCCATCCTCTGCCGTCGGGTCGCCGTAGGCTTCGCGGACCACCCGTGCGGTTCCGACCACCGATTTCCCGGTCACGCTGTGGTAGTAGAAAACCTCGTCGCCTTTTTTCATCGCCCGGAGGTTGTTGCGGGCCTGGAAATTCCTCACGCCGGTCCACGCCGTGCCCCGGTCGCGGACGAATTGCTCCCACGCGTAGGCGGCGGGCTCCTGTTTGACCAGCCAGTGTTTCATCATGTGACCACCGCTTCGGGCCGTAGCCGGCCGGCCAAAAAATCGCGGATGTTCTGCACCGTGCCGAGATTGATCCGCTCGATCGCCTCGATGCTGTTGAAGCCGACATGGGGGGTGAAAAAGACATTCGCGTGGGCCAGCAATTGCCGGTTGCGCATGATTCCCTCCAGTTCCCGCAGCCGTTTCTCACGACGCAGCGGATCACCGCCCGGGGTGGAAATCGCGTGGATCTTCTGCACGATCTGCTCCCCGATGATCCGCGAGGCATCGTTGCGGAATGCGGTATCGTCCTCCAGCACATCCAAGCCCACGCCCCCCACGCGCCCGCTGTTCAACCCGGCCAGCAATGCGTCGATGTCGACCAACGCCCCACGAGCCGTGTTGATCAGAATGAACCCGGGTTTGCAGCGCGCCAAGCGTTTCGCGCTGAGCATATGGCGCGTCCGCGGGTTGAGCGGGACATGCAGCGTGACGATGTCGGCGCAGCGCAGCAACTTGTCGAGGGACACATAGCGGAAACCGATCTTGTCGGCCAGTGCGGCGTCCGGCTCCATGTCGAAAGCCACGCCATCCATCCCGAAGGCCTTGCCGATCGAAAGCACCAGGCTTCCGACACGTCCCGTCCCCACCACCCCGAGGGTTTTGCCCCGCAATTCGAGGCCGCGCAGACGTTCTCTGGCGCCGCGGCCGCGGTTCCTTGTGTCAAGGCAGTGCCGCAAGCGGCGGGTCACCCCGAGAATCAGGGCAAAAGTATGCTCGGCCACCGTGGCCGCCCCGTAGTCCGGCACACGGGCCAGCACGACGCCGCTCCGCGCCGCCGCTTTGAGGTTGAGGTGGTCGCTGGCGGAGGATCGCGAGGCGACGAGCTTCACTCGGGGATGACGCCGAAAAAACTCCGCCCCGACCCGCGAATTGATGAAAACCGAAACAATTTCCGCATCCCTCGGCACGCCGGCAACGTCGTCGACGAAATCAACCTCATGACCGGCCAAGCTCTCGGCAAAAAACGGCCGTTCGTCGTCCTCGGTTTCGACAAAAACAATTTTCATCGGCTTTTGCTGCGAAATGCTTTTGCCCCCGCTGCACCAAATGAGTTTAATGTCCGCTTGGCATGAGACGAGGCCTATTTGTTACTTTCGAGGGCTCCGAGGGCTGCGGCAAATCCACCCAGATCCGCCGCCTTTCGGCGTGGCTGCGCGACACCGGGCACCCCTGCCTGACCACCCGCGAACCCGGCGGAACCCCGGCGGGTGACCGCATGCGCGACCTGCTGCAACACGCCCCGGAAGGCCACGGACTGGTGCCCGAGGCCGAACTTTTCCTTTTTGCGGCCAGCCGGGCGCAGCATGTGCGTGAAGTCATTCGCCCCGCGCTCGAACGCGGCGAGGTCGTCATCAGCGACCGCTTCCACGACTCGACCGCCGTCTACCAAGGCGTGGCTCGCCAACTCGACCCGCAAATGACCCGCACCGTCAATGGATTCGCCATCGGGGACACCCTGCCGGACCTCACCTTCCTCCTCGATATGGACGCCGGGGAGGCGCACCACCGTATCGCCAAGCGCGACCGGCCCGCCGACCGCATGGAGAGCGAACCCCTGGCCTTCTACGAGGCAGTGCGCTGCGGTTACCTCCGTGCGGCGGCCGATGAACCGGCCCGCTTCGTCGTGCTCGACGCCACCCAGCCCGAGGAACACCTCGCCGCGGAAATACGCGGGGTGCTGAGCGACAAATTCCATGGCTTTTTTGCCCGCTGACATCCTCGAACGCCTGCGCCGGGCCCGTCAACTCGGGCGCCTGCCCCATGCCATGCTCATCACCGGTTCACCGGGCAGCGGACGGGCCCGTTTGGCCCTGCAGATCGCGGCCATGGTCAACGACACCACCACGGAGAAGGCGGCCGTGCACCCGGACATCCACCGTCTCGAGCCCGGTTCCAAATCGCGCCGCATCCTCGTCGAACCATTCAAGGAATTCTGCCTCCCGTTCTTTTCGACCAGCTTTCAAGTGGGAGCGGTCAAGACCGGCATCATCCTCGACGCCGACCGCCTCCACGTCAATGCGGCCAACGCCTTCCTCAAAACCTTGGAGGAACCGCCGGACCACACCCTCTTCATTCTGGTGACTTCCAATCCCGGCCTCCTCCCCGTCACCATCGTCTCCCGCTGCGCCCATTTCCCCCTGCGCTCGCCGACCTTGCCCGCGCTCGACGGGGCGGCCGCCGTCGTGGCCGAGGCTACCGGACACCTTCTCGCGGCGCCTTCCCCATCGCGCCTCGGGGCCGGGCTCCTCCTCGCCCGGCGCCTGCAATCCCTCCTGCGCGAAGCGCGCGAGACGGTGGAAGACGAAATTTCCTCCGCGTTCAAGGCGGAAAAAAAGCGTCTCGGCGACACGGCCGACGATGAATGGATCAAGACCGAAGAAGGCCGGCTCAAAGCCCTCACCGAGGCCCGCGTGCTCGCGACACGCCAACACCTCGCCGGCATCGTCGCCGAGCGCGCCGCCGATGTGCTTCGGGCACGGCACGGCGTCGCGGCCCTGCAATTTCCCGCGCTGGCGGCCGAATCCGGACGCCTCGCCGCCCGGCTCGACGACGCCGCCCTGCTCCGCCTCCTGGACGGCGCGGCGCAATTGCGCCTTTTTCTGGACCGCAACGTGAAGGAGGATGTCGCTCTCGAGGCTGGCTGCCTCGCTCTCGCCCGCTCATGAAGAAACACATTGTCGTCAAATTCGGCTCCGGCGTCCTGACCACCGATGCCAGCGGCCTCAAACTTGATGCGGCGCAATTCGCGCGTCTGGCCGGGGAAATCGCCGGACTCGTCGATGCCGGCCATTCCGTTGTCGTCATCTCCAGCGCGGCGGTCGCCGCCGGGGTCGCTGCCCTCGGCTTGCCCGAGCGCCCCGAGGCGCTGCCCGCCAAACAAGCCTGTGCGGCCGTGGGCCAAGCGCAGCTCATGCGCACCTACGAGGAGGCATTCGCGCGCCACGGACTCACCGCCGCCCAACTTCTTTTGACCCATGGTGACATCGACAGCCGCCAACGCCGCGGCAACGCCGAAAACACCCTGCGCGAACTCCGCAATTTTCCGCGCGTCGTTCCCGTCATCAACGAGAATGACTCCGTGGCCGTCGAGGAACTCCGCTTCGGCGACAACGACCGCCTTGGCGCCGAGGTGGCCCAGCTCTGCGGGGCGGACCTCTTCCTCATCCTGACCGGCAGCGACGGACTGCAGGGCGATGGTCATCGTCTGCCCGTCGTCACCGACCTCGCGGACGCCCGCCGCCACATCACCGGCGAAAAAGGGCGGCACGGCACCGGCGGCATGGCGAGCAAACTTGATGCGGTCGGCTCCGCCACAGCCGCCGGGATCGAAACGTGGATTCTCGACGGGCGGCGCCCGGGCCAGTTGGCCGCCGCGACTTCCGGAACAGACGTTGGAACGCACTTCCCCGCCAAGCCATGATCCGCCGCACAACCGCCATCGCCGCCGTCACCTGGACCGAGCTCGTCAGGCTCAAGGTTTTTTATTTCCTCATCATTTTCGCCCTGCTGGTCATCGGCAATTCGTTCTTCCTGGCCCGCTTCAGCTTTGAGGAAGAATTCCAAATGCTGAAGGACATCGCGCTCGGGGCGATGAGCATTTTCAGCTCCCTCCTCGCCATTCTGGCCACCGCCACCCTCTTGCCCAAAGACATCGAGGACCGGACCATCTACACCGTCCTGGCCAAGCCCGTCTCGCGCACCGAATACCTTCTCGGGAAGCTCTCCGGAGTTTTTCTCCTCCTCACCCTGGCCGTGTTGCTCATGGGAGCCGTCTTCGCCACCGTGCTTCTCCTCCGCACCCAAACCCTCCTGCACTCCGCGCAAATCGAAATGGCCGCCTTGCCCCCCGCCGAGTTGCAGGCCGCGCTGGATAAAATCCGCGCCACCGGCCACGACCCCAACCTGCTCGCCGGCGGGGTCATTATTCTGGTCAAAGCCTGGCTTCTCGCCGCCTTGACCATGCTCATCTCGACCTTCGCCACCTCGACCATTTTCACCACCATCACGGCCTTCGCCGCTTACTTCATCGGGCACCTCCAAGCCACGGCCCGCGAATACTGGCTCGCGGCGGACACCTCCGGCGTCTTCACCAAGTCCGTCCTTGCCCTCGTCTCCCTCATCTTTCCGGACCTGCAGGCTTTCAATCTCGTCGATGACATCGTGACCGGCGTGGCCATACCCGCCGCCCTTTTCTGGAAAACCCTCGCCCTCGGCGCCGGCTACATGGCCGTCTACACCGCCCTGGCCGCCGCCGTCTTCCACAACAAGGAACTCTGAACCATGCGGCCTGCCGTCCTCTGGACCTTAGTCGTCGGCGTCCTCCTTCTCTTCGGCTTGGTCCGCCTGCCTTTCGAAAACTCTCTCGACGCCGCCCACCGCGCCGCCGGTCTGCGCACAGCGGCGCTCAACATCGAATTGCGCGAGCAGATCGGCCAACTTTCCTACGCGGCCGCCCTCAGCGGATTCCGCTCCCTCATTGCCGCCTTTCTCTGGATCGAAGCCCACACCGCGTGGGAGCAGACCGCCTGGGGCCGCATGGCCGGGCTCTTCCAGAGCGTGACCGCCCTGCAACCTCGCTCGCTGGTCTACTGGGACCTCGCCAGTTGGCACATGGCTTGGAACGCCTCCATCGCCGCGCGGGAAAACCCCAAGGAACCCAGCGAATTTCTGCGCCGCCGCGCCGAACGGGAATACCACGAACTCGGCCGCGACTTCCTCCTGCGCGGGATCGCCAACAACCCCGAACCCCATCTCCTCCACGAACGTCTCGGCATCATGCTGCGCGACAAATTCAACGACCCCTGCGGTGCGGCCGACGCCTTCGCCACCGCCGCGGAAAAACCCGGCGCCCCGCCCTACATCAAACGCCTCGCCGCCTACGAACTGGCCGCCTGCCCGGGCCGCGAACGCGAGGCTTACGACAAATTGCGCGCCATCTACCTCCTCGGTGAAGAGGAACGCATGCCCCGCGTCATCACCCTGGTCAACGAACTCGAGGAGCAACTCGGCATCCCCACCGCCGAACGCCTCGCACCCCCCGCAGCCCCGTGAGGCCACGCAATCGGGATTGCCATGGCGCTTTGGCCATCGGAGTCTGACGGCGCAACCCGGTCCCATGCGCATCGCCATCTTCGGTGACATTCACAGCAATCTCGAGGCCCTGCAGTCGGTCCTGGCCGACGCGCAGATCCAAGGGTGCACCCACTACATCTGCCTGGGCGACCTGGTGGGTTACAGCGCCGACCCGGTGGCCTGCATCGATCTCGTCCGTTCGCTCGATTGTCCGGTCATCAAAGGCAACCACGACGAACAAGCCGCCATGTCGGGCTCCCTGGAAGGCTTTACCGAACTCGCTGCGGCGGCCATGTCTTGGACGCGCCGCCAACTCGGCGAGCCGGACCAAGAGTGGCTGCGTTCGCTCCGCCTGCAGCGCGTCATCCGCGATTTCACCGTGGTCCACGCCACCCTCGATACTCCGCACAAATGGGGCTACATCGTCACCCCGGGCGACGCCGCAGCCAGTTTCACCTACCAGCACACCCCGGTCTGCTTTTTCGGCCACACCCACGAACCCTTCCTCTTCTCCACCGGGATCGTGGTGAAAAAAAAGACCTTCGACCAAATCAAACTCAAGCCCGGCACGCAATATCTCATCAACATCGGCAGCGTCGGCCAACCGCGCGACAAAGACTGGCGTGCGGCTTACGTCATCTACCAACCAGAAACCCTCGAGGTCGAATTGCGCCGCATCCCTTACGACATCGAAACCACCCAGCGCAAAATCATCGAAGCCGGCCTCCCCGCCGAACTGGCCGAGCGCCTCGCCCTCGGCACATGAATCCGGGGCGCCTTCTCGTGCTCAAGCCGAGTTCCCTCGGCGATATCGTCCACACCCTGCCCGCCGTCGCCGCCCTGCGGGCGAAATTTCCCGACGCCCACCTCACCTGGATGGTCAATCCCGAGTGGGCCCCGCTCCTCGAAGGCAACCCGCACCTCAATGAGACCCTCATTTTCCCCCGCGCCGATTTCCGCGGACTGCCAGGATGGCTGCGCTTCGGCCGTTGGCGGCGCGCCTTAAAGCAGCAGCCCCCACCCGACCTCATCCTCGACTTCCAAGGCCTCCTCCGCACCGCCCTCGTGGCCCGCGCCTTCCGCGGCGTGCCGGTCATCGGGCTCTCCGACGCCCGCGAAGGCGCGCGCTTCGTGCAGACCAAAACCATCTCCGTCGACCCGAAAGCCCACGCCGTCGAACGCTACCTCGCGCTCGCGGCCGCCACCGGCGCAACGCTCGTCGGACCACCCGAGTTCGCCCTGCCCGAGGGCGACCGCCCGTCGGAATCCATCCCCGCCGAACCCTTCCTCGTCTTCCACCCCTTCTCCCGCGGCCGCGGCAAATCGCTTGCGCCGGAATCCGTCACCGCCTTCTGCCGCGCCGTCGATTTTCCGATTGTCCTCGTCGGCCGCACCGGCCTCGAAGTCCCCGGCCTCCCGCCCAACGTGACCAACCTCCTCAACCGCACCAGCCTCACCGAACTCCTCTGGCTCCTGCGCCATGCCGCGTTCGTCGTCAGCGTCGACAGCGGTCCCATGCACCTCGCCGCCGCCGTGACTGACAAACTTCTCGCCATCCACACGTGGAGCGACCCCTGCCAAGTCGGCCCCTACCGCCCCGGCGCACACGTCTGGAAAGCCCGCAACTTTTTCCCCGCCCTCGACCCCGTCAGCTCATCCGCCCCCGAGCTCACCCCGGCCGCCCAAGACGCCGAACAAATCGCCCGCTGGGTCCGCGAGCGCCTCCGCCTGTAGCGTCGCCAGCCTGTCCGCCGTGTGCGGATCCCCGGCGACGTCCGTTTCTGATGACCACTTGTAGCGGCGGTCAGCCGAGGCTTGGCGAGACAGGTCGCCCCCAGGCGACCAACTGATATGACCGCCGGACGCCTCAGCCTCACGCCCCCGGCGAAGCCATCCCCCGCCGCGAAATCTTCCGCCTGATCAACGCCAACGCCTCCCGCGCCTCCTCGACGCGCAACAAAGCGCAAAGCGCAAAATAAACCACCGCCGCCGCGCCAATGATCGCCAGCAACGACCACAACCGGTCAACCAACGACACCGACGTCAGCCACGGCGCCAGCCACTCCCGCCCGACCAGCACCACCGCGGCCAACCCCGCCGCCGCCACCACAATCCGGCCACACGATCCCACCACCTTGAACGTCTCCATCCCTCCCGCCGCCCGCCGCATCAGAAAATAGAGGATGAAAAAGTCGATCGTCGCCACCAGCCCGGTCGACAGCGCCAACCCCTTGTGCCCCATCCCCAGACGGAAGGTCAGCAGCCAATTGAGCGCGATATTCAGCCCGATCCCGAAAAACGTCACCAGCATCGGCGTCCACTTGCGGTCCAGCGCGTAGAACGCCGGCGAGAGCACCTTGATGCACGCGTAGCCCATCAGCCCGACCGCGTAAAATTGCAACGCCGCCCCCGTCTGCAAGGTGTCATCCGCGGTGAACTTCCCCCGCTCGTAAATCAACCCGATGATCTCGCCGCTCATCATCATCAATCCGATCGTGGCCGGCAGCGTGAGGAACAGCGCCAACCGGATCGCCTTGGCCAGCGTCTCGCGGAAATGCGCCATGTCGCCGCCCGCCGCGATCTTCGCCACCGCCGGCAAGGTCACCGTCGCCACCGCCACACCGAAAATGCCGAGCGGCAACTGCATGAGGCGGAACGCATACGAAAGCCAACTCACCGCGCCGTCGCCGAGGAAGGACGCAAAGATGCTATTGACCATCACATTGATCTGCACCGCACTGGCCGCAATGACCGCCGGCAGCATCAGCCACAACACGCGCTTCACCTGCTCGTCGCGCCAACCGAAGTCGAAGTGGAAGGTGAACCCGACCTTCTTGAGGCTCGGGATCTGCACGGCCAATTGCAAAAAACCGCCGAGCAGGGTGCCAATGGCCATGCCGATCAGCGCCCGCGGACCGAACGTCGGATCGATCCACCACGCCAGACTCACTCCGCCGAAGATCGAGCCTAGGTTGTAGAAACTCGAGGCCAGGGCCGGCACGCCGAAGACATTGCGCGAATTGAGCATGCCCATGACCAGCGCCGCCAGGGACACCATCAAGATAAAGGGGAACATGATGCGCGTCAGCTCCGTCGCGAAGGCGGACTTCTCCGCGTCGAATCCCGGCGCGAGCACCGCAATCAGCGCCGGCGCGAAAATAATCCCAAGCAAGGTCACGAAGGACATGAACACGAGAACCATCGTCGCCATCTTGCGCGCCAACTCCCACGAAGCCTCATAGCCTTTTTCCACGCCGAGCTTGGAGAACACCGTAACAAAGGCCACCGACAACGCCCCCTCGGCAAACAAATCGCGCAGCAAATTCGGCGCCCGATACGCCGTGATGTAGGCATCCATCCCCCGGCCCGCGCCGAAGAGCGCGGCGAAGATCAACTCGCGCACCAACCCGAGCACGCGGCTCAGCATGACGGCCAGCGCGACGATGCCCGCCGCCCGTGTGTTCAGCTTTTCTTTAGCCATGCGCCGCCCTGCGTAGCCGATCCATGATAGCCATGCCCAGCCCCGATTCGGAAATGGCCCCGGCATAAATACGCGCCACACCGCAGGCATCCAGCCGGCGCAAGGCCGCGAAAAGGAGCGGTGCCGCCTTCGCGGGATCCGCCGGCAACACCTCGGCCACGGCAAAGCCCGGCCCGACCGCACCAAAGGCCAACACCCCGCTGGTCGCTGCATCGTCCGGGCACGGCGCATCCTGCGACCACAGAAGCAATGGCGTGCGCGGCGCGTAATGACTCTCGAGCATGCCCGGCGCAGAAACCGATTGACCACGCGGGGCACGCTCGACCGGCGCGAACTTTTCGAGTTCCTCCACCGTGACCGGACCCGGACGCAACAAGACAAGGCGCCCGTCCTGCACGGCGACAATCGTCGACTCCAAGCCATGACGGCAGGGCCCGCCATCGAGCACGAGCGGAATGCGCCCGCCCAACTCTTCGACCACATCTTGCGCCGTGACCGGACTGATCCTTCCGAAACGATTGGCACTCGGCGCGGCCACCGGCCGGCCCAGTTCCACGACGAGTGCCGCCATGACCGGATGCGCACTGCAGCGCAGCGCCACGGTTGGCAAACCCGAACGCACCAAGTCGGGCACAACATCGCGCGCCGGGAGAACCATGGTCAAAGGCCCCGGCCAAAACGCCGCCGCCAGCTCTTGCGCCAGCGCCGCGGCAAGCGCGCTCGGCTGCGCCAGCGTGGCGATCCATGAGGCGTCCGCCACATGCACGATGAGCGGATCAAAGGACGGACGTTCCTTCGCTGCAAAAACTTTGGCCGCGGCGTCCGCCTGCAACGCATCACACGCGAGTCCATACACCGTCTCCGTCGGCACAGCCGCGACTTCTCCCGCGCGGAGCAGCGACGCGGCCTCCCGCACGGCCCAGGCGATTTCCTGCGCACCCTGCGCGTCGAGCACCTGCGTCTGCCACCGCCCCGGTTCTTCGCCCTGCTGGGATTTAATCATCTGGTAGTCAGACACTTGAGAATTCATGACAAAGCCATCACCGGCGTCCCTGTCCACGCCTCAGAGGACTCCGCAACATGACTGGATCGGTTATCTTTTCCAATAAGCAATTGACCATTACGCACCGCTCCACCATATACCGCAGCGGGCGCAGAGTATCGCGTCAAAAACCAGTCCACCTGCATGCCCCAAGGAATAGTCAAATGGTTCAACAACAAGAAGGGTTTCGGTTTCATTGCCGATCCCAGCGGAGCCAGCGCCGACATCTTCGTCCACTACTCGGAGATCCGCGGTGACGGCTTCAAGACGCTGGAGGAAGGTGACAACGTGGAGTTCGAGCACATCCCGAGTGACCGCGGACCGAAGGCCCTTAATGTGGTGAGAATCTGAACGTGTTTCGCAATCTGGTCCTCGTCGGTTTCATGGGATCCGGCAAATCCAGCGTCGGCCGGATTTTGTCGTCCCTCACCGGCTTCGCCCTCGTCGATACCGACGCCCTTGTGGCGCAGGCAGCGGGGCAATCCATCCCCGCCATTTTCAAGCAACACGGCGAGGAACATTTCCGCGCCCTCGAAACCAAGGTCCTGCAAAGCCTCGTCGGACGCATCGGCCTCATCGTCGCCACCGGCGGCGGCGTTATAATTTCCGCGCCAAACCGCGAACTCCTCCCGCAGATCGGCCCCGTGGTGTGGCTCGACGCCAGCCCCGAGCATCTCTACCAGCGCGTCAAACACAGCAAACGCCCGCTCCTCCAAACCGCCGACCCCCGCCGCACCGTCGAGGAACTCTACCACCAGCGCGAACCCCTCTACCGCGAGGCCGCCACCGTCCGCATCGACTCCGGCACCCTCACCCACCGCCAGACCGCCGAAGCCGTCCTCCACACGCTGCAACAACAGCAGGCCCAGCAATGAGCCCTGCCGCCCCACGCCCGCGCGCGGGGACCACAACGTTCGCCACGGGCGGATCGACCGGCGCTTGCGGGAGGATGACAACCCCGCCGGAGGTAGGACGATCTACCTGACCGCCCGGCCAAGAGTCATCAACCTCGAACCGCTGCGTGCACTGGCGGCAGGCAAACTTCACCGTGGACAATCCATGATGCACCAAACCCGGTGCACCAAGTTGAAAATGTCTTTTGCGAACATTGTTGGCCCCCCTTACAAAGGTTGAAATTCCCCACCCCGCGCCTATAA
Source organism: Chthoniobacterales bacterium (assembly GCA_044359955.1). Classification (GTDB taxonomy): domain Bacteria; phylum Verrucomicrobiota; class Verrucomicrobiia; order Chthoniobacterales; family JACTMZ01; genus JACTMZ01. The sequence continues at coordinate 8,492 of JBIKLF010000003.1, read as the reverse complement.
TGGAAGTTTCTTTAATGCCTCGTGGTGTAACGGTAGCACTGCAGATTCTGGATCTGTGTGTCATGGTTCGAATCCATGCGAGGCAGCCATGCGAAGCAGGGCGGACTCGTGTCTCCAATACACGGTCACTCTCGGAAAGATCGCCACAGGCGATCAATCCATGCGAGGCAGCCATCCACAGCATGGCGAACTCGAACCCTCGACAAGCGAAGCCACCCCAGGAAAGGTCGCCCCGGCGACCAATCCATGCGAGGCAGCCATACGGAATCTTAAAGTGGCATCGGCATCCTGCCGATGACGACCGCCCCTCACGGGCCAATGCCCGTGCCACTTTCTCTGACTCCGCCCCTCACTCAGCTTTCAAGTTTGCCTAAGCCGTAACCATGCAAAACATTCCGCCCTTTCCGGCGCTGCCATAGAGGCGCGCCTGGGCGAGAGTTGACTCACTATTTGGTGAGCGCGTTGGCACGTGGCCAAGGGGCACGGGCGTCCCGCCCGTCACGATCAAACAACATCAAACAACACGGCCGGGACGGCCGTGCCCCCTGGACAAACCGAGCCAAGCCGCGCTTTTATTACGTCTTCAACTGCATGGATACGGCTCAGGGACCATCTCCGCCCTGCTTGCACAGCCCTCCGGTTCAACCCTCCGCCCTCTCCCTCTCTTTTTTTTCTCCATGCTCCGGCGGTCACAGACCGCCGCCACAACCTCACTCAGCCTTCAAGTTTGCCCAAGGGCTATCTCCGCCCTGCTTGCGCAGGCCTCCGGTTCAGCCCTCCGCCTTTTTTTCTTTTCTCTTCCTCCATATTCCGGCGGTCACAGACCGCCGCTACAACCTCACTCAGCCTTCAAGTTTGCCCAAGGGCTATCTCCGCCCTGCTTGCGCAGGCCTCCGGTTCAACCCTCCGCCCTCTCTTCTCCCCCCCTCTCCCCCTACTCCATTTTCAAATACCCCAACAACCCCTGCTTCCCACCCTCACGGCCGAAACCGCTTTCTTTGTAGCCGCCAAAGGGACTCGCGGGGTCGAACTTGTTGTAGGTCTCGGCCCAGACGACGCCGGCGCGCAATTCTGTGGCCAACTTGAAAACTTTGCTGCCTTTGTCCGTCCAGATCCCGGCACTCAACCCGTAAGGCGTGTTGTTGGCCCGCTCGAGAGCTTCTTCCGGTGTGCGGAAGGTCATGACACTCAGAACGGGGCCGAAAATTTCCTCCTGCGCAATGCGGTGCGAATCGGTCACTCCGGTGAAGAAGCTCGGCGCGTAGAAAAAACCCTTGGCGGGAAGCTTGCACGCGGACTGGAACAACTCGGCACCTTCTTTTTTGCCGCTGGCCACCATCTCCTTGATTTTCTCAAGCTGCTCGCGGCTGTTGATCGCCCCGATGTCGGTGTTCTTGTCCAGCGGGTCGCCCACCCGCAAGGTGCGGAGCCGGTCGCGCAGACGGCGGATCACCGGTTCGACAATACCTTCCTGCACGAAGAGACGCGAACCGGCACAGCAAACGTGGCCTTGGTTGAAGTAGATGCCCTGGATGATGCCCTCGACCGCTTGGTCGATCGGGGCGTCTTCGCAAATGATGTTGGCCGCCTTGCCGCCCAACTCAAGGGTCAGCTTTTTCCGCGTGCCGGCCACCGACTTGGCGATGATCTTGCCCACCTCGGTCGAGCCGGTGAAGGCGAGTTTGTCGATGTCCGGATGATTGACGATGGCCGCTCCGGCCTCGCCGAAACCGGTGACAATATTGACCACGCCCTCGGGCAAATCGGCCTCGGCGAAGATTTCGGCCAGGTGCATCGCCGTGACGGACGTCGTCTCGGCCGGCTTGAGCACGCAGGTGTTGCCGCAGGCCAGGGCAGGCGCCAACTTCCACGCGGCCATGAGCAGCGGGAAATTCCACGGGATGATCTGACCGGCCACGCCGAGCGGCTGCGGTTTGCGTCCGGGAAATGCGTAGTCGAGTTTGTCGGCCCAACCCGCGTGGTAAAAGAAATGCGCGGCAACCAGCGGAAGGTCGATATGGCGGCTCTCGCGGATGGTTTTGCCGCCGTCGAGGGACTCGATGACCGCCAGATCGCGCATCTTTTCCTGCAAGAGACGGGCAATGCGGAAAAGGTATTTGCCGCGTTCGCGGCCGGACATTTTGCCCCAGGTTTTTTCGTAAGCGCGGCGGGCGGCTCTGACCGCCTTGTCCACGTCGGCCGCCGTCCCCCGCGCGATTTCGGCATGCTGCTGCTCGGTGGCGGGATTGATCGAGGGGAAATATTTGCCGGACGTCGGCTTGACGAATTTGCCGCCAATGAAGAGGTCGTAGCGCGGTTGGATTTTGAGGTCGGTGTGGACCTCGGGGGCGGGCGAGTAGTTCCAGCGCTCGTTGAAACGCAGGTGGCGGTCGCGCACCGGAACGACCACGGCATGCGAGGCCGGTGCGGCCAAGGGGGCCACCCCGGTGGTGAGTTTTTTGGTTTTCTTGCTCATGGCAGGGAGAAGTAATCGCCGCTTTGATAGCGCCCGTCGACACCCTTGGCGATTTGCAGGAGGATGTCATTGGCCAGGGTGCTGGCCCCGAGACGGAACAGGTCCGGGGTCAGCCAGTCGTCCCCCAGGGTTTCGTTGACCATGACCAGATATTGCAACGCTTGCTTGGCTGTGCGGATGCCGCCGGCCGGCTTCATGCCGATGCGGAGGCCGGTGGCGAAGAAATATTCACGGATCGCGTCGAGCATGACCAGAGTGACGGGGAGCGTGGCGGCCGGACTGACCTTGCCCGTCGACGTCTTGATGAAATCCCCCCCCGCCTGCATGGCGATCATGCTGGCCGCCCGGACATTGTCATAGGTGACCAACTCGCCGGTCTCGAGGATGACCTTCAAATGGACGTCACCACAGAGCTGTTTCACCGCGGCAATTTCGTCATGCACCTTGGCATACTCGCCGCGCAGGAACGCGGCGCGGTCGATGACCATGTCGATCTCGTCGGCCCCGGCCGTGAGGGCCACGCGCGTGTCTTCCAGCTTGGTTTTCAAGGAGGACTGACCGCTGGGAAAGTAGGTGGCCACCGCGGCGACCTTGACCGCTGAGCCGCGCAGGAACGCTTTGGCCGCGGGGACGAGATTCGGATAAACGCAGACCGCCGCGACCGGCCCGACCCCGTAACGCCCGGGCGCCGGGTGCATGGCCTTGTGGCAAAGGGTCATCACCTTGCCCGGAGTGTCACGTCCCTCCAAAGTGGTGAGGTCGAGCATGGAAAAAACCAACCGCAGGCCCTGCATCTTGGACTCCGCCTTGATACTCCGCTTGGTGAAGGCGGCCGCGCGTTCTTCGACCATGACCTGGTCGACGAGTCCGAAGGACGGCGTCCTCGACACGGGGGAGAGGGCATTCACGTGAAACGGAAAATATCCCTCAAGAATTGGAACCACAAGTAAAGCATGCCCCGCCACGAGTAGCGGCCGTGTCCCTCGTCCGCCGCTTCGAGCAGACCCTCGTGGATGTTGTGCTGCATCTGGGTTTCCATGTCGCGCTCGACCGCGGCGCGCACCGAATCCGGGTCAACCGCTTGGAGTGAGCCCTCCTCCATCCCGCGCTCAACCAGAAAACTCCCATGCCCCTCGACCATCGCGGCAAATGACGCATCGCCTGCCACGCGGTGCAAGTGGACGGTCGGCGGAGTTTTCAGACTGGAAGAGACCGGACAATTCCACGTGGTGAAGACCGCGCCATCCGCCCCGCGCGAGGTCACGCTGGCAAAATGAAAGCCGAGTTGGTTTTGCTCCACGTAAGTGATGGCGGCTTCCTCGCGCTTTTGCGGGTGGGCGAAGAGGCGGAGGAACTGGCGGTAGCCGTCCATCTCCCAACCCAAGTCGGCCACATGCTCGAAGCCGGCCGCCTCGATGTCATCGGAAAGTTCACCCAGCGCGGGGAACATTTCGCGGGAAGGCGGGGTGGACTGATGCAATTGCTTGCGCAGCGGCAGACGCAACTTGCGCACGCGGAGGAGAATTTCCACCCAGGGGAGCAGAAGCACCGCCGAGACACAGGCGGCGCCGATCCAAAGGTTGCCGGTGACAAGGTAGCCGGCGGCGAACGTGGTGACCCCGAGCGAGAGAATCCCGATCCGGCGGAGGACCGGATGCGGAAAGCTGAAGAACGCCGCGGTGAGGACGACCAGACCGACAAAGAGCATCAGCTCGTTCATGGCTTGAGGCCGTTCGCGTCGAGAAACGCGGACAATTGCCCGGTGTCAAAATCGGCCAGCACCTTGCCGTCCACTTCGAGGGTCGGCGTGAGCGATTGGCCGGAAATCTCACGCATGCGAGCCATCGCCTCGGGGTCTTGGAGAACTTCGCGCACTTCGTAGCGGTAACCATGCTGATCGAGCCAAGCGAGGGCCTCTTTGCACCAAGGACAAAAACTTTTGATATAGACGGTCATAGAGCTGTAAACCATCGCCGATCACCTGTCCGACGGCAAGCGCAGGCGGCCGCGCGCTTGTCAAAGCCCCCACGCGCGGCATAATGAAAGATTCCCAAAGGCGCGCTCGTCTAGAGGCCTAGGACACAGCCCTCTCAAGGCTGGTACACGGGTTCGAATCCCGTGCGCGCTGCCATCTTGGTTTTGTGGAAAATACCTTGGGAACCCACATGAATACTGGATTCGCGGGCGTTGAGCGCGAAAAGTCGAGCGGGCAAGTTTTACCCAGTGTTGGCCACACTTTGTGGCAAATCGTTCCCCCAAGGCGCGAGAAACCTACGGCTACCGCGTGGAAGCACCACCTTGCACACGGGCGTTGGCTGCGGCGACTTCGCGGAGTTGGTAGGAACGCTCGTTGTCGGCGGTGATGTTGTAGTCGGCATTCTGGCTGGGCAGGTCGAAGACCCACAGCGCGGCCAGCGGGACGTTGGACTCTTCGATGATTCGCAGCATGCGGCGGAATTCTTTCTCCACCTCCGGGCCCGTGCCGGGAACGCCGAACTCGCCGATGAAGAGCGGCTTCTTGATGCTCTTGGCCGCCTGCACGCTCCATGCAATGCGCTCCATGTCCTCGCCGTAAGCATGGATGCTGATGGCGTCGATCGGGTCGGGATTGAGACTGCGCAGCATGTGGCGGAACTGGCGCTCGTTGTCCGGCGTCCAACTCCCCTCCTTCTCCATGTGCCACGCGGCCGGCCGCGGCAGGCTGTCCCCGGTGAAAATCAGGCGCTTCCGGTCGTGCTCCCTCACCGCTTTGCCGAACTCCATGTAGGCCACGCGCAGCATGTCGAAGGTCAGATCGTCGCGCTCGCTGCGGCTGGTCGCGGTCTCCAGATTCGCCCAGATGGGCGCGCGGTGGGAGGCGGCATTGGGCAGCGAGGCTTGCAGTCCGAATTCATTGCCCATCTCCCACGCCCAGATTGCGGGCGAATGACGGTAGCGCGTCACCACCTCACGCACATACTCTCGCATCCACTCATGGACCTTGCTTTCCGGATTGCCCCACTGGTCCATCGGTTCGCCCACCAGATCCGGCACGCAGGCGTAATACCAGAAAAGCGAAGGGATCAGCCCGATGCCGTGTTTCTCGGCCGAGGCCACCACTGCATCGAACCGCCGGAAATATTCCTCCCGGTCGGTGCGGTAAAGCGCCATCTCCTTGGGCCAGAATGCCGTGGCGGAAAACCGCACAAAAGGAATCCCCTCGCGGGCCAGGACCTCGAAGCCCTGATCGTAACTCGTGTCCTCGCTATCCAGCAGGGTCCGGTAGAAACAGGAAAAATAGTTCACCCCGATGGCGCGGAAAGGTTTGCCATCCTTGCGCAACCCGCCGTTTCCGTCGCTGGAGAGCACCGGCGGCAAGTCCGCGGCAGCAAAGCCGGAAGCGGCCAAGACAGTGGCGGCGATCAGCGTTCGGATCATCACAGTTTTTCTGTTCTATCAAACATGGTGCAGATCGTGCCCTGCGGAGCTTTGACCATTGGAACCGGCGGGATTCCCAGCGTCATCCCCCATCCAGCGGGCGATCTCATCCATCGTTTTGCGCCCGGAGTTGCGCTCGCCGGCGAGCAACGCGAGCACGTTAGCTTGGCGGGCTTGCTCGCGGGTGCGGATGCCGTGGCGGCCCAAGACATTGACGGCGCGGGCGGACAAGAAGTTGAGTTGCATGATTGTCTTTTTCATCTTTGTTTCAAAGCCGTCAGGGGTCATGCGCCGCGGTGGTGCCGTTGGATGCAGCCCGTTTTTCCGCGTCCCGCACCGGGAGTTCCCATTTTGTTTTGCCCTTGGCGCGAAGGGCTCCTGCGATTTCCCCGGTGAGCCACAGGTAGTGATCGCTGGCAAGACCCTCGAAGGTGAGGAACCTGCTCTCGCCGACGGGCGGGTCATTGGTGCATTTGAAAATGGCGGTGCCTTCATCCAACTCATCGAACATGGCCACATAAAGCATCCGTGCACCCGCGTCTTTGAAAGCCGCCGCTTGGGACCACAAGAACTCTCCCCCCAGGCGGGGAATCTGCCCCAGCTTGGCTTCACAGCCCTGAACCTTCTGCAGGTTCTGCCAGCTAAAACCGGGAAAAACCACTGGGAGATAGTCGAGGGATTTTCGCTGCGCCCATTCGATGTCGGGTTTGACAACGCTTTTCGCATGCTGCCTTGCCTGCTCCGGTGAGTTGTATCTTCCGACCGTCCACGGACTCACAATGTCCGCCAGGGAAATGATCCTGTGCAGCGCCCGTTCCCGAACCGCATCTCGGTCAAGAGTTCTCCAATAGGTGGGCACGCCGACCATGACCGTGTTGCCGCCGTATTTCGGATCGGACTTCAGGAAACGCACCAATTCCTCGCACTCGGCAAGGGTGTAGCCTCTCCCGTCGCTGAATCCCACCCCCCACACCGCGACCAAAGGCTTCCCTTCATGGTGCAGATAGGAGCGGTCTGCGGTGATGTTCATCCTGTTGACGAGCCGCTTCCAGTCCTCCATGACGATCGTTTCGATCTCGCCTGGGCCGAGGCCCGAGAGGTCATACATCATGGCCCAGGTCCGCCCGGAGCGGTTGGCGCCAGCCTGGACGTTCGCCGTGACCACGTTGCGATGATGATAGTCTTTGGGTTGTCGCAAGTCGGCACCGAAGCGCTGCAGGAAGACGCCGTCGATGCCATGCTCTTTCATCCATTGAAAATGACGCAGGACTGTTTTCGGATTGTAGGAACTGAAGACATCGGCTGCCTCGCCATCCCTCTGTTTAAACGGTGTGGGATACCTTTCGTCCGGCTCCGTCTCGTGCATGTCCGGCCAAAGGTCGATCGTGCAATAGCCGGGGCCGAACTCGCTGCCGCGCCCATAATGAATCCATCCCCGCCCCGATCCGTCCCCTACGGCGGCAAACCAGCCTTGGTAGCCGCACATCACCTTCCCCGTGAGCGAGGTGGTGTCAACGCCGGGATGGTGAGCGCCGGCATACGGGCGCATTTGCGAAATAACATCCTGAAGCTCCTGACTCTCACCGCACCGGCCGATGGATGCGGCCAAACCCAGAACGAGCCCCGCAGCGATCCCGATTCTCGTCAGGCTCGCAAAAATCGGGGGGCTTTGCGGTCGAATGTGGCAGGCTTTGCCACGCGCGGTGCAGCCGGCTGGGATCTCAAGCGAGTTGGGCCTCCAGGCGGGAGCATGGGCGGCCCACGCGAAATCGTCCGTGTCCTTGTGTTGCACCATGACAAGATCCTAGAAACCACCCCGGGCCGGGAACAGAATTATGTCCGTCATCCCCCCGCCTTTACACACCGCCATGACCATGGGAAGCAGAGTGCTGACCATTGCCGTACTCCATCCAGCGGGCGATCTCATCCATCGTTTTGCGTCTCCAGATGTGGCCGCGCGGGGCTGTTAAGACAAGATGTGTTTCGCGGGATGCCGTGTTTGTCATGATTTACGGCTCGAGGACCACGGGATTGGTCAACGCACCGATCCGGTCGATTTCGATGGTCACCACGTCGCCGGGCCTGAGCCAGCGCGGCGGTTTGGCCGCCATGCCCACGCCGTGCGGCGTGCCAGTGAGAATAACCGTGCCGGGCGGCAAGGTGTTGCTCCTGCTGAGAAAGACAATGATCTCGGCCACACCGAAGATCATGTCGTCCGTGTTCCAATCCTGCACTCTCTCGCCGTTGAGGATCGTGCGGATGCCCAAGGTCTGCGGGTCGGGGATTTCATCGGCAGTAACCAGGCACGGACCCAGCGGGGAAAATGTGTCGAAAGTCTTGCCGCGGCACCACTGTCCCCCGCCCCATTTCAGTTGCCAATCCCGCGCCGAGACATCGTTGGCGCAGGTGTAGCCGAGAACATACGAGAGGGCGTTGGCGGGGGTGGCGTTCTTGCAGGGCTTGCCGATGACGACGGCCAGCTCGCACTCGTAGTCCACCTCATGGCTGGCGGCCTTCACCGGGATTTCGATCGCATCCCCCGGGCCGGCCACGGTGTTGATCCCCTTGGTGAAGAGCACGGGACGCTCGGGCGCCTTCA
>JBIKLF010000008.1:0-82607 GCA_044359955.1 Chthoniobacterales bacterium | reverse complement strand
CTCCTGGCGACTCTTTTGACTCATTTTTAAAGACATCCGGCCATGGTGTCTTTTTCATTGAGGCAACGTATCCTTTTTCGCCCCATGCTAGACACCCGCCCGGTGTCTTTTCATTTGAGTCAATTCGTCGGATTGCTCCAATGGCCGGGGCTGGAAACGCGCACAAAAACTATTTGCTTATCGGGGAGTTTGTGGCAACGTCTGCCCGTTATGAAATCACTGTTCACACTAGCCCTCACGGTCGTCTCCATGGCCGCTTTCGCCACCACCACCTTCGCCGGCAGTTGCGGCGGATGCACGGATGGGGAAAAGAAAGACAAAGCCAAGACCGAAGAAGGCGCCCAGAGCTAACCTCTGAGTCAAAAAATCACAGAGAGGCGGCCACTTCGGCCGCCTTTCTTTTTTGTTGGAAGACTCGATGGCGAGCGACCCGCCTGTCGCCATCGGCAAGTCGGTGCGGAAGGATCTGATTTTTTCATCGCGCCAAACGGAGGTCTCATCGGTCAGGCTCCCCAGGTTGCGACCTTTTTGACCGAAGAGCGTGAAAAGCTCCACGGCTTGCCCTATGTTGGAGGTATGAAGATCTTTGCACCCCTGTTTGGCCTGGCCATGCTGACGTCTTTCGCCATGGCGACCGAAACACCCGATTACAAAGTGCTCGTGCCGGATGGGAAGTTTGAGGTCCGGGATTATCCGGCGCTGACGCTGGTCCGAACGGCTTCCGGGGATGGGGATTTCATGCGCTTGTTCCGATACATTTCGGGCGGAAACGAGGAGGATCAGAAGATCGCCATGACGGCGCCGGTGCTGATGAAAGACGAGGGCGGGAAGACCGGCATGAGTTTTATTGTTCCGCGCGACGTGGCGGCGGGGAAAGTCCCGGTTCCCACGGATGCCGCGGTCACAATGGACGACCTGCCGGCTGGACACTTTGCGGTTTACCGTTACTCGGGCGGGCGGAGCCAAGCCAATGAGGAGGAGGCACTGGGCAAGCTGCGCGCGTGGGTCGACAAGCGCCGGCTCGAAGTCGAGGGCGAACCGCTCTTCGCCTATTACGATCCCCCCTGGATCCCGACCTTCCTGCGCCGCAATGAAGTGATGCTGCGCGTGGCGGGGACCCAGCCGTGAAGGTAGGGGCACGCGGCTCGCGGGCCCGATGCGGTGCGGGCGGATGAGCGGGCCCCTTGGTGGCCAGAACGTGCAAAAGGTGCCCGAGGTGGGGCGGGGCCTCCGGACCCGCCAGGTGCACGTCTAAAGCAAGGTGGTCCCGGCGCGTCGGGGACGCCGCGCCCTACCGGGCGGTCTGCCAAAAGGCAGGGGCAGGCGGATGCGCGCGGCTCGTCCCTCTCAGCGCAGCGACAGTCTTGAGCAGGGGACGCGCGTTGGCTTAGGATGGTCGTCTTATGGGACGTCAATGGTTGTTGGCCAAGCGCGAGGTTGCCTCGCTTCGGAAATCGCAGGCCACGGGGAAATTCATTCGTGAGATCACCATCGCGGCGCGCCATGGGGGAGCGGATCCGGCGACCAACTCGCGGTTGACCGCGGCATTGGAGAAAGCGCGCCGGGAAAGTGTGCCCAAGGATGCCATCGAGCGGGCGATCGCCAAGGGTGCAGGCACCGGCAGCGACAAAATTTCGCTCGAGCACATGACCTTCGAAGGTTACGCCCCGCACAAGGTGCCGATCATCGTGGAAGTTTTCACCGACAACCACAACCGCACGGCGCCGGAAATCCGCGTGCTTTTCAAAAAGGGGCAACTCGGCGCATCGGGGAGCAACAAGTTTCTCTTCGACCATGTCGGCCTGGTCGAGGCCTACGCGGCGAAAGCGGGAGTCGACCCCGAGGAAGCGGCCATCGAGGCGGGGGCCAACGAAGTCGAGCCCCTCACCCACGAGCAGAACGATGACATCCCGGCGGACGCAACCGGCGCGCGGTTCATCACGGACCGCACCAACACGCACGGCGTGGCCAAGTGGCTCTCGGATAATGGGTGGACGGTGGTGACCAGTGAGTTGGGTTATGTGCCGAAGCAGTGTCCGGAACTGGCTGCGGACCAAGGGGCGGAAGTCGGTGCCTTTTTGCAAGCGCTCGATGACCACGATGACGTCCATCGTGTCTGGGCCGCGGTGAAGTGAAATTGATGTAGCGGCGCCGGGGACGGCGACGCTACAAGGACCAGCTGCTCAGAGATGCCCGCGGGTCATGAGGGCGCTGGCGTTGGCCAGGCCGCGAGGGGTGCCGAGGATTTCGGAGAGGATCACGGCCTTGCGTTGGGCCGAGGCATTCGAGAGGAGGGCGCGCACGTTGCCGCCTTTCCAAATTTGGGGTGAAGCATCATCCATGGCGGCGAAGGCCGAGGCGAGTTGCTTGGTTTTTTCGTCGGGTTGCGCGCGTCGGGCGGGCGGATGCCAGGAGGCCGCCGCGGAAAGCGGTTTTGCCAGGACAGGCTTGGGCAGTGGCGGGGGTGGTGCAACTTCTTCGGCCGAGGCAAATTCCTCGTCTTCAAAGATCACAGGTTCGGCCACCACCGGGCCGGGCGGCGCCTCGTCGGAAGGCAGGCCGAGCGCATCCATCAGGTCCTTGAACGGGTCGCGTTCGGCGGGAGCCCGGCGGGGAGCGGACGCTGCCGGGGTCGGTGCAGGGTGCGTGTAGATGTTGCGGCGCGTTTCGCGCTTTACCTCACGCTTGTCGACCCGGGCCGACTTGGCCGCCTCCCGCTTCTCGGCGGCCTTTTGCATCAGCCAATTGACCAGGCTGATCAACCCGATGACAACGAGGAGGACTAGTTGTTCCATGGCGGAACCGAATGAAGCTCTTTACCGCGCCTCGGCGTCGCCGCGCTCGGAGCCGGCGATGGATTCACGCATTTGCGAGTCGGCCTGGATATTTTTCATCCGCATGTAATCCATGATCCCGAGGTTGCCGGAACGGAAGGCCTCGGCCATCGCTTGCGGAACTTGGGCTTCGGCCTCGACCACCTTGGCCCGCATTTCCTGGGTTTTGGCCCGCATTTCACCCTCGAGGGCGACGGCGGCGGCGCGGCGAACTTCCGCCTTGGCTTGGGCCACCACTTTATCGGCCTCGGCCTGCTCGCCCTGCAATTTGGCGCCGACGTTTTCGCCGACGTCGATGTCGGCGATGTCAACGGAAAGGATTTCAAAAGCGGTGCCGCTATCGAGGCCCTTTTGCAGGACAGTTTTCGAAATGCGGTCCGGATTTTCCAACACATCCTTGTAAGAAAGGGCCGAACCGATCGAAGTGACGATGCCTTCGCCGACGCGGGCGATGATCGTTTCCTCGGTGGCGCCGCCGACAAAACGGTCGAGGTTCGAGCGAACGGTGACACGGGCTTTGACTTTGACCCCGATGCCGTCGCGGGCCACGGCGTCGATGGTCGAGCGGCCGGAACCGGGGGCGGGGCAGTCGATGACTTTCGGATTGATGCTGGTGCGGACGGCCTCGAGGACGGTTTTGCTCGTTCCTTTGATCGCGAGGTCGATGGCGCAGGCGCGGTTGAAGTCGAGTTTGATCCCGGCTTTGTCCGCCGCGATGAGAGCCAACACAACGGAATCCACACTGCCACCGGCCAGGTAGTGGGCTTCGAGTTCATCCGCGTTGAGGGGGATACCGGCTTTGACCGCGGTGATCCGGCTGTCGACGATCATGCCGAGCGGCACACGACGCAGGCGCATTCCGATCAGGCTGGCGAAGGAAACGGGGGCGTCAGCCACCTTGGCCCGCAGCCAGATGCCGAAAAAATTGAAGAGAACGATGAGGAGAACAAGGCCGAGAACGACGGCCAGTCCGGTGACGATATAAATGAAGAGCGAGCCCATCCGGGAACATTACGCGGTTCCGGGCCCGGAGACCAAACCATCTTTTCGCCGCACGGCCACCCGCATGCCGTCAGCCGCGATAACCACCACGTGCTCGCCTGACTCGAGAAAATCGCCAACTGCCGTGACATCAACGCGTTTCCCCTTGATCTGCGCCGTGCCGGAGGGACGCAGGGGCGTGAGGGCTTCACCGGTTTCGCCAATCATCGTCTGGTGCGCAGCGGCGGTGAGGTCGGCCGGTTGACGCATCCTGAGCATGAGGCGGCGGCCGATGAAAGTGCGCGGGAAGAAGTTGAGCCAAAGCAAGAAGCCGGTGAGGCTGAGACCGCCGACGACAAAAGCGGCCAACAGACCGGCGGAAGAGCCGTATTGCACAAAAACAAAGATGACCGAAGCAAGGAGACAGCAAAATCCGATCGTCCCGAGAATGAGGCCAGGCAAAAACACCTCGGCCGCGACAAGGGCGAACCCGACGACGAAAAGCACAATGATAATGGAGGAACTTTCAGGCATGATTAGTTGCGGGGGGCGGGCGCTGGTTGTTCCGGACGTCCGATAAAAAAGGCGCTAATGCTGTCACCGAGGCGCACGGCGGTGTTTGTGGTGGCTTCCCAAGACTTCTCACCCCAACGGCTGGCGTGGCCGACGAGTCCCCCACCCTCCACCCAACGGTCGCCGAACGAACCGCCGCTGGTGCCCGCCGCCGGCATCCGCGGCGCAGCCCCAGTGGTGGCAGATCCGTCCGCAGCCGCCTGGGGCGTGCGCAGGCGCGAAACGATGCCTCCGTTTTGGGCGGAAACCTCCATCTTGCCGACTTCGAGGCCGGCCGCATCGTAAAGTTGCACCAGCCAAACCGGCGCACCCTGCTTGTTTTGCAGCAAGTAATTGAGGGAGTGAAAGCCGACCTTGCCGGAGGCCGCCTGCTTGTTCGCTGCGGCGAAAGCACCGGTCGAATCAAGGTTGAGCGAGCGAGCACCCATGACCGACAGGGCCCCGGCGTCGGCGGCCCGCACCGGCGTGCGCTCGCTGGTCACACCTTGCGCGGTCACGGCGAATTCGCGCACGCCGCCGCGCGCAGTTTCATCGCGAAAGGTGAGCAGCCAACGCGATGGCTGCGGATCGCCGTCCACCCCGCGCATTTCCACCAAACGGCCCAGCCAGTTTTCACCTTTTTCGCGACCCACAGCGCGCAGGGCTTCGTAGGCGGGGAGCTGGGCACTTTGTCCCAGGGCCGGCGCCGTGAGCAGCACCGCAGCAAGGAGAAGAGCGGTCGTGGCTTTCATCACTCCCTATTAAGGACCCGATCGCGGTGGTTTTCCAGTGCGGAAAAAACGGACACCCGGCCGGCTGGACTCAAACCCGCAGACGCGCTTTTTCGGCGGGCGGCAAAAAAGCGATCTCCCAGGCGTTTTCCAGGGCCTGCACGATCTGCGCCTCATCCAATCCCGCTGCGGGCGCGGCAACATCGAGTTCATACGGCAGATCGATGCCGCTGATGCCGGGGTCGTCGGTATTGATTGTGGCGAGCAGACCGGCTTGGAGAAACTTTTTCAGCGGATGGCTGGCGTAGTCCGGCACCGTGCTGGTCTGGACATTGCTGGTCAAGTTGGCCTCGATGCCGATGCGGCGTTGGAGCAGGAGGTCCATGACGGCAGGATCCTCAGCGGCCCGGACGGCATGACCGATGCGCGTGGCACCCAGTTGGTCGGTGGCGGTGACGATGCTCTGCGGTCCAGCTGCTTCCCCGGCATGCACGGTGACCTGCCAACCGGCATCGCGCCCCTCTTGGAAGTGATCGACGAAAAGTTCGCCCGGCCAATGGCCTTCGTCGCCGGCGAGATCGAGTGCGACAATTTCCTTCCGGTGGTCGAGGAGGGCGCGCAGTTCGCGCCGGGCACGCACCGGTCCGTAGGTGCGCGTGAGAATGCCGATCAGGTTGGCCTTTACCCCGGTAGCGGCCTCGCCCTCGCGCACGCCTTCAATCACCGCGGCGGTGACCATGGAAGGATCGAGATTATGGGCGTCGGCCATGAAGAGCGGACTGAAGCGCAACTCGAGGTAGCGGATCCCCTCGCGCTGGGCATCCTCCACATTTTCACGTGCCACCCGGCGGCAGGCGTCGTAGTCGGCGAGCACACCGGTCATCCACCGGAACTTGGCCAGAAACTCGATCAGGCCGGGCTGCGGCGTGCTGACCACGACATGCGGCTTGAGTTCCTCGAGGCTGTCGCCGGGCAAAGGGATGCCGTGCTGCCGGCCGAGACCGAGAATGGTTTGCAGGCGGACACTGCCATCGAGATGGCGGTGCAGATCGATCAGGGGCGGGCGCGCGGACATGAAGGAGGCAAGGATTTGTTTTCCGCGTTGGGGCGACAAGACGAATTATTCAACGCGCGACTTGAGCCAAGGCTTTCTCCACGTCGGCGAACTCGTAGGAGTAGCCGCGCTCTTCCGCCACCCGCGGCCGCACGCGCGAACTGTCGAGGAGGAGGGAGGCCATTTCTCCCAAGACCGCGCGGAGAACAAAAGCCGGGGCGGGCAAAATGGCCGGGCGGTGCACCGCGCGGGCCAGGAGGCGGGTGAAATCGGCGTTGGTCACCGGGTGAGGCATGACGGCATTGACCGGTCCGTCGAGGTTTTCCTGCCCGATAGCCCACAAAGCGAGTCCGGCTATGTCGTCGACGTGGATGCACGACATCCATTGCCGCCCGGAGCCCAGCCGTCCACCGAGACCGGCGCAGAAGACCGGCAGAATGCGCTTCATCGTTCCGCCCTCGCGTCCGAGGACAAGTCCGATCCGCAAAATGACCACGCGGGCGTTCCGCACCTGCATCGCCTCCGCCTCCCACGCGCGGCAGACGTCGGCGAGGAAGCCGCGGCCGGCCGGGGAATTTTCCTCAACTTCGGTGTCCCCCGTGTGGCCGTAGTAACCGATGCCCGAACTGCTGATGAACACCCGGGGCGGATGCGCCGCGCGGGCGAAACCTTCGGCTAGAGAGCGCGTGCCCATCACGCGGCTCTCCATGATGCGGCGGCGCTTTTCGGAGGTCCAACGTCCGACCACCGGTTCGCCGGCCAGATGCAGGACGGCATCGAGTCCCTCCACGTCGGCCGCTTCGCCCGGCACGAGGCGGCGCGTGCGCTCATCGCGTGGCTGGCGGGAGAAAGGAACGACTTCCCATCCCTGCGCCACGGCAAGACGCGTCACGTGCCCGCCGATGAAACCCGAGGCCCCTGTGATCCCGAGGCGCATGGTCAAAAGGTGCGATGCATCCAGCTGTAAGGAAAGCGGTTGCCCGGGCAGTCGGTCGGCTTCGGATTGATTTCGCGGTGCGCTTTGACGATGAGCACGCGCCCTTTGCTCCGGCCGACGCGCTTGCGGAGGTATTTGATCAGCTCCTCCAGCGCGGCCAACTGCGCTTTGGTCGGCAGATCGCGGTTGAAGTCGCCGACAAAGCAGATGCCGATGCCGATGTTATTGAGGTAGTCACTGGCCACGTGTCCGCCATTGATCTGGCGGGTCCAGCGCGGACCGATCTCGATCTCGCCGTCGCCGGACGACGTGCCATTGCCGATGACAAAATGGTAGGCGAGGCCGTTTTTCATTTTGCGGACGTTCTTGTGGTAATTTGCGAAGATGCGCGCGTTGCCCTGCCGCGTGCCGCTGTTGTGCACGATGACGTATTGCCAGCGCCCCCGCTTGACCGGGGCGCCATCGATGGCGGAGCGAACGCTGCGGGTGAGATAGCGGTGACGCGGACCGCCGCCCAAGCCGAACCACCCCCGACGCTCACGCTCCGGGACCGGCGCCATGCCTTGTTCCTCTTCCTGCCCTGACTTCTCGACCACGATGGGCGCGGCGGGCGCCTCCTCCTCGGGTGCGCGTCCACCCCGAGGTGTGGGGCCGGACCGAGGCGGCGGCAGCTTGATGACATCAGACGACTCATCCTTGGCCGGAGGCAGAACGATATCATCCACGCTCCCGGCCACGAGCGGCGGGGGTGTGGTGCGAGGCGGAGGGGTCGCTTTGGGTTTCGGCGTAGCCCGTGGCTCGGGTGTGGCCTTGGGACGGGGCGGAGGCGGAGGTGTGGAGCGGGGCGGCGGGAGGGTGATCGGCTCCAGCGGTTGCTCGACCGATTCCGCCACCGGGCGCGGGCGCGGTTGGGGGCGCACGGGCGGGCGGACCGGGGTGGCGGCGGGAGCGGGTTCAATCGACTCGCGGGCCTTGAGGAAGAGATCGCGTTTGCGTTGCTCCTCCGGCGAAATTTGCGCGGTGGCCAAGGGCGAGGCCAAGAGCGAGAGCCCGAGGGTGATAAAAAAAGCGGGCGCGACACGCACGGGGAGAAGCTAAGGGCGCGGCCGATGGGAATTCAACCCGATTGCGAGCCGGCGCGCGCATAAGCGACCCGCACGAGGTAAAGACCATCAGCCGGCGCGACGACGCGCGGCAGGTCCGTTTCCCTCCCGGCCAGGCGGGCCCGCAGGTCCGCCTCCGTGGCCTTGCCCTGCGCGACGCGGACCATGGCGGCAGCCAACATGCGGACCATCCGGTAAAGAAAACCGTCGCCGGCGAAGCGCAAGCGGACGACCGGTCCATCGCATGACACGGTGATGCGCCGGAGATGACGCCGGGCATCCCTCACGGGCGTGCCGCGGTTGGCCGCGAATCCGCTGAAGTCATGGCGACCGGTGAGGATCTTGGCCGCACGACGCAGCGCGGCCGGATCGGGAGGCGGCACCACGTGCCAAGCGCGGGCGGCCCAATGCGGCGGGAGAACCGGGCCGGTCCAGAGAAGGTAGTCGTAGATTTTTCCGGTGGCGGAATAACGGGCGTGGAAATCATCCTTGGCCCGCGCGCAATTCATGACGCGGATGGAAGGGGAGAGGGTGGCATTGAGCGCCCGATGCCAGAAAGCCGGCTCGCTATGTTTATCGGGAACATCGGCATGGGCCACCTGGCCGAGCGCGTGGACGCCGGCGTCGGTGCGGCCGGAGCCGTGCACGTGGACTTTCTCGCCCCCGGCCAGACGGGTCAGGGCTTCCTGCAAAATGTCCTGCACGGCGCCTCCGCCGGTCTGGCTCTGCCAACCGCGGAAGGCGGCGCCATCATAGGCCAACGTTAACTTAAGTCGCATGGGGCGCGGTCGAGCCAGCTTTGCAGGAGAATTTGCGCCGCCACTTGGTCGATGACCCCGCGCTGGTCGCGCGCTTTGCGTCCGCTTTCGCGCAAGGCGCGTTGCGCGGCGACGGTGGTCAGCCGCTCATCCCACAAGTCCACCGGACAGGTGACCCGGGCCCGGAGACTTTCGGCAAAAGTGCGGGCGTTTTCCGCCGCGGGGCCGTAGGTGCCGTTCATGTTGCGGGGCAGACCGACGAGGATGCGGACCGGCTTGATTTCCTCCCACGCGGCCACGACCGCCTCGAGGGCGGACTCGCCGCCCGGCAACGTCTTCCAAGGCTGCGCAAGCATGCCGAGTTCGTCGCTCACGGCAAGGCCGGTGCGTGCGGTGCCAAGGTCGACCGCCATGGTGCGGCTCATGGAAATTGAGGAAAGGTCATTGCAACGCCTCCGGAATGGTGGACACGATTTTTTTGATGTTCTCGGCTTCGCTGCGGTGGCAAACGAGCAGCGCGTCGCCCGTGTCGATGACGATGAGATCCTGCACGCCAACCAGAGCGATGTGCTTCTGGCCGCTGGAGAAAACGATATTGTGCGCGGCGTCTTGGGTGGTGAGCGGACCGTTGGCGGCGTTGCCTCCCTCGTGGGCAGGCAAGTATTTGGCCACCGCAACCCAGCTGCCGACGTCGTCCCAATCAAAGCCCGCCTCGAGCTCGAGCACCCGGGCGGCTTTCTCCATGATGGCGTAGTCGACGGATATCTTGGGGAGCCGGGGAAATTCCGCTTCGAGCAAGGCCGTCGGATCGTCCGCCGTGCGCAGGCGGGAAACAAAGGCGGCCAACTCGGGCGCGTGCTTGGTCAGCTCGCCCATGATGGCGGGGATCGACCAAATGAACATGCCGGCATTCCAACGGAAGTTGCCCTGTTTGAGGAATGACTCGGCCAAGGCGGCGTCGGGTTTCTCCCGGAAGCGCTTCACTTCGTAGATCGCGGGCTCGCCCTCGGAGACGCGGTGGCCCTGCTCGATGTAGCCGAAGCCGGGGCAGGCCCAGGTTGGTTTGATGCCGATGGTGAGCAGTGCACCGGAATCCGCGGCCGCGCGGGCCCCGGCCAGAAGATCACGGCGGAAGGTTTCGGTGTCCTGGATCAGGTGATCGGCGGGCAGCACGGCCATGACCGCGTGAGGGTCGCGGCGCAGGATGAGGCCGACCCCGAGGGCGACCGCAGGCGCGGTGTCGCGTTTGGCGGGTTCCGCCACGATGTTCTCGGCGGGCAACCCGGGGCAAGCGGCGCGAACCGCGGCTTCCTGCTCGCGGTTGGTCAGCACAAAGACCCGCTCGGGAGGAACGGCCGTCCCGAGACGGGCGACGGTTTCCTCCAGCATGGTGTGGTCGGAAAAAAGCTTGAGCAATTGCTTGGGACGCGCGCGGCGGCTGTAGGGCCAGAACCGCTCGCCACTGCCGCCGGCGAGAATCAGCGCATAAAGATCATGATCCATGGACCGATGAGACGATTTTGCCGCCCCGGGCGCAATCCTGCGCGAAAGAATTTTGCCGGTTACGGTTGCCAGAAGCGCGCATCTGGAGTAAGGCACGTGGTAAATGGCAAACATCCTCGACAGGTTTTCGCGCAATCTTTCCGCCACCTCATTGGCCGCCGTCGCCGAAATGGCCGTCGGCGCGGGAGCAGGCCTCCTCGTTGCCGACCAACTCGGCAAAGGTGCCCGGCAGCGCCTCGGTGTTGTCGTCTTACTGGCCGGACTCGCGGCGACCATTCCTCTGCTCATCGGAGCAGGCGTTCGCGTCAACCGCGAACTGGGCGAAGGCCGCCGCACGCGCCGCCGCCTCGAGACAATCCGCCACGATTCCGGGTTTGCCGAAGACGGCGAGTTCTATTGAGCCGCCCTCCCCTGGTCCTCGCTTCGGCTTCTCCCCGGCGGAGTGAACTGTTGCGGTCCGCCGGCGTCCCCTTTTCCGTGGTGCCCGCGGCCGTGGCGGAGAGCAAAAACGATACGCTAGGACTGGCCAAGCTGGTCGCGACCAACGCCCGGGCCAAGGCACTCGAAGTGGCGGTGCGGTATCCGGACGCGGTGGTGCTCGGCGCCGATACGCTCGTCTGGCTCGGGGGCCGCGCGCTGGGCCAGCCGGCCGATCATAACGAGGCCCGACGCATGCTGCGGGAGCTGTCGGGGCAGACCCACGAGGTGGCGACGGCCGTGCACCTTGTCCGGATGCAACCAAGGCAGCAGGTCGAGTTTCACGAAATCACCCGCGTGCGCTTTCGTCCGCTCGGCGAAAATGTGATCGAAGAATACCTCGCTACGGTCGATGTGCTCGACAAGGCCGGCGCCTACGCGCTGCAGGAAAATGGCGAAATGCTGGTCGAAACAGTGGAGGGCAGCCGGTCGAACGTGGTGGGACTGCCCCTGGAGCGCACCATGGCGGCCTTGGCGCAGAATTTCGGGTGGTGAGGAAAGAGGTGTGGCCGGTCGGGGGCGCCGCGGTGAAGGAAAAGCTCTCGGACGCCGGCGCGGCGGATCGCGAGGCCCCCATCGCGATTGTCCCCCCGTGCAACATCGCGCCGGGACGGCGCGATCCACCTGGCATGGTTTGGTGGTTTTACTCCCCCTCGGGAGGACGGTCGAACGCGGCGTTCTCGAAGCGCGTGTATTCTTTGATGAAGGTCAGCGGTATTTCCCCGATCGGCCCGTTGCGCTGTTTGGCGATGAGGAGCTCGGCCTTGCCGGCCAAATCGGACTTCGTATCCTCGTCATCCTCGTAGACTTCCGGCCGCACGAGGAGCGCCACGACGTCCGCATCCTGCTCGAGGGAGCCTGATTCGCGCAGGTCGGACATGCGGGGTTTTCCGCCGCCGCGTTGCTCGGGTTGCCGGTTGAGCTGGGCCAGAACGATGATCGGGATCTCGAGTTCCTTGGCCAAGGCCTTGATGCCGGAGGAAATTTCGGCAATTTCGATTTGGCGGTTGTCCTGTCCGCGGCGGGAGGTCGAGCGGCACAACTGCAGGTAATCGATGGCGATCAACTCGATGCGGTGACGGTCTCGCATGCGGCGCGCTTTGGCCCGCAATTCGAGAATGGTGAGGCTGGCCGTGTCATCGATGAAAATGCTGCTTTCGCTCAGGGCGGCGGCCGCGTCGTTCAGCTTTCCGTGTTCGGCGCGGGCCAGCATGCCGGAACGGATTTTCTTCATGTTGACGCGGGCACGGGAGCAAAGCATGCGCTGCACAAGCTGCTGCGTGCTCATTTCCAAGCTGAAGACGCCAACCGGTTTCGGTTCTTCGAGGTTGAGGGCGACATGTTCGACAATGTTCATGGCCAGCGCGGTTTTGCCCATCGAGGGGCGCGCCGCGACGATGATCATCTCGCCCGGATGCAAGCCGTCGGTCATTTGGTCGAAAACGGTGAACCCAGTGGCCAGTCCGCTGATCCGGCCCCGCTGTTGATACATTTTTTCGATGTTTTCCAGCGCCGCGAAGACCTCGTCACGCATGTCGGGCGCGGTTTTGCGGAAACGCGTTTCCCCAATGGTGAAAATCTCGCGCTCCACGTCATCGAGCAATTGCGGAACATCCCCCTGCTCCTCGTAGCAGCGGGCCGCGGAGGAAGTGCAAGCCGTGATCATGCGGCGCAGGAGCGACTTCTCCAACACGATGTCGAGATAGTGCGGGGCGTTGGCCGCGGTGGGCACGAAGCCGAATAATTCGGTGACCGCACCCGGGCCACCCACGGCGTCGAGAACATTGAGATCGCGCAGGCGGTTGGTCAGCGTGATGACGTCGATCTGCTGGTTGGCCGACCACATCTCGACCAGCACGCGGAAGATCGTGCCGTGGGCCGGTGAGTAGAATGCTTCCTCGGTGATTTGCTCGGCGCAATCGTTGAGCACCTCGCGCGGCGAAAGAAGAATGGACCCGAGAAGGCCCCGCTCCGCCTCGACATTCTGCGGCAACGAACGGTGCGCGTCGGGCGCGGCGGCCGCTGCTTTGGAAGCGCCGTTGCGACGCGGCGCCGGAGGGCGGCGGGCGGCGGGTGCTTTCAGGTCAACCGGCGAAGTCATGCGGGCGGTTATTGTGGGACCGCCGTGTGTGGCCGGTCAAACGCGGACCATGCCCTGCGCAAAAAAAAGAAAGGGCACGAGGGCGAACAACCCGCCCAACAACTTGTGAACAACTCAGGCGCCGGTCTCTTCGTCGCGCCGGCCGGTGCGGCCACGCGGACGTGAACCGCCCTCGCTGTCGCCCTCATCCTCGGAGGCGGCAGAGGGTTTGGCGTTTTTCGCGGTGACGGTGAGTTTGAGGCCGGCCTGAACTTCGGAGTGCAGGCGGACGTTGACCGTGAACTCGCCGGTTTCCTTGATCGGACGATCCAAAGCAATGCGATGGCGGTCGATTTCCTGACCGGATTCCGCTTTGACCCGGTCGGCGATGTCTTTTGCTGTGATGGCGCCAAAGGCCTTGCCGCTTTCGCCGGTCTCGAGAATGAAGGAAAGCTTCAGTTTGCCGAGGCGTTTGGCGAGGTCGTTGGCCCCGTTCAGTTCGGTGGCTTCACGCTCGGCACGGCGGGCCTTGAGAGAATCGGTCATGCGCAGCGAGGCCGGCGTGACCTCGTGGGCCATGCCGCGGGGAATGAGAAAATTGCGGGCGTAGCCACGGCGGACTTTGACCACATCGGCCTCGGCGCCGAGGTTCGGGATGTGCGCGGTAAGAATAACTTCGGTGTTGGACATAAGCCGGTTGGAATAAAGACGAAAGGAGACAATGGCTCAGTGCCGGGGAGGATGTCAATCACCCTTCGGTCTATCCGCCAGATGAACCGGCTGAAAAAGTTCGACCTGCAGGCGCGAGGTCAGATCGGCCGCCCGGTCCAATGGGGCCAGCGGACCACAATCATCCAGCCAGTCCAAACGAACTTGGGACCCGTGCTGCAAGGCGGATTCCGGGGGATGGGCCGCGCGGCAACCGGGCCACCAAACGGTGACCGGAACACAGACCTCGGGCAAACGCGGCAGGGCAGCGGTCTGAAAGCGGCCCGAGAGAATGCGCTGCACCGCCAAGCCGGCGCCATACTGCCGGGCGAAGGACGAATAAACCGAGACAGGTTCGGTCAGATCGATGTTCCCGGCATCGCTGCGGCGGCCGTTGAGCCAGCGCTCGAGGCAGGCGGGACGGGCGAGATAGTTGGCGTAAATCCAACGGCGCCCGGAACGCGTCCAAGCCGCAGCCCGCACCGGCGCGGGAGCCCACGGTTGAAGCCAGTCGTCCGTCCCGGACGGATGAAAGAGGATGAGCCGCGCGACAAATTCGGGATGCTGCGCGGCGGCCAAGCAGGCCAGGGCGGCGCCGAGGCCCGACGCGACAATGACCGGCCTTTTCCCGCCGCAGGTGGCACGGCAGAATTCGTGCAGGCAACGCGCGTAATCCTCGGCGCGGAGCGGACGATCGGGGCGCTCGCTCTCGCCGAAGCCGACCCAGTCGGGTGCCAGGACGCGATGGCTCGAGGCGAAAAGCGGATAGATTTTCGACCACTCATACGATGCGGCGCCCGGAAAAAAATCGTGCAGAAACAAGAGCGGTTCCCCCTCTCCGCTCATGTGATAGACCACCTGTCCGCGGGTGGTGCGTTGCACGCGGCGGGCAAAGACGGCGGGTGAAATGATGTCCGGCAGCGACGGTTGCGGCAACGGGCGCCCGCCCCGCCGCAGGGCCACAACCGCGGCGCCGAGCAGACCGGCTCCGAGACCCATCCCCAGACCTTTTTTCCAGAATTCCGCCATACGCATGACCGAAAGTATCGCCTGCTCCACATTTGACAATGCATCGGTCGCTTGCGGCCGTCCTGGCTGCCGCGCAGGATGGCGGAATGATGAAAAAGCGCTACCGCCT
This sequence comes from Chthoniobacterales bacterium, assembly GCA_044359955.1. Classification (GTDB taxonomy): domain Bacteria; phylum Verrucomicrobiota; class Verrucomicrobiia; order Chthoniobacterales; family JACTMZ01; genus JACTMZ01. The sequence goes on along the minus strand of JBIKLF010000008.1, from coordinate 67,751 downwards.
GAACGTCGCCGCAATCCTGCAAAGACCGGACGGCTTTGTCCTTCTCGGACAGCGCTCAGATTTCCCCGAAAGCTGGCAATTCCCGCAGGGTGGAATCGACGAGGGCGAGTCACCCGAGGACGCGCTCTGCCGGGAAGTGTATGAGGAGGTGGGAATCGCCGCCGATGCCTACCAAGTGACCGCGCGGAGCGGTCCGCACCGTTACGACTTTCCTGCCGGCCCGGACCGGCGCGGTTTCGACGGGCAGGAGCAGATCTATTTCCTCTGCTCCTTGAAAAGTGCGACGGCACCGGACCTGACTGGGACCTGCGGGGAGTTCTCCGCCCTCCGCTGGGTGGACGTGCACGATTTTCCCGTCCTTCTGGCGCCTCCGATGAAGCAGGAGGTTTACCGCACCGTTTTGCGACAACTGTTCCCGGGGACCTAAGCCGTGAAAATTCAAAACGGTCCGTTTTGAATTTTTACGGCTAAACGACCGGCACCGAAGCCGGCGAATGCGGGGCAAGTGGAGAAAGATCCAAGGTCTCGAGCAAGTCGAGGTCTTCGTTTTCGCCCGGATTGGGCGTGGTCAACAGTTTGTCGCCGTAGAAAATCGAATTGGCACCGGCGAAGAGGCAGAGGGCCTGGCCCTCCTTGGTCAGTGAAGCACGCCCGGCCGAGAGGCGGATCTTGGACATCGGCAAAACAAGGCGCGCGGTGGCGATGAGGCGCACCAACGCAAAGATGTCCACCGGTGACGCGCTCTCCAACGGCGTGCCTTCGATCGCGACGAGACAATTGATCGGCACGCTCTCCGGCGGCGGGTCGAATCCGGCGAGCACTTCGAGCATGCTGAGACGGTCTTTCACCCCTTCACCCAGGCCGAGAATACCTCCGCAACAAACCTGCATCCCGGCGCGCTGCACCGAAGCGATGGTGTTGAGGCGGTCTTGGAAAGTGTGGGTGCTGACAATTTCCGGATAAAACTCCGGCGACGTGTCGATGTTGTGATTGTAAGCGGTCACCCCCGCCTCCTTGAGCTGCCGCGCCGCCGCGTCGCCGAGCTGGCCGAGCGTCACGCAAACTTCCATCCCGAGCTTGCTGACCTCCCGCACCGTCTCGAGCACGGATTCAAAACGACGATCGCCCGCGCGGACCCCTTTCCAGGCCGCACCCATGCAAAAGCGAGTCGATCCATTTTCTTTCGCAGCCCGCGCATGGGGCAGGATTTCCTCCGTGGTCATGAGCGGCTGCGGCTTGAGGTCGGTGTTGTGATGCGCGCTCTGCGAGCAGTAGCCGCAATCCTCGCTGCAAGCCCCCGTCTTGATGCTCAACAGCGTGCAGAGTTGCACTTCGCGTCCCGGCCAATGGCGCTGGTGGATCCGGCGGGCTTCCGCGATGAGGTCGAAAAACGGACGGTGGTAGATTTCCTCGAGCTGCGCGAACGACTCTTTCACTGCGAGGGAGCGTAGATGCGCGCCGAACGGCAAGTCAAACGCATTGCACGCCCTGCGCACGCAGGGTGGCCAGGCAATCGGCATGCGCGTCCGGATGGTATTGAAAAGCCCGCAGTCCCGCGGCGCGCGCGGCTTCGACATTGGCCGAGAGGTCATCGAGGTAGACCGTCGATCCGGGTTCCACGCCGAACTGGCGGATGGCCAAGGCGAAGATTTCCGGTTCCGGTTTCATCAACTTGGCCCGGTAAGAAAATACCCCGTCGGCAAATTTTTCGAAGACCTCGTATTCGCGCGCGACGTATTCGTGGTGAAGACAGTTGGTATTGGAGAGCAAATAAAGCGGGTAATGAACGTGCAGTGCCTCGACCAGACGCCACATCGGCTCGTTGGGTTGGAAAATTTCCTGCCAGGCCCGCGTCAAATCTTCGTCGGGCCCGGCATGGCCGAGGATATCCCGCAAGGCGGACAAGAACCCGGCGCGGTCCAAGGCTCCCCGCTCGTAGCGCAGTCCGAGGTCTTGCAGCACGCCCTGATCCGGCACGGCGGAAACCCCGAGCCGGGCCAGGGCTTCTTCCGCCTGCCCCGGACGGAAACGCACCAGCACGTTGCCGATATCGAAAATGAAGGCTTCCACTTTCACCGCGCGAAGTGATCAAACCCGCTGGCCAGTTCCAGTCCCTCTGCCGTTCCGGCGGGGGCCAAGCGGCCGATCCGGGAGAGCTTCAACGAGGGAAACTGTTTGCGCCACGCGGTCTCGAGACGTCTCGCCCGGCTCGGAGCGACGGCGAAAAGCAATTCGAAGTCCTCCCCCTCCCCCAAGGCCTGCCGCACCGAAGCCCCGCGGCGGCGGGGCACACCGGACGGATCGAGCACAAAGCCCGTGCCGCTCGCGGCGGCCAACCTCGGCAGATCGGCGGCCAAGCCGTCACTCACATCCATCATGGCGCGGGGCCGGAAATGTTCCGCCAACCACCTAGCCTCTTGGGCGCGCGGGGTGAACCGCAAGTGCCAACCCGAGCGCATCGATCCCCCGAGGACACCGGTCACATAAAGAAGATCCCCGGGGCGGCCTCCCCCGCGCGGCACGAATTTGCGCCGCAACACCTCGCCGGTCATGGCCACACTGATCATGGCCGGACCCTCGGTGCGTGCCAACTCGCCGCCGACAATTTCGAACTGGTAAGCGCGCGCGGCACGGCTCAGACCCCGGTAAAGGCCCTCCAGCCAGCGACCGGTTTGCGCATGCTGCAGCACACAGGTCACGAGGGCGAAACGCGGTGTGCCACCGCAGGCCGCAATATCGCTCACGGCCCGGCAGGCCGCTTTCCAGCCGACGGAGGAAGCGGCATCGCGGGCCAGAAAATGCCGTCCCTCGACCACACAGTCGGTCTTGAGCAAGGAGAGAACTCCCCGCTGGCCGCTGGCCACGGCGGCGCAATCATCGCCGATTCCCGCATGCACTGCTTTCGAAGTTGGCGGGAGCAGATGCCGCAACCGCGCCACCAATTCGTCCTCGCTGGAAGATCCTTTCACAAGAGAAACATGATCGCCGCAACCGAGATGGCGTTGAAGACCGCATGCATGATCAGGGGCACGAGCAAGGTGCCTGTTTTTTCATAAGCCAGCCCGAGACACATCGCGAGGGTGAAGAGGGCCGGCAGCGAGGCGGCATGGCCGTGCAGTGCGGCGAAAAGCAGGCTGGTCAGGACCATGGCGAAAAACGGACCGGCATAACGTTTGCCGATGGGATAAAGATAACCGCGGAAAATAACTTCCTCCGCCACCGGCGCGACGATGATGGCCATGACCATCACTGCCCAACGGTCGCGCGGCGACTCCGTATTCTGGAGAAATTGGACCACCTCCTGCGGGTTCAAATCGCCGCCGGAGACGCCGTAAACCATGGCCTGCACCAGCATGAGGACCGGATACGCCGCGCCCAGAGCGAGCAGCGACCGGCCGAGGACGGGGAGAAACTTTTCCCCACCAAGTCCGAAGACCTCGGCGGGTGAGATGTTCCGGTAAACGAGCAATCCGATGAGAAATATCACGAGGGACGCGTAGATTGTCGCCCCGCTGACCACGTGGCCGAATTCCAGCGTCTGCTCGCCGGTGGCGGTGAGCGAGTCATAACCCAGGAGAACAAACCACGCGACCAGGACGGCCCCCACGATGCCATCCAGATTGGTCACCCAATTGTCCTCCACCCGCCCGCCCTGCACAACGAGCACACGTCGGGCCAGCGGCAGATAGTAACGCAGACCCGCCGCAGTCAACACGACAAGCACGGCCAGGGCCGCCCAGAAAGACACGCCGCTCACCACGCGTAAAATTCGGGTAGCAGGTAGGCGCGCCCGGGCTGCATCCGGAAAGCCGGACCGGGAGTCAATTGCACTTCCACCTTCGACTCCGCGCCCGCACCCATCAGCCGCAACAGACGCTGGAAGTTCAAGCCCGACTGGTAACGGATCACCCCCGCATCCGGCGCCTCGGCCAAAGCACGCGCCTTGTCGAAAGCGTCTTCCAAGTAGCCGAGTTGATCGACCAACCCTGCTTCCTTCGCATCTCGGCCGGTCAATATGCGGCCGTCGGCCAAGGTGTCGCGCAATTGGTCCGCCTCCAAAGCGCGCGAGGAGGCCACAATGCCGAGGAATCGCTCGTAGACTTGTTTGACCATCCCCTCGACGTAAGCGCCTTCTTCCGGAGTCAACGGACGCGACCCGCTGAGCATATCCTTGAATTTACCGCTCTTGAAGACCACCGCGTCGAGACCCACCTTGTCGAAAAGGCCCTCGTAGTTGAGCGACTGGATGATGACACCGATACTCCCCGTGAAAGTTGTCGGATTGGCCACAATCCAGTCGGCCGCGCAGGCCAGATAGTAGGCCCCCGAGGCCCCGAGCGAACTCATCGCCACCACCACCGGCTTCTTCTTCTGCACCTTGAGTACTTCGTTGTAGATGATATCCGAGGCGGTCACTTCGCCGCCGGGCGAATCCACGGCCAAGACCACGCCCTTCACCTCGTCGTCCTCCAACGCGGTTTGCAGGGCTCCTTTGATGTCATCGACCATCGAAGTTCCCCATTCCGTGGTGTCATCCGTATAAATCACGCCCTGCACGGGAATGACCGCGATCTTGCCGGCCCCCGCTTCCCCAACCTCCACCACCGCCTCGGTTAGTCCCGCCCGGAAGCTGCGCGAGGCCAGGCCTTCCGCCTCGGTCGCGCCGACCAAGGCGAGGAGGATGAGATTGAAAAAGAGACTCGCGGCCAAAGCGAGGAATAGGGCCAACAAGGCGCAGCCGGATTTCTTCATGGCCCCAAGATTGCCGAGCAGGGCGCGCAAGACAAGCCGCCGTGCGGCACTTCCCGGTGGACAAGCGCATGGGCAGCGTGCATTTTCTTCCGCTTAGCTGCTCACGTGGCGGAACTGGCAGACGCGTGCGTCTCAGAAGCGCATGGGGTGACCCGTGGAGGTTCGAGTCCTCTCGTGAGCATTTTTACCGATGCAAAATCCCGCCAAGGTCCGCGGCATCTTCAGTTCCATCGCCGCGCGCTACGACCTCGCCAACCACCTTCTCTCCGGTGGCTTGGATTTCTTCTGGCGGGCGCGGTCCGTGCGAATGGTCGCCCGGTGGACACCCAGTGCGGTTCTTGATCTCGCGACCGGAAGTGGTGACCTCGCGCTGGCCCTGCAGAAAGCGCTCCCGCAGGCACATGTCGTCGGGGCCGACTTTTGCCTCCCCATGCTGCAGGTTGCCGCGCGCAAAGGGTTGCGTCCGCTCGTCGCCGCCGACGGCACCAAACTCCCCTTCGCCGCCGGATCCTTTGATGCGGTCACCGTGGCCTTCGGCCTGCGCAACATGGAATCCTGGCCGTTCGCGCTGCGGGAAATGTCACGCGTCCTGCGGCCCGGCGGACACCTTCTCCTGCTCGACTTTTCCCTGCCGCCCCCCCCCTTCGCCGCGCTCTACCGGTTCTATCTGCACCGCGTGTTGCCGGTTTTTGCCGGCTTCATCACCGGGCAGCGCGCCGGCTACGAATACCTCGGCGAATCGATCGAGGCCTTCCCCTCCGGCGCGGCCATGTGCCAGCTCATGACAGAAAACAATTTTCACAACGCGCAAGCTCTCCCGCTCGCCGCCGGCATCGTCACCATCTACACCGCCCAAAAACCATAAGTCCCATCCGTCCCATGAGTCCCATGAGTCCCATCACCTTCATCCCCCTCTACCAAGAACGCATCTGGGGCGGCCGCACCGTCGCCACCCACCTCGGACGCTCCCTCCCCGGCTCGCAACCCATCGGCGAAGCCTGGGAAATCGTCGACCGCCCCGAAGCGCAAAGCGTCGTCGCCGAGGGACCACTGCGCGGCAAAACCCTGCATGATCTGTGGACCAATCACCGCACGGAAATTTTCGGGGCACGCCATCGCCACTCCGGGCCCCGCTTCCCCCTGCTTTGCAAACTGCTCGATGCGCGCTACCGCCTTTCGGTCCAAGTTCACCCACCTACCGCAGTCGCACCGCAACTCCACGGAGAACCGAAGACCGAGATGTGGTATTTCTTGGAGTGCGCCCCGGGTAGCCGCATCTACGCCGGTTTGTCGGCCGGAACAACGCGCGCGGCCTTCGAGGAAAAACTCGGGCGCGGCGAAATTGAAGAATGCCTCCACGTCCTCCCCACCCGCGAGGGCGACAGCATCTTTATTCCGAGCGGACGCCTCCACGCCATCGGCGAAGGCAACCTCATCGTCGAAATCCAGCAGAACAGCGACACGACTTACCGCGTCTTCGATTGGAACCGCCTGGGCCTCGACGGCCAACCCAGGGATCTGCACCTTGCGGAATCCCTGCTCTCCACGGACTTCAACGACTTCACCCCGTCCGTCGCCCACGCCGAAGCGGGTGTCATCGCGGACTGCGACTATTTCCGCGTGGAGAAAAAAAATCTCTCTGCACCAGAAGACCTTCGGCCGGCCGGCGACTTTGCGCTGATCACCGTGGTGGGCGGAAGCGCCTTGTGCGGCGGACGCACCTTCTCCGCGGGCGACTTTTTCCTCCTTCCGGCAGCGGAAGCCCCGCCGGCCGGACCCGCAAAAGGAAATTGCTCGGTGCTCGTGACCACGATCCCCTGAGGCGCCGGAGAGATGCCTCAAGTTTCGATCACCTTGCTCGACGGCCGGGACCCGCTGACCGAAGACTTGGCAAGTCGGCATGCCGCCGCCTGGGGTCACCTTTACACGAATTGGGACAATTCGAAGGCGCTGGCCGAATTCCGGCCTCAGAAAGCGGATGGCTCCCTGCCGGCCACCCTTGTCCTGAGCCGTAACAATGCATTTGAGATCTTCCCCCTGTCGCCGCGGCACAGAGTGCCACGGCGACAGTCTGCGCTTCGGTGCGGGCCCACCAAATGGTCGGCATCGAGATGCTGCACCTCTCGAAGCGGTCGAAAGCGCCGGCCATGGATTTCGTGCAACTCGAAGGCGGGCCGGCGGCTTAGCCTGTCGGGAGGCAGAGACCGGCGGCAGAAATTGGCCAGGCTCGGAACAAACCTCCTCCGCACATCGCTTCGTTTGCTTCGTTACCTTCTGTTGAAAGATTCCGGGGGCTCTCACGGATCCGCCTGCGCACTGCTACGGCGTGACATGGGTCCGCCTTCGGGCGGTGGAGAACCTCGCGAGCGATGAGTCGGCCTTGGGCTCCTGCGCACGAGAATCGAGGTGGTTCTACTAAGGGCTCGACTGACTCGGGCCGCGCAAGAGAACCGGTCTATTCCTTTTGGACCACGCCGAAAAACTGCGGGGGTTCCTTTTCTTTGCCATTGTCCAGAACCCATTCGAGTTCGGTGGCCAAATCCTCGTTTCCGAGTTCCAGCAGGCGGGCGTGGTCGGCCAGGGCCAGGTCATTCTTGCCCATGGCCTGATAGAGAACCCCCCGATACATATAGGCCTCGGCAAGTTTGTCATTTAGCTCGATCGCACGATCGTAGTGCTGCAAGGCTTCGTCGAAATGAACGCTTCCTTGTTTGCGCAGCACAAATGCCAAGTTGTTGTGCGCTCCAGCATTTTTGTCGTCGGCCCCGATGGCAGCCCGCAGATCTTTTTCCGCGGCGGCATAGTCCCCTGCGAGGAGCTTTTCCGTTCCCGAGGCGAAGAAAACGGAATCATTGGCTTCGGTTGATTCTTTTGGCGCGGAGGGCGCCCCCAGAGCCAAGGATCCGCTGAAAATGGAAGCAAGAAGCAATGAGGTGAAGAACTTTGCGGTCATGGCTGAGGTATCGTTGGGTTTGGTGAGAAGTCAAGGTGCGGTCTGGCGGGCCAAAGATGACAAGGCAGTTTGGATCCGGTCTTTGTGGCGGAGTTTTTCGCGGAGGGATTCGGGAATGGCTTCAAGCCCGAGGTGGGCACCGAGCCAGGCTCCGGCCATGGCCGCGCGGCCCGCGTTGTCACCGCCGGCGGCGAGAATGCGCAACAAGGTGCTTTCGAAGTCGTCGGGAGTCTGGATGACAGCCACGAGAGCGGAGGGAAAACTGTTTTTCAAAGGACAGGATTGCCCCAGTTGTGCGGTGGCCTCGGTGGTGGAAAGATGTTTGCGTTCGAAGACATCGCGGAAACGCAGCGCCAGTTCCGGGCCGAATTCCGGATCTTGGACGGTGGTTTCTTGCACGCGGTGGACCGCGCTGTGCAGGTCCGTGCCCGAGAGCAATTCCACCAGAAGGCGCGCGTGGATTTGCATGTAAGCAATACTGCGGGGATGGTTTTGGCGGACCCGGGTGGCCCGGACAACTTGTTCCGCAAGATCGGGTGTGGCCCGGTAACGGGCAACGACGGGCGCCAGGCTGGTGGCGGTGGCCAGTTGGTCGTCATCGGCTCCGGATTGAAAATCAAAATCCGGCGATGGTTTGTGATTTGTCCCCCATCGCGCGTTTTCCAGAGTGCCCCGCGTGGCGGAATCCAAATAGCCGGAATACTCCGCGGAGCCGAAGTGGGCGACAAAACGCTTTCCGTAATCCTTGGTGTCCAGGTCTCCTCGCTCGGCCATTGACTCGAGGAGGAGGAGAGCCGCCTCTCCGTAGTGCGTGAAATCGCCGGGTTGCTTGCCTTCGTGGTAATGACCGGGGCGCGGGGGCTCAAAGCCTTTGAGATCGGGATAAAAAGCCTGCAGATCCGCCAGATTATAAATCCAGTGCGTCCCGAGGCACATGGCGTCACCGATAAATTGGCCCCAGATCATGCCTTCGACCCGGCTTGGCGTGGTGGGATTCGTCATGGTAAGAAGCTGCTGGGAACAGCCTGAGTGTCCATGGTTTTTGGAGTAACGCAAAGGGTGAATCGGTGGACGGCCTTTCCTCCTGCATTCAGGTTTCAGCAGGGAGCTGGGAACTGATCCAGCGAGGGATGAAACTTGAGTTTGAGCCGGAGTAGAACAGGGACGGCGCGAGGGTCGCGAAGGCGGACGAGGGCAACGTGGGAAGAGGCGAAGGTGGGAAGGTTTGAAAGTGAGAAGGTGGGAAAGTGGCAAAACGAAGCTGGAGTCCTGAAGAGCGCGGAGAGCTTGACATGGTTTGTATTACGGATACTATTTAAAGCATGACATCAGCCTCGACGACTCTGCAGGTGCGCCTCCCCCGGGCACTGCGCGACAACGCTTCTTCCGCTCTGGAGGAAATGGGGCTCGATCTGCCCACCGCCGTGCGGCTCTACCTGACCAGGGTGGCAAAGACTCGCCGCATCCCCTTCCCGCTCGAGGCTGAACCGATCGCCGAGGTGGTGGAAGTCGACCGTGCCACGCAATTGAGGATGGATCGCATCGCGAAAAGTTGGAAGAAAACCAAAAACCGGCAGTGATGCTTTTTATCTCCGCGCAAATCCGGCGGAAGGAATTCGGCCGCAAAGTTCCCGCGGAAGATTTACCGGTGATTACCCGTTCGTCCCGCGCCGCCTTGGGTGTTCCCATCGCGGCGCGTGGTCTTCCCCCGCATACCCAACTGATCAAGGCTTATGCTACATCCAAGCGCGGCCCCAAACGAATCGTGTATCTCCTGGCCGTTGAGGACGGCGATATGTTCCTGCTTTTTTATCGCGGCAAGAATGATGCCATCGGAAAAAATGCCAGTATGAGCAATCCCGCATTCCGTGCGGCGCTAGATAAATATCTCGCGATGCTTGAAGCAGACATCGTGGGTGGAGACATCGAGGAACTCGTGGCGACCAAACATTGAGGTCAGGTTGGCAGGAGTCGGCAAACCGACGAAGAGATAAGACGTGGGAACAGGAGTCCGCCGGGCGGACATAGACAGCGTGAGTGCCGCGCCTGCGGGGCGAGGGCAACGTGATAGCACGCGGGGCGTGTGGTGGGAAGGTGGGAAGGTGACGAGAGACAAGGCGCAGGTCAGGAGACGGAGGGAAGACGGGGTTGCGGCTTAAGCAACGCCGGGATAACATTCCGACCATGAGCACCGTGCAAGAAATCGAAAAGGCGATTGAACACCTGCCTGCCGACGAGTTCTTCAAGCTGGGCAAGTGGTTTGACGACCAACGCGAGCGACTCTGGGACGAAAGGATCGCCCGTGACGCGCAGAGTGGGCATCTTGATTTCCTCATCGAGGAGGCTCGGGCCGCACGCAAATCGGGCACGCTTCGTCCTTTTCCGTGAATTCGACCTGCACCCCGCGATTCTGGGAGTGCTACCAGGAGCTGCCGGAGGCTGTTCGCGAACTGGCGCGCAAAAACTACGGATTGTGGCGTGATGACCCGCGTCATCCTTCGCTCAACTTCAAGCCGGTCAGCCGAGGAGTCTGGTCGGTTCGAATCGGCAGAAGTTACCGAGCTTTGGGACACGTCGAGGATGGCGAGATTTCGTGGGTCTGGATCGGGCATCATTCGGTATACGACCACCTGATTTGAGACGGGCGGAGGGAGGCTCGCTGCGGCAAGCTGTGACGTGTGGCTTGTGGCGAGTGACGAGAGCGGAGCGGAAAAGACCAAGAGCTTAGCCGTATCCATGCAAAATATTCTGCCCTTTCCGGCGCGGCCACAGAGGCGCGCCTGGGCGAGAGATGACTAACTGTTTGGTGAGCTTCTCTGCGCACCACCGGAGAAAAGGATGCGGCGGTGGGGACACCGCCGCTCCACCTCCAGACGACATGGTCGCGGCGGCAGCCTGTCCGCCGTGTGCGGATCCTCGCCGTCGGTGCCCTGCTCGAATCCGCGCCCGTTTTAAATTTTTACGGCTCAGCGCAGACTGAAATTGACCGGCACTTCCACCGTGCTCTCGGCCGACACCCCGCGCACCATCCGCGGCGTGAACTTCCAACGCTTCACCGCCGTGAGCGCCGCCTGATCGAGGATGCCGTAGCCGGAGCTGCGGGCCAGGGATACCGCGCCCGCACGACCGCTGGCGCTTACCGCGACGCGCACCATACAAAGTCCCTGCCAGCCGTTGCGACGTGCCAGGTCGGGATAATGGGGCGGACGGTTCGACGCCACCGAGGGACGCGCTTCGACAAACGCCGGTGCCTTCGCTTTCGGCGGTGCCACGGCCGCCACCTTGGGCGGGGCCGCTTTCGGTTGGGCCGGAGCCGCCACAGCTTTGGGCGGCGGGGGCAAGACCTCCGGCGCAGGGCGACGCGCGATCACGGGCTCGGGAGTGATCGCAGGCGGAACAACAACCGGCTCGGGCTCGACCACCGGCTCCGGCGGCGCCGGACGCACTTCGACCAAGCGCACGGACATCACCTCCGGTGGCGCGACCGCCACCTCCACCGACGCGCGCTGCACCGTGGAGTGCAGGAAAAAAACCGCATGCGCCGCGACCGAGACCGCGACGAAAATCCAAAACCACCCCGCGCGCTCCAGCCGCGGCCACGACAGCGGTGCGGTCATCATCCCCGTCGTCATCAGTCCTTCGCCTCGTGCACGATGTTGAATTGCACCGCCCCGGCCTGCCGCGCCTCGGCCATCAACGCGACGAAGACCTCATAAGGCATCATCCGGTCGCCGCGGAAATTCACTGTTTGGTCGTCGCGACCGGCCAGCACGGCACCGAGCTTCGCGATGAACTCCGCCCGCGCCACCGGCTCTTGATTGACATAAACCAGGCCGGACTCATCGACGCTGACAAAGACCGGCGCGGGCGGCGGCTCGTCGGCCGCAGCCGCTTGCGGCAGCGCCAGAGGAATCGACGGCTGCAGGAAGCTCGAGGTGAGCATGAAAAAAATCAGCAGCAAAAAGACCACGTCGATGAGCGGCGCCATGTCCAAACGCGCACTGACCCGCTTGGGCCGGATGAAAAAAGCCGCCTGGTTGCTCATGCCCGCACCACCGACCAATCCTCGTCGGTCTTCCCCCGCGCGGCTTCGTCCGCCACCGCCCCGCCGGTCGTGCCGCTCGCTTCATCCAGCGCCGTGACGACAAACTGCATGCGTCGCGCAATTTTGTCGGCCAAGCCCTCAAACCCGTGATAGGCCGCCATGCACGGGATGGCCACCGCCAGGCCGAACACCGTGGTCAGCAAAGCCTGCCAAATCCCGCCGGCCAGATCACCCGGCTTCATCGCGCCTTGCAACCCCTCGATTTTGGCAAAGGCCAGCACCATGCCGATGACGGTGCCGAGCAAACCGAGCAGCGGCGCCAGATGGCTGATGGCGGCCAGCACGCGCAAACGTTTCTCCACCCGCTCGAGTTGCAGCGAGCCCTCGCGCCGCACCAACTCGGTGCGGAGGTCGGCCGGACGAAGCAAGTTGCGCAAATAGACCGCCGCCACCCGCGCCACCGGATGCGGGGAAGCGAGCGACATGGCCAACGCCCCCGCCAGGTCCCCGCGCCGCAACTTGGCCGCCACCCCCTCCTCGAAGCGCTGCGTGTCCATCCCCATCCGCAGGAAAAACAGACCCCGCTCCAAAATCACCGCCGCTCCCAAAATCGAGCACAGCAGCAAGGGCCACATGACCGGCCCGCCACGCAGGAAAACATCATAGAGGGAAAGTTTGTCCATCGGCGGCGGCACAAGGTGCCGCGCGCCCCGCTGGCAGGCAAGAATTTATTGCGACTGCGTCTCAATCGCAGACTGACGCGCAAGCCACACCCCCTAAAATTTCTTCTTGCGATTGTGTCTCAATCTCATTAACCAAGTCGCTTTCATGAAGCAGCCCCTGCACCTCCACAGAGGCAAACCCTTCATTTTGGCCATCTTGGCCACCGTCATCGCCGCCCAACCCGCCGCCGCCCAGACCCTCGCGGTCCCACTCGCGGCACCCGAGGCCGGCGTGGAACGTCTCGACACGGTGCAAGTCATCGCCGCGCTGCAACCGGCGGAGGACGGCCCGTTTCTCCCCGATGTGGAGGGCGCGCAAATTTTTGCCGGCAAGAAGACCGACAACATCGACCCCAACCTCCTGCCGCAGATCAACAACAACAACTACCGCCAAGTCCTCGCCACCACGCCCGGCATGGTGCTGGCCGAAGAGTCGACGCCGCTCGTCAGCATCGGTTCCCGCGGCTTCGATCCCCACCGCATGCAATTCATGCAAGTGCTCAAGGACGGCATTCCCATCCATGCCGACATGATCGGCTACCCCGAGGCCTACTACACCCCGCCGATCGAAGCGGTCGACCGCATTGAACTCGTCCGCGGCGGCGCGGCCTTGCTCTACGGACCCCAACCCGGCGGCGTGGTCAACTACATCATGGAAAAACCACCCACCGACACCCCGTTCCGCGTCCGCTCGCTCAACACCATCGGCAGTTTCAATTACTACGCCAACTTCAGCGAAATCGGCGGCACCGTCGGCGAACTCGGCTACTACGGCTACTACAACCACCGGCAGACCGACGGCTTCCGCGCGGCCAACAGCCAGTTCAACCTCAACTCCTGGAGCGGCACCCTCAGCTGGGGCCAGCAAACCACCGCCCGCACCTACCTCATCATCGACGCCTACGACGAAACCCACGGCGAACCCGGCGGCGTCACCCTCGCCACCGGACCGGGCACGGTCAACTGGAACAGCGATCCCTACGGCACCACGCGCTTTTATGACAACATGCGCATCAGCCGCTATGCCGTGCAACTCATCCACGAAAACGACCTGAGCGACACGACGTTCTTCAGCCTGCGCGGTTGGTGGAATTACTACCTGCGTTACAGCGCCCGCCAGCGCGGCGGCGGCTTCGGCACGTTACCGACCGGTCCCGATGCCCTGACCAACCAGATCGAAAACCAGCAATTCTACACCTTCGGCTTCGAGCCGCGCATCCGCCAGGACTGGGAGTGGCTCGGCAACACGCACACCTTCACCGGCGGCATGCTGCTCTTCAATACCTTCTCGCCCCGCACCGACCAGCGGGGCAGCACCCCGTCGGCCACCACCGGCGTGACCCGCAACCAGAGCAACCGCTCCAACTGGTATTACTCCATCTTCGCCGAAAATCGCTTCGCCATCGGCAATCTCTCGATCGTGCCCGCCGTGCGCCTCGAGAGCATTTGGCAGACCGTGAACGAAACCGTCAACGTGGTCAAAACGGACGCCGACGAAGCTCTGGCCAACGAGGGCAATTACGCGTTCGTCCCGCTCTTCGGCCTCGGCGCGCAATACGACTTCACCCCGCAGGTCAACGCCTACGCCAATGTCTCGCAGGCTTACCGCCCCGCCGTTTTCACCCAGGCCGTCCCGACCTCGCCCAACGTTTTCGTCCCGAGCAATCTCCAACCCAGCTTCGTTTGGAACTACGAAGCCGGCTTCCGCGGCAACCCCCAGCCGTGGCTCACCTGGGACACCAGTTTCTTCCTCATCGATTTCCAGAACCAAATCGGCACGCAGGTCATCGGCAACGACACCTTCATCGTCAATACCGGGCGGTCCGTCACTTACGGCTGGGACAGCATGGTGCAAGTGGATTTCGTCGGCGTGGCCGATGCGCTCCGCGACACCGCCGAAGGACAATCCAGCTGGGTCGATACCTACGGCTCGGTCCTGGGCTATTTTGGTCTGACCGCGCAGCAAGGCCGCTACATCGGCGGCCAGTTCGAGGGCAAAACCCCGCAATACACGCCCGACTACCTCATCCGCACCGGCGCGCTTTACAACTGGCGCGACAAGATCCAGCTCGGCCTGACCAGCACCTTCAACGGCGGCGCCTACGCCAACGACAACAACACGCAGCAATACTACATCCCGTATTACAACGTCTGGGACTTCACCTTCGAAGTGAACGTCTACAAGGACAACGTCAGCGTCATCGGCGGCATCAACAACCTCTTCGACAACCGCTACTACGCCCGCATCCGCAACGACGGCATCGACCCCGCCGCTCCCCGCAACTGGTATGTCGGCCTGCAGGTGGAATTCTGAATGGTGGATCGCGCCGTGGTAGAGACACGCGGCCCGCGTGTCCGCCTCGTGCAGAGCAGACGAGCGGGCCGCTCGTCCGGCGGCATGCACCCGGCGCGTCGGGGACGCCGCGCCCTACCGGGGATGTCGTAGGTCGCCACCACAATCCCTCGACTCTGGAAACAAAAAGACCGCAAAATCTCCCGTTCCTTCCTAATCTCCCGCCATGCGCACAGGCATCTTCGGCGGCAGCTTCGACCCGATCCACCACGGGCACCTCATCCTCGCCCGTGCCGCCCTTGAGGAACTCGAACTCGACCGCATTCTCTTCATCCCCGCCAACATGTCCCCGCACAAAACGGACAACAAACCGGCCAGCGCAGAGGACCGCCTGGCCATGATCCAGCTCGCCATCGCGGGCGAAGACGGATTCGAAGTCGCCGACCTCGAATTGCACCGCCCGCCGCCCAGTTACACGGTGGACACCTTGCGCGAACTCAAATTGTCCCATCCGCACGACGAATTCGTCCTTCTCATCGGCGCGGACAATGTGGCCAAATTCGAAACTTGGCACGAACCGGACGAAATCCGCCGCCGCGCCCAGATCGTCGTTCTCGATCGCGCCCACCACGATATACCGGGCGGTTGGGTGGTCGTCCGCCGCTTAATCGACCTTTCTTCCACCGATCTCCGCGCCCGGGTTTCGGCCGGACGCAGCATCCGTTATTTGACCCCGGACGCGGTCTGCGATTACATCAGGGTGAAAGGTCTCTACCGCCCCGCGTGATATCCGACTCCGAATCCATCGCCCTCGCCGCCGCCCACGCCGCCGCGGGCAAAAAGGCCGAAGACATTCGCATCCTTGATCTGCGCCAGCTCTCGAGCTTCGCCGACTACTTCGTCATCTGCACCGGCACGAGCGAACCGCACCTCAAAGCCATCGGCTCCGAGATCCGCGAAAAACTCCGCGATGACCTCGGGCTCACCGCCCACTCGGACGGCTTCCCCGCCAGCCAATGGATCGTCCTCGATTACCACGGCGTCCTCATCCACGTCTTCCAGGCCGAAAAACGCGACTTCTACGACCTGGAATCCCTCTGGCGCGACGCCCCCATGGTGCCGTTCGAGGATACGCCGGCGCGGAGCTGAGGAGATCGCGCATCTTGATCTTGTCGCAGGACGGCGCCGGGGATAGTTACCGGAAATGACGAAATCCCGCCCCCTGTTGATCGCCTTCCTCGCCGCCGCGAGCGCGGCGCAGGCCCAAGACCCCGACATCTCGCACCAACGCCAAGTCTATCGTGAAATCAACGCGAGCGCGGCGGATCTGGAAAAAGTCAGCGCCACCCTTCCAGGTGCGGATGGCCCCGTTTCCTTGCAGGGTTGGAAAGAGAACGGACAACTCCGCAAGATCACCGCCTCGCCGGGCCTGAGCGGCGCCGGTTTCGACGAGTTTTATCTTGAGGGCGGACAGCCGGTGTTTGTTTTCAGCACGCTCAAGAAGGACGGCGGCAAAGCGATCGAAGACCGCGTTTATTTGGAAAACGGCGAGATCGTGAAGTGGCTTTCGACGGATCCCTCATTCGTGCCGCACAGCGAGGATGCCGCCAGCATGCTGGAACGTCTCGGCACGGAAATTCCGCGCTACACCCAGGCGCTTGGGGGCTCCGCGGGCACGGAGGCGGCCGGAGGCCAAGCTGTCGAGGGCGTGTTCCTCGGCATCGAGCAAGGCGATTACGCGCACTGGAAAATGCGCGACAGCAAAGGCGCCGAGCGCTCCTTTTTCATTCTGCAGACTGACGTGGCCATCGATCGCGTTCTCGCCGACCCGCAGGAATACGAGGGCCGTGCCTGCCGCGTGCGCTGGGAGCGGCGCAACGAGGAGATTCCCGAAGCCGGTGGACGCATGGACATCGACGTGCTGACCGCCGTGGAATGGCCGTGAGGCGTCCGCGGGACGATCAAGGCGCACTGCTCTGACTGGACCAGGCGCGCCGCGAGAGAATTTTCCGCGCGGGCAGACCCGCCTTCAATCGCTCCGCGTTCTCTGTCTCGGCCCGCCGGACATAGGAGGCATACTCTTCCTTGTCCCGCACCACGCTATCGTTGGCCATCGTGGCGACACCCAGTCCGTAGGCCGCAAGGGTGCAACCTTGCAGGGGCAGCACAAGCATCGGCGCCAAGCAAGCCGCCATGATCGCCGCGGACCGCATAACTCGACCTTTCATCACCCCGTCTTTCTCGCCGCGGCGGCGGAGCATAACAATCCGGAAAAGCGCCCGTTTGACGCCATGGCGGGCGTCCGATTACATGCACTGCAACCAGGAATTCCCGACGCTTCCGCATGAACGATCATCTCGCCCGAACCTTGCTTATTCTGGCCGGCTTGCTCTTGGCCGCTTTGTGGATCGCCGGCGCCTCGCTCGTCATCACGCTTTCCTTGATGGGCACGCTGATGGCCAATGATGCCGGGACCGCGCCCGCCGAGGCGCAAACCAGCATGGTGCTGCTGGTGCTTGGCGGTCAGCTCTTGGCCGGCGCGGCCGGGGTCCCGCTGGGATTGGCGGTTTTCTGGCGCACGAGGCGGAAGCTTCTTCTCCGCATTTTCGCCGGCTTGTTCGGCATCGGACTCACGCTGGTAATTGTTGGCGTTTACGTTTTCGCGTCCGGGTTGCCCGGCTGAGCGAGCCAATGACGCCAGGGGCCAGCGGGTTGCGTTCTACTCTGCCGGTATTTCAAGCACCGCGAGTTCCGGGACAATCCTTTCGCGGTCCGCGATCAGTTGCTGCGGTGTATCGGTATCAAAATTGTAGAACCTCCGCGCGTATTGCACGGCCTCGACGCCGTCACCCTTCTTCTCGACACGCCAGAGGTTCCATTCCGCGTAGGCAGGCTCGCTGCCCTCCTCGGAATAAACCAGAAAGTCCGCGATGTAGGATCCGGCCGCATCGTTTTCCATAACCTGCCCCTGGGCTTCGGGGTCGCTGGCTTTGGCGTTCTTGACGATGGCAAAGGCATACGCGCGGGGATCATCGGTGCCATCGAAGTGGCGGATCGAGATAAGCGTGTTCCAGCTTTCGAAGGTCTCGCCTTCCGTCAGATATTCACGGATCCCCGCTTGATCGCCGCGCAGGAAGTAGTCCTTCCCGTCAAAGCGGAAGACCGACTCCGAATCGTCCGGCGGTTGCTCGCCGGTGTCGCCCTGCGCGTAGATTGGTTCGCTGCGCGAGGTGAGGGTCTCCCCCGCCGGCGGTGCGGGATCGGAGGCCAGGGACTGCTCTGATGGGACGGACGGCTCTGCTGTGCTTGTCCCGACGATTATTGCCCGGTCGCCTTCGATCTCGATGTCGGCCCAGACGTTGGCTTCTTTTTGTTCCGCCGAATCGTCGGTCACACGATCCACTGACCAGAAGCGGACCAGCAGGGTGCCATCCGGTTGCCAGCGAATCGCGTCCATCCCTTCGGCAGCGGGATCGGTAATGTCGCTCAGCGGGGCGGCCTGTTCATCGTTCAGCTGCGGAACGCTTACTTCCTCAAGCGAGTCGCCAACGACCTTGTAGATCGAAACTGTCCTGCTCCGCGAGGCTCCTGCAGTGACGGCCACGTAGTCGCGGTCCTTCGACCAGACGAAGTCCGGCACGATCGATGACTCGAAGCCGAAGTCGCTCCTGTCATTCGCACGATCCCAGAACGTCCCATAGTTCTCGCCGGTGGAGGTGTCCTGCAAAACATACACCGGCTCTTTACCTTCCGCGTTGTCCGCAACGATATCGAGCACGGCGGAAACAGGCACAAGACCAAGAAACAGGCAGCCGGCAGCGAAAAAAACGGTCCTTTTCATCGTGGGAATTCGCGGTGCGGATTTGCGCAAATTTTCGGCGAGACCCGCATTCACGGATCTCAGGGAAAGAGCAGTTCGTTGGGCGCGCCGTATTCGTCGGGCCACGATGCGTAAGAGACATCGGAGATTCCCGCGGCGGACGTCACGAGCTCCCATGCGCCGCCCGATTTTTTCCAAAGAATCACGGTGTCCGAACTCTCCGCTCCTCCGATGCGAATCGCTTTGCCGGATTTGTCCACGATGTTGCCGTTGAAGAACGCCCATCCGTCGAGTTCCTTGAGCGGGCCGGCGAAGCGGACGGGGCACCCTGCTGTTTCTTCCACAGTCGCGCGGGCGAGCGTGAAGAGATGGTCACGCAGCTCCGAACCTTTCGGCACCTCCCGGGGGCCGGCGAGAGCGGGCGTGGCCAAAAGAAGTGCGAGGAATGTGCCGCAGGCAAAATAGGCGAAAAGGCGTTTCATAATGGTTGGTGTTTTTTGGGTGAGATATGGCGTCGGCAAATGCCGGGAGGGCCCCTTTGGACTCCAAGGGGGCGGCCAATGTCAAATTATTCTTGTCATCGAAGTTCCGCCAGACAACTTCACCACTGGAATGAAAATCACGCTCAAAACCGCACTGGCATGCCTTGCCACTCTGCTCTGGCTCATCCCCCACGACACCTCGGCCCAGTCGGAGTCCGAACTCAGGCAGTTCCTCCACAGCACGCCAAATACCTATGGCTGGCAGCCGGTCGAGGGAGACATCAGTTACGACTTTTTCGAGGACGGACGACTTCACGTGCAGGGTGCCGATGGGGAGGCCACGATGTGGGGAGGAACGTGGACGCTGGAGGGAGATCAACTGACCCTCAAGGTTCCTGATTTAAAAACGAACAAGACGTTCACCGTCACCATGGATGGCGACGATCTCCTGCTCGACGGCGATCGGTATCGACGCTACGCGCCGTGATCGCCGGGGAGTCCTCTTGCCTCATTCTTTGGACTCCGGTGTTCCGCGGCGACGACGGAACCAACGCAAAATGATCTGCACCAGTCCGACGAGTGACGCCACCGCGCCGGAGACGGCCATGAGGGCGCCAAGGATGATGACAAGCAGCGGCCCGGCAGCCTGCAGGAGGAGTTTCACGAAGTAGATCGGAACCGCGAAGACCGGATTGTCGGTCTGCGTGCTGGGTGCGCGAATTTCCGAGAGCGAGCCATAGATGGCGGGGCCTGCATAATTTGCCAGCAGGAATCCGCAAAGGAGCATGGCAATGCCGATCACCAATGGGAGGTTGAGCTTTGACTTCACAGGGAAAGCAGATGGGCCAACCTGCATTAATTATCCATCGGGCGCACCCATTTCCTGCCACACGCCGTTGCGGGTGTCGCCGACGCGGGAGTTCGGGCAATTCGCGGGGTCGGCGAGATAGTTGCGGTGGCTCGTGGCTTTCGTCTCACCGTCATTCGCGCGGGGAGCTTCGAAGAGCACTTTGGAGCGGCCGACATCGTGGCAATCTCGGACGTCCGGACCGGTGTAACGCTCCGACCACATGACAGACCAGGGTCCAAGGTAACCCCATGATTTCGGCACCGTGATCGTGCCGATTTCAACTTCTTCCCCGCTGGACTCGTCCCGAACGGTGGACGTCCATTCGGTGCCCTTCCGGTTTTGGCCGCTCCGCGAAATGCGGAGCCGGTATTTCCGGTTGGCGCGCCAATCATAGGGGATCACCGTCTGAAAACCCTCGCCTTCGCCACTGAAAGGCTGGGCGATCCCCGAACTGGAACCCTCGCGCGCGTTCCAGACTGAAAAAATAGCGACCTTGCCTTCGGCCCCGTCGGGATGGCGCCCGAGGGTTTGCAGTCCCAGGTAGAAAGTGTCTCCGTCAACGAAACTTCCTTGATGCGCCCAGAAAAATCCGACGTTGGCATCCGGCTCGATGTCTACCCTCAAACCGTGCTCAAAACTCTCGTATCCCGACTTGCCGTTGGCATTGGGTGGTGGGTCAGGCCAGTTCCACTCGGTGTAGGTTCCGGTCGGCCCATGCTCATGCCCAGCCGCCAAAGATGTGACCACGGACATCAGAACCAGAACGGCTCGGACCAAGAAATGCGGGATTATCACCGCTTCGAACCGGTAGTTGCTGCAAATTCTGGCCAATGTCATAGACAGGTTCGGACGGAAGGTTTCAGAAAAATTCCGGGCGGAAGGACCCGGCGATCCAGAAAACCAGACCGCTGAGGACGGGCAGAATCAGCGCGGCATACCACCAACGGCTGCGTCCGGCGGGAAAAGCAGCGATCCACACGCCGATGGTCGCCGCCAGACACATGAGTGGAGCGGAAAGGATCGCCCCGACTATGACCCACGTTGCCGCCTGTTCCTCGGTTCCAGGGGCGTCGAAGAGGAAGGGAACGATCATGACCAGCAAGAGAGAGGTTCCCGCTCCAAAAAGAAGCAGAAGGGTGAGGACGATCGCGGCAATGACACGCGGACGCACAATTCAGTCCTCCTGCGCGGCGCCCAAATCGACGCGGAAGACCGCCGGTCCCGCCTCGTGTTTCCAAAAGCCATCCACCTCGGGTCCGTAAGCCCCCGATTGCTGCGCAATATTCGGCAGACTGAAATCGGCGGAAAGCGTAAACGTATCGGCATCGACCACTTCGTAACCGTAAGGAGCACCGGTGGCGGGATCGGTTTTCCTTTCGATGAACGTTCCCGGGCTGCGGTCGCATTCCTCGAGCGAGGCCGGCAAGTGCCCCTGCTGCCGGTAAAACGAATTCACATCGTGGTAGATGGTGCGCAAATTCTGCCTGCGCATTTGATCGAGCGACTCGGCCCTTGCTTGCACCGGCCCACCGGCCAACCACAACGCGGCGGCAACCACGGCGGCAACCACGGCAGCAACCAGCGCCCACAACGCGATCCGGGCAAACGCCGGCACAGCACGGGCGCCTTCGCGCAGCCCGCCCAGCAACCACCAGACCACGCCTCCGGCCAGCGCGGCCACCACGGCCGCCTTCAAGACAAAGCGCGCGGTGAGATCACCACCGAGAAATTGCACAACCAGCGCCACGCCGTCCCCGACGAGCACGAGCGAAGCGACGAGAAGCGCGAGGTAGGAAAGCCAGCGTCGCACCGGATCGAAGGTCCGCGCGGGATTGACGGCCAAATCGGCGCGCACGCGCCGGGCGACCAAAACAAACAAAGGAAAAGCGACGACCAGCGAAGCAACGCCGAAGCGCAGCGAATCGGCCACACCCGAGACCGTCTCACCGGGCAAGGAAAACCGGATGTTGATGAAGTCGAAGAGCAGAGAACCCAGCGCGGTGACCCATACCCCGAGCGCGAAGAACATGAGCAGATGGAGGAAGGCCTCGCGCGGACTTCCCGAGGCTTGGCAACGCGGCACCGGCAGCGGCAACCCGGCATCGACGAAAGAGTCGAGACCCTCCTGGATTTCTTTTTCCGGCCAGCCGGCTTGGCGCAGACCCTGGGAGATTTCCTCCCGTCCGATGCCGCGGGAAAGCGCCTCCCGCACAAAGTTCTTCAGGTTGAGCGCGTTCACCCCGCCACTCATAGGGCACGGGGACGCCAAAACAACCAATTATGCTGCCGCCGGCAGACGGCGCCTCAAACAGCTTTTGCCAAAAAACAGAAAGGCCTGCATGACCCGGCAACCTCCCATGAAAGCGACCGTCCTTTTATTCAGCCTGCTCATCAGCATCCTTCAATTCACAGGACAGGGGGAAGAGCCTGAAGGGAGTCCTATTGTTGGAACGCGGTGTTGGCGGCATAGACGCCACGATCTGGTGAGGCCTTTGCTGCGGCGGTTCGGAAAAGTAGAAGCGACGTCCCCGCCGCTTAACCCTGGACGACAAGCGGCGGGGACGCCGCTTCTACTTTTGCCTTCAACTGCATCGTTCCGGCTAAGAGCATTTCTCCGGCAAGAAATCTG
The DNA here is from genome assembly GCA_044359955.1 of Chthoniobacterales bacterium. GTDB lineage: Bacteria > Verrucomicrobiota > Verrucomicrobiia > Chthoniobacterales > JACTMZ01 > JACTMZ01. The sequence continues at coordinate 45,205 of JBIKLF010000008.1, read as the reverse complement.
CGCGGAGACTTGATGGACTGCGCGGCAATGGGCCCAAAACCAAGCGGCAAGACATTATACCAATCCTCAAAATGAGTTGGACTCACGAATGACGATCATCGGGTAGGGACACGCGGCCCGCGTGGCCGTTGTTCAGAGAGCGGACGAGCGGGCCGCTCGTCCCTACCTTAAGAGGTAAAGTCCGCAACCTCTCCGGCTTTGGCATTACCTCCGAGCACCGCGAGTCCATCGGTTATACACTCCCCAAAGAAGCGTTCCCAAATGGACAAACATGGGTCGACAGCGCCGTTCGTCCGGCCTAAGTAGACGGGTCTATGACGAAATCCTTCCTGCCGATTATCGCGCTGATCGTGTTTGGCGCGCCATGGACCGAAGCAAGCGCCCAGACCCAAGGGGAAATGAACCAAGATGCGGCCGGCGAGTTCAAAGCGGCGGACATAGAGCTAAATGCGATCTACCAACAAATCCTCGAGGATTACGCGGACGATGACGTGTTCCTGGCCAACCTCAAAAAAGCGCAGCGTTGCTGGATCGATTTTCGCGATGCGCAGTTGAAGATGAAATACCCCGACCGTGAGCCCGGCTACTACGGCAGCATCCAGCCCGTGTGCGAAATGACCTATCTGACCGAACTGACACAGGATCGCATCAAGACGCTCAACGTGTGGATCGAGGGCGTGGAGGAAGGCAACCTGTGCGGGGGAACGGTGAAGGTGAAGGAATGAGAACGGTAATTCTTCTCGGCATCGCACTCTTCGTCGCGGTTGCGCACACGCGCGCCAACGACGGGTTCGGGGGCATCGGCGCGAACGGCCTCGAATTCGCGCAGACCGACAAGGTCGCCATGCTCTCGGAAGATCTCTTCATCAGCATTGACCAAATCAAAGTCTCCTACGTTTTCGCGAATACTTCGGACGAGGACGTGACCGGCGAAATCATTTTCCCGCTGCCGCCGATCGCCCTGCAGGATTTGTTTTATTCGGATACCAACCTGCCGGAAGACGCCGACCGCGAAAACCTGGTCAACTTCACCGTCGAGGTCGATGGCCGCGGCATCACACCCAAAGTCGAGCGCCGCGCCGTCCGGTTTTCCTACGCTCCCGGCACCGGCGAACCGACGGTTGGCGAAGATGTGACCGCGCTGCTCGAGGAGGCCGGCGTGCCCCTCACGCTCAAGCCTGACCGACTCGTCGCAGCGATGGAAAAACTGACTCCCGCCGCACTCGAGAAACTCGTCTCCGTGGGATTGGTCGAATTGCCAGAAGGTGCGCCGCAGGACAGCGCGGAACGTTACTCTTTCCAATGGGCCATCGCCATCCGCTACCACTGGACCCAGACCTTCCCGGCCGGCACCAAGGTTGCCATCAAACACGCCTACGAAAACCATCCGCCCGGCGGCATCTGGTCTTGGCAACACCCCGCGACCGAGGACTACCAACTCGCCACCGCCCGACGCTACTGTGTCGATGAAGCCACCTCGAAAGCGCTCACCCGCTGCCGCATGTCGTATCACATCGATTACATCCTGCGCACCGCCAACACCTGGCAGGGGCCGATCGGGACGTTCAAGCTGACCGTCGACAAAGGCAGCCCGAACAACATCCTTTCGCTCTGCGCCACCGGCGTGAAAAAGACCGGCCCGACGACTTTCGTCATCGAGAAAACCGATTACACGCCGCCTGAAGATTTGCGGATCCTTATTGCAACTCCGGGACTCCCATAATTTTTCCGCGCCCGGACGAGAACTCCGCAAAAAAGCTTGCGCCCGACTGCGGTTGGGGGAAGATGACTGCACCATGAAAGCAACATTATTCACCTCCGTCGCCGCTGTCATTTTTACCGTCGCCAGCCTCGCGGCCGCGCAAGCCGAAACCAAGACGCTGCACTACCCCACGCAGGACGCCACGATGTTCAGCATCGACGCGCCGGCCGATTGGGAGGTTACGGCAATTTCCGAGGTGGGCGAATTCGGTTCGCTCGAGAGCGAGAACGGATCAGTGCTGCAATTCCGCGCCGTCGAGTGCGAAAGCGAGGAGGACGCCAAGGCCGAGATCGACGCCATCTCAGAATCAACCGCCGAGTTTCTCCAGGAGAACTACAAGGACATAGAACTGGGTGACGTCAAGGAACTCGAGATCAAGGGCATGCCCGCTTTCCAGCTTGGCGGGGACGGGAAAGACAAAGACGGCAACGATGTGAAATTCGTCTCGGCCATCATCATTCTCGGACCGACCACCATCGCCGAAGTCTGGGCCGCGGCCTATGCGGAAGACTTGGATTCGGCCGAAGCCGTCTTGGGTTCTTTCAACCCGACGGCTGCAGTGGCAGCCGAATGATCAGCGTCCGCCGACATTGCTGCTGATCGGCAGGATGCCCACATTGCGGGCTTCTGCCATGTCGATCAGCATGTAGTTGGGATCCTCGTCGAACATTTTCGCCGCCTCGAGCAGGGCCTGCGTGCCGGTGTCGAGAGCGGCTTCGAAGGTCGCCCACGACTCCTCGTTGCGCTTTTCCTCGGGATCGAATTTGAGAAATGAGCGCAGGCGTTTTTCGTCCACCGCGTCGAGATCAGCGGCGCCCATCATGGTCGTCTCGAGCCCGACCATCGTTTCGTCATCGAGCGAGAAAGCGAGGAACATGTGCCCGGGCACCGTGACCAGATGCGGGTCCAGCCCGATCTTGCGCAGCACCGCGGCGAGCAGCACGGAACCGTCCACGCAATTGGCCTGGGCGGCTTTGACCGATTCATCGAAGAGGCGCACGTGTTGGCTGCCGACCGATCCGGATTCAGCCGCGGTGGTGGTGACATTGCTGTAACGGAGCCCCTTGCGCTGCATAACATTCCAGATAGCGAAAACCTGCATGAGCACTTGCTCCGGATCACCGCTCTGGTAGCCGTCGAAGGACGACACCAAGTCCGTATCGAGCGCCTCTTTGAGCGTCTGGTCGACCCACGGATGGTTTTCGTTCACGTAGGCGGCAAAGAGCCAGGAGTAGTCCGAGTAAGTCTCTTCGTCGCCCGGTTCGGTCACAACGAAGAGGCAGTCGTTGACCGTGCGCAGGGTGGCCGTGACCGTTTTCTCACCGCGACTTTCGCCGTCGATCTTCAACTCCATGGTCACGTCAAGCGGGACGACCTGCCGGATGTTGGACAGCTTGTCATATTTCCAGGAGATCTTCGGATAGATGCTGACCGTTCCGTCGGCCTCCGCCGTTCCCGCGATCCGGCTGGCGCGCATGACGTCGTTTTCGCGCACTTCCAAGGTCACCTTGCTCCCCTTGGCAACATCGTCGACCGAGGCGCCCACGATCCCCTGCTTGTCACCGATATGGTTCCCCTCCCACACCGCGAACACGTCGCTGTCGGGCTTAACGGCCGCCGCGCCGATGATGAGCGAAGGGAAAATCTGGTCGTCCGGATAAATTTCCGGATCCCACTCGTTATCGCCTGCGGCAGACGCCGCGAGCGGAGCGAAAGCCGAGAAGAGGAGGAGAGCTACGGTGGAGGATTTTCCCGGCATGGAGTGACAAGGCTGCCTTATTTCGCCTCAGCGCTGGTCTCGTCGGTCTCCGCGTTGTAACGCAGCGTGAGTTTGGAGATTTTGCTCAAATCGAGGCCCCTCCAAAACACGTCTTCACCCTCGTCCACCCAGACAATCTTCATGTCCCATTTCGCGACGTCGGCATCCGGGCTGAAGGTTATCTCGTAAGACTCACCGTCGGCCATCGGTTGGGAGATCAGGTTCTCATGCCAGTCATTTGCCGACACGGGGGAGACATAGATTTCCTTGATGGCCCAACCGGTTTCATTGATCAACTCGAAGTCGAGATTGAGCGCCTGTGCCGCCGCGGGAAAACCAATCACGCAGATCAGCGCTAAAAAGCGAAAAGGATGCAGTAGGTGCTTCATAAGCGTCCTTTTAGTCACTCTTTGCAAGCGAGGGCAATGGTAAATTTCATACCAGTTTAAATTCATAGCGACCGAACGGACAGCGCTGTTATGCGGCTTGCGGCTTCTTGCCAAAGGCGCGGAAACCGAACACCGCAGCCGCGACCGCCAGAACGAGCAGAGCAATGCCGAGCAGTGGACGAAAAACCACCCAAGCAATGGCGATCACGGTGAGGGCGACGGCCAGAGCCAGAAGGAAAGCGATGAGCCCAGTCGCCGCACCGACCAGACTCCCGAAGAGCGGCACGATGTCGGCGATGACCGAGAGCGGCGCGAAGAGCAGACCGAAACCGATCCAGATGAGGATGAAGCCACCGAGGCGCACCAACCATGTGATGAGAGTATTCCCGGCGATCGCATCCTCAAACATCTGCTGCGCCGGAACATTGCCGGAAACGATCATGGCGATGGAACCACCCGCCTTGGTCTGGTAGTCGGCGAACGTGTCCCCATTTTGCGCGGCCACGATGCTGACCGGGCCCTGCTCGACCACCGAAAAGTTAATGCGCACGTCACCAACCTGCGGTCGTGCCGGGTTGGCGCCGAGGTAGATGCCGCCCTTGTCGGTCTGCGCGTCTTCGGGCCAATCCGCTCCTTCAGGCACGTCGCGCACGGGAAGGTCTTTGTAGTCGGAAAGCTGCGCGATGAGATCCGGGGATAGATAAAACGCACCGACCGCGACCTGCTCCGCATCGAGCGTCATGCTGTCATAAGGAAACTCGGACGGATTCTCGTGACCGGACGGTTCATGGAAGTTGGCCGTGTCGTTCAACATGCCGCTCCACCCCTTGGTATAGGTGTAGGTCGTCACCGTTTCCTCCCCTCCGCCAAGTTTCTTCCGCGTTTCGCTCTTCTCGGTTTCTTTCCACTGATACATCTCGACGTCGCGGCGCAGACGGATGGCGTTGGCCGAAACACCGAAATCCTGATCGACGAGCGTTTCGTCCGTCACCGCATCGGCCGAGAGATGGACCAGTTTGCCGTTGTTACCCTCGTCGACCGAATCGGATGCGATATCGATGACGAGCCCCTGGCCTTCCTTTAGGGTGTTGAAGGTTTTGACTGCGCGGCCTTCGTTCCAGAAAAGCAGGGCGACTCCGACAATAATGAGAACGATGCCGACGACGATGCCGGTGAAAGCTTTGCCGAGGCGGCTGAACCAAGAGGAGTTGGAGGTGACTTGGATGGAATCAGGCATGGGAATGTGGGAGTGCGGAAGTTCGGACGTGAGACCCTTAAGCCGAATCGACGGCAGCAACAAGGCTATTAACGGCCTTGTCTCAGACTATTTGCGCGCGGTGGCCAGCACCGTCTGGAAATGCGGCGCCTTGGCCTCGCGACTCACGACCGAAACCTCGACATCCTTGAAGCCGGCCTTCTCGATCAGCCGGACCAACTCCACCTCGGAAAACCCGAGCCAGACGTGAGGGTAAACAGCACTTTTTTGATGGAGCAACCCGAAATTTGAGTACGTTCAATGCTCCGTTTAGTCTTACGCAAAACTAAACTACTAGGCCTGAGCAGTCTCAGACTGCCGCCGCGCCCGACATCTCGCGCGCGATGAAGATCATGAGCAGGCACCAAGCGCCGTTCAGAAAAAGATATAGCAAGAACTGCAGCTCGGTGGGCAACGAATAGAGCGCGATCAAGGCCGGCACCCAAAACAACAGGTTCGGCAGGTAGAGCGGAATCAACCGCTGGAGAAAGACGGAGGGGGTCAACGCGGCCCGGGTTCTCCCCCAGCGGTAGCTATTTTCTTGCCAAGCGAACCAGACCACGACGAGCGGCAGGGCAAAAAGCGGCGCGAAGACGAGCTGGTCGACCAAAATTTTCAAGGCCACCGCCGTGGCCACGCCAAAGCCGTCAAACCACCCGCCCTGCGCGCGGTAGAATTCATTCACGGCCAGGCCCAAGATCGCCATCAGTCCGGACAAATGCAGCCAGTCGCGCCAGGTTGGCGCGGGGCGGTCAGGCGGACGCAACCGAGCCTTGAGCATTTCGGGCAAGACCGCGCCGCTGAAAATATTGGCCGCAACAACAAAGAGGAGGCCGCCCGCCGATTTCCACTCCAACAACCAGTGAGCCACGTCCCGCACCGCTCCGCTCGCATAATAACCCGCCGCGAGCAGACCGGCGAAAATTTGCAGCGCGAGAAAGGCCGGCCAATACAACTTCAAGGCCATCCCGGCGGGCGCGAGACTCGTGGCCCAAAAACCCCGGCTTCTGCTCATTTGCGCGCCGTGGCCAGCACCGTCTGGAAATGCGGCGCCTTGGCCTCGCGACTCACGACCGAAACCTCGACATCCTTGAAACCGGCCTTCTCGATCAGCCGAACCAACTCCACCTCGGAAAACCCGAGCCAGACGTGCGCGTAAAGGGTGCGCGCCTGCTCGAAGGAGTGACTCAGAAGGTCCAGCACCATGAGCCGTCCGCCCGGTTTGAGGATTTTGTGCGCCGCGGCCAGTGCTTTACCCGGACTCGCCGCGTGGTGCAGCGCCTGGCTGAAGAGCGCGAGATCCACCGCGCCCGCCTTGATCGGTGGATCGTCAATCTCACCCAGCCGGTATTCCAAATTTTTCAGCCCGTGCTCGGTGGCCAGCTTGGACCCGAACTCGACCATGGCCGGTGCGTTGTCCACCGCGATGACCTTCTTGGCCGTCCGCGCCAGCAGTTGCGAAAGCGTTCCCTCGCCCGCACCGAGGTCCGCGATGACCATCGGCGGTAGCAGACGGAGCAAACCATGCGAGAGCGCCCGCCAGGACCGCCCCGGCACATAAGTGCGCCCGAATTTGCCGGCCAGTTGGTTGAAATATTCGCCCGCCTTGTCCTGCCGCTGACGCAGCACCAGCTTCACGGCCGCGTCATCCTGCGCCGCTTCGGGCAATTCCTCGCCGCCGCTTTCGATCAGTTCCGCGATGGCCGACGGCACCGCGCCCCCGCGGGTGTAGTAAATATTCTTGCCCGCCCGCCGGTCGGCCACCAGCCCCTCGGCCTTCAATTGGGCCAGATGGGCGCTGGTCCGCGACTGCCCCATCCCGAGGATCTGCTGCAACTCGGCCACGGTGAGCCCTTCCTGCCCGACCAGACGGAGAATCCGCAGCCGCGTGGGGTCGGAAAGCAGCTTGAGAATTTTCAGGGTGCCCGTCATTTTTTGGATAGACGCATCAAAATATCATGATATGTTGATACGTCACGAGGAAAAGCGGCTGTGTCAGCGGCTTCAACTCGTGGCTTAACCTCTCAATTCCAATGACCTCTGACTATATCTTTTCCTCCGAGTCGGTTGGCGAAGGCCACCCCGACAAAGTTTGCGACACCATTTCCGACGCCGTGCTCGACGCGTGCCTGACCCAAGACAAAAAAAGCCGTGTGGCCTGCGAAACACTGGTCAAGAGCAACATGGTGGTGCTCGCCGGTGAAATCACGACGGACGCCAAATTTGATTTCGAAAAGATCGTGCGTCAGGCCATCGGGGAAATCGGCTACGTCAACGACGACGACGTTTTCCACGCTGACAAGGTGATCATCACCAAAGCAATCACCCAGCAGAGCCAGGACATCTCGCAGGGCGTTGACGCGAAGAAAGCCAAAGGCAAAAAGACCTCCGAGCAGGGCGCCGGCGACCAAGGCCTCATGTTCGGCTACGCCTGCAACGAGACACCGGAGTTGATGCCCGCACCGATCATGTTCGCCCACCGTCTCGGCCGCGACCTGACCAAGATCCGCAAGAGCGGCAAAGCCCCCTGGCTCCGCCCCGACGCGAAGACGCAGGTCTCCGTGCGCTATGTCGACGGCAAGCCGAAGGAAATCACCGCCGTGGTCGTCTCCACGCAGCACGCCGACGGCGTTTCCCACGACACGATCGAGAAGTTCATCGTCAACAACCTGATCAAGAAGGTTCTCCCGGCCAAGATGCTGACCAAGAACACCGAGTATTTGGTCAACCCGACCGGCAAATTCGTCATCGGCGGACCGCAGGGCGACGCCGGCCTGACCGGACGCAAAATCATCGTCGACAGCTACGGCGGTATGGGTCGTCACGGCGGCGGAGCTTTCAGCGGCAAGGACCCGAGCAAAGTCGACCGCAGCGCCGCCTACATGGGACGCTGGGTGGCCAAGAACATCGTGGCCGCCGGCCTCGCGGACCGCGCCGAAATCCAATTCGCCTACGCCATCGGTTATCCCAAGCCTGTCTCGGTCACGATCGACACCTTCGGCACGAACAAAGTCAGCGAACGCAAACTGCAAAGCGCCGTCCTGGGCACCTTCAGTTTCAAGCCCGCCGACATCGTCAAACAACTCAACCTCCTCCGCCCCATCTACAGCAAGACAACCAACTACGGTCACTTCGGACACAAATCCGGCCTCAAGTGGGCGCCGTGGGAGGACACTTCGAAAGCAAAAGAACTCCGCCGCCGGGCGGGACTAAAATAAGTTTTAGGTTTGTAAGTTTTAAGTTTTAAGAACATGGCCTACCAGAGTTTCGAGGATCTTCAAGTTTGGCAACGCGGCTGCCGGTTGGCGGTCGACGTGTTCAAAGCTTTTGATCGCTGCAAGTCTGCCGGCCTCAAGTCTCAGGTCGAGCGCTCTGCTCTCTCCATTCCTTCCAACATTGCCGAGGGCGCGGAACGCGGAGGTGCGAAGGAGTTCGGGCAATTCCTCAAGATCGCGAAAGGCTCTTCCGGCGAATTGCGCACCCAGCTCTACATCGCCGGACGCCTCAACTATCTGGCGTCCACCCAAGTCCGCAGCCTCGTAAATGAAGCGTGTGAAGTCTCCGCCATGACCGAAGGCCTCCGCAAATCCATCATCCGCAAAAACCCCGCCAAATAACACCCAACTTACAAACTTAATTCTTAAAAACTTAAAACTGCACCCTTTCCACCACCAACCACCAAATCAAAGAAAACCATGAGCACCACCACCCTAAACCCCACCAATGTCGCGCACTCCAAAGTTGCCGACCTAAGCCTGGCCGAATTCGGCCGCAAAGAAATCGATCTGGCCGAAACAGAAATGCCCGGCTTGATGGCCCTGCGTAAAAAGTATGGCAAAACCAAGCCTCTGGCCGGTGCTCGCATCGCTGGATGCCTGCACATGACCATCCAGACGGCCGTGTTGATCGAAACCCTCGTTGAACTGGGCGCCGAAGTCACCTGGTCAAGCTGCAACATTTTCAGCACCCAAGACCACGCTGCTGCGGCCATTGCCGCGGCGGGCATTCCGGTTTACGCATGGAAAGGCGAAACAGAGGAAGAGTTTCAATGGTGCATCGAGCAGACGATCCACTTCCCATCCGGCAAACCCCTGAACATGATTCTGGACGATGGCGGTGACCTCACCGACATGGTGCACAAGAAATATCCGGAGCTGCTCGCCGGGATCAAGGGCATCAGCGAAGAAACCACGGCCGGCGTCCACCGCCTGCAGCAGTTGGTGGAAACCGGCCAACTCAAAGTCCCCGCGATCAACGTCAACGACTCGGCCACGAAGAGCAAATTCGACAACCTTTACGGCTGCCGCGAATCCCTGGCCGACGGCATCAAGCGTGCCACCGACGTCATGCTGGCCGGCAAGGTCGCCGTGGTTTGCGGCTACGGGGACGTGGGCAAAGGCTGTGCGCACTCGCTGCAACGCTATGGCTGCCGCGTCATTGTCACCGAAATCGATCCGATCAACGCCTTGCAGGCCGCGATGGAAGGCTTCGAAGTGACCACCATGGAAGCCGCCGCCAAAGAGGGCAATCTGTTCGTCGCCGCCACCGGCAACCGCGACATCATCCTGGGCCACCACATGCTGGAAATGGCTGAAGATGCCATTCTTTGCAACATCGGGCACTTCGACACCGAGATCGACATCGCCTGGCTGGAAAAAGAAGTTGCTGCTGGCCGGGTGACCAAGGACGAAATCAAGCCCGCGGAGATTGGTGCGGTTGAACGCTACACCTTCAAAGCCTCTGGCCGCTCGGTCATCATTCTGGCCAAGGGCCGCTTGGTCAACCTGGGCTGCGCCACCGGTCACCCCAGCTTCGTCATGAGCACCTCGTTCACCAACCAAGTGCTGGCCCAGCTCGAGCTGTGGGAGCGGGGAGAAAAGTATGACGTCAACATTCACCTGATGCCCAAGATTCTGGACGAGGAAGTGGCCCGTCTGCACTTGGACAAACTCGGGGTGAAACTGACCGTCCTGACCAAAGAACAGGCCGAGTATATGCACGTTCCGGTCGAAGGCCCCTACAAGCCAAACCACTACCGGTATTGACACGTGCCCGCCACGGCGGGCAGGTGAGTTGGCTGTGTTCAGTTTACAGTCCACAGACCAAACCAAGACAAAAGGCCGTCCCATCAGGGACGGCCTTCTTGTCTTCCCAGGTAGGGATGAGCGGCCCGCTCGTCCACCTCATGTAGCGCCGCCGTCCCCGGCGGTGAAACGAACAAACAACCAGCACGTGCGGCTACGCGAAAACTTGACCACGCGAACGCGGGCCTTGCCGTAGCGGTGGGGGGACAACTGCATAGAATCCATGAAGCGACAAAATCCGTGCTCCTCTCCAAACACATTTCCTCGGGCCGAAGAGCCTGATACGAACTCCTCAGATATGCCCTCCCCTGCCCGCTACGAATCCATGGACTACCGCCGCTGCGGACGCAGCGGCCTCAAGCTGCCCGCGCTTTCTCTCGGACTCTGGCACAACTTCGGCGCCCACGACGATTTGGCCAACGCCCGCGACATGGTTGTGCGTTCCTTCGACGCCGGCATCACGCACTTTGACCTGGCCAACAATTACGGTCCGCCGCCGGGCCGCGCCGAGGAAACTTTCGGACGTTTCCTCCGCGAAGACCTCGCCGCACACCGCGACGAACTCATCATCTCGACCAAGGCCGGCTACCTCATGTGGCCCGGCCCCTACGGCGAATGGGGCTCGCGCAAATACCTCCTCGCCAGCCTCGACCAAAGCCTGCAGCGCCTCGGACTCGACTACGTTGACATCTTCTACAGCCATCGTCCCGATCCCCAGACGCCACTCGAAGAAACGGTGGGCGCCCTGGTCACTGCGGTCCGTTCCGGCAAAGCCCTCTACGTCGGCATCTCCAGCTACGACGCGGACCTCACCCGCCGCGCCGCCGAGCTCCTCCGCGCCGAGCGGATCCACCTCTTGATTCATCAGCCGGTCTTCAATCTCTTCGACCGCTGGGTGGAACACGGATTGAGCAACGTGCTCGAGCACGAAGGCATCGGCTGCATCCCCTTTAGTCCCCTCGCCCAAGGACTCCTCGCCGGACGCTACAACAACGGCATCGCTCCGGAATCCCGCGCCGGCAAACCCGACGGCTTCCTCCGCCCCGCACACCTCACCGAGGAAAAACTCCGCCGCGTCCGCGCCTTGGCCGAGATCGCCGAATCGCGCGGCCAATCGCTGGCCCAAATGTCCATCGCCTGGCTCCTCGCCAAGCCGTTCGTCACCAGCGTCCTCATCGGCGCCAGCCGCTGGAGCCAAATCGAAAACAACCTCGGCGCCCTGCAAAACATCACCTTCAGCCCCGAAGAACTCGCCGCAATCGATCACGCGTGCAACTTGTAGCGGCGGTCAGCCGAAGCATGGCTAACCGTGGCATTGGCATCCCTGCCAATGATCGACCAAAGCCCATCGGCAGGATGCCGATGCCACCCGCTACAACTTGAAAAATTCGCGTGCCGTCCGCTCGGTGTCAGTCGCCACTTTCTCGAGGACTTCCCCGCGCAGTTCCGCAATCTTCTCCGCCGTCAATCGGACATGCGCCGGCTCACAGGTCTTCCCTCGAAAGGGAACCGGCGCGAGATACGGACAATCCGTCTCCACCATGTAGCCATCGGCCTTCACCGCTTGGACGGTCTCCTGCACCAAGGCCGCGTTTTTGAAAGTGACGATCCCGGTAAACGAAACCAGATACCCCATCGCGGCGAGTTCCGCGGCGGCTTCGGGGGATCCGCCGAAGCAATGGAAGACGCCGCGCAGCTTGCCGCTATAGGGACGCAAAATGTCGAGCGTGTCCTCCCATGCTGCGCGTTGATGAATAACCACATTGCGGCCGAGTTCAACCGCGAGATCGAGCTGCACTTTGAAGGCTTCGGCTTGGGCGGCTTTCATCGCGCCGTCGGCGATGTCGGCCTGCATGGCCTCGGCCGTCCCGGCTTGCAGGGCGGTGAAGACGCTTTCCTCTTTGCGTCCGGCCAACTCGCGGCTGGGCAGATGGTGGTAGTCCATCCCCGTTTCACCGATGGCCACGACTTTGGGATGGCGGGCCAGCGCGGGGAGTTCCGCCAGGAAGTCCATGGCGCCTTCATCGAGGACATTACACGGGTGCAAACCGACCACCGCAAAGACGTGGTCGTATTTCTCCGCAATGGCGATGGATTTACGACAACTGTCGCGGTCGATGCCGATGGTGATGATGCGGCGCACGCCGGCTTCGCGGGCGCGGGCGATGACGGCGTCGAGTTGTCCGTCGAACTCGGGGAAATCGAGATGAGCGTGGGTATCGGTGAGCATGGTGATTGGTGTTTTCTCGGTGCAGGTTTAACCGGAGCCAAGATTTTTCACCACCGATTACGTGGATAACACGGATGGTTCAGAGTCGGAAATGTGGCATCGGCATCCTGCCGATGTTGTCTGGTCGTCATTGGCGGGATGCCAATGCCACATTACCCTACCAGCGGACCACGGATGACGCCCACGTCAACCCGCCCCCGAAGACCACCATGAGGATGTGATCGCCGCGTTTGATCCGGCCGCTGCGCTGGGCTTCGTCGAGGGCGATGGCCACGGCGGCGGCGGAGGTGTTGCCGTAGGACTCGAGATTGACAAAAAAACGTTCCATCGGGACATGCAATTTGCCGGCGATGGTTTCGATGATGCGGAGGTTGGCTTGGTGCGGGATGAAGCACTCGATGTCGTCCGAGGTGAGACCGGCCCGGGCGATCGCTTCTCTCGCGGCGGAAATCATGGTCTGGACGGCGTGGCGGTAGACTTCGCGGCCGGACATTTTCATCGTGTTGGCTTTCGATCCGATATTGTCGGCGGTGAGCGGATGACGGGATCCGCCGCCCGGAACATGCAGGATTTCGTCGAGGTTCCCGTTGCTTCCGGAATAGGCGGAAAGGATTTCGCCGGTCCCCTCTCCGGCGGGCTTGAGGACGGCGGCGCCGGCCCCGTCACCAAAGAGGACGCAGGTGTTGCGGTCGGTCCAATCGATGATCGCGCTGAGTTTGTCCGCCCCGATCACGAGCGCCTTCTCGGCCGAACCGGTGGCGATGAACTGGCGGGCCAGCTCCAGACCATAAAGGAAGCCGGAACAGGCGGCGGAGACATCCAGGCAGGTGGCTTTGGGGGCGCCGAGGGCCTTTTGCACGAAGCAGGCAGTGGCGGGAAAGGCCATGTCGGGGGTGACGGTGGCCACGATGATAAGGTCGAGGTCTTCGGCGTTGATCCCGGCATTTTCCAAGGCGTCGCGGCCGGCCTTGATCGCCAGATCGCTGGTGGCCTCGTGCGGGGCCGCGATGCGGCGCTCCTTGATCCCGGTGCGTTCGACGATCCATTCGTCGGTGGTCTCGACCATGCGCTGCAGGTCGGCATTGGTCAGGACTTTTTCCGGCAGGTATTTGCCGGTGCCGGCGATGGCGACGGGGCGGATAAGTTTGGCACTCATCAGCGGGCGTAGAAGGCGGCAAGCTCTTCGACAATGTGGGGATTGATGCGGGTCTTGATCGATTCGAGCGCGACGCGGATGGCATTCTTGATCGCTTTCGGGCTGCTTGAGCCGTGGGCGATGATGCAAATGCCGTCGACCCCGAGCAGCGGACTGCCGCCGTATTCCTCGTAGTTCGTGCGCTTCTTCAATTTGCGGAAGGCGCCCTGCATGAGGTAGGCGCCGGCCATGCGGACCGGGGAGCGCTTGATTTCATTTTTCAGCCAGTGGAAAACGGCTTCGGCGGTGGCTTCGCAGGTTTTGAGGACAACATTGCCGGTGAAACCGTCGCAGAGGACAACTTCGACCGGATTCTGGAAAAGGTCGTGGCCTTCGATGTTGCCGCGGAAGTTGAGTCCGCTCGCCCGGAGGAGTTTGAAAATTTCTTTGGTGAACTCGCTGCCTTTGGCGTCTTCGCCGCCGATCGACATCAGTCCGATCGCCGGGTTTTTGTAGCCGAGGACGTAGCGCGAGAAGACGGCACCCATGATGGCGTATTGCAGCATGTGGTCGGGCCGGGCGTCGGTGTTCGCTCCGGCATCAATGAGGACGCAAAGATTCGTTTCGGTCGGCAGGAGGGCGGCAATACCCGGACGGTCGACGCCTTCGAGATTGCGCAGCTTGATCGTGGTCGCGGCGACGGCGGCCCCGGTGTGGCCGGCGCTGACCACGGCATCCGCCTGCCCGTGTTTGACCAGGTCGACCGAGCGGGAAATGGAGGAGTCCTTTTTGCGGCGGAAGCCATCGACCGCGCTTTCGCACATCTCGACGACCTGCGTGGCGTGGACGATTTCCACGCGCGGGTCGCGGCAGCCGTGCTTGTCGAGTTCGGCGCGGATTTGTCCCTCGTCCCCGACCAGAAAAAGTTTTTCCAAATGGGGAAACTCGCGGAGGGCAAGGACGGCACCGGCCACGCAGGCCTGAGGCGCGTGGTCGCCGCCCATTGCGTCGAGCGCAACCTTCATTGGCGCGGGGCCGCGGGATTAAGCCGCTCCCACCGAAAGGACTTGGCGTCCTTTGTAGTAACCGCAGGACGGGCAGGCGGTGTGGGAAGGCACTTTGGCCCCGCATTGGGCGCAGGTGCCGAGTTCGCTGGCGTGCCAGCGGTTGGCTGCCTTGCGGGTGCGCAGGCGCATTTTGGAGACTTTGCGTTTCGGGACGGGCATAAGAAATCAGCGTTTGGTTTTGAGCTTTTCGAGTTTGTCCCAAGCAGACGGCACTTTTTCCGGCTCACCGCCCCCGGAAGTCTCCGGAGCATGGTAGGGACAGCGATGATCGGGAAGTTGATCACACCGAGGGTGGTTTGGCAAAGCCAATAAAAGCTCCTCCCGGACGGCCGGGGTCAGATCGACCAATTCCCGGCCATCCAACTGAACCTGTGCAGCGAAGGGGTCGGCCACGGCCTGGAAAACAAAGGGCTGCAGGCAGGCGACACAGGTCATTTCGACCGGTGCGGCCACCCGACCCGTGGCAAAGACCCCGCCGCCCGAAAGGCCGACCTCCAATTCATAGTGAACCGGACCGGCCGGCTTGGCGCTGATGGCCTCCAGATCGAGGAAACCGGGGGATTCATCCCCTGCAAGGCGCATTCCCCCGAGCGGCAGCTGGTTGAGGTGGACACCGATCATGGCAACGACGCGCCTCCGGTGAACTTGCCCCGCAGGGCCGCCGCGACCGGCGGGGTGACCACGCCCGACACATCGCCGCCGAGACGGGCGACTTCTTTGACGATGCGGCTGCTGATGTAGCTGTAGTCCTCTTTGGGCATGAGGAAGATGGTTTCCACTTCGGGCGCGAGGCGGCGATTCATCAGGGCCATTTGGAACTCGAATTCGAAGTCGGACACGGCGCGCAGTCCGCGCACGATGACCTGCGCCTTTTCCGCCGTCACGAAATCAACGAGCAGTCCATCGAGCTTTTTGACCTGAAGCCGCGGCTCATCGGGCAACGAAGCCCGGATCAAGGCCAGACGCTCATCGATGGAAAAAAGCGGGCCCTTTCCCTCGCTCGAGGCGGCCGCGACGATGACCTCGTCGAACAAACGCAAGGCGCGCTTGATCACGTCGACGTGGCCGAGGGTGACCGGGTCGAAACTGCCGGGATAAATGGCGCGGGTCATGGTCTGCAAAGGTCCGCCTTCCAGGGCGCAACTTGGTCAGTCGTAATACGAGCCGAATTCGTTGCCCATCTGGTCGGGCGAGACGATCCGTCCGCGGCCTTCGGCCCCCTGCTCGAGATTTTGCAACGCGCTGGAGCCGGCTCCGCTGAAAGTTCCGCAGCCGCACAGGCCGCAGGCACCGACTATACCGAGGAAGAGGAGAAATTTCATAATTCCCGAAATCTTAGGTCAAAGCAGCACACCGCGTCGACCCCAATCAGGCCATAATGGCGCGCGCGATTTCCTCCTCCTTGGCCTCGCCGAAAAGACGATCAACGAGTGCCAGGCCGAATTCGAGAGCCGTGCCGGCCCCACGCGAAGTGATCAGGAGGCCGTCCTCCAAAACCCTCTCGCCGGTCTGTGCGCCGGGAAGTTCCCCCGCCACGGAAAAATGCGCGGTGAAGCGCTTGCCCTCCAGCAGGCCGGCATCATGCAAAACCAGGGGTCCGGCGCAGATGGCCGCCACGGGTTTGCCCGCGGCGACAAAAGCACGGGCCAGCGCGGCCGGGCGTCCATCCTGACGCAACGCCGCGACCGCGGCGCCACCCGGGATAAACAGCAAATCGAAACCGGTGGCCTCGAGTCCGTCCAGCCGCACCTCGCCCTGCAGCCCCAAGCCATGACGACCGGTCACCGCGAGATCACCCTGCAAGACCGCGAGCACCACCTCGGCCCCGGCGCGACGAAGGACGTCAACCGGAGCAACCAACTCCAACTCCTCCACCCCATCGGCCAGCAGGCACAGCACACGCTTTTTCATGAACCAATTTTAAGCCACCCCCTCACTAATTGCCACTCAGCCGTGAAAATTCAAAACGGGTGCGGATTCGAGCAGGGCACCGCCGGCGAGGATCCGCACACGGCGGACAGGCTGCCGCCGCGACCATGTCGTCTGGAGGTGGAGCGGCGGTGTCCCCACCGTCGCATCCTTTTCTCCGCTGGTGCGCAGAGACGCTCACCAAACAGTTAGTCAACTCTCGCCCGGGCGCGCCTCTGCGGCAGCGCCGGAAAGGGCAGAATACTTTGCATCGTTCCGGCTCAGACGTTAGCCCCACCGACTGGAAAGCCCCGCACCTGCGCGCGCGAGCCTTACGCTCATCTACAGTAGTGAACGTAGCCGCGCCGCTTCTGCCGCGGGGTGCGACTTCACGTGGTTCGGGATGGCACCAACTGGCGCGCGGCACGGGCATTGGACTTGATGGCATGCCAATCGCGGGCTTTGATCGCCTCGCGCGGCGCGATCCACGAACCGCCGATGGCGGCGATGAGCGGATCATTGAGGTAACTGCCGGCATTGGCCGCGGTCAGCCCGCCCAGCGGGATGTAGCGCAAACCGAGATGCGCGTAGGGTGCCGCCATGGCGCGCAAATAAGGCAGGCCGCCGAGTTGCTCTGCGGGAAAGAATTTCAGCAGCCGGCATCCATGCTCAACGGCGATTTCGATATCGGTCGGCGTGGCCACGCCCGGGCCGAAGGCAAATCCCGCTTCGCGGGCCGCCGTCAACAGACGCGGATTGCAACCGGGCGAAACACCGAAGGCGGCACCGGCCTCGCGGGCTACGTGCAACTGTTCGACATTCAAGATGGTTCCGATCCCCGCCACCATCTCGGGCACTTCGCGGCGGACGTTCCGGAGCGAATCCAAGGCGGCAGGCGTCCGGAGCGTCAGCTCCATGACATCCACGCCCCCCTCGAGCAAGGCCCGGGCCAGCGGCACGGCATCCGCGGCTTCGTCGATGACCAGAACGGCGACGATGCCGACCCCGGCAATTTTATCGACCAACGCGGAATCAAAAAGCGGGGAAAGCATGTGTGCAATATCCTACTTCATGGCGGGCACGTCGAGCCAGCGCCGCTCAGCCCACGACTGCAGTCCGAGCTCCGCCAGTTGCACACCCTTGGCGCCTTCGCGCAGGGACCAAGGGAATGGCTCGTCTTTGACCACATGGCGCAGGAAAAGCTCCCACTGCACCTTGAAGGCGTTGTCGAACGTGTCGTTCGTCGGTTGGGTGATCCAGCCGTCCTTGTAGTCGACCGGGCTGTCCATGTCGGGGTTCCACACGCAGCGAGGGGTGGCCGAGGCGTGCTGCACGGTGCAGTTGCGCAATCCCGCGACGGCGGATCCTGCCGTGCCATCAACCTGCAGCGTGAGCAAATCGTCTCGTTTTACGCGGACGCTCCACGAGGAATTGAAGTGGCAAACGACGCCGTTGGTCAGCTCAAAGGTGGCATAAGCGGAATCGTCCGCGGTGCACTGGTAGGCCTTCCCCTGCTCGTCCCAGCGCTGCGGGATGTGCGTCGCCCCGAGGCAACTGACCGACTTGATGTCCCCGAAGAGGTTTTGGATCACGTATTGCCAATGACAGAGCATGTCCACGATGATCCCGCCGTCGTCCTCCTTGCGGTAATTCCAGGAGGGCCGCTGGAGTTTTTCGTGCTCGCCGGTAAACACCCAGTAACCGAACTCGCCGCGCACCGAGAGAATTTTGCCGAAGAAACCGGTGTCGATGAGGTATTTCAATTTGAGCAAGCCCGGTAGCCAAAGCTTGTCCTGCACCACGCCGTTCTTGAGGCCGGCTTTCTCCACCTCCTTGGCCAGCGCGAGCGCTTCCGCCGCGGTGGTGGCGGTCGGCTTCTCGCAATAGATGTGCTTGCCCGCGGCGATCGCCTTGCGCACGCCGACCGGACGCTGACCCGTCAGCGTGGCGTCGAAATAGATGATGTTGTGCGGATCCTTGAGCGCTGCGTCGAGGTCCGTGCTGTAGCGCTTGACGCCGGTTCGGGCGGCCAAGGCTGCGAGTTTGGCTTCGCTGCGTCCGACGAGGATCGGATCGGGCATGATGACTTCGTCATCGCTGATTTTGACCCCACCCTGGTCGATGATGGCCTTGATGGAACGGATCAGGTGCTGGTTGGTCCCCATGCGCCCCGTGACGCCGTTCATGATGATGCCGACTTTGTGTGTTTTCATGAGTTTTAAGTTTGTAAGTGTTAAGCGGAGGACCGGAGCGAAGTTTGCAATTCTTAAAACTTACAAACTTAATTCTTGGTTCTCCGCATAATTTGCTGTGATTTGGCTCAAGCTGGGGAGAGGTCGAGTTTACCGAGGAAGAAGAGGACGCGGGTGCGGAGGTGGGCAAAGCAGGAGAGGCCGCGGGCATTGGCGATGATGCGCGCCACCTGCGAGTTGATCCCTTCGGAAGAGGCATTGGTGATGCGATGTTTGAGGTAGTTGAGTAAGCCGGGCAGGTGGCGGGCGAACATCTCGGCGACCTTTTTCATCGGCGCCAGCCCGCTGCGGGTGACTTGGGCCAGCCAGTCGCGGAAAAACTTCTGCGCGGCCCCTGCGTAGCGATACTGCCAAAATCCTCCAAAGGTTTCTTTCAACCGCCAGGCCTTGCTGGTGCGCAGGTTCAGGCGGTAAAGCTGCCGGAAAGAAGGTTGCGCGCGCAGGTCGGGAAAGTTGCGCAGCCAGCAGTATTTGCTGCCCTTGAGCGTTTGCTGGCCCGAACGTGCCAACTGCCGATGCTCGTCCTTGCGCACCGTGTCGACCGCCTTGTTGAGATAGGCGCAGAGGTGGAACTTGTCGTGGACGATGTCCGCCTTCGGCAGGAGCCCTTCCACGGCCTTGCGGTAGGCGCTCCAGATGTCCATCGCCACGGCCTTGACTCCCGCCCGCTGCGTGGCGTCGAGCTTTTGCAGAAGTTCCCGCGCCTGTTCTTCCTTGCGACCTTCCACCAGATCCCACACCCGGCCGCTGTCGAGGTCGTTGAGCAGGGTGGTGTAAACATGCCCTCGCCGAAAACTCTTCTCATCCAAACCCAAGTATTCGATCGGCTCTCGCTCCCGCCGCGCCAAACCACGCTCGACGGCCGCTTTCATGATCGCGTTGACCGTGTGCCAATTCAGTCCCATGACCTTGGCCACCTGGCTGACACTGCCGCAGGCCTGCAACCACACCACTACCGCCTGCGCCATCAGTCGCGTCACCCGCTGGTAACGCTCGGCCCACGGCACCGCCACCTCTTCAACCCGCCCGTCGGCATATTTAACGCTCGGCACCCGCGCGCTGATCACCGTCTCAAACTGACAGGTGTCCAAATGCCGCCACGTGCGCTGCCTCCACTGGTGCACATGCGCCGGCCCATGGGTGGCCGGATCAGCCCATTTCGTCCCCGGCTCCACGCCCACATGCACGACCACACGCTGGGTCGCGTGATCCAGTTCCACTTGCTCAACCTTCCAAGGCCATTGCAGCCCCAGAACCTGCTGGTATAACTCGCTGTTTTTCACCCAGCCTCTTGACCACCAACCCGCCCACGCTGGCAAGCTTTCACAGCAAATTGTGCGAAGAACCTAATTCTTTAAACTTTCCGGCTTTTTGGTGCATTGCGGTTGCGCCCCCTCGGGCAGCGCGGGCACATCGACATCCGCGACTGGCAGAGTACCCGCCAATTCCTGCTTCCAATGCGCCACATCGCCGGACGGTCCATAGACGTAAATCATGCGCATCGGCGTGGAACCGGTATTGGTCAGCTGATGGAACACTCCCGACGGAATGTAAGCCGCCTGGCCGGCCTTGATCATGCGACGCTCTTCGCCAAGGCACATTTCCCCCTCGCCCTCGACAATGAAATAAATTTCTTCCTGCTCTTGGTTGTGCCACGGCACTTGCCCGCCGTTCGGCTCGAGCGTGACATTGCCCATGGCGAAATTGGTCGCCTGGATCGGGGACATCCCCCCGACGAGGTTTTGCGTGCGGCGCCGCGCGGGATATGTGCGGCCATCGATTTGGGCGAGGTCGGCGATGATCATGAGTAGAAGGTGAGATAAGGTCCGCGGCCGGCCAGGCGCAGGAGATAAAGCGCCAGTTCGCGGGCATGGTAATCGCCCCACATGGCCGCTTCGCCGCACGGCACTTTGCGTCCGGCCGGGATATGATCCCAGCCGTTCGGGCGGTGGTAGACGCTGTGCAAAAGGAGCCCCTCGTGATTCGGGTCGCTGCTCAGATAAGGTTCGGCAAAAAGGGTTTTCGCGGTGGTCAATCCCGCCGCGAGATATTTTTTGCCCGCCTCGGGTTCGCCGTGGTTCTCCAGCCAGCGGCCAAGACGCAGCAAGCCCTGCGCGGAGATGGCTGCCGCGGAGCTGTCCACCGGTTCATGATCGTTGAATGGCTCGGCCGGACGATTCAGGTAGTCGCCCATCTGCGCCAGTCCCGGCGCACCGGTGTCCCAATACGGAATGCCGTCGGTCGGCGTGTGCTCGAGATAGAAATCCGCCGCGGCCTTCGCCGTTTCGAGAAAACGCGCGAGCACTGCTTCCTTGCCGCCGTAGGAAGCAAACTCCCCCGCCGGCAACGTCTCGAGAAACTCCAACTGCTCCGGGTAACCGCAGAGCACCCAAGCGTGACCGCGGGTCCAAGTGGTGAAAGGCGAGTAACCCTGCTGCGAACTCGGACACCGGTAGTTGCCGTCGTTCGTATTGAAAACAGACTCATGAACCACGCGCCCGCGCACATCATAAAGATCGCGGCCTTTGCCGAAATAGACGTTGTAGCGCGACGTGGTGTCCGCATGCTGGATGATACGTCCGAGCAGGGAGACCGCCTTGTCGTTCTCCGCCATCAAGCGGTGACCGAGGAGATGGGCCACGGCCAGCGCGCGCATCGTGCGGATGGTGTCGGAGAAAAGCGAATGCGGACCGTTGAAAGAATACACGTAGCCCAGTTCCGGCGCGATCTGCGTCCAGCGCGAGGCCTGCACGGCACCGCTGGCCTTGAGCGCGAGGTCGTAGAAATGCCTTTCCCATGCATCCGCCGGCAAACGGCCTTCGCGCAACAGACGGCGCAGGTTGCCGTAGGTGCTGACATTGTTGAACCCGTGGTCGTGCACACCGATGTGCGTGACGTGCGGGGCCATCAATTTCAACGTGCCCTCGCGTCCGATGCGCAGCATCTCTTCGTCGCCGGTGGCGTCGAATTGCAGGACGGCCGCGCCGAATTGGAAGCCTTGCGTCCATTCCGTCCAACCGCGCGAAGTGTAGCGTCCCTCGATCGTAAACACCGGCGTGCCGTCGGAATCTTTCCACCGCTTTTGCAAGGCACGAATCTTTGGCGCGGACGCTTCGAAGACGCCTTGCGCGGATTTCTCGAGGCTCTGCGCCGTGAGGGTCGGGTCGGTCTTGATCATAAAGTTTTTTTCCTCAGAGCCGCCGCAATTGGAATCCGCCGTCGACGTCGATGATCGTGCCGGTGCTGAAGGGAAAATCCCCGCGGCAGAGCGCGGCCACGGACAGCCCCACATCCTCCGGCGTTCCCCAACGTTTCTGCGGCACGAGGCCGTCCGCGATGAGTTTGTCGTATGTGTCGGTCACCCCCGCGGTCATGTCCGTCTTCATGATCCCCGGACGCACCTCGTAAACCTGCACGCCTTCGCCGGCGAGGCGCACCGACCACAGTTGCGCCGCCATGGCCAACCCGGCTTTGGCGATGCAGTATTCGCCGCGGTTGACCGAGGCCGTGTGGACGGAAATCGAGGTGACAAAGACCAGTTTGTAGCCGCCCGGCAGGAGCGACTCGCCCGGGTGCGCCAGCCACCACCGGGCCGCGAGTTGGCTGAGGAAATACGGGCCGCGCAAATTGACCGCGATGACTTCGTCGAAATTCGCTTCGTCCGCCTCGGTGATGTCGGCCCGGACTTTCGGGGCAATCCCCGCATTGTTGACCAAGCCGTCCAAGCGACCGAACTCGCCCAGCACCGCGTCCATCATGGCGGCGCGCTCCGCGGAAGAAGCCAGCTGCGCGGAGAACGGGAGAAACTTCTGCCCTGGGTCCGGCGCCACCGCGCGACACAACATGACCGTCTCATCGGCCGCCGCCCGGTTGCTCGCGTAGTGGATAGCGAGATCGTGGCCTTCCTTGGCCAAAGCGAGCGCGACCCCTCGGCCGAGACCGCGGCTGGCACCGGTGATGAGAACGACGGCCCGTGACACGGGGTCATCGTGCCTGCGAGGCCACGGGTCCACCATAGGCGAAAACGCTTTATTCAGCACAAAAACGACTTTATTTATTGTGCTGATGGCTAAAACCCCTCCGCCCCCCGTCGCGCCGATTGTCCTGTGCCGGCTCCAACTGCGCTGCGGCATTTGGACCGTGCGTTCCCTGCGGGTCAACCGGCACCTCCAGCCCTTCGATCGTTACGCACCCCACCGTCATCCGCACGGACAACTCCTGCTCTACCTGCGCGGTCACGGCGAGCAGCGCGTCGGGCACCGGCGTTATCCCGTCGGAACCGGTGCCGTTTTCTTCATTCCGCCCGGACGCCTCCATGAATTCCGCGAACAAGCGCCGCGCCGCGCCATCTGCCTCGTGGCTGATCTGGCCGGCACGGCGCCGAGGAAAAACGGTTTTCGCCACGGGCAACTCTCGGCCGAGGCCCTCGCCACCGTGCGGCAACAGGTTGCCGCTCTCTCGGCGGAGCGCGGCCGGCACCTCGACCTCACTGCCGGGGGTGCCGCGCTCTTCATTCTCGAAGCCTGCCGCCGCGCGTGTTCCGGGGAAACTTCCCCGCCGCATTCCGGCGCCGCCACCCTCGCACGCCTCCAGCGCGCGTGGCGGCCGGACGAGGACGGACGTTGGCCGCGGCCGGCCGAACTCGCGCGTCGCACCGGCCTGCAGAAAGACTATCTCAACCGGCTCGTGCGCCGCGCCTGCGGTCTCACCCTCGGGCAATGGCGCGACCGCGAACTGCTGCGGGCGGCGGAGGTCGAACTCAAGCGCGGCACCCGCGTCGCCGTCGTCTCCGGCGCCCTCGGTTTCAGCGACCCGAGTTACTTCGCCCGCTGGTTCCGCAAACAAACCGGACTACCGCCGTCCCACTGGCAACCCGCCTGAGACCGTGCCCGACTTTTCCTCACCCCTCGTCTGGTCCCTCGGTATTGGCGCCGCGTTTTGCGTGGGCCTGTCCAAGACCGGTTTCGGAGGACTCGGGATCGTGTCCGTTTCGCTCTTCGCGCAGTTGTTTCCCGCCAAGGAATCCACCGGCGCACTCCTGCCGCTCATGATCTTCGCGGATTTCTTCGCCGTGTGGTTTTACCGGCGCCACGCCAATTGGCCGGATCTGCTCAAACTGATGCCCGCCGCACTGGCCGGCATTGTCTGCGGTTGGTGGCTCATGCCGCGTATTCCGGACGACACCTTCACCGTGCTCCTTGGCTGGGTCATTCTCGTCCTCATGCTTCTCACCGCCGCGCAAAGGCTGCGCCCGCAAATGATGACCGCCATCGCGGGACATCCGTTGCTCGGCTTGGTCGCCGGCTGGGCCACCGGTATCACCACCATGCTGGCCAACGCGGCCGGCACCATCGCCGCCTTCTATTTCCTCGCGCGGCGAATGGACAAAATGACCTTCGTCGGCACGGCCGCATGGTTTTTCCTCATGATCAATCTGGCCAAAGTCCCTTTCAGCGCGCAGCTCGGACTGATCAACGCGGACTCGCTGCGCTTCGACGCGCTCCTGCTTCCGATCGTCCTCGCCGGCGCCGTGGCCGGACGCCTCCTGCTGCGACGCGTCCCGCAACGCCTCTTCGAATGGATCACCATCGTCCTCGCCGGCGCCGCGGCCATCCGCTTGATCGCCTTCAGCTGAAGCAGGACCGGCGGCCGCCGCGACTACTTTGCCGACTCCGCCGCAACCTGCGCCCGCAACGAAAGCTCGGCGGCCTTGAACGTGTGTGCCTGCGTCATCGCAGTCTCCGTGCCCTGCAAGCAATCCAGGATGAGTTCACCGAAGAATGGGTAGCCCACTTGCCCGTGGCACGAGATCCGGTGCTCGCCTGTGCCATCAACGAGGAGCAGCTGGTTGCCGCCATGGCTTGTCGTGATGTCGGTGTATTTGCGCAGCTCGATATAACCTTCGGTGCCAAGGATGATCAAACGCCCGTCGCCCCACGTGGAAAGGCCGGCGGGGGTCAGCCAATCAACACGCAAGTAGCCGGAGGTTCCGTTGTTCCCGCGCAGCGAACACTCCCCGAAGTCCTCCAACTCCGGATAATCGGGGTTGGCCACGTTGTTGACGTTGGCGGAGAGGATTTCGGCATCGGTGGCACCCGTAAAGAAAAGGAACTGCTCGCACTGGTGACTGCCGATATCGCAAAGGATGCCGCCGTATTTTTGGCGTTCAAAAAACCACGCAGGACGCGAGGAGGCGCTGAGGCGGTGGGGCCCCGTGCCCAGAGTCTGCACGACTTTCCCGATGGCGCCCGCTTTGACCAGTGAGCCCGCGTGCACGGCGCACTCGACGTGCAGCCGCTCGCTATAATACACGGCAAATTTCCTTCCGGTTTCCCCGACCGTTTTCCGTGCGACGTCCAATTGTTCGAGGGTCGTGAACGGGGCTTTGTCCGTGAAGTAGTCCTTGCCCGCCCTCAATATACGGCATCCCAAAGACCCGCGTTCCGCAGGAATCGCCGCGGAGGCGACCAGTCTGACCTCATCATCATCCAGCACCTCGTCAAGGGAACGGGCGGCTTTGACACCCGGATATTGGGCGACGAATGCCGCCACCTTTACAGGGTCCGGGTCATAAACCCACCGAAGCTCGGCGCCGGCTTCAACCAGTCCGTTGCACTGACCGTAGATGTGACCGTGGTCGAGATGGGCCGCGGCCATGATAAAACCGCCCGGCCCGCAGACCGGCGCGGATCGACCCACCGGCGCATAGTTCATTCCATCTTTGGCGCTCATAGAGTTTTCAAGATTCGCAAATATTCTCCGTCAAGTGGCGATACGAGCGGGCCAGAGAGTCCACCGGGTCACCCGGGCATGTGTCCTGCTCGACGATGAACCATTGGCAGCCGGACTTTTCCGCCGCGGCCACGATACGGGAAAAGTCCAGGTTGCCCGCGCCGATTTCACACATGGTCACGTTGTTTTGCGCATCGACCAGGTAATCTTTCAGATGCAGCAGCGGCAGGCGTCCGGCCAGCTTTTCGCACCAGACCACGGGATCACCGCCGCCAAACTGGATCCAATAGGTGTCCGGCTCGCCCTGCAGGTTCACCGCCTTCGTCCCCTCAAAGATCAGGTCGAGAAGAACCCGCCCGCCGAGGTGACGGAATTCCTGGTGGTGGTTGTGGTAGCAAAGGGTCTGCCCGGCTGCAGCCAGCACGGCGCCAGCTTGGTCCAGACGGGAAATCCATCTCCCCACCACGGCGGCATCCGCCAGATCGATCCCGCTGGGGTAAGGATAAGCCGTGTAGCGACAACCGAGTCTGGCCAACCGATCAACCACGCTCCGCGGTTCGTCGAGAATAACATCCGACGGTTCGTGCGTGGCGCAGCAGGCCAAACCTTCGCCGTCGAGGATGCGCATCAACTCGTCCTCCGCGATCGGGCCCAGGCCGCTGACTTGGACAGCGGTGTAACCGGCCGCACGCACGCGGTGGAGAGTCTTGGCGATATCCGCCGGGGTCCGGAGCAGATCGCGGCAGGTGTAAAGCTGGGCGGCGATTTGAGCGGCCTTCATTTTTTCCGGGAGCGCCGCGCCAGCGAGGCCAACAGCTTTGCATAGCGGGTGGCCGACAACGGCAGATTGACGGTCTGGTTTTCGACCGAGGATAGCAAGATGGCATTGGCCAATTCGACCGAGTGCAATCCCTCGTCCGCCGGCGCGATGAGCTTTTCCCCGCGGCGGATGGCTCTGACGAAGTTTTTCAGGATACCGGCATGCTGCTCGCCGGTGCCGACCGGCAACGGCACTTCGAGGCGTTGGACCGGGGGTGCTTTGAATTTTTCCTTGGAGCGGCGGCTGAAAACGGACGCGGGAACTTCGTTGCGCAGGAATTCAAGCAGTCCACCCTCGAGCACCAGACGCCCGCGCTCGCCGGTGACTTCGAGACGATTGGTCCCCGGTGCCTCGCCGGTCGAGGTGATGAAGACACCTGTCGCGCCGTCGGGGTATTCAAAGTAAGCCGTCACATCGTCCTCCACCTCGATGTCATGGTAACGCCCGAATTGGCAGAAACCGCGCACCTTGGTCGGCATGCCGAAAATCCACTGGAAAAGATCCAGGTTATGCGGGCACTGGTTGAGGAGCACTCCCCCGCCCTCACCGGCCCACGTGGCGCGCCAGCCGGCATGACGGTAGTAAGCTTCCGGGCGGAACCAGTCGGTGATGATCCAGTTGATGCGACGGATAGCGCCCAACTCACCGCGTCGCACCATGTCGCGCAACTTGCGGTAACGCGGGTCGGTGCGCTGGTTGAACATCGCGGCGAAGACTTGCCGCTTGTCGCGGTGGGCCCCGAGCAGCTTGAGGACATCAGCCTTGTGCACCGAGATCGGTTTCTCCACGAGAACATGAAGGCCCGCCTTCAGCGCGGCGATGCCGACCGTGGTGTGGGCGTAGTGCGGCGTGGCGATAACCACGGCATCGACCGAGCCCGAACGCACCAGCGCGCGCACATCATCGAACCACGGAACACCGGGAAACTCGCCGGCCAGCCGGCGGTCGGGATCACACGCGGCCGCCAGCACCGCGCCCGGAATCAGGCCGTCACGCAGGCAGCGCGCATGACCCGCTCCCATCAAACCCATCCCGATGATGCCGATCCGCGTTCTCGCGAGTTTTTTCATGAAGTGAATAGCCGGGCACGAAGCCGGTCTTGTCCGTCGCGCTGCGAGGCGTAGTCAATGCCATTCCGCGGCTCGACGCAACTGGATTCCTCCACGCGGGCCAGCCCTGCCGCCAGACCCTCCACGTCGCCCCCTTCCGCCGTCGCCAGCGCCTGGATGGCAGCACCCAAGGCGGCACCTTCGGAACTGCGCAAAGTGACGACCGGATATCCGAAAATATCCGCGCACATCTGCCGCCAGACCGGGCTGTTGCTGCCGCCGCCGGTCAAGCGGATGACATCCGGACGGACGCCGATCTCCTCCATACGCCGCAGTCCGTAGGCCATACCAAGGGTCACCCCCTCCAGCACCGCGCGGGCGATGTGCGCCGCCGTGGTATTCGACGTGTTCATGCCGTGCAGAACACCGCAACCATCCGGCAGGTTCGGCGTCCGCTCGCCTTGCAGATAGGGCAAAAAGCAAAGACCGTCCGCCCCCGGCGCCATGGCGGCGACCTCCCGGTCCAGACGCGCATGATCCCAACCGAACATGTTGCGGAAAAGTTCCGTGGCCACCGTCACATTCATCGTGCAGAGCAAGGGCAACCAGCGGTCGTTGCTGTCGCAAAACGCCGCAATCTCTCCCGCCGGATCGACGACCGGTTGGCCGACGCAGGCGAAAATCGTGCCGCTGGTCCCGAGGCTGGCCGTGACCGCACCCGGCTGCACATTACCCGTGCCGATGGCCGCCATCATGTTGTCGCCGCCCCCGGCACTGACCACCACCCCGCCTAAGCCCCACGTGCGGCACAGTTCGTTGCGCAAAACCCCGCAGCGTTCGCGCGAAGAGCCGACTGCCGGCAGCTTGTCCCGCAGCGCGGGATCGATCGCCGCGCAAACCGGGTCCGACCAGACACGTCGCCGCACATCGAGGAGCGCGGTGCCCGACGCGTCGCCGTATTCCATGCGCAGGTTTCCGGTCAGGCGCAGGTTGAGAAAATCATGCGGCAGGGCCACATGCTGGAGCCTGGCGAAATTCGCCGGCTCGTTTTGTTTGAGCCACAGGATCTTCGGCGCGGTGAAACCCGGCAGGATGTCGTTGCCGAGCAGACCGATGACCGCATCGCGTCCGCCCAGTGCGGCCCGGAGTTCGTCGCACTGCGGCGCGGTCGAGGTGTCGCACCAAAGCTTGGCCGGACGGATCACCCGGTAATCGGCCTCCAGCGGAACGAATCCATGCTGCTGGCCCGCCACCCCCAGGGCTTCGACCTCGCCGCGGCGCGGACCGAGGGCGGCCAGCACTTCGCCGACCGTCTCCTGCAGGGCGTTCCACCAGGTCTCCGGATCCTGCTCAAGGTGCCCGGCCGGCAATCCGTCGATCAACCCGTAGGCGCGGCTCGCGGACACGAGAATTTCGCCGCTTTCGCCGTCCAACGCGACCGTCTTGAGACTCTGCGTCCCGCAATCGATGCCCAGCGCGATCACAGGAACTCGTTCACGATGTTCTCGAGGTATTCCTGCCCGCCGGAGGGCGGCAGCGGCGCGGGTTGCGCGAGGGCGAGCATTTCCAAATCCGCCAGCGACGCCTGCCCCTGCTCGATCTGCCGGCCCAAGTCCGAATCCCATGTTCCATAACGGGCTTTGACAAAATCCGCGATGCGTCCGTCGGCCCGCAGCGCCGCGGCGATCTTCAGTCCGCGGGCAAACGTATCCATGCCCCCGATGTGGGCATGGAAGAGGTCCTCCGGCGTGTGCGATTCGCGCCGGCGCTTGGCGTCAAAGTTCAGGCCGCCATGCGTTAACCCTCCCATGCCGAGGACGACCAACATGACATCGACCGCGAGATACACATTCGTCGGGAACTGGTCGGTATCCCAGCCGATCAGTTCGTCGCCGCGATTGGCATCGACCGAGCCGAGCTTGCCCGCCGCGGCCGCCACGGTCAGCTCGTGCCGCATGGTATGACCGGCCAGCGTGGCGTGGTTGGTCTCGATGTTGAGTTCGAACTCGTCGAGCAGCCCGTATTCGCGCAGGAAGTTCAGGCACGCCGCCGCGTCGCTGTCATACTGATGCGTGCTCGGCTCGCGCGGCTTCGGCTCGATGAAAAATTTTCCGGTGAACCCGATCTTCTTTTTGTGATCCACCGCCAGGTGGAGGAAGGCCGCCAGATGGTCGAGTTCCCTCTTCATGTCCGTATTCCACAAGGTCGCATAGCCCTCGCGTCCGCCCCAGAAAACATAGCCGGACCCGCCCAGCCGGTGCGTGACCTCCAGCGCCTTTTTCACCTGCGCCGCGGCGTGCGTGAAAACCGGCAGACTCGGCGAGGTCGCCGCCCCTTGCGCATAGCGCGGATGGGCAAAGAGACACGCCGTGCCCCAAAGCAATTTCTTGCCGGTCCGCTCCTGCTCCTCGGCCAAAGTTTCCGCCACGGCATCGAGCGCCCTGTTGGATTCCGCCAACGCTCCGAGTTCCGGCGCCACATCGCGGTCGTGGAAACAGTAGAAATCAATCCCGGTCTTCTCGAGGAATTCGAAGAAAACGCGCACCCGCTGCTGCGCGTTGGCCACCGAGTCGGTTCCGTCATCCCACGGCATGAGCGCCGTGCCGGCGCCGAACGGGTCGGCCAGCGGGTTGCGCATGACATGCCAATAGGCGGCGGCGAAGCGCAGATGCTCGCGCATGCTCTTTCCCTCGACGAGTTCGTCGGGATTATAATGCTTGAAAGCAAAGGGATTTTTCGAGCCCGCGCCTTCAAAGGCGACGCGTGGAACGGTGGGGAAAAAATCGCGCATGGCCCTCATCACTATGCAAAACGACGACCTCCGAGGCCAAGAAAATTCCCGCCCTCGCGTCAAACCAGGCTGACCGCGCGTCCCGTCCAATGGTGCGGCTATTTTTCTGGGACAGCGATAACACTTTTAAACATCCGGAATGACACCCCGCTCACACCATCATGGTTATCCACGCCTCGGGGCGCGTGCCATCGATTGCCTGCACCCGCATGGGGGCGGGGACGCGGCTTTTCTTTACCGCCCGCGTCACGCGGAAGCCGTGGCACCGTGCGCCGCCGACCATGCGCTTTCTCTCAACAGAGCAGCGCCACGGCCCATTATCGGCAAACAGGCCGCAGCTTTCAGGAAATGTCCGCTTTACGCAGCAGGGCGTCTCGTTTAAAGCCGGAGTCGATTGAAGGCCAGTAACGCATCGAGCCGGAGAAATTTATTGATTGGCACCGGCGAAGGCATCCTCGCCATGCCATGGGCGTTCCTCACGCTGCCCGGTAACTTCATCATGGCCGCGCTGCTCACGCAGTATTACGGCCTGGGCACGGCGACTTACGGACTCATCGTGTCGTTGCCCATGTGGAGCAACGCGGCGCAAATTGTCCTCCTCCCGTGGCTCGCGCGCTTCCTCACCCCGAAGGATCTCGCGCTCGGCATGGGCTGGCTCAACATCGGCATGTGGACCATGCTGGCCGCGGTCCTGCCTTACCTGCCGACCGATGACGCGACCGGCGTGGCGCGGCTCTTCATTATCTTTTTCGCGGTGGCCAGCCTGAGCCAGGCTTTTCTCGGCGTCGGCTGGACGTCGTGGGTCCGCGCGTGGGTGCCCTCGAAACTCCGCGGCAAATATTTCGGCCAGCGCAACCGCTGGCTCAATACCGGGACCGTCGTCTTCCTCGTGCTGGCGTTGGTGCTGTTCGGATGGGACGAACAAGCGCTCTGGCCCTACCAAGTGCTCATCGCCGTCGCCGTCATCACCCGCTACGGCAGCCTGATCTGGCAGCACGGCATCCGCACCACGACCGAACACCTCGACGTCGTCGGCCACGGCTGGGTTGCGCAACTGCGGCACAACATCGCTGCGCCCGGACTGATCCGCTTCATCGTCTTCGCCGCGTGGACCAGTTTCTGGATGGCTTTTGCCGGACCTTTTATCCCGGTCTTCAGCTTCGAGGAACTCGGCATCGTGCCGGGCACGTTCACCATTCTCGTCATGATCGCCACCGGCTCGGGTATTTTCGGCTGGTGGTATTGGGGCCAGGAGGTGGACCGCCGCGGATGCCTGCCGGTGCTCGTCGTCGGACTCGCCCTGTGGGAAGTGCAAGGTTACTTCTGGGCCATCCTCAACCGCGACAACACCTGGCTGCTCTATCCCATGTGGTTCGTCGGCGGATTTGTCAGCGTCGCTTACTTCGCCGCCAGCTTCAACCTGCTGCTCAAGCTCGTGCCATCTTCCGCCAAAGTGACCGGCGTCAGCCTGCACCTCGCGCTCACCTCGCTGGCCGCCGCCATCGCGCCGATCATCGCCGGCTTGCTGCTCGCCCATTACATCGCCGCCGGCACCGGACTCACCGCCTACCGGATCGGCTTCGTGGTCAAATCCACCGCCATCCTTGCCGGACTTTTTCTTCTCCGCGGCGTGCGCGAACCGCAACGCGCCACCCAACCGTCCTTGACCGGCGCCTTCCGCACCATCCGCCAACTCGTCGCCGCCCAAGGCGCCAGTTTCCTCGGGCGCGGCGGTTAACCGGCCGCCAGGCCGAACGCATAAACCGTCGTCCGCCGGCGCGGTTGGCCGGGATGAACGATAATGTCGCCGAGATCGGGGTGCAGCACACCATCCGGATAGCCGTGGCACTCAAGGCAGAGCCCGTGATAACGCGTATAAGGCACACCGGATTTTCCGGTGAAAGAACCGTCGAGAAACGCACCGGTGTAGAATTGGAGACACGCCTCGTCGGTGCGGACCTCCATCGTGCGACCGCTGCGGGGCTCTTGCACCCGCGCCACCACCGAGACCTCTCCGCCGCCCGGTTTGAGCAGGTAGTTGTCCCCGTGCTGCAAGTGCAAACGCGGCACGAAATTGGCGAAGCGCGCGGGTTCACGCAGGTCGGCGGCTTCGCCCGCCACCGGGCGGCGCTGACCAGACAACGTCAGGTTTCCGTCGGTCGGCACATATTCGTCGGCGAGGATTTGCAAGCGGTGATCATCGACCGGACCACTCCCCTCACCCGCCAGATTGAAATAGGAATGATTCGTCAGACTGACGGGCGTCGGCGCGTCCGCCGCCGCTTCGCTGGTGATCACCAATTCATTCCGCTCGGTCAGCCGGTAGGTGACGGTGAAATCAACGTTGCCCGGATAACCCTCCTCGCCGTCCGGACTGCGGTAACGCAGGACGAGCGTGTCATCGCCGTCCGGCTCCGCCCGCCACACGCGCCGGTCCAAACCGCACGCCCCGCCGTGGAGGTGATTCGGGGGATTGTTGACCGCCAACGCATAGTCCCGGCCCCCGAGCTGGAATTTCCCGCCGGTGATGCGTCCGGCCACGCGACCGGTAATGCAGCCGAAGTAGGGGTGACGGCGCCAATAGAACGCGAGGTCCGCCCCGCCGAGAACCACATCGCCCGGCGCACCGTCCCGGTCGGGGACCCGGAGGCTCTGCACGATGCCGCCGTAACTCAAAATGCGCGCCGCGGCGCCGGACGCGTTGGCTATTTCATAAATCGCGATTTCATCGCCATCCGGCGTCCGCCCGAAGGATTGCTGCGTCATATCCGCCTGCAGCATAGATATTCGCTGCCGCACCGCAACCCCGACCTCGCCCGCCGCGCGCTCCGCACGGTAACCCGCGTGCTCATGGGTGACACAAAAAGCCGCAGAGAGCATTGCCAGCCGTGCGGCCGGAGACGATAACGTTCGAGCCATGCCCCTGATCGACAAACCCCTCGAGGAACTGAAAGTTTACCGCGGCATCTCGCCGGTGCCCTCCGATTTCGACGACTACTGGGCCGCCGCGCTCCGGGAACTCGAGGCGACGGACCCCGAGCCGGAGCTGATTCCGTCCGACGCCATCCATCCCCCGCAGGCCGAATGCTTCGACCTGTGGTTCCGCGGCGTCGGCGGGGCCAAAATCTACGCCAAATACGTCCGGCCCAAAAACCGACCCGACCCGGGCCCGGCCGTTCTCCAATTCCACGGCTACACCTGGAACAGCGGCGACTGGGTCGACAAACTGGCCTACGCCGGCCAAGGCCTGTCTGTCGCCGCCCTCGACTGCCGCGGGCAGGGCGGACGCAGCGAGGACAACACCCCGGTCAAAGGCAACACGCACCACGGACATTTCATCCGCGGCCTCGACGATGCACCGGACAAACTTCTCTTCCGCCATATCTTCCTCGATACCGTGCAACTCGCGCGCGTCGTCATGTCCTTCCCCGAAAACGACCCCGCGCGCGTCGGCACGCTCGGCGGTTCGCAAGGCGGCGCCCTCTCCATCGCCTGCGCCGCGCTCGAACCGCGCATCGCGCGGTGTGTGTCGGTTTATCCTTTTCTCTCCGACTTCAAACGCGTCTGGGACCTCGATTTGGCCAAGGACGCTTACGCGGAATTGCGGACGTTCTTCCGCATGTTCGACCCGCGCCACGAGCGCGAGAAGGAAATCTTCACCCGTCTCGGCTACATCGACGTGAAAAATCTCGCGCCGCGCATCAAAGCGAGAGTCCTCATGGGCCTCTCCCTCATGGACCCGATCTGCCCGCCCTCCACCCAGTTCGCCGTCTACAATGCCATCACGAGCGAAAAAGAGTGCCTCATCTATCCCGACTTCGCCCACGAAGCACTGCCGGGATTCTACGACCGCGCGTTCGATTTCCTCGCGGCGCTTTGATCACGCGCCCGCACGCTTGATTTCAGCCGGCGTGCGAATGAATCGGTGCTTGGGACATTCGCCGTGGCACCAATGCCGCACTTCGCAGTCACGGCAATAGCGTGTAAAGTATCGGCCATGACCCGGTCGCCGCATCCGCGCCGGAATTCGGATGAGCATAGTCGAGGGCTCATACCCCCTTTTTGTTCACCCGGCAGGTGTTATGCAGCGGACTTGCCGTCATGGTCTCCTGCGGCGGCCGGCTCGCTTGCATCGGACTGCTCAAGCGCCGCCGGCGCCGGTGACCAGTGTCTGCGGAACCCGTCCCCAGACGTTTGCCACGCGTTCGCCGATTGATTGCACAAAGGCCTCTTCGGTGCCGCGGCGCACCAAGGCGAGCACTGCGCCGCCGAAGCCACCACCGGTCAGCCGGGCCCCGAGACAACCGGGAATGCTCCGTGCCTCGGACGACAGAAAGTCGAGTTCCTCGCACGAGTTTTCGAAAAGCGTCCGCGAACTTTCATGCGATTCGTTCATCAGGCACCCCACGGTGCCCAGATCACCGGCGCGGAGCGCTTCCACTGCCGCCGCCACGCGGGCATTTTCGCCGACGACATGCCGGGCGCGGCGCAAAGGCGCACCCTGCAAACGTCCGGACTTCTCACCTTCGTCGAGCATCCGCGAGGTGGCGTCACGCAATTTGTCCACGCCAAGGATGCGCGCCGCCTCCTCGCATTCGGCGCGGCGCTCGTTGTAGGCCCCATCGGACAGCGCGTGCTGCACCCCGCTCTGGACAATAACGAAGCGCGCCTCTGCCGGAACCGGCACGGATTGCACCTCCAACGAACGGCAATCGAGAAATACGGCATGGTTCCGCCGCGCAAAGAGCGAGGTCACCTGATCGAGCAAACCGCAGCGCACTCCGGCAAATTTGTGCTCCGCCTCCTGCCCGATCTTCGCCAGTTCCATGTCATCGAAATCCGTTTCCCAAGTCTGCTGCAGCGCCCGGGCCGTGGCACATTCCAAAGCCGCACTGCTGCTCAGCCCCGCCCCCATCGGCACGGTGCTGCGGATCTCGAGTTCCAGTCCGCGACCCTCCGCGCCGCGCGCCAGGAATCCCGCCGCCACCCCGATGGCATAATTCGCCCAAGACCCGGCTTCGACTGGACGCAGCGCGTCCAACTCACAGGTGAGCGTCTCGCCCAGATCCGCCGCCCGCAGGACCAGTTGCCGGCCGCCGGTGAGATGCGCCGACACCGTTG
Organism: Chthoniobacterales bacterium; assembly: GCA_044359955.1. Lineage (GTDB taxonomy): Bacteria > Verrucomicrobiota > Verrucomicrobiia > Chthoniobacterales > JACTMZ01 > JACTMZ01. The sequence continues at coordinate 9,851 of JBIKLF010000008.1, read as the reverse complement.
CGCCCACTTCAAGACCTATCCCAAGGACGAGCCCGTCGTTGTAGTCTGTATGATTACCCAGCCACTCGGCCCTTCCGGGTGCGTAGCCGATCGATTGTCTCTGCGCGTGCACGCCTGACAACTAAACGAAGCGCGGGGCTTTTGACAGCCTGCTTGCTCCACGCCCGTCACCCGCGCAGCAGCGGCAAATCACCGAAACTCCGCCCGAGAACCGGGGCGGATGGTGTTTTGAGCCATTGATCCAAGAGCGTGGCGTAGACGCTGCGGAAGTCGGTGTGGTGCACGAGGTCGCCGCGTTCGAGTTTGGTCAGGCTGGGATGCTGGCCGATGAGTCCGCCCTTGAGCGCGCCGCCGAAGAGGAAGAGCGGGGCGGCGGCCCCGTGGTCGGTGCCGTTGCTGGCGTTCTGCGCCACGCGGCGGCCGAATTCGCTGAAGGTGAGCATCATCACGCGGTCGAAATTTCCCTGCCTCTTCATGTCACGGCAGAAGGCGCCGACCGCTTGGTCGAAGACGGCCAACTGACGTTCGTGCGCGCCGGCCTGGTTGGCATGCGTGTCGAAACCGCCGAGCGAAACATAGTAGACGCGCGAGGTCATGCCCCCGCCGATCAGCTGCGCCACCAAGCGCAGGCGCCGTCCGAGATCGGTCGCGGGATACTCCTCCCCCTGGTGCGCTTGGCGGAGAATGTCCTGCACTTGGGCCGAGGAGGCCACCGCATCGAGCGCGGTGCGCTGGAGAAAATCGGCGACATTCACGTCCGGATCGGACGCACCGAAAAGCATGTCGATCGATCCGCCGGCCGGCGCGCCCGCATCGTCGTCCGGTTCCATCGGTGCGGGATCCATGCCACTTTGGAACTGGTAGTCCTGCGGCGCTCCGATCGCGATCGACTGGCCGGATTCCGACCGCAGGGCTTGCGGCAACTGGTCGCCGATGGCAATACCCGCGCCGGCATCTTCGCCCGAGCACGCCGCATCGCAATAACGCCCGAGCCAGCCGTAAGCTTCGTTTTTGTCGGCATCGCTCGCCGTTTGCCAGATCTCGGTGGCGCGGAAGTGGGAGCGGTTGGGATTTGGATAACCGACGCCCTGCACGATCGAGGCCTGACCCTCCCCGAGCAAGGAGGCGAGATTTTTCAGCGACGGATGCAGCCCGCAGTAGTCGTCGAGGCGGTGGACTTTGGCCGCGGGAATGGCCAGACCCGGACGTGCTTTGTAATACGCGTCGTCCGTGTAGGGGATCACGGTGTTGAGTCCGTCGTTGCCGCCGGCGAGTTGCATGACAACCAAGATGGTATTGTCCCGGCCCGTGGTCGGGGTGAAAGCCGACCCGGCCACGCCGTCGAGGGCGGCGAAGGTGCGGTTGACGAAGGACGGCACGGTCGGGGCGATGGCGCCGCCGAGGATGACGGTGCGGAGGAATTTGCGGCGGGTGAAGAACGGGTCGGTCATCCTAGAAAAGGCGTTGAGAGTTTATGGTTGAGGGTTGAGAGGTTGAAAGCCAACGACTTGTCGATCCAGGCGCAGTCACCCCGAGGGTAAGGCAAACCGTTGACTTAAACAGTTTACGCTCAGTCCCTCAATTGCCTGCGGCTGTCTCCACTCTGCTCCGGCTCTCATCACTCAACTTTCAACTACGTTTTTAGGGTCATGGTTTCAGCACAGGTTGTATTCGGGGCAGCCGAGCAGGACGGTCGATGCTTCGCGCACCGTTTCGTCGCTGCAGGGAAAATCACCTTGCTCCAGCACTGCCTCCAAGCGCTGGCGCGTGACCGGTCCGGGCGGCACAGCGAGAAACACCTTCTCCAGTCGCCGGCCCAACGTTTCCATGTCATAGCGCATCTCGGGCGGTGCCACCGCGGCCCAAGCCGCTGCGTCCAGCGATTGCAACTCGAGCGGCAGCGGCGGCGCGGCCGTGGCAAACAAAAGCGCCGTGTTGCTGCGCCGGATCAGCGTGGCGCTGTTGATCCACGCCGTGCCGCCGTCCCACCCCTTGACGCTGGGCGGCATGAAAAGATTCTGACCCAGCTCCGCGGCCAGCGGCAGGGCCACGCCGGGCGGCAGAAGTTGGCGTCCGGTTTCGCGCGCGGCTTGCACCATCCATTGCACGGGACTCTTGACCTGCGTGGCACGGGCGCGCGGCGCGTAGAACTCCGGGTGCGTGAAAATCATGCGCAGCAACTCGCCGGTCCGCAAATCATGGGCCCGGTAATGCGCGGCCAGCGCTTTGACCAACGCGGGTTCCGGACGCGGATACGCGTAAAATTCCCACAGCTTGGCCGCGAGGAATTCCGCGCAGCGCGGCTGCGAGCAAATCACCTCCACCGCGTCCGCCGCGCCGAACTTTCCCGTTTTGCCGAAAAGTTTTTTCCGTCCGTCGTCGTGCCGGCGGGCCACGAACATGCTGTCGCCGTTGTCCGGGTTGACGGTCCATCCGGTAAAACAGCGCGCCGCTTCCCGGATATCTTCCTCCGTGTAATGTCCCTCACCCAAGGTGAACAGTTCGAGAATCTCGCGGGCGAAGTTTTCGTTCGGCGCCTTGCCCTGGCTTTGGCGGCCATCGAGCCAGACCAACATGGCCGGATCCCGCGCTATCGCGGCGCAAAGTTCACGGAACGGGCCGGTGCCCAGACGGCGGAACGTTTCATTCTGCCCGAGCATGAGGTGGTTGAATCTTACCTTCGTCTGACTGGTGGCGAAATGTCCGTGCCAGAACAAGGTCAGTTTCTCCTGCACTCCCGCCCCGCCCGCCCGCATACGCTCGAGCCACCACGTCCGCAAAGCGTCGAATGTTTCGCGCATCGACCGCTCGAAAGCCCCGGACTCCATGCGTGAGCCCGCCCACTCGCGCCGCCGCGCCGCCCGCAGTTCGCGCCGGCGTAGGTATTCCGCCGGATCGGTCACGGGTGGCGACGGCAACCCCCGTCCGTCCTCGGCCAGCAACCGATCCACCGCCCCGTCCAACCCCGGCGCCGCCAGCACCTCCGCATCTTCCGGCGTGCCCCCGAAAGCCGCCCGGCGCAACAAATGCGCCGCCGCCTCGGGACTCCATGGGATCTTGGTGGAATCAGCCATTACTATGATCAAACCCCTGAAGGCGCTCCACGTTGCGCGGACCAACGAAACTTTTTACGCCCTCCGGGGTTTAGGTTATCAAGACCTTTTCATGATTGCCAAGCTTGCCCCCTTTTACTGGCCCTCGCCCTAGGCACCGCCCTTGGCTACGGGGTCAGCCGGTCACTCCATCCGGTCGGCTCCCCGGGACTCTCACCCACCGAACCCCCGGCACCCGGTCTCAACGCTTGGGACCCGGAGTCCGATCCGCTCGACCTTTCCCTCGCGGAAATCCGGGCGGACGACGCCCGCGCAGCCAACTCCGAGCCGTCCCTTGATCCGCCCGCGGCTCGGCAGAAATTGCCGACCCTGGATGAAGTGCAGGCCGGCTTGCGCGCCTTGGTCGACGCCCCGGCCGGCGCCGACACCGACCGGCGCGAACGCGCCCTGGTCGAACGTTGGGCGGAACTCGACCCCGCCGGCGCGGCCGCCTACGCCGCGGAAGCCTTTAAACAAGGCGGCAGTGAACGACTCCTGCGCCACACCGCCGAGGCTTACGCCAAAAAGGATCCCTCCGCTGCTTCCGCCTGGGCCGCCTCGCTCGATTCACCCATGGCTCGCGATGCCGCGCTGCGGCAGATCTACCGCACGTGGTCGGAAAATGATCCCGGCGCCGCCTCCTCCTCCATTTCCTCGCTACCCGTCGGGTCAGCCCAAACCGTGGCCGCCTCCACGGTCGGTGCCCGCTTCGCCGACCGCAATCTTCCGGCCGCGCTGCAGTGGGTCGGACAACTCGGAGGCGCGGTGCAGTCCGCCGCCGCAGCCTTCAGCTCCAGACTGGCCCGCACCGACCCGGCCACCGCCGCGCAGTGGGCCGTTGCCATCACCGATGCCAACGCCCGCCACCGCACCGTCGCGGATATCGTGCGCACTTGGAAACGTGCCGACGCCGCGGCCGCCCTCGCCTTCGTCCGGACGACCCCCGCCATCGACGACAACCTGCGCCAGCGCCTCCTGCGGTAATCGGGGTCTCTTTGCCCGCTGGTGCATCCCTCTGCTCCGGTCGCCCGGCACCGGTCGTGGTTGTCACGGATGGCATCTTCGGGTGATACTCTGAGGTTCTCCTCCTTCCTCATGCCATTGAGCCCCACTTTGCTCCTGCGCCGCCTCGCTCCCGCTTTCTTGCTGGCCCTCTCCGCCTGCGAGGACTCGGGCCAGAGCCGGCTGCCCGAAGTTCCCATGGCGCAGGCCGAACGGCGCGACATCCACGAGGAGATCCGCCTCAGCGGTGACGTCTCCCCGGCTTTCCAAGTCGAAATCAAACCGGAGGTCGGCGGCAAGCTGCGCGATGTCCTTACCGCCACCGGCCGCGAGGTCAAAGCGGGGGAACTTCTTTTCGTCATCGATGACAGCGACCTGCAAATCGAGCGCGCCTCGGCCCAGGTGGAAATCGACGGGGCCGTCGTCACGGTGGAAAAACTCGCCGGCAACCTCGACCGCGCCCGCCAACTCTTCGAGGCCAAACTGATCAGCAAAGAAATCTACGAGAACCTCGACGCCGACCACCGCCTCGCCGAAAACGCGCAGCAGCGCGCGCAACGCCGCCTCGAAACCGTCGACGACCGCATCACCAAAACCCGCGTCCCCGCCCCGGCCAACGGCACCATTCTCTCCGTGCCGGTCATCGCCGGCCAAATCGTTGTTCCCGCCGTCAGCGTCAACGCCGGCACCACCCTCGCCATCCTCGCCGACCTCTCCAGCCTCATCGTCGACGCGCACGTCAACCAGCTCGACATCGGCAAAGTCAAACTCGGTGACACGGTCGAAGTCCTCGGCGGGGCGGATGACTCCATCCGCACCACCGCCAAAATCAATTTCATCGCCCCGCTGGCCACCACGAAAAACAACGTCAAAGGCTTCACCGTGCAGGCCGTGCTCAGTGGTGACACCTCGGCCTTTCGTCCGGGCATGACCATGGCCATCCGCCTACCGCTCGCCACGGCAAACAATGCGGTCTCCGTCCCGCTCGGCGCGGTCTTCACCAGCGGCGACGGCAAAGTTGTCTACATCCCCCGTCCCGAAGCCGAGCCCGAAACGCGCCCCGTGGAAGTCGGCGCGACCGATCTCTTCCACGCCGAAATCCTTTCCGGACTGGAGGAAGGCGAAAGCGTGCTGCTCAACCGTCCCGATGAGGAAAGATCCTGAACTGTCCGCCGCCGTTGACCTCAGCGGCGTGCACAAAATCTACGGCACCGGCCCCGACCCGGTCGCCGCGCTCGACGGCGTGAACCTGCGCATCGATCCCGGCGAGTTCGTCGCCATCACCGGCACGAGCGGCAGCGGCAAATCGACCCTCATGCACCTCGTCGGCTGCCTCGACACCCCGACCTCCGGCCGCGTCACCGTGGCCGGCGAAGACATCAGCACCGCCGGCTCCGACCGTCTGGCCCGTCTGCGCAACCGCAGCATCGGCTTTGTCTTCCAGGCCTTCAATCTCCTCCCGCGTCTCGACGTGCAAAAAAATATCGAACTCCCGCTGGTCTACGCCGGGCTCACCCGCCGCGAGCGGCGGCAGCGTGCCCTCGACGCCGCGGCCAAAGTCAACCTGACCGACCGCCTCAGCCACCGTCCTACGCAATTGAGCGGCGGCCAATGCCAGCGCGTCGCCGTGGCCCGCGCTTTGGTCAACGATCCCGCCCTCATTCTCGCTGACGAACCGACCGGCAATCTCGATACCGCCAACGGCGCGGACGTGCTCCGTCTCCTCGCCGAACTCCACCGCTCCGGCCGCACCATCGTGCTCGTCACCCACGACCCCGCCGTGGCGGCCCGCGCCGCCCGCATCGTGGAAATGCGCGACGGGCGTATCGTCAAGGACACCGCGACATGAACTGGTTTTCCGGACTGCTCATCGGCCTGCAGGAAATCCGCGAACACAAGTTCCGCACTTTCCTCACCATGCTCGGCGTCATTCTCGGCGTGGCCAGCCTGCTCGCCATGTTTGCCCTCACCGCCGGCATTGCCACCAGTTGGCGCAATACCATGGAGCAGCTCGGCGGACTCGAAAGCGTCAGAATCATGGACAAGCAGGTGTCCCTCGAATTCGCCGACCTCGCCTCGCTCTCGCCCGGACTCACCCTCGCCGACGCCGAGGCCCTGCGCGGCCTCCCGCACCTGATCTCCCACGTCGACCCGGCCATGGCCACTGGCGCCACGCTTTCGGCGCCGGACGGCGAGACGGTCAGCGCGCGGCTCTACGGGGGCTGGCCCGACAGTTTCAGCGTCGGGCGGCACGAAATGGCGGCCGGACGCTACCTCACCGACCTCGACGTGGAACGCGGGGCGCGGGTCGTCGTCCTCGGCGACACCAAGGTCGCCGAACTCTGGCCCGACGAACACGGCTCGGACGCCGATTTCCTCGGCCGCACCATCATCATCAACGGGCGCCCTTTCGCCGTGGTCGGCCTCCTCGCCCGCTACGAGCGCGAAGAGGACCGGCGCCGGCGCGAGGCGGCGGCCCGCGGCGACAAACCGCCGGCCCGCCTGGCCATGGGAGCGCGCGGTTCCGGCGGCGGCGGACGTCGCGACATGTTCAGCGGGAAGAACGAATCGGTCATCGTGCCCCTGACCACCCTCTACCACGAATTCCGCTCCGGCCAGAAGGACATGCCGCCGCTGGCCATGGCCAAGCTGGAACACCTCCATTTCCGTGTGCGCGACCTGGCGCGCTTCGACGAAACGCTGGCGGAAGTGGAGAAACTGCTGCGCGGCACGCACCGCGGGGTGGACGACTATGACTTCGACACGCGCGAGGAATGGTTCGAGCGCATGGAAACCAGCTTGCGTTCCACGCAAATGAGCGGCGCGCTCATCGCCGGGATCAGCCTGCTAGTCGGCGGCATCGGCATCGCCAACATCATGCTGGCCAGCATCGCCCAACGCGTGCGCGAACTCGGCGTGCGCCTCGCCGTCGGCGCCCGCCGGCGCGATGTCTTCCTCCAGATCCTCGCCGAAAGCACCGTCATCGGGGTCATCGGCGGCTTGCTCGGCCTCGGCGCCGGCGCGCTCCTCCTCGAACTGCTTGGACACCTCGCGCCGCAGGAAAGCCCGCCGGTCATCGAACCCTCCGCCATCCTCATCAGCGTCGGCTTTGCCACCGCCGTCGGGGTCCTCAGCGGATTGTATCCCGCCTGGCGCGCCTCCCGCCTCGATCCCATTGCCGCGCTCCGCTACGAGTAGGATGCCCATGCCGATCCGTCTGCTCATTTTGCTGCTGCTCGGTTGCCTCCCCGCCAGCGCGGAGCCGGACGGCGAATATTTCGCCGCCGTGACCTACGCGGAATCCGTGCAACTCGCCTTGCAGAAAAACTTCGCCATCGAAGGCGCGTCCTACGACCCGCTCATCAGCCGCGCCAAGCTGCGCAGTTCGGAAGGCAAGTTCGACCCGGCCCTGACCCTCGCCTACACCCGCGACGACAACGAGGAAGACCTTACCGGGCTCAATGTCACCACCGGCCCCCAACCCGCCGACGGCCTCATCCAGCCCGGACTCTACACCCGCAACCTGCGCGACTTCGCCGACGCCAACATCGGCGGACTCACCCCGTGGGGCCTGACCTACGAACTCGGCATCACGGTGGAAAACCGCCAGACCTCCCGCAACAACTACAACGACCGCTACGCCTCTTTCGGCGGCCTGAGCATCACACAGCCTTTGCTCCGCGGCTTCGGCACCGACGTCAACCTCGCCTCGGTGCGCCTCGCGCGGGCCGATCTGGGCATCTCGCGCTGGGCCTACGCGCGCCAGATCATCGAAACCGTGACGCGTGTCGCCGAGGTCTACAACGAACTCTGGTTCTCCGGCGGCAACGCCGAGGTCGAACGCCGCTCCCGCGCGCTGGCCGCCCAACTCGCCGCCGACAACCAGCGCCGCGCCGAGATCGGTGTTATGTCACCGCTCGACGTCCTGCAGGCCGAAACCGACGTCGCCGCCCGCGAAGAACGCGTCCTCGTGGCCGAACGCCAACAAGCCGACGACGAAAATTTTCTCAAGCAACTCGTGACCAACCGCGTCGAGGACGTGCTCGCCATCCGGCTCGACATCGCCCCGCCACCCAAAGCACCGGGCATCGCGCAGGACCGCAAAGCCGATCTGGCCGCGGCCATCCAAAACCGCCCCGACTTCCAAGCCGCCCTGCTCGAGTTGCAGAAGCGCGAAATCAACGTCGTCTTCACACGCAACGCCGCCCTCCCGCGACTCGACCTCGTGGCCAGCCTCGGCCGCAACGGCATCGATGACGATCTTTCCGACAGCATCAACCGCAGCGTTGAAAACGGCGCCCTGGCGTGGTCCGTCGGCGGTATCTTCAGCGTCCCCATCCCCAACAACACCGGGCAAGGAAATCTCGAAGCCGCCAAACTCGAAGCCGCCCGCCAGATCGTCGAATTGAAACGCCTCGAACAAAGCATCCTCGTCGAAGCCGACAACGCCGCGGGCCAGGTCGAGACCGCGTCCAAGCGCATCGACGCCGCCCGGCAAGCGCGCCTCCTCGCCGCCGAGACCCTCGCCGCCGGCGAAACCCGCCTGCGCGCCGGCATCGCCACGACCTTCGAAGTCCTCCAATTCCAACGCGACCTCGCCACCGCCGCCATTTCCGAAATCCGCGCCATGGCCGACTATAATATTGCCGTGGCCCGCTACCACCAAGCCACCGGCACCACCCTCACCCGCCACGGCATCACCCTGGCCAAGTAATCACCCGAGGTGAAAAACCTCGCGCCGTGGGAAGTTCACCGGGCTGTGGTCCGGGTTGGACGGCATAACATCGCCCATGTGCTGCCACCACTTCCGCAAGAAACACGGCGTCTGAACACCCCGAACCGCATCCCACGAGCCTGCAATTCCTCGAATATGCATCAATTCTGGGAAAATGATCCCGCGTTTCATGCAGTCGCACCTTTCGCAGGCCTTAATCCTAAAAACGTAGTGCAAAGTTGAGGGACTGAGTAGGAGCGACTTACATCATCGGCCTGGCTCACGCTTAAGGTGAGTGCGCCCGGATCGACATGTCATTGGCTTTCAACCTCTCAATTGGTCGCCGCAGCGGACTCCGGCTCTCAACGCCTTTTCTAGACTTAGCCGGAACGATGCAGTTGAAGCCGAAAAGAAGTAGCGGCGTCGGCGCCGCTTAACCTCGCACGACAAGCGGCGGGGACACCGTTTGTACTTTTCCGAACCGTTGCCGCGAGTGCTTCACTTTGTCGATCAGTTCCCAAGCGGATTTGGACTTTCGAACATTATTCCGAAGGTAGGGACACGCGGCTCGCGTGTCCGTGGGAAATGGATCGGACAAGCGAGCCGCTCGTCCCTACCCTCGGGAGGACGAGCGTCCCCGCGAGCCGCCGTGGCATGGGCATCTTTGCCCATGATGTTTTCGAGCCCATCGGCTAGAAGCCGATGCCACTTTTGGGATAGGGTAGGAGCGGGGCACGGAAAGTTTGCCCCACTCCCCCCTCCGAACCGTGCGGGCGGATCTCCCGCACACGGCTCTCCAAGAGCGACGGGGCCGACTCACCCCTTGCGGGGGTCGATCGGAAACCGGTGACGCGTGACTCGCTGGCGCGGCAGGTCCCGCACCGCGTGGCGTCAAACTCCGATTCACCTCACCGATGCCCAGAACATTCCCCCGAGGCGCTGTGGGCCGTGTCTTTCTAACCCAGAGGGTAATCGATAACACTGGTCTACAGGGCATTGTTCCGGCCGGAAGGTGCCGCTCTCTGCCGCCCTTGGCTCCACGG
>JBIKLF010000037.1:0-8408 GCA_044359955.1 Chthoniobacterales bacterium | reverse complement strand
CCACAGCGCCCTCGGTTACCAGTCACCGCAAAACTTCCTCACTCGCTACTTCCAAAACAAAAAACATCAACTAAACTAAAACCAATACAGCTGCGCTCACGCAGTCCACTTTTTCGGGGGAAGACCAAGCTGCCATGAACGCAACAGGATGGGGAAAGCAGGCCGCCGCGGCGGTGTTGACGGGGCTGCTGATTGCGCTCGTTCCATCGGAGGCTCGGGCCACCGATGCGCAGACCGGTTGGTGGCCGCCGTTCGTCCCCGACGTCGCTATCCCCGCGGTTCCGCCCGCCGAACCGGAGCCGGTCGTGGGCACGGTCGAAACCCTGGTGCTGGAAACCTACGAGGCGGCGGGGATCAGCGGCTTCCGTAAGGACTGGAACCGGGCGATCCCGCTGGCTGCCGATGGGGCCATGACAAACCGGACCGACGAGACGGTCAACTTCGGGGCGGGCCCGGTCGCGGACTGGGACGCCCCGGACCGGCCCGGAGCGCTCGCCTGCGATGCCGTGCACCGTTCGCTACTGCTGCGCTTCCCGGGCGCCGCCGAGCAGATCGCGGCCGCCCTCGCCGGGGGCAGGACGATCCTCAAGGTCGAACTGGTCCTCCCCTACCTCGGCCACGAGGTTTTTCCGCCTGCGGCCTACATGAACCCCGCGGGTCTGAGTTTCCTCGGGCAAGTTTGGCGGAACAAGACGCCCCGCTGGCACGCCGTGGCCTGGGGGCTGCTCCGGCCCTGGACCGCTGACCGCGAAATCGGCCCCACCTACAACGCCTCAATCCGCGGCGCAGCCTACTGGGCTGGCTTCGGGGCCCGCGAGGTGGGCTTGGACCGGGGCGGGGCAGCATTTGGCCCGACCCCGCTCAACGCGGATCTGCCCGAAGGACGGATGGACATCACCGCCGCTTTGACCGAAGCGGCCTACGGCGAAGATCTGGGCGCCCGACTGCGTCGGCTCTCAGACTGCGGCTTCCTCATTCGCAAGTGGGAAGCATACGACGCATCTTTCTGGAATGGTGGTTATGAATGGGCCACGGGTACGGGCCCGCGCGGCCTGCTCCTCGGCGCACCGCGGCTCTTGGTCCATCTCGGGCCAGGCGAGGCAGGACCGATCCCGCTGCCGCCGCCGGCGGACCTCCACGCCCTAGCCCAGCAGCCCCCCACCGGAGAGCCCACGGCCGTCTTCCCGAGCGAGCAGGAGTTCGCAGCCTGGGCGTCAGAATTCGGTCGGCACAAGCCCGATGACATGGACGATGCGACCTGGCAGCGGCTGCAGCAACTGTGGGCGCAGGACGGTAAGCCACACAACTTCCCGGAGACCTATGCTGCTTATGGAGAGTGGATCGACGGACTGCTGTCGCGCGCGCCACGCCGCTGGTCGGGATTCGACGCCGCCGAATTGGGCGGGTTGATCGGCATCCGCTATCGCGAAGCACTGCCCACGCCGCTGGTCGAGCACCTGCGCCTTTATTGGTGGGCTTGGTTGATGCCCGACCGCGAGACGTCCCAGCTGGTTCAGGGTTACATCGGCCAAGATGCTGCTGCCGCCTATTATGCCAGCACGCGCGACTGGCGCGGCAACTTCTCGGTCTACCGCACCTACTGCCGCTCGATGGGCACGATGAACTTCAACCATTGGGCCAGCGCCGGCACACTCTTCGGCGGCACGCTGCTGGAAAGCCCCCGCCTACTCGTGGAGGGCGAGGCCGGCCTGCGCGACTATCCGTTGAAGCTGTGGACCTGGTCCAGCGGCTCCACCCAGGAATCGATCGACCACTACTACCTGTCACACACGCTGGCCACGCAACTTCCCTTTGCTGCCTACTCACCCACCGTAGAACAAGGGCTGATGGGCGAAGCGATTCTTGCCAAAACGATCGGCGAGCTGTGCTCGACCTTTCATCCTCGGCTCAAGCGCTTCACCAGCTCATCTGGTCGCACTGGCATCGCCTACGCTCTGCACATTCAGGATGGCATCAGCTCGATCATGCACACCGTGCTGCCCGGCGGCGCGCTAACCGACCTCGGCCGCACGACAATCGGCAATGGCATGCCCGTGATTGGCCAAGACTTCGCGCCGTCGCTGGCCGCCACTATGGCACTGGACGCCCCCTGGGCTCCCGCTTGGTACGGGCCGATGGTCGAGGCCAAGCCGGTGCCCTACCAGATGACCGCACAAAGTGGCGGTTGGTGGAAGAGGAGCTTTCAAGGCCAACACTACGGCGTCGCCAGCCTTGATGTTGCCACGGTTGAAACCGTTCCGTTCATAGTCCAATGGCGCAACCAAGATACGGCGGTCACATCCTCCGAAGCGCTCGGCATGCTCATCGGCCGCTTCGGGGTCAACCGCACCGAGTTGCTCGATTCGCTTTGGCACAGCTCCAGCATACGCAACCCCAACGGCATCGTCGGCAACCAAGGTGGCCCGCTCGCCAGCATCCAGCACCGCAACCGGCTCTTCGTGCTGAGCTCGCCAAACCAGGGCCTGCACTTTAATGGTCGCACCCGCCCTGCGGAGATCACCAGCCTACAGACGACGCTCGGGCTGGTAACGCTGCATGACGGGTGGAGCTTGCTGCTCGATGGCCAGCCCGTAACTCCTCCGTTCACCGCGACTGCGGGTCAGAGAATCGTCATTGCCGACGGCGTCTCCTTTGTGGGGATCGTGCCGCTGGCGGGCACCGACTTGGGGCGCGATATCGAGGTCGAGGTGCTGGCCGACGGCGTCTCCACCCAGATGCAGGGCGGCGGCCAGCTCGCCGAGGCGCTGCGCATCAACGCCTACAACTATCGCGGCACTGCGCTTCCCCAGGCCGAATGGAGCAGCGAGGCTGTTGACAAAGCCTGGGGAGGTTTCGCGATCCTCGCCGGAGATACGACTGAACACGCGGATGCCGCCGCCTTCGACGCTGCCCTGGCAGGGGGGTCTCTGACCAGCGCGTGGGATGACGTGAACAATCGAGTGTCGTTGAGCTGGACGCTCGACGGCGACACACTGGCCTGCACCTTCGCACCGCTGGAGTCGAACCTGCTGCCCGCGCGCACGATCAACGGCGACTGGCTTTACCTGCCCCCCGGCCTTGTGCGTGAGTGCGACCTTTCTGCGATGGGCTGGACGGGCCGCCTCGAGAAGAACGGCTTCGTCTACCAGTCCGAGCCCGGCCAGATGGGCTACCTGCTGACCGATCCCGTGCACGGTATTGCCGAGGCGTGGCGGCCGTTCCCCGAGCCGGGGCCGCTCGCGCTCGGCCTGCCGGGCGGGGGGCTGGTCGGGATGTTTGGGCGCGTCGGTATCACCCGTCTCACCGTGTTCCGGAACGAGAACCGCGTGCGGATCGACGGAGCGGTCCCCGGGCCGGGGCTGGCGACGATCGCCGCCGTCAGCGGCCTGCCCGCCGGCACGGACATCGTGTTGAACGGCCAGTCGGCGCTGACCGTCGCGGGGGAGAAGAACGGCGAACCCGTGGTCTTCGTCTCGCTGGACGGAGAGCAGTTGCCCCCGGTGGAGAAGCTGTTGAGCCTGCGGATCACCGCGGCGCCGGGCAACTGGAACGATCCGGCGACTTGGGTCGATGGCGACACGCTGGGAGTGCCCCAGGCCGGCGACAGCGTCATGCTCAACCACGCGGTGAGATTGAGCGAGACCACGCCCGAACTGGAGGCGTTCACCAACAACGCCACCCTCACCTTCAACGGCTGGAACACGCGCTTGCGCGCCGCGACGGTCACGGTCAACGGGACGATCACGCACCCGAACCAGACGGATGTCACCGGCACGCCCGGAGTGAACTCCGACTGGACGCCCGACCACCGCGTCTGGATCGTGTGCACGAACCTGACGGTGAACAACGGCCAGAGCATCGACATGAACGGCAAGGGCTATCAGGGGGGACAGGGTACCCTGCCTCGCATAGGCAGGGGCCCCGGCGGCGGCGGGGGCTACGGTGACGGTGGTGCCACCTCGGGCGGCGGCGGCACACACGGCGGCGGCGGCGTCCTCACCGGGCGCGGGTCGATCTATGGATCGCTGACGGCCCCGGAGGATCCCGGCAGCGGCGGCGCGGGCAACAACTGGGGGAATGGCGGGAACGGTGGTGGCGCGGTGCGCATCGAGGCCACGGGCAAGGTCACGCTCAACGGCACCATCACCGCCGACGGCAACGGTCCTGGACACAACAGGGCCGGCGGCGGCTCGGGTGGCTCGGTCTTCATCGCCTGCAACGCGATCGCCGGCGGGGGGACCCTCTCCGCCAACGGCGCCGCGATCAACGGGGAAAACGGTGAAGGTGGCGCGGGCGCCGGCGGACGCGTGGCCCTTGTCTATGACACGGCCGCCCAGGCCGTCCAGAATGCGCTGGCGAAGCCCGCGCTGACGATCCGCGCCCGGCAGGGCGGCCGCGGCCAGAGCTACAGCGACGCGCACGGCGAACCCGGCACGCTCTACCTCTCCGACGCCAGTTTCTTCCCCGGCGCAGCGGTGCAGGGCGGCGTGCTCCATGTCGACGGCGTTACCGCGCTGACGGTTCCCTCGCTCGCGATCTCCGCCGGCATGTTCGGCGTGGCGGAAGGGACCTCGCTCACGGTGCAGGGCAATGTCACCGCGACGGGCCGCGGCGGCCTCTACCTGCGCAACAGCGCCATCGCCATCGGCGGGAACCTCTCCCTGACCTGCAGCGCAAGCGAATTCGGGCAGAGCTATATCTACGCCGGTGCCAGCGGCAGCCTCAGCGTCGCCGGCAACCTGACGACCGACCGGGTGCGCATCTGGTACGGCGAGCTGAACCCCGCGATCCAGAGCATGACCGTCGGCGGCGACTTCATCCTGACCAATGGCGCACCACTGTATGTCAACTGCGGCGCAACCGACGCAACCTCTCCCGCCTACGGCGCCCGCATCGCGGTCGGCGGCGAGTGGCGCATCGCGTCCGGTTCGACGGTCAGCCTCAAGTCCCACAGCACCACCTATTCGACCCCGCTCTTCGAAGTCGGCTCGTTCATGCTTGAAGCGGGTGCCACGGTCACTGGGAACGGGCTGGGCTATTCCCGAGGGCCCGCTTCCTACAGTCCTGGCTACGGCCCCGGCGGCGGTAAAGGCTCTCACACTCCTCCATCTGGCGGTGGCGGGCATGGGGGCGCGGGCGGACTGGGCGGATCTGGCTACGGAATCGCCTACGGCGATGCGAACATCCCGGTGACGGCCGGCAGTGCCGGCGGCAATTCCGCGTGGGGCGCGCAGGCGGGCAACGGCGGCAGTTGCTTCCGGCTGGTGGCCGCGCGCGATGTCCGCATCGACGGCACGGTCACCATGAACGGTGAGGATTCCTTCCATGAGCGCAACGGCGCCGGCTCGGGCGGCGGCATCTACATCCACTGCCGCGCCTTTGCCGGCGCTGGCACGATCCGGGCCAAGGGCGGCAGCGTCACGCTTGGCGCCATACTTGCCGGCGGCGGCGGCGGCGGGCGGATCGCCGTCTGGTCGCAGAACAAGGATGGATGGATAGGCGAACTCAGTTACCCCGACTCCGTGGCCGGCGGTTCCGGCGGCGCGGCGGGGGGCACGGGCACACTCGTCTGGGGTTCCTTCTATCCCGTGACCTACGATGCCAACGACGCCACCAGCGGCGATGTGCCAGCCGCGCAGACCAAGACCCACGATGAGGTGCTCACCCTGGCGACCAATAGCAACAACCTCTCGCGCATCGGCTTCGCCTTCGCCGGCTGGAACACGGCCGCCGACGGCTCCGGCACCAGCTATGCCGCAGGCGCAGGCTACGCCACGGACGCCGCGGTGACGCTTTACGCCCAGTGGAGCGCAACGAACCCCGATTTGAGGGACTACGAGGCCTGGAAGCTGCTCCACTGGCCGGGTGGGCAGGCCCCCGACACCGTGACCAAGCGCGGCCGTCAGATGGCCTTGCATGATGTCTTCGTGGCCGACCTGGACCCCTTCGACCCGAATAGCATGCTGGAAATCACCCGACTCGAGCGGCAATGGACGAACGAGGCTTGGCACCTGATGATCGAATTTGCCCCGGCCTCCACCACCCGCCTTTATGCTGTGCAAGCCGCCCCTGATCTCTCCGGACAATGGCAGGTGGCTATTCCGGATATCGAGCCGGAAGGACCCTCCGTTCAGGTGGTAGTGCCGATGGATGCGCAGCAGCACTTTTACCGCATCCGGGTGCTCGTGCCGCAATAAGGGACTATGTAATCGGGTCGAGCCCCGAATCTTTTTTGTTACGCATGCCCTGAAGCCGGACCTGATGAGATCTCAATCCCCATGTGTAGGGTCGGAAAGCTCCGGGACACGCCGGTCGAACGCGGGATGGAACAACCCGTTGTGGGCGACCATCAGCAGCACATCATGACGCCGGCAGGACTCGACCATGCGCCGGCAAGCGTCAAGGTCGGTGGCCAGTGGTTTTTCCAGGAAGACGGGATATCCTTTTTCCGCCGCCCGGGCGACGTATTGCTCGTGAAGATCATGGGGCACGAACAAGCAGACGGCATCCAGTTCTTCGCGCTCCAGCATCTCGCGGTAGTCGGTGTGTCCCCGGGCGCCCCATGCGGAGGCGCGGGCCTCGACCGCTTCCGCCCGCACGTCGCAGACGGCCGCGACCCGGGCCCGTCCGGACTCGCGCTCGACGGCCTCGTGATGGACATCGGCCACGCGGCCCAATCCGACGAATCCCAGTTTGATCATAATCCGAGTTCCTTCCGGTGTTTTGCCACATCCCGCGCCAGCCAGGCGGCCAAGCCGTCCAGGTAGCGGTCACCTCGGGCACCCTCGGCTCCCCGCTGATCGCCCAAGACTCCGTTTTTGGAGACCGCTTCGATGCCTTCCCTCATCATCTTGTCGAAAAGCGCATCCAAGGGTTCCGGTGCACCCTGTTCCGCGGCCTCCAGACGCACGAGGTCCGGGCGTATCGCCAGCATCATCGATGTCTCGAATTCGCCGGCATGCGACCCCGCGACTTCGGGAGCGACCCCTTCCAAACGCGGCATGGTATCCCATGTCTCGCGGATGTAAGCCCCGATGTCGCGCAACCCTGCCACCCGGCAGGGCGGCCACCGGTCGGCCACTTTGGACAGCACGTCCTGCAGCATCGGGAAGTTTCCGCCGTGGCCGCACCAAAAATAGACCAGCAGGAATCCGCTGCGGGCGTGGCTTTCCGCGATGTCCGTCAGCATGGCCACGACCGTCTCGGCCGCCAGCGAGACGGTGCCGCAAAACCGCGCATGCTCCGGAGAGCAGCCCAAGGTCATAACCGGTCCGACCAGCGTACGATCGAGCTGGCGCGCGGCCCGCAGGGCCGTTTCCAAGCCGTGGGCGTTGTCCACGCAGAGCGGCAGGGCCGGTCCATGCTGCTCGGTGGCGCCCAAGGGTACGATGACCGTGCGGTATCCGCGGGCGAGCAGGTTGGCGATCTCGGGCGAAGTCAATTCGTCCAGCTGCAGGGAGGGCGGTCTCATGACGGACGGTCGCTTGGGATATTCCCATCCGGCTACCCAAGCAACCATCTTTCGCTTTCGATTGCGCCTGCAGGGCCGCCGCCCATGCTGGGGTTGCGGTCGGGGGGGGGCGATGGGTGCCGTGCCGTCTTCAGGGGAAGGCGATGAGGCGCGCCGCGGCGGCCGCGGCCAGGGCGATGGTGATCCACTCGAAAGCCCGCTGCGGGACGTGACGCAGGAGCAGGCGGCCGGCCGCGGCGCCGATGATGACGACCGGCAGGAGCAGGGCGTCGAAGCGCAGCGAGGACGGCGTGATCAGTCCGAGCTGCGCGCTGAACGGGACTTTGGCCAGATTGATGATGAGAAAAAACCACGCGCCCGTGCCGACGAAGGTCATTTTGTCGGTCCGTCGCGCGAGAAAATAAAACGCGGCGATGGCGCCGGCCGCGTTGGCCAGCATGGTGGTGACCCCCGCGGCCCAGCCGGCCGCGAGGCCGAGCAGGGGATGACCCGCCATGGCCGCCATGGCCTGCGGACGAAGCCGTTGCACAACGGTTAGCAGCATCAGGCCGAGGACCACCCAGCCGAGCATCACGGTGAAGGTGCGGTCGGGGATGTGCGGCATGAGCCACCACCCGCAGACGATGCCAACCAGCGTGGCGGGCAGGAGTTTGAGCAGATCAGGCCAGCGGGCATGGCGGCGGTAGAACCACACGGCGAAAAAGTCGGCGAAGATCATCAGCGGGAGCAGCGCGCCGGTCGATTCCTTGGCGGGAAACAGCTGGGCGAAGAGCGTGACCGAAACGATGCCGAGACCGCCGAAACCGGTCTTCGACAGCCCGACGCAAAAGGCCGCCGCAATGGCGAGGGTCCAGACCCAGGTAGTGCAACAATCTGTCTGTAAAAGTGGTTCTGTCTGACTGACGCACTCCGGGTGTTCCGGAGGCGCAGCGAAGCG
>JBIKLF010000029.1:0-29025 GCA_044359955.1 Chthoniobacterales bacterium | reverse complement strand
TTTACCGCTGGCGGAGGAAGCAGGTTGCGGGGTTGTCGTTGCCTGAATTGATCGCTCAACGCGCAAGCACCGTATCCGGTTACCCCCTCACGCCGCCGTATCACGAGCGAATTTAGTGCAAGCAAAGATTGCCAACAAAGTGGACGGGTTCACGCTGATGGAGCTGGTTGTGGTCATGGCGATCATCGCCATCCTGGCCAGCCTGCTGGTGCCGGCTTTGGGCACGGCCCGGGAACGGGCCCGGAGCAGTGATTGCCTGGGCAATCAGCGTCAGATTCTGGTCGCGTTCGCTCTCTGGAGTAATGACAACGACGGTTGGGTGCCGCACATCACGTGGCAGACCGCCATGTCGGGCTACGGGATCAAGTGGGACAGTGCCTCCGGGCCGTCCGCCGGCGGCGTCCTGCACTGTCCATCGGACACGAACAGAGCCTTCTGGGCCGCCCCGAGCAACCGGCTGGCGCTGGGCAATCCCATATACTCCGGGTATGCCATCAATCGTGCGTTGGTCTGGCCGCTCATATCCCCGGGAGGCCGCGGGGAGATGCCCTTCGATTGGGGTCCGAGCAATATCTACTGGAACGTCCGCGGCAACACCAAGCCCGCGAATGTTTCCACGCCATCGAAGTGGGTCTACATCATGGATGCGCACATGTATTACATGGCAAACCCGGATGCCCCCCAGTTTTACAACAACTTCTGGCACAACAACGGCGACACCGCCAACATCGGCTGGATGGACGGTCATGTGTCCCCCGCTCCTGATGATCTCGTCCGATACTCAAGGAAATATTTCTACCCCTTCCCCTAGGAAGGGGCCGTGGCAAGAGGCTTCGCCCGAGACCGTTCCCCGGGGCACTTTGCCAAGCCCGACATGAAGCGCGAATGACAAACTGATCAACCCGAACAAGCTGGTGGCAATCGCCATGGACAATACTTTTGTCTCTTCTTTCCCCGAGTATTTCGCGCAGAGCAACTTTCCCGAACGGGCGCAAGCCCGGAAATTACATATCTCCCGACGGCCAGCAAATCCCACCCTTTTATGTTCAGAATATACAATACGACGACAACGCATTTAACCGGACAGCTGTGCGGCATCCAATCAATCGCCCGTCGCGCCACCCGCCTGGGGCTGGCGCTATCTGCGATCTCCTGCGTGATCGCCACGTGTGCCGCGGAGGAAAAGCCGGCTTTGGCGGAGGACGCGAAACCCGGAGTCGAGGCCGTGCTGCTGGCCCATGAGCGGCACGGTTTCTTCACGCCGCAAGAAGAGGTGCGGATCGCGCTCCGCTACACGGCGGTTCCGGCCGACACGTTGGTGTGGGAGGTCCGGAATTACCTTGGTGACATCCTGGAATCCGGGCAGGCGCCGGTGGCGGGCAGCGGCGAACAGGTCGTCGCGCCAAGCCCTCACGGCGCCGGGTACTTCGAGCTGCACGCGCGGCTGAAGGACTCGGGCCTCATGATTCCGGCCCTGGGTTCCCGCCCGGCGGGCTTCATCAGCTACGGGGTGCTGCCCGGGATCGAGCCGCTGGCGCTCTCCTCGCCGGAGGATTCGCGGTTCGGGATCCAGGGTACAGCCTTCGTGCAGACCGGCAAGCATGGCGACGGCGACCCACTCAACCCCCTGTTCGGCTTTCTCGGCGTGAAATGGGTCTATGTCGGGATGCGCGGGCAGGACGTCCAGCCGCAAGAGGCTCAGCCTTTCATCCCGCAGACGTCCGCCGAAGCCCTGCAGGGCCGGCATCATAACGAGCGGAGCGGGGGGCTTGCGCCGTTCTGGGATATGCACGGCATGCCCGCCTGGATGCTCAAGGCGCCGACACCCGTGACGGAACCGGAGACGAAGAACGCCACCATGTTCTGCCAGCTCTGGCCGCCCCGGGACGACGCCGAATACGGCGAGTTCGTCGGGAAGATGGCCCGGCAGATCAGCGCCATTCGGAAATACTGTTTCCCCTACATGCGCAAGAACTACTACCAGATCCACTGGGAGCCGGACTGGCACTGGCGCGGCTCGCCGGAGGAGTTTGTCCAGATGTACAAGACAGCCTACGAGGCGATCCACCGGAACGATCCGGACGCGGTGCTGACCGGCGCCAACTACGGCGTGTTCGCCAAGGGCAACACCTTGCTGGATGAGCTGTTCGCCAAGGGGCTCGGCAACTATCTCGACGGCATCACCTTTCACGCCTACAGGCTGGAAGGTCCGCTGGAGGATGACATGATCGGCGAGATGCGGCGGCTGGTGGCGATGAAGAGGGAATACCTGAAGCCGGAGGCACGAATGTTCCAGACCGAGTGGGGCGAGTCATACCCGACGGAATACGTTGTTCCCGCCATCCCGCGGCAGGAGCTGCTCCGCGAGGTGTCCGCCAACCTGCGCGGCCACCTGATCATCCTCGGCGAAGGCGCGGACACCACCTTCTTCTTCTATGCCGTGGATCATACGACGCACGGGTTCGGGCTCGTCTACAACCTGGACTTCCCCCAGACCCCCTTCGGCCCGACGCGGATCGCGCCCAAGCCGTGGGCCATGGCCGCGTGCACCATGACCAGGCTCTTGGAGGGCACCCAATCTCTGGGAAGCCTGGAATATCTGGGCGACGGCGCTTATGGCTACGTGTTCCAGCGCGGCCCCGAACTGCTGGCCGCGCTGTGGACGTCCGACGAGAAGCCCCGCACCGTCAGGCTGAACGCCGGCGCCGCCCGGGTTACCATCATCGACTGCATGGGGCACTCCAAGACCGTGGAGACGGAACGGGGCGAGTTCGACTTGGCGATCGGCCCCATCCCCGTCTATGTGACCGGCCTGTCGCCCGAGTCGGTCGCCATGGGGGAGGGAGAGCCGCTTGTCGGCGGAACGCCGATACAACTGCAGAACGGGCCATACAGGCTGCAGCGGGGCGGCGAGGTGCGGCATTTCGAAGTGACTTCGGAGCGCAAGTTCCGGGCGCCCGCGGACATTTTCGGGAACGGCCTGCTCTCCCGGCTGGACGCCGAGAGCGGCTACCCGCTGGAGAGCCGGAGCTTGAAGATGCTGAAGCCGTTCGAGGTGGACAAGGAACTGAAGCGGACCGGGCCGGACGAATACCAGGTAGCCATCCGCAATCACACCGGTGACACCATCCGCGGAAGCCTGAACGGGACCCAGGAGGTCACGCTGCCCCCCCATGCCGTGACCATGGTGGCGTTTTCAGCGGGTGCGGCGGGCGGCGACATGGTCACCGCCGAGTTCAAGTCCCGAGATGGCGAAAGCCAGAGCGTCAGCATGAAGAAAAGCGGCACCCTGCCCGCCGTCCACCGCGAGAAAGCCCCGCCGGTGATCGACGGGAGGCTGGAGGACTGGCGGCTCGAGGATTTCACCCCGATGCGGGAAAAGGCGAACCTCGCCTTCGCGAAAGCGCCGTGGACCGGGCCGGGCGACTTCTCCGTCCGGTATGCGTTCGCCTATGACGCGACGAACTTCTACTTCGCCATCACGGTGGCCGACGACCGGCATGGCCCGCCCTTGAAGGAGGATGAGCCGTGGCGCGGCGACAGCATGCAACTCGTCTTCGGTCTGGCGCCCGATGTCCGGGGCAGGACAAAGCAGAAGCGGACGTTCAGTTTCGAGCTGGGGGGGGACGGGTTGGCGCGGGTCAAAAGCCTCGACGCGCTGGTCCCGCCGGCTGTCAACAAGGTGTTCCGCCCGGACGAGCTGCAGGTCAAGGTTGTCCGCGACGACAGCGCGTTGCAGACCGTGTATGAGGGGGCGATCCCCTGGGCGCTGATCACCGCGGACGGCAGCAAGCCGGACTACATCGGCCTTGGCGGATTGCTGAATGACGCCGACACCGAAGGCGAGATCACCGGGGACGCGCGCAAGACCATGAACATCGGTTCGGGGGGCGATGTCCTTTTCACCTATAACCTATCGTTTATGAATGTTTACTTCAAGCGGTCGGGGGTGACAAATGAACCTAAAAACGGAGATGAGAGCCGGAGCAGAGCGGAGAAAGCCGCAGGCAATTGACCGATGAGGGTTGAGAGATTAAGCAGCAAGGCGATACGCCGCAGGGCCACTCACTCAGGTTTGGCTACCGCCCGTCTCCGTCCTGTTGACGCGGAACTCCGGCTCAAACTCAGGCTTCAGCCATCGCCTTGCTCCCTCATCCCTCAACCATAGACCCTCGACTTCCTTTCTACTATGAATGAGTATGTAGTGGCGCCGGGGATTGAGCGCCCGGACGCGGGGACGTTCGCCACGATTGAGCGGGCCTTGGCCGAAAGTCGGCGGGCAGGTTCGCCGGCGACGATTGTCCTGCGCGGCGGGACGCATTACCTCTGCGAACCAATCCGGCTTGCCGCTGCCGACCGTGGCCTGAGGATAGGCGCCGCCACCGGGGAAAAGGCGGTTATCAGCGGCGGTCTTCGCCTCGCACTGGCTTGGCGTCCATTTCGTGACGGTATCTGGCAGGCAACCGTGCCCGCCGGGCTTGTTGCCGACCAGCTTTTCGTCAACGGAGAAAGGCAAATCCTGGCGCGCTATCCGAACTTCAACCCGGACGAGCGCGTCTTCAACGGCTACGCCGCCGACTGCATCGGTCCGGAACGGGTGCGGCGCTGGAAAAATCCGGCCGGCGGCTTCCTGCACGCGATGCACTCGCATCTGTGGGGCGGCTTCCATTTCCGGATAACCGGCAAGAACCCCGACGAGACGTTGGCGATGGAAGGCGGCTGGCAGAACAACCGCCAATCCGGGTTGCACCCCGACTATCGGTTTGTCGAGGGAATCTTCGAGGAGCTTGATGGCCCCGGCGAGTGGTTCCTGGATCAAGCGTCCTCGATCCTGTATTATTACCCCTCCGACGGCTTGGATCTTGCCGCGGCCACCATCGAAATCCCGCGGCTGCGGCACCTGGTCGAGATGACCGGCGTCGAGGCGGAGCCGGTGCGCGATGTCACCATCGCGGGCGTCACGTTCCGGCATGCCCGGCGCACCTTCATGGAGACCCGCGAGCCGCTGCTGCGCAGCGACTGGACCCTCTACCGCGGCGGCGCCGTTTTCCTAACCGGCTGCGAAGACTGCCGGATTGACGCCTGCGACTTCGAACAACTCGGCGGCAACGCGGTCATGGTCAGCGGCTACAACCGCCGAATCACGGTCAGCGGCTGCCATATCGACCGGGCCGGAGCCGGCGGGATCTCCTTTGTCGGCCTGCCCACGGCGGTGCGGAGCCCGCTTTTTGAATACGGGGAGACCTTGCCGGTCGAGGCACTCGACCGCACACCGGGTCCGCGGAGCAACGATTATCCGGCCGACTGTCTGGTTGACGACTGCCTGATCACCCGGATCGGGCGGGTGGAGAAGCAGGCGGCCGGGATCCAGATCGCCATGGCCGCGCGGATCACGCTCCGGCATTGTTCCATCCACGATCTGCCGCGGGCCGGCATCAATATCGGCGACGGCTGCTGGGGCGGCCATGTCGTCGAGCACTGCGATGTCTTCAACACGGTTCTTGAAACCGGCGATCACGGCAGTTTCAACTCCTGGGGGCGGGATCGGTTCTGGCACCCCGACATCGAGGAGACCGACCGCCGCGTCGCCCAGGCGCCCGACCTGCCGCTGCTCGACGTGGTCGAACCCATCACCCTGCGCAACAGCCGCTGGCGCTGCGACCACGGCTGGGATATCGACTTGGACGATGGCTCCAGCCACTACCTGATCGAAAACAACCTCTGTCTCCATGGCGGCATCAAGCTGCGCGAAGGCTATCGGCGGGTCTGCCGCAACAACATCACCGTCAACAGCACCCTCCACCCCCATTGCTGGTTCCGGAACAGCGGCGACATCCTGACCCGGAATATCGTTTTCACCGAATATGAAACGACAAGGGTCAAGCAACCCTGGGGCGAGGAATGCGACCACAACCTGTTGCATCTGCCCGGCCCGGCACATACATGCGCCGCCGGCCAACTCCAGAAGCTAAGCGGTCGTGACGAACATTCGCTGGCGGGGAACGCGCAATTCCTCGCTCCGGAGTCCGGAGATTACAGGGTCCGCCCGGAGTCCCCGGCTCCAACTCTCGGGTTTGTCAATTTCCCGATGGATCAATTCGGCGTGCGATCGCCACGCCTGCGCGCCTTGGCGGCGACCCCGGAATTACCCGCCGCCATCGACTCTCCGGCAGACACCGCGCCCGGCCCGGTTGAAGTCGTGGAATGGCGCGGTCTGAAGCTGCGCAGTGTCGCCGGGTTGGGCGATGTCTCCGCCGCCGGACTGCCCTGCGCCCAAGGTCTGGTGGTGATGCAGAAACACGAGCCCCTTTTCGAAGGCGATGTGATCTGGGAGATCAACGGCAGCCAGATCTCCTCGCTTGCGGAATTCAAGCGGCTGGCGGAGGGGACCAAGCCCAGCGCCCGTCCGCGATTGACGCTGTGGCGGCATCAACGAAAAATCGAGATCAGCTTGGAATCGGGAATGGGCGGCGTGAACGGCAGACGGGTCTAACGCCGCCATCATCCACCAAGAACCCGACAAAGCCGGCGACACAACAAACCAGGAAGACAACCATGCACCACGATCTGTTCCGCGTTCCCCATCACCTCCAGACCCGCTGGGCCAGCGCGGAAAACTGGCGGGGCGAAAAGGGCGCGGCCTGCCAAGGCGAGAATGTCGATCCGAGCATCGCGGCGGCCTACAAACAGGGGGTTGTCGGCGCCGTCAACCTCGGGGACGGACGCAAGCGCAGCCCGCAATTCCTGCTCCCGCCCGGCTCAAGCAAGACCCTGGCCGAGGTGCAGGGCACGAGCGGCATGGTTCGGCGCATTTGGATGACGATTCCCGAGTGCCAAGGGACCAAGCTGACCCCGGCGGCGTTGCGCGGGCACCGGCTTGACATCTACTGGGACGGTGCGGCCACGCCGGCGGTGAGCGCGCCGCTGGGCGACTTCTTCGGGCACGGCCTGGGGCGCATGGCCACCTTCGAGAACGCGCTCTTCTCCAGTCCCGAGGGGCGGAGCTTCGTCTGCATTGCGCCGATGCCGTTTCGGACCGGGATGAAGGTGGTCATCACCAACGAGCTGCCGGCAAATCCCGCGGGGCCGGTGGACTTGACCAGGTTGCAATGCTACTATGACGTGGACTACACCCTCAACGACCGGCACGAGGCCGACATGGCCTACTTCCACGCCCACTGGCGCCGCGAGCGCCCGACGACGCTGGGCCGGGACTTCGAGTTCCTGCCGCGCGTGACCGGCCGAGGCCGCTTCCTCGGCGTGAATGTCGGTGTCATCCCCGATACCGCCACTTATCAGAAAACCTGGTGGGGGGAAGGCGAGGTGAAGCTCTACCTCGACGGCGACACGACGCACCCGACGCTCTGCGGAACCGGCACCGAGGACTACATCGGCACCGCTTGGAGTCAGGGTCAATACGCCAACCTCTACCAGGGCTGCCCGCTCGCCGACGGCGAAGCCTTCCGTTACTGCTTCTACCGTCTGCACATCCCCGACCCGGTCTACTTCCAGACCGATTTGCGGGTGACGATGCAGCAGATCGGGTGCCTGAGCCCGCACGCGAATCTGGACCTGCTCAAGGCTGGCCGCCAGCTCACTTGGGGGGACCAGCAGATCAATCATCGGGAGAAGCTGAAGAACTTCGAGGATGACGTTCCTTTCGGCGGCTGGTGCCTCTTCGATCGCCAGGACGACTGGTCGAGCTGCGCCTGGTTCTACCTCGACCGCCCCGAGAACGGCCTGCCCGCGCTGGCACCTGTGGCGGAACGGATCGGGGGGCTCGTATGAAAATCACGCCCTTTCGCTCGCGTCTTCAACCCGCGCCCCGCGGCGGCGGGTTCGCCATGGACGGCTACTGGGTCTGGTGCGGCTCCTGCGCCAAGGGCGAGGACGGCCGCTACCACCTCTTCGCCTCGCGTTGGCCGAAGCGGCTGCCCTTCCACCCAAACTGGGTCAGCAACAGCGAGGTGGTGCGCGCATCTGCCGACAGCCCCGTCGGTCCATATACCTTCGAGGAAGTGGTGCTGCCGCCGCGTCCCGGTCGCTGGGACGCCACCGCGACGTTCAACCCGACGATCCACCGGCACGGGGATACGTGGATTCTTTTTTACACCGGTGCCCGCGGCATCGGCCGCGATGGAACCGACGCGCCGCCGCAAGAGGCGATCAGCCAAGAGCAGTATGCCCTGCACTGGCTGACCAAGCGCATCGGCATCGCCACGGCACCGCGCATCACCGGTCCGTGGACCCGGCGGGACGCGCCGATCCTCGACGTGCGTCCCGGCGAATGGGACTCCGACATCACCTCCAACGCCGCGCCCGCCGTGCGGCCCGATGGTTCGGTGGTTCTCGTCTACAAGTCCTCCCTCGGCCGCATGTCCACGCGGGACCAGGCGCCGCTCAAGCTCGGCGTGGCGGTGGCCGACCACTGGGCCGGCCCCTACCGTCGCGCCCGCCTGACGCCGCTGGATGAATTCAACGGTCCCGCCACCAACATCGAGGACCCCTACCTGTGGTGGCAGGACGATCATTACGAGGCGATCTTCAAGGACATGACCGGGGCGATCTGCGGCGAGCATGCCGACGGCATTCACGCCTGGTCCGAGGACGGCGTCCGCTGGCATTTGGCCGATGACCCGCTGGCCTACAGCCGCAAACTGGTTTGGGACGACGGGACCGTCACGCACCAAGGCCAGTTCGAACGGGTGCAACTGCTCCTCGAGAATGGTCGCCCCACCCACCTCTTCGCGGCGACCGGCGACGGCGCGGGCGGCTTCGACAAGATGACCCGCACCTGGAACATGGTCGTGCCGTTGGGAGGAGTCGCGTGATCATTCATCGTCTGGCCCGCGCGCTCATTTTCTCCGGCCCTGCCGCGCCGGCCGCGGTGCTCGCAGATCCGCCGGAGCGCCTGCCGCGGGTGCGGGCGAAGCTGGCGGCGGGCGGGGAAGTGATGGTCGTGGCGGCGGCCATCGGCGACCAACTGCCAAGCGGGGATTTCTCGGTTCTTTCGTCGACGCGACCAGATCCGGGTCACCGCGATTGGTGTGTGCACTACGCCTGATTCGGGACGAAAGCGGGAAAAATGCCGTCAAACCAGCAACACACAAAAACCAAACCATGACCAAGCAAACCAAACTCATCACGATCGACTGCACCCGGGAGTTGCCGCCGGATCAATTCTTCTCGACCGGCGACACCACGGTGGTGGACGGCCCAGCGGGGCGCTACCGCGAGGCGGCGGGCAAGCCTCTCTCGCGTTTCGGCTACCGCTTTCCGATCCGGAACATCGGCAAGCCGCACCTGGCGGTGATCCGCTACCCGGACGACAAGCGGCGCTTCATGTGCGTCATGGACAGCACCTGCTACGACCTCTCCACCGGCATCACCTCGGGCTTCGCCTACCCGGTCTCGGGCCAGATGCGCGAGATCCGCAACGTCTTCTGGCCGCGCTGGGAGGATTGCACCTTGGTCTTCATGACTTGGGGCCACG
The DNA here is from genome assembly GCA_044359955.1 of Chthoniobacterales bacterium. Lineage (GTDB taxonomy): Bacteria > Verrucomicrobiota > Verrucomicrobiia > Chthoniobacterales > JACTMZ01 > JACTMZ01. The sequence continues at coordinate 19,532 of JBIKLF010000029.1, read as the reverse complement.
GCGAACCGGCGGCGGTCGCGGAGATCGAGATCTACGAACTCGACGACCTGCCGGCGCTGGAGTTGCCAGCCGCCCCGGCGGCCGCCGGGGCGCGCCGCGAGCTTGGTATCCAATACGAGGATCCGTGCGGCACGGGCAGCAGCGAGGGCGCCATCACCAAGGAGGAATGGGTCGGGCGGGTCATCGCCTACGCCCGGCACAGCGGCCAGAAGCTCTTCACCTATCCGCTGGCTTGGTACCACGGGCCGCAATGGCCGTCGGAGTGCGAACCGGCCGACGCGTTTGACAGCGTCGTCGCCCGCGACCGCAAGCAGTATGTGCGCTGGACCACGAGGCCGCCGGAGTGGGTCAGCCCCATGCTCGAGCGCTTCGAGGCCGAGGGGCTGGAGTTTGTCGCCTCCATGACCCCGCTGCGCCTGGGCAGCCTGATGAAGAAGATGAACACCGACCTGGCCGCCATCCAAGCCGGGGCCGACACCATCAACAGCATGCTCTGGAACGACCAGGTGCAGAGCGGCACGATGGACTGGACTGCCAAGTATAACGCGCGGAACTATCCGGCCCTGGTCGAAAAGGGGGACAAGGGAGTGGACGGCCAGGGACACCCGCCCCTGGCCTATGGCGAGAAGACGCATGGCGATCTCGAGGTGCCGTACCACGTCGGGACGATTTTCAATCCGCTGCACCCGGAGGTGCGCCAGGCCGTGCGCGCCGTGGTGCGCGAGCTGGGCGAGAGATACGGCCGCCACCGGGCGTTCAAGGGTGTCAGTATCAACTTCTGGGCGCCGACCATCGTCTGGTTCGGCTCGCTGCACAGCGGCTATGACGACTACACGGTCGGCCTCTTCGAGAAGGAGACCGGCATCAAGGTGCCCGTCGAGCCGAAGGATCCGCAGCGCTTCTCCAAGCGCTACGAGTTCCTCTGCTTCCATTGCCGTCCGGCTTGGATCGCCTGGCGCTGCCGCAAGGTCCACGAGCACATTCTCGCTCTGCGCGACGAACTGGTCGCCGCCCGGCCCGACCTGCGGTTGACGCTGACCTTTTGGTCCGAGGCCTACTTGCCGCAGTTCTTGGGCAACGGCAAGCCCGAGTGCCAGCTTCACGCCCGGGCGTCCACGGTGGAAATCTACCGCGAGGCCGGTTTCGATCCCGCGCTCTACCGCGACGAGCCGAACATCGAGTGTGACTTCCAGTTCGAGGGCGGCGGCCGCGACCGCAGCACCAACGGCATGAATCCCGAAGCTCCCTTGGAACATTTCTTCATGTTCCGCGACCATGACTTCCTCGACCGCGAGACGCTGGATGCCTGGCACGAGCTGGCCAAGCCCGGCGCCTTTATCATGAACGCTTGGCACGAAGCCTGGGGCAAGCACGTCTGGTTCCCCTGCGCCGCCGACGACCCGCAGAAAGAGACGTTGGGGCTGATGAGCGGACAGCCGCCCGAGGGCGTCTTCCGCATGAACTCGGAGTATCCCCAAGACGGCTTCTGGTATGACTCGCAACTGCGCATCACCCACGCCTTCCCGCCGGGAAATCATTTCCTCGAGCAATACGCCCACGCCGTGGCCGAATTGGATGCCTGCCGCATCACCCGCGGCGGGCTGTTCTTGGACAAGGCGCACTCCGACGAACTGCGCCGCTTCGCCCCCGCCTACCGCGCCCTGCCGGCAGAGAAGTTCGCCACTGTCGGCGACTCGACCGACCCGGTGGCGGTGCGCACGCTGGTGCCGAAGGACGAACGCAGACGGTATCTTTACCTGGTCAACCGCGAGTATTACCCGGTCAGCGTCACGGTCACCTTGAGCCAGGCCGGCGAGCTGACCGATCTCGCCAACGGAACGAAAGTGATGGCGCCGGACCAGTGGAAACTAGAACTCCAGCCTTACGAGCTGCGCTCGTTCGCCACGGCGCCCGCAGTCGAACCGCGGGGGTTTGCCGTCCAGATCCCGGCGGCGGTCGAAACGGCGCTCCGTCAGGACACGGAGCGGGCGCTGGCCGACATGGCCGCCGCGCGGCAGGCCGGCCACGCCATCGCCGGGCTCGACCGCATCGAGGCGGATCTGCACGAAAGCCTCGCCGCCCGACACTTCTCCCGCCTGCGCCATCTGCTCACCGGCTACCACGTGCGCAAATGCCAGGCGCTGGCCGGGGAAAAGACGCAGGCCAAGGTTCAATGAGGACGAAATCGACCCGCAGCAACGAATACTCCGGCAGGAGCAAAGGAAAGGACCAATGGAAATGACCAAGCAAACCAAACTCATCACGATCGACTGCACCCGGGAGTTGCCGCCGGATCAATTCTTCTCGACCGGCGACACCACGGTGGTGGACGGCCCAGCGGGGCGCTACCGCGAGGCGGCGGCTCCGTCGTGCGCTCCCCGCAGCCAAATCAAGGTTCCGCTTAAAACCAAAGTTCTTTCCATTCCGGCCTTATCCCGGAAATTCTTTCGTCTGAAAAAGGGCGGGTGTGGCCGTATATTGTTCCTGCAGGTGTTGGTCTTCGCAATGCCGATTCCCCTTCATGCCCAGAACGCGCCAGCCGCAGTGCCCACGCCCCCCCAAAATCCGCTTGTCGAGCTCGATCCCGTAGAGCCCGGGCAATATTCCGAGGTTGCGCCATTCGTAATGCCCACGCCCCAATCGTTTTCAGTCCCAACTCCTGCACCGGCGACTCTATACATCGACGCCAAAGACTCCATCGAGCCGGTCAATCGCAGGGTAATGGGGATAGGCCTGATGTATCCTCCTTTCGACCCGGCTTGCACCGAATTATTCAAAGGAGCCTTGGATGGAACAAGCGGACGCGCTTGGGCTCATATTACCACTGATGAAGCTTGGAGCGGCTTCATGCCTTTTGTCAAAGATGTCGGGATACGGGAATTGCTGTGTTTCGATTCGAAGATAGGTTTTGAAGAAAGGGCGAAATACATTTCCGAGGAGGAGAATAATCTTTTTCCCCACCAGCAGCCGAAAGCTGTGGCTGAAATAGTCAGGCAGTTGAATAAGACGCCCCATCCCGGATTCCCCGACGGTTACGGAGTGACGGGATGGGAAATCTGGAATGAGCCCGGGTTCCCGCGCGCTGGGAATTGGCCGCCAGATGATCTTGCGCGTTATACCATGGATATTTCCAAGGCCATCCGTTCCGTGGATCCGACCATGGATATAGGAGCGCCCCTCTATGAGCAAGGCGATGATTGGAGGATACGGAACGCGCGGCTGTTGAAACAAATCGCGGCCAAGGATATTGCATCGATAGATTTTGTCGTAAGCCATCCATATGCGGTCAACTGGCAACTTTCCTTAAATCAGTCTGGCACGTATTACTCGAGGGTTTCCGCATCGGAGGAGGTGCGCCACCATTTGCGCGAAATGGTCAAAATGGTTTTTGACATCGGACTCGGCCGCTGGCGGGTGGCGTGCTCCGAGTGGAACCTTCATCCACCACACCAGCCCATGTTTTACCATATGACCAAGGATATGGCGGCCGCCCTCTATGTGGCCAGCATGTTTGGCGTTTTCTGGGATGAAAACGTGGATTCGGCTCAATTATTCGAATTTTTCGGCCCGCCCGCCAATGATCCGAATTTGCGGTGGTTTCATCTGGTGGAAAAGACGGAAAATGGCATTGTGGTCAATCCCACTGGCGAGATTGTCAGATTGTATGGGCGCTATTTCCGTGGCGACCGGTTGAACACCAGGCTCGAAGGCTCTTCGTCATATACATGGTATGCCATAGGTGAAAACACCCAGGATCTTCTGACCCAAAATCTTCCCGAAGATCAAAAATGGCAGAAGGTGAAACATGAGATCCCCCTGGTTTTCGCCCATGCCTGCCATGATGCGGAGAACGAACGCATGGTGGTGATGCTGGCCAACCGCCATATGGACAAAAAGGCTCCTGTGACAATCAAGCTCTCGAACTTCAGAGCCTCGCGTGTCGCGAAATGCGTCACTGTCACGGCCGAGGATCCCGAAGTAGGCGCGGCCATAGTTCAGGAATCGGCCGCCAAGGCTGAAGGATCCGGAGAATTCAAAGTCCTGTTGCCGCCGCACAGCGTCACCGCCGTATTGATCGGTGGCGGAATTCCGCCGACAGACGCCGAGTTGTTCGAAAACATCAAATGGGTCAACGATTGGGTGGTGGGGGATGTCATCGATCCGGTCGAGGGGGGCTCAGCCCACGGCCTTGATGTCAGTTTGCCTTCTTCCGCCCTCCAACCCAAACGCGCGATGAAAGCCAAGGAGGGATGGGGATACGTGGATTTCATGGATGTGTTGAAGGGGTCAGGCAAGGCGCAGAAATTGTCCGAGGGCTTCAAGGCTGTGGCGACCAGCTGGGTCTTCAGCCCCTGCGACCGCGAGGTGAATTTCAGCCTCGGCCTGAACTACTGGGGCCGTCTTTACGTGAACGGGAAAGAAGCCCTTTCCGTCTTGGAGCGCGATTCACCGCCCGGTCCCGACAGCCACCGCGGGACCCTCCCGCTCACGGCCGGCTGGAACCGCATTTGCGTGAGGATTGCCAGCGGCAGCGAGGGAATGGGGTTCTGGCTTGGCATCGAGGACAGGAAGGACCTCCAGTTCATGGCGTCACCGGAACGGCCTGCCTGGCCGAAACAATGGGGCGTATCGGCTAAAGACGGCACCTACGTCATCGACCTTGAGGACGGCAAAAACTTTTCACAGGAAGATGTTTTGATGATCTCTCCCGGCCCATTCAGGAGAGCCTTCGTCCGCTGGCCGATGGAAAAACCGGACCAAGGAATTTCATTGGATGACTTGTCGTTCCGTTTGGTGCTGGCCAAGGCTTATTCCTGGAACTTTTCTTGGGGTGCCGGCGTTGTTCACCTGCGCCCGGTGATCGAGGAGTGGGACAACGATAAAATCACCTTCAACCAGCAACCCAAGCTGGGCGACCGCCTGCCGGCTACGGCCAGTTTGAAAGAGGGGCAATGGATTTTCGAGGGCCCGGATATCGATGATCTGGTGAAAGGCTGGCTGAGAGATACGTCAAAGAATTTCGGCATCGCCGTTGAATGCGAAGGTGAGCCCGGCTCTTTTGGAGCATTTTTTAATGTGTCAAACACCGAAAAAGGGCCATATCTGGAGATAAATGCGGGCCAGGATTCTCCACAGAAACGCTGAATCAGAAGGACCAATCAATTGGACAAAAAATCGATATCCCGTGCGGCGCTGAGACCTCTCTGCGCGCAGTCAAACTTAGCCGCCTCTCCCGGCGACCGTCAGCCGCCGATCAACCAGACCTACCCACCGGAGGCGTTCTACCATAACCACAAAGGCGGGCGCGTGTTGGACGTGACTAAGGCGCCGTTCAACGCCAAAGGCGACGGCGTCACCGACGACACCGCCGCGCTCACCGCGGCGCTGCGCTTCGTCCGCGACAACTACGAAATCCTCCAGGGTGAGGATTATTCGCTCTGCGCCCAAAAGCATAACCGCAACTGGGTGGTCTACCTGCCCGACGGCGAATACCTGGTCAGCGACACCGTCAGCCAGGGCTGGCCGGCGCTGGCCATGAACATCCTCCAAGGCTGGAATCACTGTGAGTTCTTTCGGGTCGAGTCACCGGAGCACGAGCGGCAACTCTACGAACCGCCCGCCACGCCGCCGCTGCTGCACGGCAACGCCAAGACTCCCGCGGGCGACGACAACAGCGGCTGCTACATCCGCGGCCAATACAACGAGGCCCGCATCTACGCGGAAAACAACTGGAATATCCGCCTCATCGGCCAAAGCCGGGACAAGACCATCATCCGCCTGGCGGACAACGCACCGGGGTTCGGCGCCAATGCCAACAAGGCTGTGCTCGCGTTCTACCTCCTGCAGCGCGGCTCGAACGTGAACCTGGGCAACTACTGCGAGAACCTGACCCTCGATACCGGCCGGGGCAACCCCGGCGCGGTCGGGCTGAAGTGGAACTCGTCCAACTGGGGTGGCGTCCGCAACCTGGCCATCCGCTCCGGCGACGGTGCTGGCCGGGCCGGACTGGTGACCGAAGCCAACAACGCCACCGGTTACCACCGCGACCTGCTCATCACGGGGTTCGACACCGGCATGGAAGTCGCGGCCGGCCGCGAAACCATGGTGACTCTGGAATACGCCACCTTCTGCGGCCAACGCGAGACGGCCATCCGCCTCGGCGACGCCCGCGCGGGCGGCGGCGGCGACAACCTGAGCGGCCGCAAACTTCTTGTCGAGAACGCCCCCGTCGCGCTGCGCGCCGGCCGGGGTGGCCAGGCGATCCTGCTGGAGAGTGAGTTCCGGAGCAGCGATGAACAGGCCGTCGCGCTGGACATCGAGCCGGACGCGTTCCTGCTCGCCCGCGATTTGCGCATCCGCGGCTACCGCGCCGCCGTGCGGCACAACGGCGGAATCACAGTCGGCCCCGGCGAGATCGGCGAGTATGCGACGGCCGCACCGGTCGCGCTTGACGGCGCGGCGCCACTGCGCCTGCCGGTCAAGGATTCGCCCATGATCCTGCCCGAGACCGACCTCACGCAATGGGCGAGCGTCGACGATTTTGGCGCCGTGGGCGACGGTATCGCCGACGACACCGCCGCGATCCAGCGGGCCATGGTGTCAGGAAAGCCGGTCGTCTGGTTCCCCCGCGCCAACTATGTCGTCAACGGCACGGTGGAGATTCCGGCGACGGTGCGCGAGATCACCGCGCTGTTCGGCGCCATCCACCGCTCGGTGGCCGCCGGCTTCGACGGCCCGGCCTTGTTCCGCGTGGCAGAGTCGTCGGCCGAGCCGCTCATGATCCGCCAGGCGATGAGCGCCGGCGGCGTCTTTATCGACCACGACGCGGACCGGCCGTTGGTTCTCGAGGACCTCTACGTCGTCTTCAACCACGGCCGCGGCTTTGCGGGCAAAGACGACATGGCGTTTCCGAGCGCGGCCGCGCAGGACACCGAGATCTGGCGGCTCTACCGCAATGCTCGGCCCGAAGGTGCGCCCAAGGAGGTGTTCGTCAACAGCAGCATCGGCTTCTCCAGCGACAATGCGGCCGGCACGCTGGCGCTTGAGAACGTTCGGGTCTGGGCCCGCATGATCAATACCGAGAACCTGCCCGGCGCGCTGTATTCCTTTCGTCGCTCCGACGCTTGGATTCTCGGGTTCAAGTCGGAGTATGCCGACACCCTGCTCAAGGCGACGGACGGATCGCGCGTGGAAATACTCGGCGGCAGCTTCCTCTGCTTCAACGAGCGCCAGGGGCCCGTCATCGACACCCGCGACTCGTCAGTCGCCGCAATCCTCCTGCTGTGGCACTGGGCTCTGGCCCACGCCGCGATCTGGCGGCACGAGCGTGACGGGAAAATCATTGTCCTGGGCCAGGAATCGTTCACTCCGCTGGTGCAGGTGGATGCCGCGGTGCTGCGCATGCAATGAGGGCCGATCGCTCCGCATGGATGAGTCGGTTGTCCCTCATCCCCGACCACCGCATGCACTGGGTGCGCGCGGAGCGCCCCGACGTCTACGAGAACTCATGACAACAGCAAAGATCAGTAACCCATGAACCTGGAAAGAAAGTTGAGGGTCTGTGGTTGAGAGCCGCAGCGAAGCGCAGACAGCCGGAGGCAAATGAGGGGCTCAAGATCAAAGGTTTGCCCAGTGCCACTCCGTCACCCCAAGGGTGATGCCGGGCTGCGGCGTATCAACTTGCTGCTCAATCTCTCAACCCTCATCGCTCAATTGCCTGCGGCTGTCTCCGCTCTGCTCCGGCTTTCATCTCCGTTTTCAGGATGAAATCGGAACAAACCCTGCGCCTGGACGGCGCCAGCTGGCACATCGCCCGAGATCCGCGCAGCATCGGGCGGGCGTAAACGTCACATGAAGCCCCCCCCTGACGGGGCGCCGGCGCGGTGGTCGCAGGGTAAGCGTCACATGAAGCACCCCCTTGACGGCGCGCCGGTGAAGTAGTCGTAGGTGTCGTAGACGCGATGAACGACGTCTATGGTCAGGCGGCGCGGGCCGCGGCGACAGTCTGCGCTGGGGTGCGGCCCGCCAACTGGTGGATGGATTCCCACTGGCGCAACCTTCCGTGCGCGGCTCCCCGGCCGCCGCTTTTTTGTTCTGCTGCATGGATCCGGCTCAGGACACGCCCGATCAGGGGGCAGTGGTGAGGCGTTCGCGGGCTTGCGGCGTCGCGAGCGCTTCACGGACTGCGGCCCGCGCTTGGGCGCTGAGTTCGTCAAAGGGCGGCAACCCCGCCCGCTGAGCGGCGTCGGCCGTCGTCCGACCCTGCATGTATTGCCGCCAGACGGTGCGCGCCAGTCCTTGAAAACCTTGGGCGCGTTCCTCGTCCCCCATGGCCAGCCAAAACCAACTTTGCTGCAATGACCCGCCCACCACGTTCAACGCCTGCCGTTGATCCATCCCGGTCACGAACTCCGTGAGTTGCCGGTAGATGTAGGTGTCGAGATCGGTCTCATAAGCGGGGTCGGGATACCGGCGGCGGAGATCGGCGAGGATGTCGCGGGCTTCCGCCAGCCGGTGATGGGTGTAGAGTGCCATCAACGCCGTGCGCAGAAAGTTACGGTGGCCGGATTGGACGCCCGGCTCGTCGGGGTGCGCGGCGACGGCGGACTCGTAGGCGTGCCGGGCCTTGGCAAAGATGGCGAGGTTCGGGCCGGGAATAAACACTTCCTCGCCGGGATGGCTGAACAACGCGCCCTGCAAGGCCGCATCGGCCATGGATTGGAAAATCAACCGTTCGAGTTGTAGGGCGGCGGACCCCTTGGCGTAGTCCCGGCCGCGCCACGCCCAGTAAATCGCGTGCGCCTGCGGCAGTCTCCAGTCGAGCGGCCCGTATTCCTCGTCCACTTGCTGCATCAAGGCCGGATCGAGTTTGTAGTCCCGGCGCATCCGTTCCGCCTGCGCCGCCGGCAGGTTCGCGTAATCCGGCCGCGGACCGCCGAACAGCGCCTGCATTTCCCCGGCCCATTGCTGTTTGTAATAGAGGTTCATCTGGTCGAGGTTGCCGGCCAGTTTGTTGAGGTAGATCCAACTCAACTCGCGGTAAAGATTCGCATTGCCGGGATTGTAGCGCAGCCCCTCGTCGCGCAGCAGCGCGATGCCTTGCCGGACCCAGCGCCAGCGGTCGGCCGGCTCGTTGAAGAGCACGCTGACGTTGTATGACATGTTCCATCCGTGAAACGCCCAGACGGGCGCCATCCGCGGCTGCAGTTTCGTGATCCAGTCCGCCAGTTGCACCAACTCGAAATATTTGCCTTCCTGCTGCAACTGCGAGGACCGCAACCAGAGCAGATCCGCCATGATGCCGCGGAATCCGCCCAGCGCCACCGTCGTGAACGCCACCAGCGGCGGTGTGTTCTCCAGCGGTTCGCCGCGCGCGAGGTGAAAATCCCGGCGCGCTTGCACGAGCGGTTCCTGCCGGAGACCGACCTGCCAGAACGCCAGCACCGCCACGAGGGCCAAAGTGACCCGCGTCATGTTGCCGTCCCCCATTCCCGGCGGTTGAAGAACCACGCGCCGGCCGCCGCCAATACGCCGCCGCAGACGAGCACCTGCCACAACAGCACCGACCCCACGCACCACCAACTGACCAGCTCACCAGTCGCCAGTTTTTCCAGCGGATCCGGCAACTGGAACGGCTTGGTCACCCAATACAGTGCCACATAAATCCCGTGCAGCCACGATTCCCGGCCGGTCAAGTAGTGCAGATACGAACCGATGTTGGTCAGCAGCACGCCATAGCCGGCCCCCAGCGCCGCCACCGGCAGCGAGAACAAACTCCCCAACGTCACCCCCAGCGCCGCCAAAAATCCCAACCCGGCCCACACCACCGCCAGTGCCCGCAAGAAGTTGCCGGTGAACGTGCCGGCATAGGTCAACAACTCCAACCCGTCCCGCGGATCAAACACCATGGTCTGCGGCACCGGGTTGATATTGAGGATATCGAGCGTCAACGTCCGATCTCCGGCCAGCAGCGCGCGCGGAATCGTGACGGTGTGCACACCGCCGGGTGCGCTCCATTCCTCGCGCGAAAAACGGTCGGGCCGTTCCACCGCGCCGGCCAGGAAAACGCACGCGACCGGATCCTTGTCCGGCAACGACGACGCGAATTTGTAACGCAAAATCAACGGCCGTTCCGGCGCCGGCAAAGCCGGCAATCGAAACGTCAGCCGCAACGCCAAGCCGGGCGGCACCGCGTAGGAGGGACTTGGTTCCGGCAGCACCACGCGGCGCGCCACAAGGATCTCCTCGTGCAACTGCGGATTGTCGCGTTGCGTCCTCAAGTCCCACCACAACAGCCCGTATGTCACCCCGCCGGCAATGCCGAGCAGGACGGCGTTGAGCGTCATCAACCCCAGCCATTTTCCAAGCCACAGCTCGATGGCGCGCACCGGTTTGGTGACGATGAGATCGATTTGCCGGCCCTGCACTTCCGTGGACACGGCCGCGCAACCGGCCCAGAGCGTCGCGATGGAAAGAATGATCTTCACCGCCCCGAGGGTGTAGCGCAGCAACACCTGCACCCGGCTGGCCAGTGTGCCGTCGTCCTTGATCGTCAGCGGCAAGGCGAGAATGGCCACCAACAACAGCGCCAGCAAAACCAGCACCACGCGCGAACGCAAGGCGTTGCGCAGCGCCAGACCGGCAATGGCGCAGACCCGCTTCATGGTTCCGTCCTGCGGGAGCGGTGGACAACCGCGAACTTCTCCGGAAAGGCCGCCATCGCAGTCGGCCACCGCTTCCACCGCAGCATGATCCGGGAGTCTTGCATCGCGCCTGTTTACCGCGGTGGCGGCACAACCAGCTTCTGCAGTCTCTCGTCGGTGGAGGCGGCCGCAAGGTATGGCGCCACCCCGGCCGACGGACCGACGCCGCTCGCCTCGGTCGCCGTTTGCCGGGCCTGCGCCACGACATCGAGGAAAAACGCCTCCAAGTCACGGCGCGGATGTTCGAGCGTGGCTTCCCGGCCGAGTTCCGCGCGCGCGGCGGCGAGAATGCGTTGGAGCGCCTCCGCCGGCAATTCCGGCAAGGACAGGTAGTATTGCGATTTCTGTTCGAGCAACTCGCGGATCGTGCCCTGGGCCTGAATCCCGCCGTTGTAGAGGATCGCGATGCGGTCGCACACATCCTCGACATCGGCGAGCAGGTGCGATGACAGCAGCACTGTTTTGCCGCGCGACGCGAGGACCCTGATCAGGTCCTTCACTTGCCGGCAGCCGATCGGATCGAGACCGGACGTCGGTTCATCGAGGATAACGAGATCGGGATCGTTGATGAGCGCTTGCGCCAGTCCGATGCGCCGCGCCATGCCCTTGGAAAATTCGCCGACCGGCCGGCGCTGCGTGTGACGCAGGCCGATCATGTCAAGCAACTGTGCCGTGCGTTCCCGGCGTTCGCCCGCCGGCAAGTCGAACAGCATGCCGTAGAAGGTGAGCGTCTCCCGGGAAGTCAGATACGGGTAGCTGTAGGTTTCTTCCGGCAAGTAGCCGATGCGTTTCTTGGTCTGCACGTCGCGCGGCGAATGTCCCAGCACGCGCAGCCGGCCGCCCGTCGGGTGCAGCAGGCCAAGAATCATCTTCAGCGTGGTGCTCTTGCCGGAACCGTTCGGTCCGAGCAACCCGAACACCTCGCCGCGGCGCACCTCGAACGACACATCGTGGACCGCCCGAACTTTCGGCCGTCGCCAGAAATCGCCGAAGACTTTCGTCAGGTGCGCCGCTTCGACGACAGGTTCGCCCGTGCCCGCGACTCCTGCGGGCAGGGGATGTCCCGCGTCGTTCGGGGTTGTCGCGCCGTGCGCCGGGCCGGCGCCGCGTCCTGGCGCGGACCCTGAACGACGGGCCCCGGGCCCGGCCACCGATCCCTCACTCATGCAACTCCTCCCCGGCGCGAATGAGGCGGGCGCTGTTGAACACCACGATGATCGCCCCGACATTGTGCAGGACGGCGGCCCAGACGGGATTGAGCAGCCCCAACCCGGCCAGCGTCAACCCGCCGACGATAAACACGAAAGCCACCCCGAGATTCTGATAAATGACCGCCCGCGCGCCACGCGAAAGTTTGATGAGAAACGGCAACCGGCGGAGGTCATTGCTCATCAACGCGATCTTCGCGCTGTGAATCGCCACGTCGCTGCCCGCCGCGCCCATCGCGATGCCGGTATCGCCGGCGGCGAGCGCGGGCGCATCATTGACGCCGTCGCCCACCACCGCGACCCGGTAACCATCCTGTTTGACGGCATTGACGAAATCCACTTTTTGCTGCGGCAGGCATTCCGCCTTGAATTCCCGGCACCCGATTTCGTTCGCCACGCGCGCCGCCACCGGCGCCCGGTCGCCGGTCACCATGGCGAGGCGTTTGATGCCCAGTTCGGCCAGCTCCTGCAAGGCCGGCGCGGCGTCGGCGCGGACTTGGTCCTGCAAGCCGACCCAGCCGAGATACCGGCCGTTGTGCGCGACGAAGATCACGCTCGCGCCCTCGGTGTCCACTTCCTCGACCGCGATGCCTTGCCTTTGCAGCCACGCGGCGCGACCGGTCACGACGCGGTGGCCCGCCACGGTGGCGGTGATGCCTTGGCCGGGTTCCTCGCGGAAATCCTGCGGTTCGACGAGTTCGAGACTCGTTTCTTTGGCGAGGGCCACGATGGCCAACGCTGCCGGGTGCCTGCTGAAACGCTCCGCGCTGCCGGCCGCGAAAAGCAACTCGCTCGGTTTCACGCCGTCGGCCGGGGCGAGCCGGGTGACGCCGAGTTGGCCGGTGGTCAGTGTGCCGGTTTTGTCGAACACGAACGCGGTCAACCGCGCGGCTGCTTCGAGGTCGGTGACATCTTTGACCAGGATGCCGAGCCGGGCGGCCGCGGACAGGGCCGCGACCATTGCGCTGGGCGTGGCGAGGATGAGCGCACAGGGGCAGGCGGCGACGAGGAGCGCGATAACACGGTTCCATTCACCGGTGAAGAACCAGACAAGGCCCGCCATCATCAGCACGGCCGGCGTGTAGTAGCCGATATACCGGTCAATGATGCGCATGATCGGCAACCGGGTTTTCTCGGCGGCGAGGATCAGTTCGCGGACCCGTCCCAGGGTCGTGTCCGCGCCGACGCGGGTGACCGTGATGTCGATGGCGCCGGTCAGGTTCTGCGTGCCGGCAAAGACGTCGTCTTGCGGACTTTTGTCGCGCGGCACAGATTCGCCGGTGATGGTGGATTCGTTGAGCGTGGTGCGGCCGGCGAGGATCCGGCCGTCGGCGGGGATATTGTCGCCGGGCAGGATGCGGACACGGTCACCGGGATGGAGTTGATCGGCCGGGACGGTTTCCTCCCCGGTGGCCGACAGACGATGCGCGTTGGCGGGGGTGAGACGGATCAGGCTTTCGATGGCGGCGCGCGCCCCTTCGGCGGTGCGGGTTTCGATGACGACCGAAATCAGCATGAAGAATGCGATGACGCCCGCCGTGCGGAAGTCGCCCTGGGCGAACGCGGCCAAGACGGCGAGCGCGACGAGTTCGTTCATGCGGATTTCGCCGCGTCGCAAATCGCGCCACGCGGTGCGCAGGATGGGGCTGACGAGGATGATCGCGCCGATGGCTGCGCTGACGTCGCCGACGGGGCTGTTCCCCCGGTAAATCCAATCGGCGAGATAGGAATTGAAGACGAACGCCGCGCCGAGGCAAATCCACAGGAACAACCGCGGCGCCACCTCGTGGTCGCAGCAGGCGCCGTCGTGTTGATGCGCGTGGCTACGGGTCTGCATGGAGGGGCGTCGGTTCAGGGTTCAGCATCAACCGGAGTTGTTGCCGGCCGGATTCGTTGCGGTGGATGAGGAACTTTTGCTCCACGTTGCTCAAGGTGCGTTGCAACGTGTCCTGGAGCAGCGTGCGCGCCACGATGTCGGGGTTCTTCTGATACTGCTCGTGCACCTTGGTGAAATAATCCGCCTCCGCGCCCACCGCCGCCACGACGCTTCGTCGGTAGGCTTCGCCTTCGGAAACAAGCCGCGCCGCTTCGCCCTGCGCCTCGTTCCACGTGCGCGCCGCCGAGGCCCGCGCTTCGCCGATGCGGGCGCTGCGTTCTTGTTCCGCTTCGATGACCGCGCCGAATGCGGCGGCCACTTGTTTGGGCGGGGCCAGAGCGAGGACGTCCACGCGTTCGATGCGCAGGCCCAGGCCCAGTGCTTCCACGCGTTGCCGGAGCTCGAGTTCCACCGCGCCACGCAGCGCTTCGATTCCCGTGCGCAGCGCTTGATCGACCGGGAAGCGGGCGGTGCCCTTGACCACGGCATGGTCGAGTTCGCGCAGCAGGATGGCGGACGGATCGCGGAGCCGGAAACTGTAGGTCTCAAGATCCACGACGGTGTAACGGACGGCCCACTTGGCGTGGATGAGGTTCGCGTCGCCGGTCAAGGTGTAACCGTCGGCCCCCGGTTGCAGGGTCTCGCCCGGGGAATTTTCGCGTGGCATGAACGTCGCGGACTCGACGGCCTGCACGCGCTCGGTCGGGATGCGGATTATTTCCGCGATCGGCTTGGGCCACGTCCAATGCAGGCCGGGCCCCTTCAATCGTTCCGCGCCCAGCCCGGTAATCTTGCCGAAGACGAGGACGTAAGCGCGCTCGTCTTGGCCGACGATGAACACGCCCGAAAACAGATAGGCCGCCGCGACGAAGATCATGACCCAGCGCAACGCGCGAAAACTGGAAGTCAGCGCCCCGGCCAGCGCCGCCTGGCCGGTGTCCCGGGGTGTAGGCGAATGCTCGGGTGCCATGTCAGGACTCCGCCGCAACATCCCGAATCCGGAATCTGCGGCCCGCAACAACTCCGCCCGCCGCACAGGGCCGGCACGCGCCCCCGCTCGGGTCGGTTGGCCGGAGTGAATTCGTCATGGTCGTCTCTCGCGATTGTGTCGGGTGCCGGGCTTACTTCCCCGGCAACGCTTTGTCGCCTTGCAGCAAGTCGAACGGCGCGGTCTCGCTGCTCAAGACGACGGTGGCTTTGTCCTTCAGCGTGAGTTCGAGCGCTTCGAGTTTGCGCAGGAACATCGCCAGCTCCGGATCCTTCTCGAAAACTTGATACGCTTCCGCCGCCTGCGCGTCGCCCTCGGCACGGATGCCTTTCGCTTCGGCTTCGGCCTTGGCGAGGAGCTGGTTGCGGGTGCTGTCGGCGGCGGCGCGGAGTTTGATCGCTTCACCCTCGCCCTCGGACCGGTAACGCTCCGCCACTTCCTGGCGCTCCGCATTCATGCGGGCGAACACCTTTTCCGTGATGGATTCCGGCAAACCGATCTTGCGAATCCCGAGGAACTGCACCTCGGCGCCATACCGGGCGACTGCTTCCGGTTGGACGTTGGCCAGCATCTGCCGCTCGATGGCCTCGAACTGCACCGCGTCGGCATTGGTGTTGATCAGGCCGGCCAACGGGAACTGGCCGAGAACGGCGTTCTTCTCGCTGCGCAAGAGGCTGTCGAGATTGCGTTCCGCTTGCTCGACCGTGCCGACGCGTTCGAGGAACTGAATCGGTTCTTTGATCCGCCAACCGGCATAGACGGCGACGAGGATGTTTTTGCCGTCGCGGGTCAACGTCTCCTCAAAGGCGCCTTCCAGCGTGTGGGTGCGATGGTCAAACCGGTAAACCCGCTGCACCGGCCACGGCCAGCGCATGTACAACCCGGCATCCGTCAGTTGACGCACCGGTTTGCCGAACGTCGTGACTACCACCGCTTCGCCCTCGCGCACGATGAACAAGACCTGCAGCAGGACGAACAACGCGGCCACGATGAGGCCGACGGCCAGCAATGATGTGTTTCGTTTCATGGGTGGAACTCCCGAATATGACGAATGAGGAAGGAGCGGCCAATCGGGAAATGACGCGCGTGTGGCGTCCGTCGGCGCCCCTTCCCCGGCGCATGATGGCCGCGAATACCAGGTGCAGCCGCTCGGCTTCCCGCCCGGATTTGCGGGTCGCGGCCTTTGGCGGTGGGGCGGCCGCAGCGATCAGTTGCTGCGACGGGGTTGGCCCCGACACTTGTTCCCGAACGGACGTTGTGGCCGGCCGTGGGCTCCGTGCCTGGATGGCCGGGAACAGACCGGCCAAAGCCGACAAGAGCCCCGCCCAAAGCGGCGATCGGCGCTGCGACGTCGCATATCCCTTTAATCATCGGAGCATTCTTTCGTCATTCGAGTTCCCTCGTCCCCAGATCAAACAGTTCCGGTCGCAGTTTCTCTTCGAAGTTCAATTGATAAACCTCGTCCGAGGCCGAGGCCGGGACGATGAACTTCCGCGTGCCGGCCAAAGCACGCGCCACCGTATTTAGATACAGGCTCGTGCGGAAAACGTGGGGTGATTTCTCCGCGGTCTCGGCTTGCACCAAAAACCGCCGCGCTTCGGCGGCTGAAATCTCCGCGCGCCGCGTCCGATAGGCCTCGGCGGCGAGCGTGGCGGCCGCGCTCTCGGCACCGGCAAGGGTGACGGTTTTCGTCGCGGTGGCGCGGGCGTCGTGGATGGTGGCTTCCTTTTGTTCGAGCGCGCCAATGACCGATTGGAACGCCCCGGCGACTTGCGTCGGGGGATGCACCCCCTGGATGCCAACGAACAAAATGCGGACGCCGAGTTGCCGGCGGTCGGCTTCGTCTTGGATGCGTTGCCGGAGCGATTCGGCGACGCGGGTTTGACCGGCGCCCAGGATGTCGAACAAATCGCGCGTCGCGGCTTCGAGGGTGAGGCTGCGGTAGGCGATCTGTTCGAGCAAGCGGCCGGTATCGGCGCTGTTGTAGGCAAACTTCCGCACGTCGGTGATCTGGTATTCGACCGGGATGTTGAACGCGACGAGGCTGACCGGAACGCTGCCGTCGCCGACGCGCGGTGCAGCGACGAGAAATTGGTCTTCGCTCTCCGCGTGCGGGATGTTCCACTGGATGACGCTCGGTTCCGCGCCGGGGGCTTGGGTTTGGCCGATGCGAAAACCCAGCACGCGCTTGGCCGGAAACCGCCGCACCGTCTCGAACGGCCACGGCGCTTTCAGGTGAAAACCGCTCTCGAGCTGCGCGACCGGTTTGCCGAAACGCTCGCGGATGCCGCGTTCGTCGGGCCCGAGAAACACGAGGCAGGAAAGCAGATAGAGCGCGAGGAGTTGGAAGATGACCAATGGCAGCAACGCTCCTCCGAGAAAGCGGAACAACCACGTCTCGGAAACCTTGAAGCCGAATTGATAATCGAGCGCCCCGGCCACGTTGCGCGTCCACGTGCCGGGTTCAGTCAGCAACCCGCCCAGCCGACTTTCATAAGACCGGCAAGGTTCACCGCGGCGCGGCCGGTAAAGTTCGGCGATGAAGTTGAGCAGGCTTTCCGCCGCCAAGACGCCGAGGAACGCCAGGAGCACAATGGTCGCGATTTTGTCGGCGGGAGGATAGCCCATCTCACCGGCCAGTGTGGCCAGACCGGCCACCAAACTGGCCACGAACGCCACCCCGAGCGCGATACCGGGACCGCGCAGCAGTTTTCCCAACCCGCAAAGATACCGGCTCAAGAGAAACAGCGTGAACGCTTGTCCGCCCAGAGCGGCGAGGGTCAGCAGCCGGTTGGCGGGTGCGGGCGTTGCCGTGTCCAGATGCCGGTAAAGCCACCATGCGGCGGCCGCCAAACCGATGCCCAGCAATGGCGCAAGGGCGGGGACGAGAAACCGCTCGAATTGCCGCCGGTTGCGGGCGACGGTGAAAAGTTCGGGAGCGGATTGCTCGTCAAAGATTGAGCCGCTGAGGCGTTCGCGCCGGGCCAGTTCCGCTTCGCGTTTCTCCTCCTCGGCCCGCCGGGCGAGGCGTTCGCGGACCAGCACCACCGAAGCGAGGACGAGCGCAAGCGCGGGATACGGCAGCAATGCCGGCAGGACACGCAGGTGCGTTGCCTGCGCGAGGGCGGCATCCACGATCAGCCAGGCCACGGCAACCAGCGCGGCCAACATCGCGACTCGTTCGTTCCGTTTTTCCATCACGCTTTGGTTTCGACATCCCGGAAGGCCAACATGCCCAGACTCAGCACCCCGAGCAAATAAAACACGGCATACATCGTTACTTGCCGCACGTATGCCCACGGCACCGTGCCGTTCTCCATCAATGCGTCCGCCGTCCAGAAGTGCTGCCAGTTGGGCAACAGATGATACACGAGTGCGGCGAGGGGGTTCGCCGCCGCATGCCGGCCGAGCAGGTAATCGGCCATCAACCCGGCCAGAAAGATCACCGTGCAGACGGCCAGCGTGGGCATGAGCTGGAGCCGGCTGACCAACGCCAGCGCGATACCCCCCAGCACGATGGTCGCCAGCGTAACCAACACCGAGGCCGGCAGCACGCGCCACGCGAAGCCTTCGCGGGCGGTGGCCAGAGCGCCCGCGACCATGAGCAGGATGACGAGCAGGGTGAACGCGGTCGGGACGAATGACCACCGCGCAAAATAGTTCAGCGCCGCCGCCAACCCGAACGCCACGGCCGTCGCCGCCGTCACGCTGCCGGCCGTCAGCCAGTCCACATGGTAAGCATCCCGGGCGGCTTGGGCGCTGAGCAGCGTGGCCAAGCCGGTCGCCGTGGCGAACAGCCCGAGCACCAGCGCCGTGCCGGCAAACTTGGCGAGGAAATAGGCTTCCCGGCTGATCGGTTTGACCAGCACCACCGCCAACGTGCCCCTCCGGATCTCGCGTCCGAGCGCCACGCTGGCCGTGCAGCCGGCCAGCAACAATCCCGCGACGAAATGCACGGCCAGCGCGCTGTCTTGGACGACTTGCTGCGCCTCGCCCATCGTGTGCATCAGCAACGCCGGCAAGAGCGAAATGAAGACGGTGCAGCTGGCCGTCAGCAGCAAGAGAAACGGTTGCCGCAACGCTTCGAGCAAGGTCAAGGCCGCGACCGCCAGACAGCGTTTCGGTGAAGCAAAGAAGCTCACGGGTGCAAAATACCGATAGGTCGGCTTCCGGTTGGCCCGGAAGAATCACCAAAGGGAAGAGGATGGCTTGGGTGTTGTAACATTTCGGGAGGACACACTCTGGACATTATGTGTCCGCCGAAGAACGGCCAGCATATTGTCTCACCGACCCGATGCTTTCTCAAGAGCCAAGGCGGCCTGCTTCTCACCCCGCACCCGCGCGCGCCACTTCGCGGTGGCCGCCCTGTTTGGACGGAAGGACGGCCTTTGGGGCCGGCATAAGCCAAACAGATAGCGGCGCCCGTCCCCGCCTTTGGCGCCGGAGAAACGGCCCGGCGCACGGCAATTCCAAGCTCATCGCGGCCGGGGTCAAGCGCCGGAAGAGGGTTGTTATGGATGACGTAGCCCGGTGACATGGCGCTTGCGACCCGCGGGCAGGGTAGGTTTGGGCCGATAAATAAAATACCAGCAGGTTGTCGGCCCGCCACACCGGGCCCTTTATCCGTGATGTCCCGGAAAAGGGGTCAGGCCTTTACCTTTGAATTTTTCCCATCTCCGGGAGAACCAAAGGGGTCAGCCCTAACTCTTTGACATCACGGCGGGCCGTTGGCAGATGAGCGGCCTGTCACGAAGAGC
>JBIKLF010000028.1:0-31383 GCA_044359955.1 Chthoniobacterales bacterium | reverse complement strand
CGATCGCATCCCCCGGGCCGGCCACGGTGTTGATCCCCTTGGTGAAGAGCACGGGACGCTCGGGCGCCTTCATGCCCGATTCCTCGGCATGACGACGGTAGTTCAACCCGATGCAGAGAATCTGGCTGGGTTGGAGCGGGGCGAGGAGCTTGGCAACTTGGGCGGCCTCGCCGGTTTCGCGGAGTCCGCCGTAAAGGTCTCCGTCGCAACGCAAGGCGGAGCCGTCGGGTTTCTGCGAGCCGAAATGAACGGCTCCCTGTGGGTCTTGGTATCGGATGATGTGCATAGAGAGTGTGTCTTCAATAAGTGGCGCGGCCGCCGGAAAGGTCAAAGGTAAACGCGGTGGTAAACGAGGCTGACATTGCAGGTTGTTCGCCTCTATCGCAAAAGGGTGAACCCGCCGTCGATGTCATAAGCCGATCCCGTGATGAACGCGGCTTCATCCGAGGCAAGAAAGGCAATGAGGGCGGCGACTTCCTCGGGTCGTCCCATGCGGCCGATCGGTTGGCCGGCGGCCAGCTTTGCGAACATCTCCGCTTCCTGCCCCGGGTAGTTCTTGGCGAGGAACCCGTCGACAAAAGGTGTGTGCACACGGGCCGGGCAGACACAGTTGCAGCGGATGCCTTTGCCCACGAAATCGCGTGCCACGGATAGTGTCATGGCCAGAACCGCCCCCTTGGTCATGCTGTAGGCAAAGCGGTCGGCGATCCCAACCTTCGACGCGATCGAGGCAAGATTGACAATACTTCCCGTGCCAAACCTTTCCATCAGTGCCACGCCAAAGTGCAGGCAATGATAAGCCCCCAGAATATTCACGCGGTAGAGGCGCTCGATGTCCTCGGGTTGCGCGGCCAAGACATTGCCCACATGGGCCACACCGGCATTGTTGACCAGCACATCCAGACGCGGCAATCGCGCGAAGGCCACCCGGACGGACTCGGTATCCGCTACATCGACGGAGAGGACCGTTCCTTGGCCCCCGGCTTCGACGATAAGCCGCAACGTCTCCTCGCCCGCTTCGCTGGAGATTTCCATCACCACCACATCGGCACCCTCGGCTGCGAAACGGAGCGCGGTGGCGCGTCCGATACCGGAACCGGCGCCGGTCACCGCGGCAATCTTCCCTTCGAATTTCTTATTCATGTGAGTTTGTACAATACGCGGGCATTAGCAGAAAAAATGTTCGCTTGCTCGTCCGCTGAGAGACCGCCCAGCATCTTCCGAGTCAGGGCGCACCACCGTGCCAAGCCCGAGCCCAGATTGACCACCGGCCAGTCCCCGCCCCAGACTAAGCGCTCCGGCCCGAAAGATTCCAGCATCGCGTCGACGTAACAGCGCAGGCCGTCCGCTGTCCGCTGCCCTTCGGCGGCATACGTGGTGAGTCCGGAGATTTTCCCGTGCACGTTTGGCTCGGCAGCGAGGGCGACGACCGCTCTTCGCCAAGCAAGAAAACCCTCCCCGTGCGGCGCGGCGTTGTGGGCAATGTCCGGCACTCCGCAGTGATCGAGAATAAAAAGTGTTCCGGAACACGCACGCACGAGATCCAGCGCTATGCCCAGTTGCCTTTGCAGGACACAAAGATCGAAGGTCAGGCCACGGCGGCCAAGCCGCGTGACATCCGCACGAAAGCCGTCTGTCTGCGAGACGGCGTCCGCTTGGGTATGCAGCACGCGCCGGATTCCCTTGAGCTTCGGGTGCTCAAGCGCCTCTAAGTGTTCAACGAAGCCGGCCGCACCGGGCCGTGCGGCGGCGATCACGCCCAGAATGCCGTTCGCGGGATCCCCTGCCAGTTCGCAGAAAAATCGCGCTTCGTCGCCGGACTGCCCCTCATCGACATCGACCTCCATGAAAACCGCACCCTCGATGCCGCAACCGGCCGCCGCCGCGCGGTAATCCTGGAGGCGGAATGCACCTTGCAAGGCCGGCAGTTCCCCGGTCCACCCGTAACCGAAGCGGTCTGGGTAAAGCAGGTGCAGATGGGTGTCGATCATGGGGCTCTCCTCAGACAGGCGTCAGGCCGGCCTCGGCCCGGGCTTCGTTGATGTGGGCGCGCACGCCCTCGGACAACGGGCGCGGACGGAATCCGATTTCGTCCGCCAAGCGCTCGCCGCAGATATTGTCGACCAGGGGCGTGGGAGGTTTCTCCTCTTCGAATTCGATGCGGGCGTCCGGCAGCCACTGCCGCACGGTGCCGGCCAGCACGCGGCCGCTCACCGATTCGCCCCCGGTGTTGTAGGCGAAGTGCGAGATTTTGTCCTTCAGCGCCAGGAGCACCATCTGCTCGGCACAGTCGTCCTTGTAAATCCAGCAATCGCGCGTCGCGGCGGGAAAGGGCATGGTCACCGCCTGGCCCACGGCGGGCCGCGAGGCGAAATGCTCGGACCAGAGAACCGAGCTGCGCTTGCGCCCGTGGCCAAAGACCACCGGCGGACGCACGCAGGCGATGTCCACCCCCCGGTCGCGGACGTAGCGCTGCCCGACGAATTCATTGAGCACCTTCATGACCCCGTAGGTGAAATGATGATGCCCGGGAGCACAGCCCTCGTCTTCCTTGATGGCATGGTCGGGCGGACCGAAAACATCCTGGCGGGCCCCGTAGTAAGTCTCGCTACTGGCGAAGACCAAACGGTGGAGACCGTGCACCGCGGCGGCTTCGAACATCACGGCCATGCCGTAGATGTTGACCATGGCCCCGCGTCGCTGGTCCTTTTCAACCTCCGGGTTCATCAGGTAGGCCAGGTGGATACAGTGCGTGATTGGCGGCGAACCGCCGAGCAGGCGCATGACCGCGGGCTCGTCGCTGACATCAAGTCGGACAAAGGTCAGCGGGGCCTGCGATCCGCACTCGGTGCGCAAGCGGGCCTCGACCTCGGGGTCCGGACGGGCATCAGCCGCCGTGGTGCGAACGCCGTGCGCAGCGAGACGCGCCACCACGCGCGAACCGAGGAAGCCGGTCGCACCGGTGACGAGAACATGGGGAAATGGTGTGCTCATGGGTGGCATCGGCCGCCGCTCAGGCGTTCCCGTGTTTCTTGCGGAAGTGGTGGGAGGCTTCGACGAGGCGGCCGAGTTTGGCGTGGGTGATGTCGAGCGGGACGTGGCCGAAGCCGCATTCGCTGGTCAGCACGAGGCGCTCGGGCGGGAAGTGTTTCAGGGCGGGCTGGACCCGGCGCCAGACTTCATCGACGGATTCCAATGCGTCGCTGCGTTGGTCGATGACGCCGAGCGCCAAGTCGCCCTGGAATTTCCAGTCCTTCCACAAATCCATGAGATCGTAGGAGAGCGTGCAGTGCTCCAAGGAGACCTCGTCGATGTTGACCGTGGAGAAGGCCGGGACGAGGTCGGTATATTTGGTGAAGTAGACACGCTTGCGGCGCGGGTTGCCGCCGCAAACGTGGAGGCCGTAGCGGACGTGGTGGCCGAGTTCGTCCATCATTTCGTTGAGGATTTCGGCCGACCACACGCTGTCCTGCGGCGATTCGGTCCACATCGGCTCGTCGAACTGGATGAAACGGCAACCGGCCTCGACCACCTCTTTCAATTCCTCGACGAGCACCTTGGCCCACGCGCGGCAAACGGCTTGGGCGTCGGGATAGAGGTCGGGACGTTCGTTGACCGTGAAGCGCGTGATGACGTGCGGGCCGGTGACGGTCTGTTTGACCTCCACACCGTCCGGCGCGGTGTCGCGGGCCAGCTTCCAATTATGCGCGAGGTTGAAGCGCGGTTTGGTGATTTCACCGACGAGGCGCGGACACTCGATGGCGAAGCCGGCGCCGCCGAAGGTTTGTTGCACCATGTTGTCGAAGGTCACGCCGTCGACGCGCTTCTGGTAGAAGTAATACATATTCTCGCGGTAGCCCTCGCCGTCGGTGATCATGTCGAGTCCGAGGTCGGCTTGGTCTTTGGCTGCCCAGCGGATGTAGTCGTCTACTTCCTTCTCGCCCCACGTGGGACGTTTCATGGTGTCTGCGACGGATTCCGGCCGGGGATAGCTCCCGACCACGGTGTTACGGAATGGTGATTTCATGGATGTGTTGATGGGTGTTGGAGTTGTGTGATGGAAAATCAGTCGCGGAAAACGATGGTGCGCTCGCCGTGCACGAAGACGCGTTCTTCGAGGTGGTAACGCAGGCCGCGGAAGAGGGCCAGGCGCTCGCAGTCTTGTCCGAGGCGGACGAGATCGGACAACGAATGGAAGTGCTCCACGCGCGTGACCTCCTGGTCGATGATCGGACCGGCATCGAGTTCCGCCGTGACGTAGTGACAGGTTGCGCCGATCAGTTTGACCCCGCGTTGGTGCGCTTGGCGGTAGGGCTGCGCCCCGGCGAAGGCGGGCAGGAACGAGTGGTGGATGTTGATCATACGTCCGGCCCACCGGGCGCAAAGGTCGGGCGGGACGATTTGCATGAAGCGGGCCAGCACGGCCACCTCGGTGCGCCACTCGTCGAGTTGGCGTTCGATGGCGGCGAAAGCGGCGGCGCGGTCGCCCGCTTCCATCGGAAGGTGGACGAAGGGGACGCCCTCGCAACGGGCCACCGGTTCGAGGTCGCGGTGGTTGCCGATGACCCCGACGAGGTCCATGTCGAGATCGCCCGAACGCCAGCGCCAAAGCAAATCGGCCAGACAGTGGCCTTCGCGGCTGACGAGGATCGCGGCCCGCGGACGCATGGTCCGCTCGCGCAGGGTCCATTCCGCCTCAAGCTTGGACGCAAAGGACGCAAGATCGTCACGCAGAGTCTTGATCCCGGCAAAGCCGCCGACCGGTTGCAGGCGCAAGCGGGTGAAGAACCATCCGGCTTCGTTGTCGGTGAACTGGTGGGCTTCGAGCAGATTGAGCGATCGTGCGGCGCAGAATCCGGTCACCTCGGCGAGCAACCCGACGCGGTCGGGGCAGGAGAGCTTGAGGAGGATTTCCGGATGATTCATGACGCGAAACGGAAGTCAGGAGCCGCGAACGACGGGGTTGGTCAGCTGTCCGACGCGCTCGATGTCGATCGTCACGGTGTCGCCGGGCTGGAGCCAGCGCGGCGGCTTGGATGCCATGCCCACGCCGTGCGGTGTGCCCGTGAGGATGACCGTGCCGGCCGGCAGGGTGTTGCTCGCGCTGAGGAACTCGATGATCTGCGCCACGCTGAAAATCATGTCGTTTGTGCTCCAATCCTGCACGGCCGTCCCGTTGAGGAGGGTGCGTATGCCGAGCGTTTGCGGGTCGGGGATTTCGTCGGAAGTGACGAGGCACGGTCCGAGCGGAAAGAAAGTGTCGAACGTTTGCCGCGGCACCATTGGCCGCCGCCCCATTTCAACTGCCAGTCGCGGGCGGAGACGTCGTTGGCGCAGGTGTAGCCGAGGACGTAAGACAGGGCCTCGGCGGCTTTGGCATTGCGGCACGTGCAGAGGATCTGGCTCGGTGCGAGCGGGGCGAGGAGTTTGGCCATGTCAGCTTTCTCCCCGGCCCCGTGCAGGCCGGCGTAAAGATCGCCGGTGCAACGGAGGGTGGTACCATCGGGTTTCTGCGAAGCGAAGTGCACGGCTCCCTTGGGGTCTTGGTAGCGGATGATTTTCATAGTCGGGTTGGGGTTGGGCAAAGCCCTGCCGGATCATGTCAATCACAGTGAAAAACTTCCTCCATGTCGGCCCACCAGCCGCCGGCCGCGAGGTCGATCTCGGGCAGCGGGTTTTGGCAGGGCTTGCAAACAGCCCACCATTCCTGCGTTCTGGGGTCGGCCGCCATCGCAACCATGTCGGCATCGAAATTATTTCCCACGTATTCGAAATAGCTGAAGAGGTAATATTTCCCGTCCGGCATCCGGCGAAGGAAGATCGAGTAGTTGCGGATATTGGATCGCTCGATCCGGTCGAGCACTTCCGGCCATGCGGCGGCATGGAGGCGTTTGTATTCGTCCAGCTTTTCGGAGCGGACTTCAATGATGTGGGCGTGGCGCATAAAATCAGTGGATGGATGTGGTTTAACGCATTCCTAATTTATCAAGGTTGGAGCGAAGCCGCATAAGGGCATCGATATATTTTTCAGGGATCAGCCCGTGTTTGTCCGGGCCGACGTCGAGCAGGAGGTTGGTGCCGCGGCTGATGCTGACCAAATACATGCCGAGGAGTTCCTCGTCGCTGCGCGGGACGTCCTCCTCGGTGAAGAACCATTCCCTGCCGATGGGGTCACAGGTTTCGCCGGGCATGTAGTATTTCATGCCCTCGATTTCGCGCCATTTCACGTGGCCGGTATGGCTGTTGGGCAGGAAGCGTTCGATGGCGATAATGTCCGTCGGCCAGGCATAAGGAACATTGAACTCCGAGGCATCCCCGATGCCGTGGTTCATCATGATGATGGTTTCGGGCTGCCACCCGGCGATCTGCGCATACAAATCATTGCGGTAGGCGCGACCGAGCACTCCGGGGATATCAATCCAAACCTCGCCGATCTTCCCATACTGCGTGAGGAGTTCTTCGAGTTGTGCCGTTTGAAAGTCCTGATAGGCGCGGGTTGTGTAGGCCTCCGGCATTTTGGAAACGCAGTTAACCTGCGTGCTCTTTGGCAGTGCCATGACGTCGGTCGGCGTCAGCGAACCGAAGCGATGGTGGTTGTCCCACGAGCAATAATAAAACCCGGGCAGCACGCCGCGCTTCTCGCAGGATTTTACAAAGGCCTCGACCACATCGGTCGTGTTGCCACTCGTCCCGACATGATAGTCGGTCTGCTTCGTGGGCCACAGGCAATGCCCGGCCACATGCTTGGTGGTGAGCACGGCGTATTTCATTCCCGCATCGCGGGCCACACAGACCCATTGGTCCACGTCCAACTTGTCGGGGGCGTAGGCGGTGGAGGGCAGATCGCCCTTGGAGAGCTCGTTGCCGTCAAATGTGCTCATCCCGAAGTGGATGAACATGCCATATTTTAAAGCTTCCCATCTTTGGAGGGTTTCGACGGGCAGGCGTTGTGAGCCGATGTTTGGAGTGGACATGATGTTTATGGGTTTTGTGTTGAGGCCGCAGGTTTGGCTCGCGCGCGTTTTATGAGATTCTCGTGGTCAACTTGCACGATCAAAACGTGGAGTGTCATGGTTTCATCGGCGCCCCGCAAGCAGCGGGGTCGCGGTATTTCACGGTCTGCAGATGCTCGCAATAAAGCACGAGCTCGCCTTGGTTTTTGAAAACCTCGTAGCTCGCCCGTTAGAGGCCCATCTCCGCGTATTTGGGCGCTTTTTCCAGGTCGGTCTTGATCGTGTAAATGGTGTCGCCGATGAAAACCGGTTGGATGATTGTCAGAGCCGTACCTGAAAGCGTTGACGCAGTTCGTCGCCACCAGACCGAGTCCGACGCCGAAGACCATGGCGCCGGCCACGAGGCGGCGACCGAAGATCCCCTCCTCCTTGGCGAAGATCTCGTCCGCCACATAAGGAAGCATGTCGAGGACGAGGGCATTGAACTGCATGCATTCGCCCTCGCTGAGCGTGCGGCGGATGGAACGGATGCGATGGCCGATGACGATGTCCTCATACATCCATTTTTCGGCGTTCCAGACGGGGATGTCGGCGGGGCGGGCGGGGTCGGGGTTCGGGTTTTTCATGGGAGCATCAATGCGGGGCGGCGGTATCGCCGAGGTAATTGCCGTAAGTCAGCGCGAGCACGGCAACGAGGAGCACCACCAGGGCGGCGGCCAGCGCACCCAGCGTACGCGGACGGCAACCCTTCCATTCGCGCAGGAGCAAGCCGATGATCGTGCTGAAGAGGACCAGCATGATCATGTGAATGCCCCAGCTGCTGAACTTGTAGTCCCCCATGCGCACATGGCCGAGGCCGTAGAAAAAGAATTGTCCATACCAGAGGCAGCCGGTCAAAACAGCCAAGCCGAAATTGGCGGTCAGCGTGGTGCGCTGGGAACCCGCGGGTATTTCGAAATATTCGCCGAGTGTGCGGTGGCGGAAATGAAGCCACAGACAGTAAACAGCCGTGGTAAGAAAGGCTCCAGTGTTGGCGAAGATGTAGATCACGTTTCCCTCGAAAACCCCCGCGCCGTGGCGCGCGGCCGTGTCGGCCAGTGGTTGGCCGGCGGCCAGGGAAAACCCGTAAACCGCGGAGAGCACGCCCGCCAGAATGCTGAGCAGCAGACCCTTCCGGAGATCGAATCCGGGCTGCGCGCCGCCCAGGTCGATCTCCTTGTTGCGACCGGCCCAACCCGAAAGCAGGATGCCGGCGGCGCCGATGGCAATGCCGCCCATGACCCACGCCCCGCCAGTGCGGCCGAAGACGTCGGACAACTGCCCGGCCACCAGCGGAGGCAGCAGCGTGCCGAGCACACACGAAATGCCGATGGCGATGGCATAGGTCAGCGAGAAACCGATCCAGCGGATGGCCAGACCGAAGGCCGTGCCGCCGATGCCGTAGAGTGCGCCGAGCAGGAACGTGCGGCCCATCGCCTCGCGCGGCGCTTCCTGCAGGACCGCCGCGAGTTCCGGGATGGTCAGCCACGCGACCAGCACGGGCAGGACCAGCCAGCACACGGAGGCTTGGGCCAGCCAGTAAGTCTGCCACGACCATCCGCGGGTGGCCTTTTGCGGCGTGTAGCACACGGCGGCGCTCATCGCACCGATGGCATGGAACAACGTTCCGAGGAGGGGGTTGACGGGGATCATGGGAAAACCGTCTATAATTTGAACTCGCGCGTGATGGCTTCGTTGTGCTGTCCGATCCCCGGCGCGCCGTGCGGACTTTTGTAAATCTCGCCGTCAATGCGGATCGGGCATCGCAGGGTGGCCAACGGCGTCCCGCCCCGGCATTTTACCACCTGCTCCATGTCGAGGGCACGGTAACCCTCGGTCGCCCGCAGCGTTTCCCACGACATGACCTCCGCGCACCAGATGTCCGCCGGTTCGAGGAGGGAGAGCCAATGCGACGTGCTCTGGCTCCGCAGGTGGTCACGCAAGATGGATTTGATCTCGTCACGGCGGTCGAACCAAACGGCCGGTTTGTCATATTCCAGCAGCGCGGGACAACCGAGCAATTCACCCAGGCGCGGCACGGAGCCCATGGCCAGCGCCAGATACCCGTCGGCCGTGGCGTAGATGCCGTAAGGCGCGCCAAGATAGGCATGGCCATTGTTCACCGCACTGCGCGCAGGATGTTTGCCGCCATCGTTGAGGTGCGTGGTCAGCACCTCAAACTGGAGGTCGAGGATGGATTCCATGAGGCTGACCTCCACCCGCCCCCCGGCGCCGGTGATGCCGCGGCGCACCAGGCAGGCGAGGACGCCCTGCACGAGGTGGGCACTGGCCGTCAGGTCGGCCACGGCGAGCCCCATCGGCACGGGACCGTGCGCCTCGTCGCCGCTGAGCCACGCCAGACCCGACATGGACTGCGCCAGCAGATCCTGCCCCGGTTTGCCGACCCACGGACCCGTCGGGCCGTAGCCGGTCACCGTGCCGTAAACGAGACGCGGGTTAATCTCGCGCACCGCGTCCCAGTCGAGCCCGAGCTTCTTCATCACGCCCGGACGGAAATTCTCGATGAGGACATCGGCCTGACCGATCAGTTGCCGGATCCGGGCCAGATCATCCGGGTTTTTCAAGTCGGCGGCAAAGCCCTCCTTGTGACGGTTGATCGAATGAAAAAGCGTGCTGTCGCCTTCGACCCCGAGGTTGGAAATGTAAAGCTGCCGGCAGATATCCCCGCCTTGGGGGCGTTCGATCTTGATGACCCGCGCCCCGAGATCGGCCAGACGCATGGCCGCGGCCGGGCCCGCGAGAAACTGCGAGAAGTCGAGAACAAGAAGACCTTCGAGAGGTTTCATCGGATTTTCTCCCACAGCTTCGCCATTTCGCGGGCCGCATCGGTCACGCTGGTCCGGCCAGCCACCGCCGCATGAGCCACCGGCGCGGCGGCGTCCTGGAAATCCATGTAGCCGGGAACCTTCGGACGACAGATCGCCTCGTCGAGCGTCGGCAGCGTGTCTTGGAAAAATCCATGGCAGGCGGCATTGACCGCCGGATCCACCCACGCGGAGCGATGACCGGGCTGACCACCCGCGGCAAAATAGATGCCGCGCTGGACTTCGGGCGAAGCGGTGAACATCGCGTAGTGGGCCGCCGCTTGCGGATGCTTCGTCCGGGCCGAGACAGCCACCCCGGCACCGCCCAGCGTGGAGCGCAGAGGCCGCCCGCCGTGCGTGACCAGTCCACCGGCTTGGAGGACATGCCGCGCATAGCCCGGCCGCGAGTAGTTCGAATACCCGTAGGCAAAGGGGCAATACGCCGCCCGCGGATCGTCTTCGACGCCCGACATCCACTCGGCCGTGCGGATCGGGTCCCGCTCCAGACAAGCCGGGTCGCACAGATCGACGAGGCGCTTCAAGTCCTCCAACGCTCCGGCCACCGTATCGACCGGACCGATCCCCTCGCCCGTGCTGAACGGCGCATGGCCCGCAGCCTGCGTGAACATGTAGGTATGCATCAGCACGTCGATGGGAAACGCCGAGACGGTGACAAATCCCTCCCGCGCCATGGAGAGCACGTCGTCCCACGTCGCCGGAAGGGTGAGCCCGTAATTCATCACGAGATCCGGACGCCACGTGGCGACGGGCGTGGCCGCGTCGATGGCCAGCGTCCATTGGTGGCCGTTGAAACCGTAGCTCACGTGCGAAGCACCCACGGAATGGGCCGCTTGGTCGGCGAGAAAACCCTCCGGCATCAACTCGTCCAAGGGCAGCAGAAGGTTGTCCGTGGCCGCCACCGCGGTATGCGGATGGTCCATCACGATCAAGTCGTAACGTGCCGCCAAGTCTTCCATCGACGCATCGGCGAAAGCCTGCAGGGAGCGCTTTTCCCAGGTGATGCGCACCCCGGGATGCAACTCCTCGAAGCGCTGACCCGTGGCCACCACCGAAGTGAAGCCGCGGGAGTGATTCCAAGCGATGCCGCGCAGTTCGATCATACGGCGGATGGTTGGCGCCGCTCGACCAGCAGCAGGTGCTCGCAGACCAGCACGATGTCGCCGCGCTGGTTGGTCACTTCAAGTTTTTCGCTGACCACGCCGTGCGACGGGCGCTTGTGCTCGCGCTTCTCGGCCACAGTCAGCTTCGAGATGATGGTGTCGCCGATGAAAACCGGCTTGATGAAACGCAGTTTGTCATAGCCGTAGGACATGGCCCGCGGGTTGATCTCGCCCGCGGTCATGCCCACCGCCACACTGAAGATCAGCGTGCCGTGCGCGATGCGTTCCTTGAACGGCTGGGTCGCGCACCATTCTTTGTCCATGTGGTGCGGATAAAAATCCCCCGTCTGACCGGCGTGCAACACCACGTCCGCCTCGGTGATGGTTCGTCCGGTCGTCGTGCGCCCCTCCCCGACCGTGTAGTCCTCGAAGTATTGTTCTTTCATGAGCCGAAAAAAGATCGTGGATCCACGCCGCCCGCCGCGCTCGAGGCGTAGGCCGCTTCCACGCAGGCCATGGTCCGGATGCTGTCCTCCACCGGCGTGACCAGCGCATTTTTCTCCCCGTCCGCCGCGCGCATGACTTGCGCCATGGCGCCGACAAAGGCGTGGGGGAACCATGAGCCTTCGATCGGCACGGTCTCCCAGACCGGACGTTCGTTTTCGAAAGTGCAGACCTCCAAAACATCCGGCACGCCTTCCGGGTAGTTCATGAGGAGACCCATGGTGGCCTTGATGGCCCCCTTGGTGCCTTCCCACTTGATGTAGCTCTCTTGGTGCTTGGGGCCGAATTTGTGGAAGTGGTTCGTCTGGATGTTGGCCCGCACAGTCTCCCCGTAATCGAGGATGATCGCGGACCGGCTGGGAGGCATGGCCAGCTCCGGATGCGTCAGGGTTTTGGCGTGGATCCCGCGCGGATCGCCCAGAAAATGCCGGATGCAATCGATGTGGTGCACGCTGTGGTAGAGGATCTCGAGGCGCTTGACCGAGCGCAGGAACGGGAAATGGTCCCACGGCGTTTCCACCGTGACGCGGATTTCCATATCCCGCAGTTCGCCGATGACCCCGCGGTTGATCAGATCCTTGGCCGCCATGACAAACGGGGCGAAGCGCAACTGGAAATTGATGGCGGCCACCAGCTGCCGCTCGCGGCAGACCTCCAGGATTTCGCGCGCCTCGTCCATGGTCTCGCCCATCGGCTTCTGGATGAGCACCGGCGAACCTTCCGGCAGGCGCCGCAAGACCCCCGCGAAAAGATTGGCCGGCAAGGTCAGATCAAACACCGCCCCCTCCGGTGCGGTGGCCATCAATTCATCCAAGTCAGCCGCCACGTGCGGGATGCCGAACTTGGTGGCAAGGGCCACGGCCTGCTCCCGGGAACGGTTGGTGATGGCATGAACCGGAAACCCGGCCAAGGCATAAGCCGGCAAGTGCGCATCGCGCACGATGCTGCCGGCCCCGATGATGCATACCGGGCGCGCGCGGTCCGGAAGTCGGGGGGAGTAGCGGGGTTCGAACATTTTATATTTGAACAAGTGGTTTATGCGTGCAACACACACCCATGTCCAGTCTGGAATCCGCCCGCCGCTATGCCGCGCCGGCCCTGACCAAAGGCCTGCACCTGCTTGAAGTTCTCGCCGCCTCCCCTTCGGCCATGAGCCAAGCCGACTTGGCCCGAGCCCTGAACAAATCCTCCGCCGAGATTTTCCGCATGCTCACTGTGCTGGGACAGGAGGGCTATGTGCGCCGGGACCCCCAGGGAGCCTACCGGCCAGCCCTCAAGTTGTTTGCCCTCGGTCGCACCGTCGACCCTCTTCGCTCCCTGTTGGCCGCCGCGGAGGTCCCCATGCGGGAATTCGCCCAAGCGACCGGCCAGGAGTGCCATTTGAGTGTCTTGGACGGAGGGGCCTTGGTGGTGCTGGCTCAGGAGTCTGGGACCGCTCCGGTCTCCATCCGTGTACGCGTCGGCTCACGGCACGATCCACGGGCGACAGCTTCGGGGAGACTACTGCTCGCCCTGCTGGCCCCCCAAGAAGCAGACCGCGAGATCAAATCGGCCCGCGAGCAATTCGGCGGGCGGCCCCCCGCCGCGGCTATCCTTCGGCGCAAACTCGGAAAGATCGCTGCGGACGGCTCTTCCGAGGGACGCAACGAATCACGATCAGGTCTTGCGGATACAGCTGTTCCCCTGCGGAGACCCGGACTTCTTACCCACGCCGCGTTGGCCAGTTCCCACTTTATCGCGGAATTGCGCGGAGAGCGCGCGAAGGAAATCCTCCGCCAATTGCGCAAAACCGCAGAATTTATCGGTAAAAGCGGTTCGTGATCACTGGCGCTGTGCTCGACGTCCTCGCCGCAGAGCCACCGGCAGCGGACACGGAAAGGTCTGCCGTCCTTTTGTCGGATCAAACATAGTGTAGATCGCGCCCTGCGGAGCTTTGACCATGGGAACTGGCGAGATGCTCGCCGACCTCTTCCATCCAACGGGCTACCTCGTCCATCGTCTTGCGCCCGCAGTTGCGCCCCACGGAGAGTCGTTCGAGCACTTTGGCTTTGGCGGGCTTGCTCGCGGGTGCGGATGCCGTCGCTCGGAAGTCACTGACCGCCGCCGGCTGGCTGCTCAAATCTTTTGAGAATGCACAGGACATGGAGAACCTGATTATACCGCGCGACGCATGATCTCCGCCGGAGCGCGGCCAGCGCGGAGGAGTTCTACCATCCTCTGCATGGCGGGAGCCGAGTGGTTGAAGAAGCTTTTATAAGCGCGGCAGAGGTAGTTGAGGCCGGGTTCGCCTTCGGGCGTGCGGATGAAGCGGTGTTTAGGGCATTCGCCGTGGCAGAGATGACGCACTTCGCACTCACGGCAGTAACGCGGCAGGGTGCTTGCTTTCGCCTCGCCGAAGGCGCGCTGGAATTCTGAGGAGACCATTTCGCCGAGCGAGCGGTTGAGGATATTGCCCAGCTTGTAGTGCGGATACACGTAATGGTCGCAGGAATAGACATCGCCATTGTGTTCCATGGCCAAGGCCGTCCCGCACTTTTCGCTGAAGACACAAAGCCCACCACCGTGAGACCCGCCCATCCAGTTGCCGAGGGTGACGTCGAAAATTTGCACAAAGGTCTTGCCTACATCGCGTTTGACCCACTCGTCGAAAATGGTGCAGAGAAATTCGCCGTATTGTTTCGGCTCGACGCTCCAATTCGTGACCGGCATGCGGCGGTGATCCTCCTCATCCGCGCGCGGCGGAAGGGCCAGATCCAAGCCGAGCTTGGTCGCTTCCGCATCGGCCAGTCGCTCGACTAGCGGGATGAATTGCAGGAACCCCGATCCGATATCACGCAGGAAACGGTAAACCTCGAGCGCCTGACGCGCATTGGCCCGGTTGACCACGGTCAGCGTGTTGAATTCGACCCGGTGCTTTTTCAATAGGTGCAGGCCGCGCAGGACTTCGTCG
The DNA here is from genome assembly GCA_044359955.1 of Chthoniobacterales bacterium. Classification (GTDB taxonomy): domain Bacteria; phylum Verrucomicrobiota; class Verrucomicrobiia; order Chthoniobacterales; family JACTMZ01; genus JACTMZ01. The sequence goes on along the minus strand of JBIKLF010000028.1, from coordinate 16,991 downwards.
TAGGTGTCATTCCCCTTTTGGTCCACGCGGTAGGTGTTATGCAGCCGAGCCGGACCGTCGATGCTCAGGCCGACAAGAAACTTTTCCGCCTGCAGGAATTCGCACCATTCGTCGTCGAGCAGCGTGCCGTTGGTTTGGATGGCGTTCTGGATGCGTTTGCCGCCGGCACACCTCCGTTGCAACTCGACGACCTTGCGGAAGAACTTCACCCCGAGCAGCGTCGGTTCCCCGCCCTGCCAGGCGAACGAGACTTCAGGAACATCCTGCCCTTCGATGTATTGCCGCACATAGGTCTCGAGAACCTCGTCGGACATTCTGAAATTCTCGTTGGACGGGAATAGCTTCTCTTTCTCGAGGTAGAAGCAGTATTTGCAGTCGAGATTGCAGATCGGTCCGATGGGCTTGGTCATGACGTGAAAGGCCCGCTCCGGCTCGGCCCTTCCGGTTTCCTGCGACTGCGCGTTCTCCTGCATCAATGCTCCCAAGATGTCGGCAAGGTCTCGGACCGGCAAGCGGGGAGCGCGCCGCTCAAATTCTCCACTGCTCGCGGTGGCTGCCGCGCAGGTCGGTGATCTCGCCATCGCTGCGGCTGGCGACATACCAGCAGAGGAAGGCGGAGGAAAACACCGTGACGGCGAGAACGGCACCGACCAGCCAGCCGGGCAATTCGCCGACAGCCAACGCGTCGTAGAAGGACGACCACGAAGTGATCGGCGGGTTGGCGTGCATGAAGACCTTGGTCATCCAAGCCGCAATGATGATGGCGAAGATGAAGACGTAGTTGCGCTTGAGCCGACGCCCCACCGCTTCAAGCTTGCTGATTTTGAAAGAAGGCAGGATGAGGTCCTCGCAGACCAGCTTCTGCCATTCGCCGCCCAGCAGGGCGGAATTTCGTGCCACCATGGCGACAAGAAAGTGCGATTCCAGCATGCGCACCCGGCCACGGAAGGCGTCGTAGAACCGGTAACGTCGCGCTTCGATCCACAGCATCATCCAGACGATCAGGAGATTGAAAAAGAAGATGAGGTGCGGAATATCGCGAAATGAAAACGCCACCGTAATGATGGTCGTTGTGCTGGTGATGGCCCACGTGGTCGTCAAGTCGAGCCGCTGCCGCCAGACCATGATCCGTCCGACCTCACCGCGGTAGAAGTGCGACATGGCCGTCACATAGCAGTTGTCGCGCAACGGTTCCCCGGCCGCCGGCGAGAAGCGGCGTTCGGGCGTTTCGGCGATTCGAATCGAATCCCCGGCTCTCTTTAGCTCAATAAATTCCTCGGTCACTGTTTGGTAAGCCGTCTGGCTCGCGTTTTTTGCGTTGTATCTTTTCACACACCAAGCACATCCAAACAATGGCCAACTTCAATTCTGAATTTTTACGGCTTAGCTCGCTTCGAGAGGGCGAACAGCGTCGCGGTCCACGACGCGTGGCGCCGTCGCTGGCATGACATAGCTTTTCTGTCCCCGGGTTTCCGCACCTACTGGGGCTTACCTTTCAAGGGGAGTTCGGCAAGAAGGACAGGACAAAGATCAGAACGGGGCGCTGAAGGATCGAGCGGCCCGAAGAACGAGAACAGCGGTGTTTCGCCGGCTGAGGCCCAGACAGAGAGCGCCCGGACATCCCCCAAGCCAGGGGCGGGCCAGCCTGAGGCGAACTCGCTCCATGCCACCGCGACCTCGATGGTGGTGGCGTCGTGGCCGCGTGTCTGGCTGGCGCGATAAAGTTGCTTGTGTGAGACATGTTTCGGGTTCAGGAGCCGTGCGGGCGCGCCGTTCGGATCGGACGTCAACAGGCGCCGGAGCCGTAACTCGGCGCCGCGGACTTCTATGGCGATACTGGCGAAACGGGGATTGCTGAGTTTGTCGGCAAAGGCGTTGCCGCTGAAGCGTGCCACCTTGCCGGGGTCGGCGTTGACATCCACTACCAAGTTGAGATCCTGCGTTGCGTTGGCGGGAAGTTCCGCGCGCAGCCGCAACTCTTGGGGCGTCCACCCCATCTGTACCCGGCTGGGCTTCTGTCCCGTGGCGATCGTCAGAGGGAGATCGGGAATCGCGCTCCAGTCGGTGGCCGGGGCAGCGTCCAGTTGCGGCAGGCGCAGGCAACCCAGCGGCAGATGCTCGGCCACGGTCGTTCCGGCTGCGGTAGTCACGGTCACCGTCGCCGCGTATGGCCGCCCCGATTCGAGGGTCAGGCCGGGGACGGCCAAGTGCAGCCGGGTGTCATCGCTGGCCCGAAGCTCCTGCTTGTCTTGGGTTACGGTCGGGCCGCCATCGATCTGGACCGCTACGGTGCAGGTCTGAGCGATCCCCTGCGTCTCCGAAACCACCAGGTCCAGCCCGTCGTGGGCAGTGTCCGCGGCACGGCTCATACCCGAGGGCAAAAGGTAACGCACCACGATAGCCGGTTCAATGTCGAGTCGCAGGTGAGCCGCAGCCAGGCCTTGGCCGGCGGCATCGCTTGCGCTCAGCCGGACCTGGCGCATGCCGACAGGCGTGTCTGCCGGTATCGCCATCGGAACGCGGAAGGCAGCCGTACCCTCCGGGCCGGTCTCAACCCGGACCTCGCTCGAGGTCAAGCCGGGGACCTCGGCGCGCAGCAACAGCGTTGTGCCCACCTTGCCGCTCGGGGCGCTGACGGTGCCGTCGAAGCTGACCGTGGCGCCGGGTGCTACGCGGAACACCGTCTTGGCGAGTGTCAGCGGCCGCCGCGCAGGAGCTCCCCAGAGTGCCGGCGGCAAACCGCTAACATAGACAGGATAGCCCGAGAGGGTCAGCTCCAGGCTTCCGCCGCTCGGGACCAAGTCCAGGCGGTTGCCCATCCAGTCGCGGACCTCAACCGGCCCGGCGCCGACGGGAATACTGACAACCCCAGGCCGAGCGCCGTAGTCCCAGAGCGCGAGGGTGATCTCGCCCTTGCGCAGGAAGCTGTAGCCGGTCACGGTTTCGCCCAACCAGTTGACGGGGCCGAGTACGGGCGTGGCGCCGTCCAGCAGCCAAGTCATGGCGGCGTAGGCCGGCATGATGGGTTTGGGGCCCAGCATGTCGCTGCCGTACCCGCCGTTCTCGCGCAGATTGTAGTAGTAGCCAAACCCCAGTTCCGCGCCTTTCTGGCCCTTGAGACCGTAATCATGCACGTAGAAACCGAAGTTCAGCCGCATGCCCTCGCCCAAACTGATCAGGTTGGCTCGTATCAGGTTACGTGCCTGCGGCAATTCCTCGTCGAGCTCCTCGAAGGACTGGAAGCCCTGTTCGGTTCCGAGCAGCGGCAGATCGCGCCCCGATTTGGCGCGCACGAAATCGCGAACCGCTTGGATTGCCTCGGCGTAACCGGAATCCTCGCAGGGCATGGTGATGTACGGGTGCAGCGAATAGGCGTCTAGGAAATTTCCCAACCCGGCCTTGAACCAATCGGCCTCCTGGCCGGAGTTTAACTTTTCGATGGTCGACATGGTGGGGCCGGCGATCACCGCCTTGGCGTCAATGGCGTGAATCTCGCGGTGGGCAATCTGGTAGATGGCGAGAAACTGTTCCACGGTGCCGTTGAACCAGTTCGGCTCCCAGGTGATCTGATAGATGCGCTCTTCCAGTTCGGGAAAATCCTCGCAGGCGGCCTTGGCGGCCTCGCGGCAGAAGGCAGCCCAGGCGACTTCGCCTTCAGAAGTGAGCGGCGCGGTCGATCCGACCTTGCGGTCTTTGACAAAGGCCCAGTCGGGCGGCTTGAAGAGGCAAAACAAGGGAAAGACGGTCCACCCCTCGGTCCGGCCCTGGCGCTCGACGGTGCACCACTCCCAGCCGCGAGTGGCGCCGGTCAGGGTTGCGGGGCCAGTCTGGCCCGCCGCCCGCCTGGCCTCGCGCGCCGCCGCGAACTGCCCGGCGCGGTCGGGTTCCTCTCGCTGCCAACTCGGGCCGGCATTCACCCAACGCGCCCCCAAATATGCCAGAGAGTTGACCGCGCCATTGAAGCCGCCCATCATGCCAAACCGCGTCAGCCCCATGGGATAGCGCTTGCGACTGGCAGGATCGGGCACGATGGCATAGGTCAGGAAACCTTCCCCGCGGCTACCCTTCGCCGGCAGCGCAACGCCGTTTGAGAGCGTGCCGAAGACGCGGTAGAACCCCAGTTTCGCGTTTGGCGCGTCAACGACGATGGTCGAGCGGCCGTCGACAATGGCAAGATCAACCTCCCGCTCCTCGACGACGCTGAACTGCTCATCAACGATCTTGAGCCTCAGTTTGAGGTTTTTCTCGTCCGGGGACAGGCCGCTCACGTGGAAGGTGAGTGGAATCTTTTCTCCCGGTATGAAGACGTTGAGCGTCGGCTTGGACGTCTCTCCCGAGAATTCTGGCAAGTCAACTCCTCCAAACGAGTCTGCACCTCGGTCCGTTCTCTCCATGCGCACCTCATCAAGAAGAACGCTGAAGCCTTTTGCGCCGGGATAACCGTTGAGCGAGAGCAGGATTCCGCGATCAGTTGAGTCGGCAAGCTTTGGCACGGACGGGATCTCCTCCCTCCCAGCCACTTCCCACATGCCGTCACCCTTGCCGGACTCGACCTGGACGAGCGCCTTGCTGTCGGGATTGGCTTTCGTCGGCACCCAAATCGTCAGCTTATACCAGGTGTCCGGATTGCAAGGGCAGATTCCCGTCTTACCCGAAAAATCGGCGGTGTTGGCGAAAAACGTCGGCTTCTTGCTCCTGTCGTCGTTGGCGACGGACACGACCGCCAGCCGCGTCGCCGGATTTCTGGATGCCAACTCGAAGCTGAACAGTGGGACTCCTTGGCCTGTGATTCGGAACAGGATGGTGATCTTGGCCCAGCCGTTCCTGGCCATTTCAGGAAATTCGGTTGCGATGCCGAAATTGCGTCCGCTCTTGAACTCGAGACACAGCGCGCGGGAACCGCCAATCCCCTCTTTGTCGACAACCACTGGCGCTTCCTCAACCGTGACGTCGGCCGCCTCATACGAGGTCACGCGCCAACCGGAAGGTGGTTGTCCAACAACTGCCTCGTCAAAACTCATGGTCCAGAGTGGCGGCGTGGTCACGGCCGGATCTGTTTTTTCGGCTGCGACTATCTTTGTCGCAAGAGAAATAGCGCACGCGGCGAGAATCATGATGATTCTTGAACTGATCCTGAGTCTACACACCGGGATAGCGGATTGGCGGGATGTAGTTTTCATTGAATTTCTTTTCTTTGGGACGGTTGTCTAGGCATCAAAGATCCAGTTCCGCGTAATTGGACATGATCATTTTGGTTATCCCCCATTCGCGGCAGACACGTCCTATGGAATAGGCTTCGCCGTGACCATCAGGGAAGGCGATGTTGGCCCTGATCGAATGGCGCAGCAGCAACCCGACCCGCCAATTGGCGTGGCGCCAAGTCGTGGTCGGCGCCACAGTTGGAGCCAACAAAGCTGGAGTCGGCAAACCGCGGCGTCTTGGCCGTTTCGAGCACCGATGCGAGACGCAGATAGTCGGTGCCATGGCCATTCATCCGGCGAGATGGGGGAACGCTTGGAACTTCACAGCTAGCTCATCATTTCAGCCGACCGATACGGCTTATCGGTGATGGAACGCCGGTCCCTTTCCACATCTTCGAACCAATTTTCCATTTCACATAGCATCCGACTGGTAACGTGTGGATATTTAGCGGATAGGTCGGTGGTTTCGTGAGGATCTGCTGCCAAGTTGAAAAGAAGGAGCGGTGCCTGTTCCGCCCCCAAGCAGGGAGGACGTCCTGTAGCTTCGGGCACTCCACCGAGGTATCTCTCTGGATGCATGTCCACATCGGCATAGATGCTCAAGTCTTGTTCCCATCCAGTCATCGCATTGGCCAGTTCACTGCCGGCCCTGACAAGTTTCCAGTCTCCATCCCGCATGGCTGCATTGTGGGTTATAGTGGGAATCCCCCGACTCCATTGCCAAAAGCGCTTGGGATCCAGCCGTTTTTTACCTTCGCCGTGAAGTGCCGGTAAAATGTTATAACCATCAAGAGAAACATCTTTCGGCAGCTTAATTCCCGCGGCGGTGGCCAAGGTTGGCAGCCAGTCGATGAAATGCACCATGTCATGGTAATACGTTCCGCCCTGCAGTCCATCAGGCCATCTGGCGAGAAGCGGCACACGAATCCCACCTTCGTGAACGCTCCCTTTTGCTCCGCGGAAACCACAATTGAAGCGGTCTAGACGCCAGTCATCATCCCCGCAGCCGAACTGCGGCCCGTTGTCGCTCGTGAAAATGACGATGGTGTTGTCTTTAAGACCTTCTTTTTCGAGCGTCGCCAAGATTCGGCCTATTCCGTCATCCATGCGCTTAATCATGGCATAAACATGGCTGACGCCCTTGTTGTGGCGTCCGCTCTCGAGAAAGGGTGCGAGGTCTTCCTTCGGAACCTCGAGCGGTCCGTGGGGAGCATTGTAAGCAAGATGAAGAAAGAAGGGCGCATTACGATGGCGCCGGATAAATGAAACAGCCTCATCCGTGAAAACATCTGTCAGATAGCGGCCACCGGTTTCTTTCCAAGAACCGTTATAATCCAGACGACAGTCGAAATAAGGCCACCAGCCCGCACGAAATCCGACAAACTCGTCAAAGCCGCGCGCATTGGGATGATATTTGCGCTCCACGCTCCCCAAGTGCCATTTGCCAATGCAGCCGGTGCTGTAGCCGGCCGCCTGGAACCGGTTGCCCATTGTAATTTCTCTTGAGGCCAGACAGTCCAGTCGGCTCAAACAAATTGTGTCGATGACGCCAGTGCGGTGAGGATAGCGGCCTGTCAGCAACGCCGCCCGCGCCGGAGCGCACAGGGCCGAGGCGGAGTAGTGCTGTGTGAGACAAACCCCATCGGAAACCAGAGCGTCGAGATGCGGGGTTTTCGTCAAGCCGGAGTTGAAACAGGCAAAATCGCCATACCCCATGTCATCGGCCAAGATGAATATAATGTTGGGTGGTTTCATGGGCCATTCCCGGCGCCCGCGCAGGGGAAGTCATTCAATTGCAGAGAGGAACTTGTATGGTTAGCGGTCACAATTTACTTTAGCGTGTTGCTTCGGAGAGACGATTTTGTGAGGCCATTCACTTTGAGCCTTCGGAAGAGAGTTGGCTAGCGATCACTGCGCCAAGGCAGCTTGCTGAAATCCGTCGGAAGCGGGTAGGAAAGCCGTTTGACATGACCATCCAAAAAAACAGCATTCATCTTGCCACTATGGCGGAATATCTGATCTTTCTGCGAAATCTGGCGCTGTTCGAAATCATTGGGTGTTCTGAATCCAGGGACGTAATCGAAGAACGCCAATGTTTCAGAGGGCTTTTGCTGCAGCGCAAGGTTCCGAGCAGGAAAACTCCACACTTGTTCTGAACAATCGACAGCTGCATGCCAGTTTGCGGCATAGGTGCTATTCCACCATAGCCAATCAGACGTTACATATTTGCGGGCCGATGGACAAACCAGTTGCCAATTGACTCCCGGGGGGTCCAGATGGTCCTTGAGATTGAGATAAGGTTTGAGGGCAACCATCCACGGAACCGCCTTCCCCGGGGGTCCCGGTTGCTTTGGAATTTGGTTGTGATCGCTATTGTACATTGAGAGAGCGACGTAAAGTGAACGAAGATTACTCCCACATGCCGTGGCATTGGCTTTTTCGCGGTAGGCGCCCCACGCTGGCAGAAGGATGGCAGCCAAAAGAACGATGATCGCTAGGACGACGAGCAATTCGACCAGGGTGAAGCCTCTTTTGACCTGGAGCGGCGCCAAGCAAGGACGATGTTTCGATAGATAAACACAGTGTGAATTCGACAAGACAAATTCACTATGCACCGTGCTGCCTCCACCTGCCACCGAGCTAATCCTGCGGCAAAGTGTCTTCACACTGCGGCGACCAATTCGACAGGCGAGGTTCATATGCTGCAGCTCTTGGGAAGCGTCCCAATACCAACGCCAGGCGCTGTGCTTCGCTTGGGAATACTTGGCAGGCGAGACATGGGGGGGGAATTGGTATTGGCTGGTTGCTCAGTCCGCTTTGATTTTGACCTCCAAGAGCGGGAGTTTCTCAGGATTCGGGCTGCTGAAGGTTATTGCGCCATAAACAGGATTTTGCCCCTCACACTCGATAGCCACGCCGTAGTTTTTTGCGGGATCAGCAAACCATTCTTTGATAAACGCCAAAGCTTCACCGGAAAAAGACCAGTATTCCTCAGACAAATTTGCCTCTAATGGCAGTCTCGGCCCCAGCTCTGGTTGCCCGTGACTGAAACTAAGGTCCGATGCGTCCCAGTCTTGCAGAATAGGCCGGATGAAGACCTTACCTTCACCCATACCGAAAGCCCGGTGCAGGCGCAGTTGGAACGTCATGTGTTCGGGGGAAGCTGCGGTGGGAAGTTGCGTTGTCGGCCAACGAAGGTAAGCGCGTCGTAGAGGCGCAGGCGAGATCTCCAAAAATTCCCGCCCACCATAGTTGCGGCCGCGGTCCTCACCGTGCTCGTTTATGTAGGCACCTTCATTGGCCGTGATTGTCCACTGTTCGGGCCACGTCGGTTCCTGAATGCTGTTCACAAATTGGTAATCTTTGAGATTTTCGATTCCCATCCAGAATCCCATTCCGCCTTTCCCGCTGGAGACTCGCACTTGTAGTTTATTCCACCCAGCCTGCAGGGTCGCCTTGGCTCGGTGGGTATCCTGCGATGGCGCATCGCGCCGTTCATCAACTGTCAAGACAGTGCGGTCATTGACAATAAGAGAGCCCCAGTAATCGAGGCCGAGGCTCATTTGGACTTCGCGCCCATCGGGAGAAAACACCCAGCTGGTCGCCACCGCTTGGTGGCCTTCACTCATCTCCTTGATTATTCCGGATTTCTCGCCAACTTCGCCTAGATTAACGTAGCTGAACCGGTCGGCCTGAACGGGTGTTTGGGGCTTCTTGACGGAGGCCGGCAAGGGCGCAGTTAGGCCGCGTTGGGCAGCATCGACAATGGGAGCCATTACTTGGCCCACAGCCCAGTTTTCGATGTATTGTATTCGCTGGGAGAGGATTTCGTCATCCGTTGGCGGAATCACCCCGTCGAGCACGACAGCCGTGGTACTATGCGGCGGCAACAAGATGTTGAAACGCGCGGCGACGCTGTCTCGGGACGCGAGGTTCTTCTCCTTTCGGATCATGGACTCCCGGATGACTGGCTTAGTTGATTCCGGTCCTTCGGCACTGAGAGTGATAAGTCGACCAATCCCCGAGGACCGAAAGTTATCGAGATCAACTGCGACAGAAGCTGCTTGGTCAATATGCCGGTTGGTCAACAGAACTACGGCATGCTCTTTGTCGTAATCGTAACAAGCGTGCGCGATCACCAGAGGAATCTGGTACGACTTCCCCTCCGTCAGGTATTCATAGCTGCCCGCGTTGAATTGAACGTCATAGCGGTCTCCCCGAAAATAGCGCCCGTAAAGTCTCAGGAGTTCGCCGGTTGGATTGACATGCAATCCCTTGGCGGTCTTGGAGACAAGGTGGAACTCTGTGAGTTGGGGAGCGTGGGCCGGGGGCCCGAACAATTCGAAGAATTGGGCAGAGTCGACGCCCTCTTCCCAAAAGACTCCGAACATCGCGGCCATGTTAATAGCCGCCGCCATGTCAGTGGATCGCTCGGCATATCGGGGTTCGACTTTAGGCGGGTGCACATTCCATTCACTGCACACGACACGCCAGTGTCCCCGCCCCAGCTCCAAGGCCATTTGGACCGCCTCGCGCACATGGTCTCGCACATATTCCGGATCTGAAACCCTTGCATAGTATGTGCCGCAACTCTCCGATGCTTGGAACCAGGAAAATGAATAGGGATGGGTAACTACAAAGTCAACCGCAGTTATATCTGTGGCGGCGATTTGATGGAGCAAAGCCCGGTTGCGTGTTTTGACATCATGTCCCTCAAACAGTGGTACGCCAATTTGCATGGTAGGCGCGACTTTGCGAATCGCTTTGGAGCAGTCGATAGTAAAGCGCGCCAAATCCGCTGCCGGCCAATTGCCATTAGGACCCGCCCACGGTTCATTCCAGACCTCCCACCCGGTGATTCCGTAGCCGTTTGGGAACCCCGGATGCGGTTCCATGTTCAGCTTTTGCACCAGATGTGCCTTCATCTGCGCTTGCTGGCGCTCCGTGAGATTGTTCTCTTCTGCCGAAATATATTCGGCAACAGTTTCGATCTTAACGTGGGAGTCGAAGGCAATCAGCTCGTCAATTCCCATATCGCGGACAAATGGCATAAATCCCAGCCAGTGCTCGTCCGTAGTCAGGTGAGCCCAAGCACGACCACTGGTTCCGTCCAAGACGCCTTGGAATATGGCCGTGAGCTCCGGATCAAAGGGTGGATACATCAGGCAGACTCCCATGACCCGCCGATTGACAGGTTCGACGGGCTTTCTCATGTCGATGGAGACATCAGTCACCTGCGGCGCGGGCACCTTGAAGCTCGCCGGTGCCGGAACCATGAAATTCCCGTCGGGGGTGTCGGTATCGCCTTTTAGCTCTGTCCCCAAAAAAGCGAGCGAGAGCAGCACTATAGTGGTGGTGGTGGTGCACGCGAGACACCGGTTTGTCAGTTTGTTGATCATAAATTTGTTTTTCTTTTCGCTGATCCGGAGCGATGCCTTCGGCCGGACGGAGCAGACTCGCAGCGTTGGGCGATATAGCTGCTCAGTGCCCGACGCAGGCACGCATACCGCTTCTCTGCCAGGGCCGATTCTATCACGGTGCGCATTTCTTCCGCGCCGGCGAAGAATTGACCGGCCCGGTGCTGCTGTTGGAGCAGCTTCAGTAGCCGGCGGGCGCGGGACAGGATCGATTTCTTGATCGCGGGAGGGACGGCTACCGAAAACCCCGAGACCTCAGCCGATACATCCGTGGCAAAAGAGCGCAGTTGGTAGGGCTGTAGACGAATCGTGCATGAGGCCGCAGCGCTCTGTTCCAAACCAGTCGAGAGATCAACCAACCTCTTGGGCGCCCGATCAAACCGCACATCGACTTCGACCGGGTAGTATTCCCGATTGACGAGATACAAATACCGGCGCCCTGCACGGCTCAGAGTGCGCACTGCCACGGGGTCGGTCGAATCGCCGACCGTTTCGAACTTTTCCCGGGGCAAAGCCCGAAATGCACGAGCAAACTCACGCAACCCCTCACCGTGGGCCTTGTCCAGATAGATTCCACCGCGAGTTATACGGACGGCGTCCATCTCCGCCACAGCGTGCGCATATTGCTCCATGTAGTGCGGTGCGGGAGGAAAAGCGCTGGCGATGCGTAGCTGCGAGTCCCACCAAAACCGGTCCGGTGGATAGGCGCTATTCAACCTAAGGACCCCCTCTGCTTTTTTGCCGTAAACCTTCGCCGCCTCGGGTAAGTTTGGATCGTTCGACTCACAGGCCGACCAGGTGTGCTCGCCCCAAGCTTCATGCCAGTTGTTAAAGATGAACACCCCCGGGTTGCGCTGGGCATGAATGGCCGCCAGCGTTTTACGGTCAAGGAAATCGTGGTCCCGATGCATGAAGAAGCTCTCCAAGGGGGCATCCTCAGACAGTGAAGGCGTCCGGTCTCTGCCCCCCCCATCGGTCTGCAGATCAAACTCAATGTTGTGCTCATTGAGGAACAACTCCGGGTCCAGCCCCGCCTCCCGATACAGATCCACCGCGGCTTGGCGGCTATAAATCTGGTGTTCAGGCCCGCCGGGCGCACCTAAGATAGCCGGAACGTATGGCTCACTCCAGAGGTTCAGGGTAAGCCGCAAATCGGGTCGCGCTGCGACCAGCGCATCGCGTAAACGGCAGACCAACTCATGAACCTTGGAGCACCGCCAAGCAACCCATGCCTTCCGACACCGGTAAGCTAGGAATTCGTAGCGCTCTGAGAACCGGGAGGGTGACGCTTTGTCCACCGGCACATTGATGCCCGTTTCCCGTTGGAAACATCCTACAGTGTAATCATCGTAGCCGCTGTGAATTGAACCGAACCAAATGATCGTTGGCGCCCACATGGTCAGAGCAATCCCCTTAAAGGCCGGATAAGCGCCGTAGCGCTGACCTATCTCGCGGATGAAGCCGATGATGGCCTTCTGCACGATCGGGTGGAGTGGATTAAAAATCGGCCCGGGGTGGTAAGGTTGGCCGCTTTTTTCGCCATAGGCCCAAGGAAATTCCTGACTGGCAGAGAGTGGATGTGGCCGCTTAGCCAACTCTTTAAAATTGGCGGGATTATAAACCGTCGTCCAATCCATGGTCCCGGCTTGCACTTGATCGCACCAGAGCATGTTGTTGATCGTCGGAGCACCTTTCTGGATCGCCGGAAGATCGACGTTCATTTGCTTCATCAGGCTGCCCAACCGCAGAAGCGTGACAACGCCTTGAAAGTCCATCCCCTCCTTGCCGAACCGCTCCAACACCGCAGCGGGCCAATCCGGCGGCTGCGTGGTCCAAGCCATGTATTGTTTCCGGTCGCGTGCGGTCAACCATACGAAGGCGGAAGAAGGTTCGCGCTTTGAGGGGAAGAACGGTCCATGATACCAACAGATCGGGTAGCTGAGAAGGCTCTGGCCCGTGAATTTGGCATAGCTGACCACGCGATCAAGCCAATCGGGAAACGTCATGGCGCCCTCACTATTGGCTGTTGGGCAAATAGGGTCCTCATACTGGATGCCTAATTCGCGGCGGTGCTTTTGCTGAGGGATATCCAACTCTGGCAGATCGTCCAGTTCGTATATCTCCACGGAGGCCACCGCCGCGGGTTCACCATGCCCCCATGTCATGAAACAAACGCTACAATCCGTCCAACGAGGCCAGAAGACTTGCCGCATTTCCTGCATGCGTCCGCTTAGCGGGAAAGCGTGACCTGTGGTGAGGCCCGCGGACAGATCGAAGGTCGTGCCGTCGTTCACGATCATGAACCGGCGTTTGTCATCCGGATAGCGGATCACCAACAAATGAGGCCGGCCTATTTTTGTGACGGCGAAGCGATAGCCAAAGCGGGAAAGCGGCCGCCCTTCTGCTTCCCGGTAGCGACCAGCCGGCCCGCGAACTAACTTCACTTTGCCGTGCGAAAAAAACTCCGCCGCGCCGTAGTTCCGGAGACAATCGAAGTAAGCTATTTGTTTGGGTCGATTGTCGTGCGAGTCACCAGTGGCATCGACGGGCGGTTGTTTTTTATTCACAGTGGGGATTACGGTATACCGTTCGTTGTCGTTGCAGAGCAAGTCAATTTTAACGACCATTGGTAGTGCCACAATGTGGCCCCGGTTTAGTGGGTGGGCAGGGCGCAGAGGATCCAGATCCATCCGAGCTACGACAGCCGTTCCGCCAGAAAGCCGTCAACCTCCTGATTAGCCCGCATTTTTCACCAGATGAGACATGCGCCGCGTGCAAGTTCCTTCTGCGAAGGAACTTGGCGCAGCCGGCCGCGTAAAAAGGAAAAACCAAAGTGGCTTTTCTTTTTCTGACGGGGCTAAACCGGCGTCCCGCCCGAGATGTCAGATCTTCACAGGCGAGACGCCGGGGTGGGCTCTATCTGGTGGTGGTGCTCGATCTGTTGATGTCGCTTCACTCCACCCTTGGGGAGCTGCCCTGGCGGGTAGTCTATCTCGCTGGCACTCGGCTCTCACGCTGCATTCTGGGCTGCAAACCGGACGTGGCGATGGAAGCAGCCTGGTCACCGGGGCCTGGCGCCGCGCCGTCGATACCAAACGGGTCGCCCGGCAGGCCATTTTTCACTCCGATCGTGGCAGCCATACAGCTCCGGCCCGACGCGCCGACTGCTCAAACGTCTGGGCTGGCAGCAAAGCATGAGTGCCGTCGGTTATTGCTACGACAACGCTTTTGCCGAAAGCCTCTTTGCTTCGATCAAATGCGAACTGCTACCCGAAGACGGCATCTTCGAGTCCAAGTCCGAGGCTTCCACCTCTATCTTCGATTACCTCGGATGCGTCTACAACCACAACTGCCTCCACAGCGCACTCGGCTACCAGTCACCGCAAAACTTCCTCACTCGCTACTTCCAAAACCAACAACACCCACGAAACTGAGACCAAAGCAGCTGCGCTCACGCAGTCCACCTTTTCGCGGGAAAACCAGACGGCCAGCACCGACTCACTATAGACGCCGTTCATCGCGTCTACGACACCTGCGGCTACTTCACCGACACGCTGTCAAGGGGATGCCGGGCGTAACGCTTACAATTCGTCCCCGTCATTTCCTGATACAAGAAAGGCGCCCGGAGGCGCCCTTCTGTGGAATTGTTCTGCTGCGATTCTTAGGCGCGTCGGCGGCGGCGAATCACGTAACCAGCAAGCGCCAATCCACTCATGGCCAAAAGCACATAGGTAGAGGGCTCAGGCACGTAAGAGACTTCAAGCAAGGGGCGCAGGGAGGTATCAATGGCATCGTCCGAGTTGATTCCGATGGTGCCCGCAAGGAAGCCGTTGGTGGTATTGGCAAACAAGTATACACCGTAGTTGTCAATGGTGCCAGCATGCCAACCTTGCACGAGATTGAGCAAATTTGTAGAATTAAAAACATAGGGTGCAGGTGCGTTGTTGGTCACTGCGCTGGAACCAAGAGAGAGTGTGCCAAACGTCGGCCTAGTATTCCAAGTGACAGTATTTTCACTCCAAGTGGAGGTCGTCTGATACATCAGCACACTGCCTGTGCCGGGAGCCGGCAGACTGAACACATAGTTACCGAAGAGCGTAATGCTCGCGCTGGTAATTACGGCATCCACGGGAAGCGCGCTGAGGTCCCAACTGACCAAGCCTTGCCTCGTGGCACCTCCGGAGGACAATTCAAAAACATTGGTGCCACCGTAGTTGGTGCCAACAGCGGCGTTGTTAACATAGGTTGCACTGGTGGAAATAATGTTACTGGTGATGATTTGTCCAACGGCCAAGCGAGCCGAGAAACAAAAGGCGAGCGTAGTCAAAATCACGACTGGAAGCACGTGACTGCAGGGCTTCAAGGTGTGGCGGAGGAAGGACTGAGAACCTGCGGCTTGTTGGTGCGTGCAGCTAGATTTGTATTTTTGGGAGTTCATGGTGTTGTGGTTGGTTTGTTTTTGGTTGGTCGTTTTTTGTCGGGGACTCAAGGATTAATTAAGGGGTAGTTTTGGCAATTGCGCTGCTGCTTTGGTGACATTGGTTTGGCAATGCCTTGGTGGTCTGGAAAATCATTTGGTATACTCTTTGCGCGGGATTGACAAAAGTCAAATAAATTTTTGCGTCCGGCCGCGTTGCCCGAATTGACTCAAATGAGAAGGCATCGGGAGTGTGTCTTGGCAGGGGGAAAATGATACGTTGCCCCACACGGCTTCCCGATTAAATGGGGTATCATTTTGTTTTAGTTTCTCACGCTGAGGTATTTGCGCGGCACACTGGAAGTGAGGGATTTGAGGCTAGGGCTAAGTAAGTAGCCAGCGGAAGCGACTTGGACCGGAGCGTCGAGCTTGAGGTGGCCGAGGGCCAGAACACCGAGGCGGCCAAGGCGGTGGCCCCGGCTCTCTGCCGCCCAAGCAATAAGGCTGCGGTCATGTCGGCCGGGCCGACATAAGCCCCGGCCACGGCCGCCGCCGTGCACGGCGGGACGCCGCAGGCCAAACTGGTGTCCTGACAAGTTCCATGTTTCCAAGCTGCTGGGCGAGGCGGTCAACAAGGTGCATCGTGCCGAAGCCAAGGAGTTGACCGCGAAGGGAGACGACTCGCGTAAGAACACGCGCCTCTGGTGACTGTACGGGCCAAAGGCGCGCTGCCGCCAAAAATTGCGGCGAACGTCGAGCGCTTGGCGCTAAGCAATCTACATGACCGCCCGCGGATCGGTCCGTTGGATGTGCACATTGGTCATGGTCAGACACCGATCCCCCCCCCCTTCAACCATCGACTCCCCGCAGTGGACCACCGCGTCGACTTCGACGTAGCCCGGGGCATCGACCTCCCAGTGCTCGTGCGCACCGGGGGATCTGGCTGCGCAGCAACGTGCATGGGCGCGTGCCACAGCGGCCGAGGGCTCCCGGCCGCGCTGCACATAGCGTTCCCGGGCCTGCGCCAAGACCTCCAAACCTTTCTGCCGAACTTGACGTACACGACTCACGCCCTGCCAGACACACGGTGTTTTATATTTGCGTCATGCCGCTTCTCCGCTTAAAGCCACAGCGTGCAGGTTCAGACCGTAGCAAAATGTTGAGTTCCGAAAAAGTATACCGTGTCTTAAAGCGTCGGATCCTAAGCGGGCAACTTCCGGAGGGACAGCGGCTGGCCGAATCGGCCTTGGGCAGGGAACTCGGTTTGAGCCGGGTGCCTGTAAGGGAAGCGCTTTCCTCGCTCGTGCATGACGGGTTGGTCGCAGTCAGCGATACGGGACGCTGTTACGTTACAAAACTTTCGCGGCGTGACTTCCAAGAGCTCTTCGACTTGCGGCTAGCGCTGGAGGGGACCGCGGCTCAGCTGTCAGGCCCATTTATCCGCGGGGATGCCTCCGCACTCGAAAAAAACATCGCGGAGTGCAATGCCGTCAAGACAATGACCGCTCTGACGCATAACGATCTAAATTTCCACGAGATCATTCTCGAAGCCAGTGGCAATAAACGCTTGCTGACATTGTGGCTTTCTCTTCGCAACGAGCTCGAATTGTGGCTGGGCCGATTGCACCGCTCGCTGCACATGCCTTTGCAGGAAACGCGTGAGGCGACGCTGCACCATCACCGCAAGTTGCTTGAGTGCTTGCGCACACAAGGGCCGGCTGCGCGCGAACTCGAAATGCGGTCCCACATTCAAACGTGGCGCGAATGGCTGACGATCGAAGGATCAGAATTGCCCGAATTCGATGTCCTCGCCCACGCTCAGCAGTTTGTTGAAGTTCCCCCGATTTAGTGGACAGGCAGGGCGCAGAGGATCCAGAAAGGATATCCACCATGCCCAAGACCCATCCGACCTACGACAGCGGCTTCCGTCAGGAAGCCGTCAACCTCCTGATCAGC
>JBIKLF010000018.1:0-50379 GCA_044359955.1 Chthoniobacterales bacterium | reverse complement strand
AAGGCACCGACGCTCATAGAGCGCCGCTACATCTTCTCGACAAAAACTTGTAGCGGCGGTCTATGACCGTCGCTGCCTGAAAACACTTCGAGTTACTCGCGAGACAAAGGCCCCGCCCTACCTGCCGAGAACCGGGAGGATTAAGCGGTGGCGGTTTGTTCTTTGACCAACAGACTGATGTCGTTCGGGTGGATCAGGCACCAGACCTGTTCCCCTTCATGGAAATCGAGCCCGGTTTCCCCCGCATTGGCCAGGAGGGCGCTGAGTTCGAGGCCGCCCTCGGTCACGATGGTCATTTCGTCGACCGCCCCTTTGAACACTTCGCTGCTTACGCGGCTGGAAAAGACATTCTCGCCCGCCGCGGGGCGGTCGCGGAAGAGGCGGATCTTCTCGGGCCGCACCGAGACGAGCATCTTGCTGCCGGGTCGGACGCCTTCGCCCTCTTTGATCCAAAGTTCCAAGCCACCTTCGAGGCGGCAATAAATGAGCCCGTCTTTGCGCTCCAGCACCTCGGCTTCGACAATATTGGTTTCGCCGATGAAGCTGGCCACGAATTCGGTGCGCGGGTGGTGGTAGATTTCCGCGGCCGTGCCGATTTGCTCGACCTTGCCTTTGTTCATCACCGCGATGCGGTCGGACATACTCAAGGCCTCCTCTTGGTCGTGGGTGACAAAGATAAAGGTGATCCCGAGGCGTTTCTGCAGGTTTTTCAGCTCGGTGCGCATTTGCGTGCGCAGCTTGGCATCGAGGGCGGAGAGCGGTTCGTCGAGGAGAAGAACCTTCGGCTCGCAAACAATGGCCCGCGCCAGAGCCACGCGCTGGCGCTGTCCGCCGGACAACTGCGCCGGCTTGCGGTCCTCCATGCCTTGCAGGGAGGTCATGCCCACCGCCCACTCGGTCTTCTCGCGAATGGCCTCGGCCGGCATTTTTTTCATGCGCAGGCCGAAGGCGATATTCTCGCTCACCGTGAGGTGGGGAAAAAGAGCGTAGCTCTGGAAGACCTGATTGACGTTCCGCTTGTAAGGAGGGTCCGAGGAGACGTCCTGCCCGGCAATGAGGATCTGCCCGCTGGTCGGTTGCTCGAAGCCGCTGATCAGGCGCAGGCAGGTCGTCTTGCCGCAGCCGGACGGACCGAGAAAAGTCATGAATTCGCCTTCGGCGATGTCGAGGCTGACGTGGTCGAGGGCGACGAAATCATCGAACCTTTTGGTCACATCGCGGACTTCGACCATCGGATTCATGGGGTCAGATATTTTTGAACCAGCCGATGCGACCGGGCGCGAGGTTGATGTTGATCTGTTTGACCTCGGTGTAGGCCTCGAGGCCGTAGGTGCCGAGTTCGCGACCGATGCCGCTCTGCTTGTAACCACCCCACGGCGCCTCGTTGAAGGTTGGATGGTAGGTGTTGATCCAGGTGATGCCGGCGCGCAGACGCTTGATCACGCGGTGCGCTTTGGCGCCATCGGAGGTGAAAACCGCACCGGCCAGGCCGAAGACTGTGTCATTGGCCTTGGTGATGGCTTCCTCCTCGGTGTCGAACAATTCCACGACGAGGACCGGACCGAAAATTTCTTCTTTCATGATGCGGGCCTGCGGCGGCACATCGACAAAGACGGTTGGTTCGACAAAGTTTCCCGCCGCCAGCGCGCCTTTCTCGAGGCGGTGACCGCCGCACAGGAGCTTGGCCCCTTCGTCCAGGCCGGACTTGATGTAGCCGAGCACTTTCTCCATGTGCGCCCGGGAGACGAGCGGACCCATCTCCGTCTCGGGGTCCGCGCCATCGCCGACGACAATCTTGCCGCAGGCCTCGGCCAGACGCGGAAGGAATCGGGCGGCCATCGTGCGCTCAAGGATCAGGCGGGAGCCGGCACTGCAGACCTCGCCTTGACCGGCAAAGATGCCGAACATGGCAAATTCCAGCGCGGCCTCGAAATCGGCGTCGGCAAAAACGATGTTCGGGCTCTTGCCGCCGAGTTCGAGGGTCACTTTCTTGAGGTTTCCGGTGGCGGCCGACATGATTTTGCGTCCGGTGACGCCGCCGCCGGTGAAGGCAACTTTGTCCACCCGGTCACTCGCCGCGAGGGTCGAGCCCACCGGGTCACCAGGACCAAGGATGAGGTTGGCCGCCCCGGGCGGGAAGCCGGCTTCTTCGATCAGTTCGAATAACTTCACCGCCGAGACGGGGGTCATTTCCGACGGCTTGAGAATGCACGCATTGCCGGCGGCGAGACCCGGCGCGAGTTTCCAGACCGCCATGAGTAGCGGGTAATTCCACGGAATGATCTGGGCGCAGACCCCGATCGGTTCACGCACGGTCAAGCAAACCATGTTCGGATCACTCACGCTGTAGGTCTGGCCCTGCGGCTTGCTGGTCAGACCGGCGTAGTAGCGGAAACAACCGGCGGCATCGGCCGCATCGTAGCGCGCCTCGCGCAGCGGCTTGCCATTGTTCTGCGTGTCGAGCCGGGCGAATTCCTCGGCGTGTTTTTCCACCAAATCGGCCAGGGCAAAAAGTCTTTCCGCACGCTCGGGTCCCGTGCTCTTGCCCCACGGACCTTGATCGAAAGCCGCGCGCGCCGCAGTGATGGCATCCTCCGCATCGGCCGCCCCGCTGTCGGTCGCCTTGGCGATGACCTGATTGTTCGCGGGATTGAGAATGTCGCACGTGGCCCCGCTGCGGGCCGCGACCCATTGGCCGTTGATGTGGTTGAGGAGGGTTTTCATGAGAGCAAGTTAAGCCGGATCAGCGCGGTTTCCACAATGCCGCATTGAGGCAGGACCACAGGTGCATGATCCAGCCCAGAGTTCCGAGGCTGACGAACCAGAGCACGGCGGCGCCGACCAAAAAGAGCAATGCGGCGAGGAATCTTCCTTGGACCAATTGACCAAGACCGGGAACCAGCAAGCTGGCCAATGCGGCAATGACATTTCCGGCCGATCCTTGTCCCGCGGTCATGGCCTTCACTAAACGCCCCTGCCGCCGTCTTGTCTATCCCGCAAACTGCGGGGGTCAGTCCCCGCGGATCCGGCCCAGGGTGGAGGTGGTCGATCTCCCGGGCACCAACGGCAGGATGCGGATCTCCGTCCCGGCTTTATCCAAAGCGGCGCGTTCCTCCGGATCGAGCGAATCCGGGGTGTAGTCCCCTCCCTTGGCGTAAAGATGCGGCCTCACGGTGCTCAGGACGTCCGTGGCGCGTTTGCCGTCGAAGATGACCACGTAGTCGACACAGCCCAAAGCCGCGAGCACCTCCGCACGGTCCTCCTCCGCATTGACCGGACGTCCTTCGCCTTTCAACTCGCGCACGGAACGGTCGCTGTTCAAGCCGACAGCCAAGGCCTCCCCGAGGCCGCGCGCCTGCCGCAGATACCGGACATGGCCCGCATGGAGCAGGTCGAAGCAACCATTGGTGAAAACCAAGCGCTGGCCCACGGCCTCCATTGCGTCACGGACTTGCGCCAGCGTGCCCGCATCCACCAGTCGTCCTTCATGCATGGGTCCGAAAATCGCACCCCGCGCGCGGTTGCGCAATACCGCGCAACGGCGTTAGCTTTGACTCATGCGCATCGCGCGAATCGTCGACGACTCGGGGAAAATCCACCATGGCCAGCCGACGGGTGACCCCGCAGTCTTTGAAATCCTGCAGGGCTCTTGGGAGAAGGGGTTCCTTCCCACCGGCCAGACCATCCAGGGAAGGCTGCTCGCGCCCATCGTGCCCGCGGCGGTTTATGCCATAGGCCTGAATTATCACGATCACGCGATCGAAACCGGCGCGCCGATCCCGGACTATCCGGTGCTGTTTATGAAAAACATCCGGGCGGTCACGGGTCCGGGCGAACCGATCCGCCTGCCGCGGCGCCTGCGCAGCGACGAGGTGGACAGCGAAGCGGAATTGGCCGTCGTTCTTTCCCGGGATTGCCTGAACGTGACCCGTGCCACGGCCCTCGATTACGTGGCCGGCTTCACCTGCGCCAATGACGTGAGCGCGCGCGACTGGCAATTGCGCCGCTCCGGCCGTCAGTGGTGCCGGGCCAAATCGTTCGACACCTTTTGTCCGCTCGGGCCGTGGATCGTGACGCCGGACGAACTGCCGGATCCTTTGCACCTTGAGATGACCGGACGCCGCAACAGCAACGTCATGCAGCAAAGCAATACCTCGCGCATGATTTTCGACGTGCCGACGCTGCTCGAATTCCTCAGTGCGGACACCACCCTTCCGGCCGGCAGCGTGATCCTGACCGGCACACCGCACGGCGTCGGGATGGCGCGGCAGCCGCCCGTCTGGCTGCAGCCTGGCGATACGGTGTCGGTCGAAATCGAAGGCCTCGGCACGCTGGCCAACCCCGTGGTCGAGGCAGCCTGACCAACCATGCAAGGCACTGCCCTCCGGCCAAGCACGGCACAAACACGGCAGCCACCTTGCGCCGTGGCCCGGCTGGCCAGTTTGCTCCACGCCGAACCGCGTCTGGAGGCTGTGGCCTTCAACCCCGCAACGCACCGGCTTTCCATTGCCACCCTGGGCCGTGACCAAGATGGCCGTTTGGCGCAAGGTGTCACCGATGCGCTGCGGGAGAAATTCCCGCCGTGTCCGCACGCGGGAGAAAATCCCTGCGCCGTCTGCGCCGTGGGCCGCGAGGAGCAACCCGGAAGTTCACGCCTCCTCGTTTCGGAAAAATTCGGCACGACATTCATCCGCAAAGCAACCTGCGTCACCGCCATCTCGCTCTGGCAATGGGTCAAACTCGTCTGGCCCGCCTACGCCCCGCGCCAAAAGGGCACCCTCGAGGAGCACAGCGAGACGGAATGGAAGCCCATGGCCGCCTTGGCCGCGGGCTGCGCGGTTTTCGGGCTCGCCGGTTGGGCCCTCGACCTCGCACACGCTCCCGCTTGGGCCCCGCTGGCCTCGTATCTTGTCGCTTACCTTTGCGGCGGATGGGATGCGGCCCGCGATGCGTGGGACCGGCTCAAGTCGGGTCAGCTCGATATCCACTTTCTCATGCTCGCCGTGGCCGCAGGCGCGGCCCTCATCGGCGCGTGGCGGGAAGGGGCGCTTCTGCTTTTTCTTTTTTCCGCCTCCGGTGCCATGGAGCACTATGCCATGGGTCGCACCCGCCGCGAGATCGGCGCGCTGCTGCGCGGCGCACCGAAGACCGCGCTGGTCATCGACAACGGCACGGAACGCGAGGTGCCCGTCGAGGACCTCGAAACCGGCATGATCGTGCGCGTGCTGGCCGGTGGACAAATTCCGGTCGACATGACCATCACGCGCGGACAATCCGAATGCGACGAATCAAACCTGACCGGCGAATCGGTCCCCGTGCCCAAAGCGCCCGGTGAAACCGCTTTGGCCGGCACGATCAATCTGAGCGGCCTGCTCGAGGGACCCGTCCTCCGGCCCGCGGCGGAAAGTTCTTTGCAGAAAATCATCCGTCTCATCCGCGAGGCCCAGGCCCTGCGCGCCCCGTCGCAAACTTTCACCGACCGATTCGGCACGACCTACACCTGGATCATCCTCACGTCCTGCACCGTGATGTTTTTTGTCTGGTGGTTGATCCTCGGACTGCCGCCCTTCGCCGGATCGGGTGAGACGCGCAGCGCTTTTTACCGCGCCATGACCCTCCTCGTGGTTGCCTCTCCCTGCGCGCTGGTCCTCTCCGTTCCCTCGGGCATCCTCGCGGCCATTGCGGCCGGGGCGCGACGGGGCGTCCTCTTCCGGGGCGGCGCGCCGATCGAAAACCTCGCCCTGATTGACGTGGTTGCCCTCGACAAAACCGGGACCCTGACCTCCGGACAACTCGCCCTCGCCGGCCTCGAAATGGTGCGCGGTGACGAGACCGCCTTGCTCGCCGCCGCCCACGCCTTGGCCAGACATTCGGCCCATCCCCTCTCCCGCGCCATCCGCCGGGTGGCCCTGCCGCGCGGGATGCCGGACGTGGAAGTCGAGCGGCACGAGACCTTGCCGGGCCGCGGCGTGCGCGGCTGGATCGACGGCAAACCATTCGTCCTCGGCAGCCGCGCCTTCGTGGCCGACGAAGGGAAAATCGTGCTGCCCGAGACGCCCCGCGCCTCCGATGCCGCGGAAGTCTGGGTGGCGGGCGCCGATACGGTGGGTTGTCTTCGCTTTCTCGACGAGGTGCGACCGCAAAGCAGCGCGCTGCTGGCCCAGTTGCGGGCCCGCGGAATTCGCACCGTGATGCTAACCGGTGACCGGGAAGGACCGGCCACCGCGATGGGCCGGGCGGCCGGGGTGGAGGAGATCCGGGCGGGACTGCTGCCACAGGACAAAGTGGCGGCCATCGAAGAACTGAAGGACGGTGGAAAGAATCGCGTGGCCATGATTGGCGACGGGGTCAATGACGCTCCCTGCCTCGCGGCGGCCGATATCGGGGTGGCCATGGGCGCGCGCGGATCGGATGCCGCCCTCGAACAGGCGGAAATCATTTTGATGAATGACCGGCTGGAAAATTTCATGCTGGCCCTGAATCTGAGCACGGATGCCCGCCGCGTCATCCGCCAGAACATGGTTGTGGCCCTTGGCACGGTCAGTCTCATGGTCGTCGCCACCTTCTTCTATCCCGTGCCCCTCGCCCTCGGGGTTGCCGCGCATGAGGGCAGCACGGTGCTCGTCGTCCTGAACAGCCTGCGCCTGCTCTTCATGCGCCGCGCCTGACAAGCGGACGGCACGTTGTTACCTTGGTTGTCTCATGTCTTGGCGGATCCTCACGCACCACACGCTGAAGACTCTTCTGCGCGTCGCGCAGGTGTTTTTTCTGCTCGTGCTCCCGGGCGCGCTGATCCTTTTGCATTTCAGCGGACTGCCCCGCGCCTTGCATCCCCTGTTGCTCGACGCCGCGGCGCGGGCCGGGCTGGAATTGCAATTCGACCGCATGCGGCTCAGCCCGATCGAAGGGCTCGTTCTCGACAAGGTGAGCTTGCGCTCCGAAACGCTGCCCGACAAACCCGAGGTCGCGGTCGACCGCGCGGCCGTCTCTCTCGACTGGCGGCAGCTGATGCGCGGACAAGTCGAACTCAACGCCCTCGACCTGCGCGGCGCGCAACTTTTCCTCCCCTTGTCCGCCACGGGAGGCGTGGCCCAAATATTGCGGCTGACCAAGGCGCGGGCGCGGCTGATGCTGGCCGACGGCGTGGTCAGTGTGCCCCTGGCGCGCTTCAACCTGCAGGGGATCGATGTGGAGGCCAGCGGACAAGTCGTGCTGGACGGTCCGGCGGGCAATGGCGCACCGCTGGTCATTCCTCAGGAATTGGCCCGCGTTTTGGAGATCATCGAGACACTGGATTTCGGGACCAATCCCCCGGAACTGCAACTGGAGTTCACGGCCCGCGCCGGCCAACCCGAATCGCTGCAACTGCCGCGTATCCGTCTGTCGGCCGCCGAAGCAACCTACGGCAAGGTGCGGTTGCGCGACGTGCGTTTGGATGCCACCTACGTGGACCGCGTCCTCTCCGTGCAGCGCCTCGCGGCGCGCGACACCACACGCGGCGGCTTTGATCTCTCGGGCCAATGGAACATGGCGACCGGACGCGCGCGGGCCGATTGGAGTTCCGGACTCGACCCGGCACCGTGGCTGGCGGAATGGCGTCCCGGTGGACCATGGGGCGAATTGTCATTCACCACCCCGCCGACCGTGCAAGGCAACCTCGAGATCGAACCGGGCGAACCGCGCCGCGTGCAAGTGCTGGGCACGGCGGTGGCCGGCGCGTTTTCCTTCCGCGGCGTGAAGTTCGACGATCTGGCCGGCGGGTTCGCCTGGCGCGATGGCGACCTCTACATCAGCGATGCCCTCATCGGTCTGGGCGGGGGCAAAATCCGCAGCGACCTCATGCTGCGACCCGGCGATGTGCGCCTGCGCGTCGATTGCCAGGCCGACCCGCTTCCTCTGGCCGCATTGCTCAACGAGCGCGACCGCGAGGGCGTGGCCAAGTTGAATCTGAAATTGACCGACCGTCCGACCGTCCGCTTCGAAGCGCGCGGGCCCAAGCTGGATATCGCGCAGATCACCGCCACCGGAAAAATGGAACTCGGGCGCACTTCGATCCACGACTCGGCGATGGATCAGGCCTCGGCGGATCTCTCCTTTGCCGACCGCGCCCTCACGCTGAGTGAGATCAGAGTCAAACGTCCCGAGGGCTCGGGTTCCGGCGCCTTCACCTACGATTTCGAACGCCGGCAGGTGCGTCTCGAGGGGATCCGCAGCACGATGAACATTTTCAATGTCCTGCAGTGGGCCGACCCCAAAATCGCACCCGAAACCAAGCCCTACCGCTTCAAAGCGCCTCCCGAAGTCACAGTCGGCGGCGTCATCGGTCTCGAGGACCCCACGCTCACGCGCCTCTGGGCGAATTTCACCGCACCAAAGGGGCTCGACTACGACCTGCTCGACCGCACCCTGAATTTCGGCGCGACCAGCGGCTCCCTCGAGTTCACCGGACGGAATATCAAGCTCGATGTGCCGTCGGCCCGGCTCTTCGGCGGCTCGGTGCAAATCGCGGCCGACATCAGCACGGGCCAACCCGGTGTGCCGCAGCAGATGGACGTGGAACTCAACTCCGTCGACTTCGAAACACTGACCCGCCTTTACTTTGACTACAAAGGTTCGAAGGGCGTGGTCAGCGGGCGCTACAAATTCAGCTTCGTGCCCGCCTCCCCGAAACTCATGCAAGGCCAAGGCAACCTGCTGGTCGAAAATGGCGACGTCTTCGCCATCCCGGTCCTCGGCCCGCTCTCCGCGGTCCTCGGCAGCATCGTGCCGGGCACCGGCTACCAGACGGCGCGCGAGGCGACCTGCGATTTCCGCGTGGCCAACGGCGAGATCCGCACGGACAACCTCAATGTCACCGGCCAAGGCTTCAGCATGATCGGCCAGGGTTCGCTTTTCTACCTGCGCGATGCCATGGATTTCTCGGTGCGGATCAACGCGCAGGGCGTGCCCGGGATTTTGCTCTACCCGGTGAGCAAGCTGCTCGAATACGTGTCGGACGGAAAACTATCCGACCCGCAATGGCGGCCCAAGGCCCTGCCCAAAGGATCTTCGAAGCCGCCGGAGCAGCCGCCGAAGAAGGACGAAAACCGGGGGCGGTCCGCTACTTGAGGAGCAGGACGGAGCGGGCCCGCTTGATCGCGCGCGTGATGCGGCGGTGCAAGTGGGCCGGCACGCCGGTGAGCCGGCGCGGGAGGATCTTGCCGGTTTCGGTGACGAAACGGCGGAGAAGCTCCGGGTTTTTGTAATCGATCGCCTCGACCGGAAGGTCGATGCGGCGGCGGGGCATCGGGCGGTTGGCCCGGCGCATGGCCGCGCGGCGTTTGGGTGTCTTGGGTTGCATGTCGGGTTACTTGGTCTCGCGGTGCAGCGTATGGCGGCGCAGATGCGGGTTGTATTTCTTTTTTTCGAGGCGGTTGGGCGTGCGCGGGCTCTTCTTGTTGCGCGTGCTCATGTAGCGCGAGACGGGCTTTCCTTCGGCTCGGGCCTCCGTGCATTCGAGGGTGATGATTTCCTGTGGCATGATCTTGGTTACTCCTTGCTTTCGGCTGTCGTTTCTTCGTCGGCATCGTCGCCGTCTTCGTCGGTCGTGTCAAAGAGACGCGCGACGGGTTGACGGAAACGGCTGTGGCGGTTTTTGCGCTCGATTTCGCTCTGGCACTCCACGGTGAAGCGCGCAAAGGGCCGGGCCTCGAGGCGGGCTTTGGGAATGGCTTTGCCGCTCATTTCGCAGGTGCCGTATTCGCTTTTGGCAATGCGCTTGAGGGCCTCGTCGATCTCGAAAAGCGCGTCCTGCTCCTGCGAGAGGAGGTTGAGCGCAAAGTCGCGATCGTAGGAGTCACTGCCGGCGTCGGCTTGGTGCAGACCGTGAGCGGAAGTCTCGTGGGCATCGTGGCCGGTGCGCAAATTGTCGCGGGCCACGCCGGTCATGGTATCGAGAAGAGTATCCTTCAAAGCAAGCAGGCGCAGTTGCTGCTTCTTCAACCATGGGTTGAGGCGGCGCCCCTTGGAAACGGGCTGACCGAAGGCGAGCATGTCGCGCGTTCCGACCAGGGGCGCTTTGGATGCCGGTCCTTTGCGGACCGGGACCCGGGGAACACGTTTGGCTGCTTTTTGAGCTGCCGGCTTGGCGGGGGCGGAATGCTTCTTGGGCGGTGCCGGCTTTTTCTTGGCGGGCACGGACTTGCTTTTCGCCGTCGGTTTTTTGACGGGCTTGGCGGGGGACTTTTTCTTTTTTGCGGCGGCCATGGCTTGAATACTCCGGGTTGAAAGGGGCGGGACAGTAACGAGCGGCGCAGGGGTGGTGCAAGGCTTTTCGACTTGGTCAGGATCCGGGTAATGGCACCGGACGGTCCCCCACCTTGTCGGTCGTGGCCTCGTCTTGCAGTTCGTCCTCGCCCGCCGTGAAGGCCCGCCCGCCGGTCACCTTGACCGTTCCGCCCGCTTCCTTGACCAGTCTGGGACGCGAACCGGCCTCGCGCAAGGCCTGCTGGGCGAGCACCTCGCCGCTCAGCCCGAGATGCGTGTAAAGGAACTGCTTGGGCATCGTGTTCTGCAGGATGTGGATCTGGTTGTCCACGTCGAGCAGGATCTCGGGGCGGCCGAAGGTGAGGAATTGCCCGAGTTGGTGCGTGGCGTAAACACGTCCGCGCTCGCGATTTTCAATGCGCACGTAAAGTCGCGTGCTGCGGGAAAGTTTGTGCGAGAGCAGCGTGATGGTGCGCAGATCGGGTTCGCCCCCTGTCCCCGGCACCCCGACCACCTCCTGCCAAATCGGCCGGCCATCCGTGATTTCCACGGCCAGCGGGGGAGAACTGAAATACCGCCCGAAAGCCGCCACATAAACCGTCGCCTTCACCCGGTAGAGCCCGAATTCATGCAGCGGGAAAAGCGGCGTGAGATTGACCGAGCGCGTCAACTTCTCCCCGGGTCCGACCGCAGCGGGGTCAAGTGCGTAGTCGGGAATGATCGGCGGGATGATGCGTCCGTCGGCCGACTCGATATTGAAGCCGAACCAGCGGTGGTGGTCGGAATTTTCCAACAGCAGCGGCCGGCCGCTGAGATTGTTGATCGTCACGGTGGCGATGAGCGGTTCATACATCACGTAGAGCTTGCGCTTGAACGCAATGTCGACCCTCACCTGCGCCGCAGCCTGCTCGGCGGCTCCGGCCAGCAAGAGAAGGCCGGCAACGAGGACCAGTCCGGATGGAAAACGGCGGCTCATTGCGGTGGCGTGTCGGACACGGTTCTAAAGCCGAGGGTATCCTGCGGTTGCAGGGGATCGAGCACCGCCCGGCGACGGGTGAGATGATGTTCGGGATTGTTCCAGTTGCCGCCGCGGATGACCGGAACCTCTCCGCCCATCCCCTCCTCGTGCGGCGCCATCGTGGCGGTCCATTCGGAAACATTGCCGGCCATGCCGCGCACGCCGTAGGGGCCGACGTCGCCCGGGGGCAGATTGACCGGGGACCAACGTTTGTATCCGTCGAGATCACCGCCCTTTTTGGGGTTGGGGTCGAAATCGTGGCCGCTACTCACCCGCGACGGGGCCTCCTCGTCGCCCCATGGATACTTGCGACCGTCCGTCCCGCGCGCCGCTTTTTCCCACTCCTGCTCGGTCGGCAGGCGCCGACCTTTCCATTTTGCGTAAGCATAAGCGTCATACCAATCGACATTGAAAACCGGCGAGTCGACGTTCAGCGCGGCGTCCTTGTATTGCTTCCACCGCACCGCACGCGTGTAGTAGCCCGGCATGGGCGGCTCAAGTTGCGTGTTATCCGCCCAATCCAAAGGCGTATGATCTTTGCCTTGCGGCATGTCGGGATGCGCGAACTTCGCCGCCTCATCCGGATTGGCGGCCAGGTGGTCGAGGAATTCTTTGTAGTCCGCGATGCTCACCTCGTATTCGTCGATCCAAAAGGCCGGGAGACGGACCTTCTCGCCCTCGCCGTAAACAAATTCGCCGGCCGGAATTTCAATCAGGCGCGAGGCAATGGTGCGCGTGCCTCCGCCGAGGAATTGCCACAACGCCAAAGCCCCCACCACGAGCAGCAGGAAAGAAAGGCCGGCGGTGACGAGCAGACGCTTCTTTTGCTGCTGGCGTGACTGCTCCAGCAGTTGCTTGGATTTATCCGTGCGCGCGGTGAGCTGTTTCGCGTCCTTCGGCGCCACGGCCGGCTTGGCCGCGGCCACCAAAGGCAGGGCCGCCGCCCAGCCCTGCTCCGCCTGGGCCGCCAAGGCCGCCGCCGCTCCCGCCGCCGGACCGTTCGCGGCCGCCAAGGCCGCCATCGTCGCGGCCATGGTCCGCACCTCGTCCGCTTCATTGATTTCCTGCGGCGCGCTTTGCGCGATATTGGTCAAGCGGGGGCGCATGGCCGCATCGAGCAGAAGGTCGGAAGGCGTGATGGCCCGCCGTGCCAAGCCGTGCTCTTTGAAATGTCCGGACACCTCGGCCGCCGTACGCAGCGCGTTGAGCAGAATCCGGTCGTCCAAGGTCTGTGCCGCCTCGGCATAAGCGGCAAGCGTGTGGCCCGGCACGAGGTCCGAAGTGTAAAAGCTATGCCCGTTCACCTCGCCCGCTTCGTGCACCGCCAGCAGATACGGGTGGGTGACCGCCGCTTTGGCCCGCGCATCGGCCAGAAATTCGGCGACCGCCCCCGGCGGCAGGTCCGGATGGTTGACCAGCAAATGAAGCACGACATGGCGCGACATGCTCTGCTGCCAGGCCAGGTAATCGCAAACTGCGCCGTGCTGCCCCGCGAACTCCTGCAAATAATAGGCCCCGAGGGTCGCACCGACACCCGGGTCGCCTGAAGGGACCGCCGCCGGCCCGGCCGTCAGACCCACCGCCGCCGACAAATCTTCCACCGTGACCGGTTTGCTCAACACCGTGGCCCCGGCCAATTGCCCGGCATAGCCGGAAAGATCGTAGCCGCTGACAAAAACCGCACGCATGGCCGGAAATTCCTTGGCCAGCATGCCGTGCAGGCGCAAACCGTCCATCGGCTCCATCACCACATCGGTGACCAACACATCCGGACCACCCCACGCCCGCGCTTGCTTCAAGGCCTCGCCCCCGACCGCGGCAATGCGCACCTCGCAACTTCCGGCCGCCTCGAGCAGCGCCTTCCAGGCCTCGAGCACGTGGGCCTCGTCGTCGACCAGCAGGATCTTCATCACGGTGCAACACCCTCGCCCGCCCCGCCGAAATCAGGCAACTCGCTCAGCGATGGCGGGAACAATTCCTGCAGGTCGACCGGGTCGGCCCGCGTCTCCTGCAATTGCCCGCGGTGGTAAATGTTCACCATGTAACCGTAATACTGTGGCGCCGGACCGCCATCCGCACCGATGCGCGGCACCTCGTATTTCACCTCGAGGATTTCAATGCCCTCGTCCCGCCAATCCACCGGCGTGGTGAACCACATCGACTGCACGCGGCTCGTCGTCGGCACGACTTCGCCATCGAGCATTTCGTAGAAAGTCACATTGATGCGCACATCGCGTCCTTCGATCGCCTCACCGGGACGCGCCTTGACTGCCAAGCGCAAATCTTTCGTCGCGCCATCGGCCGCTTGCTTGACCGTAAGATCGACCACTCCGAGGGTGGAGCCCGGTGACAAGCCGACCTGGTCGCGCAAGGTGCTGCCGCCGGAGGTCTCGCCCTCCGGACGCAACAGTCGCAGGCGGATCTCCGCCACCTCGAGGAACCGCCCCGCGTCCGGCCCGAGATCGAGCACGCTTTTCCAAGCTCCCTGGGCCAATTCGGTTTGTCCGAGCTTTTCATGCAGACTGGCCAACCGCGAGAGCACGTCCGGATTGCGCGGTTGCAAGATAGCCGCCTCCTCCAAGGGAACCAACGCGGCATCCGGCGACGGCCCTTTCTCCAGCATTTCCACCTCGCGCATCAATTCCTCGAGACGCACCTTCTGCGCGGCCAAGTCCTCTGTTTCGGCAACCGGGGCAGGTGTCGCCTCAGGCTCTGCCGGGGCGGGGGTTGGCACCGGTTCAACCACCACCACTGCCGGACGAGCCGGCGCAAAGCCCGGACCGAAATAAATCAGAATGGCCACCAACTGCGCCACGGCCGCCACACCAAGAAGGCTGGCCGCCACCACGAATGTCGTGCCCACGGGGGTTTTCATCGATCCGCAAGCATGCCGATGGGCCACCCTGCAAGTCAACGATCGTCAGACCCCCGCCCTCAAGGTCCCACCACCGCGAACGAACGGGCCGGGCCGCGGGACAACAAAACAATGGCCCGCTCGCCCGGCTTCAACGCCGCCACCGCCGCCGCAAAATCGTTCTCCGTGGCCACCGCCGTGTCATTGATCTGCTCGATCGCATCGCCCGGTTGCAACACGCCCTCGGCCGGTGACCCCGGCAAGACCGACTGCACGATCACTCCCTCCAAATTCTCCGGCAAATCGAAACGCCGGATCAAGGCCGGCGTCGCACCGGTCACGGCCACCCCGGCCAACGCACTCGGCCCGGCTGCGGCAGGTGGCTGCGCGGGAACCGGCTGCGGCACCACGCCACCAGACGGCGGTGGAGGCAGTGCTGTGCGGCCCGAACGCGGTTCCTCGGCCAGACGGACTTTCAACGAAACCGTTTTGCCATCACGCAGCAGCTCGACATCCAACGGCTCATCGATCTTCGATTGCGCCACCCGGCGGCGCAATTCGCCGATGTCGCGGATCTCGCGACCGTTGAATTTGAGGATAAAGTCGCCCGGCCGGAGGCCCGCCTTGGCCGCCGGCGAATCCGGACCCACCGCGTCAACCAAGGCGCCGCGCGCATCGGCCAAGCCGAGGCGGGAGGCCGAAACGTCGTCCAACGGACGCAGGACCACGCCGAGCACGGGACGCGCCGCGCCGCCCGGACGCAGAATGTCGTCCACCACGCGCCGGACCGCATTCGACGGGATGGCGAAACCGATGCCTTGGCTGCCCCCCGATTGCGAAAAAATGAAGTTGTTGATGCCGACAATCTCCCCGCGGATGTTGACCAACGGACCGCCGGAATTGCCGGGATTGATCGGTGCATCGGTCTGGAAAAATTCTTTGTCCGTCTCGCTGGCAAAGAGCCGCTCGCGGGCGCTGATGATGCCTTGGGTGATGGTCTCCTGCAGACCGAAAGGATTTCCCACCGCAAAAACCAACTGCCCCGCCCGCACCTCCTCCGAATCGGCAAAAGCCAGCGGACGCAAATCCTCCGCCTCGATTTTCATCACCGCGATGTCGAGCGTCTCGTCATAGCCGAGCAACTCGGTGGCCAGGCGCCGACCGTCGCTCAGAGTGGCCACGACCTCGCTCGCCCCTTCGATCACATGGAGATTGGTCACCACATGACCCTCCTTGGAAATGATCGCCCCCGAGCCCTGCGGAAAGGTCTCCGGCGGCATCTGGCGGCGCATGCCGAACAACTGACGCAAAAACTCCTCGCGCGGGTCCGCCGTGCCGCCGCGCCGCGCCGTGATGCTGACCACGGAAGGAATGACCGCCTCGGCCAACCGCCCGAACTCCGCATCCAAGGCGGCCAACCCGGGCAAAGAACCCGCCCCGAGCGCCGGTTGCACACTCGGCAACGCATGGGGGGCCGAAGGGGCCGCAGCCGAACCCGCCAGGTCGAACTGTCCGCTCTTCCAAGCATACAGCCCGGCCAAGGCCAAAGTAATGACCAGCACAAAGAGGAGGAATTGCAGGAAACTTTTCACGTCAGTGCGGATCCTGCCTCAAGCCGCGCCGCGGTGCAACGCGTCCGCGTGCAGCCAGTCCCACAGACCGTCGATCGACGCCTGCACCCGCCCGCGCGCCGCGACCACTTCCGCCGCCGTCATCTTCCGCCCCGGGGGTTTCTCCAGGCCGAAAATGTAATACTTGATCTTCGGCTCGGTGCCGCTCGGACGCACGGCACAACGCCTTCCGTCGGCCAGCGTGAAAATGATCATCCCCTCGGCCGGGATACGCTCACCCTCCGTGTCGTAAATCGTATCGACCGCGAAATTTTCCATTTTCACCACGGCCGCACCGTCCATCTCTGCCGGCGGATGGTCGGCATAGGACGCCGCCAACTTCGCGATTTGCGCCGCGCCCTCCGCCCCTTCGAAAACCAGCGACTCGCCGCGCTCGAGGTAGACGCCGAGCGTGGCAAAAATTTCCTCCAGATATTCCACCGCGGTCATCCCGCGGGAACGCGCGTAAGCCACCACCTCGGCGAAAGCGGCAACTGCCGCGTTGGCATCCTTGTCGCGCGCGAAATCCGAAAGCGTGTAGCCGTAACTTTCCTCACCGCCCATGACCAGCAGCGAGGAGTGCGCCAGCCGCAGTTGCCGCGTCTCCTCTTCGGAAAGGCGCCGGTAATCTTGGCGCAACCCCTCGGGGATCGCCTCCTCGTATTGACGCAGCTTCGCCGCATTGTATTTGAAGCCGGTCAAAGTCTCCACGCAGCGCAAACCGAAGTGCTCCGCCACCGCCTTCTGCAGATCGGTTGTCACGAAAGTCTTGATGATGACACCGCGCGACTTGTTGGCCTCGTTGAGGAGGCCTGACTCGAACATCCGCGAGGCACGATAATAGGCCAGCATCGACCCGATCTGGTTGCCGGTCAGCAACTCCATCCGCCCCGCGCGGTTGCGCACCGCCACGCCCATGCGGTCGTCGTCGGGGTCGGTGGCCATGACCAAATCCGCCCCGATTTTGTCGGCCAGTTGCAGCGCCATGGTCAAGGCCTCGGCGTATTCCGGATTGGGCGACTTGACGGTGGGAAAACGGCTGTCTGGCACAATCTGCTCCGGCACCGCGGTCGCGTCGAAGCCGAGACGCTGCAGCAAAGGCATGATGATCGATGCCCCCACGCCGTGCAGGGGCGAGTAGACAATCTTGAGCCCCTTCTCCTGCGCCACCACGGCCGGATCGAGCACCACGCGCTCCAAGCGGTCGAGATAAGCCTCGTCCATTTCCGCACCAAGGGTCACGCGCCGGCCTTGTTCGGCCGATGGCAGCGGTTCGTAGTGCGGGCTCTGCACCGCATTGACCTTGGCAATGATCCCCGAAGCGTGCGGCTCGACGACTTGGCCGCCGTCGTGGAAATAAACTTTGTATCCGTTGTAAGCCGGCGGATTGTGGCTCGCCGTGAGGTTGATTCCCGCCGTCGCGCCGGTCTGCCGCACGGCAAAACTCAGCTCGGGCGTCGGCCGCGGTTCGGCAAAAACCAAAGCATCGCAGCCCAGTTCCGTAATCACCTTGGCGGCCAGATCGGCGAATTCGCGGGAGAAGTAGCGCGTGTCGTAGCTGATGCAGATCCGCGGCCGGTGCGGCAACTTTTCGCGCCGGGCCCACTCTTTGACGTAAGCCACCAACCCCTGCGTGGCCCGGCTCACATTGCGGTCATTCATCGCATTGGTCCCCGTGCAGGGAAATTGCGGACGGTCCATGGCCTGCGGCGTGCCCCGCTCGGCGGCGGTCACAACCACGCCGATCGTCTTGCCCCGCAACCCGCCCGTCCCGAAAGCCAGCGTGCGGAAAAAACGGTTGTTCAGCTCCTCCCAATTCCCCGCGGCCGCCAATTCCTCAATACTTGACCGCTCGTAATCCTCCGGGTGTGCGGCGAGCAAAGATTCAATATTTTCTCGCGAGGACCCGAGCAACCCGTGCCGCAGCCCCTCTTGCAACAAAGCCGGCAAATTTCCCATAGGCCCCGAAACATACGGGAAGCGCCCCGCCCCTGGAAAGTCCCGCCGTTGCGGCCGGACCGCCACCCGACTACAGTCCCCTCATGGGTCTGGCCGCATGGAGTGTGAAAAACCGCGTCGCGGTCAATATTTTCACCCTCGTCATCATTTTCGCCGGTTATTACGCGGCGTTCAGCGAATTGCAGCGCGACCTCTTCCCCGACGTCACGACCAACTTCATCCTCGTCACGACCCTCGACGCCACCACTGCGGCGCCGGAGGACATCGAGCGCACCATCACCGTGCCCCTCGAGGAGGAACTGGCCAACGTCAAGGGCCTGGCCAAGATCCGCTCCATTTCGCAGGACAATTTCTCGAACATTTTCGTCGAGGTCGACCCCGCCATCAATGACATCCAACCCGTGCTCAACGACGTCCGCCAAGCCGTCGACAAAGCCCGCGCCGAACTCCCCCGGTCCGCCGAACCTTCGGTGGTCGAGGAATTCGACATCCCCATGCCTCTGGTCACCTTCACCGTGTCCTATCCGCCCGGCTTCGATCTGCGAAAAATCCGTCCCGTCCTCGACGACATCGAGCGCAAACTGAAACTCATCCCCGGCGTCTCCAAAGTCCTCGTCGACGGCCTGGAGCGCCGTGAAGTCTGGGTCGAAGTCGACCCCTACCGCTTGCGCCTCGCCGGATTATCGCTCACCGAGGTGATGGATGCCGTCGCGGCGAAAAATATCAATGTAGTCGGCGGACGCCTCGACGCCGCCGGCGGGCAGCGTGTCGTCCGCCTGCTCGGGGAAATCACCGATGCCGCGCAACTTGAAGACCTGCCCCTCGGTCGCGGCCCCGACGGCCGCACGGTGAAAATCCGCGACATTGCCTCGGTCAAAGAAACCTCGGAAAAGCCCCAATCCTACGGCCGCGTCAACATGCGCCCCGCCGTCACCTTCACCGTGGTGAAAAAACGCGGCACCGACGTCATCGAAACCGTGAGCAAAGCGCGCCAAATTTTCGCCACGGAAGCCGCCACCCTCCCGCCCTCGGTCGAGACGCAGGTTATCGGGGACACCACCAAATACATCAACACCCGCATCGAAACAGTGACCGTGAACGGCATCCAATCGCTCATCCTCGTTACGGCAATTCTCCTCCTCTTCCTCGACTGGCGCGTTGCCCTCATGGTCGCCTTCGGTATCCCTTTTTCCTTCGCCGGCACCTTTCTTGTGCTCTACCTCGGCGGATTTTCGATCAACATGCTTTCCCTCTTTGGCATGATCATGGCCCTCGGCATGGTGGTCGACGACGCCATTGTCACGTCGGAGAACGCCTTCCGCCACTACAGCGCCGGCGAATCCGCGGCCTCGGCCGCCGTGCGTGGGGCGCATGAAGTCATGTGGCCGGTCTTCGGCAGCGTCAGCACCACGGTCGCCGCTTTTCTCCCCCTCATCTGGGGCGAGGGCATCATCGGCAAATTCCTCGCCATCGTTCCCGTGGTCGTCATCGCCACGCTTTGCTTTTCCCTGCTGCAGGCCTTCCTCGTCCTGCCCTCGCATCTTGCCGACTTCCTCCGCCCGGTGCGTTCCGTGGCCGACCGTCGCGCCGCCATGGTCAAGGATCCCGCGCGCGGATTCCGCCGCCTGCGCCGCGAGGCCGGGCTTTCCTATGAGGAGCTGCGCGAGGCTGTCGATCGCCTGCTCTCCCGCACGATTGAAATCTACGCCCACCTCCTCAACCTCGCCCTCCGCGCGCGCTATGCCGTGGTCGGCGTCTTCGTTGCCGCTTTGCTCTTTGTTGGCGGACTGGTCTACGCCGGTGTTGTCCCGTTCCGGCTCTTTGCCACCGATTTCTCCGACGCGATCAACGTCAAACTCGAACTCCCCGCCGACTACACCCTCGACCAGACCGCCGATGTCGCCGCGCGCGTCGAGCAAGCCATCGTCGACACCTTACCGGCCTCCGACCTGGTCGCCATCCTCACCCGCATCGGGGTGATGTTCGATTCGGACAACGAATTCCTCGAATACGGCACCAACCTCGTCACCATCGTGGTCGATCTCGACGAGCAAGGCCCCGCCTGCCGCAAACCCTCAGTCATCGAGCGCGACCTGCGCAACATGCTGGTCGCATTCCCGGAACTCGTCACCGGCATCGCCAAAAAAGAGGAAAGCGGACCGCCCGTCGGGCGCGCCCTGAATATCGAAATCCGCGGCATTGACCTCCCCGCCCTCCAAGCCGCCGCGGCCGACGTTGAACAGCGGCTCACCCAAATCCCCGGCCTGATCAATACCGGCAATGACTTCCCGCGCGGCAAAACCGAATACCGCCTCCGCCTCGACGAAGACCGCGCCTCGCGGGCCGGGCTCGACGCCACCCAAGTCGGACGCACCCTCCTCGGCGCCTTCCGCGGACTCGAAGCTTCCCGCCTGCGCTGGGGCAATGACGAGGTCATTGTCCGCGTCAAGATGGACGAACGGTTCAGTCAGGACCCCGACCTCATCGGCAACCTCTTGGTCAAAGGCCCGCAAGGCGCCGTCGATGTCGCCAGCCTTGCCACGGTCGAGCGGGTCAGCGGTGTCTCCCGCATCAAACGCACCAACCAGGAACGCGTCATCACCGTCTCGGCCGACATCGATCCGCGCGAGACCACCTCGAACGAGGTCAACCGCATCTTCGCCGCGATGGTCCCCGAATTGCTCGCCGCCCATCCCGGCGCCGGCATCCAACTGACCGGAGAAAGCGAAGACACCGAACGCAGCCTCGCCGCCATGAAGTTCGCCTCCCTCGTGGCCATCTTCCTTATCTACGCCCTCCTCGCCACCATCACCAATTCCTTCCTCCAGCCGTTTGTCATCATGGCCGTCATTCCCTTCGGCATCGTCGGCGTGGTCCTCGGCCTCCTCTTCACCGGCCAACCCATGGGTCTGATGTCGATCATGGGAACCATCGCCCTCGCCGGCATCGTGGTGAACAACTCCATCGTCTTCGTCGACTTCATCAACTCCTACCGCCAAAACCGCGACACCGCCAACCCCCGCGTGCGCTGGCACTCGATCATCGCCAGCGGATGCACCCGCTTCCGTCCCATCTTCCTCACCACCATCACCACCGTGGTCGGCCTCTTCAGCCTCGCCTTTCTCAGCACCGGCCAGGAACAATTCCTGGCCCCCATGGCCCAGGCCATCATTTGGGGCCTCACCTTTGCCACGCTGATCACCCTCGTCCTCATCCCCGTCCTTTACGCCATCCTCGACGACCTGAACCTGGCCACCGCCCGTCGCCCACAAAATTCCGCCGCCCCCACCCGCCCAGCGGACTTTCCCTCGCCCGCCTGATCATCTAGGATTGCAGGGATGAAACTTCCCTCCCGCGTCCTGATCCCGGCCCTCCTTCTCGCCGTTGTTGCCCCGGCCTTAGCGCAGGACGCCCCGCAGCAGGCCCTCGAAGCAGCCAACGCCGTCTACACCAACGGCGACTACCCCGCCGCCGCCCAAGCTTACGAGGCCCTCCTCCGCGACTACCCCACCTCGACCATTGTCCCCAACGCCCAAGTTCAACTCGCCTTTTCCTATTATCTCACCGGGGAAAACCAAAAGAGCCTCGATATCCTCGGAAAGTTTCTCACCGGTCCGCCGGCCGGAGCGGAATTGAGTGAACTTGCCGCCTTTCTCGAACCGCAGGCGCTTTCCGGATTGGCCGCCTCGCTCAAAACGGACGACCCGGCGCGCAAAACCAACTATGAGGAAGCGATCAAAAAATTCGCCGCCTTCATCGAAAAATACCCGCAATCCTCCGAGGTGGAATCCGCCTTCTACGGCAGCGCCATCGCCTCGTTTCAAGTCGGCGACTACCCCGCGGCCCAGACCGCACTCGAGACCAACCTCCAACGCTTCCCCAACAGCCCGGGGATCCTCGACAGCCAGAACCTCCTCGCCCTCATCTTCGCCACCGAGGGCAGCAAAATGCTCGGGGCGGAAGGCGCCGACCCACAGGCCGCTTTCGCCCTTTACACCAAGTCGGCCGGACTCCTCCGCGCCATCATCGAGAAAAAAACCGACCTCGCCCTGGTCAACACCGCGCAATTCCAACTCGGCGAAATCCTCCTCAGCGAAGCGGCCTTCGCCCCCGACGATCGCAAGCCCGCCCTCCTCGAGCAGGCCCGCAACGCCTTCCGCGGCGTCTTGCCCAAGGAAACCATCGTCGCCCTCCAGCAGAAAAAAATCGACGGCATCCCCGCCCTGCGCCGCGCCGCCCTCGCCGCGCGCAACACGGCGGAACTCAAACGCATCGACCGCCAGGCCGAGCGCGACCGCCGCAAACTCGCCGAATTGCAGTCCCGCCCGGACCAAACCGTCACCGCCTTGCAAAAAATCGGCGAGAGCTACTTCCAGGCCGGACAATACGACGAATCGCGCGTCGTCCTCGCCCACATCGAACCGCTCCTGACCGACGACGAGGACAAAAAGCGCAACCTCTACTTCCTCGCCATGACCTACGCGGTGCAGAATGCCGCCGATCCCGCCGTGACCCGTTACGACGCTTTCCAGCGCGCGCACAAAGGTGATCCGATCGCCGCCAACCTCCCCGTGGCCGTCGGCAACCTCTTCCTCACCCACCCCGACCCCAGCGTCCGCAACCCGGAGAAAGCCGCGCAATATTTCAAAGAAGCCGCCGAGATCTACCCGAAGAGCCCACTACTCGGGTTGTCCATCGTCAACGAAGCCACCGCCCGCGCCCAGCAGGGCGATTTCGACGGCGCGCTCAAAACCTACCGCGACTTCCTCGCCACCAACCCGCCCGCCGAAGTCGGTGCCGTGGCCCAACTCGGCATCGGCAATGTCTTCAAGGAACAAGGCAAATGGGACGAAGCCATTGCCGCCTATAAAGAACTCGTCGCCAAATTCCCGCAAGCCGCCCAAGTCGAGGAAGCCGAATTCTGGGTTGCCGTCGGCACGCAGCAAAAAGGCGACAACGCAGGATCTCTCCCCCTCATCGAATCCTTCGTCACGAAATACCCGGACACCTCACTCACCCCCAGCGCCATGTATTCGTCCGCCGCCGCCCTCCTCGCCCTCGGCCGCAACGACGAAGCCGTCGCCAGCATGACGTCCCTCGCCGAAAAATTCCCCCAAAGCCAGCCCGCCCCCTTCACCTACTTCCAGCGCGCCCAGCTCGCCGGCGCCGCGCAGAACTCCGACGAAGTCGTGCGTCTGATGACGGAGTTCGCCGAAAAATATCCGGCCGACGACAAAGTCTTCTTCGCCTTCGACAGCATCGGCCAGACCGAAACCAACCGCGGCAACATCGCGGCCGCCATCGCCGCTTACCAAGGCTTCGTCGAAAAATATTCCGCCGACCCGAAAGCCCCCGAAGCCCTCCTCAAAATTGCCGACCTCCACCGCGCCGCCGCGGAAAAATTCGGACGCTATGGCGCGCTCACCCCCGAGGAGCAGGAGAAATGGAGAGTTGCCCTGGCCGCCTCCATCGCCGCCGGCGAGAAAATGACGGCGACTTACCCGGACAGCGCCCAGCTCGGTCTCGGACTCCGTTCCCTCCTCACCGCCAAAAAACTCGAACTCGCCGCCGAACTCATCGATGCCGCCGCCCTCGAAAAATATTTCGCCGACCTCGCCGCCTCCGCCCCCGCCGGCGCCAAGAGCAAAATCCTCTTCGCCCGCGCCGCCTTCATCAGCGAGAAAGACCCCGCCCGCGCCCTCGAGGAAATGAACCAAGCCTACGACGCCTCGCTCGTCTACGCGCCTTCCGACCTCGACCTCTACGGCCTCGCCCTCCTCGGAAGCGGCCAAGCGGACCAAGCCAAGGCCGTCTTCGAAAAAATCGCCGCCGATTATCCGAACCCCGCCGGACAGGAACCCGCCGCCGCGCCGCCCGCCATCCAGGAAGCCCAGGCCATTTCCCTCTTCGGCCTCGGCCGCGTTGCGCAGGAGCAGAAAGACGTCACCGGGGCCGGCGCCCTCTTCGAAAAATTGAAGACCCTCTACCCGTGGTCCCCCAAAGTCCTCGAAGCCAACTACGGCATCGCCGCTTCCCTGAAGGAACAAGGCAAAGGCGACGAAGCCATCGCCCTGCTTACGCAGATCATCCGGGCCCCCACCGCCCCCACCGACCTCCGCGCCAACGCCATGCTCCTCGGCGGCTTCATCCAAAAAGACAAAGGCGAACGCGACGCCGCCATCGACTACTTCATCAAAATTTCCGCCTTCTACGAAGGCGTTCCCACGGCCGCCGCCGCCGGCTTGTGGGAAGGCGGACAACTCCTCGAGCTGCAAGTCACCGAATTGCAGGCGAGCGATCCCGAAAAAGCGACCAAACAAAAAGCCCAAGTCGTCCGCGCCTACAAAGAACTGACCCAAAAATTCCCCGAGTCCGAATTCGCCCCCAAAGCCCAAGAGCGCCTCAACGCCCTCGGCTCCCCGTGAGCAAAGCCCGCCCAGGTAGGGACGAGCGGCCCGCTCGTCCGCTCCCTTCAAAACGGGCACGCGAGC
Source organism: Chthoniobacterales bacterium (assembly GCA_044359955.1). Classification (GTDB taxonomy): domain Bacteria; phylum Verrucomicrobiota; class Verrucomicrobiia; order Chthoniobacterales; family JACTMZ01; genus JACTMZ01. The sequence goes on along the minus strand of JBIKLF010000018.1, from coordinate 26,202 downwards.
CGCGTGCCCCTACCTCCCACACCCGCGCCACCAAAAAAACGCGCCACGCTCGCGCCAGCGAGCTTCTTCGCATCCTCCGCACCACCTACCCCGACGCCCATTGCGAACTCAACCACGACGGCCCCTTCCAACTCCTCATCGCCACCATCCTCTCCGCGCAATGCACCGACGTGCGCGTCAACATGGTGACCCCCGCCCTCTTCCAAAAATACCCTGACCCCAAAAGCATGGCCGCCGCGCGCCAGGAAGACCTCGAAGAACTCATCCGCTCCACCGGCTTCTTCCGCAACAAAGCGAAAAACATCCGCGCCGCCGCCCAAGCCTTGGTTGAGCACCATCACGGCGAAGTCCCCCGCGAACTCGAACCGCTAACCCATCTCCCCGGGGTCGGACGCAAAACAGCCAACGTCGTCCTCGGCAACGCTTACGGCATCGAGTCCGGCGTCGTCGTCGACACCCACGTCGCCCGCCTGAGCCAACGCCTCGGCCTGACCAAACAAAAAGACCCGGTCAAAATCGAAAAAGACCTCATCAAACAAATCCCCCAAGACACCTGGACCCTCTGGAGCCATCTCCTCATCTGGCACGGCCGCCGCCGCTGCATGGCCCGCAACCCCGATTGTCCCAACTGCGAACTCCAAAGCCTCTGCCCCAGCGCCGGAAAGTTCTGAACTGTAGCGTCGCCAGCCTGTCCGCCGGGTGCGGATCCCCGGCGACGTCCGTTCGACCACGCCGGCATCCACAAAAGCGGCGTCAAGCCGCCGCACAACGTGGCATCGGCATCCTGCCGATGAACCACCCGAATCATCGGCAAGATGCCGATGCCACCTCAACCCCTTCCGCACCCCCCCGTCACCGCCGCCAGAGCCCGCCGACTCTGCTCGGCGTGCGCCTGCCGGGCCCGCTCCCCGTCCTTGACCGCACGGCCGGCCTCCACCTCCTTGGCCGCCCGTTGCTCGAACATCTGCGCGCCCTGCCGCAGAAAGGCATCCTCCACCCCGCCCACCTTTGAGTGGAAAGAACCGTCAGAGACGAACATCGGCAAGCGAGCTGTTTTTGTCGTGCGGTCCCGGCAGTGACAACCTCCCGGCTCCGAGTGATCGCAAAGGCAACCCACGGAGACACCGCGTGTTTGGGGTCAGAACTTGATTTTTGACATTTCTCGCGTCGTGCCCCGCCCACCGACATTGGCCCCCTCTCCGATTCCACACCCAACCGCCCGGAAACCCGCACCGCCAAGACCTCGCCATTCACAAAACACCAGCCCCCCAAATGCATCGAAAGCGGCGGCCGCCGGCCTGCGTGCCAAACTCACGCCGGCTATGACACAGCACATCCGCCGGCAACGCGAAGCCGGGAGCAAAATCGGCAACGTGGACGATTTCCTCCGGTCACCAGTGCCAGCCATCACCCCTGTCGATTTCCTGAGCCGCTTTCCGGCTTGAAGCATTCAAGAAGCCTCCCCATCGCGACTCAGAAAGCAAGGCCAACGGACACGCGGCCCGCGTGTCCGTTGGTCAACGTCCTTTTCCTTTTCGACTATTGATCGAGTGGTAGGGCTGGGCCTTTGCCTAGGGGCCATCTTCACGGCGTTCCGGTTGGACCGGCCGGGTCGAATCCCAGAGAAGGTTCGCGGTCGGCCCGGAGGTCCGACCCTACCCCGGGGCCGAAGGACAAAGTCAAAATGCGATGGGCCCTTAGTATGACATCATCGGCCTGACTCACGCTTAAGGTGACTGCGGCTCTCAACGCCTTTTTTAGGTTAAGGCATGTGTGAACTGAGGGCATTAGACATCCAGCCATTGCGGCGCAATGCGGGGGCGGTCAGGCCAAATGAAAAACCTCGCGCAGCGGAGCGCTGACCGGACTGTGTTCGGGATTCGACGGCATAATATCGCCCATGTGCTGCCACCACTTCTGGCAAGCCTCGGTCGAGGCGATGGACGCCCATTGTTCCTCGCTTTCGACTTCGGTGTAGCCGAAGAGCTGGCGCGTTTCGGGGTGCAGGAAGATCGAGTAGTTCGAGACTCCGTGGTCCTTGAGCACTTTCTCCAGCTCAGGCCAGATCGGATTGTGGCGCTTTTCGTATTCTTCCTCGGCGCCGGGGTGGACCGACATGACGAAGGCTTGGCGGATTTTCATAGCGTTTGGCGATGCCGTTTGCGGCATGGCGCAGCCGATGGCAGGGGACGCTGGCTCTCTTCGCTCCACGTGATGCGTATCATCGCCACGGCTCGGGTGCCGATGTCCGGGATCCTGGTCGACATCCGGCGACTGCTCACCAAATCCGTTTGACCGACAACTCGTCAAAGACCCCGTCCACGGAGGCGAGGAGAAGATGACCGATCTGGCATTGGGCGGCCAGCATGCGGTCAAAGGGGTCACGGTGGTCATGCTTGATCGAGGCGGCCAAGGCCGCCTCGGCCGGTGTGAGCGGCAAGGGCACCCAACCCTCGTCCCGCACCACGGAGGACAGTTGGCCCGCAAGCTGCGCGGGAACGATCAGACGACCCAAACGAACTTTTTGCAAAATTTCGTAGGCGGAGGCCGCACTGAAGAAAATTTCGTTCTCGGGATCAGCCATCGCCTTCCGCACCGTCCCGCCAAGCGAAGGCGAATCCTCCCACCACCAAAGGGCGGCGTGCGTGTCGAGCAGCAACTTCACTGTCCTTCCCACGCTTTGAGCACTTCCCCGGGCAGCGGCTCGTCAAAATCGTCCGCCATGACAATTTTTCCGGAAAACCTGCCCGGGCGGCGCGGCGCGGGCGACGGAACCGGGGTCAGCATGACTTTCGGCTTTCCTGCCTTGGCAATGATGATCGTTTCCCCTTCCCCGGTCCGCTCGATCAGCCTGGAAAGGTGGGTTTTTGCCTCGTGGATATTGACTGTGGTGGTACTCACCATGTCAATATGACTAACTCACCGGACTAAGTCAACCAGCTCGTTCCCTTACCGCCCGCAGTAGCCAGCCGGCTCATCCTGCGGACCGGGCGCGGGGCAGCTGGCGTGGGTTGAAGCCGGCGACGTCGCGCCCTACGCAGAAGTTGCTTTTTCTCACATGATCTCACATGATCTCACTAATGAAAAAGCGAGCTTCGAGAGATTGGGGAGACTTCTGGCTGACTCGCCGGCTGGCTTTGCCGCCCGATGTTGTCGAGCCGGTTTACAGCATGATTGCGGAAATCGACGCGGTCAAAACCGGATGGAGGCTGTCCGGCAAATTGCTCCCGCAAACCCTCGAGCGGCTGACGCAATCGGTCCTCGTCACCTCGACGGGATCCTCCAACCGCATCGAAGGCAACCGGCTCAATGATGCCGAGGTCGAGGCGCTCTACCGGAACCTTCGCATCCGGAAGCTCAAAACGCGCGACGAACAGGAGGTCGCGGGTTATCTGGAAATGCTGGAGCTGGTCTTCAGCAAATATCGGGATATTCCGCTCAAGGAATCCACCGTCCTCCAACTGCACCGCGACATGCTCAAATACAGCGCGAAGGACGCTCGGCACCAAGGGAGTTACAAATTCGGTCCGAACCGGGTGGAGGCCAAGGATCGCCGCGGAAAGGTGATCGGCATCATTTTCGACCCGGCGCCACCGCATTTGGTGCAGAAGGAAATGCAGGAACTGGTCGAATGGTATGCCTGGGCCACCGCCGGGCCCCTCAAACACCCGCTCATCCTCATCGCCAATTTCTTGTTCGAATATCTGGCCATCCATCCTTTCCAAGACGGCAATGGTCGCACCAGCCGGTTGCTGACCAACCTCATGCTCCTGCAGCAGGGCTACGAATTCACCTCGGTGGCCTCCCACGAAAAGCTGATCGAGTCGAACAAAGCCGACTACTATCTCGCGTTGAATAAAACACAGAAGAGGTGGAAGACCCGCCAGGAGGACATTTCCCCATGGCTCCTGTTTTTTCTTCGCATCGTGCAGGGGCAGGCCCGGCAGGCGGCGCAGATTTTGGAGGAGGACCACTTCGAGTATTTGCTTTCGGAAAAGCAGCTCGCCCTATGGCGGTGGGTCTCCGCGTTGCCGGGGCGCGAATTCAGCCGCAAGACGGCAATGGCCGCCCTGGACTTCCCCGCCAGAACGATCGAGTCCATCATCAAAAAGCTCCTCGAGCTGAAAAAGATCGAAAGGATCGGCGAAGGCCGCGCCACCAGATACAAGGTGGTGTGAAAGTCCACCGCGGTTGCCGCGATTCATCACATGGTAAATCGCCCCCTCGTATTCCGTGCGCAGTCGGCAGACCGTCAATGAAATTTGCCATGAGGAGCAAGGGCGTCAATACGCGGGACTGACCCCTTTTTGGATTGGCCCCTTCCCGGCCAACACTCAGTAAAGGGGCCCAAAATTGGCGCAGGCCCGGAAGTCGGCGCCCATCAGGTCGTCGGTGCCGAAAGCGGCCCAGGCACTCGGACGGAAGACCTGCGCGCGGCCGACATTGTGCATGTAAACCGGGATGCGCAGCACGCTGGCCAAACTGATGAGATCCGCGCCGATGTGGCCGTAACTCATGACGCAGTGGTTGGCGCCCCAGTTGTTCATGACCGAGTAGGTGTCGCCGAAGGGCCCACCGCCCGTGAGCCGCGGCGCGAACCATGTGGTCGGCCAGGTCGGATTGGTGCGCTCCTCGAGCAGGCGGTGCGTCTTGGCCGGCAGCTCGACCGTCTGGCCCTCGGCGATTTGCAAGGCGGGGCCGAGACCCTGCACGAGATTGAGGCGGTAGATCGTGGCCGGCATGCCGCCGCGCGTGACATAACGCGTGCTCCAGCCGCCGCCGGGAAAATATTCCGTGATCGACGGGTGCCATGTCGTGGCGCCGAGGCAGGCTTTGATTTCCTGCGGCGTGATGTCCCAGAACGGTTTCATGGCCGGTTGGCCGTTGATCGTCTGTTCGCCGCAACCGTCGAGGGCCGCGGGTCCGGAATTGATCAGATGCAGAACCCCCTGCGCCGCCGCACCGGACGGAGTTTCGCCCGAGACGCGTTCCATGGCCTCGGCACTCCAATAAGTGCGCAAGTCGGCGAAAATCTGTGCGGTATTGGTCAGGAGGTGACCGAAGAGCATGCTCGCGCCATTGAGCGCGTCGTTCTCCGTGGCCACGATATAGGGCGCGCGCGGACCGCTCCAATCGAAGGACGTGCTGAGGATGGCCTCGAGAAAGTCGCCGTTCGGCATGTGGTCGGTCCACTGACGCTGGCCCTGGAATCCCGAGGCAATGGCATAATGCCCCTGGGCCTCTTCGCCGAAACCCATCTTGGCCAGTTGCGGATTGCCGACCATAAGATCGCGCGCGATGAGGGCCATCTTGACGGAGGTTTCCCATTCCGCATCGAGTTGCTGGCGCGAACGTTTGGTTTTCGGGCTGTTCCAATCCTTGCCTTCCTTGCAATTCGCTTTGACCCACTTGAGCGCTTTGGCGAATTCCGCTTTGTCATAGATGCCGCGCTCGATGCGGCGGATGAACTCGGTCATGTCGACCGACTCGACGCGCATGCCGAGCCAGCGCTCGAAGAACGCGGGATCGACGATCGACCCGGCGATACCCATCGAGGTTCCACCCATGGCCAGATAAGCGCGCCCGCGCATCGTCGCTGCGACGAGACCGGCGCGGACGAAGCGCAGAATCTTCTCCTCGACGTCGGCGGGAATCTTTTTGTCCCCCGCGTCCTGCACGTCTTGCCCGTAAATCCCGAAGGCCGGCAGGCCCTTTTGCGTGTGGCCGGCCAGCACGGCGGCGAGATAGACCGCACCCGGACGCTCCGTGCCGTTGAAGCCCCAGACCGCCTTGGGGATGAGCGGGTCGGCGTCCATGGTTTCCGATCCGTAGCACCAGCAAGGCGTGACGGTCAGCGAGACACCGACATTTTCCTTGCGGAACTTTTCCGCGCAGGCCGCCGCCTCGACCACGCCGCCGATACAAGTGTCGGCAATGACGCACTTGACTGGTTCGCCGGTCGGATAGCGCAGCTTGGAGGCGATGAGTTTGGCCGTGGCTTTGGCCATGCCCATGGTTTGGGCTTCGAGCGATTCACGCACGCCGCCGAGACGGCCGTCGATCGTCGGGCGGATGCCGACTTTGGGGAGATTGGTCATAGGATGAGTTTTTAGTGTTTAGTGTTCAGTGTTCGGTAAATGATTGAGCTTTCTTCGTCTTCCCGTTTCCGGTTTCAACTCTCCGCCTTCCGGTCTCCCGTGACTCCTTTTTTCAGGACGATGTTGCCGTATTTGGCGGTCTCTCCGGTCATGACCACGGCGTAAGCGCTTTTGGCACGTTCGTAAAAAGCAAAACGGTCGATGCGTTCCGGTGCGGGAGCATCCGGACAAACGGCACGGATAGCCGCGAGGTATTTCTCCTCCACGGCGGGATCAAGGGTGTCGCCGGGAACGGCTGACATCATGACCAAGGGCGGGGCGTAAGCATCGAGCTCGAAGAGCGGCAGAATGCCGGACAAAAGAGCGGTCGCGGCCAGACCATCCGCGCGCAGGACACGGCCATTCATGCTGTGTCCCGGGAAATGGGCGTCGGCCAAGACGATTTCGTCACCGTGGCCCATCTCGGCCAGCGTTTTGAGCAGGTCGGGGCTGATGGCGGGATGGATTCCTTTGAGCATGATGGGGAGCGCCTTCTGACCGTCATGCAACTGGCGGTGGTTTTCAATGGATCGGCTTGATCAAATCATGGATATTTTTGACCTCCATGGCTTCCCGCCCCCTCCCTCCGCCCGGATTTGTCGCACCGCACATCCGGCGCGGACGCTACATCTTTCTCGAGGCCGCCGGGCGCCGGCCACTCGCCCTGGTGTGCGCCGGTTACGAGGAGTGCGGACCGGACTTCGTTGTCGACCGTCCCTCCTTCCCGTGGCACGCGGTGGAGATTCTGGAAAGCGGTTCCTGGGAGGTGCGCCGCAGCGGGCGCTGGGTGGCCGCCGGGGCTGGAACCATCGTCAGCTACGGCCCCGGGCAGGCCGGGGGCATCCGCGCCGCCGGACGCGGTCCGCACGGGAAATATTTCGCCGACTTCCGCGGCACGGCGGCCCGACGCGAACTGCAAGCCGCGGGTTTGGCGACACGGCGTGTGCGCCATCTCGCGGACTGGCGGCCGGCGGCGGACCTCTATGAGCAACTACTCTCCTGCGCCGCTTTACCGCCTGAGGCACAAACGAAGGTCACCGCCGCCGTGCTGCACGCCCTGCTGGTCCGGCTCGGAGCCCAACCGGACACCACTCCGCGTCCGGCCGCGCAGCGCCGCCTCGTCTTCGAGCGCTGCCGCGATTATTTGGCGGCCCACTACGCGAGTGTTCCCGGTCCTGGCGCCGCCGCCCGCGCGTGCCGGGTCGGCCCGGAATATTTCTCGCGGCTCTTCCGCCAGCACACCGGCCAAACCCCGTCCCAATTCCTCGCCCGCCTGCGCATGCACCATGCCGCCCGGCTGCTGCAACAGTCCGACCTCACGGTCAAAGCCGCCGGGCACGCCGTCGGCTTCGAAGACCCCTACCACTTCTCCCGCGTCTTCAAGCAAATCCACGGCACGGCACCGCGCGACTTCAAGCGCGGCGGCGGGCCGTCATTGCGAAAAAGAATAAAGGCAAGCCACAGCCGAGCGCAGTAAGACAGACAGCTCGGAGAGCTGAGCGAAGCGGTCAAATAGAAGAAGATGAAAGAGGATAAGCGGGGCGCGCTGACACGCGCCCCGCTCATGGCATCTCTCCGAGGACTGTGTTTGCGCCGTGTCAGCGGCGCAAACACCATCTTCTGTCATCCTCTTCCATGCGTGGCTTTCTGACCTCTGCCTGCCCAAGCTCGCAGTCGGATCCGGCCCCAGTTACTCCCGAGTAACTCGAAGTGTTTTTAGGCACCGACGGTCATAGCCCGCCGCTACAAGTTTTTGTCGAGATGTAGCGGCGCTCAGCCGAGGCTTGGCGAGACGGGTTGCCGCAGGCAACCAACTGATATGAGCGTCGGTGCCTTTGCCCCTGGCAGTGATGGTAGCCCCAGTTACTCCCCAGCACACACCCGCCAACGCGCGGGTTCAGGGGCTCCCCAACCGCACCCGCCGTGCGCGGGTTCAGGGACTAGGGGCTATCTTGACTGCGTTCCGGTTGGACCGGCCGGGTCGAATCCCCGAGAAGGTTCGCGGTCGGCCCAACCGGAACGCAGTCAAGATGGCCCCTAGGCAAAGGTCCGACCCTACCCCGGGGCCGAAGGACAAAGTCCCAAGGCGATGGGTTCTTTGCGCAGAATGCTCTAAAGTTCGAGGTCCGGGCGGTTCAGTTGGCCGGCCAGATAGAGCGGGAGAAAGCACAGTCTTTGTTCCGCCAGTCGGGCGGGCGGACGAGACGAAAGAACGACCCCCGCGGGGCAGTGCGGATAATTTTGCAAAAAAAGATGCAGACTGCGCAGCGCGCCGGCTTCTCCGGATTTCACCTCCACGGGAAGAATTTTCCCGGCCCTGACAACGAGGTAGTCCACCTCGGCGCTGCTGCCCCGTGCCTCGCGTGCCCAATAGAACAATTCGCCCTCGCCGGCGGCCAACATCTCTTGGGCGACGAATTGTTCGGCCAGTTTTCCCCGGTAAAGCGAAAGCAAATCATCCGGCTCCAGAGCCGTCTCCACCGGCAAGCGGCAGGCCCGTTGCATCAAGCCGATGTCGAGCATTGCCGCCTTGAATTTGACCGGGTTGGCCGTCGCGCCCAGCGGGAGCCCCGATGGATCGCAGGCGGGAATCCGGTGCAGCAACCGGGCCTGGCAGAGAAGGTCGAATGCTTTGCGATTGGTCGGCCCGGAATGACCGGCATCCAACTTGGTGTATTTGAGCTGTTGGCCGACGCTTCTGGCCGCATTTTGCAGCACGCCATCCAGACAATCCATCGCCACCCGCGGCGTGTATTTGGAAAAATCGTCCCGCAGGGACTGCAGGATTTCCTCCTGCCCACGGGCCGCCTCGCGCAGGGAACCGGTGTCCCGCCACACCTTGACCGCCTCGGGCATGCCGCCCACAAAAAAATAGTTCCGCAGCTCCTGCAGAACCTGACCGTGGGAAGCGGCGTCGATCGATTCCGGGTTGCCCCGCAACGCTTCGGCCATGACCTCCTTGCCCAGAGCGAGAAGATACTCCTGGAAATTCATCGGCCCGACCCGCAGGTAGCGCAACCGCCCCACCGGCACCGAAATGTCGGCGAGAGCAAATTCCAGGAGAGAGCCGGCCGACACGATGTGCAGCTCCGGCATTTCCTCGTAAAAATACCGCAGCGCGGCCAAGGCACGCGGACAGGCTTGGATCTCGTCGAAGAAAAGTAGGGTCTTCCCCGGCGTGATCCGTCCACCGGCGATTTCCAAAGCGTTGAGAAGCCTCGCCGGCTCCAAATTTTCCTCGAAAATCGCCCTCAAATCGCGGCGCTTTTCAAAGTCGATTTTGACAAAATTCTCAAACCGCGGAGCCAAAAATCGCTCAACCAGCCACGTCTTGCCCACCTGCCTGGCCCCGCGGAGCACCAGAGGTTTGCGGTGGTGCCCTGCGTCCTTCCAAGCCAGCAATTCTCCTTCAACCAACCGTTTCATGCCCGGAATCTACCACTGTAATAAAAAACTGCAAGACGGCTTTAGAAAGACAGCCCTTTATCTAAAAGCAAAATTAAGCTTCAACGCTGTTATTTTCGAAATCCCAAGAGGCCACCGCGGGACTTCAAGCGCGGCGGCGGGCCGTCATTGCGAAAAAGAAAATGACCGCGAAGCAGCCGAGCGGCAGCAGGTAGGAGAGACGGACGCCGAACGTGTCGAGCAACGCGCCCTGCGCGGGCGTGATGATCGCCCCGCCGATGATGGCCATGATCATGCCGGAGGAGGCCAGCTTGGTGTCCTCACGGACGACCGAACAGCCGAGTCCGAAAATCGTCGGGAACATGAGCGACATGCAACCGGACAGCGCCACGAGGGCGATGACTCCGGCCATGCCGCCGACAAAGACGACGACCAGCGAAAGAAGCAACCCGGACAGCGCGGCCAAGGCGAGCAGGGTGGCGGCGCGGAAGTAATTCATCAGGCCGGTGAAGAGCCAACGCGCGAGCCCAAAGAGCACAAGAGCCGCCGTGTGGTATTGCAACGCGACCTCTTGCGAGACGCCGATTTGCTCGGGGATGTAAAAATTGGTGTAGGTCCAGACGGTGATCTGCAGTCCGACGTAGCAGAACTGCGCGAAGACGGCGAAGAGGTAGAACGGATGGCGCAGCAAGCGTCCGGCCGCCGCGGCGAAGGGCACTTTGTCATCCTGTTCCGCGGCCAACGGCATTTTGGCGGCCAAGATGAGCAGCCAGACCACGAGCAGGACCAGGGCGATGGCGATGTAGGGCGCGATCACGGTAGAAAGCGCGGCCGGCACTTCGGCGGGGGCCATGGCCAGTTGTCCATCGTCGTTGAACGGCAGATGCGCCATGATGAAGACCTGGCAAATAAGAATACCGGCCACGGAGCCGACCGGATTGAAAGACTGGGCAAAGTTGAGCCGCCGCGTGGCCGATTCCGCCGAACCAAGCGCCAGCACGTAGGGATTGGCGTTGGTCTCGAGGATGCCGAGGCCGCAGGCCAGCACGTAGAACGCGAAGCAGAAAAAGGCGAACTGCGCGGTCAGCATGGCCGGATAAAGCAGGAAGCATCCCGCCGCGTAGAGCCCCAAGCCGACGAGCACGCCGGTCTTGTAATTGAAACGCCGCGCAATCATTGCCCCCGGCAGCGCCATGCAAAAATACCCACCGTAAAAAGCCATCTGGATCAGCGACGCCTGAAAGGTCGACATCCCGAAGATCTCCTTGAAGACCTTGACCAGCGGATCGGTCAGATTGTTGGCCAGACCCCACCAGAGGAAACAACTGGCCAGCAAAGCGAACGGCCAGAGGGCGCCGCGCGGAATGACGGAATGCGAGTTGGCTTTGATCGGCACCGGGTCTCATAAATAACACCGCTCAGCCGTAATTAGGCAAAACATTCAGCCTTTTCCGGCGCTGCCACAGAGGCGTGCCGGGGCGAGAGTTGACTCATCCGGATTCATGCAGAAGCCGCGGCGATGGACGGGCTGCAGCAGAAGGAAATGTTCGTTCAGAAGGTAGGGACGAGCGGCCGCTCGTCCGATCACCAACCAACGGACGCGCGAGCCGCGCGTCCCTACCTCAGGCTGCCAATTCGGAGCCCGTCACGATCAGACAATACGGCCGGAACGGCCGTGCACCCTGGAAAACCGGGCCCAGCCGCGCTTTTATTGCGTCTTCAACGGCATCGTTCCGGCTCATCCCAACGTCCTTTTCTTTTCGACGATGGATCGAGTGGTCGGGCTGGGCCTTTGCCTAGGGGCCATCTTCACTGCGTTCCGGTTGGCCCGGCCGCGTCAAATCCCAGAGAATGTTCACGGTCGGCCCGGAGGTCCGACCCTACCCCGGGACCGAAGGACAAAATCCCAAGGCGATGGGCCCTGGGTATAACTGTTTGGTGAGCCTCTCTGCGCACCAGCGGAGAAAAGGATGCGACGGTGGGGTGTCCACGCCGTCGGTGCCCTGCTCGAACCCGCGCCCGTTTGGAATTTTCACGGCTCATTGTTGTGCAACGGGCGCGGGGCAACGTCGTGGGGCATAAGCACGGCTTGGTTGGTACACCGCGGTCGCCGCGATTCATCATATGATAAATCGCCCCCTCGTATTCGGTGCGCAGTTGGCGGGCCATGGGCAAAGTTCGCAGCTGAATGTGACAAATGCGTCAATACACGGGGCTGACCCCTTTTTCCCAAAAGCTCATAGCAGCCAGATGGGTGCCGATTCTTCTTCGGGCGGTGCCGGGGCATGGCTGACCTTGCGTCCCGCGGCGGCCCGTGCGGCGTGGACCCGTTCGGCGGCCAGCCACGTTTGAATGCGCAGGGTGTGTTCTCCGGAAGGCTCCTGACGGCCGGTTAGCCAAGCGGAAACGTGTGGCTGGGCGATGCCGAGATGCTCAGCCAGCCGCGTGACCCGTCCGTGCCGCGAACGGCAGAACTTCGCGAGTTCCGCAATGAAGCCCGGCATGAGCGGGGTGTCGGTGCGTTTGGCCATAGTAACTAATCATACGCCGTGTGGGCGGATCATGGCGAGCATATATATTTTATTCATTATGGTTTTCTGCATTGGAACGATGCGCGAAATTGTTCACCAAAAAGTGGGGCGCCCTGAGAAGACGTTTCCCTCGGGCTCTGGACCGTTCCGGCTCAGAGGATCAGACACCCCTGCACGCCGGGGCCGTGGACGCCTTGGATGAGGATGCCTTCGACGTCGGCGGTTTTGGAGGGGCCGGTGACCCAAATGACGTTCGGGTCGTCGGGCATGGCGGCCAGCGCGTCGGCGATGGAGTGATAGATCGCGTTCCTCCGGACCACCGCGATATGCGTCCAGGGCGCGAGGGCGGCGAGGCGGTCGGGGGTGGATTCGTCGGTGAGGATGATGCTGCCGGATTCGGCGATGGCGCCGGCGGCGGGGGTGAGCGCGACGTCGATCTCGTCGACTTGGTCGCGGGAATACTCGCGGACCACGTCGACGATGCCTGCAAACTTGGCGGTGGCGTCGCGCAACACCTCGGGGATGAAGACTTTCTTCGGTTGCTCCTCGAAGAGCCACGCGAGGCAATCGCCCACGCTCAGGAAGCATTTTGTCCCGACGGCTGTGGCGCGTTTGACGAAGAGCGCCACGTCATCGGTTTCGTCGGCCAACCATTGGGCGTCGGCCACGCCGTGCGGCACGGCGGGACGTGGTTCGCGTTCCGGCAAGGGCGCGAGGGCGGACTTGATGCCGGCAAAGACTGTTTCGCGGGCGGTGCTCATGGGCTTGCTGCCGTCATGTGGCATCGGCTTCCAGCCGATGAACCAAACAAACCATCGGCAGGATGCCGATGCCACGAAAAGAAAAGGCGTGGACTCATGGGCGTCGGCGCGATTTCATCCACGAACGGAATTTCCCGCCACGCCATTTGGGCAGCGTACGCGTTTTTAGCCACGAACTGAGATACGGCACGGGCATTCTGTCGAGCGGCAGGTAATCTTTGGCCACGCCGAAGGTCATGGCCGAACGCCAAATGAGCGGATGGCTCCCGAGCAGGGCGAAGCCGGCCATGGGCGGCGTGCCGGGAGACGGGACATGCTCCTCGTGCGCGCGATGGCGCAGGCGCAGGAGCAGATCGGGAATCGGGATGTCGACGGGGCACACTTCGTTGCACGCGCCGCAGAGGCTCGAGGCTTTGGGCAGGTCGGCCAGTTCTTTGAATTTGTCGCCGGCCAAGAGCGGCGAGAGCACGGCGCCGACGGGACCCGGATACACGCTGCGGTAGGCGTGGCCGGAGGCTTGGCGGTAGACGGGGCAGACGTTGAGGCACGCGCCGCAGCGGATGCAGCGGAGGATTTCTTTGCAGTCGGAGGCCAGCACTTCGGTGCGGCGGTTGTCGACGAAGATGACGTGCATTTGCTCGGGGCCGGACGGGCGGTCGGCGCGGCGGGGGCCGTTGATGAACTCGGTGTAGACGGTGAGTTGCTGTCCGGTGGCGGAGCGTCCGAGCAGGTTGAGCAGGAGCGAGAGGTCGGTGTCGGACGGCACGACTTTCTCGATACCGACCAGCGCGATGTGCACTTTGGCCGGGGCGAGGCAGAAGCGCGAGTTGCCTTCGTTGGTCACGAGCACGAGGCGTCCGGTGTCGGCGGTGACGAAATTGGCGCCGGTGATACCCGCCCCCGCTTCGAGGTATTTGCCGCGCATGAATTTCCGCGCGCGGCGGGTGATCGTTTCCGGATCGTCGTTGTAATCGCCGAGTCCCTCGCGCTCGAAACTGCGGGCAATGTCGCCGCGGGTTTTGTGGATGATCGGGCGGACAATGTGGCTCGGATGGTCTCCGTCGATCTGCACGATGTATTCGCCGAGGTCGCTTTCGATGGACTCGATGCCTTGGTTGGCGAGGTAGTCGTTGAGATGGATTTCCTCGGTGACCATGCTCTTCGATTTGACCACCTTGGTGACGCCGGCGGCCTGCAGGATGTCGGTCACCGCCTGGCAGGCGTCTTCGGCCGTGACCGCGTAATGCACCTTGGCTCCGCGCGCGGTCAGGCTTTCCTCCGCTTGGGCGAGGTAGGTGTCGAGATGCTCGAGGGTGTGTTGGCGGATGGCGCCGGCCAGTTTGCGTAGGCCGTCGGCATCGGCGTAATCGTCGCCGAGCAGCTGGTAGCGTTTCTCGGTGGTTGCGGCCGTGCTTTGGTGCACGGCTTTTTGCACGGTCGGCGGAAGCTCCGCCACGTAGGTGTCAATGAGTTGCTTGGCCATGGTGTTGGTGGAGGGCGTCGCGCAGGATTTGCACGAAATGGAGTGTTTTGATCGGCTGTGACTCGCGCTCGGCCAGGCCGCCGAGGTGCATGAGACAGCTCATGTCTCCGGAGACGATGTAGTCGGGATGCACGGCGCGGAGGTGTTCGAGTTTGAGGTCGCCCATGGAGGTGGAGACGTTGGGAAAGCTGACCGAAAACGTGCCGCCGAAGCCGCAGCATTGTTCTTCTTCACCAAACGGAACGATTTCCAGGCCCTGAATGGACCGCAAAAGTTGCAGGACCGCCGCCCCGCTCGGTGTGCCGCGGGTGTGGCAGGCGCGGTGGAAGGCGATCTTGGCGCGGAATTCGCCCGGCCATTCCTGGATGCCCAGGCCGTTGACCAAGTAGTCGCCCAGTTCCCAGGTGCGCCCGCCGACCTGCTCGATGGCGGCGCGGTCCTTCTCGCCCTCGAATTCGAGGCTCGAGCCGTGGAACATCATGGCGGCACAGGAACCGGAAGGAACAATGATCGGTTCGTCGCCGGCAAAGACCTCCGCCGTGTGGCGCATGACCTTGCGGGCGGCGGGCCATTGACCGCAGTTGAAAGCCGGCTGACCGCAGCATGTCTGGTTCTCCGGAAAAGCCACCTCGCAGCCGGCGTGTTCGAGGACCTCGACCGTGGCCTGGGCCACATCGTCATAAAACGCGTCGCACAGACAGGTGGCCATGAGTTGGACGCGTTTGCCTTTGGGGCGGGTGGCGAGATTGATCATGAGTCGGAGAGGATTTTTTCGAAGCGTTCCGCCTTGGCATCCCACACCGCGGTCTCGCGGGGGATGAATTCGCCGATTTCGAAGGACTCGCGGATCAGCGCCCGCCCTTCGACGAGTGACCGGAGATCGCCGCAGGCGATCATTTGCGCGACGATGTTGCCGGCGGCGGTGGCTTCGGACGGGCCGGCCAGCACGCGCAAGCCGCTGGCGTCGGCGGTCATTTGATTGAGCAAAGCATTGCGCGAACCGCCGCCGACAATGTGCAGCGTGTCGGGAAAGTCCGGCATCCACTGCCGCATCTGCCGCAGCAGCACGCGGTATTTGAGCGCGAGGCTTTCGAAAATGACGCGCGCCAGCCCGGCGCGGCTGGCCGGTGCTTCCTGGCCGGATTTTTCCAACCACGCAGCGATGACGGACGGCATGTCGCAAGGACGGGCAAAATCCCGGGCGTCCGGGTCGATGAAGACATCGGTCGTGGTGCCGGCTGCTTTGGCCACGATGGACTCGTATTCAAGTTTCTCACCGCTGCGTTCCCAGTTGCGCTTGCACTCTTGCAGGAGCCACATGCCGGCCACGTTCTTGAGGAAGCGGGTGGTGCCGTCCAGGCCTTGCTCGTTGGAGAATTTCGCGGCGGCGGTTTCCGCCGTGACCAGTGGGGCATCGAGTTCGCGGCCGAGCAAGGACCAGGTGCCGGAACTGAGGAAAAGCGGGTTCGCGGCCCCGGCCGGCACCCCGGCCACCGCGGAGGCGGTGTCATGGCTGCCGCAGAGCACCACCTTGATCCGGCCAAGCTGGCCGTCTTCGCCACGCAAGCGACCCGCGACCGTGCAGGGTTCGCTGACGGGAGGCAGAAGGCCGGATGGGATGCCGAGCTTTTCCGCGAGTTCCCCGTCCCACTCGGCGGTGCCGGCTTTGAGCAGACCGGAGGTGCTGGCGATGGTGCGCTCGACCAGTTGCTCGCCGCTCAGCCAGTAAGTCAACAGGTCGGGCACGAAGGCGATCCGCGCGGCCGCCTTGACCACGTCCGGGTGTTGCCACGTCTCGGCGAAGAGTTGGTAAACCGTGTTGAAAAACATCGGCTGGATTCCCGTGCGGCGGTAGAGTTCCTCGACTTGGGCCGTCTCCGCCACCACCTCCATCATCCCGTCGGTGCGCGCATCGCGATACATCCATGGCAGGCCGAGCAGGCGCCCGCCGCTATCGAGCAAACCGTAATCGACGCCCCATGTGTCGACCGACACCGACACGACGTCGTCGCCAAATTCCGCCTCCGCTTTGGCGATGCCCTGGCGGATGTCGGCATAAATGCGCAGCAAATCCCAGTGCCAACCATCCGGCAGCAACACGCCGCCGGTGCGGAAGCGCGCCATTTCCTCGAGACGGAGCGTGGTCCCGTCATAAAGTCCGGCCATGACCCGGCCGCTGTCGGCCCCCAAATCAACGGCAAGGTAAACGCGGCGCTTCATGGGGTCATCCCTCGCAGGCCATCTCCACGCGCAGACCCTGCGTGGTCACGGCTTCGGCCACGTGGGGCGCCAGGTTCTCATCCGTGATCCACAGATCGATGTCCCCCGGGCGGGCGAAAAAATAACTCGAGGCGAGCCCCACCTTCGAGGCGTCGGCCAGCACGATCACTTCGTCCGAACGCTCGATGACCGCGTTCTTCAACCGCGCGTGCACCTCGGCGGCGTCACTCATCCCGCGTTCCGGATCAACCCCGCGGCAGGAGAGGAAAGCGGTGTCGAGATGGTAGATCTCGAGGGCCTTTTCGGCGGCCCACCCGCCGGTCGAGAGCGAGCTGCCCCGCACGATGCCCCCGAGCAACACGCAGTCGATCTCGCTTTTTTCCGCCAGCGCCAGCGCGATCTGCAAGCCATTGGTCACCACGGTGAGCGGCATCTCCGGCAGCAACTCGGCCATCTGCAACACCGTCGTGCTGGCATCGAAGTAAATGGTTTGGCCGGGCTTGACCCGCTGCAGCGCCGCGGTGGCAATCCGGCGCTTGCCGGACATGTTTTGCTCGACCCGCTCCTGCAAAGGCGCCTCGCGGCGGTGCACTTCCAAGCGCACCGCGCCGCCGTGCGAGCGCATCAGCATGCCTTCGGTGGCCAGCTTTTCGAAATCACGGCGCACCGTCTCCTCGGTGACCCCGAGGGCCTGCGCGACCTGCGAGGTGCGCACGCTGCCTTGGTTGTTGACCTTCTCAAGGAGCCAGCGGTGACGTTCTAGGGCAAGCATGGAGGATCAAAAGGCGAACTGGTTAAGACTTAAGTGAATTTTCTGCACAAACAAGCATACATACACTTGCGCACAGGCAAACGCAGAAATACAAACAAAGTCACACCACGCCACCATCTCAAACCCACTAACCTAAAATCATTCCACCATCCATGCACCTCGTTGAAACCCCACCGGCCACCAATGGCCAACGCGCCACCAATGGCGCCCTCCGCTCGGTCGCCGATGTGCCGCACCGCGTGCGCGACATCGCCATGATGCGGGGCCTTGGTTATTCCTTCCGCGAAATCGCCGAGCAACTCAGCGTCACGCCGCAAGCCGTCTCCCTGATGCTCTCCCGCCACCGCCGCGCCATCAAATCCCTGCGCGGGGCCCTCGAACTCTCCCAGCTCTCGGCCCGCGCCGCCAACGCCCTCGGCCGGCACGGCATCGCGACACGCGAACAAGGCCGGGAAAAAGATGTCATGAGCATGCTGCGCCATGAGCGCAACTGCGGACGCAAGACGCTCGACGAAATCGAGCGCTGGCTGGCCAGCTCGAATGGTCAGCACAACGGTTGACCACTGACGCCCCCGATGTCCACCGCTTACGAATCCGCGCGCGAGGCTTACGCATCGCTCGGCGTCGACACCGGCCGCGCTTTGTCCATCCTCGCCGCCACACCGATCTCCGTCCACTGCTGGCAGGGCGACGACGTCGGGGGTTTCGAATCATCATCGACCGGTGACCCGGGCGGCGGCCTGGCCGTGACGGGCAACTATCCCGGGCGTGCCCGCACCCCGGACGAACTGCGCGCCGACCTCGAAAAGGTTTTTTCCCTCGTGCCCGGCCGGCACCGGCTCAATCTCCACGCCTTCTACCTCGAGAACGGCGGCCGCAAAGTCGACCGCGACGCCCTTGAAACGGCGCACTTTGCGCGCTGGATCGACTGGGCCAAATCGCTCGGTCTCGGCATGGATTTCAACCCGACTTGCTTCGCCCACCCCAAGGCCGCGGACGGCTTCACCCTCGCCCACCGCGACCAAGGCATCCGCGATTTCTGGATCGAACACGCACGCCGTTGCCGCCGCATCGGGGCCGACATCGGCCGCGCCCTCGGCTCCGCCTGTGTGACCAATGTGTGGATCCCCGATGGCTACAAGGACCTGCCGGTTGATCGCCTCGGCCCCCGCCAACGCCTGGCCGATTCGCTCGACGCCATCTTTGCGGAACAACTCCCCGCGCAGGACGAAATCGACGCGGTCGAATGCAAACTTTTCGGCATCGGCTCCGAGAGCTACACCGCCGGCTCGCACGAATTTTATCTCGCCTACGCGGTCTCGCGGCAGAAAGCCGTGTGCCTCGATGCCGGGCACTTTCACCCGACGGAAACCCTCGCCGACAAAATTTCGTCCGTCCTCCTCTTCGTCCCCCGCCTGCTCCTGCACGTCAGCCGCGGCGTCCGTTGGGACAGCGATCATGTCGTCATCCTCGACGACCCGACGCGGGCCGTCATGGAAGAACTGGTCCGCGGCGATTTCCTCGGACGCACCAGCATCGGCCTGGACTACTTCGACGCCAGCATCAATCGCGTGGCCGCATGGGTCATCGGCATCCGCGCCACGCAAAAAGCCCTGCTCCTCGCCCTGCTCGAACCCTCCGCGCAACTCCGCACGGCCGAAGCCGAAGGCGATTACACCCGGCGTCTCGCCCTCCTGGAGGAAGCAAAGGCCTTGCCTTGGGGTGCGGTTTGGACGGAATTCTGCCGTCAAGCCGATGTCCCAACCGGCCCGTCGTGGCTGGAAGAAGTGAAAAATTACGAAAAGCAGACCGGCAACCGGCATTGATTCGAGACGAAAAGCCCTCGCAATCAAACAAAATCCCACAAATACCAAATATTCTGCTTGCCGCCAGGTGCGGTTTCGTCTTTAGTTCCTTCTTCGTCCCGTCTCCATGAGTTCCCCTGCCCCTCAACGCGCCTCCGTCGAGTCACTGGTGCGTGACATCCTCTTGCGGGAAATGCGCGCCGCCGCACCCGCGACCGGATCGGCCCCGACATTGGTCGTGAACAGCTCCGCCCGCCACATGCACATCTCGCCGGAGAATCTCGAAGTCCTTTTCGGCCCCGGCGCCGCTCTGACCGTCCACAAATGGCTTTATCAGGAAGGTCAATTCGCCTCGGAACAAACCGTGACCCTGATCGGCCCGCGCAAACGCATCATTCCCAACCTGCGCATCCTCGGCCCGACCCGCAATCTCACACAAATCGAACTCGCCCTCACCGACGCCGTCCAGCTGGGTATGGACATCCCTGTCCGCATGTCGGGCGACATCGACGGAACCCCCGGCGCCTACATTATGGGGCCCAAGGGCATGCTCGAAATGAAGAATGGCGTGATCCGCGCCGCCCGCCACGTCCACATGTCGCCCGCAGACGCCAAGTTTTACGGGGTGAAGCACTTGGACAAAGTCACACTCAAGGTGACCGCCCCCGGTTGCACAACCCTTTTCGACGAACTTCTGGTCCGCGTCGACCCCACGTTCAAGCTCGAGGTGCACATCGATACGGACGAAGCCAATGCCTGCGACCTTGACAGAGCCACGAAGGTGGAGCTAATTTCTAGTTGACAACACAAACTCAATACAACATAAACAAAACATGAACCAAGCAATCGGACTCATTGAAACCCGAGGTTACGTCGGACTGGTCGAGGCAAGTGATGCCATGGTCAAAGCCGCGAACGTCGAACTTATCAAATCCATCCCCATCGGCGGCGCCATGATCACCACGATCGTCCGCGGCGACGTGGGCAGCGTCAAAGCCGCCGTCGACGCCGGCAAGGAGACCGCGACCCGCGTCGGCAACCTCGTCGCCGGCCACGTCATTCCACGCCCCGCGCCGGAACTCGTCGCCTTCTTCACCGCCTAACCCTCAACCACACCAAATACTATGTCCGGACAAGCTCTAGGAATGATCGAAACCAAGGGACTCGTGGCTCAGTTCGAAGCAACTGACGCGATGCTCAAAGCCGCCAACGTCGACCTCGTCGGTTGGGAAAAAGTCGGCTCGGGACACGTCGCCACTTTTGTGCGCGGTGAAGTCGCCGCCGTCAAAGCCGCCGTCGAAGCCGGCGCCACCTCCGCCGCCTCCATCGGCGAAGTCATCGCCGTCCACGTCATCCCCCGCCCGCACGGCGACCTCGCCAAACTCGGCAAATTCATCACCGGCAAAACCGCCGTGAAATAACCGACCATGACCCCGCCCTTCCAGCCCCCGTGGCATCGGCCTCCTGCCGATGATCCCCGGGACCCATCGGCTGGAAGCCGAGGCAACCCGAAAACCAGGGGGTACGGCCGTCCCGGCCGTCACCAACCGACCGCCACCCTTTAACCCGCCCGATGCCCGACACCCGCCCCATCCTCGTCGCCAACCTCGGCAGCACCTCGTTCAAGTTCCGCTTGTACGAGATGCCCTCCGAACGCTTGCTGGCCAAGGGCGGGTTCGAGCGCCTCGGCTCCGACCGCGCCGCGTGGAAAATCACCATCGGCGACGGACCGGAAAAATCCGGCCAAGGCGATATCCGCACCCACGAGGATGCCATCCGCCTGACGGACCGGGAACTCGGCGGCCTGGCCCACTTGGCCGCGGTCGGCTTCAAGCCCGTCATGGCCCGCGGCATCTCGGGCACGCAATTGATGGACGCCCGCGTCCTCGCCGCCATGGAGGACATTGCGGCCCTGCTGCCCGCGCACAATCCGCCCTACATCGCCGGCGTGCGCCTCTTCAACAAACTCTATCCCGGCCTGCCCTGCATCGGCACGTTCGAGACCGCGTTCTACGACCGCGTGCCCGCGCACAACCGCCGTTTCCCCATTCCGCTCGAGTGGGAGAAAAAATACGGCATCGCCCGCCACGGCTTCCATGGGGCCAGCCACCGCTACGTCAGCGAGCGCGCCGCGGAACTCCGCGGTTCGGAAAAGATGCGCCTTGTCTCCTGCCATCTCGGCGGCAGCTCGTCCATGGCCGCGGTCAAAGACGGCATCGCCCTCGACTCCAGTTGGGGCATGACCCCGCAGAGCGGGCTCCCGCAAAACAACCGCGCCGGTGACTTCGACTGCTTCGCCATGATCTATCTGGCGCGGGAGTGCGGCCTCGGCTGGGACGCCGTGGAAAAAGCCCTCGCCTCCGCCTCCGGCCTCCAGGGCATGTCCGGCCTCGCCAGCGGCGACATGCGCGACCTGCGGGCCGCGGCCGCGGCCGGCCACGAGGACGCCCGCACCGCCATCGCCGTCTTTGTCGCGGCCATCCGCAAATACCTCGGACAATTCTTTCTCGAACTCAACGGCCTCGACGTCCTCGTCTTCACCGCCGGCATCGGCGAGAACAATCCCGACCTCCGCGCCGAAATCTGCGCCGACCTCGATTGTCTCGGGCTCAAGCTCGACCCCGCCGCCAACGCCGCCTGCCGCGCCACGGAGGCCGTCATCAGCACGCCCGACTCGCTGGTCGAAGTCCGCGTCATCCCGACCAACGAAGAAATCATCATTGCCCGCCAGGCCTGGCGCCTCTTGCAGCAGCAACCGCAACAACAAGCCGCCTGAATTTTTCCAACCAACCTCAACCAACACAAACATATGCAACAAGCCCTAGGAATGATCGAAACCCGCGGCCTCATCGCCCTCGTCGAGGCGACTGACGCCATGCTCAAATCCGCCAACGTCGAGTTGATCGGACCCATGACCCAAGTCGGCAACGCCATGGTCACCGTCTGCGTGACCGGTGATGTCGCCGCCGTCAAAGCCGCCACCGAAGCCGGCCGCACCGCCGCCCAATCACTCGGCGAAATCGTCAGCGTCAGCGTCATCGCCCGCCCCAGCGCGGAGACGGCCGCGGTGCTGCCTAAAGCAAAGTAATGAAGACCGGAGAGCGAAAAGCGGAGACCGGACAGGTTGACTTTCGCCAGCGGACCTTTGCGTTTGCCGCGCGAACCGTCCGTTTCGTCGAGTCGCTCCCGAACTCCGCCACCAACCGCGCTCTCGGGCACCAACTCCTCCGCGCCGCCACATCCGTCGGCGCCAACGCGCGTGCGGCCAAACGGGCCCGCTCCCGCGCGGAGTTCGCGGCCAAGATGGGCATCGTTGAAGAGGAGGTCGACGAGTCCTCCTATTGGATCGAATTGCTGATCGAGCTGAAGAAAGTAAAGCAGCAAAAAGTGCGGCTGCTGCTCGAAGAAGCCAACGAAATCCTCGCCATCACGATCGCCTCCATCAAAACAACCCGCCGAAATGCAGCCTAACCCCAATTCTCCGGTTTCCGCTCTCCGGTTTCCGCTCTTCCCATGATTTTAGCCCTCGTAGAAGGCAGCATCGTCGCCACGAAAAAGAACCCCAAGATGACCGGGGCCAAGTTCCTCTTGGTCCGGCCGCTCGTGGTGGACAAACCCGAGGCCAAGGAACTGCGGCCCGGCACCTCGACGCTGGTCGCCGTGGACTCGCTCGGCGCCGGCGAAGGCGAAGTCGTCCTCCTCGTGCAGGGCAGCTCCGCGCGCCTCGCCGGACCCGATAAAGATTCCCCGGTCGATGCCGTCGTGGTCGGCATCGTCGATACCGTCGACGTGGCCAAACGCAAAATTTACCAAACGAAGTAAGCCATGCCCGCGATCGACGAACAGGTGGTGACCAAGGTGGTGAGCGAAGTCCTCCACCGCCTCCGCCAACACCAAGCCACCGCCCCCTCCGCACCTTCGGCCCGCTTGGCGCCCTCGGCTCCCTCGGCCTCCGGGTCCCACGGCGTCTACGACTCCATGCCCGCCGCGTGCGACGCCGCCCAGCGCTCCTTCGAAAAACTCCGCACCGCCGGCGTCACCGCGCGCAAGGCCGCCATCAACGTGATCCGCCGCCTTTGCGTCGAGCAGGCCGAGGCCTGGGGGCGCCTCGAATTTGAGGAAACCAAGATCGGCCGGCTCGAGCACAAAATCGAAAAACTCAAAATCTGCGGCGACCTGGTCCCCGGCGTCGAAATGCTCGAACGCACGGCTTTCAGCGGCGACTTCGGTCTCACCGTCATCGACTTCGCCCCGTGGGGCGTCATCGGCGCCGTCACCCCTTCGACCCACAGCGTCCCCACCCTCACCGGCAACGCCATCAACATGATCGCCGCGGGCAACGCCGTGGTCTTCAACACCCATCCCGCCGCCGCCCGGTGCGCCGCCGTGGCCATCAAGGCCTACAACGAAGCCATCGCCCGGGAGACCGGTCTCACCGACCTCCTCTGCACGGTGACCAAACCGACCCTCGAGACCTTCCGCCAGATGTGCGAAAACCCGCACGTCAAACTCCTCTGCGTCACCGGCGGCCCCGCCGTGGTGGCCGCCGCCATGAAAACCGGCAAACGTGCCGTCTGTGCCGGGCCCGGCAACCCGCCCGTGGTCGTCGACGAAACTGCCGATCTCGCCCGCGCCGCCGCCTCGATCATCCAAGGCGCCGCCTATGACAACAACCTTCTCTGCATCGGCGAAAAGGAAGTTTTCGTCGTCGAAGCCGTGGCCGACAAGTTGATGGAAGAACTCCGCCGAGCCGGCGCCGTGCAACTCGACGCCCGCCAGATTGAAGCCCTCGCCGACAAAGCCTTCGTCTTCCCGGAAGGCCGGGGAGCGGGTTGCCCGCAACCCGTGGTCAACCGCGACCTCGTCGGACGCGACGCCGCCGTCCTCGCCCAAGCCATCGGCCTCGACATCCCCGCCTCCACCAAACTCCTCTTCGGCGAAACCAAGGCCGACCACCTCTTCGTCGACGAGGAGCAAATGATGCCCTTCATCCCGGTCGTCCGCGTCAAGAACGTCGATGAAGCCATCAAGGAAGCCGTCCATGCCGAACACGGCTACAAGCACACCGCCATCATGCATTCGCGCAACATCGACGCGCTGACCAAAATGGCGCAAGTCGCCGACACCACCCTTTTTATCAAGAACGGCCCCTGCATGACCGGCCTCGGTCTCGGCGGCGAAGGGTTCCTCAGCTTCAGCATCGCCACGCCCACCGGCGAAGGCGTCACCACGCCCATGACCTTCACCCGCTCCCGCCGCTGCGTCATGGTGGAAAATCTCAACCTCTACTAATCCCCGTTTTCCTCCTTCATCCTTCCTCCTTTCCCCAATGCGCACCGCCGTCATCCGAGGCCACATCACCGCCACCGTGAAGCATCCCAGCTTCCACGGCATGCGCCTCCTTGTTGCCGTGCCCGAGTCGGAGGACGTCGCCCCGCAGATCGTTCTCGACCAACTCGGCGCCGCGATCGGCCAACGTGTCATCATCTCGAGCGACGGCGCGGAAGCCCGCGAAATCGTCGGCGACAAACACAGCCCGGCGCGGTGGAATGTCACCGGCATCATCGATCCCGAAGGAGCCCTCGCCGTATGACCCCGCGCGCCGCGACATATTCCATGTGGCATCGGCATCCTGCCGATGACCTCCACAAACCATCGGCTGGAAGCCGATGCCACTTTTTGACCCCATGAGACTCGGCACCGTCATCGGCCGCGTCACTTTGTCCGTGCGGCACCCGTCCTTCCACGGTGAACGCCTCATGCTCGCCCTGCCCTGGCGCCGCGAGACCCTCGAGGGCGAACAGAAGTTCGATCCCTCGATCGTCGTCTACGATCAACTCGGGGCCGACGCCGGCCAGACCATCGCCATCAGCGAAGGCCGCGAAGCCGCCTGCCCGTTCCACCAACCGACCCCCGTGGACGCCTACTGCGCCGCGCTGGTCGATGAAATGTTCATCCAACCTCAATCATGAAAGTATTCGCTCAAAAAGATGCCGCCGAGTTTGTCAAAACCGGCTCCAAGGAATTCCGCCACGACCGCGAGGTCCTGCTCACCCCGGGCGCGCGCGATGCTTTTTCCGAGGCCAGCATCAAAATCATCTTCGCCTCCCAGCACGGCCACACCACCCCAGACGCGATGACCGCTGTCACCACCAGCGAGGACGCCACCCTGTTCAGCTCGCCCGCCGCCGAAAAAATCAAAAAAGAAATCTGCGAGATCGGCCGCCGCATCTGGATGCGCGAATATTGCGACGGCAACGGCGGCAACATCTCCGCCCGCCTCTCGCCCGATCGTTTCATCTGCACGCCCACCGGCGTCAGCAAGGGCTTCATGACCCCCGACATGCTCTGCCTGGTTGACAACGAAGGACGCCAGGTGGCCGGCACGTGGAAACGCTCCAGCGAGATCACCACCCACCTTGCCATTTACCACACCACGCCCGAGGCGGCGTCCGTCTGCCACGCGCACCCCTGCCACGCCGGCGCCTTCGCCATCAAAGGCATGCAGCCCCCGCCGTATCTCATCCCCGAACTGGAAGTCTTCGTCGGCACCGTCGCCCTCGCCGAATACAAAACCCCCGGCTCCGCCGAAATGGCCGAGGCCATCAAGCCCCTCGCCCCGCAGCACCAGTCGATCATCATGGGCAACCACGGCGTCATCACCTGGGGCAAATCCGTCGAGGACGCCTACTTCAAGATGGAAATCACCGACGCCTACTGCCGCACCGTCATCCTCGCCCAGGCCATTCCCGGCGGCTCCTCCATTCCCTGCGACAAAGTCGGCGAATTGCTCGACATCAAAAAATCCCTCGGTCTGCCCGACGACCGTTACGGACTCAAACCCGCCGAACTCTGCGAGATCGATCCCTGGACGCAAATGTGCGGCCAACGCGGCTGCTCCTCGCCCGTCACGCCCTTCCATCCCATGACCCCCGACGCCTCCGCTGCGCCCGACGCGGACGTCGAGGCGCTCGTGCAAAAGATCACCGACGAAATCCTCACCAATTTGAAATAGCGACCGGCGACGGGGGCGCCGCCCCGACCGAACAGTTGCCGGGGGGGCCCCCCCCCCCAAACCCCCCCCCCCC
>JBIKLF010000023.1:0-36545 GCA_044359955.1 Chthoniobacterales bacterium | reverse complement strand
GCCGCCGCTACCTAACTGTAGCGTCGGCGTCCCCGCCGACGAACCCCCAGACCCACCACACCATCACCATGAAAGTAGCCATCATCGGCGGCGGCGGCCGCGTCGGCAGTTGCGCCGCCTTCGCCCTGCAATGCTCCGGGGTCGTCAAAGACCTCATCATTCTCGACGCCAATCAAGCCACCGCCGAAGGCGAAGCCCTCGACCTCCTGCATGGTGCCGCTTATTGCGCCGACCAGAACATCTATGCCGGCACCTACGCCGACTGCGCGTCGGCCGACGTCGTCTGCATCACCGCCGGACTCCGCCGCAAACCGGACGAATCCCGCCTCGATCTCATCAACCGCAACGTCGGACTGTTCAACGGCATCCTCGACAGCCTCAAACAGGCCGGGCTGAAAAAGACCGCCATCATCTTCGTCGTCTCCAACCCCGTCGACATTCTCACCCAACTCGCCTCCGAAAAACTCGGCCTCCCCTGGCAGCAGGTCATCGGCCTCGGCACCATGCTCGACAGCTCCCGCTTCTGCTCGCTCATCGCCGCCGAGCTGAAACTCCCCGCCACGCAGGTCCGCGCTATGATCCTCGGCGAGCACGGCGACAGCATGCTCCCGGTCTGGTCGTCCGCCACGGTGGACGGTTTCCCGCTGCTCAAATTCCCCGGCGTGACCCCCTCGTTCCAATCGAAAATTTTCGAACGCACGCAGAAGAGCGGGGCCGAAGTTATCTCGCGCAAAGGCGGCGCCGGTTGGGCCGTGGGCGTGACCATCAAAGAAGTCATCGACTGCATCGCCCTCGACCGTCAGCGCGTCCTGCCCGTCTCCAGCCAGATCCAGGGCGCTTACGGCATCCGCGGCATCAGCCTCAGCGTGCCCACCGTGGTCGGCCGCACCGGCGTCGTGCGGCAACTCGAAATCGAACTCTGGCCGAAAGAAATGCAGGCCCTCCAAGCTTCCGCCCAAGCCCTCAAAGCCACCCGCGCCAAAGTCGGCTGAGCCGGCGGCCCGCACGCACAGACTGCTCGCCTCACGGGTGATCTTTTGCTAAGTTCACCGGAATGTCTGTCCTCCGGACCAGCCTCGCCACCGTCTGCGCGGTCCTGCCGCTCACCCTCCCGGCGCAAAATCCCCCGCCCGCCCCGGCCGGCCCCCGCGACGCCATCCGCAACGGAAGTTTCGAGCGCACCCTGCAGACCCCCAATCTTTGGAGCGGTGTGGACAAGGACGGTTTTCTCGCCGGCTTCCGCGGGTTTCTTCCCGTGCTCAACGAAAGCGGCAACGTCGCCGAAACGCCCATGCCTGTGGGTGTCGCGGTGGGCGATCTGAACGGCGACGGACGGCCCGACATCCTGTCCTCCGACCCCCTCGGCTACCTGCGGATCTACTACAACAGCGGCAGCAAGGAGCAACCCAAGTTCACCTCGGGAGAACTCACCTTGCCCTGGCTCGCTTCCGGCGAGGGCGATCCTCCCTGGCGACCGGTCGGTCTCCACGACGGGGAAACGCTGTCATGGAATCGGCGGTGGGCCGACCGGCGCCTGGGCGGGCGCGCCTCGCTGGCCGATCTCTCGCGCAGCGGGAAACTGGACTTGGTGGCCGGCAATTATTTCGGAGATCTCTTCGTCATTCCCAACAGCGGCTCGGCCGACTCCCCGGTCTTTGCCCAACCGAAATCCATCGCCAAAGCGGTCATCCCGACGATGGAAGATCCTCTGCGCCGCTGGGGCACTGTTTTCGCCCCGCTCCTGCACGACTGGGACGGCGACGGAAAACCCGACCTGCTGGTGGGCGAGGGCTCGTATTCGGCCAACAACGTGCATCTCTTCCTCAACCAAGGCTCGGCCGCCGCCCCGGTCTTCAACGAAGAAAAGCGGCAACCGCTGGCTCTCGGCGAAGGGCGCCAGCAACTCACCCCCGCCTTGGCCGATGTGAACGGCAACGGCCGGTTGGACATTCTGGTCTCCGACCGCAACGGCCGCGTCACCGCCTACCTCCGCCCGGACCAATGGAAATTCGGGGACAGCATTTCCCCGTCGGGTTATGTGTCGAAAAACGGCGGCCTCACCCCCGACGAGGGACAAGCCCTTGTCCTTGGTCCGGGCATCCACACCATCGCCACCGGCGACCTCAACGGCGACGGACTTTTCGACCTCGTGGTCGGCCGACCCAACGGCCGCATCGCCTGGGCGCCCAACCAAGGGACCAAAGACGCCCCGAAATTCGCCGCGCCCCAAGATCTCACCGGCGACAAACCGGTGCCGTTGACGCGGCAATGGCCGGCGGATTGGGAGATCGACACGGGTGTCTCACGGGGGAACATTCTGTCCTACGCCGATGCCGTGTCCGCGCAGGATGACCCCGAGGCGTCGCCCACGGAAGGCAGCCGCACCTTGAAGTTCGGCTTTGCCACCGGCGCCGCCGACGCTTTGGCCCGCTTCAGTCTGCCCGGAGCGAAGAATTTCCGCTTGGGCGAACACAGATACGGGGCCGGAGGACATCAGCTCCCGCTGTCCCTCAGAATCTTGGGCGCTCCGAGCCGGACGTTCATCATGCAGCAAAATGTCGAACTGCAGGTCGGCCAGAAATACACCCTGAGCATCCGTCACCGGGGTTCCGGTGTCGTCGGCGCCCATGTGTTCCTCGGTTGGTTCGGGTTAAAAGACCGCAGCGAGCCCCGCAGGGTCCGGGGTGAGCGGGGCGCTGTCAGAATAATCTACGACCGCATCCAAGAGACGGCCAGCTTGGCCAAGGAATTCCGGCCAGGTTCTTCCTGGGCCTCCTTCAACGAAAAGGCCTCCATCACCTTCAAAAACCGCGAACTGAACGACCTCGGCAAGACCAGCCACGCCGTCCTGATCATCGCCTTCGAACTCGGCGCCCCGGACGGCTTCCTCTACCTCGACGACATCAAACTGGTCCCCCAGGGCTGAGCACAATCACTGCAGCGTCCATGGCCCAAGGCGGAGCCGTCGGTGCCCTGCTCGCATCCGCGCCCGTTTGGAATTTTTACGGCTCAGAGCCCCGCCTTCACTTCCGCCAACTCGGCGAAGACGTGGCCGATGAAGACTTTGACTTCGACGCGCAGGGGAAGGCGCACTTCGTCGTCGCTCACCCAGACTGTGCCGCGCTGGAATTTTTTGTGCGGCTGGAGAGAGTAGTCTTTGCCGATCCAATCGATGTCCATAGCACAACGGATGACCTTGCGCTGCTCGCCCCGCCAACGGAGCGTCTCGCGACCAATGACTTTTAGGCGCACCAGATACATCCATTCCCCGGGAAAGACGGCGAGCTGGAGCGTGTCGCCGGTGGCGAGGGGTTGACTGCGGGCTAGGAGCAAAGCACCGGCCATGTCGCGCAGACCGCCGACGTAAAAGTTGAGCCACTTCGGGTCCGAGCCTGCATCTTTCGAATTGACCCGGCGCGAGCGGACTCCGCCCGGACGGAACTCGGTGGTCTCGGTCACGCGGTAACGTTTGTATTTCTCGATCAGGGTGAACTGGATGGACCGCCAGCCGTCCTCGGAAACTTCCGCATCATAGTCCGCATCGAGCTTCCACAACTTGCGCACCACACCGGTCGTTCCGCCGCGCACCGTGGCATTCCAAGTCCGTCCGCTCCCGCGTTCGAGCCGCACGTCGGCGGCCGCCGCCTCGAAACCTCCCCATCCGAAAACGTAGCACGCCCGGAGGTTATCCGGCGGGGGCGGATATGGTCCGGGTTGGAGCGCGGCGGCCTCGGTCCGCCAATCGGCCCGGACTTCCCCCACGGAGAGAACCAAGACCGCAAAAATAAAGGCCCGGATCACGGAATGACGGGCACGGCTCCGGGGAAAACCGGTTCGAGCGCGCTGCTGCGCACCCAGCCGTCGACGCCGACCGGCAGGCGGACGAGCGACCAATCGTCGCGCGCGGCAATGACCCGCACCGGCGTGCCAATCGGAAGGTCGGCCAACTTCTGTCCGTTGTCGGCCGGCGTGCTGCGCGCATCGGTTGCGTCGCCCACGATGATCGAGGTCTTGGACAAGGCGATGCGTGAGTCGCCGGCCCAGGAGAGCGCGACCAAGGTGGCCCCGACCACCGCGGCAAGCACACCGGCGGCGATCAAACCCGGACGTCGCACCACGGAGAAGATGGCGAAGACAAAGGCTATGGTTCCGGCCCAGAAAAGCAGACTGCCGATCAAGGCAAGCAGATCGAAGCGGATGTATTGCCCGACAATTTCCGCCGCCCCGAGTCCGGGCGCCGGCACGCCGAGTTCGCCGAGCACGTGCTCGAGACTGCTGCGGGCCGCGGTGTTGGCCGGATCGAGCGCGAGGGCCCGGCGGTAGTTGATCGCGGCGGGCACTTCGCGGCCCAGACGGTAGTCGGCATGGCCGAGATTGAGAAACACCGCGGGATTGCGCGAGCCCGACTTGACCAGTTGCTCGTAGGCCTCGCGCGCCGCAGCGTAGTCGCCTTCGGCATAGGCCCGGTTGCCCTGCTCGAAAAGCGTGTTTTCATCGGCCGGTTGGGCCGAGGCCGTGGCGACGGCGAGCAGGAGTGAAAGTAGAAGTTTTCTAACCATGGTTTTTGGCAAATTTTTCCAGCAGATCGGTGACACGGCGCCGCTCTTCCGG
This sequence comes from Chthoniobacterales bacterium, assembly GCA_044359955.1. Taxonomy (GTDB): domain Bacteria; phylum Verrucomicrobiota; class Verrucomicrobiia; order Chthoniobacterales; family JACTMZ01; genus JACTMZ01. The sequence goes on along the minus strand of JBIKLF010000023.1, from coordinate 31,934 downwards.
ATCGAGCGCACCTCCGCTGGTCCGTCCGTAATGGAGTTCATCGCGTTTAGCCAACACGGATTGCAATTGGCGCCGCTCGGCGGGGTCGGCAATCCGCCGCGTCAGGGCCTCGGCCGGATCGACCAAAGTCGCGGGTTTGTCATCCCACAAGGCCAGCCGCGCGACCATGAATTGCCCGGCGGCGGCATAGAACTCCATCGGATCGGTTGCCTTCTGCCAGGCGGCCTTGGCCGTGCGGACCGAGGACTCGAGTTCGACGGTCCGCGCATCCTTTTTCGCCCGGCGGCGCATCCAGATGAGGTAGGGAATGGAAATGATGAGTGCGGCGAGGACGGCAAAGTTGAGCAGGTGGAACCAATCGGAAGTGATCCACGGACGGAAGTCCGGACCACGCGAGGAAAGGACCGCAGCGGGTGCGGCGATATCATTCGGGGCGCCAGCCGTGGGCGGCAGATCTTCGTCGGCTCCGGCGGTCGCGGCGCTATCGGCCGCAGCTGAGGAGCCCGCCGCCGTGACGGCGACCGGCTCGGTCTTGAGGGTGACATATTTTTTCTTGATCGGGTCGAAATAGGAAAACTCCGCGCCGGGTGTGGCGGTCCGGTCTTCCCGCGCCACCATGCTGACCTCGAAGGTCTTGGTGCCGCCGAAACCGATGGCATCGTTGCCATCGAAAGATTCCTTCGGCGCGTAAGAGCGCCAGCCGTCGGCGCCGGTCAGGGTCGGCGGTCCCATCGCATCGAAGTTGCCCCGGCCCTCGACCGTGAGGGTGAGAGTGACCGGATCGCCCGCGGCGGCTTGCTTCGGATCGGCGGAGGCTTTGAGGGTGAATTGGCCGACGGCACCGGAGAAATTTTCCGGCCGGTCTTCCTTGGGTAACGGCTGGACGTCGAGTTGGCGCTCGTTGGTAGTCGCCTGGATATTCTCCGCGCGGCCGATCCCGGGCATGGGGAAATTCTGGAAAAATTGATCGAAGAACGGATCGAGCCCGGCCGGACCGCCCGGCGCAACCATGCGTCCTTCCATCTGCGCGGGCGGTATCTCGAGCGGTCCACTCTTCGCCGGCGTGATCGCACTGCGGAAGGTGACGATGTTGTAGGGGATGTCGTCGAGGTATTGCTCGGTCTGCTCGGGTTCGCTCAATGGCGCGGCGGTAAAACCGTCGCCGCCGAAGGTCGGACGTTGCAAGTTGTCGAATTGGCAGTCGGCGCGGAAATAGAAGCGCAACTCGACGGGTACCACTTCGCCGACGTAGGCGGTCTTCTTCTCGCCCATGACAATCTCGCCGTAGTAAGGCGCGGGCTCGCCGGTGCTGGTGCGCGGCGGGGTGCGGGCGGAGGGTTGTCCGGACGGCGCCACTTGGCGCGGCGGGCGTTGTTGCGAAGGTTGCTGTGGCGGCATCGGTGGTCCGGGAATCTGGCGCTGCACGCCGGGGCCCGGCGGCGGAGGCATGCTGCCGCCCGAACCGGCTACGCGCAGGCTCACCGCTTGGGTCCGGACCTGACGTCCGTCGACCTGCACGGCAAAACCCGGAATGGTGAAATTACCCGGACGATTCGGCATGACGGTGTAAGCGAAGATGAACATCGAGGTGGTCTGCAGGTTGACCATCTCCACGCGGCGTGAGGTGCCGGTGAGCCGGATTTCCAGGCCGTCGACCATGATCGAGCGCGGCATGTCCGCGGGTTTGCCGACGTTGCTGAATTGGTATTGCAGCTGCAGCGGAACGCCGACTTGGCCGGTCTGCGAACTCAGACTCGTCGCGACCTGCGCGCGCACCGGTCCGGCGGCGAGCAAGAGCAAGGCCGCAACGGCGAGCAGTCGGGGAGCGGGATTCATGCGGGCGGTCATCTTACCAGTCTCTTGAGACATCCTGAAAGGTCCGACGTTCGCGCAGATCGACCTGTTCTTCTTCCGTCTGTAAAGAACGGAGCAGAGCCCGCGCTTGGGAGGCGCTCATTTTGCCCTCAACTTCTTCCTCCGCCTCCGCTTCGGCTATCGCCGCGGCTTCTTCCTTGCCGCCGCCCTCGCCGGCCGTGCCGCGCAATTCGCCCTCCTTTTTCTCCCCGCCCTGCTGCGGAACGGGCGCGGGTTGGTCGCCGGATTGACCGGGTTCGGGGCGACTGCCGGGGGAATCACCCGGACCGGCATCCTCGGATTCTCCGCCCTCGCCTTCCTTCTGCGCTTCGCCCTCGCGACCTTGGCCGTCCTCCTGCTTTTCCTCCTTCTGGTCGCCTTGGCCACCTTGCGCTTGGTCTTTCTTCTCCTGCTCACCGTCCTGCGGTTGATCCTGTTCCTCTTTGCCGCCGGAGCCCGGTTGTTGCTCGTCCTGTTGCTGGCCGGATTTGCCTTCGTCCTTCTTCTCGTCACCCTCTTCACCCTCCTGCTTGTCCTGGCCGCCGCTGCCCGGTTCGTCTTTTTGCTCTTCTTTGCCGCCCCCACCTTGCTGCTGATCCTGCGGCTGGTCGCCTTTCTTTTCCTGCTCGTCCTTGCCTCCATCCGCCGAGGGCTGGTCCTGTTTTTGGTCGCCTTTTCCTTCCTCCTTTTTGTCCTGCTCACCACCCTGCTGTTGGTCCTGCTTGTCCTGCTCGCCGCCCTGTTGTTGATCGTCCTTCTTGTCTTGCTCGCCGCCCTGTTGCTGGTCTTTTTTGTCCTCTTGACCGCCCTTTTGCTGATCTTGCTTCTGGTCCTTCTTTTGCTCGTCTTTTTCCGGCTGCTCCTGCTCGAGTTGCTTGAGCAACTCCTCGACGCGCTCTTTGTTTTCCTTGGCCTCCGTGTAGTCGGGACGCGTCTTGAGCGCGGCTTCGTATTTGGCGATGGCGTCTTTCCAATCGGTGACTTTCTTCTCCTTGTCCTTCTGACCTTCACCCTGACGGAAGAGCGTGTTGCCGAGGTTGAATTCCGCGGAGGAACGCAAGAGCGGCTCGTCGGCCAGCATCGCTCGCGAAAAGAATTCCGAGGCCTTGCCGTAATCCTGCAGACGGTAAGCCGCCGTGCCGGCGTTGAGTTGCAACCCCGGCGCATCGGGCTCCATGCGCAGCCTTTGCTCGAATTCCTGACGGGCCTGCTCGTAATTTCCGGCGTTGTATTCGTCCAGGCCGGACGACCACCCGGACGAAGCCGAGAGCAACCAGAGAGCTGCCGCGGCGAACGGACGGCGACGGCGCTCGCCGATTAGGGCCTGCAAGCAGAGCAAGGCGACGGCGGTACCCAAGGGCCATTGGTAGCGCTCGATCGGACGACGTGAAGCACTGGCGCTCATCTCGACTTCTTGCATCCGGCCGATGCCGTCCGTCGACAACAGCCGCGCAGCATCCTCGTCGAGCGGGACATAAAAGCCGCCGGTCACTTCCGCGATCTCCCGCATACGGGCGGCGTCGAGGCGCGACTGGACCACCTTGCCGGATTGATCGCGCACGAATTCGCCCGGGCCGAGCGGAATCTCCGATCCCTCCTCCGAGCCCACCCCCACGGTGAAGATACGAATACCGGCCGCACCCGCCTGACGCGCCGCCTCCAAGCCGTCCGCATCAAGTTCTTCCCCGTCCGAAATAATGACAATCGCCCGCGAAAATCCCTCCGCTTTGCCGAAGGCCTCCTCGCAGGCACGGATGGCGGCCGCAATGTTCGTTCCGCCCTTGGGAATGAGATCCGTGTCGAGTTCGTCCACCGCAGCCAGCACCGCACCATGGTCCAGGGTGAGCGGCGCCTGCAAAAAGGCCGACCCGGCAAAGGCGACCAAACCTAGGCGATCGCTCCCCAGTTCGCCAACCAGGTCCTCCGCCAGCAGCTTGGCACGCTGCAAGCGCGTCGGAGCCACATCGGTGGCCAGCATGGAACGCGAGACGTCCATGGCGATGATGACATCACGCCCGCGGTGGGGAACCTCCAGAGTGTCATAGCCAAGCTGAGGGCCCGCCAGGGTCACCGCGAGCAAACCGAGCGCACCGAGAACACAGGCCGCGCGCAACCAGCGCCGGAAGGGACTGGTGCTGCCGGCCAAAAGCGTGCGCAGTTTGGGCGCGACGATGCGCGAAATGAGCGCACGCCGCCGCTGCTCGGCCCACCAAAAGAGCGCCGCGCCGAGGGGCAGAAGCCACAAGGCATGGAGCCACTCGGGGCGGGCGAAGGTCAGGGCAGACGTCTCCATAGGGTTTGTCCCAGCAGGGTTTCCGCGGCGAGCAGGACCGTGCCGATGAGCACGAACCACGGGAATATGTCGCGGTATTGCGCGACCTTTTGGATTTCGACCTCCGATTTTTCCAGCTTGTCGATTTCGGAAAAGATGCGTTGCAGCGACTGCGTGTCCGTCGCCCGGAAATACTCGCCACCAGTCATGGCCGCGATCGCTTTGAGACTCTCCTCGTCGAACTCCACCGGGATCTGGCGGTAAACCGTGCGTCCGAACGGATCAACGAAAGGGAATGGCGCATTGCCACGACTGCCGGAACCAACGGTATAGACTTTGATCCCGAGGGCCTTGGCCGCTTCGGCCGCGGTCAAGGGCGTAACCCGGCCCATGTTGTTGTCGCCATCGGTCAGGAGCACGACGATTTTCGATTTGGCCTCTTTGTCTTTGAGGCGGTTGGAGGCCGCGGCGAGGGCCGACCCGATGGCCGTGCCGTCTTCGACCAAACCGATCCGGATGCGCTCGAGGTTGGTGATCAGCCAGTCGTGGTCGAGGGTGAGCGGACTGACCAGATACGGGCGTCCGGCAAAGGCGACAATCCCGATGCGGTCGTTCGGACGGCCTTCGATGAATTTTTCGGTCACTTGTTTGACCGCCTCGAGACGGTTGGCCCGCTGCGCGCCGATGGTGAAGTCCTCGGCCAGCATGGAACGCGAGACATCGATGACCAGCATGATATCAACGCCGCTGGCCTGGGTGCGGGTGATCGTCTTGCCCAATTGCGGCCGCGCCAGCGCGAGAATGAGGAAGACGAGCGCAAGATAGAGCAAGCCGGTGAGAAAATCCCCCGAGCGCGAACGGCGGCGTCCGCCGATCTTGGCCAAGGTCTTCGTGGTGGAAAACATCACACCCGGGGTGCCCCCGAATTTGCCTTTCAACCACGCGAGCACAGGGATAAGCAAAAGCAGCCAGAGGAGCTTCGGATAAACGAAGCTGAGGGCGGAAAAATCAGGCAGCCACGGCATGGGGCACCTCCTCTTTGACCAATTCGCCGGCCAAACCGGCCAACTCGGCATTGTCCGCACCGCTCGCCTCGGCCCGGGCGAATTTGATCGCGTCGGCCTTGTCGAGAAAACGGGCCAACCCCGCCAATCGCTCCGCGTTGAAAACCGCACTGCTCCGTGCCGTTTGCAGAAATTCGTAGGAAGTTTGCGTCGTGGCCGGCAGGTGATGTTCCGCTCCGAGGTAAGTCCGAAGCACGTCGCACACCTCGATACTGAACTCGTAAGGCGCAGCCTCCGCCGCACGGGCCTGCGCCGCCGCGAGGGCGGCCAGCGCTTTTTCGCGGGCGGTCAGGATGCGGCGGGCTTTGCGCTGCCGCCAACGCACCAAGGCCCAGACCGCGGCTGCGAGCAGGAGCAGGAGCACGAGCGCGGCGGCAATCATGACCGGCAACGGATAGGGCAAATACCACACCGGGCCGGCAATCTCGTGCGGCAGGAGGTCGGCGTTGGGATCGACGGGCGGCATGGGATCAGGCGGAAAAGCGTCGTTTCTCGCGCCGGGCAAAAAAAGCGCGGAGGACGTGCAGGTAATCTTCGTTCGTGCGCAGCGGGATCATATCGATGCCGACCTTGAGGAATTCCTGCTCGACGGATTTCTTCCGCCGGTCCTCGAGCGCGAGATAAGCGCCGCGCAGGGCGCGGTTCGACGTGTTGATGTCGATCTGCTCGCCCGTCTCGGGATCCTCGAGCGTGACAATGCCGACGTCGGGCAAATCCTCCTCGCCCGGATCGACCACCGGGATGGCAATGAGGTCATGGCGGCGGGCGGCGATGGCGAGCGGACGCGAATAGCCCTCGTCCATGAAATCGGAAATAAGGAAGACCACCGCGCGCCGGGTCACCACTTTGTTCAGGTATTCCAGCCCGGCGGTCAGATTGGTCCCGCGGTGCTTCGGCTTGAAGAAGAGCATTTCGCGGATGAGCCGCAAGGTGTGCAGGCGGCCTTTTTTCGGATGGATGAAAAGTTCGACCTCGTCGCTGAAAAGGAGGAGGCCGACTTTGTCGTTATTCTGGATCGCGCTGAAAGCGAGGATCGAGGCGACTTCGGCGGCCAGCTCGCGCTTGCTCGTGTTGACACTGCCGAAATTGCCCGAGGCGCTGACATCGACCACGAGCATGACGGTCAGTTCGCGCTCCTCGGTGAATTTTTTGACAAATGGCGTGTTCATGCGCGCCGTGACGTTCCAATCGATCGACCGGATTTCGTCACCCGGCGTATATTCGCGCACCTCCTCGAAATTCATCCCTCGCCCCTTGAAGACGCTGTGATACGACCCGGCGAACATCGAGTCGACCAGACGCCGGGTGCGCAATTCAATGCGCCGGATCTTTTTGAGGATCTCGCGGGTGTCCTGCATGGTGCGGAAGTTTTAAGTATGTAAGTTTGTAAGTTTTAAGAGCGGACGCGCACGCTTTCCGAGGCGGCGCTCCTTAAGACTTAAGCTCTTAAACTTAACACTCTTCTCACGGCACCGGCAGGCCGGCGAAGATTTGTTCGATGATCATCTCGCTGGTCATTTCCTCGGCTTCCGCCTCGTAGCTCACCGCGATGCGGTGGCGCAACACGTCGGGGCCGATTGATTTGACGTCCTGCGGCGTGACATAGCCGCGGCCGTTGAGGAACGCGTGGGCCTTGGCGGCGAGGGTGAGATAGATGGTGGCGCGGGGCGAGGCACCGTAGCGGATCAGCCCGTCCAGTTTGAGGCCGTGGGCCTGCGGTTGACGGCTGGCCCAGACGATATCGACGATGTAGTCCTTCACCCGGTCGTCGACGTAGATACGGTTGACGATTTCGCGCGAGCTGATGATGTCCTCCGGGGTGACCAGGGTATTGACCCCGAGCTGCGGCGAGGAAGTCGACATGGCGTCGAGGATGGCGCGTTCTTCGGTGCGCGTGGGGTAGCCGACATGCACCTTGAACATGAAGCGGTCGAGCTGCGCCTCCGGCAACTGGTAGGTGCCCTCTTGCTCGAGAGGGTTCATCGTGGCGAGCACGAGGAACGGGTCGGGCAATTTGTAAGTTTTGTCCCCGAGGGTGACTTGGCGCTCCTGCATGGCTTCAAGCAGGGCGCTCTGCACTTTGGCCGGGGCGCGGTTGATTTCGTCAGCCAGGATGAGATTGGAAAAAATCGGCCCCAGCTTGGTCGAAAATTCGCCGTCGCGAGGATTGTAGATCAGCGTGCCGATCAAGTCCGCCGGGAGCAGGTCGGGGGTGAATTGCAGACGGGAGAAACCGGTGTGCAGGCACGAGGCGAGGGTGCGCACGGTCAGCGTCTTGGCCAACCCGGGCACGCCCTCAAGGAGGACGTGACCATTGGTCAGGAGTCCCGTGATCAGGCGCTCGACGAGGAGCTTCTGGCCCACCACCACTTTGCCCACCTCGGAGAAGAGCGGCTGCACCCACTGGCTGCCGCGCTGCACTTGTTCGTTCAGTTCATGTGTTGATTGACTCATAAAATTTTCGTTCGCTTCTTCCGTGGCGGATGGCCGCCGGAGGTTTTTTCCTCATCAAAGAGACAGCCTGACCCGCCGGACGTTCGATCTCCGGCCGCATTTCACGGGCTCGGGATGACGTAATAGGCATCCCCCACCTTGTATTCCTCGTAAACCAGCCGGTCGACCCAGACGTTGAAAACGCGGTCTCCGTCCGGCGTCTCCACTTTGAGCAAATATTCCCCCTCGATGCGCGTGCTCTGCAGCCCGCCGGTCCCCACCGTGATTTCCTGCGCCGGTGCGGGGGTGAATTCCTTGCCAATGATTTTCCCGGTGAAAGAACCGGCGCTCTGCATCGTGCGGTTGAGCGAGACGGTGGCCAGCACGATCGCGGCAAGGACCACGACCGCAATGACGATGCCGATCCAGAGGATGCGGCCGCGCTGCGGGTCACGATAAACTTTCGGAGCTGGCATGGTGTTCAAGCTTAGCCTCGATGACCCTGGCCGGCACGCCCAAAGAGACGAAAGCCTTCCGCCGCCGCGCGCCGCGCGATACGCTCGCACGGTTTACCCATGGATTACGCGGTTTACCTGCTGGCCCTTGCGCTGCTTGCTGTGCTCGGCCGGCTCCCACTCACGCTTGCCTTCCGGCTCGGCGGCCTGCTCGGTCTGGCGGCGTGGGCCGTGCTCCCCGGTTACCGCCGGCTGGCCCAACGCAACGTGGCCATCGCTTTCGGCGGGCAAATGAGCGACCGCGAAGTCCGGCGCACCGTGCGGCAACACTTCCGCACACTGGGCGCGAACCTGCTCTGCGTGCCGCGCCTCGCACGCTTGCCGGAAGAAGAGGTGCAAGCCCGGGTTGACTTGATCGGACTCCCCGCCCTCCGCGCCACCCTCGAATCGGGCCGCGGCGTGGTCATGGCCATCAACCACATCGGCAATTGGGAACTTTACGCGCAACTCATCGGGCGCGTTCGCGAATTTCCGGTCGGGGCCATTTTCCAATCCCAGCGCAACAAGTATATCAACCGCCTGATCGAACGCAGCCGGTCACGGCTGGGCTTGCGGACCTTCGACCGGCGCAAAGGCTACCTGGATGCGGTCGATCTGGTGGAAAAAGGCGGGATCCTCGCCATTCTGGTCGACCAGCATGCCGGGGACGGCGCGCTTTGGACCCCGCTCTTCCGCAAATTCGCCTCGACCTCCCCGCTGGCCGCCATCATTGCCGATCGCACCGGCGCACCACTCGTTTCGGTCGCCATCCATACCACGGGGGTCGCGCGCTGGCGCTGCGTCATCGAGCCGCCCTGCGATCCGCAAGGCCGGTCCGTGGAGGAACTCACCCTCGAACTCAACCGCACCCTCGAGCGCGAGATTTCGGCCGGGCCACCAGATTGGTTCTGGGTCCACAACCGCTGGAAAACCCCCGGGCCCTTCCTCCTCGGCAATGCACGGCGCGGATTCCATCCGCCCGCAGCAAAAGCCGTCGCCGGTCTGCAACCCTTCCGCCTCCTTGTCCGCTCGAGCAATTGGCTCGGCGATGCCGTGATGAGTATTCCCGCGGTGGAAGCTTGCCGGCACGGCCGTCCCGACCTCCACCTCACCATCCTGACTCCGGCCAAATTGGCGGCCCTCTGGCGGCGCGTCCCCGCGGTCGATGAGGTGATCGAAATCCCACCGGGGGAATCTCCACGCACCCTGGCCCGGCGGGTCGGGGCAAAGTTCGACGCAGCCCTTCTTTTCCCCAACTCGCTGCGCTCCGCCCTCGAGGCGCGCGCCCTCCGCATCCCCTCCATCGTGGGTTATCCCGGGCACTGGCGTCGCTGGTTGCTCCAACGCATCCCGCACTTCGCTCCGGAATCCGGCGGACACCACGCCGACCGCTACTTGAAGCTGGCCGCTTTCTGCGGGGCGCCGGTCGGACCAGAAGCCGCCACCTTCCCGCGGGCGCCGCGCCGCACCCCGCCCGACAAGATCCCGCGCATCGGTCTGTGCCCGGGCGCGGAATACGGACCGGCCAAACGCTGGCCGGCGGAACGCTTCGCGGCGGCCGTGCGGGAATTCAACGGACACTCCCCGGCATCTTGGGTGCTCTTCGGCGTGGCGGGCGACAAGGCAGCCGGTGATGCCATTGCGGAGGCCTGCGACGGACCCATCTCGAACCGCATCGGACAAACCACGCTCGATCAACTCATGGACGAACTGGCCATCTGCGACGCCTTGCTGACCAACGATACCGGCACCATGCATCTGGCCGCCTTCCTCGGCGTCCCGACCGTCGCCATTTTCGGCTCGACCGAACCGGAACTCACCGCACCGCTCGGCGACTTCCACCAGATCCTGCGCCACAAAGTGGAATGCAGTCCGTGTTTCCGCCGCGAGTGCCCGATCGACTTCCGTTGTATGACACGCATCGCCCCGGCCGAAGCCGCCGCCGCCTTGCGCCGCATCCTCGACCCTACTTTTTGAGGATAGCGTAGGTTTCCTTGCCTTGGCGCTCGACGAGCAAGACCGCGCCATCACCCTCGGCCAACTTGCCCAGCGCCGCGGCCAGCCCCTCGTTGTTCCCGACCGCATCTTCACCCACGGCCGTGATCACATCGCGCCGCTCCAATCCGGCCAGGGCGGCCGGACCACCCGGCTCGACGTGCGTCACGATGACACCGCCCGCAGGGAGTGACATTTCCGCCGCCACCTCTTCGGGCAAATCTTGAACCTGCAACCCGAAGACGGCGAAGGGATCCTCCGAGCCGTCGCTGCCGGGTGCGGGCGGACGGAACGGCTGCGGACGACCCGCCGCCTGCTTCGTCTCGGGGGCGGCCGGCAACTCCTCTGCTTGGACCGAGACCGTCCGGTAATCACCATCCTGCCTCCGCCAGACCTTGAGTTTGACCGTCGCCCCGATGCCTTTGTTGAGGATGGATCGCTGCAAGTCGCGGGCGCTGGCCACCGGATCGCCGTCCACATCGACCACCACATCGGCCGGTTGCAATTCGCTGCGTGCCGCCGGGGTGTCGGCGAAAATTTCCCGCACCACCACGCCATTGTCCAAGCCGAGCACTTTCTGCAGCGCCGGTTGATCGGCGAGCGTCTCGATGCGGATCCCCAACCACGGGCGCACCACGCGGCCCTGGGCGATCAATTGCTGGCTGACCGCTTGGGCCAGCTTCGAAGGAATGGCGAAACCCAGGCTGCTGTTCATGCGGTTGATCAGGGTGTTGACCCCGACAACCTTGCCCTCGAGATCGACCAACGGTCCCCCGCTGTTGCCCGGGTTGATCGCCGCATCCGTCTGCAGGTAGTCCTCATAGACCGTGCTGGTCAGGTTGCTCCGGCCTTTCGCGCTGATCACTCCCGCGGTCAGCGTGTAATCCAGTTCGAACGGCGCCCCGATGCCGCAGACAAATTCCCCGACGCGCAGCTTTTCGCTGTCTCCCCACGTGATCGCCGGCAAATCCGAGACCTCGGCTTTGAGCACCGCGAGGTCGGTCTTCTCATCCACCCCCACCACCTTGAGCGGCAGGCGCGTGCCATCCTGCCGCCGCGCGACCACACCATTCTCCGGGTCGGCGCCTTCGATGACATGGGCGTTGGTCAAAATGTAGCCGTCGGCCCCGATGACAAAGCCCGACCCTTCGCTCTCCTGGGCCCGCGGACGACGCGGACCACCCGGCGCGCCGAAGAGGGATTGCCAGTCGAAGTTGTCGTCCGCGCCCGGCGCTCTGGTCACCTCGAGCACCACCACGCTGGGCGCCACTTTTTCATAGACGTCGGCAAAGGCATTGCCGAGGGCGCGGGCCGCCGGATTGCCGGACACCTCGCCGACCATCAGAACAAGCACCGCCAGAACCATGACTGTCACGCTCTTCACGCCGTCCACCTTACCACACCCGGCGCCGGCGGCAACGGACCTGTCGTCTTTCTCTTGTCTTTGCCGGGGTGCGACCGGACACTATCCGGCTGCCCATGGACCTGGGAGACCCCAAATTTTTCATCAACCGCGAGCTCAGCTGGCTCGAGTTCAACGGCCGTGTCCTCGACCAGGCGGAGGACCCGTCCGTCCCCTTGCTCGAACGCCTCAAGTTCCTCTGCATCGTCTCCTCCAACCTTGATGAATTTTTCGAGGTGCGGGTCGCCGGGCTGAAGCAAGTCGTCCAAGCCGGCTCGCAGGCCACCGGGCCGGACGGCCTCACCGCCTCGCAGCAACTGGCCGCCATCTTCCATCGCGTGCGCAAACTCGTCGCCGCGCAATACGATTGCTGGCGCGAGGAGATCAAACCGCAACTTGCGGAGAAAGGCGTGCGCTTCCACCACTATCCCGAGGTCGATCCCTCGGTGCGCGCCCACTTCGACGACTATTTCGATCGCGAAGTCTTCCCCGTGCTCACCCCGCTGGCCATCGACCCTGCGCATCCCTTCCCGCAACTTCTCAACAAAAGCCTTAACCTCATCGTCGAGCTGGAAGGCGAGGACCTCAGCACCGATCTCGCCGTCGTGCAGATCCCGCGCATTCTCCCGCGTCTCCTGCCCTTCCCCGCCACCGGCGGCGACGGTCAGGACTTCATCTTCCTCGGCAACCTCATCCAGGCGCATGTCGGGCGCCTCTTCCACGGGGTCAAGGTGCGCGGCGCCTACATGTTCCGCATCACCCGCAACAGCAACCTCTACGTCGACGAGGAAGAAGCGCGCAACCTCCTCCGCGCCATCGAAGACGAACTGCGCAAGCTCAACCGCGGCAATGCCGTCCGCCTCGAAGTGCAAGACGCCCCGGAAGACCTGACCAAACGGCTCTGCGACATCTTTAGTTTGGACCAGGAGGACGTCTACCGCGTCGACTGGCCGCTTAATCTCGTCCGCCTCATGCCGGTCGCCACCGAACTCGAACGGCCCGACCTCAAATACAAACGCTTCACCCCCGTTACCGTGGTCGGGCTCGGCGAGGAACACGACATCTTCTTCCACATCCGCAAGGGCGACATCCTGCTGCATCATCCTTATGACAGCTTTCAGACCGTGCTCGACTTCATCGGTCAGGCCGCCGAGGACCCGCAAGTGCTGGCTATCAAACAAACCCTTTACCGCACCAGTTCCGACTCCCCGCTCATCCCGCTCCTCGTTCAGGCATCGCGCCAAGGCAAGCAGGTCGTCGTGGCCATCGAACTGAAAGCGCGCTTCGACGAGGCGGCCAACATCAAGTGGGCCCGCCAACTCCGCGAAGCCGGCGTCGATGTGGTCTACGGCGTGGCCGGACTCAAAACCCACGCCAAAATGGCCATGGTGGTGCGCAAGGAATACGACGGCATCCGCCGCTACGTCCATCTCGGCACCGGCAATTATCATCCGTCCACCGCCCGCCTTTACACCGACCTCAGCTTCTTCACCGCGCGCCCCGAAATCACCGAGGACGTGGCCAATCTCTTCAACACCGTCACCGGCGTCTCCCAACTGCCCCCGCCCAACCGTTTGCTCGTCGCCCCCTGGCATCTGCACCAGGAAATCCTCGCCCTGATCGACCGCGAGATCGAAAATGCCCGCGCGGGCAAACCGGCCGGCATCTATGCCAAACTCAACGCCCTTGTGCAGGAGGAAATCATCGAGGCCCTTTACCGCGCCTCGCGTGCCGGGGTCAAAGTGCAGCTGCTCGTCCGCGGGATCTGCGCCCTGCGCCCCGGCCTGCCCGGCGTGAGTGAGAATATCGAAGTGCGCAGCATTGTCGGACGCTTCCTCGAGCACAGCCGCATCTACCGTTTCGAGAATGCGGGCGACCCGCGCTACTTCATCGGCAGCGCCGACTGGATGGAGCGCAACTCCTTTCATCGCGTCGAGGCGGTCTTCCCCGTGGAGAGCAAGGGAATGAAAGACCACGTGCAGGAGATCATCGACACCTTCGCCAAGGACAACGTCAAGACCCGCATCCTCCAACCCGACGGCTCCTATCTCCCCGCCCCCGCCGGCCCACCGTTCTGGGATGCCCAGGAAGAATTCCTGGCCGAGGCCGCCCGCCGCCGCAAACGCCGCGCCGCCGAGCAAGCGTAACCTTTGTAGCGTCGCCGTCCCCGGCGACGGCCGTTTCCGCCGCTTCGCCGCCGGGGACCGGCGGCGCTACAGTCTTTGACATCCCCCGCCCCCCGCCGGAGATTCCCCCCATGACCGCCCTCCTCCTCGCGCTCCTTCTTCTCACCACCGCGGTGGCCGAAGAATCCGCCGCCCCCACCGTGAACGTTGTCTTGTTGGACCAAAGCGGAAAGAATCTTCCCGCGCAACCCATGGAAAAAGTGATCAAAACCGACGCCGAGTGGCGCGCCCAACTCGGGGACGGCGAAGTCTACCAAGTGACCCGCGGCAAAGGCACCGAGCGTCCCTTCTGCGGCGCCTTCCACGACACCAAAGAGTCCGGCGTTTACTATTGCGTCTGCTGCGACCTCCCGCTCTTTCGCTCCGACGCCAAATTCGATTCCGGCACCGGCTGGCCGAGCTTCTTCCAACCCATCGCGAAAGAAAACGTCGTCACCGAAGCCGACCGCAGCCACGGCATGGTCCGCGAAGAAATCCTCTGCGCCCGCTGCGACGCCCACCTCGGCCACGTCTTCCCCGATGGTCCCCCGCCGACCAAACTGCGTTACTGCGTCAACTCCGTCTCCCTCAAGTTCGTCCCGGATAAATAGTCCCAAACCTTGTAGCGGCGGTCTATGACCGCCGGACCATTTCTTCTCCACAGCACCGACGGTCATAGACCGCCGCTACAACCCAAACATGAAAATATATGCTGCCATCACCCTCCTTCTTGCCTCGTTCACCCAAGCCGAATCCGAACCCATGAAAACTGAAACAGCCACCCTCGGCGGAGGATGCTTCTGGTGCGTCGAAGCCGTTTACGAACGCCTCCCCGGCATCCTGTCCGTTGTCTCCGGCTACGCCGGCGGACAAACCGAAAATCCGACCTACGAGCAAATTGGCACCGGCCGAACCGGACACGCCGAAGTCGTGCAGATCGCCTACGATCCGTCGAAAATTTCCTACGAGAAAATCATCGACCTCTTCTGGGACGCCCACGACCCAACCACCCTCAACCGCCAAGGTGCCGACGTGGGCACGCAATACCGTTCGATCATCCTGACCGCAAACGATGACGAAGCACGCATCGCGAAGGAGTCACGCGACCGCGCCCAGAACAATTTCAAATCCCCCATCGTCACCGAAATTGTCCCGCTCACGAAATTCTATCCCGCCGAAGACTACCATCAGGATTTCTACCGCGAGAACCCGATGCACCCCTACAACCTGGCGGTCATCCGGCCGAAGCTGAAGAAGCTGGACGAAAAAGCGACGGAGTTGAACAAAAGGTAACGAAGGCCAAACGCAGCCGGGACCATCCCCCCTTCGTTTCCTTCGTTATCTTCTGTTAAAAAAATTCTTACCCCAACCTCGCCGCGATCAGGCCCTCGAGCTTGATAATATCCTCCGTAAACTTACGGATCCCTTCCGCCAGTTTCTCCGTGCCCATCGCATCCTCGTTGAGCATCCACCGGAAGATCTTCTCGTCCAACGGAATCTTCTTAATGTCGGACGCCTTCGCTTCCTCAACCGAAAGACACCGCGTGAGCTCGCCCTCGGAACCCTGCAGTTCGGCGAGCAATTCGGGACTGATGGTCAGCAAATCACAGCCGGCCAACTCGCGAATCTGCGACGTGTTACGAAAGCTCGCACCCATGACCTGCGTCTCGTAGCCGAATTTTTTGAAGTAGTTGTAAATGACCCGCACCGACTGCACCCCGGGATCGTTGGCCCCCGTGTATTCCTGGCCGGTCTTGGCCTTATACCAATCGTAGATCCGACCGACAAACGGCGAGATGAGCCGCACCTTGGCCTCGGCACAGGCGATGGCTTGCGGCAACGAGAAGAGCAGGGTCAGATTGCAATTGATGCCGTCCTTATGCAGCACCTCGGCCGCGCGGATCCCTTCCCACGTCGAAGCAATCTTGATCAGCACCCGCTCCTTGGGAACGCCGCGTTTCGCATACAAACCGATCAACTTGCGCGCCTTCTCAATGGTGGCCGGCGTGTCGAAAGACAACCGAGCATCCACCTCGGTCGAAACCCGCCCCGGCACGATTTGTAAAATTTTCTCCCCGAAAATGGTCAGCAGGTCGTCGATGATGTCACAAATCAGCTCCGCACGCGGCAAATCAGCTCCCTCGCGCTCCGCGACCGCCTGGTCAAGCAATGGCGCATATTCCGGCTGCGAGACCGCCTTGAAAATGAGCGAAGGATTCGTCGTCGCGTCCTGCGGGGAAAATTGGCGGATACTTTCGAAGTCGCCCGTATCGGCGACCACGGTGGTGAATTGTTTGAGTTGGTCGAGTTGGTTCATGAAATGAATTGGTCAAAAGATAACGAAAGAAACAAAGCCAAATACAGCCAAACCCGCACCGCCTCTTCGTTACCTTCGTCTCCTTCTGTTAAAAATTCTTTCCCCTCACGACACGTGGGCCAGCGCCGCGGCCACGAAGCCTTTGAAGAGCGGATGCGGGGCGCGGGGGCGGGAGCGGAATTCGGGGTGGAATTGGCAGGCGACGAACCACGGGTGCGAGCGCAATTCGATGACCTCGGCCAGCGTGCCGTCCGGTGAGGTGCCGGAAATGACCAGCCCCTGCTTCTCCATTTCGTCCCGGTATTCCATGTTGAACTCGTAGCGGTGACGGTGGCGTTCGTTGATTTCGGACACCCCATACACTTGATGGGCCACGGTGTTTTTGCGCAGGGAGCAAGGATAGGAACCGAGGCGCATGGTCGCGCCTTTCGCGGTGACATCTTTCTGCCCCTCCATCAGATAGATCACCGGATCGGGCGTCTCGGCATCGAACTCGGTGCTGTCGGCCTTGGCGTGTCCGCAGGCGTGGCGCGCGAATTCGACCACTGCGACCTGCATGCCGAGACAAATCCCGAGGTAAGGCGTGCCGGTTTCTCGGGCGTAGCGGGCGGCGGCGACCTTGCCTTCGATGCCGCGGTCGCCGAAACCGCCGGGCACGAGGATGCCGGCCGCGCCGCGGAGGTGTTTTTTCGGTCCGCCGTCCGCCTCGAGGTCCTCGGCGTCGACGAGCACAAGATCGATGCCGCAATCGTGCGCGGCACCGGCGTGGGTCAGGGATTCGTAAATGCTTTTGTAGGCGTCCTGCAATTCGATGTATTTGCCGACCACGGCGATACGGACCCGTTTGCGCGGACGGACCACGCGCTCGACAAATTTGGCCCAGTCGTCCATCTGCGCCGGAGGCGCGTCGAGATGCAATGCCTGGCAAACCACGGTGTCGAGTCCCTCCTTTTGCAGCATAAGCGGCAGTTCGTAAATGGTGTGGTCCACATCGCGCGCTTCGATCACGGCGCGTTTGGGGACATTGGAAAAAAGTGAAAGCTTGTCGCGGACCTCGTCATCCAACGGATACTCGGTGCGCGCGATGATGATGCGGGGCTGCAAACCGATCTCGCGGAGTTTGGCCACGCTTTGCTGGGTGGGCTTGGTTTTCAACTCGCCGGCGGCCTTGATGAAGGGCACGAGCGTGACGTGGATGAGGATGGCATTCCCCTCACCTGCTTCGAGGAGGTATTGGCGGATGGACTCGAGAAAGGGGAGGCCTTCGATGTCGCCGGTCGTGCCGCCGATTTCGATGATGGCCACGTCGGCTTCGGCCGGGGCGGCCAGCTCGTGGAGGCGGGCTTTGATTTCGTCCGTCACATGCGGAATGACCTGCACGGTCTTGCCGAGGTAATCACCGCGGCGCTCGCGGGCCAGGACGGTTTCGTAGACTTGTCCGCTGGTCAGGTTGTTGCGGCGGCTCAGGACGCAGTTGGTGAAGCGTTCATAATGACCGAGGTCGAGGTCGGTCTCGGCGCCGTCGTTGAGCACGTAAACCTCACCATGCTGGTAGGGGCTCATCGTGCCGGGATCGACATTGAGATACGGATCGAGCTTGCCCATGGTGACGCGCAGGCCGCGACTTTCGAGCAAGGTGCCGAGCGAGGCGGCGGCGAGGCCTTTGCCGAGTGAACTGACCACTCCTCCGGTGACAAAAATTGTTTTCATTTATTTGCGCAAGGCGCGTTCCGCTTTGGCCACGTCCCCCGGGACGTCGACCCCCACGGATTCACGACACACCACAATAACACCGATGGCAATTCCGTGCTCCAAAGCCCGCAGTTGCTCGAGCTTCTCGGCTTGTTCGAGCGGCGTTGGTTTCCATTTCACGAAACCAAGGAGCACCTTGCGGCGGTAACCGTAAATGCCTTGATGGCGCAGATACTTGATCCCGCCGCGGCCGTCGCGGTCGTGCGGGATGACGCTGCGGGAGAAATAAAGGGCGCGCCCGGCGAGGTCGGTGACCACCTTGACCACATTCGGGTCCTGCACGTCGGCCGGATTGGTCAGCGGGTTGGCCGCGGTGACCATGCCGAGCTTGGGGTCGTCCTGCAGGGCCTCGGCCAGGCGGTCGATGGTGGACGGCGCGATATCCGGTTCGTCACCCTGCACATTGAGGATGATCGACGCGGATTTGAGTTTCTTCGCCACTTCGGCCAAGCGGTCGGTGCCGGTGGGATGTTTGGGCGAGGTGAGCGCGACTTCAGCGCCGAAGTCGAAGGCCGCCTCGGCGATGCGCATGTCGTCGGTGGCGATGATGATACGCCCGACCCTCTTGGCGCGGCCGGCGCGTTCCCAGACGTGTTGCACGAGCGGCTTGCCACGCAAGGGGACGAGCGGCTTGCCGGGAAAACGCGTCGAGGCCCAGCGGGCGGGGATGATGACGGTTACTTCGCTCATAAGCCGGGCGCGCGTCTGTCGATGCCAAAGGTAGGGACGGCCGGCCCGAGCCGTCCGCTAACTGTCGTTGTAAGGCAGCGGTCCGCTGAGCCAGCGGACCCTACCAAAAGACGCCGGACGAGCGGGCCGCTCGTCCCTACCCGGATCATTTCGCGCATGCTGCTTCCTCCAAAATGAAGTCTGCGGCGGCGACGGGGCCGGTCACGATGGCGTCGGCACCGCAGTCGAGATGATCTTTGCCGTGACCGGTCTCGACCAATACGGTGCGCAGACCGGCGTTCCGGCCGCACTCGATGTCGGAGGTCTTGTCGCCGACCATCCACGAACGCGAAAGGTCGAGCCCGTGCTCGCGGGCGGCTTCCTCCAGCATGGCGGTGGACGGCTTGCGGCGCGGGCCGGGTGCGTCGGGCGTGCTTTCGTCGTAGTAGGATGCGGTGATTTCCGCGGGACGCAGTTGGCGGAGCACTTCTTCGTGCACCCGGTGGTAATCCTCGCGGGTGAAATAGCCGCGGCCGATGCCGCTCTGGTTGGTCACGATGACCAGGGCAAAACCGGCGGCGGACAACTTGACCAGCGCCCCGGGGGCGCCGTCGATGGCGCGGACCTGCGCCGGTTTGGCGCAATAGTGCGCCTCGTGGATGAGGGTGCCGTCGCGGTCGAAAAACACGGCGGGACGCTCAGCGGGCATGATTTTCAAAACTGGCGAGGAGTTCGGCCGGCGTGAGGGTGGCGGTGCCGAGTTTGCCGACGACCACACCGCTGGCGTGGTTGGCGATTTCGGACGCCTCGACCGGCGTGGCGCCCGCGCAGAGCGCGAGCGTGTAGAGCGCGATGGCGGTGTCGCCGGCCCCGGAGACATCGAAGACTTCACGTGCGCGGGTCGGCGTGTGGTGACGGCCGCCCTCTTTGGTCAGGAGAAGCATCCCGAGTTCGCTCAGCGTGATGAGCAATTGGTCGGCCTCCCACTTGGTGAGGAGCGTTTCGCCGGCGGTGAGCAGTTGTTTGTCTTCGAGCGGGTGCGAGGCCGGCTCGCTCCAGGGGAGACCGGCGGCGGCGAAAGCTTCGTGGCGGTTGGGTTTGACCACGGTCGCACCATGCCAGGCCAGCGGGTTGCCCGGATTGGGATCGACGGCCACCACGCAACCGGCGGCCCGCGCCCGGCGGATGATTTCGCCCGACATTTCTTCGTCGAAAAATCCTTTGCCGTAATCTTCGAGGATGAGGCCATCCGCCTCGGGCAGCGCCGCATCCAGCGCGGCGAGCAAGGCTTTGCGCTGGGCCGGACCGGCCGGTGCGACCAGTTCGCGGTCGACGCGCACCACTTGCTGGGTGCGGGCGATGATGCGTGTCTTCACCGTGGTCGGACCCGCCCGCGTGACCACACCCTCCGTGCCGATACCGCCGGCGGCAAGGAGATCGCGCAACCGCGCGCCGGCCGCATCCTCCCCGGCCAGACCGAACACCGAGGTCTTGACGGTGAACTCGTGCAAATTGCGCGCCACGTTGGCCGCGCCACCGGGATAAGACGTCTCGCGGTCCACCGCGACGACCGGAACCGGCGCCTCGGGCGAAATGCGCGACACTTTGCCCCAAATGAACTCGTCGAGCATGAGGTCGCCCGCCGTGAGAATACGGCGACCGGACATCTTGCCGATGATTTCCTGCACGCGCGCGGCGCTGGGTAGTTGTTCCACGACCGGCTTTTTATGCTTTATCTTACCGGGTTCCCAAGTGAAATTTCCCTTAATCGTGATTCCGCGTCTCTTTTTCGTCCTCTTCCTCGGCCTGAGTGCTGCCCTCGCGCAGAAACCGGACAAGACGATCGATCTGGGTCAATTCCCCGCCGAGACCGTCGATAACGTCGTCATCCCGGTCCCGAGCGAAATTTTTACCGTCCTCGACAAACTGGGCAACCCGAACTGGCGCGGCGAATTGGGGCCGGAGAAAAGCTACCCGGCCAGCCCGAACCGCGCCCAAGTCGCCCTCCTCCTCGGGACGGTCATCGCCGACGGGTTCGTCGCGGTCGAGGCGGAGGACAGCGAGCGGGTCAAAGAAATCGGCCGCAACGTCCTCACTTTGGCCGAGGCGATCAACGTCCGCAAATCCGTGGTGGCCCGCAGCAACAGCATCGTGGAAAAAGCCGATGCCCGCGAATGGAATGCGGTGCGCCGCGAATTCGACGGCGCCCTCCAGGATGTCAACCAGGCCATGCTCGAGCTAAACGACGCGCAGCTGGCCCAACTGGTCAGCCTCGGCGGCTGGCTGCGCGGCACCGAAGTGCTCACTTCCATCGTGAAGGACAAATTTTCCCGCGACCGCGCCGAACTCCTCCACCAGCCCCTGCTGGTGGATTACTTCAACCGCCAGCTCGACCAAATGAGCCCGCGCCTCCGCCGCCAACAACTGGTCGGCGAGATCCGCAAGTCCCTCGGGCGCATCGGACCGCTGATCAAAAAAGCGCCGGCCGGCGAAATTTCCGAAGAGACGGTGACCGAAATCAACACCCTCTCCACGCAAATGGTGGAACTCATTCGGGCCAAAGCCGGCTGACCATGAACCGTCTCGCCTCCCAACTCCGCTGGCCCGCCGCGCTGCTCGCCCTGCTGCTCGCCGCGCCGGCCGCCGTCGCCTTCGTCGACGACGCGCTCTCCTTCGCCTACGAAGCGGCCAATCCCTACGCCGAGCGCGGCTGGATCATCCGCGAAGACGCCTGGGGCGGGGACCTCGGCCAAGGCGAAAAAAAAGCGGTCACGGCCCAGCTCTTCCGCGGCAACAGCTACATGTTCTTCCTCGCCACCGACGTCGACGGCGCCGCCCTGCGCGTCAACATTTACGACGCGGAAGGCAACCTCGCGGAGAGCAAATCCTGGCAACGCGGACGCTTCGGTTACGCCGAGATCAAGCCGCGTGCGACCGGAACTTATTACGCAATCGTCGAAATCCTTTCCTCTCCCGAGGAACGCACCGGCTGGGCGCTGGTTTACGGGTTTCAGCGGAAATGAGCGCTTGATGGAGAGCACCACGCTCCATTTCGACAATGCCCGGGCAGCCGCCGCGCTTTACCAAAACGACGAGCGTTTGCTGCGCGAGATGGAACAGCGCCTCGGCGTGCAAATCGCCGCCCGCGAAGGATGGATCCGCATCGACGGGGAAAAAGACAACGCCGACCGTGCGGCCAAAGTTTTCACCCAACTCGACGAAGCCCGCCGCGGCGGAGCCGCCCTCGGCAAGCAGGAATTCCGCTTCGCCCTGCAGACCGCCGAAGACCGTGTGCCCGACGCCAGCATCACCGAACTCGCGGCCGAACGCATTGTCTGCTCGCTGCGCAAGCCGCCGGTCATTCCCAAGACGCCCGGACAGCGCGATTACGTCCGCGCCATCCGCGAATACGACGTCGTCTTCGGCGTCGGCCCGGCCGGGACGGGCAAAACTTACCTCGCCATGGCCATGGCCGTGGCTGCGCTGAAGAAGGAACAGGTCAGCCGCATCGTCCTGACCCGCCCCGCCGTGGAGGCCGGCGAGGCGCTCGGCTTTCTGCCCGGCGCACTGGAAGAAAAAATCCTGCCTTACCTGCGGCCGCTTTACGATGCGCTTTATGACATGTTGGAGACGGATGAGATCCAGAAGTTCATGGACCGCGGCATCATCGAAATCGCCCCGCTGGCCTACATGCGCGGACGCACCTTGAACCATTCTTTTGTCGTCCTCGACGAGGCGCAGAACACCACGGCCGAGCAAATGTTCATGTTCCTGACCCGTTTGGGCAACGACTCCAAGTGCGTCATCACCGGTGACCGCACCCAGATCGATCTGCCCCGCCACAAACGTTCCGGACTGCTCGAAGCGGTCGAGGTCCTGCAAAACGTCGAAGGCCTGGCCATCCGTTCCTTGAGCCGCAAAGACGTGGTCCGCCATCCGCTCGTGCAGAAAATCATCAACGCCTACGAACTGCACCGCGAAGCCGCGCCGGAGGCGTGAGCAGATTGGCGCGGCGGCGGGTCATGAATTAGTTTTTTCTTTTATGTCTGCACCCACCCTCCTCGTTCTCGCGGCCGGCCTGGGCTCCCGCTACGGCGGGCTCAAGCAACTCGATCCCGTCGGACCCGGCGGCGAAACCCTCCTCGATTATTCCGTGCACGATGCCATCCGGTCGGGCTTCGACCGCGTGGTCTTTCTCATCCGCCGGGACATCGAAGACGATTTCCGCGCCAAAATCGGCGTCCGCTACGAAGGAAATATTTGTGTGGCCTACGCTTTCCAGCAACTCGATGAACTACCTTCCGGCTTCACCCCGCCACCCGGACGGACCAAACCATGGGGCACGGCGCACGCCATCTGGTGCGCGCGCGATACGGTCACCGCACCCTTTGCCGCGATCAATGCGGATGATTTCTATGGCGCGGATTCTTTCCGCCAACTCGGGCAATTTCTTTCCGCGGTCGATCCGGCCGCCCAACCGGCCAGCTTTGCCATGGCCGGTTACCGTCTGGACAAAACGCTGAGCGACCATGGCACCGTGGCGCGCGGGATTTGCGAGGTCGGCCCGGACGGACTCCTGCGCGGGGTCGAGGAACTGACCGATCTGGCCCGGCGCGCCGATGGCGTCATCGCCGCCGGTCATCGCACCTTCGTCCCCGAGGTCTCCGTCTCGATGAATTTCTGGGGTTTCACCCCGCAAATTTTCCCGCTCCTCGCAAAAACACTCGAAGCTTTCCTCGCGCGTGAGGCCGGGAGCGAGAAAAGCGAGTGCTACATTCCATCCGCCGTGGCGGAGATGATTGCCGACGGTGCGGCCACAGTGCGCGTGCTGCCGACCACGGCCGATTGGTTTGGCGTGACCTACCGCGAAGACCGCCCGCGGGTGGTGGAGAGCATTGCCCGTCTGGTCGCGGCGGGCCTTTATCCGCCCTCGCGGCACTGAACTGTCTGGCTCGCCCTCCCTGCTTCTCGGGATGGTGAGACGCGCGCGGCAGGGATCACTGCACCCCGGCACCGGGAAGCGAAACCTCGCCGACCGGAGTGGCGAAACGCCCGGCCCGCTTCACGCCGGTCACCCTTTCGGTCAGCCCCCTCGCGACCAGCTTGTCGTGCATCGCCGCGGCAATGACCCGGCCCGTGCGCAGAGCATCCTGCGTGACCCCCTTCGCGCCGACCGCACCGGCGGTCACCGCACTGCTGGCCACACTCACGGCGATCGGAATGGTCAACGGCGAGGGCACGAGGGCGCCGGCAATGCCGGGTTCCATGTTGCTGCCGCCGGTGGTCTCGAAGGACAACCATGGTTCGGTCTTCGAGGCCGCGAGATTGAAAACCCGCACCGAGGTTTCCAAACGAGTGCGCCCGGCACCGAGTCCGACGGCCATGCGCAGGGCACGGCTCCCTTGCCGCACGCGGAGGATTTTTCCGCGCACGAGCAAACCCTCGGACGGCGTGGGCGCCCCGGGTTCCAAAAGACGTCCCGGCGCAACCCATTCTCCGGCCTTGGACATGATGCCTTCGGCCACCAGCAAACCGACCTTGGCCTCCACATCCTCGTCCGCCGTGGCCGCCGCCGCGTCGAATTCCACCCCGCGCCGCACTTCGAAGGGACGCACCGAGAGAACCTCGGGCCGCACGGTGGGAGCCAGGGCGGCATTTTCACGTTCCTGCAGCACGCTGACCGACGAACAGCCGGTGGCGAGGAGAACCAGAGGCAGTAAAAATTTCATCGCAGCAACTTCAGCCGGCCGTAACGGGCGCGGTCGTGGAAGTCGGGTTTGCCGGTCTGGGCGGGAAAAGATGACAAAACCGGACGGCCGTCCACTTTGTCATAGTCGTAGCGTCCAGCCAAGAACTCCCAGTCGCCATCCTCAGGCTGGCCGCCCACCGCCGGCCAAGGCAACGCGAGCACCGCACGCCAACCACCCTCGATACGCCCCGCCTGCACCACCATGCCGTCCGGTCCGTCCGCGGCGCGGCGGCAGTCGCGGAAGGCATAGACGGTCTGGTGACCTTTCGGCGTGGCATGCAGCTCGACATAGGCCGGTTTTCCGCACTGCGCGACAAACACTTCGACCACGTCGCCGATCTTGAAGTGATCCTCGCCATCGGCGCGGCCGGGCGCGATGAGTGCGGTGTCGCGGCAGACAAATTCGAAAAAGAGCCATTCGTCATTCCACCGGGCCCGCACCTCCGCCGGTTCGACCGGGGCGCCGCCGACACCCGAAAGGGTCACCGCAGGCAGAGCCTCCCATCCGGAGCGATCCGACCAAGCCCGTCCCGGGTTGAGCGCGGAGGCAAAGAGTGCCACGAGGAACAGGCTGGGCATGGGCAACTATAACAGCCACCGCGAGAAGCGTCACGCGCGTGTGATGCCGAGCGAGGTGGTCAATTTCCCGGGCACCGCTTCCTCGCCGAAATAAAGACCCGAAACCGGCGCAATGTCGGCCGCACTCAAACCGACGGCGGTGGCGATGTAGTGATGGTCGACCAGCACGCCGTTGGAAGGATCCAGCCCCACCCAACCGGCCCCGGGGAGAAACACTTCGGTCCAGGCATGCAAGGCACTGTCCGCCTTGCGCTCGAAGGGATCGCTGACGCTTTCCCACAAATAACCGCTGACCAAGCGTGCGGCCTGACCCTCGGCACGGAGCGCCGCGGCGAGCAATACGGCGGTGTCCCGGCAGGCGCCGCGGCGGAGACGCAGGGTGTCCGCCGGGGCGTGCGCGTCGCCATCTTCGCGACGTTCGTAGGCGATGTTGGCGTGAATCCATTGGTTCATGGCAGTCAGCGCACCAACCATTTCGCGGCCCGGCATGGGACGGAGCGCGGGGGGGAACTCCGTCTTTTCGGCGGTCGTCAAGAAAGAGGCCAACAACGCGCGCTCACGCGCCGTGTATTCGGCCGGCCACTGCAGGGCGCGGCTGTCGAGGAGGAAGCCGAAGGGGTTCCGCACCTCGACGGCGATCTCCGCCCGCAGCGTGTAGAGCAAATGATCTTCCTCGCGCGGGTAAAAGCATTGGGCGACCACATTGTCGAAAAGATCATGGCGCCAATGGACGGCACCCGAGGCATTCGTGGCGAAGTCCAGGGCGACAACCCGCGCCTGCAAGGCGTCGCGCGGAAAGAGGCGCACCACATGGGGCGAGAGCCCGACCTTCCGTTCGTAGCGGTATTCGGCCCGGTAATCGATGGCGAGCTTCATGAGGTGCGTTTCATCAGGACTTTCACGGTCATATCTTGCCCACCACACCCCTTGAATGTCCCGCGCAATGGTGTGGCATCGGCAAAATCCCTCCCGAACGACACCGCGACATGGCGCTCACCGCACCATTGGTCATTGGTCGGGTCGAGGGCCACCCACTCCATCCCGGGAACCAGAACTTCAACCCACGCATGCGTGGCGACTGCCCCGATCAGACGGCGGCCCGCCTTGGGCGGGTCCGTCTCGATGTAGCCGCAAACGTAGCGCGCCGGCAGGCCCGAGGTGCGGAGCACGGAGAGCATGAGATGGGCGAAATCCTGACACACCCCGGTCCGCGCTTTCCAAATGACCGCGAGCGGAGTCGAGTTTTCCGTCGAGCCCGGCTGGTAGCGGAATTCGCGGTGGATCGCGCCATTGAGCGCTTCGAGGGCGGTGCGCAGCGTGGCGTCCGAGCGCAACCACCGCCGTCCCCAGGCCACCGCCTCTCCGCCCGTGGGCACGGCTGGCGAGGCCCGCAGGTAGTCGAAGATATCCGTGCCGACCGACGAAAAAATTTGCCGCGCTTCCCCGATGGTGAGTTCCAGAGCCTCGGCGGGCAGTGCGGGCGGCGAGGTTTCGACCACGAGGCGGCTGCTCACCAGCAGGTGGTCGTGGCGTTTGACCATGGAATAAAACGAAGTGGGATTGCCGAAATAGTCCAGATAGGAGGACGACGGGCCGGCCGGAGCAAAGTTCAGGTCGTGGGCCACAATCCGTTGGGACGGCCGGGACGGCGGGGTCAATCGCGCTTCGACGTAGGCCTCGCTCGCCGGCTCGTCGTAGCGGTAATCGGTCGTATGCAGGATCTCGAAGCGCATCAGTCGAGGAGGATCTGGTGGTTGATGAAGCCGTCGGCAATGACGTCATGGATGGCGTAAGTCCGCTCGGTGATCGCGGTCAGCAGGCTAACCAACGGGCCGAGCCGCGCCGGATCAAGTTGCAACCCGCCGCCCGCTTCGCCGGAGGCCGTGGTGGCAGGCAGGAGGTAGGACGACCAATCGGCCGCGGCGACCAGTTCTCCGATCGCCTCGAGCGCATCGCGCGTGCGGACCATCCCGGGCGAATCGTCGTCCTTCGCCCCGAGCAGGTGCGCGCAACGCCCGAGACAACGCCGCACCGAGCGCGGCATCTCCGGGTGGTCGTAAAGGAGGCGCAAGACGGGAACCGGCTCGGCCCGCATTTGGTAGACGCGGCGATAAGCATCGCGCGACCCGAGGAGGCGGAGGAAGGCGGATAACTCGATTTCCACCGCATGCCCGGACGCATCGGGTGTTTTTTCCGTCCGGCGGGCAATCGATTTGAAAATGGTCAACCCCGCATTGGCCGTGATCGCCGCACGCTCGAATTGCTGGCCGAGGAGGCAGAAATTCCAACCGCGGTCGGCCAACATGGTTGCTTCCGCCATGCCGAAAAATTCCGCAATCCCCGAGGTGGCCTCCGCGCTGAAGCGCTGGGTGGCCAGCGCGAGCGACGCTTCATCGGCGTCCGGACGGAACCGCGCACGGTTGAAACGCCCCTCTAAGTTGCTGAGCACGCCGAAGGCTTCGACGCTCAGGCACTCCATGATCTGGCCGGCATTGCGCAGCGCACGGCGCAGCGTGCGGCAGACCGAACCCTCCTCGCGTCCGTCGAGCACGAGATGGTAACGCTCGAGTGCACTGGAAATACCGCGCTTGCGCCCCGTCTCGCGGTTCTCCAGCGGGGGCAGCACCCGATTCCAGACCGGACGGTAGAGTTGGCGCTCGGCGCGGTTGAGTTCTTCGGTTTCCAGACTTTCGACCACGCCGACCATGGTGGAAAGGCTCTGCGCGCGCTCGAGGTAACGGCCCAGCCAATAGAAGGAGTCGGCCACGCGGCTGGTCACCTGGGTTTGGGGGGCATGGACCTCGACCGCGCGATGGACGACCAAGGCACGGGGGCCGACCTCTTGGTCGGTGGCCAGCACCCAGGTGTCCTTGCTCCCGCCACCCAGCTCCGAAGCCGTGAAATCACTCTCCGCGGACGAAACACGGGTCAAGGCCCCGGGAAAGACCTCGTAATCGCCACCGGCGCCACGCAAGGCGAAAACAATGTGATCCTGGCGACGGTCATCGAGCGCGCCCTTGCGGTCGAGGCACACCGTGGCTGCCCCGGTGTCGCGCGGCTGGGCCACGTAGTTCTGCGGCTCATCGCGGAGGAGGCGCTGCAATTTGGCGATATCCGCCTTGGTGCTGTCCGCATGGCAGATGCAAGACTCCCCGTAAAGCGGACGAATGTCATAGTCCTCAAGACTCCCGACCACATGATCGCGCTGGTCGAGATCGCCCAACCACCACGTGCGCAAGGTGGGCAGGATTTCGTCTTCCCCGAGATAAAAGCGGATGATCCGGGCCGAAAACTGCAGGAGGGCGCGGTCGTCGGCCAACTGGCTGCCCATCGCATTGGCCACCGCAACCGTGCCTTGGCGCACGCACTGCGCGAGGCCCGCCACGCCGAGCAGCGAATCGCGGCGGAAGGCCATCGAATCAAGCCACGCGTCGGCCACCCGCGTGTAGAGCACATCGATGCGCTCCAAGCCGGAAACACTTTTCAAATACAGCCGGTCGTCGAGGACCAGCAGATCGCCCCCCTGCACGAGCGGAATGCCCATGCGGCGGGCGAGGAAGCCATGCTCCGAATAGGCACGACTACCCGCCCCGGGTGTGAGCAAGGCCACCACCGGTTCGTCCACGCCGCGCGGCGCGAGCGCGCGGAACGTCTCGAGAATGGAGACCGGAACATCCGCAATACTCTGCGGATTGTGGTTCTGGAATGCTTCGGCAAAGACACGCGAAAGCGCCCGGCGGTTCTGCATCATGTAGCTGATACCCGAGGCATTGCTGAAATAATGGTGCGCCACGGCCAGCCGTCCGTCCGGGCGCCGCGCCAAGGCCAGGCCGGACAAATGGAGAAACGTCCCGCCGGGCCGGGGCAGACCGACCGCCGGACGCTGGAAAAACGGGCTGCCCAGGACGACGCGGGCCGGAATGACCTGCGCGCGGAGGATGGTTTTCTCGCCATGGATGTCATCCAGAAAGAGTTCAAAGGCTTTCAGCCTTTGCCGCACGCCGGCCGCCACCTGCCCCCACTCGTCCCCGCCGAACAGCGCGGGCAGCACGTCGCAGAACCACGGACGCCGCCCCCACGGCCGGTCGCGGGCGATGTCGAAGGTCACGCCCATCTCGCGCATCGTTGCTTCGAGCCGTTCGATGATCAGCCTCGTCTCGCCCTTGGGGAGCGAAAGAACGAGATCGAGGACCGGACGGTAGATTTCCCGCGGCGTTCCATCCGGCAGGAAAACCTCGTCCCAGGAGTTGCCGACAGTGTTTTTTCCCCGTTTCTGCACCCGCCGACCGTTCCCGCGGTCGGAAGGGGGGTCAAGCAGATAGAGAAATGCTTTTGACACCCCGCCGCCGGGCCCATATTCTGCGTGGCCAAATTTGCTATGAAAACTTTTTCCGCCAAAGCCGAAGAAATCCAGCGCAGCTGGTGGGTTGTCGATGCTGAAAACAAGGTCCTCGGACGCATCGCGACCAAAATTGCCGACGTCCTGCGCGGTAAAAACAAAGCCGTCTACACCCCGCATTGCGACACCGGCGACTTCGTTGTGGTGATCAACGCTTCGAAGGTGCGCGTGACCGGCAAGAAGACGAAGGCGAAAGTCTACACCAGTTTTTCCGGTTACGTCGGCGGCCACAAAAGCGAAACTTTCGAGAAGCGCCAGGCCCGCCGTCCCGAATTGCTGGTCGAACTCGCCGTGCGTGGCATGATCCCGCACAACCGCCTCGGCCGCGCCCAGTTCACCAAACTCAAAGTTTACGCCGGCGCCGAACATCCGCACAGCGCCCAACAACCCAAAGAACTCAAAATTCCCTGATCATGTCCGACGTCCACACCGCCACCGGCCGCCGCCGCACCGCCGTCGCCAGCGTGCGCCTCACCACCGGCTCCGGCAAAATCGAGGTCAACAAGCGCGAGTTCAACGATTACTTCCCGACGACCACCCTGCAGACCGCCGTGTTGCGTCCGCTCGAGCTGGCCGGACGCAAGCAGAACCTCGACATCATTTTGAAGACTTCCGGCGGCGGCGTGACCGGCCAAGCCGGAGCTTCCAGCCTGGCCATCGCGCGGGCCCTGCTCAAGCTTGACGCCAACCTGCGACCCGAACTGAAGAAGAACGGCCTCCTGACCCGCGATCCGCGGATGAAAGAGCGCAAGAAGCCCGGCCGTCCCGGCGCCCGCAAGCGCTTCCAGTTCTCCAAGCGTTAAGCCATGCGCGCCGTGCGCGTGGTTTTGGCACTGGTGCTCACCGCCTTTCTGGGGCGGGCCGAGGAAGCTGCGACTTTCACCGCGGGTGACTTCAGTTTTGCCGTGCCCGCGGGATGGATTTCCGTAACGCCATCCTCACCGATGCGCAAAGCCGAGTTGCGCGTACCCGGGCCCGAAGGAACGGGCGCAGCCGGAGAGGCCATCATCACAGTTTTCCATTTCGGTCCCGGTCAAGGCGGCACCGTGCAGCAAAATGTTGACCGCTGGTTCGGTCAGTTCGACGGCGACAACGACGCCAAAGGTGCGGCCACCGCCAAGGAAACCATCGGCACTGTGCCGGTGACCTTCGCCCGCGCCCGCGGCACCTTCCAAAGCGGCATGCCCGGCCAGGCGACCACCCCGCTGGAAGGCCAAGCCCTCCTCGGCACCATCCTGGAAAATCCGAACGGCGACGTTTACCTCAAGATGACCGGCCCGGCCCCGACAGTCGAAAAAGCCGAGCCCGCCTTCGTGCAAATGATCCGCGCTGCCTGCGGGGATTGACCACAGAGGGCACAGAGTTTTTGAAAAGTAGAAGCGGCAAGATGCCGCTTCTACTTTATAACTCCGAATGCATCTTCACTTGGTTCGGAAGCAGCCACCCCAAGGATCAGGCCAGCCGATGACGTAAACTGCTCACCCTCAGTCCCTCAATTGCCTCCGACTGTCTCCGCAGCGCAGGCTCAGGACCTAAGCAATACCAAGGTCCTTTTGCTTTTCGACTATTGATCGAGTGGTAGGGCTGGGCCTCCTGCTCCGTCACCCCAAGGGTGATGCTGGGCAGCGGTGTATCGCCTGGCTGCCCAATCTCTCAATTGGTCGCTTCGGCGACCTGTCTACGTCCGCCGCCGCGGATTCCGGCTCTCATCGGTCAATTGCCTGCGGCCGTCTCCGCTTTGCTCCGGCTCTCATCTCCGTTTTTAGGGTGAAAAGTCAAAAACTTTTCGTGCTTGGGATCAGCATTTGTCACCCCAGGTAGGAACGCGCGGCTCGCGCGTCCGTTTGTTCGGGAGAGGACGAGCGGGCCGCTCGTCCCTACCTGTGCACGAAAGCAAACCGGCGTCGGCCAGGGCCACCCGGGAAAGTCAGAGGCCCCTGCAAGCCGCCAGTTCCCGCAGTGCCTTCTGGCAAAACACGCGACAGACATTGATTGAACCACGGGCCTCGGTTCGTGCACACTTGGGGGCCATGAGCAACCACACGGCGTGATGAGCAAAGTTCCACTTCTCCGTTTGGGTGTGCTCGGCTCGGGACGCGGCTCGAACCTCGAAGCCATCTGCGGCGCGATTGACCGAGGACAACTCGCCGCGACCGTGGGCGTGGTTTTGTCGGACCAACCCGGCGCACGCATCCTCGACACCGGGCGGGCTCGCGGGGCACACACCGAATGCGTCGTGCCGGCCGCGGCGCGCGGACGGTTGGACGCGGCGACGGAGGAACATTTTGTGCGCATCCTGCGCGAGGCCGACACCGACCTCGTTGTGCTGGCCGGTTTCATGCGCATTATCGGTCCGATTTTTCTCGCGGCCTTTCCGCGCCGCATCCTCAACATTCACCCGTCGCTGCTGCCGAAATATCGCGGTGCCAACGCGGCAGGACAAGCGCTGGCGGCCGGCGATCCGGTGACCGGTTGCACCGTGCACTACGTGGACGAAGGCGTGGATACGGGCGAAATCATCGCGCAGCAAGAGGTGCCGGTCCGGCCCGGCGACACCGCGGAAACCCTGCAAGAACGCATCCAAGCCGCCGAACACACGCTCCTGCCATCGGTCATCGCCACCTTCGCCCGCCATGAGTGACAATAACTACGAAAGTTTCCCCCTTCGTCAGTCATCCCCAGTAGGGTCGGCTGCCCCCAGCCGACCGCAGGCGGCTCGCGAGGACGCTCGCCCTCCGGAAATCCAGCGGTGGAGCGCGGCCGTCGCCGGCCGCCGTGAAAATGTAGAAG
>JBIKLF010000034.1:0-14633 GCA_044359955.1 Chthoniobacterales bacterium | reverse complement strand
CCCGCCGCTTAACCACTCACGACAAGCGGCGGGGACGCCGCTTCTACTTTGGCAAACTTCCGCCACCCATGAGTGACGTCGCCAAAATCGTCAAACCAGCCGGTCCGCACCGCGACCGCGCCCTGACCCGGCAGGCCCGCCAGCTGGGGTTCCCGAGCGTATCGATCAAGGCGGCGGAAATCTTTTTCCTGCGCGGCGATACGGACACCGCGAGTTTGCGGCGGTTGGTGGCGCGGCTGATTGATGAGGTGCCGGGCGAAGCGGCGCGCCTCGACGCCGGCTCGACCGTGGCCGATCCGGACAGCCTGACCATCGAAGTGGCGCGGCGGGCCGGGGTGACCGATCGCGTGGCCGTGCAGTTGTCCGAAAGTGCGGCCCGCAGCGGGTTGCAGATCGAAGCGGCCACCGGAGCGCGGTTTGCCATCACCGGAGCGCGGGACCTGCCGGAAAAGGACCTGCGCTTCCTTGTGCACAACCTCCTGTGCAATCCGGTCATCGAAACATGGTCGGCCGGGGCCGTCCTGCCCGGCTTTGCCCGCGGGACGGACGAGGATTCCGACGCGGTTGACCTCGTGCCACTGCGCGGTCTGGGCGCCGCGGAACTGGGGCGTGTCAATGCGGAGCGTTCGCTCGCCCTTGATCCCGCGGAAATGGCCGTCGTGGCGGAGTGGTTCGCCGCCGCCGGACGCGATCCGACCGATGCGGAATTGGAAACCATCGCGCAGACCTGGAGCGACCACTGCTCGCACAAAACTTTCGGCGCGCGCATCACGGCCGGCGACCGCGAGATCGTCCCCCTGCTGCGCCAATTGCGCGAGACGACAAAAGAAATCGCCGCGCCCTTCGTTGTCTCCGCTTTCGACGGCAATGCGGGCATCGTGGCTTTTGCCGACGGCCAGCGGCTCGCGATCAAGGCCGAGACGCACAACCACCCGAGCGCCATCGAGCCGTTCGGCGGCGCCAACACCGGGGTGGGCGGTGTCATCCGCGATGTTCTCGCCGCCCCCGCGCGGCCCGTCGCCCTGACCGACATCCTCTGCTTCGGCCCGCGGGATCTCGACCACCATGAACTTCCCGCCGGCGTGCTCCACCCGGCGATCATCGAGGAAGGCGTGGTCGAAGGCGTGGCCGACTACGGCAACAAAATGGGCATCCCCACCGTGGCCGGCGCGGTCCTCTACGACCCCGGCTACACGGCCAACCCGCTCGTTTTCTGCGGTTGCGTGGGTGAGGTTCTGGCCGGCTATGACAAACTGACCGGACCGCAGCCCGGCGACCGCATCGTGGTGGTCGGCGGGGCCACCGGGCGCGACGGCATCCGCGGGGCGACGTTCTCCTCCATGACGATGGACGCCACGACAGGCGAGGTGGCCGGCGCCTCCGTGCAGATCGGCGACCCGATCATCGAGCGCCTGGTCACCGACCTGCTCCTCGAATTGCTCGACCGCCCCGACCCGCTGGTCCGGGCGCTGACCGATTGCGGGGCGGGCGGACTTTCCTCCGCGGTGGGCGAACTCGGGGAGCACACAGGTGTTTGCGTCGATCTGACCAGGGTCGAACGCAAATACGCCGGCCTGCAACCGTGGGAAGTCTGGCTCTCGGAGGCGCAGGAACGCATGGTGCTGGCTGTTCCACCGGAGCAGGTCGCGCACGTGTTGGCGCGCGCCCGGCATCTCGGCTTGAGCGCGGGCGATATCGGCGAGTTCACCGGCGACCAACGTCTGCTCGTCCGGCACGGGACCAAGCCGGTCGTGGATTTGCCGATGGAATTTTTGCACCGCGGACGCCCGACGCGGGCCTTGGCCGCGAAGCTCCCCTCGCCCGATCGCGCTCCCGACAAGCAGGTGCGCACCGCGGATATCAAAACCACCCTGCTCGCCCTGCTGGCGCATCCGAATATCGCGTCGAAGGAAGCCATCATCCGTCGCTACGACCACGAAGTGCTCGGCGCGACCGTGGTGCGGCCCATGGCGGGTCCGGGCCAAGCCGGACCTTCGGACGGCACCGTCATCGCACGGCCGCAGAGCACCACCGGCTTCGCCCTCGGCCTCGGCGTCAATGCACGCTACGGCATGCACGACCCCGAACGCATGGCCCACGCGGTGGTCGACGAAGCCATCCGCAACGTGACCGCCACCGGGGCCGATCCCGCGCAGGTCGCCCTGCTCGACAATTTTTCGTGGGGCGATCCGCGCCGTCCGGAAACGCTCGGCGATCTGGTTGCTGCGGTGGAAGGCTGCTGCGCGGCGGCCCGCGCTTACGGGGCGCCTTTTGTTTCCGGCAAAGATTCGCTCAACAACGAATACGTGACCTCGGACGGCCAACGCCGCTCCATTCCACCCACGCTGGTCATCACCGCCCTGGCCCACGTGCCGGACGCGGACCGCGTCCTCGGCACCGCCCTGCAAGCCGCGGGCCACGTGCTTGTCCTCACCGGCCACACCGCGTGCGAATTCGGCGGCAGTCATTTCAATCTGGTGACCGGCGCAGAAAACGGCACGGTGCCCGCGCCCGATCCGACCGCACCGGCACGCTACCGCCGGATCCATGATCTCATGCGGCGCGGGTTGGTTGCATCGGCCCATGACGCGAGCGAGGGCGGGTTGGCGGTTG
The DNA here is from genome assembly GCA_044359955.1 of Chthoniobacterales bacterium. Taxonomy (GTDB): domain Bacteria; phylum Verrucomicrobiota; class Verrucomicrobiia; order Chthoniobacterales; family JACTMZ01; genus JACTMZ01. The sequence goes on along the minus strand of JBIKLF010000034.1, from coordinate 12,020 downwards.
CGCTGGCCGAGATGGTGCTGGCCGGACAACTCGGTCTCGAAGTCGATCTCGGCCAAGACGAGCCGGTCCCCGCACTTTTTTCCGAATCGCTCGGCCGCATTTTACTCGAGGTCCGCGCGCAGGATGCGGAAGAAATCGTCGCCGCGCTGGAGGGCGAAGCGCGCGTCATCGGGAGCGTGGTGCCCGCCCTGCATTTGCATGTCACGACCGCCGCCGGGAAATCTGCGTGGAGCGGACGCGAATTGGCCGAAGCTTGGAGGGGCGCCGCGGCATGAAACCTCCCGCCGTTGTCTTGACCGCCCCCGGCACCAACCGGCAAGCGGATGCCGCCTTCGCGCTGGAGCAAGCGGGCGCCGCGCCGGTCTGCATCGACCTTCTCGACCTGCCGGAGCGTCGCGACGACCTCGCCCAGGCCCGCCTTGTGGTCATCGCCGGTGGGTTTTCCTACGGCGACGCGCTCGGTTCCGGCCGCATTTTCGCGCTCGAAACCGAGCGACTCCTCGGCGACCTGCTGGCCCGGTTGGTCGCCCGCGGTGTGCCGGTGCTCGGCGTGTGCAACGGTTTCCAAATGCTGGTGCGCGCCGGGTTGCTCCCCGGCGCTTTGCGGCACAATGAACGCGGACACTTCGAATGCCGCTGGGTCGCGCTGCAACCCGCCTCGCGGCATTGTGTGTGGACGCGCGGACTCGAGGAACCCATCCATTGCCCCGTAGCCCACGGGGAAGGACGTTACGAATGCCCGCCGTCGCAACTGGAAACCTTGCGCGCCGCCGACGGCATCGCTTTCCGCTACGTCGCAGAGGATGGCAGGCCGGCTGCGGGTTATCCGGAAAATCCTAATGGTTCGGTCGACGCCATTGCCGGAGTCTGCGACCCGACCGGCCTCATTCTCGGCATGATGCCGCATCCGGAAAACCACGTCACCGCGCGTCAGGGCCGCGCCGTGGTCGCCCGGGCCGGAGAACATTCCGCCCTCCCCCTCTTCGCGTGCGGCGTGGCCCACGCCCGGGAATCATGAACACGATCCTCGACGATACCTTGAGGAAATTCGACCGGTCATCCAAGGTCTGGGTGGAAACTGCGGCTTGCGGCGTGCAGACTAACGACATGCCGACCGGCCGCACCTCCGTCCCCGCCCCGAGACCCGCCGCACGACTATGACACTGAACCACCCGATGGATGCCGTTACGGACCGCGGCGACAAACCGCGCGAAGAGTGCGGCGTGATAGCTGTCTCTTCGCCCAGCGGCGAAGAAACCGCCCAACTCGCTTTCTTCGGGCTCTTTGCCTTGCAGCACCGCGGACAGGAAGCGGCCGGTATGGCGGTGTCCGACGGACAGCGGGCGCGGATCCACAAGGATGTCGGCTTGCTCTCGCAAATTTTCACGCCGGAAACCCTCGCTCCGCTCACCGGCTACCAAGCCATCGGGCACACCCGTTACTCGACGATGGGCGCCTCGACCGCACGCAATGCCCAGCCCTTCCTTGTCGAGACCATGCACGGTCCGCTGGCCCTCGCGCACAACGGATCGCTCGTCAATGCCGCCGAATTGCGTCTGCAACTTTTGCAACGCGGCTTCGCCCTCACCGCCGCGAGCGATACGGAAGTGATGGCCCTCATGCTGGCCGCGGCGAGCGGCCGCACGTGGGAAGAGCGGCTCGAGCGCACCATGCCCTCGTGGAAGGGCGCTTACTCGCTGGTCCTGCTCGGCATCGACTGCTTCATCGCGGCGCGCGACCCGTGGGGGTTCCGTCCGCTTTCCATCGGACGCACCCCCGAGGGCGGCTGGGCCGCGGCGTCGGAAACCTGCGCCCTGAACACCCTCGGCTGCACCGACATCACCGAAGTGGAAAACGGGGAAATTGTCGTCGTGCGCGGCAAGGAACTCACCCGCCACCGCACCACGACCGCGGCCACGGGGCCGGCGCGCTGCGCGTTCGAATTCGTTTATTTTTCGCGGCCCGACAGCGAGTGGGACGGCCGCAGCGTGCACGAAGTGCGGCAGAAACTGGGCGAACAACTCGCCATCGAGTGGCCGGCCGAAGCCGATGTCGTCGTGCCCGTCCCCGATTCCTCGATCCCTGCGGCCATCGGCTACGCCCGGCAGTCGGGCATCCCCTTCAACGACGGTTTCATCAAGAACCGCTACATCGGACGCACCTTCATCGAGCCGACGCAATTGCTGCGCGAGCGGCGCGTGGCCATGAAATTCAATGTCCTGCCGGCCAACCTCGCCGGCCAACGTGTCGTGATCATCGACGACTCGCTGGTCCGCGGCACGACCTCGGCACAGTTGATCAAACTGGTGCGCGACGCGGGCGCCAAGGAAGTGCACCTGCGCATCACTTCCCCGCGCGTCCTGCACCCGTGTCACATGGGGGTCGACATGGGGACGTATGACGAACTCATCGCCGCGCGCTTCGACCCGGAGCGTTTGCGCCAGCATGTCGGCGCGGACACCCTCGCCTTCCTTTCCGTCGAGGGCATGATGTCCGCCATCGGCAAGAAGGATGGCTATTGCACGGCCTGTTTCACCGGGAAGTATCCCGTCGATGTCTCGGGCGTCAGCCCCAAGGAAACCTTCGAATTCGCCCTCGCATGAGGATCCTCGTGCTCGGTTCGGGCGGACGCGAACACGCCATGGCTTGCGCTTTGGAGCGGACCGGCGACACCGTGCTCGTTGCACCGGGCAACGGCGGCACGCCCCAGCGCCGCGACGTCGACCCCTGCGACCCGGAGCAAGTCACGGCCCTCTGCCAAGCGGAACACATCGACCTCGTGCTCATCGGACCCGAGAGCGCGCTGGCGGCGGGCGTGGCCGATGCCCTCCGGGCGGCCGGGTTCCCCGTCTTCGGTCCGTCCCGCGAAGCCGCCAGGCTGGAGACAAGCAAGAGTTATAGTCGGAAATTCGCCGCACACCACGGCATCCCCTCGCCGCAATACGCGACCTTCTCCGGACCGCACGCTGCGGCGGAAGCCAAGGCCTGGGCCGACGCGCAGGATTTTGCCGTGGTGGTCAAGGCCGACGGCCTCGCCTCCGGCAAAGGGGTGGTCGTTCCCGAAACCGTCGCCGAGCGCGACGGGGCCATCACGCGCCTCGCCCTCACCGGGCCGATCCTGCTCGAGGAGCGCCTGACCGGACCGGAAGTTTCGCTGCTGGTTTTCAGCGACGGAAAAAGTGTCGCCGCCATGCCTCCGGCGCAGGATCACAAACGGATTCACGAAGGTGACCGCGGACCGAACACCGGCGGCATGGGCGCGTATGCGCCGACGGCAATTTGTCCGCCCCCCATGGTCGAACAAGTCCTCGCGACCATCATCCGTCCGACCATCGCCGCCCTCGCGGCCGAGGGAACACCCTACATCGGTGTGCTCTACGCCGGATTGATGATGACGGCCGGCGGACCCAAGCTGATCGAATACAACTGCCGTTTCGGCGACCCCGAGGCGCAGACTTTGTTGCCCTTGCTCGAGACGCCGCTGCGCGAGGTGGCCTTGGCCTGCGTCGAAGGACGGTTGGACCAAACCCCGGTCCGCTGGCGCGACGAGACCGCGTGCACCGTGGTGCTGGCCTCGCGCGGCTACCCCGAAAATCCCGAGAGCGGTGATGTCATCGAAGGGCTCGATCGCGCGGCCGCGCATGAAGGCGTGCGCCTTTTCCATGCCGGAACAACCGGGACGCGCGGCACCATCGTGACCTCCGGAGGCCGCGTGCTCAGCGTGACCGCCACCGGGCGCAACCTCGAGGAAGCCCGCGCCCGCGCCTATGGGGCGACCGGGGAAATTTCCTTCCGCGGCTGCCAGGTGCGCCGCGATATCGGTTGGCGCGAACTGGCCCGCACGGCCGGAGGTTACGCCGCGAGCGGTGTCGATATCGACGAGGGCAATCGCGCGGTGGCCTTGCTCAAAAAGAAAGTCGAAGCCACGCATTCGGCCAGCGTCCTCGGCGGGATCGGGTCGTTCGGCGGTGCGCTCGACGCTTCGTCCCTCAAAAAATTCGATCACCCCGTGTTATTGGCCACGACCGATGGGGTGGGCACCAAGGTCATGCTGGCCACCGCCACCGGACGCTATGACACCATCGGCCATGACATCGTCAACCACTGCATCAACGACCTCCTCGTGCAGGGGGCTTTTCCGCTTTTCTTCCTCGATTACATCGCCTCGTCGTCCATGGCGGCTTCGCGCGTCGCCGAGATCGTCGGCGGCATGGCTGAAGCTTGCGCCGCCGCCCGCTGCGTCCTGCTCGGCGGAGAGACGGCCGAAATGCCCGGAGTGTATTGTCCGGGCGAATTCGACGTGGCCGGCACGATGGTCGGGGTGACCGAGAAAAAAAACCTTCTGCCGCGGACCGACGTCGCGCCCGGCGATGTGCTGCTGGGCGTGGCTTCGTCCGGACTGCACACCAACGGCTATTCACTGGTCCGCAAAATCTTCCGCGGCCTGCCGCTCGAGGCGTCTCCGGCCGGTCTCGACACGACGCTGGGCGAGGCCCTGCTCGCCCCGCATCGCTCCTACCTCGACGTGCTGCGCGGCGCGTTGGATCGCGGACTGATCAAAGCCCTGGCCCACCTCACCGGCGGCGGCATCTTTGAAAATCTCCCGCGCGTCCTGCCGCCGGATTGCGCCGCGGAGATCGACCGGCGCGCCTGGCCGATCCCGCCGCTCTTTGCCCTGATCCAAGAAGCGAGCGGACTACCCGACGAAGAACTCTTCCGCACGTTCAACATGGGGATTGGTATGGTCTTGGTTTGCGATCCGGCAGCCGCGGAAGAGTTGCGCGGCGTGATCGCCGAACCGGTTTACGCCCTCGGCCGTGTGGTGGCTGGCCCACGCACGGTGCGTTTCGTGGAAACGTTATAGTAGCATCGGCATCCTGCCGATGATGCCCTGATTTCATCGGCTGGAAGCCGATGCCACTATTTCAACAAAGCACCCCCCGTGCCGCGCGCACCCGCTCCAGCGCCTCACCGGCCGTGGCACCAAGCACGGTGAGGTGCCCCATCTTGCGGCCGGGTTTGGCGCAGTCCTTGCCGTAAAGGTGGATTTTCACGTCGCCGAACGCGGCGACCGCGGCCCAATCGGGTTCGCCACCACTCCACAGGTCTCCGAGCAAATTGACCATCGCGCAGGGGCGCAGCAGTTCCGTTGATCCGAGTGGCAGGCCGCAGACGGCGCGCAGTTGCTGTTCGAACTGATCCGTGACGCACGCATCCAACGTGTAGTGCCCCGAGTTGTGCGGACGGGGCGCGATCTCGTTGACGAGCAAAGACCCGTCGGCCAGCACGAACATCTCCACCGCCATCACGCCGGTGAAGCCGAGGCGCTCGGCAATCTCCTCGGCCAGGATTTCGGCCCGCCGCGCCACCGCCGGATCAAGGCGGGCCGGCACGAGCGTCGCCTCAAGGATGTGCCGGTGGTGGATATTCTCGGCGACGGGAAAGACGGCCGATGATCCGTCCGCACCACGCGCCAGCACGACCGAAATTTCCATCACAAAAGGAACCCACGCCTCGAGCACGCACGGGAACGGCGGCAAGTCGGGAGAGGCCAGATCTTCCGGACGGCACAGTTTGACCTGTCCCTTGCCGTCATAACCCGACTCCGCCGTCTTCAGCACCGCCGGCCAACCAAGGCTGGCCGCCGCGTTGGCGAGACCCGCGGCCTCCGACACTTCAGCCCAAGCGGCCAAAGGGAATCCGCCATCCGCGAGGAATTGTTTTTCACGGATGCGATTTTGCGCGGTGGCGAGGGCTGCGGCCTCCGGACGCACGTCGCAATGTTCCGCGGCCCAGCGCACCGTGTCAGCGGGCACATTTTCGAACTCGAACGTCACCACATCGACCCCCGCCGCGAAAGCCCGCACCGCTTTCTCGTCGTGGTAACCGGCGGAAACCTCCACATCGGCCACCTGACCGGCGGGCGAACCGCCGCCCGGGGCGAAAACATGCACCCGGTAGCCGAGGCGCCGCGCAGCCAACGCGAGCAGGCGCCCGAGTTGTCCGCCGCCCATGATGCCGAGGCGGCTGCCCGGGCCGTGGAAGCGGTTCATCGGGCGCGGTCCGGACGAAGGACCGCAGCCGTCTGCTCCGCACGGTAGGCTGCCAACGCGGCGCGAATTTTGGCATCGGACAGCGAGAGGATGGAGGCCGCAAGCAACGCGGCATTGGTTGCCCCCGCCGGACCGATGGCCAGCGTGCCCACGGGAATACCGGCGGGCATTTGCACGATGGAAAGCAGGGAGTCCAAACCCTGGAGCGCCCGGCTCGTCACGGGCACACCGAGAACCGGCAGGTCGGTGTGGGCGGCGACCATGCCGGGCAGGTGGGCGGCCCCGCCGGCGCCGGCGATGATGACGCGCAGCCCGCGGCCGCGCGCTTTCTTGGCGTAGGAGGCCATGAGGTCCGGCGTGCGGTGGGCGGAAACCACGCGTTCTTCGTGCGCAATGCCGAGCCGTTGCAAAGTCTCGACGGCACCCCTCATGGTCTCGGCATCGGACTTGCTGCCCATGATGACTCCGACAAGTGGCTTGGGGGATTTCATGTTCGATCGGCGGTCGCGCCGCCCACCGAGAGTACCTAGAGCATGGGCGCCTTCCACTCAAGAACGTGTTGCGGCGGCCGCGGAAGCGACCCGGGGGTCGGTGACGAAAAAGTCACAGGTCCTGACTTCCCGCCGCGCCCGGTTATATCTCAGATATGCATCCATGACCCATCATCGAGCCGGTTGGATTTCCGACGTCCATCTGGGCACGCGCGGCAGCCAAGCCGCCGCGCTGCTGGAATTCCTCCGCGACCACGAATTCGAGACGCTCTATCTCGTCGGCGATCTCATTGACATCTGGTCTCTGCGCCGCCGGCGGTATTGGCCGCAGGCGCACAGCGACGTCATCCAGAAACTCCTGCGCAAATCGCGCAAAGGCACGCGCATCGTTTACATTCCCGGCAACCATGACGAATTTGTCGCGGAGTTCCCCGGGGATTTCGGCAATATCGAGATCGTCCCGCGCGCCCTGCACCGCACGTGGGACGGGCGGAAAATCCTCGTCATGCACGGCCACGAACTCGACACCGTGGTGCAGAACATGGGCTGGCTGGCCCACGTCGGAGACATCGGCTACCAACTGCTCCTGCAGGCCAACCACCCCGTGCACTGGGCGCGACGCCGCATGGGCCTGCCGCCGTGGTCGCTCAGCGCTTACGTCAAATCGCGCGTCAAAAACGCGGTCAACTTCATCAGCGAATTCGAGGAAGCGGTGGGACGTTACGCCGCCGATGCCGGCGCCTCGGCCGTCCTGTGCGGCCACATCCACATGCCGTCCGTCCGACGTCTCGGCCAAGTGAGTTACTACAACTGCGGCGATTGGGTGGAGCACTGCACGGCCCTGGTCGAGGAGCGCGACGGCAGGATCAAGTTGCTCCACCTGCGCGAGCCCGCGGCCGAGGTGGGACGCGAAAAGTAGGATCATCCGGACACGATTGGCATCAAAGCTGCTGATTTGCAGCACGATGAAGCGTGCAAAAATCGAGCGGATCGGGGTGCTGACCAGCGGCGGGGATTGTCCGGGACTCAATGCGGTGATCCGCGGGGTCGTGCGGGCCGCCCACGAGCAAGGCTGGGAAACCTACGGGTTTTCCGACGGCTACGAAGGGCTGCTCTCCCCGGTGCGCTACCGCAAACTCGACCCGAACGGGGTGGACAGCATCATGCCGATGGGCGGGACAATCCTCGGCACGGTCAATCGCGGACGCTTCGCGGCCAAGGTCGGCGCGGGAAAAAAAGCGGAGATCCCCCGAGCCATCCTGGGCGAAGCGCGCGAGACCTTCCAGGGGCTCGGACTCGGCGCGCTGGTTTGCATCGGCGGCGACGGTTCGTTGAGCACGGCGCTGCAGCTGCAAAAGGCCGGGGTGCCGGTCGTGGGTGTGCCCAAGACGATCGACAATGATCTGTCGGCCACCAACATGACGTTCGGTTTCGACTCGGCGGTGGAAGTGGTGGTCGATGCGCTCGACCGCCTGCACACCACGGCGCGCAGCCACAAACGGATCATGGTGGTCGAAGTGATGGGACGCCACGCCGGATGGATCGCGTTGCATGGCGGACTGGGCGGGGGGGCCGACGTCATCCTCGTCCCGGAAATTCCCTACCGCAGGGATGCCCTCATCCATCTGCTCAAGCAGCGCAAAGCCGACGGCTTCGGCAGCACGATGATCGTGGTGGCCGAGGGCGCGAAGGAGCGGGGAAAAAAACTCGTGACCAAGGAAGCCAAGCTGCGCGGCCAAGGCGAAGTGCGGCTCGGCGGCATAGGCGAGCAGCTCGCCGAGGAATTGGAGGCGGCCACGGGTCAGGAGGCACGCTTCGTCACGCTCGGTCACCTGCAACGCGGCGGCACACCGAGCGCGCTCGACCGCATCCTCGCCACCCGTTTCGGTGTCGGCGCGGTGCGGCTCATCGCGGCCGGCCAATTCGGCCACATGGTGACCTATCTCAACGATCACGTCGGCGGCGTGTCCATCGCCAAGGCCGTGCGGACTTTGCGCACCGTGCCACCGGGCGGGGAAACCGTGGCCTCGGCGCGCTCGGTCGGGATCAGTTTCGGGGACTGAGGCCAAACACGAAAAGTTTTTAGCCTAAAAACGGAGATGAGAGCCGGAGTCCGCTGCGGCGGACGGAGACAGGTCGCCGTCGCGACCAATTGAGAGGGTGGGCAGCAAGGTGATACGCCGCAGCCCGGCATCACCCTTGGGGTGACGGAGTGGAAATGGGCAAACCTCTGAGTTTCAGTCCCTCAACCATAGACCCTCAACTTCCTTTCTAGGTTTAGACTTTTCGTCACCATCGGTAGGATCGGCTGGGTCAGCCGACCGCGCGTCCCCATCAAAAAGGCAGCGGTTCGGAAAAGTACAAGCGGCGTCCCCGCCGCTTAACCCCGGACGACAAGCGGCGGGGACGCCTCTTCTGCTTTTTACCTTCGACGGCATCGTTACGGCTTATACCAAGGGCCCATCGCCTTGGGACTTTGTCCTTCGGCCCCGGGGATTGGGTCGGACCTCCGGGCCGACCGCTAACATTCTCCGGGATTCGACGCGGCCGGTCCAACCGGAACGCAGTGAAGATGGCCCCTAGGCAAAGGCCCAGCCCTACCGCTCGATCCATAGTCCCTGAACCCGCGCGTTGGCGGGTGTGGTTGGGGAGTAACTGGGGCCGGCGTCGACTGCGAGCTTGGGCAGGCCAGAGGTCAGAAAGCCACAGCCGAGTCTGCGAGACGGCCCATAGTCCCTGAACCCGCGCGTGGGCGAGTGTGTGCTGGGAGTAACTGGGGCTACCATCACTGCCAGGGGCAAAGGCACCGACGCTCATAGAGCGCCGCTACATCTCGACAAAAACTTGTCGCTGCCTGAAAACACTTCGAGTTAGTCGGGAGTCGAAAAGAAAAAGGACGTTGGTATAAGCCCGCGTCTTTCACCGGGTGAAACAAGCAACGCTCAAAAGACGGTCCCGACGAGGAAGCCGAGGATGCCGGCATTGTCCACGGCGGACGTGCCGTTGGGACGGGAGAAGTATTGGAAAAATGGTTGGGCGTAGCACCAGCCGTTGACCTGCCAACGGTAGGCGCCTTCGATCACCGCGGTCTGGGTGCGGGCGGGTGCTCCGCTGGCCTGGCTGTAGACGCCGCAGCCGAGCGAGATCATGACGAGGTCGAAGTCGCGGCGCGGGAGGAGACCGGTGTAAACCAATCCGCTTTGGAAATAGAAAGGATAGACGTCCGCCTTGGTCTCGCTCGTGGTGAAGAAGAAAAGATTGAAGGCTTTCAAGCCTTGCGTCGAGAGGTCGGCTGCCGAACCGGTCGAGGCTTCCCGGTAAAGCATTTGGTCGGCCTGCGCGTAGAAACCATATTGGCCGGAGGCAGTCGACCCGCCCCAGGTGGCCTGACCGGCCGGCGTGCCATAGTAGAATCCGCCAAAGGCGTATTTGCCGGGCAGGCTTTCCGGGCCGAGGGACGGGGTCCATCCGCCCTCGCCCATATACCAAAGTCCGTTCTGCGCGGGGTTGAGCGAGCCTTGAAACATAAGCCCGTGGTTTGGCGAGGACGTGGGCTTGGGGAATGACATGAAGAGCGCATGGCGCAGGTAGAAATCGTCCTGCGGACGCACGGTGAGCGTGCCGCCCCAGGTGGATTCGCTGGAGGAGAAGGGGATATTGCCGCCGAGGCCTTTGGCGCTGTTCACCGCATTGTTGAGGAACAATTTGCTCAGCGGCTGGTCGGCAAATTCGCGCTGGGGTTGGAGCCAGCCGAGCTTGACGGTGAGCATGTGCTCGACGGGAAGATTTTTCGCGCTGTCGAGAAGGAGGCCGAAGTTGAGCAGGCGCCACTGGGTGCCGGATTGCCAGTTCGAAGGATTGAACATGCTTTGGGCGAGGACGAAGTTGTTCGGATTGGATTCCTCCCAGCTGCTGCGGTAGCGGCCCGCCCCGAAAAGCTGCACGCCCGAGAAACGCTCGTCGCGCAGGGCGTCGCCGAGGTTGAACTGACCGGAAAAATTCAGCTGCCCGTCCCAAAATCCGCGCGACCCGCTCTGGCTCGAGACCACGCCGAAATAGGCGCCTTGATAATTTCCGTCAAAGGAAAATCCACGATCTTTGAGCCAACGGGCCTGAGGACGCAGGCCATAACGGTTGCCCTCGCCACCGAGCAGGTGCGGACCGTTCCACCAGTCATTCAAGATACTGCCCATGCGCACGCGCAGGGGGAGCCGCTCACCGCCCACCGTGCCGGCCGTGCCGGCGAGGATGTCGCCCGAGGTGATGTCTTCGGGGTTGCGGATGAAGATCGGGTTGGCTTGGGCCTCCTGCGCGGTGGTGACGGGTGCGGCTTGCACGAGGACCGCCGGAAATAGCGCGACAAGCAGGAGAAGATGCATAGAGCGGGGCAAGCTTCGCGTTCTTTGCTCCTTTTGCTCAAACACGGTTCACCGGAAGCCGAGCAGGGCGATGGCGTTGAGCGCCCCGGCGAAAAGCAGGGCTCCGAGGAAAATGCAAACTGGCAGGGTGAGCACCCAGGCCATGAGGATATTGCGCACGGTCGCCATCTGCAGGCCGGAATTGTTCGCCGCCATGGTGCCGGCGATGCCCGAGGAAAGAACGTGGGTCGTGCTGACCGGGAGACCAAAGTGGTCGGCCACCATGATCGTGCCCATGGCCACCGCCTCGGCCGAGGCGCCTTGGCCGTAGGTAAGATGGTCTTTGCCGATTTTTTCGCCGACCGTTTTGACGATGCGCTTGTAGCCGATCATGGTGCCGAGGCCGAGCGAGAGGGCCACGGCGTATTTGACCCAGTCGGGAATGTAATTGGTCAGCGCATCGGCATGCTTACCCAGGGCCTGCTCGGCCGCGCGAACCTCCGGGTCCATGGCGAGCCGGCCGGCTTTGTCGAGTTTGGCGATGGTTTTGGAGACAAGATAAAGGTCAGTGCGAACGTCGCCACGCTCGCTCGAGGGCAGGGCCTGGAAAGTTTCGGCGTTTTTGAGCCGCGCGCTGACGTCGGCCGTGGCTCCGGCCAGCGCGGCGAAGACTTCGGTCGAGGGCTGGCCACTCGGCTTGAGAAAGGCGGCGAGTATGTCGTTGGCCTCCCGGCCGCTGATGACTGCACCGTCCGCGTCATCGGCGAAAACGGACGACAATTGCGCGGCCTCGGCCGACAAACCGGCCACGGTTTCGTGGTCGGCCGACATTTTCAGCGCATAGGTGCCGGGCAGGATGCCGACCAGGATGAGGACGATGAGGCCCATGCCCTTTTGTCCATCGTTCGACCCGTGGGCAAAGCTCACCCCCGTGCAGGTGAGCATGAGGATGGCACGGATCCAGAGCGGCGGCGGGGCTTGCCCCACGGGCGCGCGGTAAAGCTCGGGCTTGCGCACGAGAATTTTCAGCGTGATGAGCAGCAGGGCGGCGGCGACAAAACCGACGACCGGCGAAATGAGCAGGCCGAGGCCGACTTCCTGCGCCTTGGCCCAATTGA
>JBIKLF010000027.1:0-31908 GCA_044359955.1 Chthoniobacterales bacterium | reverse complement strand
CCGCTTCGGGCGCGGCGGCTGCACTCCTCCACCTCTCTGCATGCCATTGACCAACCACAACCAACACAACAACATCACCAACAAATCACGGCAGGTGTTACCCATGTCTTGAACCTAAAGTGTTACCCATGTCCTGACCGCGCCCTCAGCCCCATTTTCCCTCAACTCTCATCCCTCAACCCTCAACTACTCCTTAGCTGACCGCCGCCAAACGAAGCACACGCCAGGCCGCCTCCAGCGAGATGGCCGTCGACATTTTCGAATCCCCCTCCCGGCGCTCGGTGAAAACAATCGGCACTTCCTTGATCGTGAATCCCTGCTTCCACGCCGTGTGGTGCAACTCGATCTGAAAGGCGTAGCCTTCGGCTTGGACTTTGTCCCAATTGAGATCACGCAGCACATCGGCCCGAATCGCTTTGAAGCCACTCGTCGGATCGCTCATCGGCAGCGCCGTCAGCGTGCGCACATAGAAGCCACCGAAGGTGCTGATGAAGAGCCGGCTCTGCGGCCAATTGAGCACCGAGATGCCGCCGAGATAGCGCGAACCGACCGCGATATGCGCACCCTGTTCCAGACCCTCGAGAAGTTTCGGAATATCCGCCGGATCATGCGAGAGATCGGCATCCATCTCCACCGCTGCCTCATAGCCATGCTTCAAGGCCCACTGGAATCCGCGGCGGTAAGCCGTGCCCAACCCCGCCTTGCCTTTGCCCTCGAGCAGGAAAATACGCCTGTTGAACTCGGGGCGTGCGCGCACCACCCCCGCAGTGCCGTCGGGCGACCCATCATCAACGACAAGAACATCCGCCTTGCGTGGGAGTCCGAGAACCAAATCAATCGCTTTGTTGATCGATTCGCGTTCGTTGTAGGTCGGGATAACAACCACCACCTTGTCTATGATCCCGGCCGGCGGGGCGATCACGGGCGTCTGCTTGTTCGCCCCAGTCCACCAATCCTTCCAGCGCTTAGGAATGAAGGGCAGCGGCATGATGAGCAACAGGCCGAGCACGCCGGCCCACGAGAGGCCCGAGACCCAAACGGCGAGGTCATACCAGCGGGGCGGACTGAAAACGAATTCGATCGGACCGTTGGTCCGACCGAGAGGCACGGCCATAAGGCCGCCGAACGCTTTATAGACCGGCAACTGCGCGCCGTCGGAATAAGCCCGCCAGTCAGGATGCCACGCCTCGGTCACGACGAGCCATCCTTTGCGGTCGCCGAACGGGTCGAATATCATCTTCGACGGATCTTTACGCGGTGCGCTAAAGGGAACCCGCTCGAACGGCTCGCCCGGACCCTGCGCGTATTTCTGTGCCAGTTGGATACCGGTCGCTGTGGCCCCCGTGCCGGCGAGGAACGGGAAGTTGCGTTCGTTCGGTCCGAGTTCAATCGGCGCCGCATTGATGCGTCCAGCCGCGTCGAGGAATGCCGGCGCCAGAGCCTCCGTCCCCGGATCCATCGCGATATATTCCCGCGCCACAAACGCCGGCGCGAGCGAGTCCTTGTTCTCCAGCACGCGGATATATTCCGAGTCGAACCCCGTCGGATAAGCTTGGGCGAACGCGTTTTGAATCTCCTGCGGCGTGAACGGATCTTTCTTGTCCAGCAGCACATGCGAAATCCCCGCCACCCGCATGTAAGTCTGCATGGCACCGGGCGAAGAATTTGCCCCGTTGACCAAGGCCCGAACCCCCCGCATCTGGAAGTGGCTCCAGACTGCCTCAGTGTTGAGTCCACGCCCCGATTGCATCGGCGTGCGCAGATAGAAGTAGCGTCCGGACATCGGGTAGACGCGGCCTTCGATGAGGGAGGTCTTCAGGTGTTCCTGCGAGCGATCGAAGTCGGTAAAAGTCTGCGCCGGCAGGCCTGACGCGAAGAATTTCGAGAAATAGGCCGAGGCATCGAGCAGCACGATGACCCCAAGCAGACCGGCGACAACAAGGCGGTCGCGCTTTTCGATCATGGCGTTGAACAGCTGATGGATGGAAATGGCGCCCGCCATGGCGATGCAAAGGAACCCCGTCTCCCAGAACCCCCAAGGAGCACGGATGTCTTTGTAGATAGGAAGTTTCTCCAGAAGCACAAATCCCGGAACAAAGAGCCACGCAATGATTAGCAAAGCCGCCCAAAGCCCGCGCCGCGGCGTTCGCGGAAGAATCGCGTAGATGAGGATCGGAGGCACTATCGTCACGAGCCAGACCAGTGCGGCGATCCAATCGGGTGCCTTGATCGAGCCCTTGAGGAATTCCTGAAGACCAGTGAAAGCAGAAAAAGGCCCGTGGGAAAGCCAAAGGGCCAGCAGCGTCATCCCAAGGAAGAGTCGCAGCAGCACACCATTGCGGGTTTGCAGCCACTCTCCTCGTCCGCGAGCCCACCACAGAACCGCGGCAGCGCTGAAGATCGGGACAAGGCCGAGGTAAAACTGCCCACGATCAGCGACAAAGTCCGGCCGCATATTGGCCAGCAGGCCATTCGCGCGATCGAGCACCGAGATGAAGCTCTTCATCGAGAACGCCTGCTGCCACCCTGCGAAATTGTCGAAGCTGAAAGCCGCCACCCATTGGTATTCACGCGTCAGCGGCAACAGCAGCGGCAGCACCATGAGGCCCAAGAGCAACGCCGAAACGATGGACCCGCGGATAAGGGCGATGCGGCGCTCCGGCTGATCGAAAAGGATCCAGAGAAAGAACCCGCCTGCCAGTGGGAGAAACATCAGACCTAGCTTCGTGTAAGAGAGCATTAGTCCACCCCAGGCTGCGGCCAGAAGGAATGCGCTCTGCCATGAGCCACGTTCGGCAACGCGGAGAAAACCCAACAAAACCAGCGGAACGAAGGCATAGGCAACAACGGCGCCGATATGCTCGAAGCTGGCCAGCCGCAGCAAAACTTGGGCATTCAATGTGTAAAGAACGCCTGCAAGGAAACCGATCCAAGAGTTTGCCGAGAGCTTGCGGGCAAAAACAAATGCCGCGAGGCCTGACGCAGCAAGGGCGATCAACCCCAGGAGCTTGCCCGCCAAGCCATCCCCAAAAATCGAGGTCAGGGCGTTGCCAATCAGAATCGGAACAGTGACGAGGAAATACTGCGAGGACGATGAGCCCTGCATAAAATTCGGCGTCCACCAGTTTATCTTCCCTCCGGAGAAGACGTTCCGGAACTCGGCGAAAAATCTGCCGGCATCGCTGTAGAGCTCTTCTTGGGAAGGGGTCTGCCGCAGCCAACCGAAGCCGAGGACCGCTACGGAGGCGGCCAAAAAAACCAACAGACAGAGAAGGGCGCGGTCGATTGTAGGGCGATGCTTTGTCATGAAAATCCGAAACAGCGCCGCCGAAGCGACACCCACAGGTCAAAAGTTGATGCGTTCTTTCTCCACCACCAGAGGTCTCTTGAGTACTTGGGTATGAATCGACCCGATGTATTCCCCGAGAATGCCGATGAAGAAAAGCTGGACCGAAGCGAAGAAGAACAACCCTATCACCAAGGGCGCGGTGCCAACGGGAAACTGCTGCCAAAAGAGCAGCTTGTAAACCAAGTAAACGCCCCCCACAACCAGACTGACCAGAGACACAAGAAAACCGGACATTGTCGCCAGGCGAAGAGGAATCTTTGAATGGCTGGTGATGCCCAGCATAGCCAAGTCGTAAAGCGTGTAAAAATTGTTCTTCGTGATTCCACGCTTTCGCGCCGGTTGCTGGTAATGCACTTCAGCCGTTGGCAGCCCCGTCTCAGCAATAATGCCGCGAAAGTAAGGATAGGGGTCTTGTAAAGAGCGACAGTAGTCGACTACCTGCCGATCGTAGAGCCCGAAGCCGGTAAAGTTCTGGAAAGTGCGCGCATCGGCCAAATGTTCAACAATCCGATAATACAGCTTTCGTAATACGAAAAAGATCCCCACCTCCTCGGTGGAATCCTTGATGGCAAGCACGGCTTTTGCCCCACCCTCCCAAGCGGCGACGAATTGAGGGATCATCTCAGGTGGATCCTGAAGATCACTCGCCATGCAAATGACCGCTGCACCATCCGCCTGCAGAAGGCCATGGAAGGGAGATCTGATGTGCCCGAAGTTGCGGGCGTTCAGAATAACCTTCACGTGCCGATTGCTTCCCGCGAGTCGGCGCAGAATGTCTTGGGTTCCGTCGGTTGAAGCGTTGTCGATGATGACGATCTCGTGGCGGTATTGCGGCAAGGATGTGAAAACGGACTCAACTCGCTCCACAAGCTCCCCGATGCTTTCGGCCTCGTTGAAACAGCCGGTAACAACACTCAACATCGGACGCGCATCCGAGGGCGTCTTAAATTCCGCGCTCATAAATCAGCCGTTTCAGCTCCTCATCATAAGCGTAGGGGCTATCCACTTGATCAACCATGACCGCTTCGTCTTTTGTCACGTCTTTCAACAGCACCTGCCCACGCATGATTTCACGGCAAGACAACTGCCCTTTCTGAAGCGGTATGGCGAGATAGAGGTCCTCCTCTCGCAGAGATTGTCCCGCCTTCAAGTCTCGCTTAGCGTATACCCCGCGTACCAAAGCATCTAAATACTTAATCTCGGCATCCGATGGCGTGCGTTTCACTGTCCCAGGATGCCCACACATTGACTTGACCCGTCGGAAGGCCTTGAACCACACGTCGGCTTGATGAGGCAATGTGCAGTAAGGCGAGACTTGCGTTCCTTCCGATTCGATGTCGATATGTCGCTCGAACGTGCGTGCTCCCTTCGCATAAGAGATGGCGAGGCTTGTTTCCCAATCGTGATATTCGTGCGTAGAAAATCCGATCGTGTTGTGCGGATAACGAGCGCGCAGATAGTCAATCTGATTAAGTTGAAGATCACGACCCTCTGTCGGGTAAAGCGATACGCAATGATTAAGAGCTAATGGAATACTCCGGTTGGCGAAAAAAGTCACAAGGTCATCAGTGTCCTTCACCGATGAGCCGCCAGATGATGCGATGACTGGCTTGTTGGATCTAGCGATGCGTTCTATGAGGAACCAGTCGTTTATGTCCGAACTGGCGAGTTTGATGAGCGGAATCTCCAATTCCTCGCATAGGTCCACTGAGGCCTCGTCAAACGGCGTCGCACTTGGGATGCATCCAGCCTTGCGGATCGCATCAACCAGCACGGCGAGATCCTCCTTAGGCATCTGAGTGTCGATGGTCTTCTTGATGTAGCGGATGTCCATCCGACTGCGGAAATCTTTGTGAATGAAGTTATCCACGTCACGAAACTGGAGCTTGATAGTCGCCCGGATGTTGTTGAACCGGACGATCCGCGAGAAGTCAGCGATAATCTTCAGCCCCCGCTCCACCTTGCCCCAGTGGTTGTTGGCCATCTCGAGGACGAAGAGTTCTTCAAAGAAGTCTCGCTGGATGATGGGAGCCATTGCGTAAGTTAAAGCAGAAGACTTTCGATTTCGGAAAACTTTTCTACCCGGAGGGCGGAGGCCCCAGCTGCCGCGCCGTAGCCGTAAGCCGCAGCGATGAAAAGGAAGTCGCACGCTTTCGCTGAAGCCGCGTCGTCAGCACCGTCCCCGACCAAGGCGGCTTCGCCGGGTCCGATATTGAACTTTTCCGCCAGCAAACGCGCGCCATCTGGCTTCGAAAGAAACGGCGGTTCGACAGAATCCGGGGTCATCATGCCAGTAAAAAACACCGCAAGGCCGAGGTGATCAAGAATCCTTCGCGCAGGCGCTTCCGGCTTGTTGGTCAGCACGAACAAGCGCCAACCAAAGGAGTAAAGCCGCGCGAGCGTCTCCGGAACTCTGGGAAATGGCGTCGAGCTAAGGCAACCCTCGGCGTTATAATGGGCACGAAATCCCTCCACTAAGCGCTCCATTTTCTCCCGCGGCATTTCAGGCCAGAGCCCGGCAAACATCGCGGTGATCGGCGGCCCGATAACCGCTCTCAAATCGGGCACCGCTTCTTCGGGCAGCACCTTCGCGATGGCCACCCGCGCCGACCGCTCAATACCCGGCAGCGAATCAACCAGAGTACCATCAAGGTCGAATATAATGTTCTTCATGGCTCGATCGCATAGGCAACTGCATCAAACCCGTTGAAACCGTGATAGCGCAAAAGCAGTGAATGCGACGGCAGCAGATCACGCAGCAGAAGCGGCACTTCCCACAAATGAGCAGGCAAATGGTAAACGCAGGCAGCAATGCGAGGCCGGTGCTTGCGAATCAACGCTTCACCACCTTTCAACGCTTCAATTTCCGCCCCTTCAATATCTAGCTTAATGAACGTCGGCGCAAAGCCCTCCAACACCTCGTCCATAGCAACAATGTCGGTCATTGTTTGGCCTTTCTCGCTGAACGCACTGCTCGCATTTCCACTTTGTTGAAACCTACGCTTATCGCTTTTCGCACCGAGCCCGCACTGAAACAGCTCAGTCTTTGCACCTAGGTTGTTTTCCTCCACCCAATGGCAAAGAGCAGAAAAATTGACTGGATCCGGCTCGAATCCGGCGATGCGCTCGACTTCAAATCTACGAATCGCCGACATCGTATCCCCATTAAAGGCACCACCATCCACAAAGCGCAACGGTTGGCGTGGTGGGATGATGTCCACCGGAAAATACTGATGCTTAAGGTCAGGCGTGCGAAGCAGTTGGAAATTGCCGCTGAGGCGCAATTCCACGAGCTTGAGGTAAATCTGCCTGCTTGCGTCGTCATCCCAAAGCTCAAGCCCGTGCTCCAGATCTTGTTTGTGGCTTTCCCAAAAATACCGAGCAGCGAGCCAAAAGTTTGACTTCAGCCGGTCGGGAAAAGCCTCAAAAAGCGTGGAGTAAGGCAGCACCTGCGCAAAGCCAATGTTTCGCAAGGCCTCATCGATTACTCCAGTGTCTGCCGAAAAGTTGAAAACAGCGACCAGAATAGGAACTCCAGAGCGTGCTAACTTGATCGCTTCAGCGCTCGTTGGCTCAAGGCATGGAACTCCTTCAACTGAGCCGATGGCCGCAAATCTCGCATCGAGAACAGCTACTACCCTGTAACCACTCCTTTTCAACACATGAAGGGCGTCGCGTCCGCAGCTTCCTGCACCATAGACCGCGAGCGGGGTGCCGGGCTCGGGCATAGCGGGAGCACAATGCTTTTTGAACAATTCCGAAAGCCTGCGCTTGGCTGACTCAAGATCCATTGCCCTTAATTCTCCACCAGCCGCACCAGCATATTTTCTCGGAGTTCATCCCTGCTCAGAAACGGAGCCATGTCTTCGAGCGGCGATGACGCCATGCGCCCGTTTGACAATCGACGCGAGGTGAGCTTCGGCTCGAAGACTTGATTTCGATCCAGCATTACCTCGCAAATCTCCGGCTCATCGGATTCGAGCACGCGACGGAGTTCGCTCACAAAATCTGGACCTTCTAGCCGTGTGGCATTTATGCCGTAAGCCCGAGCCACCTTCACATGATCGGGAAAGGAAACACCACTTTCGGCCGTCGCACCAACTTGCAGACCAAAAAAATTCGTTTGTGTCTGCCGGATCGAGAGGTAACCACCATTGTTGAGGACAAATATTTTAATTGGCCAGCGATGGTGCGCCACAGTCTGAAGTTCTTGAATGTTCATTTGCAAGCTGCCGTCGCCGGCGAGGCAGATGACGCGCTTGCCATCCCGGGCCACTGCGGCACCAATTGCGGATGGCAAGTCGTGACCCATTGATGCGGCTCCCGAATTGGAAAGCAGCCTTTGGCCCATTTTGATGTTGGCGCATTGAAATGTGACGATCGTTGCCGTTGCATCGCCGCAAGCGATAACGTCATCCGCAGCAAGTTCCTCAAAAAGAACATGCGCGAAGTGATACGGGTTGATTTCCGAGCCACCTGAAATTTGCCCTGCAGGATCAAACACCGGGTAGCGGTATTTTCGTGCTTGGCACCATGTGAGCCATTGCCGATGCGCGGAAGAGGAGCGCCAGTCGCCCAACTGGGCTTCCATCTCCTTGAGAAACTTGTTTGCGTCAGCGCACACTGGCATGTCGGGCTTTACCATCGGCTTCTCGAGTTCCGCGCGATCTACATCAACTTGGATCTTGAATGCGTCACGCGCAAAGAAGTTCCAATTATAGCTGACCTGACGGATGTTTAGCCTAGAGCCAATGACAAGCAGAAGGTCGCTGTTCTGCACAGTGAAGTTGCCGTAACGGTCACCGATACTTCCGGGACGCCCGCAAAACAGTGGATTGGAAGATGCAATGATGTCATGCGCCCATGCCGTGGTGACTGGGATTCCGAGCTTCTGAGTTACCCGCTGGAAAACATCCACCGCTTTAGACACACGGACGCCACTTCCAGCCATTATCACTGGTCGTTTCGCTTCGGCTAACTTCTTGATGATGGTGCCGCAGATGCCTTGAAGCTTAGCCTCGTCGTTGTCGGTCGCATCATCGTCTGGATCGTAGCCTTGTAAGGTTGCTGGATCTATGTCGGCAGCCTGAACATCGACCGGGATATCAAGCCAGCAAGGCCCTGGCCGCCCATGGGAGGCTAGGTAGAATGCGCGCTCAAGATGATATCGGATGGATGCCGGATCGGTGACCATCGCGGCGTATTTGGTGATATTTTGAACCATCGACACAATATCGACTTCTTGGTCGCCGAGTTGACGCAGCTTGCCCATGAGTCCGTGTGTTCGCAGGCACGTCTCCCTCTTTACCTGACCGGAGATAACCAGCATGGGGATCGAGTCCGTAAACGCACCAAACACGCCGTTGAGAGCGTTGATGCCGCCAGGACCCGTCGTGACATTGACTACGCCGATACCACCAGTCACGCGCGCATAGCCCTCCGCCGCCATGGCACAAGCCTGCTCGTGGTGGTTGCAGATGTATTCAATACGCTTCTCGCGACCGATGGCATCGTTGAGATGCATAGCGCCCCCCCCAGTCACTAAAAACACATGCCGAACACCTCTGTCGGCAAGATATTGGCAAATATAGTCAGCGACCCGCATCAGATGATGATCTCGATTCCCCAGTTCAGGTAAGCGCAAGCACTGGATTCGTCAGTCCCAACGAATCGACAGCGGCTTGAATGGAATCCACATTGACCAAGGACGCAATAAGTATCGGATATGGCATTTCTTTGAGAGCATCCGGAGAGATAATCTCGATACCCCTGAGCGTTTTGCCCTGATGAATGGGGTTTGAATCCACGAAAGCTGCGATATTGGCATCCTTTAGTGAGGTATCGGCCAGTAACTTAAGAGCAAGCTGGCCAGTCCCCCAAACGACAAGCGGCTGCCCCGCGTTGAGGATCCCGTCAATCCGCGCACTGACTACCTGCATCATCTGACCCGAAGCACTGACGTAATCGCGCAAGCTTGCCTCAAGTTCTGAATCGGGAGTTAGCGGCTTCCGTTCCCCTGTCTTCCGCGCAAAAACAAAGGCAGCAGGGTAAGGGATATTCTTCGCCGCGAAAATTTCTTTTTGGCCGCTGCGATCCGCAACGAAGCCATGCAACCCGACAAAATTCTCCAAGCAATGCACGGAAAAATGATTGATATGCTCTGTGTTGAAATCTTGAAACGGAGAGCAAAGCAATTCCTTGTAGCGCAGTGCGTCTGGCACCTCGATGTAAAGCCACGCTCCTGAAGCCAATTTCTTGTCGAGTGCGGTTATTGCGCCTTGCAGATCGCAAACGTGCTCTAGCACGTGCGAAAGGATAGCTCCCCCGAGGCTGGCATCGGGCAGAGAACCCAAATCAAACAGGGAGCCCACCACAGCTTGGACCCCGGAGGCAGCCTCGGCATTGTGAACGCATGTAGCGCTTGGATCGACACCCAAAAGCTCCTGAAAGCCGAGCTGCTTGAGCTCCTTGAGGAGACCTCCATTGGCGCAGCCAATATCCGCAATAAGGCCATCGCTAGAACCCACAAACTCACGAATGTCGGAGGCCACGCGGCGCAGTCTGGAAACGTCCCAGTCGGCAGATCCGGCTCCGGTCGAAGTCGCGCTGTCCGCATACTTAGACTCTTCGCTGTAAAGACGATCGAAGTCAGCCTGCTTTGCTGCGGTATCTGCAAAAGCAAAACCGCACGCCGAACAGGAGACCACATCGTAGCCAGATCCTACTGGGTGTTCCTCGCCAAGCGCAAAAGATTGCCTATGGAGACAATGCACCACACGGCAGCCGCAAATCGGGCAAGACCTAAGCGAGCTTTTCTTGGTCATCGCTTGAGAAGCCAGCCAGCCGTTTTCAACAGTGCGTCATTGCAGCCAACTTCGGCGCTGAGAAGCAGGCTCTTTTGGCTCTGTTGAGCAGATGGAACATAGCGAGTAGAGAGCAGGCCATCGGGTGAACCTGCAAACTCCACAGAGCATCGGAGCGAACTTGCAACCAACTGCGCCAGTCCCGCTACGGTAATTACTTCCTCCGAGCCGACGTTGTAGGCCGCGCCAGATCGTCCTTGGAAAAGGATCGCCCAGAGCCACCCGGCAAGATCGGAAGCATAGAGGTAGGAGCGGACGGATTTGCCGTCGCCTTTGATCACGATGGGCCCCCCAGCTATGGCGTCGCGGATGAAATTCCCGGCCGCAAAATGGGCGTCGAGGGGGAGATGCGGTCCGATGAAGGCGAAGCAACGGGCGATCTTGGCTTCGAAGCCGGCCTTGCGGGATTCCAAGACGCTGAACAGTTCCCCCACCCGCTTGCCTTCGCCGTAAGCGGAGTTCGGATCGAGCGGGTCGGGAGCGCCGCGATAGTCCTCCGGAATGTGGCTGAGATCGTCGGGTTGCTTGCCATAGACCGCGCCCGAGCTGATGTAGAGAAACTTTGTCGTGCCGTGTTTCGAGGCGAAGTCGAGGACGCGGCGCGTTCCATCGATGATGGTCTCGAGCATTTCGAGATTTGCCACCGGAGCACCGGACGTTGTCGCGCCATGCACCACATAGCGAAACTCGCCCTCGGGAAAGGCAAAGTTGCGCACGTCACCGGCCACAAAGTCGAGATCACGTCGCACGGCGAGATGCGGGGCTTTTTGACGGAAGCGCTCGGGGTCACGCGTAAGGACGGTGGCACGCATGCCAAGCCCAAGCGCATCGTTGATGTGCGCAAAGGACTCCAGTAGCCACATGCCAAAAAAACCCGTTCCGCCCGTGATGAAGAACGAAGCACCTTTCGCTTCGTTCCACAGTTCCCGCGTGTGCGCGAGGACATGCTCGAGATCCTCGACCGGGAGGGGTTTTACGCTCTTGGCTTCAGCCATGTTTCAAGCGCGCACTTTGGATGTGCTGAATGCGGTTATCTCCGACACCATGTATTCAAGCATGGAGGTCGACAGGCCCGGATACGTGCCGACGAAGAGCGCATCGTTCATTATGCGGTCCGCTCCGCTCATATCGCCGATCACGCGCATGGATGACGGGTTGTCTTTCCTCAGCTGCACGAACGCGGGTTGGCGCACCAAGTTGCCGCCAAACAGCATGCGGTTGCCGATGCGGCGTTCGTCGAGATGCCGCGCAAGCTCGGTGCGGGTGAATGTTGCATCCGGTTTAACCAAAAGCAGGAATCCGAACCATGACGGATCGGAGGTGTGTCCGCTCTTGTCCCAAACGAAACCGTCTTCGCGCCATCCGGCGGCGTGGGTGGGCAACTGGAAGTCAAAATAGTCGCCGAGGTCATCGAGTGCCGCACGCAGGAATTGCCAGTTGGCTTTGCGAGCCTCGATGAAGGACGGGAGCTTGCGCATCTGCACGCGACCGATAGCGGCCTGCGGATCGAGCGGCTTCAGGTTGTAGCCCAAATGGCTGTAAATGTATTTGTGGTCGTAGCCCTCGGGCAGCTCGCCGAGTTTCCACCCAAAGCGTTTGTTGCAGGTGTTGTCGTGGCCGCTGGCGCACCAGCAGTCACGGCCCCAATCGCGGAAGCTTTCCACGAGAGTCTTGAGCAGCATCTCGCGCACCACGTTGACCGCTCCTCCCTCACCCATGGTGAGATGGTGCGGCGGATAAAAAGACTGCGAGGAAAGATCACCGAAGGTGCCGGTGAGTTTGCCGTCATAGGTCGAGCCGAGCGCGTCGCAATTGTCCTCGATGAGCCAAAGATTGTGACGGCGGCAAAAGTCGGTGACCGCAGCCAGATCGAAAGGATTTCCCAAAGTGTGCGCCATGAAAACTGCTTTGGTTTTTCCGGGCTGATAAGCTTCCTCCAACTGGTCAACACGGGCATTGAGCGTGATCGGGTCGACATCGACGAAGACGGGAACGCAGCCGTCTTGCACGATAGGTGCCACGGTCGTAGGGAACCCGGCGGCCGCCGTGATGACTTCGTCACCGGGCCGGATGCGGCGGTCGCCGAGCTTGTGGCTGGTCAGAGCCGAAAAGGCGAGCAGGTTGGCCGAGGAACCTGAGTTGACTAAGATCGACTTCTTGATGCCGAGGAACGCGGCCAACTCCTTCTCGAAAGCGTCACCTTCCGGTCCAAGCGTGAGCCAGAAGTCCAACGTGGCCGACACCGCAGCCTCGACCTCATCGGCGTCGAACACTCTTCCCGCATAAGGCAAGGTATCCGTTCCGCCAACAAAGGGAACATCGCGGGAGTCCCCGGGGAGGTTCGAGCGGTGAGCCAGCTGCGAATACTCCCGCGTGAGGCGCAGGATTTCGCGTTTTAACTCGGCAGGGTCAGGCATGGGCGGAGGATGTCGTGTCGCAGGTGAAAAGACGGCTTTTGACCCCAGCCGAAGCGCAGCAGAGACAGCCGGAGGCAAATTACACCGATTTCACGGATTGGCTTGGTGTAGATGAGCCAGAGGTAATCGGAAGATTCTGAACACAGATGGCACAGCGGAGGCAAGAAAGGGCGGAGCGCGACCAATAGGAGCGAGGGCTGAAAGCCGAGAACAAAGCGGAGATACCGATCAGGCGAATTTTGCCGCGAGTCCGCGCTTCCTTCTTTCCGCAATCCATTTTTGGAAAGACTTCTGCGACTCGAATGACGGTCGCCCTTGAATCATGCCCTCCATGCTCAGATCCTCGTCCAAGTCCGGCCAGTGGAGGCCCTGGCCATCCCCGATCAACTCCCAATTACTTCGCTCCTTCACCGTTCCATTCAGCAGGCGAGGATACCACACCAAGGGGTTGGACACAGCACGCCCGTCGGACAACTCGACTGTTATGGTCGAAGAGTCGATTTTCACTTTTTCTACACAGAGATCTCGTTCAAGCGTCAAAGTATTCATGCCACGATTTGAGGAGTTTGGTTTTGTTGCTCTTGATGATGGTCTGGATGGCCAAAAGCTCGGCCGCGCCAAATCGTCCGCTACGCTCAAGTCTCACCGGTTCGATCCAAAACTTCGCGGTATGATTGTCGCGTTGCACGTGGACATGAGGCGGCTCCGAGCGGTCGTTGGCGTAAAAGTAGAACCGATAAGGCCCGACTCGCAAGACGGTTGGCATGCGGTCAGAATAACACGGCTGAGACTTGAAGCAATCAGTGCACGCCGGGCAGCGAAGTGTCCCAGTAACGCGGTTTCACAACCGATCAGCGCGGACATTCTCCAAAGCCGTTGAGGCCTTCTTGGCCGACGGGATTGCGGACCGCAATTTCCACAATTCATCCATCCATGGCCGGTTTTTCGCCTTCGGGAGGCGCACCGGGCTAAGCCGCGCCCGCGGCTTGCCCCGGACGGTGATCAAGACTTCCTGCCCGGCGCCGGCCATCCGGACAAACTCGCTCAACCGCGCCTTCGACTTTTTAAGGGTAGCAATCATGTGACTACAGTAGTCTCTTTTAAAGAGAAGGTCGAGAAACCTGAGCAAATGAAGCGACCTTTGACCACGGATTACACCGATTTCACGGATGAGTTTTAAGAGAGTGCGCTTGTATCTATTTCCCAATATCAGTGCCATCAGTGTAATCCGTGGTTAAACTCTGTCATCTCACCACTCTCTTCCACTCGAGCTTTGCGGACTTAAAGTTCAACAACAACGCCAAGCGTAAGTCCGTTATCGCAAGATAGCCGGTCATCTGTGCGATGTGGGTATCATTGAAGGCCGTCACGACTTTCGGGTCGACGATCACCTTGCCGTCAACAATCAGGTCGGGAATCAGTGTTCCGATGCTCTCACCCTTGTAGTCGACTGGAAAGCTTCGCTGCTGCTCAACAGCGTGGCCGCGCTCGCGAAGCTCGATGACGAGCGCATTTTCGTAAAGTTTCTCATCCAGACCCGGTTTCAATGTGTTGAGCACCTCCATCGCCGCGCCGATGATTTGTTTGCTCAGTTCCTCGTGGATGAGCGTTTTGTCAGGAAGATCCAAAGACGTTTTTGACCACTGATTACACAGATTTCACGGATTGTGTCGGACACTTCCAGATCATTTCGGTATCCGTGCTATTCGTGTAATCCGTGGTTAACTCGGCCGCTCACTCAAAGTAGATAAAGCTGTGGTCGCCGGCGAAGGTCGGGGGCGTGCATCATTTCAGTTAGCGTGTCCTCGCCTCTTTTGCCGGCAACCGCAGTTGTCCCAGAAGATTCTCCGGGATGTCGGCCAGATCCTTGTCGCGGTAAATCAAAGTGAAGTCGTTAGCCTTCGCACACGCTGCGATCAAAAGGTCCGTCAAAGGAATCCGAGTCCCGAGGGCCTCCCGGATAGCAAGAGCTTCGCGGCCTACTTTTTCATCGACTGGCAGCGGACTACTATCCTTTGCGGTGTAAGCGGAGCGGTTCAAAAAAATTTCAGACTCGACCCAAATCAGGATGCGGAGTGCCAGCTTATCGCCACTAGTCTCAAGCAGATGCTCGACCACTTCGCAGCCACTCTCCTGCAGCAGATGCGCGAGCAGGGCGGAGGTATCGATGAGGTAACGCTTTTTCAAACCTCGCGGTCATGCGCCCGCTGCCAGATCTGATCGGCTTCATACTCGGACTTCAGCTTGGCGGCGGCCTTCTTATTGGACGTGGCGATTTTCTGCGCTTCGCGGAGACGCGTTACAGCATCCGGCAACACCCGGGCCACCAGAGTCTTGTTCTTGGAATCGGGCAGCCACTTCAATCTTGTGCCGGTTTTTATACCATGACGCCGCGCCAGCACGGCCGGGATCGTGGTTTGCAATTTACCAGTGACAAGCGAACTGGGGAGGAGTGTGCTGCTCGGGTCCATAGCAGGGAATTCATAAATCAAGGGAAGAGATCGTCAAGGGAGCGCCTTGACGCTCCTTTCGGCCTCAATAGTTGAGTATTCTTCGATCTGCTCGCGCGTGAACTTCTGGAAGTCGCTTGATCCCGAGAACGACTGGGCCGCACGATACCATTCAACAGTTTCGCAGACCGTGCGGGTGAAGTCCCAGTGCGGGCGCCAATCGAGAACGCGGGCAGCTTTGGAGATATCCAGGCTGAGGCGGTTCGCTTCGTGCGGGGCGGAGGGATCGCTTTTGTTTTCCCATGCGCCGGACCAGGACTTGAGCACTTCTTCGACGAGATCTTGCACACTGCGTTCGGATTCCGGACCCGGGCCGAAGTTGAAGGCGGCATAAGCAGCATCATTAGGACTCCCCTCGCCTTGGATCGGACCTTCGAGCAGGCGTGAGGCGAGTTCGAGATAGCCGCCGAGCGGTTCGAGGACATGCTGCCACGGCCGCGTGGCGTGCGGGTTGCGCACGGAGATCGGTTCGCCACGCTGGAGATGGCGGAGGCAATCGGGAACGATGCGGTCCTCGGCCCAATCACCGCCGCCGATAACATTGCCAGCGCGGACGGACGCAATGCGTTTGCCGGGGTCATTGAGGAAGAACGAGCGGCGGTAAGCGGACGTGACGATTTCCGCGGCGGCTTTCGATGCGCTGTAGCAGTCGTGTCCGCCGAGCGCATCGCCCTCGCGGTAGTCGCGGCCGCCTTCGAGATTCTCGTAGCACTTGTCCGAGGTGACCACAACCGCGACACAGGGATGATCACAGGTGCGCACGCCGTCGAGGACGTGAGAGGTGCCCATGACGTTGGTGGCGAAGGTTTCCTGCGGTTGCTGGTAGGAGCGGCGGACGAGCGGTTGCGCGGCGAGATGGAAGACGATGCGCGGGCGCGCGGCGGCGAAGGCGGCGCGGACGGCTTCGGGATCACGAATGTCGGCAACCATGTGGTTGAGGCGCTTGGCCAGTCCGAGTTGGCGGAAGAGCGATGGATCGGTATCGGGCTCGAGGGCGAGGCCGTGAACTTCGGCGCCGAGCAGGAGCAACCATTCGCTGAGCCAACTGCCCTTGAATCCGGTGTGCCCGGTGACAAGGACGGGAAGCCCCGCGTAAGTGCGGCTAAGACTTTTCAAAATACTGTATGGTGAGGCGCGGAGGACCGCCTACCAGTTTTTCCAAGGAGCGCGTCCGCTCTTCCAGAGGTCCTCGAGGAGCATCTGCTCGCGAAACGTGTCCATACACTGCCAGAAACCGTCGTGCTCGTGAGCGCCCATTTTGCCCTCGCGGGCGAGCTGCGGGAGGGCGTCGGTTTCAAATGTGCAGTCGTCTCCAGACAGATACGTCCCGACCCCGGGCTCAAGAACCATAAAGCCGCCGTTGATCGGCGTGGCCGCTGCGGCCGTCTTCTCGTGGAAGCGGGTGACAATTCCTTTGTCGATGGCGATGTCCCCGAACCGGCCCGCCGGACGCACAGCCGTGATGGTGGCAAGACATCCGCTGCCGCGGTGTTGCGCAAGAGAAGCGTTGATGTCGATATTGGCCAAACCGTCGCCGTAGGTGAAAAGGAACGTTCCATCACCAACATAGGGCAAGGCGCGCTTCAGGCGGCCTCCTGTCATGGTGTCCTCCCCCGTTTCGAGGAGCGTGACCGTCCAATCTTCCTCGTCGTGCTGGGTGTGGTATTCGACCTCTGGAACACTGCTAAGTTTTAGGGTCACATCACTGGTGTTCCACTGGTAATTGCGGAAAAAGTCGCGAATGACTTCACCTTTGTAGCCGAGGCAGAGGATGAATTCTTTGTGTCCCTGTGCCGCATAATTTTTCATGATGTGCCAAAGGATCGGGCGTCCGCCGACCGGCACCATGGGCTTGGGACGGAATTCTGTTTCCTCACGCAGGCGTGTGCCCAGACCGCCGCAGAGTATGACGACTTTCATGGTTTTTCCGTTTCTACGGGGGCAGGAGGCGAAACACCACCCTCAAGCGAAGATGAAATTTCCGGCATCATGGATGGCGGGGCGGAGTCGAGGCGGAAGCGGCCTTGCTCCAAGCGGAGGAGACGATACCAGAGTTCCTCGACACGGTTGCGGTAAGTGACGGAGTTGCGTTGCCAGCTGATGCCGACGGCCAATTCGAGGTGGCGGCGTTCGGTTTCGGGGAGATCGGGGCGGGCCACCTGGCCGGCGGCGACGCCTTCAACCGGGGAGCCGAGCTTGACCAAACGTTCGATGTGGCGCGCACGGTCTTCGAGCGCCTCCTGCAAAATCTGCGCGATGGTGGCGGCGGTGCCGTAGACTTCGCCATCATCGAGGTTGGTCTTTTCCCGACTGGTGCGGAATGAGGACTGAAGTTCGGCGAGGCTTTCGGTGCTGTATCCGTTAAGGCCGGTTTCGAGCGGGGCAAGGATCGGGTCGATCAAGGGCAGAAGGTTTGTGCTGGGAGCCTCCCCCGACAACGGCCGGGCCCTGCTGCGCTCCTGCTGGAGAAACCAGGCAAAGCCAAGCGCGCCGAGAACGAGCAGGGCCAAGACCCACAGCCAAGCCTTGGCATTTTGATCGGAGCGGGACGCCGGGG
The DNA here is from genome assembly GCA_044359955.1 of Chthoniobacterales bacterium. GTDB lineage: Bacteria > Verrucomicrobiota > Verrucomicrobiia > Chthoniobacterales > JACTMZ01 > JACTMZ01. The sequence goes on along the minus strand of JBIKLF010000027.1, from coordinate 14,212 downwards.
CTTCGTCGAAACGCACGGCCCCGCTGAAAGACGAACGGCCCTTGCCGCGGCGGCGGCGGCCCGAGGATTCGGAACCGGAGGAGGAACGTCGACGCCGACGGCGGGACGGTTCGGCGGAAGCGGGCGGATCCGGCGGTTGGTCGCTTTCGTCGAAGATCATGGCTGCATCCGGACATGCTGCCGCCCTTGGTCGAGGGGGCGATCCCCCGACCCGGCCGCAGCGAGCTGTCTGTATCCCGCGATAAATTTTTCTACGAACTCCCGACCGCGCGTCCGGACAACGGATGCACCTTGCCAGGCACAATACGCCCGATCGTAACTTCAACTTCGCGTTGCGTCCCGAGCAAATCGAGCAGCACGGCGACGCGCTCCTTGGCGGGCATGACGCGTGTGACCACGGCCCGCAGGCCCTTGAAAGGCCCGTCGAGCACCGTCACTTCGTCGCCGGGCACGACTTCGGGAGAAATTTCGACCACCTCGTTGTCGCGCGCGAATTGACGCAACTCAGCGATGATGCTGTCCGCAACCACCGAGGGCAGGCCGCCGAAGCCCACCACCTTGGTGACCCCCATGGAGGAGGCGACGAGGCGGAAGTGCGTGCAGTAGGGAAAACGGGCGAACATGTAGCCGGGGAAAAGCGCTTCCTCAAACCACTTTTTCCCGCTGATGGTGACCCTCTGGAAGCGGAGCAAAGGACAGAACACCTCGAGGTCGGCCTGGGTGCGGAGGAATTGCGCGGCCAGCTTCTCGTGCTTCGGCTGCGTCTTGAGGCAGAACCAAAGAAGCTCGGTGGACTCGATGACAGAGGAGTGGTCCATGGAAACGGGTCAGATTTTGAGAAAGGTGGAAAGGAGGGGCACGATGCGGCGGGCTTTGTTGTGCCACGATTGGAGGCGTTCGACACGCACCGAAAGCCCCCTCGGTGCGCCATTGCGGGGATCATCGATGACCGAACGCAGGCGGTCGAGCCGTCTGTCGGCATGTTCCAGCTTGATGGCCAGTTGGTCGCGGAGGAAACCGCGCAGGAGTTCGGGCAGTTCTGCCTCAGCCTCGTAATAGTCTTTGCGATCGCCCGGCAGGTGACTGATCCGCACGGCTCCGACCCCGCGCAGCATGCGCAGCCCCTGACTGGCGGACCCCTTGCTCATGCCCAACCGGGACACGAGATCATCGAGGGTGAGCTTCTCAGCCCGGGCAAAGAGGAGCCCGTAAATCTCGCCGACCGAACGCGGCAAGGACAGATACCGGCCCAAGTTGACAAAAAACTCGAGCACTTCGCGCTCGGCCGGAGCGAGGTCCGCTGGCGCGCTGGATCGTTTCGCGGTGGGGAGGCGGGGCATGGAGATCAAAGGAAGATGATCGCCGACAGAATTCAAGCGAAATTGAACACAATGAACAATCGCCTTCGGATTGCAGCGCAAGGACGGAGCCGATGCTGTAATCTTTCGGTGGCTCCGTAAATGCCGGCATGGCAAAATCGCGAGGGTCTTTTGCTCCATCGGGCCGTGCTGGCGGCGGCGACCAGTGACGCGAAGGCGTTCTACACGGGTGGTCCGTCAAACAGCCCGCGGGCCAATTCGTGGCGCGTGCCGCAGCGAGGACAGGTCACCGTAATGTGTTCGTCACCACCGAAGATGCCATCGAGGTCGTCCCGCAAGGTCGGCGCAAGCACGTTGGCCACCCGCGCGGGCGAACATCCGCAGCAAAATCGGTAATGACGCACCTCCAGCGGGGCGCGCGATGGGTCGGAGACCAGCAGTGCCACTTCGCCGGCGTCCACCGACCACAACCACTCCGTGTCGCAGTCGGGTTGCGCGGCAAGGAGGGCGAACTGGTCGCCCCCGAGTCCGAAATAGCGGGCCGGCCTTTGCTCACTGCGCACATAGTAATCCGCGGCAGCGACAAGAATGTCGTCGCCCTTGAAATCAACCGAACTGCGCCGCCGCAGCCCGCCGGGCCCCGCCAGCTCGGCATGGAGGACGTTGCCGCCCACCGGCCGGATATTTTCGGTGAATACCTGGCCGGTGACATGCCCGGTCGGATTCTCCACCACGCCGAAAAGATTCATTCCCGCGGATTCGAGATGCAGCGTCCACGCGCATGTGTCGGCCTGCGGACGCGCGGCGGCATGCAGCACCAAGGCCACGAGCAGAAGCTTCAATTTCTCGTCGACCCCGCCATCCAAAACCACGCCGTTCTGCCCGAGATGAAGATACATATCCATGAACAACGGCCCGAAGTCCGCCGAGCAGAGCAACGCATTGCGCTCGCGCACAAACCGGCAGTCCACCAACGAGACGCCTTCTTCAGCCACCTTGCTCACGCGCCCTCCCCCGCCCCCTTCCGCGGCCGCTCGTGACTGCGCCACCAGCGTTGAGCCACCGCACCCCACAGCGCATTGATCAGACCATAAGCCAGCGCCCCAACGATCAAACCGGTGACGGCGCAACCGAGCAAAAGCGGCCCCGGCACCCCGGCTGCCATATCCAGCAGGGAATCAGCCGTCACCTCCGCAGGTTGATCCTCCCGCAGCAACCACGCACCCAAACGATATTGCCAGTAAAGGATCAGCGGCCACGTCACAGGATTGGTCACCCAGACCACGGATATCGCGGCCGGGACATTGAACCGGAAAAGATAAGCCGTGATGCCGGAAGGCAACATCTGGAATGGGATCGGCATCATCGCCCAGAACAAACCCGTCGCCGCCCCGCGCGCCACGCCCTCACGGGTCGGACGCCACAATTCCGGGGAAAAGAGGCGGTCGCCGAGCAGACGGTGCAGCCAGGTGCCCCGCACATGCCGCTGCCGGGGGACTTTTTTCAGCCACGGACGGATCCGCGACCGGCGCAGGCGCATCATGCTCACGGCCGAAGGTCCGATCCGCGCGTTTTTTCCGGGCTTGCAATACCGGGGGGGTAGACTACAACGCGCATGTCATGAAAAAAATCGAAGCCATCATTAAACCCTTCAAGATGGAACATGTCAAAGAAGCGCTGGCCGAAATCGGCATCGAAGGCATGACCGTCACGGAGGTCAAAGGCTTCGGACGTCAGAAAGGCCACACCGAAATCTACCGCGGCAGCGAATACACCGTGGATTTCCTGCCCAAAGTGAAAGTTGAAATCGTCGTCTCCGACGAAAATGTGGCCAAGGCCACGGAGGCCATCGTCAAGTCCGCCAAGACCGGCAAAATCGGCGACGGCAAAGTTTTCGTTCTCCCGATCGACGAAGCCATCCGGATCCGCACGGACGAAACCGGCGACGCCGCCGTTTGATCCTGCACCGCCCGCTTTGCGGAGGGGCCTGCCGTCGTGGATAACTTCCAAGCTTTCATTCTCGGTCTCGTCGAGGGGCTCACCGAATATTTGCCGGTCAGTTCCACCGGTCACCTGCTGCTCGCCCAGCGCTTGATGGGCATTGAATCGAGCACGGCGTCGGATGCCTTTGCCATTTGCATCCAAGCCGGAGCCATCCTTGCGGTCTTGGGAATTTATCGCCAGCGCGTGGGCCAGATGATGCTGGGTGCCATTGGCCGCAACGAAACCGGTCAACGCCTGCTCATCAATCTTGTTTCCGCTTTTGTGCCGGCCGCCGTTCTCGGCCTTCTGCTCGAAAAACCGATCAAGAAATACCTTTTCGGCGGTGACGCATGGGGCCTCTGGCCGGTCGTCGCCGCATGGCTTGTCGGGGGAATCGCCATTCTTGCGGTCTCCTTCGCGCGCCGCCGCCGCGGCTCCTCCCCGACCACCGGTCTCGATCTCGAGCAGTTGACCATCCGCATGGCCCTCATCGTCGGCTTCGCCCAGTGCCTTGCCATGTGGCCCGGAGTAAGCCGCAGTCTGATCACCATCGTGGGTGGAGTGCTGGTCGGACTTTCCCTCCCCGCGGCGGTGGAACTGAGTTTTCTCCTCGGCGTCATCACCCTCAGTGCGGCCACGGCCTACGACGCTTTGAAGCACGGCCCGGAAATGCTCGCCACCTATGGCGCCACCCCGCTGCTCATCGGCTTCGGCGCGGCCTGGCTCTCCGCTGTCCTCGCTGTCAAATGGATGGTCGGCTACCTCAAGTCGCACGGCATGGAAATTTTCGGTTGGTATCGGGTTGCCCTTGCCTTTGCCGTCGCCGCGTGGCTTCTCTGGCCCTCGACCTGACCATGGACCCCATCACACCCGATCTTCAGTCCGTCATCCTCTGCGAGGACGTGCGCACCGAAGTGAGCGGGGCGCAAACCCTCGTCGGCGTCATCGGAGCCATCCCCGCCCCGCAGGTTCCCATCGGATTCTTCAAACTCTGCCTCTGGACGCGGTGGTGCGGCGGCATCGGACGCTTCCACCAAGACTCCCGCTTTCTCGATCCCGACGACGAAGTCGTGGCCGAGGCAGGCATCGACTTCGAACTCCGCGAAATCGAAGGCAGCGCGACCAACGTCCACTTCTTCGGCGGCGTGCAGGTCAAAACATTCGGGGTCCACCATGTGGAGATCCGCCTCGACAGCGACATGCGCATGCGTTTCCCGGTTCCCGTGGTGCGCGTCAACCAGCCGCCGCCCGGTTCTCCACCTCCGCCCTTCACATCGCCCGCCGCGGCCTGACTCAAAACCGGATCCGCTCGCCGTCACGCACGGCGGTGATCTCGCCGGTCTGCGGCCAAGCCTCCCGCGCGCCACGCCAGTGGATCGGCAACGACCGCTCGTGCGCCACCGAGACTGCCACTTCGGCCCGGAGGCCACCAGCCGAGCGCGCTTGCCCGACACCCGCCGGATCCTTAATCTGATGGGTCATGCGCCGCGCCCTTTGCAGCCTCCTCGCGCTCCTGCTTCTCACCCCGTGGGCCGCGGCCCAAGATGGGGAGGGCGTCCCGGCCGGCGTCAAATACTCCCCGACCCGCAGCGCCGACGGGTTCGATATGCCCGTCGGGAAGCCGGACGCCGTCGGTTACTACCGTTCCCGCGGCCTCATTGTCGGTCGCCATATGGGCGATGACTGGAATGGCAATGGCGGAGGCAATACCGATCTCGGCGCTCCCGTTTATTCCACGGCCCACGGCCTGGTTGTCTACGCCCGCGACGCCCGCATGGGATGGGGCAAGACGGTCATCATCCGGCACGCTTACTGGGACAACCGGCGCTGGGATTACGTCGACTCGTTTTACACCCACTTGCACCAGATCTTCGTGCGCGAGGGTCAGCAGGCGCGGCGCGGACAGTTGGTCGGCAGCATCGGGACCAACCGCGGCATGTATGTCGCACACCTTCATTTCGAGATCCGCAAAAACCTCCGGATCGGTATCAACCAAGGCTCCTACCGCCGCGACCTGAGCAACTACTACAAGCCTTACGATTTCATTCTCGGCCGCCGTAATCTGTCAGGCGGCAACCGCCGCGTGCGCGTGCCGGTCGACACCTTCCGTCTGCAGGCCCGGGTCGTCGACACCATCGGCGGGGGTTCCCCGACCCGCCCCGAACGCCCGTCGAGCCAGCAACGCAGCAGCGACTTCCGCGTCAACCGTTACTCGGATCCGCTGCGTTAACCCGCAGCCTCAAGCCTCGCGCCCCGCCCGCAGAACCGCGTAGTCGAAACTGTCGACCAGCGCCTGCCAACTCGCCTCGATGATGTTGTCGGAAACACCGACCGTTCCCCACTCTGCCTGGCCGTCGGTGGACGAAATAAAAACCCGGGTGCGGGCGGCGGTGCCGCGGCGGCCATTGATAATGCGCACTTTGTAGTCGTCGAGACGCACGCCCGTGATGACCGGGTAGAACGGAACCAAAGCGAGACGCAGGGCGGCATCGAGCGCGTTGACCGGACCGTCGCCATGCCCCTGCTTGTGGACTTGTTCGCCGTGGACCCGGATCCGCACCATGGCGGTGCATTTGTTCCAGTCGCCCGACGGATGGCCGCTGCGCAAAAAGTCGCACTTGTATTCGTCGAGTTCGAAAAGCGGGCGATGCTGACCGATGGTGCGCCGAATGAGCAGTTCGAAGGATGCCTCGGCGGACTCGAATTCATAGCCCTCATGTTCGAGGCGTTTGACCTCCTGCAGGACCTTGGCCACTTCGGGTGAACCTTTGGCGAACTGAAATCCCATCGATTCGGCTTTGACCAAGACATTGGTCTGGCCGGAAAGATCCGAGATGGTCACCACCCGCTCGTTGCCGACCAAGGCAGGGTCGATATGTTCGTAAGAGCGCGCCAACTTCTGCACCGCGTGGACGTGCAAGCCTCCCTTGTGCGTGAAGGCCGCCGCACCGACAAACGGCGCACGGATGTCGTGCGGCACATTGGCCACTTCATCGATGAAGCGTGACAGTTCGGTCAGCCGCTCCAAGGCCCCGACCAACGGTTCCCCGCACTTGAGTTGGAGCAGCGGGACAAGGGTGGTCAGGTTGCAGTTGCCGACCCGCTCACCATAGCCGTTCATCGTCCCCTGGACCTGCACGGCACCCGCCCCCACCGCCGCCAGCGCATTGGCCACCCCAAGCCCGCAATCGTTGTGCGTGTGCGCGCCGACCGGACAGCCAACCGCCGCGGCGGCCGCCTTGGTCGCCTCGGCCACGAACGCAGGAAGACTCCCGCCATTCGTGTCGCAGAGAACCAGCAGATCCGCACCCGCCGCCGCCGCCGCCTTCAGCGTGGCCAGCGAATACTCCGGATCCTCCCGGTAACTGTCAAAAAAATGCTCCGCGTCGTACAACACCTCGCGTCCCCGGGCTTTGAGATAAGCCACCGTGTCGCGGATCATGGCCAGATTCTCCTCGAGGGTGACGCCGAAAACTTCCGTGACGTGGAGCGGCCAGGTCTTGCCGACCACCGTGATGACCGGCGTGCCGGCCTCCAGAAGTTGCCGCACCTGCGCGTCATCCTCCACTTTCACCCCACCGCGGCGGGTCATGCCGAAGGCCGCGATCTTGGCATGCTTCCAAGAGCGTTTGGCTGCTTCGGCGAAAAATTCGACGTCCTTGGGATTCGAACCCGGCCAGCCGCCCTCGATGTAGTCCACCCCGAATTCATCGAGACGCTCAGCCACCCGCAGCTTGTCCTGCACGCTGAAAGAAATGCCCGTTCCCTGCGTGCCATCCCGCAAGGTGGTGTCATAGACTGTGACTGTGGCGCTGGGCTTCATGCGGGCCGACGGGGCCGGTTAATCTTCCGTCTGGGACTCGTTGATCGCGTCGATGAAAAGGCGCAGCGTTCCGAAATCCGTCTTTTGCGGCGTCAGGACCAGACGCGGCATTTCCTCTTCCTGACCGCCACGAAAGATCGATCCCACCGCCCAACGACGGTCGCCCCCCTCTTCGGGAAGAATGCCGGTCTGCTCAATGACACCACTGACCAAGATGCGGCCGAACTTTTCATTCAGTTCGTGAAGGCTCCCGGCTGTCAGCGGACGCTTGATGCGCACCACCATTTTTTCGCGCAACCAACGGTAGGATTCGAAGACGCGGTAAAACTGCTGGATGTGCGCGATGGTTTCTTCGCAGGAATGCGAAATCTTGAAGAGATGGAAGTCGCTCGGCGAAATGAGCTTCATGCGCAGGAGGTCATTCTTGATGAAGAATTCCCACGTCTCCCAGTAACGTCCGTCCGGCGTGTCGAGCAAGATGAGCGGAGTGATCTTCGCCTTGCCCGTCTGCATAAGCGTCAGACACTCGAACCCCTCGTCCTGCGTGCCGAAGCCGCCGGGAAAGAGGACGAAGGCGTCGGTTTCTTTGACGAAATTCACCTTGCGGGTGAAGAAATAGTTGAAGTTGATCAGCTTTTTGTCGCCGTGAATCGTCTCATTGGCGCGCTGTTCGAACGGAAGGCGGATGTTCAGGCCAAAGCTGTGGTCCCGGCCGGCGCCTTTTTGCGCGGCACCCATGATGCCGTCACCCCCGCCCGTGATCACCATGAACCCGTGCTCGACCGCCTTGTGGCCCATCTCTTCGGCCATCTTGAATTCCGCCGTGTCCGGCGCGAGCCGCGCGGAGCCAAAGACTGCCACTTTGCGCCGGTCGGAATAAGGTTGGAAAACCTTGGAGGCGTAACGCAACTCTTTCAGCGCCCTCACGATGAGCTTGATGTCGGCCACCGGGGCTTTGTCCCGGCCGAGCAAGAGCGCCGTTTCGATCAATTCCTCCAGCAGCTCCGGAGAGTGGACGCACCCACTTTCGGCCACCAGCGCTTTGATCGCGGCCTCTTCTTTTTCTTTCATAGGATCGGCTAATATGCCGCCCTGTTGCTGAAACGCACGCAATTTCGGCGCTGCCCAGTTGCCCGCGCCGCGTCACGCTGATAGCTTCGCCCATCTCATGATCGTCGTCATCCGTCCGCATACCCCGCCCGAGCAAGTCGAGGAAGTAATTCACGAAATTTCTCTCCTTGGTTACACGCCCAATCCGATCCGGGGAGAATATCAGACGGTGGTGGCGGCCATCGGCGATGAAACAACGCACGCCAGTCTCGAATCACTAAATGCCCTTCCCCAGGTCGAACGCGTGATCCGCGTGCAAAAACGCTACAAACTGGCCAGCCGTCAATCCCACCCCGAGTCCTCCGTCATCGACGCCGGCGGCGTGAAAATCGGCGGGGACAATTTTGTTCTCATGGCCGGCCCCTGCTCGGTCGAAAGCGAAGAACAGCTCATGACCACCGCCCGCGCGGTCAAAGCGGCGGGAGCCACCATCCTGCGCGGCGGGGCCTACAAGCCGCGCACCTCTCCCTACGAGTTCCAAGGCCTCGGACCCGAGGGACTGCATATGCTCGCCGCCGCCCGCGCCGAAACCGGCCTTCGCATCATCACCGAGGTCCTCGGCGAGCGCGACGTCGACCTCGTTGCCGGCACCGCGGACATTCTGCAAATCGGGGCGCGCAATGCGCAAAACTTCCGTCTGCTCATCGCCTGCGCCCGCAGCGGCAAACCCGTTCTCCTCAAACGCGGCATGAGCATGCGCATCGAAGAATGGTTGCTCGCCGCGGAATACCTCCTCGCCCACGGCAACCCGAATGTCATTCTCTGCGAACGCGGCATCCGCACGTTCGAGGATTACACGCGCAACACCCTCGACCTCGCCGCCGTCGCCATCGCCAAACAGGAAACTCACCTGCCGGTCATTGTCGATCCCAGCCAAGGTTGCGGCCGCGCCGATCTGGTCAAGGTCCTCTGCCGCGGAGCGGCAGCCGTCGGGGCGGACGGCCTCATCATCGAAGTTCACCCCAACCCCGCGGAAGCTCTCAGCGACGGGCAACAGCAACTCAACCCGGAAGCATTCGCCGCCCTCGTTGCCGAACTGCGCCCCTTCGTCAAGGCCGCCGGCCGCAGTCTTTGACCCCCCAAGGTAGCACGCGGTGTCCCCGACGCGCCGCGCCCCGGTTCATGGTCAACGGTGGTCCAAGCGCACCAGCAACCATGCGCCAATCCCGATGAAGAGCACATTGGGGACCCAAAGCAAAAGATAAGGATGCCAGGCCACGTCATCGCGCAGCATTTCGGCCAGGACGACAAAGAAAAAATAGCCGAAGGCCAACGCCAGGCTGATCGCAAAACCGATGGACGTTTCTTTGCGCTGCGCCGTCACACCCAGCGGCATGGCCACGATGGCAAAGGCAATACAAGCCAGCGAGAGCGACACACGCTTGCTCATCTCCACCTTGATCCGGCTGACCAGTTCAGGGTCATTTTGTGCTTGGGCCTCGGGCAAATATTCCCACAACTCGTGCAAGGTGTAAGCGCGCAGCGGCTTGGAAAGCCAATAGTTGTTGACCAGGTCGAGCAGCCGGATCGAGACCGTGGCCTCCCCTACCGAGATGCCGTGTCGAATTTTCGAGAGATCATCCGGCGCCTTGCCGTCGCGCTGCTCGAACCTCGCATTCCGCAGGGTGAGCAGCAGCTCGCCGCCTTCGTCGTCGACGTCGATCTCACCTTCTTGCGCCAGAATGATCCGCTCGGGTTGCGCTCCCGCCGCCTCCTCGATCAGGGTGACATTGGACAGCCGGTTGCCATCCTTTTCACCGACAAAAATTTTCCGCCCGGCAAATTCGTCGATAACCTCGTCGGCCACAAAGAGAGACTGCGGGTTGCTGCGCGCGATCGTCGCGATCGAATTGCGCATCGCATCGAGCGCCTGCGGGGCAATCGTCGTGTTGATCCAAAAGGTGAAGGCACTAAGCAACACGGCCACACCCAGGACCGGCAGACAGACCCGCAGCAGACTCGTCCCGCAAGCCCGCAAAGCCACCGTTTCATTGTCCGCCGACATCCTCCCGAAGACGAGCAGGACCGCCGTAAGAAAGGCCCACGGCACCGTGAAGGTGAACGAAAACGGCAGCACATAGAGCATGAACAGGAAGAGATACTTCACCGGAACATCCCGGTTGATCATCAGGTCGAGCAATTCCTTGAAAATATTGCCCAGCACCAGAACCAGACTGAGCACGAAGAGCCCGTAAAGCGTGGTGATCACCACGCCACGTCCTACGTAACGGTCGATTAGCTTCATCCGCTGGAAAAACAACCCGCCATACCAGACGGTCCGCGCATCCTAACTCCGCCCCATGTCCGTGCCAAGCAGGGCCGCACCTTTTCGCATTGAGCAAGAGTTCCCCTGACGCCAGTATCGCCCGTCTATGCCGGATACCCGCTCCACGCCTCCCGACCATCGCCATCCCGGCCCACCCTGCGTCTTCGTCATCTTCGGGGCCTCCGGTGACCTCACCAAAAGGAAGCTCATCCCCGCGCTTTTCAATCTCCGGTGCGTCGGCCTTTTGCCCGACCGCTTCGCGGTGATCGGCGTCGCCATCACGCCGGGCGACGACGCCAGTTTCCGCACCCAGTTGTCCGGCGACATCAAGCAATTTGCGACCCACCCGGTCGATCCGGCCGAATGGGACGCATTCGTCTCCGGCTGCTACTATATTGCCGGTGACTTCAACGACACCGGCGTCTTCACGGCGTTGAAGGAAAAAATCGCCACCTTGCAGCAGGAACGGACCATCCCCGGCCACAACGTTGTCTTCAATCTGGCCGTGACGCCGACCCTCTTCGGCACGGTCGCCGCGCAACTCGGCGCCGCCGGCCTCCTGCAGGAAACTGCGGACGGCTACCGCCGCGTCATCATCGAGAAACCTTTCGGTCGCGATCTTGATACGGCCCGCGAACTCAACAACAAGCTCCACGAGGTCCTGCACGAGTCGCAGGTCTACCGCATTGACCATTACCTCGGGAAGGAGACCGTGCAAAACATCATGGTCTTTCGTTTCGCCAACATGATCTTCGAGCCGAACTGGAACCGGCGCTACGTCGACAGCGTGCAGATCACCGTCGCCGAATCGCTCGGGGTCGAGAACCGCGGCGGTTACCTCGACCACTACGGCGTCCTGCGCGACATGGTGCAGAACCACATGCTCAGCGTCCTTTCCCTCATCGCCATGGAACCGCCCAGCAGCATCAGCGGTGACGCCGTGCGCAACGAGAAAGTGAAAGTCCTCGACGCCATCCGTCCGATGAAACCCGAGGAGGTCATCGAGAACTGCGTGCGCGGACAATACGGCGCGGGGGTCATCGACGGACAGCAGGTGCCCGCCTACCGCGACGAGCCGAGCGTTGATCCGCGTTCCAACACCGAAACCTACGCGGCCATGCGTCTTCTCGTGGATAACTGGCGCTGGGCCGATGTCCCCTTTTACCTCCGCACCGGCAAACGACTGGCCAAGCACCTCACCCAAGTTGTCATCCGCTTCAAGCGCACTCCCCTCATGCTCTTCGGCGAAAAGGTCCAGAGCGAAGCCGGCCCCAACGCACTCATCCTCAACATTCAACCCGAAGAAAGCATCACCATCATGATCCGGGCCAAAAGACCCGGCCCCGCCGTGGTCGTCGACACCATTCCCCTCGACTTCAACTACAACGAGTTCGGCCAGCAATCCCCCGCCACCGGATACGAAACACTCCTGCACGATTGTATGATCGGCGACATGACCCTCTTCCACCGGGAAGACAGCGTCGACGCATCATGGCGCATCGTGAATCCCCTCCTCGACGTCTGGGGCGCCTTGCCGCCGCGTGATTTCCCCGACTACGAAGCCGGCACTTGGGGTCCGACCGCGGCCAACAAACTGCTCGAGCGCGATGGACGCCATTGGGAAAATCCTTCCTGAGCGACCAAAGCCGTGTCCAGTCCCTGCAGGCCAGCCAACCCCAAGCTTGACGAACCGCATCCCATGCGGCCCGTCCCGGTTGAGGGCGGCCCGGTCATCCTGGGCGGAGACGTCGGCGGCACGAAAACATGGCTGGGTATCTTTCGCGCCCAAGGAAGCGATGCCGCTGCGTCGCTCACCCTGCAACGGGCGGCCAAATTCTCGAGCAAGTCCGCAACAAGCTTGGAACAACTCGTTGCGGAGTTTATCGCCGATGAACCCGAGCCCGTGGACTACGCCTGCTTCGGTCTGCCCGGCCCCGTCGGCGGCCCTCGCGTCAAGCTGGTCAATCTGCCTTGGGAGGTCGATGCGGATGCCCAATGTGCCAAGTTCGGCTTCCGCAGAACTTTCCTCATCAATGACCTCGTCGCCAATGCTTACGGTATCGGCGAACTTGACCCTTCCGACTTCGCCGTGCTCCACCCTGGGGCCGACGAGGCCGTCGGCAATATGGCCGTGATTTCCCCCGGCACCGGTCTCGGCGAAGCCGGTATTTTTTGGGACGGACGCAAGCACACACCCTTTGCTTGCGAGGGCGGCCACAGCGACTTCGCCCCGCGCAACGAACTCGAAGTCGGACTGCTCAGGCACCTCTTGTCACGCTACGGCCACGTGAGCTGCGAACGCGTTTTGAGCGGCAGCATGGGCATTCCCAACCTCTACGGATTCCTGCGCGACACCGGCCGCACGCCCGAAACACCCGCCATCGCCGAAGCACTCATAACGGGCGACGCCGGTTCGATCATCTCGGCCGCCGCCCTCGAGGCCTCCTGCCCGCTGTGCGTTCAGACCATGGACCTCTTCTCTTCCATCCTCGGCGCCGAAGCCGGAAACCTGGCCCTCAAAACCATGGCCACCGGCGGCCTTTTCATCGGCGGCGGCATCGCGACCAAAATCCTCCCGCTTCTCCAGCGCCCCCCGTTGCTCGAGGCACTTTTCGCCAAAGGACGCTTCAGCGATTTCATGCGAAAGATTCCCCTGCGCGTCATCCTCAACGAGCGCGCCGCCCTCCTCGGCGCGGCCCGCCATGCCCTGCACGGCGCCGAGGCACTGCCTTCAAGGTAGGGACGAGCGGCCCGCTCGTCCGTCCGCGGCGCGTCACAACAACCCGTGCGCGTGCAGTTTCAGCACGACCGGCAACTGCAACCAAAACATCTCCCTGTGCCCGCGCAACACCACGGCGTAAAGCCTGCGGCCATTCTCTTCCCAGACAATCGCCGCGCAGTGCCCCGCCGCCGCCGTGTATCCGACTTTCCCCCCACGACAATCAGGATGTCGATGCAGCAATCGGTTGGAGTTGCGTAGCTGCGTCAGCTTGCCATTCGCTTGACGCCACGGGAGGAACTTCATGGCGTTCGCTTGCCGGATTATCGGGTTCGCGTAGGCAGCCTTGAGAATTTTCACCATGTCCGCCGCCGTCGAATACTGCCCTGAGGCGGTAAAGCCCGCACTGTCCTTGAAAACGGAACTCGTGGCACCCAACCGCCGGGCCATGGCGGTCATCTTCGCACCGAATGCCCCCTCGCTCCCGCTATGATCGCGCGCCAAAGCCCGCGCCGCATCATTGGCGCTCAGCACGAGCATGGCCTGCAACAGCTCACGTCGCGTATACGTTCCACCGACGGAATTCGGCAGCTTGGTTGGCTGGCAACTCGCATCCTGCGCGGTGACAGTGACCCGCTTATCGAGATCGCCCGCTTCCACGATCACCAGTGCCGTCACGAGCTTTTGTATGCTCGCAACTTGACGCGTCTGGTTGCCCCCCTGCGAAAAAAGCACCTTGCCGGAGGCACCATCGACCAGATGGACACAGTCGGCCTCGATGAGTGGCTTGGACGGCGTTTGCTTCGCGCCAGCCAGAGCCGGCAACAAGACAGTCAAATGCAGCAACAAAGCGAAAAGTTTCATCGTGGTCTTCCCCCGAAAAAGTGGACTGCGTGAGCGCAGCTGTATTGGTTTTAGTTTAGTTGATGTTTTTTGTTTTGGAAGTAGCGAGTGAGGAAGTTTTGCGGTGACTGGTAACCGAGGGCGCTGTG
>JBIKLF010000011.1:0-67629 GCA_044359955.1 Chthoniobacterales bacterium | reverse complement strand
TGGGAAGGATGATCCGCCTTTGCGTTTGCCGTGGCGAACGTCTACGGCGTGACTAGGAGGATGAAGGGGGAGCGAAGCGGATCCGCCTTCGCGCTTCGCGACTACGGCGTGACAAGGGGGGCGGCGGGGGAAGGGGGGGGGGGAGGAGGGGGAGGAGGAGGGCTGAAACTTGAAACCTGAGTGACTGAGAGGAGGGCTGAAACTTGAGACCGGAAAGCTGAAAGCGGAAACCGGAAACCGGATCCGCCTTCGCGCTTCGCGGCTACGGCGTGACGAGGGGCGGGGCGGAGGGGGGAGGAGGAAAGTATGAAGGATGAAGTATGAAGGATGAAGGGGGAAACCGGAGGTGCGGAGAGCGAAGGGAAAGGCAGGCCACGGCCGAGTCTGCGAGACGGGTCGCTTCAGCGATCAACTGATACCGAAGGCCGGAGGCCGTAGATGGCCCATAGGCAAATTGAAGAAGATTGAAGAAGATGTTTTTGCTGCGACGTGCACGGCGCAGCAAAGGGGGAGGGGGGCGTTTTGTATCTTAAGCAGCGCGGGTCTTGGTGCCGCGTGGTGGCAACTCAGGAAAGATGCCGGATTTAGCCAGTTTTTCCCAGAGTTCTTGGCTCATCGGCTGCCCCCCCTGATGCTCGATCCATCGGTCAAACTCTGCATCGGACATCCCTGCCGTTTCAGCAATGCGCGATGTTTTTTCAGGCGCTTCGCCAGCGTTGTAGGTAGTGGCCATGGTTCGTTTTAAACTCTTTTAAAGCGTATTCGTAGGCTTCATCGAAGTCAAGGTGAGGGAGCCATGTCTTCTCGAGCAAACGGCCTCCCTGTTTGAGTTGATCCAGGTGCGCGATCCCGTGGGCCGTGTCGTAGCGCGCGACCACTTCGACCTCCCCGTCGTTGCGGTAAATCATCAGGCGCACCACAAAATCCACAACCCGCGGTCCAGTGCGAAAACACTCTGCTACGAGAAAGCACTCTGCCGAAAGCGGTATGGTGAAAGTCTTTTCAGGCATAAGTGTCGAACAATAACGGCGTGCGGGAGGAAGGAGGATTTACGGATTGGCGCACGCGGAGGGCGCGAAGGGCGCGGAGTTTTTTTAACAAAAGGTAACGAAGGAAACGAAGGGGGGAGCGAAGCGGAGGGAGGGGGCGGGGGGGAAGGATGAAGGATAAAGGATGAAGTATGAAGTATGAAGTCGTATGTGGCGGTGGAGCGGCTGGGGGCCGCGATGTTTAATGTTGAATTTTGAATGGAAGAGGTGGGACGGGGGGATCCGCCTTCGCGCTTCGCGACTCCCGCCTTCATTTGCTTGCGGGTCGCCGCGGCGACTAAACTGGATGGCGAGCTGGCGTGACAAGGGGGGGCGGGGGGGGGAGGAGGAAAGTATGAAGGAAGAAGTATGAAGGATGAAGGAGGAATCGCAGGAAACTTGAAACTTGAAACGCTGAAAGGCTGAAAGCCTGGAACAGGTCCTCCAGCGCTTGGCGCGGTTCAAATGTCGTCCTCAACCAAACCGGCAATTTTCATCTGGGAGCGCAGCAACCCGATCTTTAGCGGTTGGTTGCCGTGGATGGGAATGACGATGCGTTCTGGTCGGCCGGTTAGCGTAAAGACGTGATGGCTGCCTTTGATGCGGACAAGCATCCAACCCTTTTTCTGCACGGCCCGGGCCAGCTCTTTGCCGGAAACTTGTTTCAAAGAGCGAGTTCCAGCACGCGGCTTTCCTTTTCGGCGACCGCCGAAGCCTCACCGGCTTCGAACCACAGTTCGACGGCCTCCAGAAGATTGGTGCGGATCTCGTCCTCACTTTCCCCCTGCGTGACGCAGCCGGGAAGTGCTGGGACTTCAGCCCAAAAACCACCTTCTTCTGCATCGTGAACTATGGCTTTGATCGTCATGGCTGCAACATACCGGCGGTGGGTTGAGGAGGCAAGCGGAGCGGCGCGCTACGCGCGCAGTAACGGGTCGCGGGTGGCTGGTGGCGGGGGCGAGGAGGAAAGGATGAAGTATGAAGGCGGATCCGCCTTCGCGCTTCGCGACTCCCGCCTTCATTTGCTTACGGCGTGGCGAGCTGGCGTGACAAGGGTCGGGGTCAGGCGTGCGTCTGCCGAAGGGTGTGGAGGAAGGGGACCGGCGGGATGATGTCAATATCCGGGTAAAAGATATCCAGGTCCAAAAGGTGAGGATCGTAGCTAACGAGATGTGTTGCGCTGCCGTTCATGGCGCAAAGAAGAAAGGCGATGTCGTCTTCGTCGATCGGATAGTGCCGGAAGTGGAAATATTTTATATCGACGATTTCGGCGAGTAGGGCGATTTGCCGCAGGAAGGCAAGGATGATGGTTTCGTTGACGCCGCGCTCGCGAAGCTTGAGAGCATACTCCGCAGCGATGTCCCGTGAAATGAGGAGGGTGGTGCTGCGCTCTTTGCTCGCTGTGGCGAGTGAAAAGTGGCGAGTGACGAGTGACGAGGAGGGGGAGGTCAATCCCCAAACCTAAACCGGCACGAAGTGCAGAGGCTTCCGGCGGCGACAGCCACGGTGGTGTCGAGGACGGCGCGGATCACGAGCGGAGGACTTTTTCGTGCAATTCGGCCATCTCAAGGCGCGCGGCCGCTTCGTCGAAGCCGGAATCCTTGCGAGATTCGGCTTCTGCGAAAGCTTGATCGACGAGTCGGAGAATGTCGGCGCCGTAGCGCTGCTTTTGGAGTTGGCGGCGGGAAATCTCGGCCTTGATGAATCTGGCAACGCGTTGAGGCAGATCACTGATTTCGTTGGCTTCCTCCAGGAGGTCCGCGGGTATCGGGATGCTGGTCATAAAGCAATCTTTAGCACGGGCCGGGATGGTTGCAAGGAAGCGGGGAGCGGGGAGGGGGAGGTAGGAAAGGATGAAGGATGAAGTGGGAAGGATGAAGGGGGAGTGGAGGGGGGAGAGGAGGAAAGTATGAAGGAAGAAGTATGAAGGATGAAGTGGGAGTTTTTTAACAAAAGTTAACGAGCACCGGAGCGCGAGGGCGCTCGGGGCAGATGGCCGCAGGCCACCGCAGGCGAGATGAGCAGGAGCGAGCGAGTCAACGTAACGAAGGCGAGCGAGTGAACGTAACGAAGGGGGATGGAGGAGATAGGATGAAGGATGAATGAGGCGGCCGGAGGCCGCAGTTGGCTTACAGCCCGGTGTATCAGTGTTCAGTTTTGGCTAGGGCCTGTCTCATGGCTCAGCGGGAGGAAAGGGCTCGCACGGAGGCGCGGAGGTCGCGGCGGGGCTTGCTCAGGCGGCGGTGCACACGGGCATTGACCGAAGGGCTCGCAGGGCCTCACTGAGTTTATCGGTCTGTTGTCGAACGGGCTTGGACGGATCGGCGAAGCGCTCCAGGCAAAGACCGGTCAGCGTGTCGAGAACTCGGAAGACGCGTCGCCCATCGGCAAGCTGGATGGACTCGATGCGTGGTGTGAATTCTTTATTCTGTAAAGCCGAATTCATGGAGAAAGTTTAGCACGTTATCCGGGTTTGCCAAGCCGTGTCGGTGGTGTGCATCTTGGGCCGCTTTTTCAAATCCCGCTTCATTCAGATCGCAAACCGCTTGCGGTGGCGACGGAACGCCCACGGTCAATGCTTCAAGGAGTTCATGGTAAATAGAGACGGACAATTCGTCTGACGTTTGATCGGCAACCAGATCGATGGAAACGGTGTCGCCTTCGACCACTGCCCGGGCCAAGGCAGGCCGCCCGATGGCGTCGCTCATGGGGGGCGCCACAAGTTCGATCTTGAGCAAAGTAAAGCCGTTCGGAAGCTGCAGGCCTTTAAAATGGGTAAGATTCATGGGAGGGTCCGCCGTGGAGTCGTAGCGGGTCGCCGTGGCGGAAGGGATGAAGGAGAAAGGATGAAGGATGAAGGGGGAAGGAGGAAAGCGGAGGGCGGAAAGCGGAGACCGGAGAGGGGGGGGGAGGAAAGTATGAAGGATGAAGTATGAAGGATGATCCGCCTTTGCGTTTGCCGTGGCGAACGGCTACGGCGTGACGAGGGGGGCGGCGGGGGCGGGGGGGGGGGGAGGAGGAGGGCTGAAACTTGAAACTTGAAACCTGAGTAGGGGAAGGATGAAGGATGGAGTATGAAGTATGAAGGGGGAAACAGGAACCGGAGGCCGAATGGCCGGAGATCGCGGAGGAGGCAGCTCACCAACCTATGCGATCGATACCTGGAACAATATCAAAGTGTCTGTCGTTGGTGAGGACTTGTTGTTGGTGCTCGAGGGCGAGTGCGGCAATCCAGATGTCGTTTTCCGGGATAGGCGTGCCTGCAAGGCGTAAGCGATGGCGGATGTTCGCGTAATGCATTGCGGTGGTGGGCGTGACGGAAAGTAGACGACAGGTGCGCGTAAAATCTAAGAAGCGCGGTTCGCGCACTGTGCGCTCCCGGGAGGACTTTAGCCCGTAGAGGTCTTCGCCCATCACGATAACCGGGAGACCGTGAAAAGTGGCGGCTTGAACTTTTTCTATGGCGGCAGGAATGCCGTCCAAGAAGTCCGACACGGCGTTGGTGTCGTAAATCACGTCCAGTCGCCGGCGCGGACTTGCTCGCACCCTTCCTCGATTGCTTCCATGATGCGCAGAGATTCTTGTCGGGAGGATTTAAATATTCCGGCGAAGTCCATGATTGCCGGTGTACTCCCTAGTGTCGCCGCGGCTTCGAGACGTGAGCGAATGGCCTCGACAACAAAGGTCTGCAAAGATTCGCCTCGGCCGGAAGCTTTTCGCTTGGCCTCGCTTACGAGATCTTCTGGCAAATCCAAGGTGGTGGTCATAACTGGAGTTTATGCGTCCTTTTGGCTGTTGGCAAACTTGAGTGGAGGGCGGGGAGGGGGGGGAAAGGATGAAGGATGAAGTGGGAAGTATGAAGGATGATCCGCCTTTGCGTTCGCCGTGGCGAACGTCTCCCGCCTTCATTTGCTTGCGGGTCGCCGCGGCGACTAAACTGGATGGCGAGACGGCGTGACTAAGAGGAGGAAGGAGGATCCGCCTTCGCGCTTCGCGACTACGGCGTGACAAGGGGGGCGGCGGGGGGAGGAGGAAAGGATGAAGGAAGAAGTGGGAAGGATGAAGGGGGAAACCGGAGGTGCGGAGGACGCGGAGGGAAAGGCAGGCCACAGCCGAGTCTGCGAGACGGGTCGCCAGGGCGACCAAATGGGGGATGATGGAAGAGGATGTTTTGCCGGCTGCGGACCGCAGCCGCTTAAGGGGGGACTAGCGGCGGGCTTCCACGACATGCTGGCCTTCGTCAAGTTGAGCGACGATTCGTGACCACAGTGATTCCAGCCATTGAAAAAGTTCGGGGTTAGTGCTGTTTCCGATTCTAAGCCATACCACGCGTGGACTTGCTGCCGAGGCAAGCGCGCGGTCGACCATGTCTTCATCTTTGGTCACGATGATCCACATGCCTTTTATCGCAAAATTGCAGATGCTGCCATCGTCAGCATCGCGCAAACCTTCGTCGCGTGCCGCAGAAGCAGAATATCCGCGCTCTCCCAGCCACCGCGCCAGCGAGGGCGGTAACTGCGCATCTATGAGAAAGCGCATTCTTAGGCAGCTACCAAAACCGGATGGTCAAGATACCGCGCTGCATAGGCAAGACAGGCGCGAATATCTTCGGGCTCCAAGTCGGTGTAGTCTGCGAGGATTTGCTCCGATGTTGCTCCACCGGCGAGCATATCAAGAACGTCTTTGACCCTAATGCGCATACCTCTCACACATGGTTTTCCACCGCATTGAAGAGGGTTTATGGTTATACGCTCAACTGTGCTCATGAGTTCAATTTAGCAGAAAATGAGGAGGGAACAAGCGCTTGAAGCAAGGGGGGATTTTTTGATGTTTAATTTTGAATGATGAATTTTGAATGCGCGCCAGAGGTTTTTTAACAAAAGGTAACGAGCACCGGAGCGCGAGGGCGCTCGGGGCAGATGGCCGCAGGCCACCGCAGGCGAGACGAGCAGGAGCGAGCGAGTCAACGTAACGAGGGGGGGCGGCCGGAGGCCGCGATGTTTAATGTTTAATTTTGAATTTTGGATGACGGAGCGGAGCAAAGCGGCTGGAGGCCGCGATGTTGAATGTTGGATTTTGAATGTTGGATTTTGAATGAGGGGGCGGCCGGAGGACGTGATGTTTAATGTTTAATTTTGGATTATGGATTAATTTGAGCTGGATTTTACGATGGAGGTCAGGATTTTCATGATGCTCTGGATCTGAGCGATGATGTCCTTCGCTTGAACCGGATCCAATAGACGGGTATCTCTCGCAAGGCGCAGCCAGTAGTTGGTTTCTCGTGCTTCTTTGGCCGCAATACTCATCTTGGATCGGAAGTCTGCCCGGCTCTGGGCAGCTTGCGCTTCTTCAACGTTGGCGCCGATGCTCGTGCCGGCACGCCAAAGCTGCGAAGCAAGATCGTTCTCTTTTTTCCGCCGCAACAGGCTGGCAATCGCGGTGACGTCCAGGGCGAACTTGTACGTAAGATCAACGATAGGGTTGTTTTTACTGTGAGTGCTTTCATTCATTAATGTTTAATGATGAATGGGAGGGGCGGCGGCCGGAGGCCGCGATGTTTAATGTTTAATGTTGGATGATGAATGACGGAGCGAAGCGGAGAGGTTTAATGATGAATGTTGGATTTTGGATGATGAATGGGGGGGGCGGCGAGATGGTTCTACTTGCGGAGGTTTTCGAGAGGGACAACGATCAGATCGAATGGTATCGGCACGCTGGCAACTTTGACAAAATTTGCGGGGCGTGCGTCAAAAAGTGCGAAGCCGGCTTCTTTGTTTTGCCATGCGTAAGGATGGGAGGCCAGCGGCGTGTAGGAGGCGCTGCGCAGAAATGCTTCGACGTCGGACGTGGATGGAAGGTCGCCGAGCAAGGCTTCCTGTTCGATGAGGATCGCCAATCCGTCACGACTTGCCTCAAGTAAACCGCTGATGCGGGTGATGGGCGGAAAGAGGGCATTGTGATTTGCCCAGCGAACCAAATATTCGAGCGGCGTGGCGGGAACGAGTCCTTGCCCTATGCTCCGGACGGTTCGACCGAATGTCCCTCCGTAAGTGAATTTTCTGACAATGCTCTCGGAGCTGTCCTTCCAGACGTAGTGTTCCAAGCCGCCGAGCCTGGCCTGACTCAGGTCGTAGTCTGCAGGGATTCTTCGACCGGTGTTGTCTGCCCAAGAGTTGAGGGCTCCAAGTTGGGCGACAATTCCCTCGCCTTCTCCACTTGCTGCCAGAATCGCTCGGAGCTCATGGGCGGCTGCTTGCGGATCAATTCCAACAAGGTTTCGCGGTCGGTCGTCACGTCGGTCACCATTCATCGGGACGAGTTGGCGGGCAAGTTAATTTGTTTACGGCTCGGAGGGGGGGTGGCCGGAGGCTGAGGCGGAGGGCTGAAACTTGAAACTTGAAGCCTGAGTGAGGGGGAAGAAGATTAGGGCGGAAACTTGAGTTGGAGACTTGAGTGGAAAAAAGGAAGGGGGAGAGAGGGAGAAAGGATGAAGGAGGAAGGATGAAGGATGAAGGAGGAAGGAGACCGGAAAGCGGATCCGCCGTCGCGCTTCGCGACTCCCGCCTTCATTTGCTTGCGGCGTGGCGAGCTGGCGTGACAAGGGGGGCGGCCGGAGGCCGCGATGTTTAATGTTTAATTTTGGATTTTGGATGATGAGCCAGCGGGTCGCCGCGGCGACTAAAGTACGGAGGAAACTCTCGATCAAACAGAAGGGCTCTCACGGAGGCGAGGAGGGCGCGATGGTTAATGTTGGATTTTGAATGAGGAATGTCGGAGGGAGTGGCTCTCACGGAGGCACGGGAGAGAGAATTCAAACAAGCTGCCGCCCTTGGTCGTGGCGTCAGATGGCGTGCGACCTAGCAGAATCGAAATGTGCTGCGCGGGGGCGCAAAAAGGGGTCTTTAGCCTGCTCCGAGGATTTTGCGGGCGAGGGGGAGGAAGGTGCGGGCTTTGTCGTGCCATTGGACGACGCGTTCGAGGCGGGAGCGCCGGAAGGCTAAGGATGAAACTTGAGTGGGAGACTGGAGTGAAGGGGTGTTGAGGAGAGCTTCGAGGTCCATGAGACGTTGGTTGGTGGCGTCCAGGCGGGGCACGACGCGTTGGCCGACGAAGCCGGCGATGAGGGGCTTGAGCATGTGCTTGGCGCGGTAGGTGCGGGCGGTGCGTTCGCCGTTTTGTCCGTGGCGTTCGATGGCACCGAAGTCTTCGAGGGTGCGCAGGCCTTGGCTGACGGAGCCCATGCTGAGGCCGAGGCGGGTGGCGATGAGGTCCATGGTGAGGGGCTCTGCGGAGGCGAAGAGGAGTCCGTAGATGGCGCCGACGGAGCGGGGGTTGCCGAAGAGGTCGGCGAGGTCGGAGAAGATTTCAGCCAGGCCGTCGCTGAATTGCTCGGCGGGAGGGAGATTAGAAGGCTGAGGGATGAGACCTGAAACCTGAGTGACTGAGGGAGACGAGGAGGCGGTGGGCATGGGGGGGGGGGAGGGTGGAAGATTAGAAGGCTGAGGCTGGAAACTTGAAACCTGAGTGGAGGGTCGAGAATAGGGCTGAGGCGGGAGACCTGAGGCCTGAGTGGGATCAGTCGAAGGCTGAGGCTGGAAACTTGAGCCGGAGTCCGCCGCGGCGGACGGAGACAGCCCATGGCAAACCTGAGTGACTGAGGGAGACGAGGAGGCGGTGGGCATGGGGGCAAGATGGCATGGTTTTTCGGATATTCAATTTATTTTGAAGCGAGAGGTTGCCAGAGGTTTTTTTAACAAAAGGTAACGAAGTTAACGAAGGGCGCTCGGGGCAGATGGCCGCAGGCCACCGCAGGCGAGACGAGCAGGAGCGAGCGAGTCAACGAAACGAGGGGGGGAGGGGGAGGTAGGAAAGGATGAAGGATGAAGTATGAAGTATGAAGGAGACCGGAAAGCGGAGAGCGGAGAGCGGAACCGAGCGGAGCGAACCGGAGACGGGCCTTAGCCGAACTTGAGTGGGGGGATCCGCCTTGGCGCTTACGGGGGGGGGCGGTGAAGTATGCTTCGCCCTTCACGGGCTGAAGGAGAGAGATCAGCTCAGGGATTTGACGTGGGGGTAGTCGAGAATGAGGCGATCGGTCGTGATGATGGTCAGATTTTCCATCCGTGCGGTGGCGATGATGATGCGGTCCGCGGGATCACGGTGGATGGGTTCGGGCAAGGCGTAGGCCTCCTCGATAATTTCGAGTGAAATAGGGATAATGTTCCACCCGTTCCGATCGGCTTGGGTGCGAAACCACGTTTTCCAATGCTGTGGAAGGTGGATCCTTTTCCGTTCCTGCAAGCAGGCAAGTTCCGCGGTGACAATGGGGCAGCAGTGGATGATTTGGTCGCGGGAAGCGACCATCTCCAGTGCCTTGGTGCTGAGTCGCTCAGGTGCCGCTGCAAGATAGAGCAACGCGCAGGTATCGAGCAGGATCATTGAGCCTAGAAAGGAAGTTGAGGGTCTATGGTTGAGGGATGAGGGACTGAAAATCAAAGGCTTGCTCATTTCCGCTCCGTCACCCCAAGGGTGATGCTGGGCTGCGGCGTATCGCCTTGCTGCCCAATCTCTCAACCCTCATCGGTCAACTCTCATCTCCGTTTTTAGGTTGAGGGTTGCCGGCGGCGGCTAACACTCCCCAGTCCTCAGCCGGGATGGCTGGTCCTTCGAGGTCGGCGAGGATTTTGACGGCCGGATCGAAGGCTTTGGTCGAGCAGTTTGTGCGGGTGGGCAGCGGCATGATTTTCGCGACGGGTTTGTTGCGTGAACAAATCAGGACCGAATCCCCGGATTGCACTTTGCCGATAAACTCACTCAAGCTGTTTTTTAAA
Organism: Chthoniobacterales bacterium; assembly: GCA_044359955.1. GTDB lineage: Bacteria > Verrucomicrobiota > Verrucomicrobiia > Chthoniobacterales > JACTMZ01 > JACTMZ01. Next base: position 57,770 of record JBIKLF010000011.1, on the reverse strand, counting down.
ACAGCAATGTTAACGGTGTGAGTCATGGGCTTAAATATGGCCATAAATGTGGACAAGTCAAGTGAGAGGAGGCGCGGGGAGCGGGGAGGGGGATTCGAAGTATGAAGTGTGAAGGATGAAGGATGATCCGCCTTCGCGTTTGCCGTGGCGAACGTTTACGGCGTGACTAGGAGGATAAAGGGGGAAACGGAGACCGGAGAGCGGAGAGCGGAGAGCTGAAAGCGGCGAGCGGGGAGGAAAAGTAGAAAGTATGAAGGATGAAGGAGAAAGGGGGAGGGAGACCGGAGAGCGGAACCGAGCGGAGCGAACCGGAGGCGAAGCCGAAGATAGGTCGCCGCGGCGACCAAATAGACTGGCGCGAAGCGACAGCCGCGTAGCGGGATCGCCGGAGGGCGAGATCAAAGCGGAAAGCGGAGAGGAAAAGTAGAAAGTATGAAGGATGAAGTGGGAGGGGGCGCTGGCTTGCGAGGCGGAGCCGAGCAGGCCGAGGGCCCATCGCCTTGGGACTTTGTCCTTCGGCCCCCCGGGTAGGGTTGGACCTTTGCCTAGGGGCCATCTTCACTGCGTTCCGGTTGGGCCGACCGCGAACATTCTCTGGGATTTGACACGGCCGGTCCGGAGGCCCAGCCCTACCACTCGTAGTCGAAAAGCCAAAGGACGTTGGGATGAATCAACTCTCGCCCAGGCGCGCCTCGGTGGCAGCGCCGGAAATGGCAGAATGTTTTGCATGGTTCCGGTTTAGAAAAACTGGCTTTGACTGCGGTCGGCCCCGGTCCCGTCCTGCCGGTGAGTCCCCGACAAGATGTTTCTGCCGGCTCTGGCCACTTCCCGACCGCGAAATTCAAGCCGTTCTCGGGTGCGGGCACGGCGTTGGTTTGCCTCCGCGAGTTTTCCGCGGGAATCTTCAGTTGGCGGGCTGGCCCGCGGGAGTTGGCACCTTACCCGACTTGGCGTGGCGCCGCTCGGCTTCTTGGACGATGGCATCGACCGTGTTGGAGGCTTCCTTGATGGCTTGCCCGCGCAGACCGGCCACGAGGGAGGTGGCTGGTTCCACGTGGTTGGCGTAGCAGATCACAGCGGTGTCACCGTGGGGTTCGACCCGCAATTTGCCGACGGCGGATTTGGCGAAGAGGGATTCGAGGAGATTCCAGTGCACGGTGTAGCCTCCGGGGGCCTTTTCGTAGCGGTTGCGCACCAGGTAGCTGATGGTGAAGAGGACCGGCAGCTTTACGGTGTAACGCACGTCCTTGGTGTTGGCGTCCGGTTCATTTTCCACTACGGCGGACTTCAGGTTGTCGATGAAGCTGTCGGCGTTTTCGTAGTCGAGGAAGAGGGCGGTCACTTCCTCCGGCGTGGCCTTCACCTTGCGGTAAATGCGGACCTCGGGCCAGGTGGCCCCCGGTTTTTCCACCGTGATGAGGACGCTTTCTCCGGCCTCGAGTTTGCTGCGGTCGGCCGCGGACAATTCGTTGGTCATGGCGGATCGCGCCGGCGCAGTGAGCGCGAGGGCGGTGACGAGCAGCAGGAGAGGTTTGCGCATGGGAAAGTGGACCGAGGGGCGAAAGGGTTGGTTCATTCGTTATCTGGTTGCCTGACCGGCGGCATGATAGCAAGAAATCCGTGCAGATTGATATTCTTACACTTTTCCCGGCCATGGGCGAGGGTTTGCTCGGCGAAAGCATGCTGCGCATCGCCCGGGAAAAGGGCGCGGCCGACATCCGCCTGCGCAATCTCCGCGACTGGGCGCCAGGCAAGCACCGGGTGACCGACGAACCGCCCTACGGCGGCGGCGCCGGAATGGTTCTCAAGGTCGAGCCGATCGCCCTCGCGGTGGAGGAACTCCGCCAACCGGCCTCGCGGGTCATTCTCCTTGCCGCGCAGGGCCGGCGCTTCGATCAGGCCACGGCCAAGCGTTTGGCCGGCGAAAAGCATCTCATCATGATTTCCGGGCACTACGAGGGGATCGACCAGCGGGTGGCCGAGCATTTGGTAGACGAGGAAATTTCGCTCGGGGATTACATTCTGACCAATGGCACGTTGGCCGCGATGGTCGTCACGGACGCCGTGGTGCGGCTACTGCCGGGCGTGCTGGGCGACGAGCAGTCGGCGGCCGACGAATCGTTTTCCCACGGACTCCTCGAATACCCGCACTACACGCGACCGGCGGAATTCCGCGGTTGGAAGGTGCCGGACATTTTACTCTCCGGAAATCATGCGGCGATCGAAGCGTGGCGCCGCGAGCAGGCGCGGGAGCGCACGCGGGAACGCCGTCCGGATCTCGGGTCCGGCCAGGGCGCGGCGTCCTCCTGACCCGGGCTCGAGCGGATTGCCGGGAACGTGCTGCACAGAGACCAAAGCCACCCCATCATCGACGGCTGGCGGGTGGGATGACGTGACACGGCGGGGCATCCGTGTCATCTGATAAGAGCGTTTTATCCCGGATCCGCTTCCGCATGAACTTCAAATCCTTTCTCTTCGCCCTCGCCTTTCTCCTCGTGATGGTCGGTGTCGTGGTCGGAGTGAAGGCGCTTCAGATCGGGAGGTTGATTTCTTCCGGCGAGGAGGGTGGGGGTCCGCCGGTCGAGACGGTCAGCACCGCGCCCGTGACCAAGGAACGCCGGGAAAGCTCGGTCGAGTCGGTGGGTTCGCTGCGTGCCGTGCAGGGAGCCGACTTGAGCACGGAAGAGTCCGGGATGGTGACGAAAATCTTTTTCGAAAACGGGCAGGAAGTGAAGGAAGGCGACTTGCTGCTGGAGCTCGACACGCAAACCGAGCAGGCGAACCTGCGTTCGGCCGAAGCGGAAGCCGATCTAGCCCGCACGGTTTACGACCGCACGAAGCAACTGCGGATCAACAGCACCGTGCCGCAATCGGAGATGGATACGGCCGAGTCGAATTTGCGCAAGATGAGCGCATTGGTCGAACAGCTGCGCTCGACCATCCGGGAGAAGCAACTGCGCGCGCCTTTCACGGGACGTCTCGGTATCCGCGAAGCCAACCTCGGGCAGTTCGTCGACCAAGGGGACAAAATCGTTTCCCTGCAGTCCCTCGACCCGATCTTCGTCGACTTTCTCCTCCCGCAACAATTGCTCTCCCAACTCACTCCGGGACGCCCGCTGCGTGTGATCACCGATGTCTATCCCGACAAAGTTTTCGAGGGCAAACTCACCGCGGTGAATACCGAAATCGACCCGGTGACGCGCAACATCCGCCTGCAGGGCACGCTGAGCAATCCGGGCGGCCTCCTCCGGCCCGGCATGTTCGGACGCATTCTGCTTTCCCTGGGCGAAGCGGCCGAGGTGACATCCATCCCGCTCACCGCCGTGGTGGCTGCGACCTATGGGGATTCGGTCTTCGTGATCGAAGAAAAAACCGGCGAAGACGGCGTGACGAAGACCGTCGCCACCCAGCGTTTCATCCGCACGGGTCGCGCCGAAGGGGATTTCATTGCCGTGACCGAGGGGTTGCAACCCGGAGAGACGGTGGTCTCGGCCGGTGCTTTCAAATTGCGCAATGGTTCCGTCGTTGAGGTGAACAATGACATGGCGCCGCATCCTGAGAGGCAGCCGCGTCCGGAGGATTCATGAGCCTGCGGCATTTGGGACGGCGTGGCGGGGGCGGCGGATCGGGCTCGTTCACCGATCTGTTCATCGAGCGGCCCGTGGTGGCCGCCGTGGTCGCTTTGCTCATCATTGTGCTGGGGCTGCAGGCTTTGCTCAGCCTCAACGTGCGCCAATACCCGCGCAGCGACAACGCCTCGGTCACTGTGACCACGGTGTACATTGGCGCGAGCGCCGATCTGGTGCGCGGGTTCATCACCACGCCGCTGGAGCGTGTCATCTCGGGGGCGGACGGCATCGACTACGTCGAATCGCAAAGTTCGCCCGGTCGCTCGGTTATCACCGCGCGGCTCAAGCTCAATTACGATTCGACCAAAGCGCTGGCCGAGATCAGCTCGAAAGTCGACCAGGTGCGCAACGACCTGCCGCCCGAGGCCGAGGTGCCGGTGATCAATATCGTCAACGCCGACTCGGAGCGCGCCGCGGCCTATCTCCGTTTCACCTCCGACATTCTCGAGCCCAACGAAATCACCGACTACCTTGCCCGCGTCATCCAGCCGCGCTTCTCCGCCATTCCCGGGGTACAGCGCGCCGAAATCCTCGGTGGGCGGGTCTTTGCCATGCGCATCTGGCTCAAGCCCGACCGGATGGCCGCGCTCAATGTCAGTCCCGCGCAAATCCGCCAAGCCCTGGCCGGCAACAACTATCTCTCGGCCGTCGGCCAGACCAAAGGCGCGCTGGTCACGGTCAATCTGACTGCCAACACCGACCTCAACTCGGCGGAAGAATTCGAGCAGCTGGTCATCCGCGAGAGTGACGGAGCGATCGTGCGGCTCAAAGACGTGGCCGACGTGGTGCTCGGCGCGGAGGACTACGATTCCGAAGTGCGTTTCTCCGGACAGAAAGCCGTCTTCATGGGAGTCTGGGTGCTGCCCAATGCCAATGCCTTGGATGTGCTCACCGGGGTGCGGACCGAATTGGAGGAAATCAACCGCGATCTGCCGGCCGGCCTGGAGGGCGGCATCGGCTACGATTCCACAGTCTATATCCGCGACTCGATCGATGAAGTGCTCAAGACTCTGGCCGAGACACTGCTTATCGTGGTCGCGGTTATTTTCCTCTTCATGGGCTCGCTGCGGGCCGTGGTCGTGCCGGTTGCCGCCATTCCTTTATCCATCATCGGCGCATTTTTCCTCATGCAGATGGCCGGGTTCACGGTCAATTTGCTGACCCTTCTGGCCATTGTTCTGTGCGTCGGCATCGTGGTCGATGACGCCATCGTGATGGTCGAAAATATCGAACGGCATTTGTCCGAAGGCATGAAACCCTTCGATGCCGCGATCAAGGGTGCGCGCGAGTTGGTTGGTCCGGTCATTTCCATGACCATCACCTTGGCCGTGGTCTATGCGCCGATCGGTTTCCAAGGTGGTCTGACTGGCGCCCTCTTCCGCGAGTTCGCCTTCACCCTGGCCGGTGCGGTCCTTGTCTCGGGCATTGTCGCGCTGACCGTTTCGCCGGTCATGTGCGCCAAGATGCTCAAGCCCGGCATGGAGGACCACGGCTTTGCCCGGCTGGTCAACCGTGGCTTCAGCCGTCTGCGCGACATTTATGGCCGCGCGCTCGACGCCGTCCTGGCCGCACGACCGGCGGCTTATTTCGTGTGGGCGGTCATCGCCCTGCTCTGCATCCCGATGTTCCGCATGTCGCCGTCCGAACTAGCCCCCTCCGAAGACCAGGGGGTTATCTTCGGCATCGTGGATGCGCCGGCCAATGCCACGGTGGAAGAAACCGCGCGTTATGCCGAAGCGGCCAACGACATTTTCTTCAGCGAGCCCGAGACCGACTTTTCCTTCCAGCTGACCCAGCCGTCATCCGGCTTCAGCGGCATGCGCCTCAAACCATGGAGCGAACGCGAGCGCACGCCGAACGAGATCCTGCCCGGACTCGCCGCCAAACTGGACCGGATTGCCGGCATCAGCGTCCGCGCGGTGACTCCGCCCTCCTTGCCCGGCGGCGGCAACTTCCCGGTCGAATTCATCATCGCCTCGACAGCCGAGCCCGAGCAGATCCTCGAGATCGCCCGCACGCTGCAGCAAAAAGCGGCGGCCAGCGGCATGTTCGCCTTCCCGCCGATCATCGACACCAAGATCGACCAGCCGGAAGCCGAATTTCTCATCGACCGCGACAAGGTGGCCTCGCTCGGCCTGAATCTCCGTCAAGTCGGCGAGGACATTTCCGCCATGGTCGGCGGCAATTATGTCAACCGCTTCAACATCGGCGGCCGGAGCTACAAAGTTATTCCGCAAATCCAACGCGCGGGACGGCTCAATCCCGACCAGCTCGAGAGCATTTACGTGACCGGCCCCGACGGACGACTCATGCCGCTCGGCGCGGTGGCCACGATCAAGCAATCGGCCCAACCGCGTTCGCTCAACCGCTTCCAGCAACTCAACGCGGTGAAGTTGAGCGGCGTGGCCATCCGTCCGCTCGACCAGGCCCTGCGTTTCCTCGAGGACGAAGCGACGAAAATCATGCCGCCGGGCTACGCCATCGATTACACCGGGGAATCGCGCCAGTTGCGGACGGAGGGCGACAAATTTCTCCCCGCTTTTGCGTTGGCCCTCGTGCTTATTTTTCTGGTCCTCTCCGCCCAGTTCAACAGCTTCCGCGATCCATTCATCATCCTCCTTGGTTCGGTCCCTCTGGCCCTCTTCGGTGCCCTGGTTTTCACCTTTTTGAAAATGCCCGCGCCAAACGTCCCGTTCTGGACCGACGGATGGACGACCACGATGAACATCTATTCGCAGGTGGGACTCGTCACTCTGGTCGGCCTCATTGCCAAGCACGGCATCCTCATCGTCGAGTTCGCCAACCAGCGCCAGCGCGCCGGAGTGAACAAACTCGAGGCGGTGCGCGAAGCAGCGCGGGTGCGTTTCCGTCCGATTCTTATGACCACCATGGCCACCGTGGCCGGACACTTCCCGCTCGTCCTCGTCAGCGGTGCAGGGGCTGCCGCGCGCAATTCGATCGGCCTCGTCCTGGTCGGAGGTATGGCCATCGGGACGATCTTCACGCTGTTCATCATCCCGTGTCTTTACATGCTGATGGCCAAGAACACGGCAAAGCAGTCGCGCAACCCCTACGACGAAGCCGAGGTCGTGCCGGCCAAGGCTTGATCGGCGTAATTCCTCCACTTGTCGCGGCGGTCTGTGACCGCCGGAACTTCCCAGCGCCAAAGGCGCTGACACAAGAGGTGGATCGCGCCCTCCGAGCGCGATGTTCGTTTGGAAAATCGCGATGGAACCGGAGCGAAGCGCAGATGGCCCATAGTCCCTGAACCCGCGCATTGGCGGGTGTGGTTGGGGAGTAACTGGGGCCGGCGTCGACTGCGAGCTTGGGCAGGCCAGAGGTCAGAAAGCCACGGATGGAAGAGGATGACTGAAGATGGTGTCTGCGCCGCTGACACGGCGCAAACACAGTCCTCGGAGAGATGCCATGAGCGGGGCGCGTGTCAGCGCGCCCCGCTTATCCTCTTTCATCTTCTTCCAACCGTGGCCTGTCTTTATTCCCTTTCGAGAGAGTAACTCTCATGGAGTTAGTGGGGAGGCAAACATCACGATCCACCTGAGCTGAACGGAATGTGATGCCTTTGCGCTTGACCGCGCACCTCGAGTGGAATCATCTGCGGAGGACATGAAATCACTCCTTTTGCTCCTTCCCGCCGCCCTTTTGTTTTCCGGTTGTGCCACGTCACTGCAGTCCCGTGATGCCACGTTGATGCAACGTTTCAAGCAGGCCGACGCCGATGGCGACGGCAGATTGTCCCGCACCGAATTTTCCGATGCCCTCATCACGGATGCGTATCCGCTCTATGACAAAACCGGCAAAGGGTATTTCACCCTGCAGGAGTTCGTCGCCGGGGGCGGCACGGCGGCCACCTTCCGTGATCTTGACCGCAGCGGCTCCGGACGCGTCACGCTGGCTGACGTCAAGGCCAACCGCCGCGCCCGCGATCAGTTTTCCCAGCCCTTCGACGGCGCTGACACCTCACGCTGCGGTTACGTAACCTACGACGAGTTCATGGCCTACCGTGCGGCCGCCGCGCCTTACGTGCGCTGATTTTACTCCTTGGACGCCCATAATTTTTACGAGGCGCTGCAGCTCGCGGTCAGCCCGGTGATCCTCATCTCGGCCTACGGTCTGCTCCTGCTCAGCATGACCAACCGCCTCGGGCGCGCCATTGATCGAGCGCGGCAATTGGCGCGGGACGGATCGCCCGGCAAGGAGGAGCAAATCGCCATCATTGCGCGGCGGGCGGTGTGGATCCGTCAATCCATTGTCTTTGTCTGCCTCGCCCTTCTGGCCGCCGCACTGCTGGTCCTGGTGCTTTTCGCCTCGGTGTTGCTGAAAATCGGCATCGCGCCGGCGGTTGCGTTGCTTTTTATCGTCAGTGTGGTTTGCCTGTTCATCGGACTGGCTTATTTTCTCGTCGATATTTTCGCCTCGCTCCATGCCATGCAGGCCGAACTGGAATCGGCGCGCGACGGGGAGCGCTGAGGAGCGGCAGAGATTCCTACCGCGAAGCGAAAAAGTTTTCCCAAGCTTTGCCAAGCGGGCCGCCGGCTTACCCGGGGCAAACCACGGGAAGCTTCTGCGCACGGAAACGGCGGTAGACGGTGAAATCGGCCCGGTCGGTGGTGATAACCTTGGCGTCCGGATACATCTCCGAGAGAACCACGAGGGACGCATCGGCTGCGTCCATGGCTTCATATTTGAGCATCAACGTTTGGGTGCGCTCAAGGTGGTCGGGCCAGGGTTGAAGCAGGTGGATGGCGCCCAAGCGCACGAGCGTGAGGAGGGCATGGGTCGGACGTGTATTGCCGCCGAGATTCCAACAGGCTTCGCCCAGGATGATTTCGCTGGTGTGGAGAGGTCCGCGGACTTTCGAAAGCACGGAGCAACTCCACGCATGCCATTGGTCGGACGCGTTCAGCCAACCGATGAGCGGCCCCGCGTCAACGAGCGCGCGGACGGGCATATCCCTCCCTCATGGAAAGGTCAGCAGGCCCATGAAACATTCCTTGGTAGGGCGCCGCCAAATTGGCGAAGTCGGTGCCGCTGTCCAGTTCCTTGGCCAGCGCCCGGCGGACGGTTTCGGAAAGTCCCTCCTGCTGGGCCGCCGCGCGTTTGCGCAACTTTTGATTCATCGAATCGGGAATCTTGATTGTCACGGTCTTCATGTATTACCCACGGTATTACCAACGGTTTGAAAGGCAACCGGAAAACTTGGGCTGCCGGGATTTGCACCCGCGACCGATCTCCAGCAATTAGCTCCACCGCTTGCGTTTGGTCGGATCCTGTCCTTAACTGAATCCATGGTCGCCACAGCTTACCGATACATCGTCTCCGAGGCGGGTGTGCGCGGTGGTCATGCTCGCGTCGAGGGCACGCGGATCGGCGTCCATGACGTCATTGCCTACTTCTTGCTCGGTTCCAACCTCGAGGAGGTAGAGGCGCGTTTTCCCGATCTGAGCAGGGCCCAGATTTATGAGTGCCTGGCCTACTACGAGGACCATCGCTCCGAGATTGAGTCGCTTGCGCTGCCGCAGACGGAAAAGACGGCCGCGTGAGGTTTTTCCTCGACCACGATGTGCCACGCCATCTGGCGGACGTGCTTCGTCGTCATGGTCACGAGGTCGAGTTGGTCCCCGAGGTGATGTCGCCCGAAGCGGATGACGAGAAGGTCTTTGCCTACGCCGCGGAAAAGAGGGCCATCATGCTTACCTGCAACCGAAATGATTTCCTCGAGTTAGCCACTGAACATTCCCACTCCGGACCCATTGTGCTGATCCGTCGCCGCTCGTCACTTTCCGAAGCTGGGCACTTGCTCGAGTTGCTTGGCAAGGCAGGACCCTCAGGTTTGGAAGGTAACATCAACTTTGCTTGATGAGATCGGGCGAGCGGGGATTTGCACCCGGGATCTGTCGCCGCGGCGACCGATCTCGCCTCGAGACGGACGAATTGACACGTAATTACAAAGTAAATACGTTGTCGGCATGAAAGCGCTTTTGGTTCCGATCGGCAACTCGCGTGGGGTGCGCATCCCCAAGCCACTCATCGAGCAGTGCGGGCTGACGGACGAAGTCGACCTCGATGTGCAGGATGGCACGATTCTCATCCGTGCGCCCCGCGTCCGTCCGCGGGCGGGCTGGACAAAGGCGTTTGCCCGCATGGCGCGCGAGGGCGACGGCAAGTTGGAGAAACCCCATTTTCCTTCCACGCCATGGGATAAAGACGAGTGGGAGTGGCAGTGAACCGTTTCGACGTTTTTCTTGTGGCGCTGGACCCCACGATCGGGCGCGTGATCAAGAAGACCAGGCCCTGCACGGTGATTTCTCCTGACGAGATGAATCACCATATTGGGACGGTTATCATCGCGCCGATGACAACGAAGGGCCGTGATTATCCGACAAGGGTGCCTTGCACTTTCCAAGGCACGGCGGGTCAGGTCGTGTTGGACCAGATCCGCGCGGTGGACAAAACACGGCTGGTCAAAAAACTGGGACGGCTCTCGCCTTCGGCTTCAGACCGCGTGCTCAGTGTTCTCGGTGAGATGTTCGAGAAATAACTCTGCTCAATCTGACTACATCCAAAACGGTCTCATCCTTCCGAGAGATCCGAAGAATCTTCAACTACTCCTTCGAGATGTTGATGCAAAGGGTTACCTCGACATCGAACTCGTTTACCGACTGAGGCAGAAGGAGTCTTTGGGTTCCGTAAAGCGGAAGATCGTCAGAAAGATTCAGCAGAATGAGTCTGCTTTTTGCTTTGAGGATTTCGTGAAGGAGACTTTTGGAAGCTGTTTAGCGTTTGCGGCGCTTTAAAGCCCAAAGCGAAGCTGCTCCGCTGAGAAGAAGGAGTGCGTACGTGGAGGGCTCGGGGACAGATTCCAATGTTAATGTCGCGCTATCACCATTTGAGGTGCCATTAGTAGTTCCAAAGCCATAGTCTGCTATATTCATAACCGAAAGAGAAGCGGCATTCGTGTCAATTGTTCCCCACATCGCAGACATGTTTGTGTCATGTAAAAAGCCCAGCAAGACATTACCCGTTGGAGTTACAGTCCCTAGGGTTGTAAAACTCGTCACTGTACTATTGGAGGGTCCAGTGCCAGATCCCCACATATGGCCATTATTAAAACCCGAAAAAGTTAATCTGCCTGGATCACTTGTACCAAATAATGCTGAATTCTGTATGCTCCAAGTAGATCCAATGATCCAACTATAACTATCAGATGTAACACTTGGATATGTCACATAGTCAGTTGCGGGCGGAGGCGTTGTAATACTGGGGTCATATGGAATGTTGTAAGCCCAGTGAGCAAGAACCAAAGTTGGATTGCCAATTGTTTGAGCAAGTGGCATCCAAACCCCATTTACAAGCTCCATCACGCCGACTCCTATACTTACACGTTCGTTAGTATCCGTAAATAATATCTGCCATGCCCCATCAGCATTAATTCTGCCGCTTAAACTAAAGTTCATTTGGCTTACTATGTTGGTACCAACCGCTATATTTCCCACGGCTGTACCCTCCCATTGACCATTAACCACCTGACCAAATGACCAAGTTGTTGAGTCCCCAACGGATGTGGGATTGCTCAATCCTCCGATAGTGGTATTAGCCTGCCATGCAATTAGATTTGGTGTAGGGTCATAGTAATGTTTATAGGATAGGATGCTGTCCCAATCAGTTGCCTTAGCTGTTCCAACGGATGAAGAGAGGAGTGCCGTAATGGTAAGAATGGGGATAAGCTGTTTCATACAGGCTTGGTGAAGCTCCTCTCACTGCCTAAATCAGTCAACTCCCCATTTCCGAAGTTCCGTAGAGCTATTCCGTAGCGACCAGCCCAGCCCAGCTTCCCCGCATCCCTCCGCGAACCTTTTCAGATCAAAGAAGATTCCCCAAGCTTCGGATAATCGGGCTGCCGGGATTTGAACCCGGGACCTGTCGCCGCGGCGACCGCTCATTCTCCCGATAGCAGCAGTTTCTCGCAGCGGGACGCTGCAGCCTCGGCGTGCTCCGAGGTTGGGAATGGCGTCGCCTTGATCCGGTTGCGGAGTGTTGCCGGGTCTATCAGTTCCTCGAGCCACATCCCATGGATGAATTCCATGTCTTTCTCGCGGCCCGCGGCGAGTTTGCTCACTGCCAAGTCATGCAAATCCAAGCACCAACCGGTGCAGCCACGTGTGTTTTCGTTGCGCACCGGAACGAGGCGGCCCTGCCATCCCTCTGGAAGGATCGCCGTTTCGGGCGTTACGCCATGGGCGTAGTAACCGAACGATTCGTGGAAGATGGATTTCTCTCCGATTGCGCCGTCGATCAGGATGGAACGCTCGGGAAATTTAAGCGGAAAAACATCCGCTTCCATCGAGCGGACAAGGACCTCTTGCCTTGGTTGTGGCACCGACCCGAGGAGAGCCTGGCTGCCAACCACCACGATTTCATCCGTGTCGGCATTGGCCGCCGCGGCGCGCACGATATGCTCAAGCTGCTCTCTGGTCATGCCGATGTGACATCAAGATGGCCGTGCGTTCGGCCGGGGTGAGGATCCCGCAAAAGGGGCTCGATTGGCGCAGGCGCATTGACCTTTCGTCGACACCCTCCAGCACGGCGAATACTCCCGATATCGGGCCGTCCAGAATAACGCGCCACTCTTCAAAGACCGGGCGCACGCTGGCGTCGCACGATGTCATCCATTTCGCCAAAACACTGCGCGCTTTGTCCAAAACAGCTGGGTTCTCCCGCAGGCGCTGGGCTATGAGCCGGTCCATGTCGAGCGAGCGCGCGTCGATGGCCGAGTGCGGGTTCATGGTTTTTGTCGCTGTTTCGGAATATCGGGCTGCCGGGATTTGAACCCGGGACCTGTCGCCGCGGCGACCGCTCTTCCGAGTTTTTGAATAATCGGGCTGCCGGGATTTGAACCCGGGACCTCTTGAACCCCATTCAAGCGCTCTACCAAGCTGAGCCACAGCCCGTGACTGAGGGTAAAAATATCACGAAAGTGGCGGGCGTCCCGCAAAAAATCTCCGGTTCGGCTGGACAGAGGTGCGGCGGGCATGACGTGATACCGGGATGACCTGGCGACGTTCCGGAGTAATGGCATGGGTGGGTTTGGCTCTGGCCGGTTGCGGTCCGTCCGCCCCTCCACCGCCGCCTCCGACCCCCACGCCGTCACCCACTCCGGTGCCGACCCCGGTGCCGCCGCCCACGCCGACCCCGACGCCCTTTGTGCCGCGCAAGCCGATGGAGACCGGGATGATTTTCAACGGGCTGCAATACGAGTGGAAGGTCGAGACGTCTCCCGGGGATACGGCGGCCCGCGACCGTGAGGTCGACAACTCTTACCGTCTTGAGTTGAACCTCAAAATCCGTGTCCCGCGCCCGGCGACCTCGTTGGAAGATGTGCAGGTGGCCAATGCGCGTCTGCCGGAATTATTGCCGTCGCTGCCGCTCTTGCTGGAATCCGCGCGGGTTTCGCCGGATTACGGGAAAATTTATGACCTGAAGCTCGATTGGCTGAAGGGGCGTTTGGAAAAAATCGAGCAGATCCTTTCGCGTCATAATTTTTACGATTGCGACACCATTCTGCAGCTCAAGCATGCCGAGACCGGACGGCGCGCACTCTTCGTGCAGGGCGATATGGATGTGAATGTGGATGGCTCCGATGGCGACCGTAATGTCGAGGTGGACGGTTCGGGTCAGTTCTTCCAGCCGCAGACCAGTTACCGTTGGCCGAAGACGACGGACCGTCCGAATCCTTTCATCAAAAGGTTCGAGGAGCGCATGGCCGAGGAGGAAGCGGAATTGGCCAAGCCCGACACGAAGGAGGTGCGGCGGCAGGAGTTGACCGACCGCATCGCGGCGTCCAAACGTCAGATTGCCGATCTGAAAAGTGCGAGTTTTCTCATCAGCAAGACGGACCCGACGATTGTGCTGCCGGGGTTCATGATGCGGGGTGAAGGTGCGGAGGTGCCGAAAGTCGGGGACTATGCGGTCGTTATTCACGGGGACAAAATGTATCCGTCGATTGTGGGTGACGCGGGTCCTTCCTACAAAGTGGGTGAGGCCTCGCTGCGTCTTTGCGATGAGATCCGCAAAACGGGCACGCCGCTGGCGCGTCCGGTCAGTGATCTGGCCGTGACCTATCTCGTCTTCCCCGGTTCGGCGGAGGAAAAGCGCTCCGCTCCGGATTTGGAAAGATGGCATGCGCGTTGCACGGAACTCCTGGCCGAAATCGGTGTGCCCGACGCACCATTGCATCATTGGGAGAATATCGTGCCGCCTTGGCCGGAAGAGGTGCCAGCTGCGAGCCCGTCGCCATCGCCGGCGGCGGAGTCGCCTCGGCCGGAGGCGTCCCCGGGCGTTTCCCCGGAGGTGTAGCGGCGCTCTGCGAGCGTCGGTGCATTCCTTTGCCAAGCGAAGGTTGCGGCGGTCATAGACGCGCCGCTACAAGGGTTGGATGGCCGAGCGATTGCGACGTTTGGAGACAACCTACGAAAGGTGGCCGATTTACTTTGTCACGGCGTGCACTGCTGACCGCCGCGAGTTGCTGGCGAGTGACTTGATCCATGAGGCGTTTGTGGGATTGGTGAAGAAGGGATCTGCGCGTGGTGCTTGGGTGGGACGGTATGTTTTGATGCCGGATCACTTGCATCTCTTTGTTGTTCTCGAGGACGACCAGATTCGGCTCCCCGAGTGGATCCGGTCACTCAAGAACAGCATCTCCAAGGTCTTGCGGGCTCGCGGGGAACCACCCCCGCATTGGCAGAAAGGGTTCTTCGATCACATCATGCGTGGCAGCGAATCCTACTCGCAAAAGTGGGAGTATGTGCGGGCGAATCCAGCGCGGGCGGGATTGGTGGATCGTGCCGAGGATTGGCCGTATGCGGGGGAGATTCACGAACTCGAATACCGCAAGAATCTGCTTTTGTAGCGGCGCTCTGTGAGCGCCGGACGCTTATCCAAGCTAATGTTCCGGCGGTCATATCAGTTGATCGCCACGGCGACCTGTTTGCCTCGGGGCTATCTCCGGCTTCGCCGACGGTATCAGTTGTTCGCTTTAAGCGACCCATCTTCGCTGCGCTTCGGTTCGCCAAGCCTCGGCTGACTGCCGCGACAAGTGGGGAGGATCTGGGCGTCACGCGACACCAGCGAAGAGCTGTTTTTCCCAGAATCCGAGGCGTGCCCGGAGGGCCGGGTGACTTTGGAGTTCGGGATCCTGGGTCATGAGTTTTTGTGCAGCGGTGCGGGCTTCTTCGAGCAGGGGCAGATCGCGGGGGAGTTTGGCCAAGCGGACGGGGGGGAGGCCGGTCTGTGCGGTGCCGAGGAGGTCGCCGGGTCCGCGGAGTTCGAGGTCGGCCTCGGCGATGGCAAAGCCGTCCGAGGCTGCTTCGAGAATTTTCAGGCGCTCGATTTTGTCCCCGGCATCTTCGCCGGCCAGCAGGATGCACCAGGATTGTTCCGCGCCGCGGCCGACGCGTCCGCGCAACTGGTGCAGCTGGGCCAGCCCGAAGCGTTCGGCATTCTCGACGAGCAGCACGGTGGCGTTGGCCACATCGATGCCGACTTCGATCACCGTGGTGCTGACCAGCACGCGGGTTTCCCCGGCGCGGAAGCTGGCCATGATCAGGTCCTTTTCCTCCGCCTTGAGCCGTCCGTGCAGCAGGGCGCAGGAGTGCGGCGCGAGCCGTTCGCTCCACCGCGCGTATTCCGCGGTGGCGGCTTTCAACCCGGTGCGCACACCCTCTTCGATCACGGGATAGACCAGGTAGGCTTGGCGTCCTTCGTCGAGTTTCTGCCGGAGAAATGCGGCGGCCTCGTTGAGTTTTTCCGGTGCGCGGACCAGCGTGCGGATGGGAATGCGTCCGGGCGGCATTTCGTCGAGCAGCGACAAATCAAGGTCCCCGTAGAGGGTGAGGGCGAGGGTGCGGGGGATGGGGGTGGCCGACATGACGAGGACATGCGGGTGCGGTTCTTGCCCGGAAAGTTTGGCCCGCTGGCGCACCCCGAATTTGTGCTGCTCGTCGATCACGACGAGAGCGGGGCGGCCGACGGTTTCCGGGGCGAAGAGCAGGGCATGCGTGCCGATGACGATCCGCGGACCGGCCGTGCCGGATTTTTCTTGGCGGGCGGCGGTGCGGAGGACGACGGGGACACCGAGCGGTTCGAACAGCTTGCGGAAATTGTCGTAATGCTGGTGGGCCAGCACTTGGGTGGGGGCCATGAGCGCGGCGGAGTGTCCCGCCGCAATGGCGCCGAGCATGGCGGTGGCGGCGACCACGGTTTTTCCGCTGCCCACATCGCCGTGGAGGAGGCGGTTCATCGGGTGTCCGGTCGCCAAGTCGTCAAAGATGTGGGTGAGCACGCGCTTTTGCGCGGTGGTGAGTTTGAAGGGCAGGGCTTTGAGGAATCGGGCGAGAAGTTTGCTTTGCCGTGGGATGACGGGGGCGCGGCCGCCGGTCTGACGCGCGCGCTGACGGGCGAGCACGCATTGCATTTCGAAAAG
The DNA here is from genome assembly GCA_044359955.1 of Chthoniobacterales bacterium. Lineage (GTDB taxonomy): Bacteria > Verrucomicrobiota > Verrucomicrobiia > Chthoniobacterales > JACTMZ01 > JACTMZ01. Next base: position 41,642 of record JBIKLF010000011.1, on the reverse strand, counting down.
TTCCTCGCGGGCGAGGTGGGTGCGGGCCGACTCGAATTCGTCCGCCGATGCGGGAAAGTGGATGGCGCGGAGCGCGGCGGTCGTGGTGAGGTTGCGTTCGGCTGGCCAGAGTTGCGGGATGTCTTCGCTGGAGAGTTGCGCGAGGGTCTCGAAAACAAGGCGGCGCAGGGCGCGGGGACTCCAGATTCCGATCGATGGATGGACCGGAGTGATGCGGTTGAGGTGGATGAGGGCGCTGTCCGGAGCATCACTCTCGAGGACCTCGAAGTCGGGATGATCGAAGACCACGCCGCCTTTTTTCAGGGCGCGCGGTCGGCCGTGGATGACCAGGTCCTGTCCGGCTTGAAGAATTTTGGAAAGGTAACGGAGGTTGAACCACCGGCATTGCACGGTGGCGGCGGGAACGTGTCCGGATTTTTCGGCCAGCACGAGGGTGAATTGGCTGCGTCGTCCGAAATAAGCGGACCTGACCGATTGCACTGTGCCGCGCAGGCACAATGCTTCGGGTGTGGCGGCAGAGGGAAAGGCGGGAAACTTCCGGCGGTCCTCGTGGCGCCGCGGATAGTGGCGGATGAGATCATGCACGGTTTGCAAACCGGCCTCCTGCAATGCGCGGAGGCGGGCCGGGGTCAGACGGGGCAAGGCAGCCAAGGGGGAGTCCCAGCGCAACGGCGCGACCTCATGCGCAGGACCGGAAGCTTTGCTCACGCTCGAAATCCGCCGCGCCGGAGCATCAATCGGCGGGCGACTCCCACAGCAAGTCGATGGTACCAAGCAGCGTGGCCGCGCGCCGGGTGGGGTGCAAATGGACTTTGCGGCCCTCCGCGCGTTTTTTGATCAGACCCGCCTCGTGCAATTTCTTGGCGTGTTCGGAGGCCGTGGCCACGTCGATGCGGCATTCCTGGGCCACCTCGTTGACGCAGAGCGATCCGCGTGCTTGGAGCAACCGGATCATCTCGATGCGACGGTGGTTGGACAAAGCGCCTGCAATTTGTGCCCTGCCTCGGTCGTTGTTAGCCACAATGCAGCCTGCTTAACAGCCGCGGGACGCGGACAGAAGGGCAAAATGCCACGGACGGGTATGGATCTATTCGCGATTTTTCCGAACGGCCAGTCGCAGGGCCAGCCAGAGGATGAGGCCGCAGCCGAGAAAGCCGGCGGGTAACCAGGGAAGGGCCATGCTAAAAATGGTGTTCTCGCCCGCCTCGGGGTGAGTGGTGCGGAGGTGGGCAGTGAGTTGGGCGAAAAGAATTCCCGCGAGAGCATAGCCGAGGTTGAAGGCCACGCCGCGGAAGCTGAGCACGGTGGCGCGCACGTGGGATTCGGTCCAGAGATTGAGATAGTTCGAGGTGAAGAACTGCAAGGCGGACATGGAGAGGCCGAGGGGAATAACGACCCAGGCGCCCCAATACGGCACGGCCAGGGCGGTGCCGGTCAATCCGACAAGCACGAGCGCCGCGACAATGGTGTAGTTGGCGACCACGCCGAGCCGGGCGGTCATGCGCTTGGCCACTGGTGCGACGGCAAAGCCGAGGAGGGCGAGAGTGGAGCCAAGCATGCCATTGACGAACGGAGGCAACTCGATCAGCCGGTAATAATTACTGGCGAAGGTGAGAAAGATCCGCACGAAGCTGTCGATGAGGAGGGCGGCCACCATGAGGAAGAGGATGCGGCGGGAAGTGAAGACGTGGACGGCACCTTCAATCACGTTTTGCCAGGCGCGCCCGGTGGCATGACGGCCGCTGGGCTGGGCCATGGGCGGTTCGCGGAAATTCAAAGCGACAAGCAGGCAGAGGACCGACGTGACAAGGGTGGCGTAGACCGGCCAGCGCACGGTGACGCCGGTGCCGGGCGTCCAACCGGTCCAACCGAAGAGCGAGACCATCAGGCCTTGGTCGAAGAGCGCGGCACCACTGACCATGGCGAGGAAAAAGCCGCCGGACTTCCAGCGCATAAGCGACTCGAGGACCCGCGGCCAGGTGGTTTGGCGGTCGCCCTCCGGCAGGGAATCATAAGCCAAAGCCTCGTCGGCCCCGCTGGCACAGGCTTCGGCTGCGCCGCTGAGGATGCGATTGAGCACGAGGAAGAAGAAAAGCCATTCGCCGCGCGGGGCAAAGGCAAAGACGGCCATTTCCACGACCATGAGTACGGCAGCAAGCACGATGACGCGCTTGCGTCCGATCACGTCGGCCAGTGCACCGGAGGGAATTTCCAGCACGATGATGACCACCGCCCAGATGACATTGAGCAGGGCGTATTGCTCGAGGGTCAGCCCGAGATCGAGGAAGAGGACGCCGATGACCGGGTAGTAGAACCGCGCGTGGAAGAGAACGCGGAAGGCGATGAAGAGCGGGAGGTTGCGGCGGAGGGAGGTCACGGGTCGAAGAAAAATCTATTGTAGCCGCGGCACTCTGTGCCGCGAATCACAAACCCTGCGCGCCACAACCGAGGCTTGGCGAGATAGCCCCTCGGCAAAGCGGCGCGGCGACAAACGCCGCCGCTGCACTTTAAGTAGAAGCGGCATCTTGCCGCTTGACCACACGATAAGCGGCAGGATGCCGCTTCTACTTTAATGCTTGGGCGCGCGGACGGTGGCGGCTTCGAGGTCTTCGCGGCGGCCTTCCACGATGCTGTCGGCGATTTCCATGATCATTTCCTCGAGCAGAAGGCGCAGGTGGCTGCCCGCGCGGTAGTCGGCGGGGGCGATGTGTTTGACGCGGTCGGCGTGGGCCGTGAGTTGGTAGCTTTTTTTGAAGCTGACGCGCGACTTGTCCTCCGGATTGTAAACCGCGATGGCGCGGCCGCCGGTTTGCTTCATCACGGTGAAGCAGGGGACATCGGTCGGTCCGTCGCCGACATAGATCATGTTCTGGAACGGGACCGGACGTAGTTCGGGCGGCATGTGATCGTTGACGTCCTGCGAGAGGTCGAGCATGCCCTTGTTGATACGGAAGAGAAATTGTGTCTTTTGCGTGTGGCTGATGACGCGCTTGGGGAAGGTGATGTGTCCTTCGTCATCCTCCGCGTATTCGCAACCGAAAATTTTCCGCACATAAGGTTCGATGCGGCTGCCCACGATGAGTTCTTTCAGCCCGGAGCTGACGATGTAGTGCTCGACGCCGATGCCATGGGCCTGATGCTCGGAGGTGAGGAGTCCGGATTTGAATTCCTCGAACATTTGCGGGATGCCCGGGAAAAAGCTGAGTTTGGCTCCGAGTTCGCGGAGTTGGGCGTTGGTCGGACGGTCTGGCTCGAGGTAATCGAGGAGTGCCTTCATGTAGGCCAATTCGTGCTCGTAGCCGTGCTTCTGCACGAGATCGCCGCAGCGCTGCCAGAACTGCCGTCCGTCGATCCCGAAGTGCGGAAAAATCGCTTCCTCCTGCATATAATTCGGGCTCAGGGTCTGGTCGTAGTCGTAAACTATGGCGATGGTGCTTTGCGGAACGGACATGAAAGGCGGCGCGTTTGGGGCGTGGACGAGTTATAATACCCGCGTGCGTAGGGGTTTCCAGCAGGTTTATCGTCGTTCGTTCGAAGGGGCGGACGAGGAAACCGCAGAGGACGCAAAGGGCACCGAGGGGTTGGCGGGAGCGCGGGATGGTGATGACGCTCCCACCGGCTACGAAAATGTCGTGAGCTTAGCGACTGGAGGTAGGGACGAGCGGCCCGCTCGTCCGCTCTCTTGGCAGCGGACACGCGGGCCGCGTGTCCCTACCTTCCGGAGGCTGGTCGATCGTCCTGATTTCGCTCGGGTTTGGTGTAAGGGAAAAGGCGCAGAGGCCGGCTCGCGGGGACGCTCGCCCTCGAGGGAGGAAATGCGGTGATCGGGGTGAACTATCGCGGCGGGGTGCACGTGCCTTCGATCGATCTTTGGTTGGATCCGCGTGGGGCGCGGGAATTCGCATTTGTTTCGCATGCGCACAGCGATCATATCGGAAAACATCGGGAGACGGTGCTCTCGGCGGGGACGGCGCGGCTGATGCGGTCGCGGATCGGTGTCTCGCCGCAGGAGCATGTGCTTGAATTCGGCGAGACACGCGAGTTGCACGGGGCGCAGTTCACGCTGCTGCCGGCGGGTCATGTCCACGGGTCGGCCCAATTGTATCTCGAGACGGGCGAAGGATCGTTGCTTTTCACGGGGGACTTCAAATTGCGCGCGGGATTGTCGAGCGAGCGGATCGAGTGGCGGCCGGCCGAGACGCTGATTATGGAAACGACGTTCGGCAAACCGGAGTTTGTCTTTCCGCCGGCGGAGCAGGTGCTGGGCGACATGGTGCAGTTCTGCCGCGAGGCGCTGGAGGAGGGCGCGGTGCCGGTCTTGCTGGGGTATTCGCTGGGCAAAGCGCAGGAGATTCTCTGCGCGGTGGCCGCAGCGGGGTTGAAGCCGATGCTGCACGGGGCGGTCTCCAAGCTGACCAAGATTTACCGTGAAGGCGTGCCGGGCATGCCGGAGTTCGCGGAATACGAGGCTCCGAACATGGCGGGCCATGTGCTGATTTGTCCGCCCAGCGTGCGCAACTCACGCATGGTGCAGCGGATCAAGAAGCGCCGCGTGGCCATGGTGACCGGGTGGGGTCTGACTCCGGGGGCGGTGCACCGATACCAAGTGGATGCGGTGTTTGCGCTGAGCGATCACGCGGGCTATGACGATCTGCTGAAGTATGTCGAACTGGTGCAACCGCAGCGGGTGCTGACGCTGCACGGCTACGCGTCCGAATTCGCGCGGGATTTGCGCCGGCGGGGGGTGGAAGCTTGGTCTTTGGTCAGTCCGGACCAGTTGGAATTCGCGGAGATGTTCGTGGGGTTATAGAACCGCGAAACGCACAGCTGTCACCGGGGATCGGCGCTCGGGCGGAAAAGCGGTGGCTCTGCCACCGCACTCCAAAAGGGCATGGCGCGGGGTGAAGGCGTTTTGGAGTGCGGCGGCATGACGCCGCTTTGGATCGGGCGCCCTCCAAGGTTGGTGCGGTCGGCGTTCCGGGGCTCAGGCCGGAACGGGCGAGAGGTCACCGGGGAGCGATCCCTCGCTGCTTTTTCTTTCCTCGGGCTTGGTCACGGGGACGACTTCGGTCGGAATGGGCGGCGGGGGCGGATCGCGGTGCGGCGGATTTTTCATTTCGCCGTGCGCGATGAGGTCGCGGATTTGCGGTCCCTCGAGGGTTTCCCATTCGAGGAGGGCTTTGGCGATGATTTCGAGTTGCGGGCGCTTCTCGGTGAGGAGCGCGGTCGCGCGGCCGTAGGCTTCGTCGATGAGCAGTTTCACCTCGGCGTCGATGGCCTGCGCGGTGGATTCGCTGTAGTCGCGCGTGCGGTTGAAGTCGCGGGCAAGGAAGACGGGCTCGTCACCCTCGCCGTATTCGATCATCCCGAGCTTCTCGCTCATGCCCCACTGGCAGACCATTTTGCGGGCGATGCCGGTAGCTTGCTTGATGTCGCCGCGGGCGCCGCTGGTCACGTCGCCGAAGGCGATGTCTTCGGCCACCCGGCCGCCCATGATGACGACGAGGTGATCAAGGAGTTCTTTGCGGCGGGTGTTGTATTTGTCCTCTTCGGGCAACCACATGGTGGAACCGAGGGAGGGGCCGCGCGGGATGATGGTCACCTTGTGGAGCGGGGCGGTGTGCTCGAGGAGTTCGAGCAGGAGGGCGTGGCCGGCTTCGTGGTAGGCGGTGACTTCTTTTTCCTTTTCGCTGATGGCCAGGCTGCGGCGTTCCTTGCCCCAGCGGACCTTGTCGCGCGCTTCTTCGAGTTCGCGGGTGGTGATGGCTTTGAGTCCTTTGCGGGCGGCGAGGAGGGCGGCCTCGTTGATCACGTTGGCCAACTCGGCGCCGGAATAACCGGGGGTGCCGCGGGCGATGACCGCGAGGTCGACGCTGTCGGCCACTTTCACTTTTTTGATGTGGACGCGGAGGATTTCTTCGCGGCCGCGCACGTCGGGGAGGTTGACCGTAACCTGGCGGTCGAAACGGCCGGGGCGGAGGAGGGCGGGGTCGAGAACGTCGGGGCGGTTGGTCGCGGCGATGATGATGACGCCATCCTGCGCGTCGAAGCCGTCCATCTCGACAAGGAGCGCGTTGAGCGTCTGCTCGCGTTCGTCGTGTCCGCCACCCATGCCGTGGCCGCGGTGACGTCCCACCGCATCGATTTCATCGATAAAGATGAGGCAGGGGGCGCTTTTGCGGCCTTGTTCGAACATGTCACGGACGCGTGAGGCGCCGACCCCGACGAACATTTCGACAAAGTCGGAGCCGCTGATGGAGAAAAAGGGAACATCGGCCTCACCGGCGATGGCGCGGGCGAGGAGGGTCTTGCCGGTGCCGGGAGGTCCGACCATGAGAACGCCTTTGGGGATGCGGCCGCCGAGCTTCTGGAATTTTTTCGGATCGCGGAGGAAGTCAACCAGTTCGGAGACTTCTTCCCTCGCCTCTTCAATCCCGGCGACATCCTTGAAGGTGATCTTGTTTTTGTCCCGCGCCATCATGCGGGCTTTGCTTTTGCCGAAGTTGAAAGCGCCGCGGCCGGCCATCTTGAGTTGTGAGCGGAAGATGAAATAGAGGATGACCAGAAAGAGGAGAATCGGAAGGAACCCGATGAGTGTGGTGGCGAGGAGGTTGGATTCCGAGCGGACGGATGGTGTGATGCCGGCTTCGGCCAATTGTTTTTCCAAGGCTTCGCCGTTGAAGGGCATGAAAATGGGGGTGCGGAATTCGACGAGGCGTTCCTCGGGTTCGGTCGCCGGCGGGATGGTGACCATCTTGCGGTAGTAACCGGAAATGGTCTGGGTATTGCGGCCTTCTTCGACCACGAGCTCGACCGGTTTTTCCACCGTGGAGACGATTTTGCCTTCCGCCAGGAGGGTGGAGAATTTCGGGTAAGTGAGTTCGTCGATCTGGGCGAGGTTCCCGCCGCGGAAAATGAAGGCGCCGCCGATGAGGGCGAAAGCGACAGCGAAGAGAAGGAGTCCTCTCCAGTTGAACTGGGGGTCAGGATCACCGCCGCGGGGGCGTTGATCTTCGGGTTTGTTGGTATTGTTTGACGACACGGGTGTGGAAGAATGAACCTTTAGCATGGGTTGGGGGAAGATCAAATGAATGCGGTGCGGCCACGGTCGTTGGCGGTCTCGGTCCATGATGTCAGCCCGCTGACCCGGGACACGGTCGAGGTGATGCTTCGCGATCTGGCGGAGGCGGGGGTCGGGGTGACTTCCTTGCTTGTTGTGCCCGACCATCACCACCGGGCGGATATCGATCAGGATCCCGATTTTCTCGCCTGGCTCCGGGAGAAAGAGGCGGCGGGGCACGAGATGGTGCTGCACGGGTTCTACCACCGGCGGGAGGAGGCGGCCGGCGGGGGATTGGTTCAGAAAATCGTCACCGAGCATTACACGGCGGGTGAGGGCGAGTTTTATGATTTGGATTATGAGGCGGCGCGGGACCGGATGGAGGAGGGCCGCGAGAAATTGACGGGGGCGGGGTTGGAGGTGGTCGGCTTCATCGCCCCGGCATGGTTGCTCGGCGACGAGGCGGAGCGGGCGGCGCGGAATCTCGGGTTTGCCTACACGACGAGGTTGGGCGGCGTGCTTGATTTGCGTTCCGGTGACTACACGGCTTCGCAATCGCTGGTCTACAGCGTGCGCAGTGCTTGGCGGCGGGTGGTCAGCTTGGGGTGGAACGCGTGGCTGGCCTCGCGCTTGCGGAAGAATCCGCTGGCCCGGCTCGGATTGCATCCGCCGGATTGGCGCCACGACAAAATCCGCGCCCAGGCCTTGCGTTTGGCGAGGGAGGCCGCGGCAGACCGGAAGGTGATCCGTTACCGTGATTGGGTCGCGGGGTAGAGAGCGGGGACTCCGGACCGGCCGGGTTCCCGGCGCGTCGGGGACGCCGCGCCCTACCTGGCGGCTCATACCAACGTCCTTTTGCTTTTCGGCTCCCGAGTAACTCGAAGTGTTTTCAGGCATCGACGGTCATAGACCGCCGCTACAAGTTTTCGTCGAGATGTAGCGGCGCTCTATGAGCGTCGGTGCCTTTGCCCCTGGCAGTGATGGTAGCCCCAATTACTCCCAGCACACACCCGCCAATGCGCGGGTTCAGGGACTAGGGGCCATCTTCACTGCGTTCCGGTTGGACCGGCCGTGTCGAATCCCAGAGAAGGTTCGCGGTCGGCCGCCCGGTGGTCCGACCCTATCCCGGGGCCGAAGGACAAAGTCCCAAGGCGATGGGCCCTTGGTATAAAGCCTCGGCGAGGCGGAGGGCTTGGAGGTTGGGGTGGACGGCGTGGACGCGGAAGAGGCGTGCGCCGGATCCGTAGCCGAGCGCGGTGAGAACGGCGGTGGGCAGGTCGCGATCTTCCATGTCCGCGCCGTGCGCCAGCGTGGCGAGGAATGACTTGCGCGAAGCGCCGAGCAGCACCGGATGACCCAGTGCGGCGAGGCGTCCGAGCCCGGCGATGAGTTGCCGGTTGTGCTCCACCGTCTTGCCGAAGCCGATGCCCGGATCGATGGCGATGCGATCCGGCCCGAGGCCCGCGGCGCGGGCGGCCGCGACGCACTGCGAAAGATGTTGGGCCACCTCGGCCACCACATCGTCGTAGTGCGGATTCTGCTGCATGGTGCGCGGGGTGCCGCGCATATGCATGAGCACGACGGCGCAACCGCTCTCCGCGGCGACCCGCGGCATGTCTTCATCGCCCTGCAGGGCGGTGACATCGTTGATGATCTCCGCCCCGGCCGCGGCCGCAGCACGCGCCACCGCGGCTTTCGAGGTGTCGATGCTCAGGGCGGCGGCGGTTTGGCCGGCCAGTTTTTCGATCACTGGAATGACTCGTCGCAGTTCTTCGTCCGCGCTCACGGGTGCAGCGCCCGGACGGGTCGACTCGCCGCCGATGTCGAGAATGTCCGCACCCTCCTCGGCCAGACGCAAGGCGTGATCGACGGCCTCGTCGGTCCGGGCGAAATGGCCGCCGTCCGAAAACGAATCCGGCGTCACATTGACGATACCCATGATCACACCGCGGTCCGCGAGGTCGAACGTGCGGCGGCTGGTTTGCCAGATCATGCCAAGCGGATGCGGGCGGAACGTCCGTGCGCGTCGAGTCCCTCCACGCGGGCGAAGGCTTCGACCAAAGGAACGGACTTGGCGAGGGAGCGGCGGTCGAGTTCGACCAGGCTGGTGCGGCGTTGGAATTGGTCGGCGGTGAGACCGGCGAACGATTTGCCGGCGCCGCCGGTGGGCAACTCATGGCTCGGTCCGGCGAGGAAGTCGCCGACGGCAACGGGCGAGTATCCGCCGAGGAAAAGCGCGCCGGAGGTCACGAGACGCGGGGCCAGCGTGCGGGGATTTTTCACCTGCAAGGAGACGTGTTCCGAGGCATAGGCATTGGCCAGGTTCACCGCATCGTCCATCGAGGCGACGAGGACCAGCGAGGCATTCTTGAGCGAGTCTTGCAGGATTTTCCCGCGCGGCAGGGTGCGGGCCTGCTTTTCGACCTCGCGTGCGGTGGCGGTGAGGACTGCTGGCGAGTCGGTGAGGAGCACTGCTGCGCTGTCGCGTCCGTGTTCGGCTTGGGCCAGCAGGTCGGCGGCGACCCACGCGGGGTTGGCGGTGCGGTCGGCAATGACGAGGATTTCGCTGGGTCCGGGCAGGAGGTCGATGGCAACGCGCCCGAAAAGTTGGCGCTTGGCCTCGACGACGTAGCGGTTGCCGGGGCCGAAAATTTTGTCGACCGGCGCGATGGATTTGGTGCCGAGGGCGAGCGCCGCGACGGCTTGTGCGCCGCCGACGCCGTAGACTTCGGTGGCGCCGGCGAGGTGCAGGGCGGCGAGGAGGGCGGGGCTCACCTGACCGTCGGGTCCGGCGGGAGTGACCGCGACGATTTCCTTCACGCCCGCGGCGGCGGCGTAAGTGCAAGTCATCAGGGCGGTGGAGACCAGCGGGGCGGTGCCGCCGGGCACGTAGATGCCGACGCGCCGGAACGGATCGAAGCGCTCGCCGGTGCGGGCACCCTGCGCGTTGCGGGTGGACCAACCGCGGCGGAGGCTTTTGGCGGCGAAGGCGCGGATGTTGCGGTGCGCGGCTTGCAGGGCGCGGCGGGTTGGTGCGTCGAGATCGCGCCACGCGGCGGAGAGATGGCGTGACGGGACTTGGAGTTGGGCGGGGGATAGTTTGGGGCCGCCGAATTTTTTGGTCAGTCGCAGGAGCGCGGCATCACCGTCTTTTTGCACGGCCGCGATGATGGCGCGGACGGTTTTTTCGACGGTGGGATCGGGGATGGCGCGGCGGTCGAGCGAGCGGAGGACGCGGGCGTAATTTTTATCGCGTGGGCGGACGAGGCGCATGAGCGGGATGATGGCGGAGCGTGGGGGAAATCACAAGGAGTTGAGGGTTGAGAGTTGAGGGCCGAAGGCGAGGGATGAAGGCGGAGTTTGAGACCTGAGTGATGGAGGTCCGGCGGTCACAGACCGCCGCTACAAGGGATGATAAAATAAGATCTTAGTGCAGGAGTTGGCGCGGTTCCTCGTCGAGATGGAAGGTGGAGTTGACGACGAGGAAGCGCCAGTGGTCGCTGGCGTGGGCGGCCATGCTGACCGAGGCGTTGTGGAAGCGGAAGGCGCGGTGGATGCGTTCCCGCGGCGCTTCCGGGTGGCCGTCCTCGATGAGGTGGGTGTGCAGCGCGTTGAGCGTGCCGCCGTGGGTCACGAGGGCGATGTGTTCTTCCGGCGCGGCGAGCATTTCGTCAAGCACGGCGCGGGTGCGTTGCATGAGGGCGCGACGGGACTCGCCACCGGGCGGGGCGAAGTCGAAATCGCCGGAGCGCCAGCGTGCCACGATCTCGGGGTGTTCCTGTTCGCAATCCGGGATGCTGCGTCCTTCGAAAATACCAAAGGACAGTTCACGCAGTCGCGGGTCGGGTTCGACGGAGAGTCCGAGCGCTTCAGCCAATGGGGCGGCGGTATCACGGGCGCGCGCGAGGTCGCTACTGAGGATGCGGGCGATGGGGTGGCGGCGCAGCCAGGCGGCGGTCTGGCGGGCTTGGCGGAGTCCTTGTTCGTTGAGCGGCGAATCGAGGTGCCCCATGGCGAGGCCGGCGCGGTTGTGGTCGGTTTCGCCGTGGCGGATGAGGTAAATGGTTTTCATGGACAATCCGCGCGGCCTTGCGCGGCGCGGGGTGATTCCCTATAGACGGCGGCGGACAAATTACAACCCGCGCGGGCGCGGAGCGGAAACTTTTTATGCACAAACTCGTATTGCTCAGGCACGGCGAAAGCACGTGGAACAAGGAAAACCGCTTCACCGGGTGGACGGATGTCGACCTGACCGAACAGGGCCGCCAAGAGGCCAAAGCGGCCGGCCAGGTTCTGAAAAAGGACGGCTACTCGTTCGACCTCGCCTACTGCTCGGTGATGAAACGCGCCCTTCGCACCCTCTGGATCGTGCTCGACGAACTCGACGAACTCTGGATCCCGGTGGAAAAAACCTGGCGCCTCAACGAACGCCACTACGGCGGTCTGCAAGGCTTGAACAAATCCGAGACCGCCGCGAAATACGGCGAGGACCAGGTTCTGGTCTGGCGTCGCAGCTACGACGTGCCGCCGCCGCCGTTGGAAAAATCCGACGAACGTTACCCTGGTCACGACCCGCGCTACAAAAACGTCCCCGGCTCCGAGTTGCCCCTCACCGAGTGTCTCAAGGACACGGTCGACCGCTTCCTGCCTTACTGGCACGAAGTCATCGCGCCGCAGGTCAAGGCCGGCAAAAAAGTGGTCATCGCCGCGCACGGCAACTCCCTGCGCGCTCTGGTCAAATACCTCGACAACCTCAGCGAGGAAGAAGTCCTCAAGCTCAACATCCCGACCGGTGTGCCGCTGGTTTACGAGCTGGACGAAGATCTCAAGCCGGTGAAGCACTATTACCTCGGCGACCAGGAGGCGATCGCCGCCGCCATGGCCGCCGTCGCTTCGCAAGGCAAAGCGAAGTAGGCCTGTGCCATGAACCGCCCTGCGCCGGAAGGCTGGTCCACCCGGATCGGGGTCATCCTCGCGGTGACGGGCAGCGCGGTGGGCCTGGGCAATTTCCTGCGCTTCCCGGGTCTCGCTGCGCAATATGACGGAGGGGTCTTCATGATCCCGTATTTCGTCGCACTGCTCCTGCTCGGGCTTCCGCTTGCCTGGGCCGAGTGGTCGATGGGACGCTACGGGGGGACACGGGGATACCATTCATCACCCGGCATTTTTCGGCTCATCTGGAAGAACCGCGCCGCGCCCTATCTGGGTGTCCTCGGCCTCATCGTGCCGGTGGTGATCTACATGTATTATGTCTTCGTCGAGTCATGGTGTCTCGGCTACGCGTGGTATTACCTCACCGGGGCGATGGACCTCGGACGCGATCCCGTGGCCTACCAGAACTTTTTTGCCGCCTACACGGGGAGCGAAAAAGATGCTTCGATCTTTTCCAGCTTCCTCGGAACGCCGCTGGTTTTTCTCGTCATTTGCATCGCGCTCAACTTTTTCCTGATCAATCGCGGACTGACCCGCGGGATCGAACTGTTTTGCCTTTGGGCCATGCCAGCCCTCGCGCTGTGCGCCGTCCTCGTGCTCATCCGCGTGCTCACCCTCGGCACGCCGGACCCCTCGAAGCCGGAACTCAATGTCCTCAACGGTCTCGGGCAAATGTGGAATCTCGATGCGGGCGGCAAATCGGTCTGGGCGCAGCTGGCCAACGGCAAGATGTGGATGGAGGCCGCCGGGCAGATTTTCTTTTCACTTTCCGTTGGCTTCGGCGTGATCATCACCTATGCGAGCTACATGCGCCGCGATGATGACATCGCCTTGAGTTCGACCACCGCCGTGGCGGGCAATGAATTTTTCGAAGTGTCGCTCGGCGGCATGATCACCATTCCTGCGGCTTTCATCTTCCTCGGTGCCGCCGGGGCGGTGGGGGGAACCTTTACACTCGGGTTCAACACCCTGCCGCTGGTTTTTGAACACATGCCGCTCGGGCGTTGGGTTGGTTTTCTCTGGTTCTTCCTCCTCTTCCTGGCCGCGATCACCAGCTCGCTCTCCATGTTGCAGCCGGCCATCGCCTTTCTGCAGGAGGGCCTTGGGCTGACCCGCACCCGGGCCGTGGCCGTGCTTTGCGGGGTGGGCACGGCCGGCACCCTGCTTGTCGTCTGGTTCAGCAAGAATCTCACGGCGATGGACACGCTCGATTTTTGGGTCGGCACCTTCTGCATTTATCTGCTGGCCTGCGTGCAGACTTTCCTTTTCGGCTGGGTCTTCGGTCCGCAGCGCGGGTTGGAAGAACTCGATCGCGGGGCCGACTTGCGGTTGCCGCGGATCTTCACCTTCGTGATCAGATACATTTCCCCGGTCTATCTGCTCGTCGTTTTCGTGGCGTGGGGCGTGCAGGATATGGGCAACCGCATCGCGGCGTTCACCGCGGATCCGGCGGTGCGCTGGTCGATGCTTTTTCTCGTGGCGGTTTTGGCCCTCTTTCTGTGGTGGATCCGGTTGGCGGTGAAACGTTGGAATGCGGAGGAGGCGGCGTCATGACGCTGAGCGGATGGATCATTATGCTGCTCGCGGTGGGCGGCACGAGCGGGTTCTTCTTCTGGTGCATCCACCGCGTGCTGCGGCCGCCGAGCAAGACGGACAAGTTGCATGGTGTGCTCGATACCGAATTTGAGATCGAGGAGGAGGAACGCCGGCGCCTGCGCGACAAACGCGGGGAGTAGGATTGCCCAGCCCCGGTGAGGAGAATCGGGACCTGTCTGGGAACCTGACGTGCTCCCGTCGCGCACAGCCTTCTCCTGCCGCAAGGAGCAAGCAAAGCAGTTCATCCCGCTCCGCATGCGTGCTGATGCCGGGGATCCCCGGAAGCCAAGTTGCAGGTTGCGCCAACTGCTGCTTTGGAACAATTTGGAGGAGTGGAACGCAGGTTATTGCCCCTCTTTCTCGTGTTGTTTCTCGCCGTTTCATCCGCGGCTCGGGCGGTGGTCATTAATTCTGCGACCGGAACCGGAAACACAAACGCCCCGGTGGACGAACCGGGTTGGGCCAACGTCGGCTTTCTCGGTGGTGGCACGGGGCTTTATCTCGGCAGTAGTTGGGTGCTGACCGCGTCGCACGTCGGTGCCGGTTCCATAACGTTGGGGGGAATTCCTTACGCCGCTCTGCCCGGCAGCACCGTGCAACTGACCAACAACACGCCCGGCAAGACGACTCTCACGGATCTCATCATGTTCCGGCTGTCCTCAACGCCGGCCGGCCTCGGGCCGCTTATGCTTACGTCTTCGCCGCCGACGCTCGACGCGCCCGTCGTCATGATTGGTGCGGGGCGCGATCGCGGCGCGTTCACCCGGTGGGATGTCGACCAATCGACTGTGCCTTGGACTTGGACGGAAGTGCCCTCGGGCGGTAATGCCGCCGGCTACCAGACCTTGTTGAGCAGCACGATGCGTTGGGGCACGAATACCATCTCCCAGAACGATGTCTGGGCGACCGTCAACGTGGGTGGTCTGCGCGATGTCAGTTCTTTTGTCACCACGTTCGATATCTTGGCCGGCACCGACGAGGCGCAGGCGGTGGTCGGAGACTCGGGTGGCGCGGTCTTTGTCAAAAACGGTTCCGCTTGGGAGTTGGGCGGCGTGATGTTTTCGGTCGACGGATATAGCGGGCAACCGGATGCGACGGTGACGCCAGTCTATGGCAATGTCACTTTGTCGGCCGACCTCTCTTACTACGCCCCGCAAATCATGAGCGTCATCCCCGAGCCATCAACTTACGCGCTGCTCGTTGTCTCGATGGCAGGCTTGGGCATTTACGCGTTTCGTCGGTGAATGTCTTGACGCCTTCTTTTGCGGTTTGTGGTCAGCCCCTTCCGAGTGGTTGGCGGGATGGTTGGCACCGGGCGTGGACCTATTTTTTTAGCGGTCGGAGTGGACTCTGCTCTAAGCAGGCAGATCAAGGCGCGGGGCGCGGTCGGGGGACCAGGGATTGGTGGTGAACTTCGATTCAGTGAGTTGCTGAATGGTGTGCTCGGCGGTTTGGCGGATTCCGCCCAAGGAAATGCCCTCATAAGTGGCTGGAAAACTCTCGAGTAATTCGACCGAGCGACGGAAGAGGCGGGCGGCCGGTTGGAGGCGGCGGCCGTGGATGCGGTGGGCCGGTTCGCGGTGGTGATGCTGCAAGTGCACGTGGGCGCCGGCAAATTGGATGAGGGCTTTGTAAAAGACATACCGTTCGCCATTCGCTCCCAGCCAGATGTGCTCAAGAACATCGTGGGCTTCGTAATAGGATTGCCCGTTGAAAAGCCGGAAATATTCGAGGTAGCAGGGATGCCAGGACGAATCGCCGTCCCGTCCGGTCATCCGCGCAGCAATCCTCTCGTGTTTACCCATGGCGTTTGCCGGTCAACAAACCACAGGGTGCGCGGGGCGGACAGGGCAAAAAACATCACCGACCGGCTTGGCTCCGGCGGCGGGTCAGCTATGATGGAAGTTCTTTGATGGAAGGCTTCTGGTTTATCTGGCTGGCGGCAGGTGTTTTATTCTCCGCGCTCGGCGCTGCTTTGGGCGCGCTGGAAGCCGTCCTCTGGCACACCCCGCGCGAGCGCATGGACCAATGGCCGCGGTCGCCACGCTTGGCCTTGCAGGCGGCCGACTTTGCCCATCCGCGCGATTGTCTTTTCACTTTTCTCGCCCTCGGCAGTGCCTTGGCGCGGGCCACCGGATGGTGCGCGCTATGGTTGGCGGCGGTGGGGGCCGCGCGCTCTTTCGGCACCCCGATGTGGCCTTGGATTTTGGGTTTCCTCGCCCCGGCCGTCCTGCTCGAAGTGTTCCCCGCGATCGTGGCCGGGCGCCGTCCGCGTGCTTGGGAGCGTCCGCTCCTGCGCGCCGGGGCGGTGGTCTGGCGGGTTTTCGGTCCGTTCTTCGACCGCATCCAACCTTTGGTCGCGACCGTGGCGGGAAAACTTTTCCCGTGGTCGCTCGAGGCGCGGGCCCAACTTGGACCGGAAGAGGTCGAGACGCTGGTCTGGGTGCGGGAGGAGGAAGGCGGGTTCGCCTTGCCTGAGGCGGAAGCGCTGACCGAAGTGCTCCGGCTCAGCCGGGTCACGGTGCGTCACTACATGACGCCGCGGGTGGACGTCGTGTTCGTCGAGGACGAAATGACCAACGAGCAAGTCCGGGCCATCCTCCTGAAAAAGAAATTTCTCCGTGCGCCGGTCATCGGTGAGGTGCCCGACGAGGTGGTCGGTCTCCTCGATACGCGCGCCCTGAGCCGACTGCCCGACGGCATGCATTTCACCGAGGTCCTGCTGCCGCCTTCCTTCGTGCCGGAAACGATGGAAGCCAGCGCCCTGCTCGGCAGTTTCCTCAAGCACCGCCAGCCCCTGGCCGTGGTTCTCGACGAATTCGGCGGCGTGGAGGGCGTGGTGACCCTGCAGGACTTTATCGAGGAGATCCTCGGTGATGCCGCGCCGAGGGTGGAGGCCGACCTTTACATCGAGCAACTCGGTGACGGTCGCGTGCTGGCGGCCGGAACCGCGCGCCTCGATGATCTGAGCGAATACCTCGGCTTCGATGCGACGCGCCAAGGTATCGAGACAATCGGCGGCCACATCATCCATGAATTGGGCAAGCTGCCGCGGCAGGGGGCTTCCGTGCGGCTGGGGCCATGGAAGGTGACGGTTCGTTCCATGGCGCTGCGTCGGGTGCGCGAGGTGGCCCTGCAGCGGGTGCGTCCGGCAGAGAAGGGGGATAAGCTATGACACTCTTGGCTGCCGCAGCCTTGCTGGTGGTGTCGTTCGTCTTTTCCGGGCTCGATGCGGCCTGGCATGCCTTGGACCGCGTGCGTTTGCGCCACCGTGCGGACAAGGGGGATCGCCGGGCCAAGGCCATGCTCGCGTGGGAAGCGGTGCGGCCGCAGGCGGATCTTGTGCTGGTCTGGACAAGCCACGCGGCGGGCGCGGGGGCCTTGGCGGTCTTGGCGGTTTCCGGCGCGTTGGGCGGATGGCGGGGATTCCTCCCCTTGCTTTTCATCCCGGTCTACGCGCTCCTCGTTGGGGTGTTGGCCCGGCAGGTCTTCCGCCGGTTGCCCTTCGTTGTGCTCAGTCATTTGTGGTGGCTGGTCACGCTGGCCGGATCGATTTGGGCGCCCATGGCCCGGCCCATGGCCCGCTTGCTCCGGCGGGTGCAGCCCGATCCATTGCCCCGTCCTCCGGCCGGCGAGGAATTGATGACGCTGGCCGGGCAGACCGAGGGCATTTTGCCGCTCGAGATTTCCATGTTGCGCAGCGTGCTCGATTTTCGCCGCATGACCGCCGGATCGCTGGCCTTGCCGGTCGAAAGTTTTCCGCTCGCGCCGGCCGACACCCCTCTCGGGGAGTTGTTCGCGGATCGTCAGGTCGCCGACGCGCTGCATGCCTTGGTCATCGGCCCCGACGGTCTGCCGCTCGGCGCCATGTCCTGCGGGTCCGCGGTTTTGTCGGGTGCCATGACGGCCCGGGCACAGTCCTTCGCCCGGCCGCTGATTTCTTTCGATTCCGATCTGCCTGCTTGGAAAGCCCTGACCAAGCTCCGCCGCGCCCAGACTCCGGTGGCCGAGGTGAGGGACGTGGAAACCGGACGGTTTGTCGGTGTTATTACCGAGGAATCGGCCGTGGCGCGTTTGCTCGGGCAGACGGTTTGAGGCGTGCAAAACAGGACATTTCACGTCATATTCTCCGACCCATGTCTTCCGCCGCTTCCGTTTACTCGCGCAAGAACCCTTTCCCGGCACAACTCGCGGCCCGGCGCTCCTTGACCGGATCTGATTCGGGAAAGGAAACACTGCACTTCGAAGTGTCGTTGTCCGGTTCGGGTCTGGCTTACGAGGTTGGTGATTCGCTGGGCATTTTTCCGGCCAACGACACGGCGGAGGTTGATGCCGTACTCTCGGCGGCGGGTTTCACGGGCGACGAGCCGGTCGAGAGTGCGGGGACCAGCCTGCGAGAGGTGTTGACCCGCCAAGTCACGCTGCGCGAGCCGTCGCGGCAGCTGCTCGCCGCCATTCTTGAGAAGTGCCCGTCCGCCACCGAGCTGGCCGAGTTGACCGATCCGGAGGCAAAATCGGTGATGGAAGATTGGGTTGATGGCCGGGAAGTGGTGGACATTCTCGAGAGCTATCCGCAGGCCAGATTCACTCCTGACGAATTGGTCAAGGTGCTGCGCAAGCTCCAGCCGCGTCTCTACTCGATCGCCTCGTCGCCCAAGGCCCATCCCGAAGCCGTGCATCTCACCGTGGCCGTGGTGCGCTACAAATTGCACGGGCGCCAGCGTCAGGGGGTGTGCTCGACTTATCTGGCCGACCGCGTTGCAGCGTGTTCGATACCTGTCTTCATCCACTCCGCGAAACATTTCCGTCCGCCGGAGGATCCCTCCGTTCCGGTCATCATGGTGGGTCCGGGCACCGGCATCGCACCCTTCCGCGCATTTTTACAGGACCGCGAGGCGACCGGGGCAACCGGTCCGACTTGGCTTTTCTTCGGGGACCGGAACCGCGCGACTGATTTCCTTTACGAGGAGGAAATCAACGCCTGGCGCGAGCGGGGCGTCTTGCACCGTCTCGACACCGCCTTCTCGCGTGATCAAGCGGAGAAAGTCTACGTGCAGCACCGCATGCTGGAGAACGGAGCGGATATCTGGCGCTGGCTCGCCGAGGGCGGCTATTTTTATGTCTGCGGTGACGCCGCGCGCATGGCCAAGGACGTCGATGACGCGCTCCATCGCATCGTGGAGGAGCAGGGCGGGAAAACCAAAGAAGAAGCCGCCGCTTTTGTCGATGAATTGAAAAAAGCCAAGCGCTACCGGAAGGACGTCTATTGATGAGCGCCGTGCCAGGCAGTTCGTTGCGCAAAGTTCACTTTACCGGCGTCTGCGGCACGGCCATGGGTTCGCTCGCCGCCGCCCTGCGCGACCGCGGGGTCGAAGTGACAGGCTCGGATGACAATGTCTATCCGCCGATGTCCACCTTCCTCGAGAGCAAGGGCATCGCGATCAGCAAGGGATACTCTCCGGATAACATTCCCTCCGACGCCGACTTCGTGGTCATTGGCAACGCCATGACCCGCGGCAATCCCGAGGTCGAAGCCGTTCTCAACCGGAAACTTCTTTACTACTCGTTGCCGGAGGCGCTGAAGATTTTCTTCCTGCGCGGACGGCACAATCTGGTCGTCAGCGGGACGCACGGAAAGACGACGACCACCTCGTTGTTGGCCTGGATTTTCGAATCGGCCGGTCTTGCGCCGTCCTGGCTCATCGGTGGCATCCCGAATAATCTCAGTCAGGGCTGCCGCCTCGGGGAGTCGAAATTTTTCATCCTCGAGGGTGACGAATATGACACGGCATTTTTCGACAAGCGCTCGAAATTCGTCCACTACCTTCCCGAATTGCTCATCGTGAACAATATCGAGTTCGACCACGCCGATATTTTCCGCGACCTGGAAGATGTGATGACCAGCTTCCGCCGCCTCGTGCAGATCGTTCCCTCGGAGGGCATGGTGCTGCTCAATGCGGACGACCCGAATTGCCGGGCGCTGGCCGAGAAGTGTCCGGCCCCGCTGGTCGAGGTCGGTTTCTCGCCCAATGCGGGCAACCATATCGGTGACGTGCACTACAGCCGCGATTCATCTGCTTTCAGCCTGTTCGGCGAGCGCTTCGAACTTCCCATGATCGGCGAGTTCAACGTGCGCAATGCGGCTATGGCGGTGTCGGCCGCGCATTTTTATCATGTGCCGTTGGCCGAGATCCGCCAGGCGCTGAAAAGTTTCACCGGGATCCGCCGGCGGCAGGAGGTGCGCGGTGAAGAGGGGGGGGTGACGGTGGTGGACGACTTTGGTCATCATCCGACAGCCATCGCGCAGACGCTGGAGGGGTTGCGGGTGAAGTTTCCCGGAGCGAAGCTGTGGGCGGTTTTCGAGCCGCGCTCCAATACCACACGCCGTGCGGTGTTTCAGGATGTGCTGCCGCAAGCCTTCTCCGGGGCCGACGGCGTGGTGCTGGCCCAGGTGGCCCGCATGGACCAGTTGCCGCCCGATCAGCGGCTCAATCCGGAAAAAGTGGTCTCCGACCTCCGGCACGCGGGCAAAGCCGCATTTTACGAAGCGGACACGGCGGCGATCATTCATCGCGTGGCCGGTCTCGCCGGTAAGGGTGACGTCATTGTTGTCTTCAGCAATGGCGGATTCGACAACATCCACGCGAAGCTGCTCGAGGCGCTCAAGGCGAGCGCTTAGGTGGATCGCGCTCTCCGAGCGCGATTGGGTTTGAAGGAAATCGCGCTGGAACCGGAGCGAAGCGCAGATGGCCCTTAGGCAAACAGCACGATCCACCTTCAGATTGATCGCAGCACGTGCACGGTCATTTCCGGCGGACAGTTGAAGCGGGCGGGGACGCCGCAGGAACCGGTGCCGCGGGAGGTGTAGCCGTGGAGGCCGTGGTGGGTCCAGGCGCCGGTGAATTGGGCGGTCGGGCAACGTCCGTTGCGGACGAGGGCGATGCCGCCGGGCAGACAGATCTGTCCGCCGTGGGTGTGGCCGGCGAGCATGAGGTTGAAACCGTAGAGGCGCGCCTCGTCGTAGACCTCGGGACTGTGGGCGAGCAGGATGCCGCAGGCGCCTTGCGGGATGCCGCGGCGGGCGGGCTCGAAGTCGTGGGTGCGGTAAAAGTGTGGATCGTCGATCCCGGAGAAATATAAGCGCTGTCCGTCGCGCTCAACGGCGGTGTTTTCGTTGAGGAGCACACGGAGTCCGGCGGCTTCGAGATGCGGGACGATTTCGATGATGTCATGGTTGCCGAGGACGGCGAGGGTGCCGGGTCCGAGGGCGTCAGCGATCCGTCGGATGTCGCCGAGGCAATCGTGGAAGTAGCCAGCCGGGTGATCGGCGAAGTCCCCCGTGATAACGGCGAGGTTGTGCGGTGTTTGTTCGATGAGGGGAATGAGGCGGTCGGCGAAACCGGCCACGCAATCAAGATGGAGGTCGGAGAGGTGAAGGAGGCGGAAGCCGTCGAAGGCGGGCGGGAGATTGGGGAGAGGTTGCTCGCGGGTGACGATTTCGATGCGCAGGCAGTTGGCGCGGCCGCGGGCGGCGAAACCGGTGAAGCGGAGGATGCGGGTGATGAGGTGGTCGACCGGGATGACGCGTTCGACGGCAAGCGGGCCTTCGCCTTGGTGGATGAGGCGGGCGCGGAGGTTGGCTTGACGGTGGAGGCGCTGACGGAGGAGAGATGGACCGAGGCGCGCGGCCACGGAGTGGAAGTCGGGGTCTTTGATGTGTTGTAGCGGCGGTCTATGACCGCCGGAGGAATCAGAGGGTAAGGCACCGGCGGTCATAGACCGCCGCTACAACTTGGGAGTGGAGTAGACCTTGCCTGCGTCAAAGGCCGGCGATTCCCCGACGGAGAGCGGTAGGCCTTCCATGTCATAGGGCTGGAAGAAGCAGCTCTCGTAGCCGGTGTGGCAGGCGCCGGTGGTTTGCTTCACCTCGAAGAGGAGGCAGTCCTTGTCGCAGTCGGCATACCAGCGGACAACATCCTGGGTGTGTCCGCTGGATTCGCCTTTGAACCAGAGCTTCTGCCGTGAGCGGCTCCAGTAATGCATCTTCCCCGTGGCGAGCGTTTTTTCGAGCGACTCGAGGTTCATCCAAGCCATCATGAGCACGCGACCGCGCGGAGGCATTGCGTCCGAGGCCTCCTGCACAATGACGGGGATGAGTCCGTTGGCGTTGAATTTGAAGTCGGTCATGAAAGATACAATGTCGCGGGAGTGAGCGGGGGCGGGCAAGAGGTATTTGGGTAGGGGCACGCGGCTCGCGTGCCCGCTTGGGCGGAGCGGACGAGCGGGCCGCTCGTCCCTAGCACGGAATTCAGATTTCGCGCATGAGTTGCACGTGCGGGGCGGAGTGGCTGACCGGATGGCCGTCGATGGCGACGAGGAGGTCGCCCCGGGAATCGATGCCGAGGAAGGGTCCGCGGATGGTTTGGTCCGCGACGGACAACTCGATCTCCCGGGTGCCACCCCAGTGGCGGTTGATGTCGTCGGCCAGTGCCGCGAAGCCCTCTTCCGCAACGCGCCCGTGCAGGACACGCAGGGCGATGAGAATTTCTTCGTAGATGTCGTCCGCGGGGGGAGCAAGGGGAAGTTCCTCGGCCAGCGAGGTGGCGATGGCCGCGAGTTCGGGATCGGCCCCGGGGTTGTTGGTCACGTTGAGCCCGAGGCCGATGACCACGCGGTCGGGGGCGAACTTTTCCATGAGGATGCCGCAAATTTTTTTCGGTCCGACCAAAACATCGTTGGGCCAGCGCAGGCGGGCCGTGGCCAAGCCGAGTCCGCGCAAGGTGGCGACGACGGCGAGTCCGGCGGCGAGGGGAAAGGCGGCCCAACCGCGGTCGGGCGGATCGAGGGGGAGGACAACAGACATCCACAATCCGCCCTGATCCGAGGCCCAACGTCGTCCGTGCCGGCCGCGCGCGGCGGTCTGGGTGCGCGCACGGATGGAGTGCCATGGGGGCAAGTCGCGCGCGTAGTCATTGGTGGAAGCAAGGCTTATGGCCTCGTGGAGTGTCCAGCCGCGCCACTCGTGGGTACGAATGAGAACATCGGGTGTCATAATCGTTGCCGTGGCATCGGCATCCTGCCGATGGTTTTAGACCGTCATGGGCAGGATGCCAGTCCTTTGAAGTGGGCTATTTGGTGAGGGTTGCGATGTAGTAACCGGCGATGACGGCGGTGCCGATGACTCCTGCGACATTCGGGCCCATGGCGTGCATGAGGAGGAAGTTGGCCGGGTCGGTCTTTTGTCCCTCGACCTGTGAAACGCGCGCCGCCATGGGCACGGCGCTGACTCCGGCGGAACCGATGAGCGGGTTGATCGGATTGCGGGGGGAAAAAAGGTTGAGGGCTTTCGCCGCAAGGACGCCACCGGCGGTGCCGAGGGCGAAGGCGACCATGCCGAGGGCGATAATCAGGAGGGTCTGGGCGCGGAGGAAATTTTCCCCGGCCATGGTGATACCGACGCTGGTGCCGAGAAGGATGGTGACGACATTGATGATCTCGTTCTGCGAGGCCTTAAGCAGGCGTTCGGTCACCCCGCACTCGCGCAAGAAATTGCCGAGCATGAGCATGCCGATGAGCGGAGCGGCGGCGGGGACCAAGAGAATCACCGTCACGGTGACCAGCAGGGCAAAGAGAAGTTTTTCCAAGCGTGAAACCGGACGGAGGGATCGCATGCGGATCTTGCGCTCTTTCTGTGTGGTGAGGGCGCGCATGATCGGCGGCTGGATCAGGGGAACGAGTGCCATGTAGGTGTAAGCGGCCACGGCGACGGCACCGAGCAACTCCGGGGCGAGCTTCGAGGTGAGAAAAATGGCGGTGGGCCCGTCGGCTCCCCCGATGATGCCGATGGCGGCGGACTGCTGTGAGGTGAAACCGAGAAGTCCGGCCCCGATGAAGGTGGCGAGCACACCAATTTGTGCGGCGGCGCCGAGGAGCAAAGTGCGCGGGTTGGCGATGAGGGGACCGAAGTCGGTCAGCGCGCCGACCCCGAGAAAAATGAGCGGAGGAAAGATCTCCAGCTTGATCCCCTGGCTGATGAAGTCATAAAGCCCGCCGGTGATATGGTCGATGCGGAAGCCGCCGGTGTCGAGCGCTGTGCCCTGAACGGTGAGGACGCCGCTTTCGACGAGTCCGTCGGCGAGCACGCGGTGGGTGATGAGGCCTTCGGTTGGGAGATTGGCCAGGAGGGCGCCGAACGCGATCGGCACGAGGAGGAGGGGTTCGAATTTTCGGCGGATCCCGAGATAAAACAGGACCCCGCAAACGCCCCACATGACGACCATCTGCCACGTTACCGCGGAAAAGGCGGTCAGCTGAAAGAACGCGGCAAAGTCGTGCAGGATGTCGAGGAGCATGGTCAGCGGACTTGGTGCGACGCGTAAATGCTGCGCCGGCCTTCGGCGCCCCAGGCGAGGTTTTCCCGCGGATCGACGGCCTGCACGCCGCGGATGACAAAGCGGTGGTCACCCAATGCGGTGGAGACAGCCGCCGCGATGGCGGCGAAGACGGGGCCGGAAATCGCCTCGGGGGCGGCGGGGGCAGGGGCGGCCACCGGAGAAGGGGCTAGGGTGCTCCGGGATTCGAAGGCGGAAATCACCCGGCCGAGCAGGGCGACGAGCAAGGCGAGCGCGCCGAGGGTAAAAAGAACCACGAGTAGCCCCGTGAGTTGGTATTGCAGGTTGTCGGCCAGGGTGGGCTGCTCCGGCAGCGAAATGGCAAGGAGCATCATGAGATGTGAGTGGGGTCGGTGGCATCGGCGGCTTGCCGATGAGTTTTTTTCTTCACAGGCCTGGTGCGCGTGGGGCCAGGCCCGTATCCCCGGAGGGAGAGATGGGAGCAGGCCGTCATGCTCAGGACAGTCTGACCAGCACTTGGCCCTCCTCGGCCGCGTCACCCGGGGCGACGAGAATTTCCCCGACCGTGCCGGCGGCGGGAGCGAAGACGTAGGTGTTCATTTTCATCGCTTCGAGCGTGAGCAATTGGGTGTTGGCCTCCACCTTTTGGCCGATTTTGACCTCGATGGAGACAACCTTGCCGGCCAACGGGCTGGGGACATCACCAGCCGCCGCGGCGGGTCCGTGGTGTGCGGGGGCGGAGACTGCGGGGGCAGAGACGTGGGCGGACGCGACATGGGCCGGGTGCACGGCGGGGCGGGCGGGTGCCGGGTCGCTGCCGTCGTCGATAATTTCGACCAGGACATCATAGGGTTTGCCATCAACGGTGACGCGGAGTTTTTTCATGGGTTACATCGGGATGTTGCCGTGCTTTTTGGGCGGACGTGTCTCGCGTTTGGACAGGGTGTTCCGCAGGGCCATGGCCACGACGGCGCGGGTGCGTGCGGGGCGGATGACGTCGGTGATTTGCGCGTTGGCCGCGGCCTGGTAGGGGGAGGCGAATTCCTCGCGGTATTTTTGGACGAGTTCGGCCTCGGCTTTCTTCGGGTCGGCCGCTTCCTTGATCTCGCGGCGGAAGACGATTTTCACCGCGCCTTCCGCACCCATCACGGCGATTTCGGCGGTGGGCCAGGCGAAGACCATGTCGGCCCCGAGGTCACGGCTGCACATGGCGAGGTAGGCGCCGCCGTAAGCTTTGCGCATGATGACGGTGATTTTCGGCACGGTGGACGCGGCGTAGGCGAAGAGCATTTTCGCGCCGTGGCGGATTATACCGCCGCGCTCCTGCGCGACGCCGGGCATGAAGCCGGGGACGTCGACGAGGGTGACGAGGGGAATGCTGTAGAGGTTGCAGAAGCGGATGAAGCGTGCGGCTTTGTCCGAGCTGTCAATATCGAGCGTGCCGGAGCGGACCATCGGTTGGTTGGCCACGATGCCGGTGACGATGCCCTGAATGCGGGCGAAGCCGACCACGATGCTTTTGGCCCATTCCATGTGCACCTCGAGGAAATCCCCCTCGTCGACCAAGGCCGCGATGACCTGAAGAACATCGAATGGTTTTTTCGGATCGGAGGGGATGATTTCCTCGAAGGCGGGCACGTCGGAGAGATCCAGTTCAGGCGTCGGCCGGTGAGGCGGGTCGACGAGATTGTTGGAAGGCAGATAGGAAAGGAGTTTGCGCACGATTTCGATGGCATGGGCATCGTCGTTGGCCACGAAGTGGACGTTGCCGCTGACCGTGGCGTGGGCGGCGGCACTGCCGATTTCTTCGACCGTGGTGACCTGGCCGGTGGCGGCTTTGATCACTTCCGGTCCGCAGATGAACATGCTCGCACCGGTTTTCGTCATGATGATGAAATCCATCAGCGCCGGTGAATAAGCCGCACCGCCGGCGCAGGGTCCG
Source organism: Chthoniobacterales bacterium (assembly GCA_044359955.1). Classification (GTDB taxonomy): domain Bacteria; phylum Verrucomicrobiota; class Verrucomicrobiia; order Chthoniobacterales; family JACTMZ01; genus JACTMZ01. The sequence goes on along the minus strand of JBIKLF010000011.1, from coordinate 15,760 downwards.
GCAATCACGGCGATCTGCGGGACGACGCCGGAAAGAAGGACATTGCGGAAGAAGACTTGTCCGTAACCGGCAAGTGAGAGAACGCCCTCCTGGATGCGGGCGCCGCCGGAATCGTTGAAGGCGACGATGGGAACGCCAGCGCGCTGGGCGTAGTCCATGAGGTCGCAAATTTTCTGCGCGTGGACCCGTCCGAGTGATCCGCCCGCGACGAGGAAGTCCTGGCTGAAGGAGGCCACGGGGCGCCCTTCCATCAGTCCGACCCCGGTGATGACGCCATCGGCCGGCAGTTTTTTGTCCTGCATACCGAAGTTCGTGCACTGATGCTCGGCGAACATCCCGAATTCCTGGAAGGAGCCGGGTTGAAAGAGGGCGTCGACGCGTTCGCGGGCGGTGAGAAGGCCCCTGTCGTGGCGTTCCTCGACTTTGGCCGGCGCGCCGCTGACCAGTGCGTTGGCGCGGTGTTCGTCGAGGAGGTGGAGAAGTTTTTCGTCGATTGGCATGCGGGACCTAGTGCTGCGCCTCGAGCGGGGCGCAGAATTCCGTGAGCACGCCCTGGGTCGATTTCGGATGGAGGAAGGCGACGAGTTTGTTGGCCGCGCCTGCGAAAGGTTTTTCGTGGATGAGCTGGCAACCGGCGTTTTTGGCCTGCGCGAGTTGGTCTTCGATATTGTCCGTCGCGAAAGCCACGTGGTGGACGCCGCCGTGGGGATTCTTTTCGAGGAACTTGGCGACGGGACTTTCGGGTGAGGTCGGCTCGAGGAGTTCCAGATGGGTTTCACCGACGTGGAAAAAAGCGGTGCGCACTTTCTGGTCGGGGACTTCCTCTACGTGGTCGCACTTCAAGCCGAGAGCCTTCTCATAGTAAGGGATCGCATCTTCCAGCGAATGCACCGCGATTCCAAGGTGATCAATTCGCTGCAGCATGGCTTGATGATCATCCTTCGGTGCAGGCCAGGCAAGAATAAGTTCTGCTAATAGTTTGCACGAAATCCGCGTTGTTCCTTGCTGCTGACTCTCGTTCTCCCTAGGTTGTATCAGCTGTTTTGCGCAGCGGCTTAAATTTATGAAACTTCATCTCTCATGGTTGTTGGTCTCGCCCGAGGCGCTGCGGCGCGGATGGCTCGGTTGGACTTTATCGGGTGCGGTGGCGCGCACGGGCGGGCTGGAAATTGTTTGGGCGGGACTGGTCGAGGAACCGGAGGGCCGGGCTGCCTTGCTCGTCTTTCGCGGGGAAGATGCGGCGGCGAAATTGTCCTCGGCCGTTGGTTCGGTCCGCGACGCGGGCTCACTCGCCGCGATGCTGGGCGAGGGGATGCTCTCGGCCGCGAAGCCCGGCGCCGATGTCGTCGCGGATCTGCAAAAGTTTGCCGCGTCAACAAGCGACGCCTTGTCGTTGCCGGTTGCAGCGGGGGCCCAGCGCTCGCTTGTCCTGGTCAAGCCGGACAATTTCGACTTCCCCGGCACGCGTCCGGGCGCCGTGATCGACGTCTTCGCCCGCACCGGCCTGGTTCCGGTCGCGCTCAAGATCCATCACATGTCGGTGGCGCAGGGCATGGATTTTTACGGTCCGGTGCTCGACGCGCTCACCGAAAGGTTCGGCCCGGAAAAGGGACGCGACCATTGGGAGAGTATCGTCGAATTCATGGCGGGTTCGCGGCCGTCGGCCGTCCCGGAACATGATTATGCCCGTCCCGGAACCCGCAAAATCCTCGCCTTGGTCTTCGAGGGGCCGGACGCCATCGGCCAGATCCGCACCGTGTTGGGTCCGACCGATCCGGCCAAGGCGCCCCCGGGAACCATTCGCAAGGAATTCGGCACCAGCATCATGGTCAATGCGGCGCACGCCTCCGATGCGCCGGAAAATGCCGCGCGCGAGATCGGTATTGTGCAGGTGGCGGACAACTCTTTGAAAGGATTCGTTGAATCCGTGGCCACCGCAGCGTAGGCTGTTCGGTTCAACTTTTTATCCCGAAACACATTTATGGATCTCTCTTCAAACGCCGCCCAACTCACCCCTTCCCTCACCCTCGCCATCGACAGCAAAGCCAAGGCCATGCGCGCCGAGGGCATCGACGTCTGCGGATTCGGTGCGGGCGAACCCGACTTCGACACGCCGGAGCACATCAAAGAGGCGGCGATCAAGGCGCTGCAGGAAGGATTTACCAAATACACCCCGAGTGCCGGGCTTCCCGAGTTGCGCACGGCGATCAGCGAAAAGTTCTCCAAGGACAACGGTATTGATTACAAGCCGAGCCAAGTCGTCGTGAGCAATGGCGCCAAGCAGTCCTGCTACAACGCGATCCTCGCCTGCTGCGAACCGGGTGACGAAGTGATCATTCCTGCGCCGTATTGGCTGAGTTATCCCGACATGGTCAAGCTGGTCGGGGCCGAGCCGGTCATCGTCCAGACCAAGGCGTCGAATTCCTACAAGATGACCGCCGAGGAATTCGAGAATGCGATGACCCCGCGGACCAAGATGGTCATCTTGAACAGCCCGGGTAATCCGACCGGTTCGGTCTACACCCGCGAGGAGCTCGAGGCGCTGGTCGAAGTGGCTTTGACCGAGGACATTTTCATCCTCTCCGACGAAATCTATGAGAAGCTCATCTATGATGACGCCAGCCATGTCAGCGTCGCCTCGCTTTCCAAGGAAGCCTACGACCTGACCATCACGATCAACGGCTTCAGCAAAGCTTACGCGATGACCGGTTGGCGCCTTGGTTACCTTGGTGCGCCCGACCACATCGCCAAGGTCATTGATTCGCTGCAAAGCCACAGCACATCCGGCCCGAATTCCTTCGCACAAAAAGGCGCGGTCGCCGCGCTCAAAGGATCACAGCAGTGTGTGACCGACATGCGCGACGAATTCAATGTGCGCCGCGAATACATGTTCGAGCGCCTCGCCGCCATCCCGAATGTCACGACGGTCAAACCGCTCGGTGCGTTTTACATGCTGGCCGACATCTCGAAATTCGGACTGAGTTCGACCAACTTCGCCGACCGTCTGCTCAGCAAGGCCGAGGTCGCCGTGGTCCCGGGCATCGCCTTCGGCGACGACAAAACGGTGCGCCTGAGCTACGCGACCGATCTCGAGACGATCAAGACGGGCCTCGACCGCATCGAGCAGTTCTGCCGCACGATCTGACGGCGCGGCGAAGCCGCGCCGTTGTGACGAGTTACGTGTGACATGTGACGAGTCCGAACTGTAGCGGCGGCGTCCTCGCCGCCGGTCGTTGTCGATAACGGCCGTTGCCGGGGACGGCAACGCTACAAGGAGCTATACGTTCAAGCGGAACTCAATGCCGCCTTCCATTGGAAGCCGATAGACAGTGAGCGGAATCTCGTCGTTCTCCGTGTCTCTGTAATAGACCTCTGCGTCGACCACACGTCTGCGGGGAAATTTCCGGACCACGAGGACCGTCAGGCCGCGGTTTTGGCCAAGGGTAGTCGCTTCGACAAAAGCGGCCTGGCCTTGTGCCAGAAGGGAAAAAATCCGGCCCGGGCGGCGGGAAACAGGCGCTGATCCCAAGTGCGGCGGCATTCGGTGACTTCGACGCCAGCCTCCTGCAGTGCGCGCCGCTCCGAACCCCATGCATCGGCATCGGGTCCGACGAAGGGTGCCATCAATATGACATGACCACCCCCGGCCCGAGCCGCCCAAGTGCACACTCCATCCCAGCGCGCCAAACGCGCGACGGGACATTCATAGTGTTGCGACCAGCGGGTAGCTGCATCGTCCATGGCGCTCCGACGCCATGCCCGCTTGGCTTCGCCGTCACTTTCGCCGGGTTGATCGATCAGGGCGATAGCTGCCGGCCGCAGGCCGCCGAGCGGAGTCGTTTCGATCGACAAATCGTCGGCGTGGCCGAGAAGGAGCGCCGGGCCGCCGAGCGGCGGCGGCGTTTCCGCATAATCCGGCATGGCCACGCGCGAACGGTCGGCCGTCTCGGCGGGAATCCGTGCGTGTGCGCTGTCATCGATGGCATCGAGGGAACCGTGATCTTCCCAATACTTCGCCATGTTCTCACGGCGCGCGAGATAGGCTTTGCCGGGCGTTTGCAGTCCGGCCACCCAACGCCAGCCGAGCGTGTTGCTCGCGGCATCGGCATCGAGCAGATGGTCGAAAAAGAAACGAGCGCCCGCGGCCCAGGGCAGGCCTTGCTGATGACACCACCAAGCGGCCCACCACATGCGGGCGTGGTTGTGCAGGTAACCGGTGGTTCGCAATTCTTCGGCGAAAACACTCATGGTCCCATCCTCCGGAATCTCCGGTGCCGGTTCCGCGGCGAGGCGCAGGTAGTCCATCCACACCCCGGGATGCAGTTCCAGCCAACCTTTCCAGTAAGTGCGCCAGACCACTTCTTGCACGAATTTCTCCACCGCGGGAAAACGGTGCACGGCCAGCACTGCGGCCAACACTTCCTCCTCCGAGATCAAACGGTGCCGCAATGCCGCCGAGAGACGTGAGACATTGCTGTTTCCGGCCTTCACGAAATTCCGCGTGCGCGCATAATCCGCCGCGCCTGTGCGCACAAACTCCTCGAGCCGCTGCAACGCGGCTGGCCGGGTGGAGGGGAAAGTTTCCATCGTTTGCATAACGTCTGTCATGACTAAGCGGGAAACATTCGGCGCGGCCAGGAATGTCACGGATCTCACGGATGGTGGCCAGAGAAATAAAGAGGCACCGACGGCGAGGACGTCGCCGCTACATCTAGCTGTAGCGTCGGCGTCCCCGCCGACGAATCCATGGGTTCGCGGCACACCGTGCTGCGGCTACAGAAAAACTTAAACCGCTCTAAGTCAGTCGCATCGGTGTTCAGCTTCTGCGCTTATCCTCGTTCGCTCGTGGCCGCCGCTTCCATCGCTGCATCCAACCCGGGCAAAATCGGCTGCCGGTTTTTGCGATCACGACCTGTGGCTGACTTTTTTCGGCTGCCGTGACGGACAAAAACCGCCTTTGCCTCCGTGCGCGTTCCGCTCCGGCGGCGGATCGCGGCGATGCGGTCGCGCGCTTCTTTCACTGCCGCGGCATGCTCGACGATCGGCGCGGGATAGTCGCGTCCGATGAGGTATCCGCAACGACTCTGCAGTTCCGCGGGCATTTGCTCGGGCCGGGAGAGCCACGATACGGGAACGGCGCGCAGTTCCGGCACCCATCGGCGGATGAACTCGCCTGCGGGATCCTGCTCGACCGCCTGCTTGGCGGGGGAATATATGCGCACCGTATTGATGCCGCTCGTGCCGCTTTGCATTTGGAACTGGCTGAAGTGGATTCCCGGTTCGAAGTCCAGGAAGTGCGAGCCCAACCAGACCGCGGGTTCGCGCCAGTGCAACCAGAGATGATACGCGGAAAAGCTCGCCAGCATGGCGCGCATGCGGAAGTTGAGCCAGCCGGTGGCTTTCACGCAGCGGATGCAGGCATCGACCATCGGGTACCCGGTGAGCCCTTCCGTCCACGCCTCGAAACGGCGGCGACCTTCAGCGCTCACGGTGAATTCCTCCCGCAATCCGTCATAAGCCCGCACGAAATTGCCGAACTCGATGCGCGACTCGTCCTCGAGCTTCTGCATGAAGTGACAGTGCCAGCGCAAACGCGACCCGAAACTCTGCAATGATCCGAACCAGCGGCGATCGACCGGCGCCCCGGCGGCTATGGCCGCCCGCAATTCGCTGCGCCGCGCGGCCAGCCGTCCGTTCACAGTGCGCAACGAGATGCAACCGAACGCCAGATAAGGACTCAGGCGCGAACACCCGTTCCATCCGGTGACCGGACTTGACATAGCCGCGCGATAATTCACCCCGCGTCCGGATAAAAAGGACGCCAGCGTGCTGGAAGCCTCGTCCTCCCCGCCTTTTTGCGCTTCAGGCTTGTCGGAAGGTGGCGCACCCAGATCGGCCAGCGTGGGCGAAGCGTCGCTCCGCGCACCATGCACACCGCGCAGAGACGGCCGCGGGACGACGGGTTGGCGCATGAATTCCTCCCAGTGCCGCGACCAGCCGTTGCGCGAAGCGAGACGCCGCACCACGCCGTCCTGCCGGAATTCATGCCAGAGGACACCTTGCTCGCGGCACCACGCTGCCACCTCGCGATCGCGCCGGTAAGTGAGGTCACTGCCCGCTTCCTCGTGGGACCAAAGCGAAACAAACGACGTCTCCCGCTGCAACGCGTGAAGCACCTCGGCCACCCGCCCGCGCCGGATCACCAGCGTGCCGCCCAGTTCCCGCAGCGAGCGCTCCAAAGAAACCAGCGATTCCTGCAGAAAGACAAGATGCGCCGCGGTGAACTCCGCACTGCCATGCAACTCCGGTTCGTAAACGTAGAGGCCCAGCACCGGGCCGCGCTGCGCCGCCTCGGCCAGCGGACGGTGATCGTCCACGCGCAGATCACGCTTGAACCACACCAACTGCACCGGATCGTTCATCGAACCGGCGGCCGCGTGCGGCGGCATCGTTCGCTGCAGAAACGGACCTCATTCCAGACCTTTTCCCATTTCTTCCGCCACAGGAAGGGCCGCCCGCATACCGTGCAGATCTTCGAGGGGAGGTGCTGCTTTTTGACGCCGCGCATGACCCATGCTTTACGCCCCGCCGTCCCATGTCGATGCCGCGGCGAAGATCTTCGCTGCTGGTTTTTTTCGCGTGCGCAGCCGCGACCTCGTTTGTAAAAAGTCCGCACCATGAAATCCTCCGGATCTCTCTTCAGTCTCCTTTTTCTCTCCGCCGCCTTCTGCGCCATCGACCCTGCCGCAGCCTGCTCGCGCGCCACGTGGCTCGGCAAGGACGGCACGGCCATCACGGGGCGCTCGATGGATTGGCCCTACGATTTCAACACGCACTTCTACGTCATCCCGCGCGGCGAGAAGAACGAAGGCCTGCCCGGCGGCCACTCGTGGGAAAGCAAATACGGCACAGTGGTGCTGGCCGGCGCGATGAATCCGGGTGGACCAATCAACGGCGCCTTCGACGGCATGAACGAGAAAGGCCTCGGGGCCAACATGCTCTATCTGGCCGAGACGGATTTCGGTCCCGCGCCGTCCGGCGACAAACCGCAGGTCTCGTGGGCGGCTTGGTTGCAATACATCCTCTCGAACTACGCCACGGTGGCCGAGGCGGTCGTGGCGATGAAGGACAATCCGATCTACTTCGTGCCCTGCAATTTCGGACCGGGCGGCGCGGCGCATCCTTCCGTCCATCTTTCGTTGACCGATCCGACGGGTGATTCGGCCGTCATGGAGTTTCTCGACGGCAAGGTCGTGATTCACCACGGCAAGCAATACCAGGTGATGACCAACAGTCCGACCTACGACAAGCAACTCACGCTGAACGATTATTGGTCGCGCATGGACAACACCAAGGTGCTGCCGGGTTCGCACCAGAGCGAAGACCGCTTCGTCCGTGCGTCCTACTATTTGAAATTCATGGGCGACGATGTGGCCGAACCCCGTCGCCAAGTGGCCGGCGTCTTCAGCGTCATGCGCAACGTCTCCGTGCCGTGGGGTGCCGCGGACCCCGAGCATCCGAACATCGCGCCCACTTACTGGCGCTCGGTGCTCGATCACTCGCGCAAGAACTACTACTTCGAATCCGCGCTCAGCCCCTACGTCGTGATGGTCGATCTCAACAAAATCGACTTCGCTCCGGGATCGGGCGTGCGCAGCGTGGCGCTCGAAGGTGAAGAAGGCTTCAAGCTGCAGGGCGAGATCAACAACGCCTTCAAGCCCACACAGCCCATCGCCTACCTCACTCCCGAGAAAAAAGGCGCTTGATGGCGAGGCGGCGGGCGGCGGACTCCGGCTCGCTCCGCTCGGTTACGTCCAGCTCGCAGGTCAGCCGGTGGCAGAAAGAAGAGAAAAACAATCATTGATAAAGGCTTGGATTACTCTGTGTGACCCGCCCCCACGAGCATCGGGTTGCAACGCGAGGGAAACTTTGTAGCTTTTGCGTTTACCGCTCCCTGCGCTGCAGATGCGGGCAAAATTTCGACCCAACCATGACGCCTCACTCGCGTGTTTCTTGCGCCCGCTTCCGCGCTCTTCTGACGCTTTGCGTTTGTGCCGCGCTGATCTTGTCGGGCCCGGCTGGGCACGCGTGCACGAGGGTCTTTTGGAACGACAACTCCATCGCCAAGGTCGTAGGCCGAAACGCGGACTGGTTTGAGGCGACGACGGATCCGAGGGCGGCGTCGGATCCCAAGTTGCTGGTCTTGCCGCGCGGCTTATCGAAGTCCGGCGCGATGAACGGGACAAATGTTGTCGTCCCCCAGAACCCGGCCAAGTGGACCTCTCTCTACGGCAGCGTCGTGGTGGCCAACTACAACTCTTATGTGATGGATGGCATGAACGAGGCGGGCCTCGCGGCGCATGCCCTGGCTCTCGGTGTCACCAAATACGGCGACCGCGATGTGTCGCGCGCGGGGATCAACATGAACCTCTTGGTTCAATACCTCCTCGATAATGCCGCCACGGTCGCGGAGGCCATTGCCCTGCTTCCGCCGATCCAGCCGGTGGTCGTTGGCATTGATGGCTACGCCACGGGCTTGTCGTTCAGCATCGAGGATGCCACGGGCGACTCCGCGGTGGTCGAGTATATCGACGGCGTGGCGGAGATTTCCCGCGGCGCGGGTTTCTGCGTCACGGCCAACACGAAGCTCACCGAGGCGAAGGTTCTCCTCGACGCCTACAACTTCAACTTCACCAACACCACGCGCAGCGTGCCGGTGCCCGGGAACACGAGTAGCGTGGATCGATTCATCCGGGCCTCATACTACCGGGGCTTGCTCGACCACGTGACGCCACGTAATGCGCTGGAGGCTCGGGCCGCGGTGATGTCGGTGATGCGCAACGTGTCGGATCCGATCGGGGCGCCGGGTGACGTGGCCGGTGCGATACACGAGACGGACTGGCGCACGGTGTTCGACCTCACCAGTCGCGCCTTCGTCTTCGAGAACCCCCGCACGCTGACGACCCTGACGACCGACCTGACACGCCTGAACTTCGCCGCAGGCACCGGGGTGCGCATCGTCGATCCGCTCGAACCGAATCTGCCGGACAACATCACCGACCGCTACCAGCCCACCGGTCTTCCGGTCCCGGCGGTCGGTGGCGCACCGCTGACAGACCAGGGCGTCATATCGTTCTCGCGTCTCGGGGAAGGGGAGACGTCGATCTTCTCCATCCGGGCCGACGGCCAAGGAGAAACCCGCCTCACCCAAGCCCCACCCTCGCGGATGGACTTGCACTCGACGTGGAGCGCCGATGGCTCGTGGGTTGCCTTTACCGAACTCTCGGGCGACCGCGGCCGGATCATGACCATGCGGGCGGACGGCTCCGCTCGCACGAACATCACGACCAACGCAGAGTATTATGATCTCGTTCCATCCATTTCGCCCGACGGTTCCCGCATCGCCTACACGAGCAACCGCAATGGCAACTACGAGGTGTATACCATCGCCGCCGACGGCACCGACGAGCGACGAATAACCACCAACCCATCGTCCGTCACCTTCGTCGGTCCAAAGTATTCTCCGGACGGCACGAAACTCCTCGTCGCCATGCGGGAATCCACCAACACCAATCAAGATCTTTACATCCTCAACGCAGACGGGACAGGGCCTCTCCAGAGGGTGACCACGGGTGTGAACAATGCCGAAGGCCGCGCGTGGTCGCCGGATGGAACGCGCATCGTTTTCAACAATATGGTCAACGGGGTGGGACAAATCTTCGTGGTCAACACGAACGGCACCGGCCTGAAGCAGATCACGACGAACTCCGGCAACACGCCCGCGCTCAACCTCGGCGCTTTCTTCCCCTCCATCCGCGGCGACGTCACGCCCGCTTGGTCTCCGGATGGCGAGTGGATCGCGTTCGCGAGCGATCGCACGGGCAACTTCGAGGTCAACATCGTGCGACCGGACGGCTCGTCGCTCAGCCAAGTCACTTACACGACAGACAACGAGCTGTCGCTCGGATGGCGGCCGCTCCCGGGGCTGACGTTGGAGACGGCCGGTTATCCCCTTATGGTCAACAACGGCACCAATGTTTTTCCCGCCACCCGCTCCGGAAGCGCCTCTGCTGCCCAAGTCTACACGTTGCGGAATTCCGGCCGCACCGTCATCAGCAACATCGTCGTGACCAAATCCGGCGCCGGCAGCTCGCACTTCCTGCTCACTGCGCCCACGATCAATTCCTTGGCGCCGGGCCAGACCACGGCTTTCTCGGCGGTCTTTTCTCCGTCTTCGGTGGGTGAGAAAAACGCGCTGCTCTCCATTGCCAGCAGCCACACCAACAACAGTCCGTTCATCGTCAATGTTTCCGGCTTGGGCCTCGGCGAGAATACGGACACCGACAGCGACGGCCTGAACGACGCAGCCGAGTTCTCCATGTCCGCTCTTGGATTCGATTGGCAGTCGAGTCAACCGGCGCTCGTCACCGCGCTTTACAGCAACCCCAATCTTGCGCAGCTCTTCACGCTGTCGCAATTCAACGGCAACCGCACCGCCGGTCAGCAAGACGTTATCGCCAGCCCCATGGCCTTCGGTCTCTATGACAGTAACTCGATCATGGATCTCCGCATGGGCGGCGTGATGATCCAGAAGCAGGGCACAAACGGCACCGTTGTTTTCCAAACGCAAACAACCACCGATCTTGCCACGCAGCCTTTCACCAACAACGGAACACCGATCACCAACACGGTTCCGATGCCGGGAAACAAGGGCTTCTTGCGAATTCAGGCAAAGTGATGAGCGGATGTCGGGCTATCACAGCTCGGTCGCTTTGCCGGTGGGGGAAATCAACGTTGGACAGTGAAAGAGACAGGGATGACAGACAAAAAGACCGGGAGGCCAAGAGATGGCAGCGAGTCGATGGAATCTCCGAGCTCTCCTTGTCTCAGTGAGAGACATCTGCGCGAGTCCCGCCCGGCGTTACCCCGGAATGGGAACGATGCAGCGCGGACGGCGGGCGAGGGTTTGGGAGGGGCTCTCGCCGAACAATTGGCGGTAGCGGACGGAGAATCTTCCGATCTCGGTGAAGCCGAAGTCGGCGGCGATGGCTGTGACTTTGTTTTCGAGCGGGTGGGCTTTGAGCAGGGCTTCCCGCGCGCGGTTGAGGGCGCACTGGCGGAAATACAGGTGAGGTCCCATGCCGGTGACGGAAACAAAAGCTCTGTAGAGCGTGCGCGGACTCAAACGCATGCGGGCGGCTAACACATTGATGGGCGGTGCGCTGGTGAAGGATGCCTCCACCAATTCCGTGGCGCGCCGGACAATCACCGCGGCGGGCGGACGGCCGTAGCAAAAGTCGGTATGATCGACGAGGGAGAGCAGAGCGTCGTAAACCAGATCCTCGAAGTTGTCTTGATCGGTTTCGATTTGTCCGGCCACGGCGCGATCGAGCATTTTGCCGAAAGTGTCGGCGAGGCACGCGGCGGCATTCGGTTTGGTCGAAAGGTTCATGCCCTGACGTCCGGGCTTCAATCCTTGCAGGACGCGCGGGGCGACGCGCGCACCTTCGGCCAAGGCAAACAGTTTGGCGTGGTCGACAACCATGACCATTTGCCGGTAGCCGCATTCTCCGGTGAAATCGATCTGCTCTCCGCTCATGGCCGAGGGCACGGATTGGTGCGCCACTTTGTCGCCGGCGAATGTTGCGTCGACCTCGCCCAGTTTGATGCCCACGCCGAAACGTCCGCCCATGACTTCGCCGACAATGCGCGTGGATCGCGGATAATCCTCGCGGTAAACGAACGCGCCGCGCGAAGCGACAAAGTCGAGACGACTCGGATAGGCTCCCGGCCGCAGCTGGTGGATATCCAAGGAGTAGTAGTTTCGCATCGGCGCGGCCACCTCTTCGACGGCTTGGCGCTGGATCGAACCGCTGATGACTTGGTTGGTATTTAGGTTGTTTCGTGACACGGCGTGGCGGGCGGCGCCTAGGCTAAAAAAAGTGCACCATCGGGCCTCGGAGTGCAATTCGACACCCCCTCAGAAGGGTGGATGGACTATGCAGAATCGGACCAAAATGCACCCCGCAGCGGACGGATGCGTCCACCGGTCAGCGAATCCACGCCGCCAACCCGACGGCGACGGAAATCCAGAAGGCGGCCGCTGCGATGAGGATCCCGGACCAGACCAAGACGCGGGCCACGGCGCCGCGCCTGCTTTGAACTTCGCTGTTCATGGTTCGTCCAGCGATTCGCTGTGATGCCCTCGGAACAAACGGTAGGCTTCCGTGAGACCGATCAAAGCTGCTGGCGCGGCAGCGATGACGGAGAAGGACCTGATGTCGGTATCGGCCAGCACGCCGTAGACGGCCATGGCGCAGAACGCGACCAAGCCCAACACTCCGATCGTGTAAAGCGCAGGCATGAGGATGCACCGGAAGGTATCGCGCTCGGTGCGACGGGCGATGCGCTTGCGGCGATCGCTGAAGCGACGATCCACGTAACTGCTACGGGCTTTGTTGTTCATGTGAGCGGCCGGATTGATGTCAGGTGCGAACAGCTCTCCGGAAAACTGGTCACTCTGCATCAAGGAACGCCTGCTCGCTCGTTTTTCCGTTATGCAGAAAAGGACCAAACGAAGGACGTCGGCCCGTCCGCGCTCGCGGCGCTAAGGTAGTTTATATCATTCTTCCGCCTCCCAACTTCCGACAACTCCCATGAAATTCTCCTTCCTACGTCATATGTTCATCGCTGCTCTGGCCGCGCTCGTCGCGTTCGGTGCGGACAATTCCCACGCAGAAACTTCGCGCTTCGATGAATTGGCGAACGCCAAGTTCGAGGAGAATCGTCCCACGGCCGAATCGGCGCAGATGTTACGCGACGAGCTGCTCTTCCAGCGTGCGACGCAGGCTTATCTCTGGGCTCTGCCGCTGATCAACACGTTGGGCATGAAGGAAGGCTCGGAAAAAACTTTCGGCGCCGGCTACAGCGTTTTGCCGGTGTGGAAAAAACGGCTCGATGCCAAGACGCTGGTGACCACGCCGAACTCCGACGTCATTTACGCCATGGGCTACGTCGATCTCGGCAAGGACGGCCCGATCGTCTTCGAGGCGCCTCCCGGACTGCAGGGCATCCTGCTCGATTTCTGGCAGCGGCCGATTCCGGTCGATGGCGGGAAGTTCGCCGGCGACGTGGGGCTGCCGGGACCCGATGCCGGCAAGGGTGGCAAATTTCTCCTCCTGCCGCCCGGTTATGACGGCGAGGTGCCGGAGGGATATTTCGTTTATCGCTCGGAGACGAACAACGTTTTCATCTTCCTGCGCGCCTTTTACCAGGATCCGGCCAACACCGCGCCGGCGGTCGCCTTGATCGGGCAGTCGAAGATTTATCCGCTGAAGGACAAAGACGACGCCAAGGCGATGGTCTTTCCCGATGCTTCGGGTGTGCCGGTCGATATGTTGCCGGTGAGCGACGGGAGTGTGTTCGATCAACTCAAGCGTCTGGTGGACAGCGAGGACGTCAATTTGGCCGACGCCGACGGGCTGGGGCTTCTCGCTTCGATCGGCATCATCAAAGGCAAGCCCTTCGATCCCGACCCCAAGACGCGCGCCATTCTCGAGCGCGCGGCCAAGACGGGCTACAAGACGAGTCGCGTCGTTGCCTTTGAGGAAGAACTGGGTGGTCGCTCGTTGCGCATTTATCCCGATCGGCGCTGGATCAATCCGCTTGCCGACATCACCCCGGACAATCCGAAGCCCTCGATGGATCTGGCGTGGAAAAATCTCGCGGGCGGCTATCTCGATCTCGACGCGCGCATTTGGTTTTTCAGCAACTACTACTCGGTGAGTCCCGGCATGGTCTCCCAGATCCCGGGAAAGGGCGCGATGTATATGATCGCTTTCACGGACAGCAAGGGAGACGCGCTCTCGGGCGGGAGCAACTACCGTCTCGTGCTGCCGCCGGATATCCCGGCCGGCAACTTCTGGTCGGTCACGCTTTACGAGGCGGAAAACGGATCCGGCTTGGCCAACGGGCAGCCGTTCCCGTCGCTCGGTTCGCGTGACAAGCCGGCCGCGATTCCCGACGGCAGCACGGAACTTTTCTTCGGTCCGCAAGCGCCCGCGGGCCAGGAAGGCAACTGGCTCGCCACCGTTCCGGGCAAAGGCTACTTCGCCATTCTGCGCCTCTACGGGCCGGGTGAGAGCGCCCTCAAGCGCACGTGGAAGCCCGGCGACATCGAAAAAGTGAAGTGAGGCCACACTCCGACATTCCGATTTTATGAGAACAAAACACCTCGTTCCCGTTCTGCTCGCCGTGCTGCTCTGCCGCGGCTACGCGCAGCAACTTCCCACCACCGGCACCGTGGATTCGCGTTTGGGCAAACTCGAATTGGAAAACGGATATCCGACGAGCGAGACGGTGGAAAAAATTTACGATGACATCGATTTCCAGCGCGCTTGCCAGGCCTACCTGTGGGCCTTGCCCATCATGGCCATGCACCAGTGGCAGAAGGAGCAGCGTACCAAGTTCGGCGCAGGGAATCTCGACTATGTCGACTACCTAACGTTCCGCGACAAACTCGGCCTGCTCACGGCCAACGCCACGACTCCCTACGTTATGGCCTTTCCTAACATGGAGAAAACCGGACCGCTGGTCATCGAAGTTCCTCCGGGCGCGGTGGCGGGCGGCATCGTCGACTTCTGGCAGCGACCGCTCACCGATTGTGGTCAGACCGGACCCGACAAAGGTGCCGGCGGGAAGTATCTCGTGCTCGGTCCCGGCGACGAACCGATCAAGCCCGAGGGTTACTATGTGGTCCAATCGCCCACGATGAACATCTGGTCCGGCCACCGCGCGCTCGATCCGGATCCGGAGAAAGCCAAGGCGACCATCGCCGAGCTGCGCATTTATCCTTACAGCGAGCGCGAGAATCCGCCCGCCACGCGGCATGTTTCGCCCGACGGACGCAAATGGAGCGGCGAGCAACCGCGCGGTCTCGCCTACTGGGAGGGCTTGTCGAAGATCATCAACGAGGAACCGGTGCTCGAGCGCGACCGCATCACGCTCGGTATGCTCCAACCTCTGGGCATCGAAAAGGGCAAGTCCTTCAACCCCGACGAGCGGCAGAAGAAACTGCTCATCGATGCCGCGCTGACCGGCGAGGTCATGGCGCGGACCATCGGCTACGACAAACGCTTCGAAGGTGTCAAAGTGTGGCCGGACAAGCAGTGGGAGATTTCCCTCTTCCTGCAGGAAACATCGCAGGAGACACCGACCCACACGCAACTCGACGAGCGCACCTCGTGGTTCTACGAAGCGGTCGGTGTGTCCGTCGGTATGGTGGGCCGCACGGTCGGCGCGGGTCAGGTCTACCTCGAATCATCCAAGGACTCCGAGGGTCGCTGGCTCGACGGCGGCAAAACCTACCGGCTCCGCGTCCCGCCCGATGCGCCCGTCGCGCAATTCTGGTCCTTCACGGTCTATGACAACGAGACGCGCTGCTTTGTCGATACGGGGACAAATCCCGACCGCTCCTCGCGCGACAACATCGTGAAAAACGACGACGGCTCGGTGGATCTTTATTTCGGCACCGAGGCTCCCGCCGGCAAACCCGAATCTAACTGGATCAAAACCATCCCCGGCAAAGGTTGGTTCACCTACTTCCGTCTCTACGGCCCGACCCAGCCCTACTTCGACCGTTCCTGGGTGCTGCCGGATATCGAGGAGATCGATTAGAAGGGTTTAAAACAAATATCGTAGCCTCTGGTCGGCTCGGCGCCGGGGACGGCGCCGCTACATCAACTGTAGCGGCGGCGTCCCC
>JBIKLF010000022.1:0-37339 GCA_044359955.1 Chthoniobacterales bacterium | reverse complement strand
CCTAACACACCTGGGGGGGGCGGGCCCCCCCGCCGCCGAATCCAGAAAACATTACACTGCTCTAATCCCGCACGCAGGTCATTGGTGACCTGTCTCTTCCTCGTCCCGTTCGATAAGCGTCGCGAGATCGATGCCGGCCTTGTCGGCCATCCGCTCGAGACGGATGAAAATTTGCGCGGTGATGAATGCATCGCCCGAGGCGGTGTGCCGGTCGTGCGGTTCGACGTCGAAGAGCGCTCCGAGATTGTCGAGGTCGAAGCCGCGGATCTCGCGTCCTTCGAACGCGCCGCGTTCCTCCAGGGCAAGGGCGATGCGCATGGTGTCGAGAGCGGGATTCGGCAGATCCCGGCCGAGCCGCCGCGCGGCATGGGCCACGATCTTCTGGTCGAAGCCCACATGATGGCCGACGAGCACCGCGTCATCCACGTAGTCGAGGAACTTGTTCACCGCCTGCGCCTCGGTTTCCCCGGTGGCTGCTTCGGCCTGGGTGATGCCGTGGACGAGCACGGCGGAAGTCATGCGCCAGTCGGAGAGGATGGCGTCGAATTCGTCGTCGAGACAGATCTCCCCGCCACGCACGGCCACCCCGCCGATGGTCAGGATGCCGTCCTTCGACGGATCGAGCCCGGTTGTCTCGCAATCGAAGACCACGTAACGCGGGTCAGCCTTTGAATCCATAATGGTTCGCGGTGAAAGCGATGAGCGCGCCGATGTCGCGGAAGGCCGATTTGAGTTGCACCTGCTCCGTACGGCTGAGCGCGGCGGGACGGAGTTCGCGTCCGTCGTCCCCGTCGCGCAGTCCTTGCCCCGCGCGGAAATATTGCGCGACACGGAAGGCGCGAGCGCCCTGCGCGAAGATGTCCGCGCCCTGCGGAAAGCGCACGGCCGCCGCGGCCAGACGTTCGAGCGTTCCGGTCGTGCGCAGGTCGCCGCCGTCGAGATGGAAAACCCGCGCCACATCGCTGACCGGACCGAGCGCATGGTCCTGCAGATCGATCGTCTCGCGGGCCAGTCCGTCCGCTTCCACCGCATATCCCTCGTAAATGGTGACCGGCGGCAGGTTACCGAGCGCGTCATTGGCCAGCAGGCGGATGAAATTGGGCCGCGCCGCCATCTCCTCGCGCAGCGCGGTGAAAACTGTTTCGAGCAAGGCCGGATCACCCGCGACGACCGAGAGGTCGAAGAAAGCCATCTGCTTCCAGATTTCGCCGAGCATCGGATCGCGGACGAGGGAACGGAAAAATTCGCACCACTCGCCGGTCGTGCGGCAGCGCGCACCGGCTTCCTCCGGAATGGCGGCGGGTGCCGCGGGGAATCCCGCTGCGGCGAGAAATTCATCGATGCGGCCGAGCAAGTCTTGCGTCCAAGCGCGTGTTTTTTCGTCGTCTGACGTCAGGCCTGCGGCGGCCATGCTGGTTGCGGTGAGCATTTCCCCGCGGCCGGCTTGGCCGGTCAGCGCCAACGCGGACGGCCCGGGTGCCGGTCCTGCTTTCTCGCGCGCCCAAGATTCCACGCGGCGGAACATGGCGCGCCGCGTCTCGGCCGCCAAATGCGTGCACCACGGAACATCGTCCGGCGAAGGCAAATCGCCCGCGAGCAGAAGATCCAACTCCCCGCCCATGGTGCGTAGTGACGAAGGCGAGTCGGCCCGGCGGATTTCCTGCACGAGGGCCAGAGGATCGCGTCGTTGCGACAGCGAGATGGACCTTTCCGAAATCATTCCCAAGGCCCGACTTTGCGGCGTGCCGTCCTCGGTCACGCAGAGATGCCGTATGCCGTGGCGGATCATTGCGAGCAGCGCATCCTGCGGCGGGGCTTGCGGCGATACAGTGATGACCGGATGGCGCATCATCTCGCCCACCGGGGCCCCGGTCGGCACGCGGCCTGTGGCGATGTCATGGCGCAGGTCGGCGTCGGTCAGCACACCTGCCGGTTGGCCGTCGGTCCCGACGACGAGAAAAACCGGACTGTCCGCCGCGGACATCGCCGCAGCCGCTTCGCGGACGGTCTGCGTGGTCGGACCCGCGATCATACCGGCCTCGAGCCGCGCGAGATGTTTCTCCGTTCCGCCACGCCAACCCGATGGACCTTGGTGGTGCGCTGTCCCCGTCTCCACCTCTTCCGAGGCAAAATAAACTTTCAGAAAACGGCTGACCCGCGGCGACTCCGCGCAGAGCCGGGTGAAGACGGAAGCGTCGAGGGCGTAGAGGATCGAATCTTCATCGACCAGTGCCGAATCGGTGTGGGTGGCCTCGCCGAGCACGGCCCCCGCGCCGACGAAGTCGCCGGGACCCCGCAGGTCGGAGAGTTTCTGCTTCTCGCCGCGCACCAGCCGCACCGATCCCTTGTTGATGACATAAAAATAGCGCCCGTGCGTGGTGCCTTGGTCGAAAAGAATTTCCCCCTTCTCGCAGAACTGCACCCGCCCGGACCGCGCCAACTCGAGCAGCGCCTCGTCCGGGAGGTAACTGAAAGGCGGGAACCCTTTGAGGAAATCGGCGACGCGGAGGATGATGGCGGATGTTTTCAGAGCGGCCGCCATCTTCTATGCAGGCGGGATAAAACAAAGGAGAAACCCTCTGTGGCGCGAGGGTTGCGGTGGCTATGGTGGCCATGCCAGCGATCGCGGCTGGGAGTGGTTTGCCCAGGGGGCGGGAGACGGACAATTGCCTCTTCAATTTCGGCCAACGTGCTCACCGGAATAATTTAGCGCCTTGCGCCGACCAGACAACGCTGATGCAGCGGGTGTTGACGCTACACGTTGAAGCGGAACTCGATGACATCGCCGTCTTGGACGACGTATTCCTTGCCTTCGATGCGGGGCTTGCCGGCTTCGCGGGCTTTGGCTTGGGAGCCGATAGGTTTGACAGGCGACTCTATGTGACACATTGTGCACATATGACGACCATCACGATCCGCGAGTTGCACATGAAGACTGGGCAGTGGGTTCGAGCCGCGGCGCGGGGGAAACGCGGTCTGCTCGTTCTCGATCGCGGGCGACCGGCCGCGCGCCTTTTGCCGGCTGAGGAAGAGGCAGGAGTTGAGTTCTCGCAACGGAAGCTGGTGCGCGGATTCGACCGCTTGCCCGAATTGTCCGTCGATTCGGCGCGTCTGCTCGAGGAGGACAGGCGCTGAGCTATTACGACACAGCTTATCTGGCCAAGTGCTACCTGCGCGAACCGGGCAGCGAACGTGTCCGGGAGCACGCGCTTGAAGGAGGGAGCATCGCCTGCTGCGAAATCGGAAAGGTGGAACTCGCTGCTGTTTTTCACCGTCACTTGCGGGAGAAGCGGCTCAACTCACGTCAATACGGCGTGGTCATGCGGCAGTTCGCATCCGATCTGGACCAAGGAGTGTGGACATGGCTGCCGCTCACTTCGCCCGTTTTGGCTTTGGCGCAGAAGCGCTATGACGACCTATCAACCAAAGTGTTTCTTCGCGCCGCCGACGCAATGCATCTTTCCTGCGCGGCGGAGAACGGATTCGACGAAATCTTCACCAACGACCGGCACATGCTGGCTGCTTGTGCGGCGTTCGGATTAGATGGACGCAATCTCATCGCGTAGCGCCGCGATCAGACATTGAAGCGGAACTCTATGACGTCACCGTCTTGAACGGTGTATTCTTTGCCTTCGATGCGGAGCTTGCCGGCTTCGCGGGCTTTGGCTTGGGAGCCGAGGGTGACGAGATCGTTGAACGCGATGGTTTCGGCGGCGATGAAGCCGCGCTCGAAATCGCTGTGGATGACGCCGGCTGCGGCGGGGGCTTTGTCGCCGGCGCGGATGGTCCAGGCGCGGGATTCTTTCGGTCCGGTCGTCAGATAGGTGCGGAGTCCGAGGAGGGTGTAAACTTTTTTGATCAGTTCGCCGACGCCGCTTTCCTCGAGGCCGAGGCTTTGCAGGTAGTCTTTGCATTCCTCCGGCGAGAGGTCGACGAGTTCGCTTTCGATTTGCGCGCTGATCACCGTGGCTTCGGTGCCGAGGTGTTCGGCGGCGTATTTGCGGACCGTCTCGACGTGCCGGCCGGCCGGGGAATCGGGGGTGAGGTTGACCAAATCGCTCTCCTGCACGTTGCAGGCGAAGATGACGGGCTTGGCGCTGAGGAGAAAGAAGCCCTTGAGCAAGAGGCGTTCCTCGGCGCTGAGGTCGAGGATGATGGCGGGTTTGCCTTCGTTGAGTTGGGGTAGGATTTTTTCGAGCAGGGCGAGTTCGGCTTTGGCTTGGGCGTCGCCGCCACGGGCATTCTTGGCCAGTTTGTCTTTGCGTTTCTCGAGCGAGGACATGTCGGCGAGGATCAACTCGGTGTTGATCACTTCGATGTCACGGACGGGGTCCATCGTGCCGGCCACGTGGTGAATATCCTCGTTTTCGAAGCAGCGGACGACCTGCACGATGGCGTCGACTTCGCGGATGTGGCTGAGGAATTGGTTGCCGAGTCCTTCGCCCTGGCTGGCACCTTTGACCAGGCCGGCGATGTCGACGAACTCGATGGCGGTGGCGATGGTCTTTTCTGATTTGGAAAGGTCGGCCAGGGTGTCGAGGCGTTTGTCGGGCACGGTGACGATGCCGACGTTCGGCTCGATCGTGCAGAAGGGGAAGTTGGCCGCCTGCGCCTTGCGGGTGCGGGTGATGGCGTTGAAGAGGGTCGACTTTCCGACATTGGGCAACCCGACGATTCCGGCTTTGAGCATAGGACGGGCGAAGCTACCGGTCGGGCCCCCAGGATGAAAGAAGATTGAAGAGGTGTAGAGGCGCTCATAGAGCGTTGGTGCTTGGATGGAAAGGCACCGGCGGTCGTATCAGTTGGCTTCGCTTCGCTTCAGCCCGTCTCGCTCCGCTCGGCTGACCGCCGCTACAATGTCATGGATTTGGATTGTCGTGGCCGGCGGAGTGAACGAACAATCCATGGATGGCCAAGCTCGATGCGATTGTTGCCCATGCGAACCGCTATCTGCGGGTGGCGGAGATCGAAGACTATCCCGGCGCGCACAACGGACTGCAGGTGGAAAATGGCGGGACGGTGAAACGCGTGCTCGCTTCGGTCGATGCCGGTCTGCCGGTGATCAAGAAAGCGGCGGCGCTCGGCAGCGGTTCCTTGCTCGTCGTGCATCACGGGTTGTTCTGGTCCGGAGTGCAATCGGTGACGGGGATTTTTCGCGAGAAGCTCGAACTGATGCGCAAGGCCGACATGGCGCTCTACTCGGCGCACCTGCCGCTCGATGCGCATGCGGTGGTGGGGAACAATGTGTTGCTGGCCAAAGCGCTCGGTCTGCGCGGGCTGAAACCTTTCCTTGGATTCGGGCGCACGGGAACTTTTGCCGGAACGCGCACGGAATTGGTGCGGCGTCTGATGAAGACCACGGGGCGCGTTCCGGAGGTGTGTGTGGCGGGTCCGGTGCGGCCGCGCAAGGTTGCAGTGATCACGGGTGGGGCGGGCGACATGGTGGAGAAAGCCGCGGCGGCGGGTGTCGATACGTTCATCACGGGTGAAGGTCCGCAGTGGAGCTGGGTGCGGGCCGAGGAACTCGGGATCAATGTGATCTATGGCGGGCACTACGCCACGGAGACGCTGGGAGTGCAGGCGCTGGCGGCGCACCTCGCGAAAAAATTCCGGGTGCCGTGGAAGTTTGTCGACCATCCGGTGCCGCTGTGATCTCGCGGGAATTTTTCACCCAGTCGCCGGTGGAGTGCGCGCGGGCGCTGGTGGGTTGCGAATTGGTCTGGGGTGCGTGCCGCGGGCTGGTCGTCGAGTGCGAGGCGTATGCCGCGGTGGGGGATCCCGCGTGCCACACGTTTTCCCGTCCGTCGGCGCGCGAGTTTGTGGCGCGGCACCGGGCCGGCACGGCGTATGTCTATTTGAACTACGGCATGCATTGGATGCTCAACGTGCTGACCAAGGGCGAGGAGGAAGGTTTTGTCTTGTTGCGCGCCATCGAGCCGCGGCGCGGAGTGCGGGCCATGCAAAAGCGGCGTGGTGGGAGATCGGGGCGCGAATTGACCGGCGGCCCGGGGCGTCTGGCGGCGGCGCTGGGAGTAACCGGCCGGGACCATGGCGGGGATTTTTGCGCGTCGGCGCGCCGCTGTTTTTTGGCGGGGGGCGGGGCGGACGTGGTGGCCGACGCGCGGATCGGCATTTCGCGGGCCCGGGATTTGCCATGGCGGTTCTCCATGGCGGGGAATCCTTTCGTGAGTGTTACCCCGAAAATAGCCAAGCCGCGGAGTTGAGTCCGCGGCTTGGATAGAAAAGGGTTCCCCCTAGGTCAGCTTACTTGCTGTAGCTGGCGGAAACCGGAGCCGGCTTCGGCTTGCTGGCGCAAGCACCGAGGCTGAGCGAAGCAGCCGCGACGGCGACGATGGCGATAATTTTAACGATAGTCATTCTTGATTCACCTCCTTCTTTGCGTATTGCAGAAAGGAAATTTTGACAGAGTAGCGGCGCGGAACAACGAAAATCGAAATTTATCTCTAAAGGCGGCGTTCGACGGGGGCCTCGCCGGGAGGGGGCAGGATGGTCACCGGCGTGCCGGCCGCGACCATGTCGTGCAGGGCAATCATGTCCGCATTGCGCAATCGCACGCAGCCGTGGCTGGCGGGCACGCCGATAAGGTCTTCCTGATTCGTGCCATGGATGTAGACGAAGCGCTCGAGGGTGTTGGTGTTGGCGGGCTCGAGTCCATCGAGGGTGAGGATGCGGGTGAGAACGAGGTCCTCCTCGCCGCCGGGCGCGGTGGTTTGGCCGGTGTTCTCGCGGGCGCGGAAAACAGTCCAGGGTGGGGCGCCATCGCCGATTTTTTCGCGGATGATGAAACGTCCGGTCGGAGTGCGGAAGCTGCCTTCTTCGAATCCGAGCCCGAAGCGCGAAGTGGAGACGGGAAATTCCGCGGTGACGCTGGGGCCGTCCATGACGCTGAGGGTTTGCGCGGCGACGTCGACGACGATCTCGCGCGTGCGGCGGGGGGTGTGTGGTTGTGCTTTCTTGATCGCCATGGGAGCGGTGGGTGTTAAATTTTCCGTCTTTCCGATGGGCAGGAACTATCATGTGGCAATCGCGGGCGCAACCGGCGCGGTGGGTATCGAAATGATGCGCGTGCTGGAGCGGCGGAATTTTCCGGTCGGGAAGCTCTCTTTGCTGGCCTCGGCGCGGTCGGTCGGGAAGACGCTCGATTTTCGCGGCGCGCCGGTCGCGGTGAAGGAATTGACGACGGAGGCTTTTGCCGGCGTGGACTTCGCGCTGTTTAGTGCGGGCGGCGGGATTTCTAAAGAATTCGCCCCGGCGGCGGTCAAGGCCGGCGCGGTGGTGATCGACAATTCTTCGGCCTTCCGCATGGACCCGGAGGTGCCGCTGGTCGTGCCGGAGATCAATCCGGAGGCAGCGCGCGCACACAAGGGAATCCTGGCCAATCCGAATTGCACCACGGCGATCACGCTGATGGGTCTGTGGCCGTTGCATTGCGCGTTTGGCGTGAAGCGGCTGTGGGCATCGAGTTATCAGGCGGTGTCCGGTTCGGGGGCGAAGGCAATCGAGGAGTTGAAGACGCAGGTCGAGGCGCTGGCCCGGGGCGAAGAAGCGCCGCGCGCGGTGTATCCGTGGCAGATCGCGTTCAATGTGATTCCGCAAGTGGATGCGTTTTTGGAGAGCGGCTACACGAAAGAGGAAATGAAGTTGGAGAACGAGGGGCGCAAGATTATGGGGCTGCCGGATTTTCACGCTTCGGTGACGTGCGTGCGGGTGCCGGTCTATCGTGCGCACAGCGTGGCGGTCAGCGCGGAGTTCGAGCGTCCGGTGTCGGTCGCGGCGGCGCGGGCCGTGCTGGAAAAAGCGTCCGGCTTGCGGGTCGTCGATGAGCCGTCGCGGCACGGGTATCCGGTGCCGCTGCAGGTGGCGGGGAAGGATGATTGCGAGATCGGGCGCTTGCGCGTGGATTGCGCGCTGGGGAACGGGTTGAGTTTTTGGATTTGCGGGGATCAACTGCTCAAGGGCGCGGCGCTCAATGCGGTGCAGATTGCGGAGTTGCTGGTGGAGTGAGATGTGGCGTCGTCGTCGCTGACGAAGCTGGGGAAACGACCGTCGCCGGGGATCCGCACACGGCGGACAGGCTGGCGACGCTACAGTTTTGCGGCGGTGTGGAGGTGGATGGCGGCGGGCGTTTGGATGTGGCATCGGCATCTTGCCGATGGTTTGAGGTCGTGACGGGCGGGGACGCCGCGCCCTACCTTGCGGTGTGCAGGTGGATAGCGGCGGCGATGATGGGCTGGGCCCAGTCGGGGGCGTTGGAGAGGTCGGCGGGGGCGGTGATTTGTCCGCCTTGCATTTCGAGGAGCAGAACGGGCTGGGGCTGCTGGCCGGCGGCGGGGTCGGCTTCCGATGAATTGTCATAGACGCGCAGATGGTCGATGAGCGGGAGGAGTCGGATGAGATTTTCGCGGCTGCGGGTCCAGCGTTCGCGGATTTTTTTGACGGGAATGTCGTGACCGCCGTGCGCGACGCGGCTGCGGACGCGGCGGATGTGGAGGTCGGCGCTGGCCAGTCCGCAAAACCAGACTTGCAGGCGGTGGCCGGAGCGGGCGGCCTTTTCGAGGAGTTGCGCGATGGTGCGTCCGCCGAGGGTGGTTTCGAAGCGGTAGTCTTGGCCGCCGGCGATGGCTTGCTCGAGGAGCGACTTGCCGATCTGCCAGGCGTGGGCGTTGGCCAGCGTGAGTGAGATGTCGGGGTGAAGGTCGCGGATTTGTTGGGCGATGGTGTCGGGGTTGAAAAAGATATCGCCCTCCTGGTGTAAAAACCCGCCGGCAACGCTGCTTTTGCCGGCCCCGTTGACGCCGGCCAAGACGGCGATGGTGGGAGGTTTCTTCATACCTTGATCTTGGCTTTTTGCTGCGCGGCCCACAGAGCGGCTTGGCCAAGTTCTTCGGGCGTGGCCCGGAAAAGTTTTTCGGCTCCCGCCTGTTGCTCCGGCCCCTGCATACGCTCGAGCATGCCGCGGTATTCTTCGTGCAGTGTTTCCAGCCATGCGGGCCGATGTCCGGTGAGGGCTTCGTATTGCTCGACGGAGAGGAGGATGGCGCGGGGTTTTTCGTGACGGGTGATGGCGATCGCCTGCTTGGCGGCGACCTGCTCAAAGACGTCGGCGGTGGCGTTTTTCAGCTCCGTGGCGGTGATGGTGGGGAGTTCTTGGACGCGGGGAACGGTGGTGGTGGGAGATTGGTAGACGGTGCTCATACGGATAAAATAACTATTTTAGCTATTTTGTCAAGATTCTCGCTCGGCGCGTCGGGGATCCGCACTCGGCGGACAGGCTGCCGCGCCCTACCTTTGTTGGCCGGCGATGAGGAGGCAGATTTCGCCGCGGGGGGGCTGTTTTTCGGCGCGGGCGGAAAGTTCGGCGGCGGGGCCGCGCCAGTATTCCTCGAACTTTTTGCTGAGTTCGCGGGCCACGCAGACGGGGCGGTCGGGGGCAAGTTCGGCCAGCACGGCGAGGGATTTGGCGATGCGGTGGGGGGATTCGAAAAAGATGGAGGTCTCGCGGCGCTCGAGTGCGGCGGCGAGGGTGTTGTGGCGGCGTCCGGATTTCACGGGGAGGAATCCGCCGAAATAAAATTCATGCAGCGGGAGGCCGGAGCCGACGAGGGCGGGGAGAATGGAGGTGGGTCCGGGTAAAACGGTGAGTTCGAGTCCGCGTTCGATGCATTCGCGCACCACGCGGTAGCCGGGATCGGAAATGCCGGGCGTGCCGGCATCGGTGAGCAGGGCAATGTTTTCGCCGGCGGCGAGGCGTTGGGCGATTTCTTCGGAACGCTGCGCTTCGTTGTGCTCGTGCAGGCTGATGAGCGGACGGCTGATGCCGTGGTGCTTGAGGAGGATGCTGGCGTGGCGCGTGTCCTCGGCGGCGATGAGGTCCGCTTCGCGGAGGAGGCGCAGGGCGCGCAGGGTGATGTCCTCCAGATTCCCGACCGGGCTGGGAACGAGGGTGAGCAATTTAGAATCCTTCGCTCAGGCGGCTGGCCAGTTTGTTGGCTGTATCGGCGAAGGCGAGAGGCAGCGCCTGCTGTTCGTCGGTCTGCAGGTCGGCAGTGACGAAGAAGCTGGTTTGTCCGGTGACATCGCCGGACATGAGGTCGCGGCCGGTGGCCAGCTCGAGGAGGCGGTAGTTGACCGTGGTGAAGAGGACGTATTCGCTGGTGGCGATGACGTTGCCGCGCAGCGAGCGGGCGGGCGCGCGGCGCACGCTGGTGAGGGTCGTCTCGAGGATGGCGTCGGCGCGGTCGCTGTAGGCGATGCTGTAGGTGCCGTCGGTCTGCAGTTGCTTGGTGATGGTGTCGGCCAGCAGGGCCTCGATGTTGGGCTCGAGCGTGGCGTTTTTCGAAACGGGCACGGCGACGGTGGTGATGCCGCGCATCATGGCGGGACGTGCGTCGCCCAATGTGTAGCAACCCGGCAGCGTCATGGCACAGAGCGCCGAGAGCAGGCTGCGGAGGATCATTCGAAGGAGGGAAGCTCGGGTTCCACGGGCGGGAGATCCGGCGCAGGTTGCAGATCGGCCGGCAGCGGGCCGCCGCCGCCCTGCGGGCGCACGTCGCGGGCGGAGGTGCGGAGTTGCGGGCGCGGCGCGGGCAATTCCTCGGGCGGCTTGACCGTCGAGACGGGTGGCCCGGCGTAGTTGCTGAGGGAAGAAGTCTGAACCTGGTTCTGCAGGCGGCGGCGCATGGCGGCGCGCACCCCGGTCTCGGCGCGCTCGGTGCCGGCGCGGAGTTCATCTTCGCCGACCGTGGCGCGGATTTCTTCGATCCGGGCACCGGCGAGGTCGGCATCCGGGGTGCCGGGTTGGCGGCGGACGAGATCGCTGTAGTAGACCACGGCGGCGCGGTAGTCGGTCTTGCGGTCGTAAAATTTCGCGATGGAGAGCAGGTCGAAAGCCTCGCGTCCGCTCATCGTGTCGAGATTCTCACGGGCTTGCGCTGCTTTTTCGTTTTTCGGGAATTCGATGAGGAACTCCTCGAAAGTGTTCTTGGCGTCGATCGCGGCGGAGAGGTCCTGCGAGCGGCCTTCGGCCTCGGTGAGCTGCACATAGCCGATCTGGTAAAGGGCGTCGGCGGCAAGGCTGCTGCTCGGGTAGCGGTCGAGCACGACTTGGTAGGCGCTGATGGCTTTTTCGTATTCCTTCTGGTTTTCGAAAGCTTGCCCGAGTTTGAACTGCACGGAAGGCGCGAACTTGGCGAAGGGGGCGGTGGCCAAAATCGAAGTATACATTTCCGCCGCGCGGTCGTAGCGACGGCTGTCCATTTGTGCATCGGCGATCGCGACCTGCGCTTCGACCGCGCGGTCGAATTCCCGGGCCTGCGGGAAGTTTTCGAGAAGTTTCTGGTAGGAGTCGAAAGCGCGTTTGGAATTGCCGAGTGAATCGTAGAGTTCGCCCAAGCGCAGTTGGGCCGCGGGGGCGGAGGGGGCGACCGGGTAGTCGCGGACCAAGGTGCGGTAGGTGGCGATGGCCTGTTTGGTGTTGCCGGCCTCTTCCCATCCCTGCGCCTGCTGGAAGTAGCCCGCGGCTTCGTCGTTGTAGGCGCCGGTCGTGGCGGGCTCTTGGGCGCGGAGGCTCCCGAGGGTGGACCCGGCGGCGAAGAGGGCGGCAATGAGCCCCGCGATAAGGCGCGTGCGATACATCAGTCGGCCGAACGTAGGAAGCGGGCCGCGCAGCGTCAAGCCGTGAAGCAGGGCGCGACGTTCAGTAACGGCGCCAGAGGCGGGGAACGAAAAGGGCGAGAATGGCGAGGATTTCCAGACGGCCCATGATCATAAGGAGAGAAAGCAGGATGTGGGATGACGGGGAGAGGCCGGCATAGGTGCAAGTGGGGCCGACTGCGCCGAGGCCGGGGCCAGTGTTGAAAAGGTTGGCGATGACGGCACCGAAGCCGCTGACCAGGTCGAAGCTCGGCTCGAGCGCGGCCATGGCGAGGGAACCGAGGGCCACGATGAAACCGACCAGGGCGAGAAAGAAACCAACTTCGGCCAGATAGCTGTCGGTCAGTGGCACGCCATTGATCCTGACCGGAATGACTTGGTTCGGTCGGAAGGTATGGACCATCTGGCGCGCGAAGTTTTTGAAGAAAACCATGAACCGGCTCACCTTGATGCCGCCGGCGGTGGATCCGGCGCAGCCGCCGATAAACATCACGGCGACGATGAGGATGCGCGAAAAGTTCGACCACTGGTCGTAGTCTGCGGTGACGAATCCGGTGGTGGTGCTGATGGAAACAACTTGGAAGGCGGCGTGGCGGAAAGAGGTGGCCGCATCCGGCGCGTGGGCATTGTAGAGCAGGCTGGCGGTCACCGCGAGGGTCACGACGGCGAGGATGCCCAGGTAAAAGCGCGTTTCTTCATCCTGTTTCCACTTGCTCCACCGCCGGGCGACAAGCCAGGCGTACAGCATAAAGCTGATGGCACCCAAGATCATGAAGAGGATGATCCACCACTCCATGGCGGGGCTTTGGTAGAAGCCGATGCTCGCGTTGCGTGTGCTGAACCCTCCGGTCGAAATGGTGGCGAAGGTATGGCACACGGCGTCGAAGACCGGCATGCCCAAGACAACGAGTCCGGCAAAGCAAAGGAGGGAGAGTGCAAGGTAGATCTGCCACAGGCGGATGGCGGTGTCGCGCATGCGTGCGGCGAAACCTTCGCCGAGTTTGCCGGAGGACTCGCGGCGGAAAAGCGATTTGGTCCCGCCGCCGCCCGCCATGGAGAGAACGGCCACGAAGAGCACGAGGATCCCCATGCCGCCCAGCCACTGCGTGGTGGCGCGCCAGAGGAGCAGTCCGCGCGGCCAGATTTCAACGTCGGCAATGGCACTCGAGCCGGTGGTGGTAAAGCCCGAGGCCGACTCGAAAATCGCCGCGGCGGGTGCCAGCGACGGCGTGGAAAGAATGTAGGGCAGAGCCCCGAACAAGGTGCTCAGGGTCCAGCCGAGGCCGACAATGGCAATGGCCTCGCGGCGCAGGATTTCGAGCGACGAACCGTGACCCAACCAGCGCAGCAGTCCGCCGACCGCGGCCGTGATGAGGGCCGACAGCCCGAGCGCACGGTCCGCCGCGAGTCGTGGCTCCTGGTCGTAAACCGCGTAGGCCAGACAGCCGAGCATGGATGCGGCCAGCATGAGCAGCAACGAACCGAGGAAGCGCGAAAGCTGGCGGTAATCCATGCCGGTCAGGCGAGCAGTTTGAGCAGCGCGGCTTTGGCGTCGGGGGCGACGATGGCCACCACGGTGTCGCCCGCTTCGATTTTGTCGTCCGCCGCGGGCACGGTGGCTTGGTTGCCGTGCTGCACGGCGATGATGCCGCTGGCCGCAGGCCAATCGGTCGCGGCCAGGGTGCGTCCCGCCGCGGCGCTGTTCTCGGCCACGGGCGAGGAAAGAATTTCGATGCCGCCCGGCAAGGTGCGCAGCACGGTGGCTTCGTCCGCAGTGACAAAGCGCGAAAGTTCGCGCGCCACGGCGACGCGCGGGCTGACCGCGTCAAGGATGCCGAGTTGGGCGCCGGAGCGTTGGATGGCGCTGGCGTAGTCGGCGCGGTGGATCAGGGTGAGGCAGGCTTTGGCGCCGAGGTCGCGCGCCTGCAGGCAGGCCATGACGTTGTCCTCGTCGTCGTGCGTCGCGGCGACAAAAAAGTCAGCATCTCCGACGCGCTCTTCTTTCAGTTCGTGCAGCGAGGTGGCGTCGGCATTGATGATCGTGCAGTTCTGCAGTTGCTGTCCGAGTTTTTCACAAATACGGCGGTCTTTCTCCACGATGCGGGTGCGGAAGTTGCCCCCTTCGAGGGTCTGGGCGAGGGCGAAGCCGTAGTCGTCGCCGCCGAAGATGACGACGTTGAGTTCGCTCTCGTTCTTGTCGGCCACATGCAGCTTGCGCAGCCCTTCGGCGAGGCGTCGGGGGTGGCCGTAAATGGTGACCAGATCGCCGGCCTCGAGGGCGTCATTGGCGTGCGGGACGAGAAGATTTCCGCGGCGCAGGATGGCGCCGATGCGGACGCGGGCCGGGAGTCCGAGTTCGCGCAGCGGGATGGCGAGGGCGGGGCTGCCGGGTTCGAGGCGGATTTGCTGGAGTTCGATGCGGCCGCGGGCGATTTCCTCGACGACGAGGCAGTCGGGGTTGCGGATCGATTTGGCCAATTCGACCGCGGCGAGACGGGCCGGACTGAAGAGGTAGTCGACGCGGAATTGGCCCGCGTAGTCGTAGAGCCATTGTTCGCGCTGCATGTCGAGGCTGGTCCGGGCGATGCTGCGGCGGGCGCCGAGGGATTTGCCGATCGAGGTGCAGACGAGGTTGGTGTGATCGTGGCTGGTCAGGGCGAAGAGGGCGTCGCACTTGGCGATGCCGGCTTCCTCGAGGGTTTCGACGCTCGCGCCGCTGCCGTGGAGGACACGGCTGTCGAGTTGCTCGTTGAGCTCGGCGGCAAGCTTTTCGTCCTGCTCGATAACGCAGATGGAGTGTTCCTCGTCGGAAAGGGTGCGGGCCATGTGCAGACCAATGGCTCCCGCGCCAACAATGATGATGTTCATGTTGCAGGCGCATGGTGCGGGCCGGAGGGGAGGTCGGCGCAAGCAAAAAGCGGGCTCATTTTTGGCCGGACAGGTTGGCAAGTCGCCCCGCGGCTGGCAGATTGGGGTGTGCAAACGAGTTTTTTGGTCCCGGCTTACAACGAGGAGAAGCTCGTCGGCCGTGCTGTCGGGTCGATCCATCGTGCCGCCGCCGGCTGCGGATTGGCGGCCTACGAGGTCGTGGTCTGCGATAATGCCTCGGGGGATGCCACGGCCGCGATGGCCGGCGGGGCCGGGGCGCGGGTGGTGCAGGAACCGCACCGGCAAATCGCCCGGGCACGCAATACGGCGGCGGGTGCTTCGTCGGGGTCATGGCTCGTCTGGCTCGATGCGGACGCCATTTTGAGCACGGACGTGCTCGCGGCGACTTTGGCTGCGCTGGGCTCGGGAGGAGTTTGCGGGGGAGGGGCGCGGGTGGAATTGGAAGGCGCCGAACTTGCTTGGACGGCACGGCGGGCGGTCTCGGGGTGGAATTGGATCGCCCGGAGTTTCGGCCTCGCAGCCGGCTCGTATTTTTTCGCCCTGCGCGAAGGGTGGGCGGCGACCGGCGGCTTCAACGAGGCGGTTTATGCCGGCGAGGAGATCGGTTTTGCCCGCTCGCTCAAGCGCTGGGGCCGGCCGCGCCGTCTCGATTTCCGCGTGCTGGAGCACGCCGTGCCTTCCTCCGCGCGCAAGGTGCAGCAATTCACCCTCTGGCAGACATTGCGGCAGGTCGCGGTCTGCGCGTGGCCGGGCAATCTCGGACGGCGCGATCGTTGTGCTTTTTGGTATGAGAGGCCGGGGGAAGTTGAGGGTTGAGAGGATTTGCCTTTCTCCCTCAACTCTCAACTTGGCTCTCTCAACTCCGCCATGATCTACCTCGACCACAACGCGACCACGCCGCTCGATCCGCGGGTGCGCGAAGTGATGTGGCCTTTGCTGGGCCAGGAGTTCGGCAATCCCTCGAGCCCGCATGCCGCAGGGCGGTTGGCCCGCGAAGCACTGGAAAAAGCCCGGGCCCAAGTAGGGGCTTTTCTCGGGGCGAAGGCCGACGCGGTGGTTTTCACCAGCGGGGGCACAGAATCGATCAACACGGCGGTGCGCGGGGCTCTCGCGGCGCAACCGGAGAAGCGGCACATCGTCACTTCCGCGATCGAGCACAGCGCGACGAAAAACCTTTGCCAAGAATTGGCTCGCGAGGGTTACGAGGTGACCTGGCTGCCGGTCGATTCCGGCGGGCGCCTCGATTATGCGGCTTACCTGCAGGCCTTGCGCCTTGACACGGCGATCGTCACCATGGTCTGGGCCAACAATGAAACCGGCGTCATCCTCCCGATCGAGGCGATGGCGCGCGCGGCCGACGAGCGCCGCATTGTTTTCCACGCCGATGCGGTGCAGGCCGCGGGGAAGGTGGTCATTGATCTTGAACGCGTGCCGGTGCATTTGCTTTCGGTTTCGGCGCATAAATTTCACGGACCGAAGGGAGTCGGTGCGCTCTTGGTGCGTCCGGGGCTCGGTCTCCCGCCGCTGTTGCGCGGGGGCGGGCAAGAAGGCGGGCGCCGCGCCGGCACCGAAAACGTGCCGGGGATTGCGGGCTTGGGTTTGGCCGCGGAGTTGGCCGGCGCCGCGTTGTCCGTGGAAATGCCGCGCGTGGCCGGGTTGCGCGACGAATTCGAGAGCGGCGTGCGGGCCCGGTTTCCGGACGCCCGTTTTCATGGCGATCCGTCGCATCGTTTGCCCAACACCACGAATTTTGCCCTGCCCGGACGCGACGCGCCGGGACTTCTCGCCGGCCTCGACCGGCTCGGGGTGGCCTGCTCCATCGGCTCGGCCTGCACGAGCGGGGAGGTCGATGCCTCGCATGTGCTCCGCGCCATGGGCGTGGGCGACGAGGAGGCCAGGTCGAGTTTGCGCTTTTCGTTCAGCCGCATGAACACGTCCGAAGACGTGCCGGCCGCGCTGGCCGCTTTGGAGCAGGCCGCGGCCCGGCTTGGAGCGCGCGGCTTGGGTCATTGACGCACGGGGGCAAATCTGGGATTCTACGCAACCGTTTTATGCGTCATACCTTATCCGTTCTGGTTGAAAACCGCTTTGGCGTGCTGACCCGCGTGGCCGGGATGTTCAGCGGTCGCGGCTTCAACATCGACACGCTGAACGTGGCCCCCACGCTCGATCCGTCCATGTCGCGCATGACCATTGTGGTGCGCGGCGACGACAAGACCCTCGACCAGGTGGTCAAGCAGACGGAGAAGCTGGTCGACGTGATCAAGGTCGACAACTTTCATGACGACGAATTCGTCGACCGTGAATTGGTCCTCATGCGCGTCGACGTCACCCCGCAGACCCGTTCCGAAGTCCTGCAAATCTGCGACGTCTTCCGCGCCAAAATCGTCGACGTGCGCCTCGACAAACTCGTCATTGAAATCACCGGCAACGAAGGCAAGGTGGCCAAATTCATTTCCTTGATGAAAAATTTCGGCCTTTCCGAGATGACGCGCACCGGCAAGGTCGCGCTTTCCCGCACGGCCGACAGCGAATAAACATTTCCCATGGCAGCAAAAATCCACACAGACAAAGACGCCGACCTCAAGCAACTCAAAGGCAAGACGGTCGCCGTCATCGGTTTCGGTTCACAGGGCCACGCCCACGCCCTCAACCTCAAAGAAAGCGGCGTGAAGGTCATCATCGGCCTCTACCCGGGCAGCAAAAGCCGCGCGGTGGCCAAGAAGAAAGGCTTCGCGGTTTTCAACACGGCCGACGCGGTCAAACAGGCCGACATCATTTTCGTCGCCGTGCCGGACACCAAGATTGCCGCGGTTTACGAGAAGGACATCGCGCCGCACCTGACCAAAGGCAAAACCCTCCTTTTCAGCCACGGCTTCGCCATCCATTTCAAGACGATCACCCCGCCGAAGAATATCGATGTCATCATGGTTGCCCCGAAGGGCCCCGGCCACATTGTCCGCCGCCAATTCACCGAAGGCAAAGGCGTCCCGACGCTCATCGCCGTCTACCAGAACCCGAGCAAGCAGGCCAAAAAGATCGCCCTGGCCTGGGCCAAAGGCATTGGCGGGACCCGCGCCGGCGTGCTCGAGACGACCTTCAAGGAAGAAACCGAGACGGACCTGTTCGGCGAGCAAGCGGTTCTCTGCGGTGGCGCCTCCGCGCTCGTTCAGGCTGGTTTTGAGACACTGGTCGAAGCCGGTTACCAGCCCGAGATGGCTTACTTTGAGTGTTTGCATGAGCTGAAGCTCATCGTCGATCTCATGAACGAAGCCGGTATTGCCGGGATGCGTTTCAGCATTTCCGACACGGCCAAGTGGGGCGATGTCCTGGTCGGCCCCAAGATCATCGACGCCGGCACCAAAAAGCGCATGAAGGGCGTGCTCAAGGACGTCCAGAACGGGAAATTTGCCCGCGAATGGATTGCCGAAGACAAGCAGGGCCGCAAAAAATACAACGCGCTCCTCAAAAAAGGCGAAAAACACGGCATTGAAAAAACGGGGACACGTCTCCGCGCGCTCATGCCCTGGATCCAGAAGCGCAACCTCAAAGGCGCGCAAGCATCCTACGCCTGATCTCCTTTCCCCCCCCGCTAGAGGAACCCCGCGGTGCCCCCAAGGCCCGCGGGGTTTTTCGTGTTTGCACCAGGTCTGGCCCTGAGACCAATGGCTCGCTAGAAGTAAACCCATGCCCATTGCCTCCGCCAGCAAACCGGTCCGCCTCGCCGAACTCGACCAGTCGAAGTCGCACACGCCGGAGAGATACCGCGAAAAACTCCGGGCCGGCCATTTGCGGCTGCTCGAGTTGCAGCATGCCCTGAAGGAAGCGAAGCGCAGCGTTATCATTGTGGCCGAGGGTCCCGACGCCGCGGGCAAGGGCGGCATGATCAAGCGGCTCGTCGAGCGCCTCGATCCTCGCCATATCCGGGTCTACTCGACGATCAAGCCGACGGACGAGGAATACGCGCACCATTATCTCTGGCGGTTCTGGAACAAGCTGCCGCGCCGCAGCGAAATCGCCATCTTCGACCGCTCGTGGTATGGCCGTTTGCTCGTCGAGCGTGTCGAGGGTTTCTGCACCAAGACCGAATGGCAGCGCGCTTACCGCGAGATCAACGAATTCGAGCGCGTCCTCCACGATGACGGGACGATCATCGTCAAGATGTGGCTCCAAATTTCCAAGCAGGAGCAGATGGCGCGGTTCAAGAAACGCGCGGCCGATCCGATGAAAAATTGGAAGATCACCGACGAGGATTGGCGGAACCGCAACAAATGGAATGCCTACCTCAAGGCCGCCGAGGACATGTTCGCCAAGACCTCCCCCGAGTTTGCGCCTTGGCAGGTCATTCCCGCGAATTTCAAGTGGTATGCACGCGTCAAGTCACTCGACACGGTCTGCAAACGTCTCTCCGCCGAACTTGGTGTGAAGTGAGTCGAACAAGGGCGCGGCGGCCATAAAGCCGGAAACCTCCGCACTTACCGTCCGCGTTCAAGATGCAGGCGGTGCAAAACGCGGTGCACGATGGGCGAGGCCACGATGCCCACGCTCGAAACCACGATCAGCGTGCTGACCAGCGCGTAGAGGGAGGAAAACACTTTCAGGTTATTGCTCGAACTCCGTTCGGTGTAGAGCGGCCCAGCCCCGCTCAGCAACATGCTCGCCTCGAGAAAGGAATCCACCAGGTCGAGGTCCGAAATAACCAGGTAACCGGCCGTCCCGACCGTGAGGGTCACGGCCACGATCCCCGCGACCAACAAAATCTGCCGCAGCAGCCGCCCGGCAAAGACATGACTCGGCGCCAGCGGTTCGGAGTGGTGTTCCCAAGGCATGACGAATGGACCATGTTTTTACGCCGAACCGGTTCCGATGCCAACCCCGCCGTCCGGTGCGGGGCCGCACTCCCCGCGCTCCCTGGCCGGGCGGCGGATGTCGCGACTGCCTGCCGCCGCGCTTGTCCCCACCCGTCGATCGGCCAAGCCCCGCGCCGGCGCCGATGCCGCGTGTCACCCCTACCGGCAGGGGTGCCCAACCTCTGGTCACCCCATAAATTGTGGTTGCAGAGCCCAGGGGAATCTGTCAACACAGACACTTGTTATGGCCAAGAAAAAACCAACCAAAAATAAACCAGCCAAGAAAACCGTCAAAAAAGTCGCCAAGAAAAAAGTGGTGAAGAAAAAACGGAAAGCCAATCCCGCGCTCATGAAGCCGGTGACGCCTTCCGCCGCTCTCGCCGCCATTGTTGGCGCCAAGCCCGCGGCCCGCGGACAAATGACGAAAAGGCTCTGGGACTACATCAAGAAAAACAAACTGCAGGACAAAGTCAAAAAGACGATGATCCACGCTGACGACAATCTGAAGGTCATCTTCGGAGGCAAAAAAATCGTCAGCATGTTCGAGATGACCAAGCACGTCTCCAAGCACCTCAAATAACCTCCCGGTTATCCTTCACCAACCGGCGGCTTCGCAAGAGGCCGCCGGTTTTTTTGTGCTTCAACCTTTCTTCACCTGTCATACCAACGTCCTTTGGCTTTTCGACTCCCGAGTAACTTGAGTTATGGCTTTTCGCCAAAGCAAAGGTGGATCGCGCCGTCCCGGCGCGATTTTTCAGAGAGGAAATCGCGATAGGGACATCGCGATCCACCTGCCTGAAAGCGCCCCAGTTACTCCCCTGCACACACCCGCCGCGCGCGGGTTCAGTGCCTCTGGATCGAGTGGTAGGGCCGGGCCTCCGGACCGGCCGTGTCGAATCCCGGAGAAGGTTCGCGGCCGGCCCGGAGGTCCGACCCTACCCCGGGGCCGAAGGACAAAGTCCCAAGGCGATAGGCCCTTGGTATCACCCCCGGTGAACTGCTTGCCGCCCGCCGTCTTTCTCCGGCGGGAACTTCCGCCAATCCTACATGTGCGGCACCGAGGCATTCATCGCGGTGGAAAGCGCAATGATCGCCTCGGTTGTGGCCGACGCCACTTCGCGGCCGACCAAATCCATTTTGGCCAGCGTGGCCAGACGTTGTTCGCGCGCCGCGAATTCCGGTCCGTCGAAAATGTGGTCGGTCAAGCGGCAGCCTCGCAACAAGCTGACGAGGATGGCGTCGCGCGGGTCGGGCAGATCTTCCCCAAGGATGAGTTCTCCGAGTCGTGTGCGCACCTCGGTGCGCTCATGGCCGTCCACCGTGGGGTAGCGGCGGAGACCGATGACCCAGAGGATTTTTTTATCCTCCCGGCGCAAGATGCCGCGGGCCATGAGGCGGTCGAGCGCGGGTTGCTCGATCTCCGCGCGGCGGTCGGCCAGCACGGAAAGCCAATGGGCCACGGAGCGCGGATTTTTTTCCGCCGTGATCAGGGCCAACCAAGGGTCGAGCAGGGGATCGCCGGTGGGCGAGGGATCCAAAACGGTCAATCGCTCCGGGTCGGTATCGATTTTTCCGGCCACCGCGAGATCGGCCAGCACCGCCCCGGCCAAGCCGTAGCTCAGCGCGGTGACGGGCAGGTGCAACGGTGCGCCGGTTTTGTCGTCGAGGGCGAGTAGGACGATTTCCTCGGTGAAGGTGAGCTGGGTCATGGCTTCAGGCGGCGGCCGACTCCACGGTGTCATGGATCTCGAGCACATCGAGGAACCCGGAGATTTCAAAAATTTCGCGCAGCGGGGGCGAGAGCGCGGCGAAACCGCAACGCCCGCCGGTGGTCTTCATTTTCTTGGCCGCGGAGAGAAAGACGCGCAGACCCGCACTGCTCGCGTATTCAATGCCGGAGCAATCGAAGACCAGGCGCGTCGCCCCGGAGGACAACAGCGTCGCGACTTTTTCTTCGACGGCCGGGGCGCTCAGGCCGTCGAGGCGTCCGCGGAGGACGAGAAAAGGGGTTCCGTGCAAAACCGACTCGGTGATTTCCATGGTCTTGGATAGTGCAGGGCCGGACGGCGGTGATCAACCGTAGCTTTTGCTGAACTTCTTTTTGCCGTCTTCCCCGTCCGGCGGGGTGTCCGCAGCGGGTGCTGCGGGGGTTTCCTCCGCCGCCGTGACCGCCGGTGCGGCCGCAGGTGCCTGATGACCGGCCTCGACGAAGGCCAGTTGCAAATCGGCCAGCACCTTGGTCAGCAGATCTTCTTCTTCCTTGGTCAGATTCCCCCGCGTCTTTTCGCGGATCATTTCGAGTTGATCGATGAAGATGCGCGCGATCGGGAGGTTCGGCTCCATCGGCTTGCCTTCCGGCCCGGGGATTTGCCCGAGCATCAACGCAATCTGTTGCGCCTGCATGAGAACGAATTCGATGAAACGGCGGGTCATTTCGCCGGACTGTTGGGATTGTTGGACTTCGGCCATGTGTTGTTTTTACGTCTTCGGCCCGAGGATTGCAACGGAGCGGCGGCTCACCGGAAGGGTCGGGGCCAGCGGCTCGCTGGCCCGATTGAAAACAAACGGACGAGCGGGCCGCTCGTCCCTACCTTTCACAAAGCGCTGCGACAAGCTAGGCGGTGGCCGTTGGCTCCGGCGTGACCAGCACCGTGGCGCGGAAGGGTTCCCGGAAATACTTCCGGGCCACCTCCCGCACTTCTTCGAGCGTGACCGCGTTGATTTCCGTCGCGCGCTCCGCATGGTGATCGGCGCCCAGCCCATACAGCTCGTCCACGGCCACGATGTGGGCGAAGGCTTCGATGGACTGGTTGCGGATGGCTTCGCCGCCGATGAGCTTTTTCTTGGCGCGGAGCAACTCGGCTTCGGTCAGACCGTCTTCGGCCAGCGAGGCAATTTCTTCGTCGAAATTTTTCCGCACGAGGTCGACCTTGGCCGGGTCGGTGCCGAGGTAAAAGGTGAAGATGCCCGGGGCGAAGCCCATCATTTGCGCAGCGCCGACAAAGTAGGCCAATCCGAGTTCCTCCCGGATGCGGTGGAAAAAGCGCGAGGACATGTCACTGCTGGCCGTGTCGATCAATTCAAGGGCCACGCGGTCCGGGCTCAGCGCGTCCGCCCCGCGGAAGCCGGCCATGAGCACGGCCTGCTGCTTGGGTTCGTTGGCCACCACTTCTATGGCGGCGGTCAGCACGGCAGCCGCCGGCGGATCGGTCATGAGCAGTTCCCCGGTCGGTAGCGGACCGAACATTTCCGCGGTCAAGGCGCGCACTTCCTCCAACGACACGTCGCCGAAGATGGCGAGCACGCCGTTTTTTGCGGTGACGCAGGTGTCGCGGAAGGCGAGCAGCTGGGTGCGGGTCAGAGCCTCGACCGATTCCGCGGTGCCGTTCGAGCGCAGCCCGTAAGGATGGTCCCCGAAGATGGCCCGGCGCATGGCATGGCGCGCGATCGTGGTGATCTGTTCGTCCTCGGCTTTGATCGCCGCAATCTGGTCTTCTTTCTCGCGGGCGATTTCCTCTTCCGGGAAGGCCGCGTGGACCAGCACGTCGGACAAAATATCCATCCCGAGCCGCAGGTCGGGTTTCATCACCTCGACCGAAACACTGAAGCTGTTGTTGCCGGAGTCGGCGCGGATTTGTCCGCCCACGGCCTCGATCTCATCGTTGAGTTGCTCGCCGTCGCGGCGGGCCGTGCCTTTGATCAGCGTGCGGGCGGCCAGGGCGGTCACGCCATTGGTCCGGGCCGTTTCGGCGAGCAGACCGCCGCGGAAGACGGCTACGAAGTTGACCAGCGGGAGTTTGCGGTCCTCGCAGACCAGCACGCGCAGTCCGTTGGGCAGGGTGAAGCGCTCGATGCGGCGTGCGCCCGGGGCGGCGGCCTCTTGGACCGTGCGGTCCAGGGAGCCTTTGGGATTGAGCGAGGTGACGGTGGCTTTCGATTCGAGCAGGTATTGGCGGGCCACACGTTGCAGGTCGGCGGCCTCGACGCGTCCGACATGTTCGAGGTATTCGGACCCGAGGTCGGGATTGCGGGCCAGCAGCCAACTCCCGCCGATGTCCGAGGCGCGGCCGCGCGCGGTGGAGAGGTTGCTGATTTGGTCGGCGAGGATGCTCTTGCGGGCCTTGGTGACCTCGCTGCTCGCGGCTGCTTGTCCGCGGTAGCGATCGACGATGTCGAGCACCGCGCTTTCCGCCTCGCTGCGTTTTTCCGGCTCGCAAAGGAAGTCGATGCCGAAGAGTCCCATTTCTCCCGCCATGTAGGAATAGGCGGAAATGTGGTGGACGAGGTTGCGTTTCTCCCGCAACTCGAGATGGAGCGGCGTGCTGCGTCCGCCGCCCAGCACGGTGGCCAGCACATCAAGCGGGGCGGTGTCGGGGTGGGTGACCGGCGGGATGTGCCAGACGAGAGAGCAACGCGTCAACTCGGTCTCGAATTCTTCGTGCGCCTCGCGGCGTCCGAGTTGCGGCGGTTCGTGCGGGATGAAAAGCGGGGGGTGGACGCGGCGCGGGGCGAGGCCGAACCATTTTTCCGCGTCGGCAAAAATCCGCGCCGCATCGACGTCGCCGGTCACGACGAGGAACATGTTCTCCGGCGTGTAGCGGCTCCGGTAGTAGGCGACGAGGTCGTCGCGGGTCAGGTGGTTGAAGACCTCGAGATGCCCGATGATCGGGTGCCGGTAGGGGCTGGTGCTGAAGGCGGTCGAGAGCATGAGTTCGGTGCTCATGCGGTTCGGATCGTCGAAGCCCATGGCGAACTCGCGGCGGATCACCTCTTGCTCTTTGGCGAATTCGCCGTCCGGCAAGGTGGAATTGAGCGTGGCGTCGGCCAGAAGTTCGATTGCGGTGGCCGTGCCGTCGGACGGCACGTCGATCCAGTAGACCGTGCGGTCGAAGGAGGTGTAGGCATTGACGTAGCCCCCGGCCTCCTGCACGGCGCGCGCGATTTCATTGGGTCCGCGTTTTTCCGTGCCCTTGAAAATCATGTGCTCCAGCAAATGCGAGAGTCCCGCGCCGAGCCATTGGCTTTCATGAATGCTGCCGCTCTGCACCCAGACCTGCACGCTGGCCACCGGCGCGGAGTGATCGGGCTCGACCAGCACGGTGAATCCGTTGGGGAGCACACGGGTCAGGGTGTGACCGCGGGCCAGTGCGGAGGCGGCCGGATCGGGCGTGGGCAGGAATTCGGGCATGAGCGGGCGGCGCGGCGGCCGGCCGCGCTAGTTGGCCTCCTGCGCGACTTTGCGGGTGCGCGGGGCGCGGCGGGCCGTTTTCTTTTCAACCGGACGGAACGGCTCGACGAAGGCTTCTTCGAAGCTGAACCCGTTTTCGAAATCCTCGATGCGGTCATCCTCGGCCCGGCCGAAGACGCCGGCTTCGATGAGGTTGAAAACCATGCGGCCGACATCGCCGGTCGAGCGGACGCCCCAATATTCGAGGACGGTCAGGCCCATCGGACCGAATTGCTGGAGCGAATATTCGCGGAATCCCCCGAGGAGTTCGTTGGCCGAGACATGGGTCGATTCGGCGCGGGATTTGCGGCGTCTCTTTTGCGTGAATTCCAGGGCCTCGCGCAGGAAGCCGTAAGCTTCCCTGGTGTAGCGCGGGTCGTTGGCCACCAATTGGTCGAGGGTTTCGTGAAAAGCGGGTTTTTGCATGGGTCAAGGAGCCGGCGCCATTTCCGCAAGTGCCGCTTTCGTCTCCCGCGCTTCCCGCCAGTGCTTGATGCCAAGCCCGACAAGAAATGCCGCGAGGATGAAAGCGACGAGCCTGCGTTCTTGGCGCGTCAGCCTGAACATCGACTGACCAACATGCCGTAGCCGGGGCCGGGAGGCAAGCGGCACGTGGGATTTGCTGGCCATGGTGCGCCCACGGTCCGAGACTGAAGCCACGCTATGGAGCACTCCGCGAAATGGTTTTTGAAAAAGCACGAGGACGGTGAGGTCTTCGGTCCGGTCGACTTCGCCAAGCTCAAGGAGTGGTCGCGCGCCGCGCAGGTCTCGCCGCTCGACCAGGTGAGCGATGACCGCGTCAATTGGCTCAAGGCCCCCATGGTTGCGGAACTCCACATGGATTACCTCATTCAAATGGGCGAGGAATCGTATTACGGTCCGACCACGGAGGAGGCGGTGCGGGAATTTCTCCGCCTCGGCGAGATCCATGCCGACAGCATCCTGATCAATTGCTGCACGGGCGCGGAGAAGACGTTGCGTGACTCGGGGTTTTTCCATGGCCAGCCGCCGCCGCTCGAGGACATCGCGCAGCACGAACCCGGGCGCCGCACCATCCGGCAAAATTTGCAGCAACGCATCCGCGAACTGGAATTGCTCCTGGTGGAAAAGCGCCAGCAATTTGAAATGGCCGAAGCGCGCATCCGGCAGCTCGAACGCCGCCTGCAGGAGGCCGGACTCCGCGCCGGTTAGGCGCCCCGCGCCATGGCCAAAGAGCGTCTGGATGTCCTGCTCGTGCAACGGGGCCTGTGCCCCTCGCGGGAAAAAGCGCAGCGCCTCATCATGGCCGGCGAGGTCTTTTCCGGTGGCACGCGTCTGGACAAAGCCTCGCAGACTCTAGCGGACGACGCGCCGCTCGAGGTGCGGGCGGCGGAGCGTTATGTCGGACGCGGCGGACTGAAGCTCGAGGGGGCATTGGCCCATTTCGCTCTCGATCCGACCGGATTAACCTGCCTTGACGTGGGGGCCTCGACCGGCGGATTCACCGATTGCCTCCTGCAACACGGGGCGGTGAAAGTCTACGCGCTGGACGTCGGCCACGGACAACTCGACTGGAAGATCCGCCGCGACCCGCGTGTCGTTGTCATGGAGCACTGCAACGCGCGCCATCTGCAGCCCGGTGATTTGCCGGAGAAAGTGCAACTCGTGGTGGCGGATGTGAGTTTCATTTCGCTGACTTTGGTCTTGCCGCCGGTCGCCGAGCTTCTTACTGACGGCGGAATGATCGTTGCCTTGATCAAGCCGCAGTTTGAATTATCCCGGGCCGAAGTCGGCCGCGGCGGTGTGGTGCGCGACGATGCAGCGCGCCAGAAGGCCGTGGATAAAATTCGTGATTTCGCCCTCCGCCTCGGCTGGACCTGGGGCGGGGTCGTCGACTCGCCGGTGGCGGGGGCGGACGGCAACCGTGAACTTCTTTGCCTGCTCAAACCATGAAAGCGGGCCTCGTGGCGCGGGCCGACAAACCGCAGGCGGCCGCTCTGACGCGCTCCCTCGTGGAGGCGCTCGGCGCCCGCGGCGTCGAGGTGTTGCTCGAAACGCGCACGGCCGAAGCAGTCGGGGCCCGTGGCGTGGATGAGCAGGAATTGGGTGCTGCTTGCGACCTGCTCATTGTGCTCGGTGGTGATGGCACCATCCTGCGCGCCCTGCATCGCATGCGCGGCGAGGTGCCGCCCATCTTCGGCATCAACGTGGGCTCGCTCGGTTTTCTCACCGGCGTGCATGGCGAAGAATGGCCCAAGGCGGTGGAAAGCATCGTGGCCGGCGACTTCCGTCTCAGCGCGCGCACCATGCTGCGGGTCGAATTGGTGCGCGAGGGCGTGACGGTCGAAGCGTTCACCGGTCTGAACGATGCGGTGGTCAGCCGCGGCCAGCATTCGCAACTGATCAAGGTGGCGGTGCACATCGATGAGGAGGAACTTTCCATCTACCATGCCGACGGCCTCATTGTGGCCACGCCGACGGGATCAACCGCCTATTCCATGTC
Organism: Chthoniobacterales bacterium; assembly: GCA_044359955.1. Lineage (GTDB taxonomy): Bacteria > Verrucomicrobiota > Verrucomicrobiia > Chthoniobacterales > JACTMZ01 > JACTMZ01. Next base: position 10,218 of record JBIKLF010000022.1, on the reverse strand, counting down.
GGCCGGAGGTCCGCTCCTCCTGCCCGACAGCGCCTGTTTCGTCATCACCCCGATTTGCCCGCACGTGCTGACCAACCGTTCCACCGTGGTTTCCGACCACGCCCGGCTCGAATTGCGTCTGGTCGGGGGCGGGCCCGGGGTCACGGTCAATGTGGACGGGCAGGAGATCCGCGACTTCGGTCCGGGTGACGTCTTGCGCATTTCGCGCGCCGTGGAAAAATTGCGCCTCGCCACCCTGCCGGGCCGCACCTTCAGCGGCGTGTTGCGGGACAAGTTGAAGTGGAGCGGGAGCAACGTCTGATGGACGACTCCTCGATTGTTGATCCGTCCTTGGTGCGTCTCGATCTGGAAGCCCCGGACCGCGACACCGCCCTGCGCCGCACGGCCAAATTGCTGGCCGCCGATCCGCGCTTGGGTAATTGGGAGGAATTCTGGTTGTCCATCGGTGGCCGTCAGGTGGTGGAACTCGCGGACTCCGCAGGCAGCGCCATTCTTGCCCACGGTCGCGGTCAATCCGTGCGGGAACTCGCTTTGGCCGCGGCCCGCTGGTCTGCGCCGGACGGCCCGCGTCTCGTTTTCGTTTTCGCCATCCCCGCGGCGATGTCGGAGGAATACCTGCGCAAAGTCGGTGCCCTCGCCCGGATCTGTCGCGAACCGGAAAAATCGGCCGCCCTGCTGGCCGCGGCCACGCCGGGGGAATTTGCCGAATTGCTCGGCGCTTGGATCGAATAGACTGGTGGCCGCCCGGCGCCACCGTCGTTCTTGCGGCGGAACGCTCGTGAGGGCACATTGCGCGGATGTCTCTGCTTTCCGTCCGCAACTTGAGCACCTGGTTTCCGGTCTATGGCGGCGTCCTGCGCCGCCAGACGGGTGAGATCAAGGCGGTGGACGGCGTGAGCTTCGACATCGAGCCGGGCCAAACGGTCGGCCTGGTCGGCGAGAGTGGCAGTGGCAAGACCACGGTGGGGCGGACCTTGCTCAAGCTGATCCCGGCCACGTCGGGCGAGGTGCTTTACGAGGGGCGCGATATTCTGCCGCTGGGCGAAGCGGAGTTCCGTCCGATGCGCAAGGATTTGCAGATGATTTTTCAGGACCCCTTCGGATCGCTCAACCCGCGGATGACCATCGGCGCGATTCTGGCCGAACCGCTCGAGATCCATTTCCCCGCGATGAGCAAAGCGGAGCGGCGCGCGCGGGTGGCGGAATTGCTCGGGTTGGTCGGCTTGCCCGCCGATGCCATGGGTCGCTACCCGCATGAATTCAGCGGCGGCCAGCGCCAACGCATCGGCATTGCCCGGGCGCTTGCGGTCAAACCGAAGTTCATCGTCTGCGACGAACCGGTCAGCGCGCTCGACGTGAGCGTGCAGGCGCAGATCGTCAATCTGCTGCAGGACTTGCAGGAGCAACTCGGTGTCGCTTACCTCTTCATCGCGCACGATCTTGCCGTGGTCGAACACGTGAGCGACCATGTCATCGTGATGCACCGCGGGAAAATCGTGGAGTCCGCGCCGGCCGGGGAGATCTACGAAAACCCGCAGCACGACTACACGAAGAAATTGTTGTCGGCCGTGCCCAAGTTGGCGGCTTGAGGAAAAAATCATGATTTATTTTGTCCGTAAACTGACCCGACTGCAGTGGCCTTTGCTCGCCCTCGTCATTTTGCTCGGGCTCTTCGGCGTCTTCGCCATTTACAGCGCGACCTGGATGCGGGAGCAGGACTTTTGGAACCGTCAACTCGTCTGGCTCTGCCTCGGGCTCGCCGTCTGCCTCGGTGTCTCCCTTTTCGATTACCAGTGGATCAGGCGCGGGGCTCTGCCCGTTTATCTCGCCGGATTGGCCGGGTTGGTCGCCGTTCACCTCGTCGGCAAAACGGTCTATGGGAGCGGCAGCTGGCTCGACCTCGGTTTCATGAGTTTCCAACCCTCGCAGTTGGCCATTCTGGCCGGCATCATGCTCATGGCGCTCTTCCTTTCCGACCGCGAGGACATGCCGGCGCCTTTGCGCATCGCCCTCTGCGGCGCCATCACCGGTTTGCCCTGCCTGATGATTCTCGCGGAGCCGGACCTCGGGTCTTCCATCGTCTGGCTGCCGGTCATGATGGCCATGCTCTACGCGGCCCGGATCCCGGCGCGCTACCTCCTTACTTTGGTCCTGGTCGTCGTCGCGGTGATCCCGTTGGTGGTCAACTTCGGCCTGCGTCCCTACCAACGGCAGCGCATCCTTACCTTCCTCGACCCGGAACTGGATCCGCAGGGTGCGGGATGGACGATCAACCAGTCCCTCACCGCCATCGGCTCCGGCGGCTGGGACGGCAAGGGTTTCAAGGCGGAAAATACCCTCAATGAGCTGGGCTTCCTGCCGAGCACGATCGTGCACAATGATTTCATTTTTTCGGTCATCGGCGAGCAGCATGGTTTTGTCGGCGGGTTGCTCCTTCTGCTCGCCTTCCTCGCCTTTGTTGGCTTGGGCCTCTACGTGTCGCTCAAGGCCAGGGATGACCTCGGTCGTTTGCTCGGGGTGGGGCTGACCACGCTCATTTTCACCCATACGTTCATGAATATCGGCATGACCATCGGGGTCACCCCGATCACCGGTCTGCCCCTGCCTTTGGTCAGCTACGGCGGCTCCTTTGTCCTCGCCGTGCTCTTCAGTGTCGGCCTGCTCCAAAGTATCTGGGTGCACCGTGGCAACGGGAGTCGCGGGTCGGCCGCCACTTGGCGGAGCTAAATTGCTCGGCTGGCAAACCGTTGAGGACCTGCCCTTTGGGCCAGGTCTCCTCCTGTGGCGGGGGCCTTTTGCTTGCCTCGCCTGGCAATCGGCCGGATATTTACCTTCCCCACTGATGAGGTATTCCACTCCGACCTTGATGGCAGCCCTGACTGGCCTTTTTCTGACTGGCATGGCGGCTGGCGCCGAGGCTTCGACCTCTTTCGAGGACCAAGCCCTGCGTTTGCGCGAGAGCGTGCTCCTGCGGGTCGAACCCCGCATCTCGCGACCCTCGGCCACTGCCGCACCGCGCGCGGGCAATTCGCGCTCCCATCCTTGGAAAAACAACATCGTCACCACCGTTTTCTGGGTCGGCGAGCAACCGACGCAAAACAACCCGGTGCCGAATTGCAAAAGTTCGTGGGACGTTGCTTGGGCGCGCAATTTCGGAGGCTACGACAATCCGGACCCTCGCACCCGGCGCGGCTACCTCCCGGCGGCTTTCATCCCGAGACAAAATCCTTTCTACGTTGCTCTGCCCTACAACGACGTGACCAGAGGCCGGACCAAGCCCGAAGCCCCGCGGGTCATTCCTTGGTTCCGCGAGGCCTTCGTCAAAGCCGGCCAATCGGTCTGCAAAGGGCGCTGGGTTGTGGTGCGCGGCCGCACCCGTGAGGCCTACGCGCAGTGGGAGGATTGCGGACCCTTCCGGACCGACCACTGGCAATATGTGTTCGGCAACCAACGTCCGCTCCCCAATCTCAACCAAGCGGCCGGCCTCGACGTTTCCCCCGCGGTGCGGGATTACATCGGGATGCGGGGAGGGAAGGACGTGGCCAGTTGGCGCTTTGTCGAATTCCGCGAGGTGCCTCGCGGGCCTTGGGCCAAATACGGCGACAACAATACCTTTGTTCAGCAGAGAAGGCGGGGCGATGTGCGCTTCGCCGAGACCGGCCGTTCGGCCGCCCCGGCCACCAGCCGGAATTGATTTCCGCGCCCTTTGGGCTTCTGGGATTGAAGCCTTGGTTGGGTCCAAATGCATGATTGCCAAGGCGCGGAAGGCCCATTAGCGTTTTCACTTTGGCGCAAATTTGATGAAAATCATCAGCATCAACGGGGAAGAAATGACCCCTTCCCTCAACGGCCATCCTTGGGATGGAGAGAACGACCTCTTCGCCAAGTGCGTGGCCTACGACGAACCCGAGCGGGCCCAGGCCCTCGGGATTTATCCCTTTTTCCGCCCCATCGAGGCCATGGACGGCGCCGAGGTCATTTGCGAGGGCAAGCGCGTCCTCATGGTCGGGTCGAACAACTACCTCGGCCTGGCCAACGACTCCCGCGTGGTCGAAGCCGCGGTCGAAGCCACCCGGAAATACGGCCTGGGCTGCACCGGGTCGCGTTTCCTCAGCGGCAACCTCATCATCCATGAGCAGCTCGAGGAGTCCTTGGCCGACTACATCGGCAAAGATGCCGCCCTGCTTTTTTCCACCGGATATTTCGCCAACCAAGGGGCCTTGACCTCCCTTTTCGAGGACGGCGACTTCATCCTTTGCGACAAGGAAAACCACGCCAGCATCATTGACGGCTGCCGCATGTCGCCGGCCAAAATCATTCCCTTCGCCCACAATTCGCCCGAATCCCTGCGCCGCCGTCTCTCCCGCCTGCCAGCCGAAGCCGGCAAGATGGTGGTCATCGATGGCGTTTTCAGCATGTCGGGCGACATCGCGCGCCTGGCCGAGTTGATGGATGTGGCCGGTGAATTCGGGGCCAAATTCTACGTCGACGAGGCCCACGCCCTCGGGGTCATGGGGGAGGGCGGCAAAGGCAGCGCCCACCACACGGGCACGGCCGACCGGGCCGACCTCATGATGGGCACGTTCTCCAAATCGCTCGGCTGCATGGGCGGGTTCCTCGCCGGCGACAAGGACGTGATCAAATTCGTCCGGCACAAAGCCCGTTGCTTCATTTTCACCGCCTCGCCCACCCCTGCGGTGGCCGGCGGCGTGCTCAAAGCGCTCGAGGTCATGCAGGAAGAGCAATGGCGCATGGTGAAACTCTGGGAGAACACCCGCCGCATGCACCGCGGCTTCCGCGAACTCGGTTTCCACATCGGCACGACCGAGACCCCGATCGTCCCCATCCTCATCGGCGACGAGCAAAAAGCCTTCTTCTTCGCCCAGCGCCTTTTCGACAACGGCGTCTTCGCCACGCCCGCCATCTATCCCGCGGTGCGCCGCGGCCAGGCCATCATTCGCACCAGCTACATGGCCACGCACACCCCGCAGCAACTCGAATACGTGCTCGAGACCTTCGAGCGCATCGCGCGCGAACTCCATATCTTTGAAGACGATGTCTACCAGCGAGCCGCCGGGGAAATCCCCCAAAGGCATCACGATACTTCCCTGCCGCAGCCGGTCCGAACTGCGGCGGTTTGAGAACTGCGCCGAGGACGTCCTAGGTAACCTTCCGCAATTCGTCCCGCCGATTCCGGGAAGTATTGTCGATACCTTCCTGCCGCGTTCGCCATTCCTGGCCACCGGAGGCGAACTCGCGCCTTTCCTCGCCCTGCGCGACGGCCACCCCGTCGGCCGCATCGCCGCGATCCGCAACCCGCTGCACAACGAAACCCACCGCGACCGCACCGGTTTCTTCGGTTTTTTCGACTTCGCCGATGACGAGGTGGCCGATGCGCTCTTCGCCGCCGCGGGCGGTTGGCTGCGGGATCGCGGACTCACCGCCCTGCGCGGACCCTACTCGCCGAGCATCAACGACACCTGTGGCCTGCTCAGCGAAGGCTTCGAGGATCCGCCCTGCGTTTTCATGCCGTGGAACCCGCCGCGCTACGTCGCCACCTACGAGCGGCTCGGCTTGTCCGAGGTGCGGCGGCTTTGCGCTTTCGAGATGGATATGACCGCGCCCGCCAGTCCCTTCATGGTGCGGCTTTCCGACCATGCGCGGGAGAAAAGCGGACTGAGCACCCGTCCCTTCGACCTGCGCGAACCGGAGAAGGAACTGCGCATCCTGCAACGTCTTTACAATGTCACCCTCGACCGCAACTGGGGTTATGTCCCGGTCACGTGGGAAGAGCTGGAACATTCCGCCGCCGGCCTGCGCACCATCGCCGCGGCCAACATGCTCTTTTTCGTCATGCACGAAGGACGCGAGGTCGGGTATTCCATCTCGCTGCCCGACATCAACGAATTCCTCCGCCGCTCGCTCTCCTGGCCGCGCGGCTTTCTCCGTCTGCTCCCCATGCTCTGGATGATCAAAACCCGCCGGCCGCGCCGCGCCCGTCATCTCATCCTCGGCATCGAGCCCGAATTCCGCCGCCGCCGCGGCATCGCGCCCTTCCTTTACCGCGAGACCTTCCGTCAGGTCGGCGTCGACTACCCGGTCTCCGAGGTCTCCTGGATCGAGGCGAACAACGAGCAAATCGTGCGCAGTATCGAGATCCTCGGCGGCCGCCGTTCGAAGGATTACACCATCTGGGAAAAACCCCTCTGACCATGCGCCTGCTCGTCACCGGAGCCACCGGATTCATCGGCCGCACCCTCGTGTTGCGCGCCTTGGCCGATGACGCCGTCCACGAAGTCGTCGCCCCCGTCCGCTCGCCGGACAAACTCCGCACCCAACTCGCCCGCGAAGGCGCGACCGGCATGCGCAAGCTGCGCATGATCAAAGCCGCCGCGCCCGCTTGGAACCTGCGCGATGTCGGCCCCGTCGATCGCGTCGTCCACTGCGCCGGCGTCCTCTTCGGCCGTTCCCGCGACGAATATTTCCGGGTCAATGTCGACGGCACCCTCGATCTCCTCGCGCAACTCGAAGGCGCGCCCGAGGTTCTTGTCCTCTCCTCGCAATCTGCCGGCGGACCCACCCCGGCCGGCCACCACGCCAAAAAGCTGGACCACCCCGACCGTCCGCTCTCCTGGTATGGCGAGTCCAAGCTGCAGATGGAGCGCGCCGTGCGCGAGGCCGGCCACCAACGCGTCCGCTTCCTCCGCGCCCCCATGGTGCTCGGCCCCGGCGATCAAGCCACCCTTCCGCTCTTCCGTATGGTCCGCGGAAAAATTTGGACCAAGCCCGGGCGCGCATTGAAACATTTCAGTTGGATATCTTCCGACGACTTGGCCGACGCGATCGACGTGTGGTTCGAGCGCGGCGGAGCATTGGATATCGCGCACGTCACTTCCCCCGGCACGATCACCGACGCCGAACTCATGCTCACCGCCGGCCAAGTGAGCGGGAAGCAGGGAAGGCTGCTGCCTGTCCCACAATTCCTGCTCAAGCCCGTCGCCTTCGCCTCGAAATTCATCCCCGCCATCGGCGAAAAAGTCCCGTCCCTCACCGCCGACCGCGCCCGCGAAATCTGGCCCAACCGCTGGGTCATCGACCCCGATCCCTTCCACGAAGCCACCGGTTGGCGCGGCCAAGCCACGTTGGAAGACACGCTGGCCCGCACCCTCGCGTGGTTCCAGCGCGAGAAGCTGGTTTAGAATTTTTGAACAAAAGGTAACTAAGGAAACGAAGGGGGGAACACGCCTCCGGGATTTACCTTCGTTCCCTTCGTTATCTTCTGTTTAAACCCTTCCTCGCTGCCTCCGTGCTCTTCGTGTCTCCGTGAGAGGTGTCAGTTTCCCGATCCAAGGCTCGAGCGGCAAGGGGCAGAAATTTCTCTCACCAAGGCACAGAGATCACAGAGAGGAAATGGCCTGAGTTTTTTTAAACAAAAGGTAACGAGCACCGGAGCGCGCAGGCGCTCGGGGCAGATGGCCACAGGCCACCGCAGGCGAGATGAGCGGGAGCGAGGGAGTCAACTTAACGGTCTCTCCGTGATTTCCGGACCGAAAAATCGCGCTCGGAGCGGGCGATCCACCTGTTCGCGCGCGGAGAATGCCATTGGAGAAAAAAAATCGATTTTGACCCGGGAAGTGATAAATTTGGTTCATGAGCTTCGCACAGGTGATTGAGGAGCTGCCGCGTTTCACTGCGGCGGAAAGGCAGGAATTGTTGAGGAATGTTTTGGAACTGGATGATGAGGTGCTCTCGGACTCGGAACTGGCGCTCGTAGAGCAGCGGTTGGCGGCTTATCAAGCAGACACGGCAAGGGCTGCTGCGGCGGAGACCATGGCGGTAAGGATTCGAGCGAGATTTTCCTCGTGAATTGGAGAGTTGTCGTTCTCCCCGAGTTTTATTCCGATTTGGAGGAGGCTGGGGAATGGTATGAGCAAAAGCTCCAAGGACTCGGGACGAGATTTGCCGGTGAGGTTCTGGATGTGTGGGCTGATTTGGCGGTCAATCCCCTGCTCGGTTGTAAAAAACATCCCCGCCGAAATATCCGTTGGCGATATCCGGCAAAATTTCCCTACAAGATCGTGTATTCAGTCGAAGAAAAGACAAAAACTGTTGTGGTCATTGCCTTGATTCATGCTGCAAGGCATGCACGGGTGCTCGGAAAGCGGATGCAAGGCTTATGAAACGTATTTTTGCAGAGGCCTGACGGTCGATCTCACAGCCGATTCGGGTCGAGAGGTTCGGCCGGCTTCGTTATCCGTCTCGCGCATTGAGCCAGCCTCGTCGGAGAAGGCCACTTCCATGAAGTCGCCTTCCGGCGTCATACCAAACTTTTACTCTGCGGGCCATCTGCGCAGCCTAAGCCGCGTTTGATGCGGTGCCGACGGACTCGAACAGCACGCGCACGGGCTTCTGTGCGGCATCGGGATAGTTCAGCCTCTCGAAGCCGATGACGTGGCCGTCCTTGTCCTTCATGAGGATAACCTCATCACCGGTTTCCTCGCAGACATACTCCTTCTGCGGCGCACCGAACCACACCGTCAGCGTGCGCCCGGTCACATCGTGGTAAACGTTCAGATCGGCCATATATGTTCTCCTTCTTTGATGGCGTCCGTCGGGTAGGCGGTGATGAGGAAGCCATCGGAGCCGGTCCGACGACTCACTGCACACACCCAGCGCCCCGGGCGCCTTGTCTTGTAGAAAAGATACACCTGGCCGTCGCTTTGGCTAAGCCGTATTTCGTCCGGTGTCTCCAGCGCGGTGCGCACATGAGCGGGAGCGGGGGAGTCAACGAAACGAAGGGAGCGGGACCGCCACCGACCCTCGGTCGCTCGCCAGGCCGTTCTTCATTTCGTCGAGCGGGCAGCTGACGGCGCGTTGGGCGGACAATTTTGGCCTTGAGCGAGTGAACTAACTGGACTAATCTCTGCGAGATGAAGACGGTCAATGTGCACGAAGCGAAAACTAATTTCTCCAGCTTGCTCGCCGCGGTGGAGGACTCCGGTGGGACCTTTGTCATTTGCCGGAACGGTGCACCCGTGGCCGACCTTGTGCCGCACCAGCACACGAATCGCATCAAGGTGAATCCCGCGTTGAGCAAAATTAAAATCGCCTACGACCCCGTTGAACCGTTGTCTGCTGGTGAATGGCCGGAGGCGGCCAGATGATTCTGGATACCTGCGCTTTGCTCTGGCTTGCCAGCGGGGACAAAAAATTAAGCCGTTTCGCCCTCAAGAAAATCAACGAGGCCTCGGCGGTTTATGTTTCGGCCATGAGCGGTTTTGAAGTCGCCATCAAGGTCACCAAAGGAAAGTTGAAGCTGCCGCATCCGCCCCGGCCATGGTTTGAGAAAGTCGCGGAGCATCACGGCCTCACCATTCTGCCGCTCGACTTAAATGTCTGCATGGCCGCTGCCGAACTGCCGCGAATCCACGACGACCCCTGCGACCGGTTCATCATCGCGACGGCAAAATTGCATGATCTGACCGTGGTGACGGCGGACGAACAGTTCGAGAAATACGGCGTGGCGGTGCTTGGCTAAGCCGGCCGCCCGATGCGCTTCCGCTCACCAAGGCACGAAGATCACGGAGGGGGAATGGCGGGAATTGTTAAACAAAAGTTAACAAAGTGAACGAAGGGGGAGGGCGTTGGGGTTTTTTGGAGTGCGCCGGCATGACGGCGCTTTTTCTTCTTTTCTTCATCCTTCGAGCGCGAGGCCGAACCGCCCGATCCAAAGCGGCGTCAGGCCGCCGCACTCCAAAAGGGTTGGACCGCTGCGCCGTAAGCGTCACACCAAGCACCCCCTACCGTAACGGTCATAGTCTGCGGGCATGACGGATACGACAACGGCGGGAGCAATTTTGGTTCAGGACACGTTGGGCCGGGTGCGCATGCCGCGGGAGAAGCGCGAGCAGATCCTCGACGAGTATGAGCGCAGCGGGATGTTGCTGCCTGGAGAATACGCGCTTGTCCTAGAAAAGGCGTTGAGAGTCGGAGTCCGCCGCCTGCGTCTATCCCGGCGTGCCCTGGAACCGTTGCCAGTTCCACCTCCAGCAAAACGCCCAAGTCTACGTGCCCAAGCAAAGCATGAAGGAATGAAGTTCCCCCGATTTAGTGGACAGGCAGGGCGCAGAGGATCCAGAAAGGATATCCACCATGCCCAAGACCCATCCGACCTACGACAGCGGCTTCCGTCAGGAAGCCGTCAACCTCCTGATCAGC
>JBIKLF010000026.1:0-32535 GCA_044359955.1 Chthoniobacterales bacterium | reverse complement strand
CATTACCCCGCTTCCCAGCTACTATGGCGGCTCTGACTCCTGCGCGGAACCGCCGCAGCGGCCTCCTGCCCGCGCAGGTCTCAACGGTCCACCATGACAACTTCCCCGCATACCCAGCCCAACCACCGGCAACACTCCCGACACTGACCTTCGACGAGCGGGCTTGGTCGTGTCGATCGTGGCTCGCGCCACAGGCTTCGCCTTTATCCAGCAGGCTCGCCGTCGTGTCGGGCCGAATCGGCTTCACTTGCGTTTGGGTCTGCGGGTCCGCCTCCAGCTGCTCTCCACCTCGCCTCACAGCGACGCAGTTGCCTTCGGCTGCTCTCCCGTTGCTCGTCTCGGGAGGACTCAGACTCTCACTGGTTGGTATCATGGTTACTTCGTTCGCACTAGGGCGGGGCATCCCCGACGCGCCGGGAACATTACCCCGTCACCCTCATCCTCGTGACCATCGCGCCAAAACCACCAGGCTGGCCAACGACGCCCCCAGCATCAGCGTGACCAACAAAGCCGCAAAAAGCTTCGGCTCCCCGGCAGACACCGCCATCCACCCCACAACCGACCGCCAGGCAAACGCCGCGACCAGCACCAAGGTGCTCACCCACGCCGCCACCCGCGCCCACCCAAACCCCCGCAACATCAACACCCCCCACAACGCCGAAAGCCCCCCGAACATCCCGCCCGAAAGCAGCGCCGTCTTCGCCCCGGCCGGATTCGACAAAAACCCCGCCACTCCGCAAAGCACGAGAAAAATCCCAAACCCGACAAACCAGCGTCCGCAAAATTTCATAAGTCCCATTATTGACGCAGCACGAACGCGCACAAGTTGGATCGCACAGCCCCAGCCACTCCTTCGTTCCGTTGACTCCCTCGCTCCCGCTCATCTCGCTTGCGGTGGCCTGTGGCCATCTACCCCGCGCGCCCGCGCGCTCCGGTGCTCGTTACCTTTGGTTAAAAAATTCCTCAGCCCAACTTTTCCGCCAACAAATCCCCAACCATGCCCGGATTCGCCTTCCCTTTGGAAAGTTTCATCACCTGCCCCTTGAGGAAATTCAGCGCGGCCTCTTTGCCCGCCTGGTAGTCGGCCACAGACTGCGGGTTCGCCGCGATCACCTCGTCACACAGGCCACCGATCGCCCCGGCGTCGCTCTCCTGCTTGAGCCCCTTCTCTTCCACAATCACCACCGCATCGCGTCCGGTGGCGAACATGTCGGTAAAGACTTCCTTCGCCTGCTTGCCATTGATCTGGCCGCCGGCCACCAGCGCGACCAAGCCATCCAGCTGCGCGGGTTTGATCGGGCAAGCCGCGATCGCTTGGCCTGCGGAGGAAAGCGCGCTTTGTAAATCGTTGAGGATCCAGTTGGCGATCTGCTTGCCGCGTGCTGAACCGGTGGCGGCCTGTTCGAAGTAGCGACCCAACCCGAGGTTGTCGGCCAGCACGGCAGCATCGTATTCACTCACCCCGAAGTCTTTTTCGTAGCGTGCACGTTTCTCGGCCGGCAACTCGGGCAGCAGTTCCTTCGCGGCGGCGAGGAGTTCCTCTGTTTTCACCGGCATCAAATCCGGATCCGGAAAGTAACGGTAGTCGTGGGCGGACTCTTTGATCCGCATGAGCTGCGTCTCACCCAGGTCGTCATCCCAGCGCCGCGTCTCCTGCTGCAGCGAGCCACCCCCGCGCAGGACCTCGCTCTGACGATCGATTTCATAAGCCAAGGCACGGCGCACCCCGCTGATCGTGTTCAAATTCTTCAGCTCGATCTTGGTGCCCCACTTTTCCGTGCCGGCGGGACGCACGGACACGTTGACGTCACAACGCATCTGGCCCTTTTCCATGTCCGCATCCGAAACACCGGCGTATTCCAAATGCTGTTTCAGCGAGGTCAGATAAGCGAAGGCTTCCTCGGGATTGGCAATCTCCGCCTCGGAAACAATTTCCATGAGCGGTGTGCCCGCGCGGTTGAAATCGATGCCGGAAGAATTTTCCAAGTGGAAACTTTTGGCCACGTCCTCCTCGAGGTGAATGCGGGTCAGACGGACCACTTTGTCCTTCGTCGCAATATTCTTCTGCGCATCCTTGGGATAAGCCAGATCGTGCAAGGGCACGCCGCCGCCGAGGCAGAGCGGCATGTCGTATTGCGAGATCTGGTAGTTCTTCGGCATGTCCGGATAGTAGTAGCTCTTGCGGTCGAACTTGCAGACCTCGGCAATTTTGCAGCCGAGCATGAGACCGGTCAGAATGGTCAACTTGAGTGCCTCTTCGTTCATGACCGGCAAGGCCCCGGGCAGCCCGAGACAGGTCGGGCAAGTATGGGTGTTCGGTGTGGCGCCGTATTCGACCGGGCAGGCGCAGAACATTTTGCTCCGCGTTTTCAGCTGCACGTGGACCTCGAGTCCGATGGTGGCGATGTAGTCCTGACTCATGGCGTGGGAACCGGCGAAGGTGCCGATTCTTGCAGGGCGTAGTCGAGAGCTTTTTCCAGATCGAAGCCGGTGAAAAACTGCTGCACTCCCGGATCGGACGCCACTTCGGCGAGCTTGGGGCTGGTCAGCAACGACAAGTAGTTCCCCTCCGACGCCGCCCCGGCCACCGCCGGATCGGTCAACAACTCCATGATCTTCGGTTGCGTGAGGAGTTGCTGGGTCTGCGGGTAGGCAAAAAACCGTGCCGTGGCCTCCGGCGATTGCGTCACGCGCAGGAGTTTGGTGACCAGCCCGTAGAGGTTGGCCGGCACAATATCGACTTTGTCGACCAGACCACCGGTCGCTCCCTCCTCAAGAGATTCCTTGATCGCGACGAACTGCGCGTCACCCGGAGCCGTTTGCCGCGCCTCGGCCACCGCACCCAGCGTGCGGAACATGGAAATGCCGCCCCACAAGACGAGCAGTCCGAAGATCAGCCCGAAGAGTCCCCCACCCGCCCCGTAAAAGAGCCGCACGATCCCCGCGCTTTGCTGCGACGTCTTTTTGAAGAGCAACGACGAAAGCACCACCGCTGCGATGTAAAACGCCAACCCCGCCGCGAGGCCGAAAAGGAGCCGTCCGCCGGGAGGCGGCAGCGGCACAATGCGGTCCGAAATCATTCCGGTCATCCAGGCAAAGATCCACCCGATACCTCCCGCGACGAGCAGGGCAAAAACACTCACCCCATGCCGCACCACCCCGCGCCGCCAACCGCGCCAGATTTCGAAAAGCAAATAAAGCCCGGCCGCGAGCCAGAGCCAAGAGGAAGCGGGCATGGCGGTTTTTCGCTTATCTTGTAGCGGCACTCTATGAGCGTTGGTGCCCTCGTGCCGTAATGTTCCGACGGTCATAGACCGCCGCTACAAATTTCACATGGCTCATACCGCTCCCTGCGCCCGCTGCCGCAGCGCGTGATCGGCCAGCACGAGCCAGACCATCGCTTCCACGATGGGCACGGCGCGGGGGATGACGCAGGGATCATGGCGTCCGCGGGCGGCCAACTCCGTGTTTTCGCCGGAGGCGGTGACCGTCTGCTGGGCGCTGGCAATGGTGGCTGTCGGTTTGAAAGCCACCCGGAAAGTGATGTCCTCGCCATTGCTGATCCCGCCCTGTACCCCACCCGACCGGTTGGTCACCGTGCGGGTGCGTCCCTCGCGCATTTCAAAGGCGTCGTTGTGCTCGAGTCCGGTCAGCTTGCTTCCCTCGAAACCCGAGCCGATTTCAAATCCTTTGGTCGCAGGCAGGCTGAGCATGGCTTTGGCCAGATCGGCCTCCAGTTTGTCGAAGACCGGATCGCCGAGGCCCGGCGGGCATTGGCGCACCAGGCATTCGATGAGCCCGCCGACCGAATCGCCCTTCGATCGTGCTTCTTTGATTCGCGCGATCATCTTTTCCGCCGCCGCGGCATCCGGACAACGGACCGCATTGGCTTCGATCGCTTCGGCGGTGACGCTGGCGGGATCGACTTGCGACTCGATCTGATGCACCCGGCTGACCCAGGCCAGCACCTCGATGCCGGGATGGAGCGCGTCGAGCACCTTGCGGGCCACCGCACCGGCGGCAACCCGCCCGATGGTTTCCCGGGCCGAGGCGCGTCCCCCGCCCTGCCAATTGCGGATGCCGTATTTGGCCTCGTAGGTGAAATCGGCGTGGGACGGACGGAAGGCCGTCTCCATTTCGCTGTAGGCCTCCGGCCGCGCGTCCTCGTTGCGGACGAGAATGGCGATCGGCGTGCCAAGGGTTTTACCTTGGAACACGCCGGACAAAATTTCGCAGCGGTCGGCCTCTTTGCGAGGGGTGACGATGTCACTTTGCCCCGGGCGCCGGCGATCGAGTTCTTTTTGGATGTCGGCTTCGGTCAGATCGAGCTGCGGCAGGCAGCCATCGATGACCACCCCGACCCCGCCGCCGTGGGATTCCCCCCACGTGGCGATACGGAAAAGTTGGCCGGTGCTGCTGGACATGGCCACAGAGCCTAGCGCACAACCGCGCTGCCGCCAATGCCAACGAGGAACTTGCTGCCATTGGGTTTTGAAACCGCAGAGGACACAGAGAGCGCGGAGGGGCAGGTTTTGAAGTTTTTACTTCGGTTGTAGCGGCGGTCTATGACCGTCGGTGCCTTTTCCGGTCCATGTTCCGGCGGTCATAGACCGCCGCTACAAATCTGTTCAATTCCCTGCGGCTACGGGAAGCGCGGAAACTTCGAGAAATCGGGTTTCCGCTTTTCGATGAAGGCCTGCTTCCCTTCCTTGGCTTCTTCGCTCAGGTAGTAAAGCAAGGTGGCATTGCCGGCCATGTCGAGCAGACCGATTTGCCCGTCGCAGTCGGCATTGAGCGCCGCCTTCAGACACCGCAAAGCCATGGGCGAAAGCTCGAGGATTTCGCGACACCACTTGAGCGTTTCTTCCTCCAACTGCGCGAGCGGGACGACGGTATTGACCAAGCCCATGTCGAGGGCCTGTTGCGCGTCGTATTGACGGCAGAGAAACCAGATCTCCCGCGCTTTTTTTTGTCCGACAATGCGCGAGAGATAACTCGAGCCGAGCCCGCCGTCGAAGGACCCGACGCGCGGACCGGTCTGACCGAAGCGCGCGTTGTCCGCCGCGATGGTCAAGTCGCAGACCACGTGAAGAACGTGTCCGCCGCCGATGGCGTAACCCGCCACCATGGCGATAACCGGCTTGGGCAGGCTGCGGATTTGTTTTTGCACATCGAGGATGTTGAGCCGCGGGACGCCATCCTGCCCGACATAGCCGCCATCCCCGCGCACTTTCTGGTCGCCGCCGGAGCAGAAGGCCTGGTCGCCTTCCCCGGTAAGAATCACCACGCCGATCGACCCATCGTCACGGCAGTGATCGAAGGCATCTTTCATTTCCTCGACGGTCTGCGGACGGAACGCGTTGCGGACCTCGGGGCGGTTGATCGTGATCTTGGCGATCCCGTCCTCCGTCTTTTCGAACTTCAGATCCGTGTAATCCTTGATCTTCTGCCAGACCGTTTTTGCCATGGGGGAAGGAAAGCAGGTTGTGGAAGTTTTCGAAAGTAGAAGCGGTTCGAGTAATTTTATCGCCGCGGCAGGCCGGGCTGGTTCCGAACCTTACCGGAGCAAGCGGCGGAACCCCGCTTTTTCGAAGTGCTCGTCGTGGGTCAGCGCCTCACGGCACTTGAGTTCGCGCATGACGATAAAACTTGTCACGTCGGTGAAGGAATATCCTTGGTCGCGGTGTTTGAGAAAGTAAGCGGAGGCCTCCTGAAAACGGGCCGGACCGACCGAGGCCACCGTCAAGGCCTGCGATGCGGAAAGCATGGCGAAAAATCCGTCCAGCGCCACGGTTGCACCCCGCACCAGAAGCAGGGTGGCCGTTTCATCCACCACGTAGTCGGTGGTGACAAGGGACGCTTTGGTGCGTCCGAGCCCGGCCATGATGGCGGCAGCCTTTTTGTGCCAGGCATCCCGCCGGTCAAAGAGGCTATACCAACCCATCCTATCGACAAAAACCGGCTTCACGCGCGGTAGATGAGTTCGTCCGCTCGCCGGGCATCAAGCCCGCCACCCAAATCTTCCGCGGCTTCCGCCAGGCAATAGACCGGGTCTTGGGAGGTGACACCTTGCTTCGACGCCGGTGGGAACAACTCGCCCACGGGGTGGTTACGGTAAGTGATGCGGAAACATTCACCGCGAGCCAAGCGGCGGACCAAGCCTTTGGCGTTGCGACGGATTTCGAGCATGGAGATGGTTTCCATGAGAATAGAAGTGCCACTTCCAGTGGCACTTGTCAAACGACGGGGACGTCGCTGCTACTTTTCAGAAGCCGGCGGCGCGCAGCAGCAGTTCCACGAAGCGGATGGCTTCGCTGGCAAAGATGGCGGCGTGGGCGAGGAGTTCGCGGCCGAAGCTGCGGAAGCTGACGTAGGGGGTGGCGAGAATGAGGAGCAACGACAACACGAGCAGGTTCATCAGGTAGATGATCGTGAGGGAGAAGAAGGTGCCGCCGTAGGCCAGGTCGGTCTGGCCGCGGGGGATCATGGAGAGGGTGAAGGTGGCGTGGAAGGCCCAGGTGAAACCGAGCAGTCCGTAAAGAATCCCGGTGGCCAACTCGGCGTGGGGTTGCAGGTCGTAGAGCAGGGAAACCAATCCGTAGAGAAGGATGACACCGACGCTGTAGATGGGGACGAAATACGGGGCGAGTGCGATCCACGTATTGATCTTGGACGACACGATGTAGCCCCCGTCGCGGCCGACACTGAAGTCGGAGACACGGCCGCCCATCAGTCTCACCATGAGGGCGTGGGTCAGTTCATGACCATAGACGTAGACGATGAGCGGCTTGGGGAGGCCGAAATAAATGATGAGCCAGCAGACCAGCCCGAGGGAAAAGAACCAGAATTCGGGCGTGGCCCAAAAGTGGGGGCGTCCGGAAGTCTGTGAAGTGAGGGCGTCGAGGAGCGCGCTGAAAAACGCGGCGGTCAGGATGTAGCAGAGCGGGAGGAGAAAAAGCCCGACGACAAATTTCACCCAGCGCACCGGCACGACGAGCGTGGTTTCGGCGGGGGCGGCGAACGAGGTGTTGAGACGCTGGCCCTTCGCGGCAACTTTGCGGCGGCGGTCGCGCTTGGCCATCGGGCGGGGCGGCGTCAGGCGCGGCCCATGTAGGCGCCGTTGCGCGTGTCGATTTTGATCATCTCGCCTTCTTTGATGAAGAGCGGGACATTGACGATGAGGCCGGACTCGAGGGTGGCCGGCTTTTGCACATTGCTCGCGGTGTCGCCGCGGAGGCCTTCGGCGGACTCGATGACTTTCATGATGACCGAAGCGGGCACCTCGACTTCCACCGCTTTGCCTTCGGCATAGAGAACTTCGACTCGAAGATTTTCCACCAGATAATTCTTGGCCCCGGCGAGGAGGGCTTCGTCCAATTCTACGGTCTCGTAGGACTCGGGGTCCATGAAGTGGTAGCCCTGATGATCCTTGTAGCTGAACTCGAGCGGACGGCGCTGGAGGTCGACGAGTTCGACTTTCTCGGTCGAACTGAAGCGGACATCGCTCGACTTGCCGGTCTTGATGCTGCGGATGATGGCCTGGACGAAGGCGCGGAGGTTGCCGGGGGTGCGGTGGGTGACTTCGAGCACAACATACGTGTCGGTGTTGTATTTGATGGCCATTCCTTTGCGGAGATCGTTGGCGGCGGGCATAAAATTTTCGGGATAAGGATAAGGTTGCGGGGCCGCAGGTCAGACGCCTTGGAGGCGCGAGAGGTCCTGCGAATCGATGATGCCGACCGGGCGGTTGTCTTCGTCCACCACGATCAAATCATCGATGCGATGGGTCTTTAGCACGTGCAGCGCCTCGGCGGCAAGCTTGTCGCCACGAACCGTGATGGGGGTTTGCGTCATGAATTGTCCGACCGGCAGGGCCCCCAGATCGGCATGCGCTTGGTAATGTCGCGCCAAATCGCCGTGGGTGAAGACGCCGCACAATTTGCCATCGGCATCGACGATGGCCGCGGCGCCGGTGCGGCATTGGGTCATTTTTTTCAGCACCTCGAGCACGGTGGCATCGGGGCCGGCCACCGCGAGTTGCGTGGCTTTGCGCATGATCTGGTTGACCCGGGTGAGCAGGACGCGGCCGAGACTGCCCCCGGGATGGAAACGGGCAAAGTCGTCCTGCTGAAACCCGCGCGCCTCGAGCAGAACCATGGCCAAGGCATCACCAAGCGCGAGCATGGCCGTGGTGCTGGAGGTCGGGGCCAGATTGAGCGGGCAGGCTTCCTGGCTCACCGCGACATCGAGGACGATGTCGGCGGCTTGGCCGAGGGTGGAGTCGGGGCGGCCGGTCACGGCGATGAGTTTCACGTCAAAACGGGCCAGCGGGGGGAGGATATTGAGGAGTTCCGCTGTCTCCCCGCCGTAGCTGAAGGTGAGGATGACGTCGCCATCGGAGACCAGACCGAGGTCACCGTGGAGGGCGTTGAGGGAGTTGAGGACGACCGCGGTGGCCCCCGTGCTGGTCAGGGTGGCGGCAATTTTGTCGCCGATGTGGCCGGATTTGCCCACCCCGCAGACCACGATCTTGCCGCGTTGGTCGACGCACGCCTTGAGGGTTTCGATGGCGCGGCTGAAGGCATCGCCGTCGAGATTCTCGGCCAGGCGGCGCAATTCATCCGCCTCGATGCCGATGACACGGCGTGCTTTGGAGAGATGATCCATGAATGGGGAATGATTCCGCCGAAGGGGCAACCAAGGCGAGAGTGATTTTCGGGGTTGCCGGGCGGCGGGCGGCGGCCTAAAGGTTCCGTATGCGCAAATCTCTCCTTATGTTGGCCGCCGTGGTCACGGGAAGCACCTGCCTCGCGCAGGATTTTGTCGCCCCACGCCAACCGACGCGCAAGGTCGAGGAACCGGCACCGCGCGCTGTTTCGCCGCTCGATCCGGATTCGACGGTCGAGGGCATTGTGGCGGCCGCGTTCCAAATGAAGGAGCCGTGGCAGTTGATCAATCCGGCCGCCGCCAAGGGCTACGGCGACGGGCGTTATCTCACCTCGTGGGATCCGAATGACGAGGGCAAGCCGAAGGGCTTCATCATTTTCGGGCTGCGTTTTTGGTGAGGGAAAGGTAGGGGCCCGCGGCTCGCGGGCCCGATTGAACCACGGCGGACGAGCGAGCCGCTCGTCCCTACCTTTCGCGCTGCAGCAAATCTGCTGCTAAAGCGCGGAGAGTTCCGCCGCGCGGGCCGAAGGACTTGAGTGAGGCGATGGCTTCGGATGTCCACTGCTCGGCGAGGGCGCGGGACTTTTCCAATCCGAAGAGGGCGGGAAAGGTCATTTTGCCGGCAGCGGCGTCTTTGCCGGCGGTCTTGCCGAGTTTTTGGGCGCTTTGCGTGGCGTCGAGGATGTCGTCCTGGATTTGAAAGGCGAGGCCCAGAGCGAAGCCGAAGCGGTCGAGGGCCGCAACTTGTGCTTTGGTTCCGCCGGCGCACATAGCCCCCAGCTTGAGCGATGCACGCAGGAGCATGCCGGTTTTCGCGGCGTGGATGAAATAGAGCGCGGGCTCGGAGGGCTGGCGTCCCTCCGCTTCCAAGTCGGCGACTTGCCCGGCGATGAGTCCGCGGGATCCGGCGGCGCGTGCCAACTCGGTGACGAGATCAGACCCGTGGTAACGGGCGCGGGGCTGGGCGGTGGCGAGAACGGCAAAAGCTTCGGTCAGCAAGGCGTCACCGGCCAGGACCGCCATCCCCTCCCCGAACATTTTGTGCGAGGTCGGTTTGCCGCGACGAAGATCGTCGTTGTCCATGCACGGGAGGTCGTCGTGGATCAGCGAGTAGGCGTGGATCATTTCCACGGCGCAGGCCGCGGGGAGCGCCGTGCGGGCGGTGCCGCCGCAGGCTTCGGACGCGGCGCAGCAAAGCAACGGACGCAGACGTTTGCCGCCAGAGAGCAGACTGTAGCGCATGGCGCGGTGGATCGTGGCGGGCTTGGTTGCGGCGGCGGGGACGGCGGTGCGCAGGGATTTTTCGACGAGCGCTCGGGTGCACTTGAGCCAGGCAGTTAAAGTAGAAGCGGCGTCCCGCCGCTTATCGTTTTTGGGTAAGCGGCGGGCCGCCGCTTCTACTTTATTCTTCATCGGTTGCGTTTGGCTTCGAGCACAGGGATGAGTTTTTTCAGCGGGAGGCAATTGACCACGTCATTTTTGGTCAGCCAGCCTTTGCGGGCGGCGCCGATGCCGAAGTAGAGATTTTGCAGCCCCTCGGTGGCGTGGGCGTCGGGATTGATCACACATCGGACACCTTTTTCCTTGGCCAGGCGCCACCAACGCCAGTCCATGTCAAGGCGGTGCGGATCGGCGTTGAGTTCGAGGAAGGTGCCGGTGGCGGCGGCCGCGTCGAGGACGGCGGGGACATTGACCGCGTAGGATTCGCGTTTGAGCAGGATGCGTCCGGTCAAGTGACCGAGCATGGTCACGTGGGGATTTTCCATCGCGCGGATGAGGCGCTTGGTCATTTCGGCTTCGCCGAGGGTGAAGGACGAATGGACGCTGGCCACCACGTAATCGAGTTGGGCGAGGACGGAGTCGGGGAAATCGAGCGAGCCGTCCTTGAGGATATCGCACTCGGTGCCGCTGAAGAGCCGGAAGCCGTCGAAGTTCTTGTTCAGAGCGGCGATTTCGGCGATCTGCTTTTCGAGGCGGGCGGCGTCGAGGCCGTTGGCTTGGACGGAGGCTTTGCTGTGATCGGCGATGCCGAGGTATTCGAGGCCGATTTCCTGCGCGGCGGCGGCCATTTCGGCCAGCGTGGCGCGTCCGTCGCTGGCACGGGTGTGGTTGTGGAAGGTGCCTTTGAGTTGCTCGAGTTTGATCAGGTCCGGCAACTTGTGCCCGGCCGCCGCCTCGAATTCGCCGCGGTTCTCGCGCAACTCGGGCTCGATGTAATCGAAACCGAAGAGTTCGTAAATGTCGCGCTCGTCGTGGATGGCGGGGATTTCCGGTGCGTCCTTCTTGACCGGCGCGAGGCGGTATTCATTGAGCGTCCAACCGCGGTCCTGGGCGAGGCCACGCAGCACGATGTTGTGCTCCTTGCTGCCGGTGAAATACATGAGAGCGAACGGGTATTCCTCATCGGTCACGACACGGAGGTCGGCTTGGAGCCCGTTCTTGAGCATGACACTCGACTTGGTGTCGCCCGCAGCGAGGATGCTTTCGACCAGCGGGTGTTCGCGGAAGGCACTGGAGATGGCGGCGGGGTTTTTGGTCGAGACGATGATGTCGATATCGTGGACGGTTTCATTGCGGCGGCGGGTGCTGCCGCCGGCGGAGAGGCGGATGGTGTCCGGGTGCGCCCGCAGGTCGTCGAGCAAGGTGGACGAGGCGTGGGCCGCGACGGAAGCGAGGTGGCGTCCGGCGCCCTGCTTGAGGGTGGCGAGGCCGAGGAGAATTTTGTCCTGCGTCTTGGCCCCGAAGCCATCAAGGCCGGCGACTTGGTTGTCCTGACAGGCTTTTTCCAGATCGGCGAGCGACGCAACTTGGAGTTGTTCGTAGAGGGCTTTGATTTTTTTCGGTCCGAGGCCGGGGACGTCGAAAAGTTCGAACAATTTCGGCGGGAACCGGGCGACCAGTTCGTCATAGTAAGGCAGCTGGCCGGTCGTGACGAGGGTGCCGATTTTTTCGCGGAGGGCGTCACCGATGCCGGGGATGCCTTTCAATTTATCTTCGCGAACGAGCGTGCCGAGGTCGTCTTCGAGCATTTCGAGGGCGCGCGCGCCGTTGTGGTAGGCGCGGATCTTGAACGGATTTTCGCCTTGGAGCTCGAGCAAAAGGGCGATGCGCTCAAGGACGTCGATGACTTGGTCGCGGGTGACAGAAGGCATGGCGAGATTGTAGCCGCCGCCGGCCGGCTGCGCAGGGAAAAAACGGAAGAATGTCCCTGACCCCACTTGTTTGTAGCGGCGGTCTATGACCGCCGGTGCCTCCCACTCAAAAGTTTCCGGCGGTCATAGACCGCCGCTACATCAAAGGAAACGTCCGCCGATCACGGCACGTAGGTGGCGAGGCGGTTGCGCCAGCCGGGGAGCCAGCGTTTTTCGCCGCGGGCGGGGGGAGACAATTCGATGCGGCGGGTCAGGACGCGGTCGGCGCTTTTCGAGAACGCGGCAGTCGGGGAACCGCTGTCGGACATGCCGGCCAGCACTTGGGAGAGCCCCCAGCCTTCACCTTGGTAGCGCTCGGTCGGCGAGGTCCCCTCGCCTTTGAAGTTCACGTAGTCCATCAGCGGATAAAGTCCGCCGGGGGCGTTGGCCACGCGGTAGAAGTTGCGGCGGATTTTTTCGCGCTCGTTGGCAGGCGCGGCGGCGATCATTTGCGGGAGAGCCGACTCGAGGCGCAGGGCGGCGAAGCGGGCCTGCTGTCCGACGGTCGAGGCGAGGAGCGAGCGAAGTTCCTCCAGACGCGGCGAGCGGAAGTCGGCCATGAATGCGGCGCGGTCGGGCCAGGGACAGGCTTTGGCGGAGGCGAGCCAGCCGGGGAGTTTGACGCCTTGGGCTTGAAGGTAATCCTTGAGGGCGGGGAAGCTTTCTTTGAAAGGGCCGCGCTGGCCTTGCGGATACCAGATGAAGTGGCCGATGCCGAGGGACGGGAAGTCTTCGCCTTTGTTCCACGCGGTGAGGCCGTCGCGGGTGCCGGCGCACTCGTTGCGCCAGATTTTCTGGCCGATGCGGTCGGCTTCGGCGTCGGAGATTTTGATGCCGCTGGCGGCTATAACATTGCCTGCGGCGAGGGCGAGGAGCGCGGCGACAAGGAGACGCGGGATCACAGCCGGACAGGTGTCAGGCCCCGACGCGCATGGGCATGAGCACGTAGACGAAGGGGGCGTTGATTTTGAGCACACCGGGGCTGATGTCGTCGATGAGCTCGAAATGAACTTCGTCTTCGCTGAGATAACGCAGCGGGGCCATGAGGAATTCGGGGTTGAAGGCGATCGAGATGTCTTTGCCCTTGTAGCTCACGGCCATGTCCTCGCGGGCTTCGCCGACTTCGGGGGTGTTCGAGGTGATCTCGATTTTGCCTTTGGTAAAATTGAGGCGGACGGAGGCGGTTTTCTCGGTGTTGAGGAGGGAGACGCGGCGGACGGCGTTGAGCAGGGTCTCGCGCTCGACGGTGACGCGCTCGTTGACTTTGGTCGGGATGACTTGGACGTAGTTCGGGTAATTGCCTTCGACCAGTTTGGAAATGAGCGTGGTCGGACCGCAGTCGAACTGCACCATGTTCTGCGAGATGCGGACCGTGACCTCGCCGTCGTCCTTGAGGGCGCGCATCAATTCAGTGACCGCTTTGGTGCGGACGATGAATTCGCGTTCCTGGCTGGGCGGAATTTCCAGGTCGTTCACTTCGGCGAGGGCGAGGCGGCGTCCGTCGGTCGCCACGAGGGTAAGCTTGTCGCCTTTGAAGGAGAAAAAGATGCCGTTGAGCACGTAGCGGGTTTCGTCGAGCGAGATGGCGTAATGCGTTTTGCGCAGCCCGTCTTTCAGGTCGGAAGCCTTGAGCTTGAACTCGACGGCTCCCTCGAAGGCGGGAAGACCGGGGAATTCGGCTTCAGGCATGCCGAAGATTTTGTAAACCCCGGCGCCGCTTTTCAGGGTGGCCATGCTTTTGCCGTCCACCTCGACCTCGATCTCGGTCTTGGGCAGATCCTTGACCAAGGTGCTCAAGCGCCGGGCCGGCAGGGTGGTCGATCCCGCTTTGCCGACTTTGGCTTCGGCCTTGGTGCGGACGGTGAAGTCGAGGTCGGTGGCGGTGAGGATGAGTTCGCCGTCGGAGGCTTGGATGAGGACGTTGGTGAGAATGGGCAGGGTGCTGCGCGAGTTGACCGCGCTGACCGCGTTTTGCAGTCCCTCGGCGAAGGCCTCCTGCGAGATGGTGAATTTCATGATGGCTCGTGTGGGTGGCCGCGTGGAACGCAACCGGAAGGGATTTATGTCCGCAAATAAACGGCGGCTGTCAAAGCCTTCTTCACCTTTGCAGGGCGGTTTCGAGGAAGCGGACAATCTGGCGCAGGCTCTCCTCTTTGTCCATGCGCACCTGCACCGTCTTGCAAGCGTGGATCACGGTGCCATGGTCCCGGCCGCCGAAAGCCTCGCCGATATCCTGCAGGGAAGACTTGGTCAGCCGGCGCGAAATGAACATGGCCACCTGCCGGGGGAAGGCAATGCTGGCCGGACGGCGTTTGCTCGTCATGTCGGCCAGGCGGACATCGTAATGCTCGGCAACCTTGCGCTGGACCTGGTCGATGGAGACGGCGCGGCGGGCTTCTTCTTGGAGAATGTCGCGCAAGACGTGCTCGATCGACTCGTCGGTCAGGGGACGGCCGCTGAGGGAGGAGAAGGAAGCCACACGGAGCAGCGCGCCTTCGAGACGGCGGACGTTGGATTTGATGCGGTGGGCGAGGTATTCGAGAACATGGGCGGGCAGGCTGACCTCGAGGCCGGCGGCCTTTTTGCGCAGGATGGCGAGGCGCGTCTCCATGTCCGGCGGTTGGAGCTCGGCGGTGAGGCCCCACTCGAAGCGCGAGACGAGGCGCTGTTCGAGTTGGGAGATTTCGCTGGGCGGCTGGTCGCTGGAGAGAACGATCTGTTTGCGGCCTTCGAAGAGCGAATTGAAGGTGTGGAAGAACTCCTCCTGGGAGCGCTCTTTGCCGGCGAGGAACTGGATGTCGTCGATGAGCAGGATGTCGGCCTGGCGGTAACGGCGACGGAATTTGACCAAGGAATTCGTCTGAATGGCATTGATGAACTCGTTGGTGAAGGTCTCGCTGCGCACGTAAGCCACCTTGGTCCCGCGGCGCAAGGCGGCCAAATGATGGCCGATGGCTTGGAGGAGGTGGGTCTTGCCGAGACCGACCCCGCCGTGGATGAAGAGCGGGTTGTAGGTGCGGGCCGGGGATTTGGCCACGGCCAGGGAAGCGGCGTGGGCGAATTCACTGTTGGCTCCGACCACGAACGTATCGAACACGTAGTGCGGATTGAGCCCCTTGGCGCCGGCGACTCCGGCCGCTTCTGCCGGCTCCTCGGGCGCGATGGCCTCTGCGGGAGCAACCGGTTCGCTGACGTGCCCGTTCTCGACCCGGAAAGTGATCTTCCGCTTGGCTCCAAAGACGGTCATCAAGGAGGCCTGCAACTGCGAGCCGTAATTACTCTCGATCCAGACCTGATAGATGCTGTTGGGAATAACCAGCGTGACCTCGCGCGCACCAGCTTCGGCCAAGCGCAATGTGGAAAACCACCGGTCGTAAACTCCCTCCCCCAATTCCGCCTTCAAGGCCGATGAAATCTGGGTCCACAGCGCTTCAAGACCCGGGTCGGCGGCCGAGTTATTCACGGCAGCGGGCGGGGCCGTGGAGACGGAAGTGGACAGAGAACGGAGGGAGCGGACCGGGGTGGCTTGGCGGATGCGGCTTTTGGAACGCGGGGAAATGGAGCGGGGCATGAAGTTATTCTGTTAAGCCCGGCCCGTGGAGGTTTCGCATCTGCCGGATCCTTGGGTCAAGAAGGAGGATCCTGGCTGGAGTGAAAACAACATTTGGTGGGGTGGCGGGAGCCGGAGACCGAAAACCGTGGAACACGTATTCACAAGTTGTTCACAGGCTTCCTCACTTTCTCTCGGCGTCACGGACGCAGCTTATCGATCGAGAAATTCGCGCTCAAGACTTTTGCAGCGCTTGTGAACTTTTTCTGAAAATCGCTTGACCGGACTACGTCACCCGCGGGGCCTGTGTTTTACGGCCGAGAAGGATACCGCACGCGAGCGTGAGCAAACACGTGATCGGATAAAGCCAGGCGAAATTGATTTTCGGACGCCAGGCGGCTGCTTCCTCGGTCGTGATTGCGCCCAGCGCGGCGAGAATGTTGTAGAGATCCGGACGCGCCCACAGCACGAGCAGAATCGAAATAGCCGTGCCGATGATGATGCCGCGGATATCGCGCCGCAGCGGACTCAACGCGAGGAGGAAGGCCGCCAACATCGGACCGTAGGTGTAGGCGACCATGCCGAAGGCGAGCGAAAGCAGATTGATCTGCCCGCGCACGGCCTGCAGTCCGATGGCCACCAGAATAAGCGCGATCCCCCACCCGACCACAGCGAAGCGCGATTGCTTGAGGAGGCGCTTTTGGTCGGCGGACTCGAGACCGTCCTGGCCATACCACAAGGCCATCGAGGTCTGCGACAAGGCCGCCAAGGCCGAATCCAAACTCGAAATCGCGGCGGCAAACGCCCCCGCGAGAATGAGCCCGCTCAAACCCGGCGGGATGACCGTAGTGATCCACACGGGGAAAACCGAATCGGTGTCCTTGGCAAAAAGTGCCGCCTCACCGGGAGTCGGCGGACGCTGCTGGTAGTAGACAAAGAGCGCCGCACCGACCGCCAGCATGAGCACGGTGACGAGGAGAGAGATGCTGCTCGCGATGATCGCCTTCGAGGCATCCGCCGCATTGCGACAGCAGAACATGCGCTGCGCGTTGAGCTGGTCGGTGCCGAAGGCGGCCACGTTTTGGAACGGCATGGCCAGCAATCCGACCCACAAAGTGAACTGCACATCGGGATTGGTCGAAAGGTCGAGCAAGCGCAACTTGCCGGCCGCCCCCGCCTCGGCGACGAACGCCGCGAAGCCGCCATCGATGCCCGCCATGAGCAGGATGAAGGCGAGCAACCCGCCGCCGATGAAGACGAAGAACTGGATCACATCGGTCCAAATGACCGTGGTCATCCCCCCCATCAGCGTCCACCCGACGGCGAAGACTCCGATGATGACGATGCACCATTCGAAGGCCAGGCCGGTGACGGTCCACAAAATGAGCGCCGTCACGAGCAACCGCACGCTTTGCCCGAGGATCGACCCGACGAAAAAGAGCGACGTGGTGAAGACCCGCGCCCCCGCGCCGAGGCGCACCTGCATGTAGTCGTAGGGACTGAAGATGCCGCGCTCGTAGAAGACTTTGACAAACCAGATGCCCACGATAAACCGCGCCATGAGCGAACCGATCCCCCACTGGAGGTAAGTGAAATCACCGCCCGCGGCGAAAACCATGCCCGGCACACCAACGAAGGTGATCGCGCTGATTTCCGTGGCAACGATCGAACCGCTCACCGCCGGCCAAGGCAGGGAACGGCCGGCGAGGAAAAAATCCTGCATGGTCGACTGCTTGCCGCGCAGCGCGTGACCGATCCACGTGGTCAGCAGCAGGTAGACCGCCAGCACGACCCAGTCGATCCAGAGGAAATGGGTGTGGACACCTTCCATGCCGGGCGCCTCAGGCGAGGTCCTTGACCAGGACCTTGGACTGCCGTCCGCCGGCGTCGTATTGTTTCCGACGCACGGCGGGCATGATGTCCGGCGAGGACTCGCGGAAGCCGCCTTTGATTTGCAAATATTTGTAAGCCTGCGTGCTGAGGGCGAACAATTGCCGGACGCCTTTTTCCCGCGCGAGGTTGTCGACGAATGCCATCAACTTCCGTCCGTGCCCCTCGTTCTCGTGTTCCTTCTGCACGTAGAGGCAGGCGAGTTCGCCGCAGCCGTCCGCCGGATAGACGTGCAGCGCAACGCACCCCATCACCTTGCCGTCGATTTCCAGCACCCAAAAATCCTGCATCTGCTCGAGAACGTCGGCCCGCGTCCGCCGCACGAGTTCCTCGCTGTCCATCGATTGCCGGATAAGCGACATCACCGCCCGCACGTCTTTTTTGAAAATTTTCCGGATTTGCTGGTATTCATTCGAGTAGATCATCGTGCCGATCCCCTCGTTGCTGAACACCTCGTCGAGCAAGGCCTCGTCGACCGTGCCATCCAGGATGTGGATCCGCGACACGCCCTGCCGGCAAGCCTTCGCACCGTAGTCGACCTTCGAATAAAGATTCGGCGCCTCGCCGTTCTTCCGCTTCTTCAACAACTCCTCGGCCTCCGCGATGCCCAACTGCCGCGGCAACGACCCGCCGCCGGGCAATTTGGTATCCGCCGACAAATAAACCACCTTGGCCGCATGCAGGGCCTCGGCCAGTTCCGCCGCCGCATGGTCGGAATTGACCCGGTAGGTGTGGCCCTCCCCGTCGAAGCCGAGCGGCGGCACCACGGGAATGATCCCCTCGTGCAACAGCATGTGCAGACATTTGACGTCGACCCGCTCGATCCGTCCGGTGTGGCCTTGGTCGATCCCGCCGAGAATGCCGGCCGGGTGCGCAATGACCGCATTGGCGTAAGCGGCCCGCAAATCCACCGAAGCCAAACCTTCGAGGATTTCGTGCGTCAACCGCATGGCCGCCCCGATACTCAACTCGAGCGTGGCCTCGTCCGTGATGCCGGTGCCGTCCGTGTTGCTCGCTTTGGTCCCGGCACGTTTGGCCGCCTCCTGCACCTGATGGCTCGCGCCATGCACGAGCACGACCCGGATGCTCAGCGAGCGCAGCACGGCGAGATCGAGCAGAATGTTGGCAAAGTTGGGCGAAGCGGCAATTTCCCCGTCGACGGAGACCACGAAGATCTTTTCGCGGAAACGCGGGACGTATTGCAGGATTTCCCTCAGATCAGAGACGTTCACAAATTGAGTGTTAGGGCATTCCGCGGGGAAAGATCAACGCGGAAACCCGTTCAGACATCCTCCGGACTCCGGCCGGTAACGTCTTTACATCAGGGCCGGCACCTGCCAGTGTGCACGGTTCATGTCGGTATTAATTTCCATCCTCATTTCCTTCCACGTGTTGGTCTGCGTCCTCATGGTCGGCGTCGTTCTCATGCAGCGCCCGAAGAATGAAGGCCTCGGCGCCGCGTTCGGCGGGGGAATGACGGATAACATTTTCGGCGCGCAGACCACGCATGTCCTGCAGAAATTCACGGTGTGGCTCGGCATCGTCTTCTTCGCCCTTACCCTTTTGCTCGCTGTCCTCTATGCCAAGCGCGGCACCGGTGAGACGACCATCCAGAAAGAACTCCTCGGCCAGCCCGTGCCTCAAGCGGTCACGCCTGCCGCGGCCGAGCCCGTTGCCGTGACACCCGGAACCGCGGCTGCCCCCGTCGTGGTTACCACCGAACCGGTGGCGGTCGAAGAAGTCGTGGTGGAGGCGACCGAAGCTCCCACGGCTGCGCCGGCCGGCAACTGACCACCGAGCGCAAGCCATGCGCACCCTCGCCACGCTGGCGGAACTCGCCTCCTTTCGGGCCCGCGCCCCCTCGCCCGTCGTCCTCGTTCCGACCATGGGCGCGCTGCACGACGGCCATGCCGCCTTGATCGATGCCGCCCGGAGCCGCGCCGGCCGAGGCGGAACGGTGATCGTCAGCATCTTCGTCAACCCGACCCAATTCGCCCCCCACGAAGATCTGGCCAAATACCCGCGTCCGTTCGACGCCGACCTGAGTTTGTGCACCGCGCACCAGGCGGACGCCGTGTTCGCGCCCTCCGTGCCGGAAATGTATCCGCCCGACGACTCGACCTTCGTCGAGGAAACCGTGCTCTCGCGCGGGTTGTGCGGGGCCCGGCGCCCCGGCCACTTCCGCGGCGTCTGCACCGTGGTGGCCAAACTTTTCCACCTGACCCGCCCGGACACCGCCATCTTCGGCGAGAAAGATTTCCAGCAACTGGCCGTCATCCGCCGCATGACCCGCGACCTCTTCCCCGGCCTCGAAATCATCGGCCATCCCACGGTGCGCGAGTCCGACGGTCTGGCCATGAGTTCACGCAACCGCTACCTCGCGGCGGAAGAACGCCGGCGCGCCACGAGTTTCCCGGCCGCGCTTCGCACCGCG
The DNA here is from genome assembly GCA_044359955.1 of Chthoniobacterales bacterium. GTDB lineage: Bacteria > Verrucomicrobiota > Verrucomicrobiia > Chthoniobacterales > JACTMZ01 > JACTMZ01. Next base: position 12,803 of record JBIKLF010000026.1, on the reverse strand, counting down.
GCGGAAGAGGCTTCGCCGCGCGAAGTCGTCGCCACGGCCACCGCACTCATCACCCAAGGGACGGGGGCCGCCCCGGAGTATGTCGAGGTCGTCGATGCCGAAACACTCGAACCCCTCGAAGAGCTCGACCGCCCCGCCGTGCTTGCCGCCGCGGTGAAAATCGGCGAAACACGCCTGATCGACAACGTGCGCCTCGCGGCGCGGCATGGAAAAATTTGACCACATCGTCCTCGGTTCCGGCATCGCCGGCCTGACCTACGCCCTCAAAGCCGCCACGCACGGCACGGTGGCCGTCGTGACCAAGCGCGCCAAAGCCATGAGCAACACCGCGTGGGCCCAAGGCGGCGTGGCTTGCGTGACCAGTCCGGAAGACTCCTTCGAGCTGCACGTCAAAGACACCCTCGAGGCCGGCGCGGGCCTGTGCCACGAGGACATCGTCAATCTCGTCGTCCACGAAGGTCCCGACCGCATCAAAGAGCTGATCGCACTCGGCATGTCCTTCGACCTGCGCGAAAAACCCGAGGGCGGCACCGAACTCGATCTCGGGCGCGAAGGCGGACACACCAAGCGCCGCATCTTGCACGCGCATGATTTCACCGGCCTGGAAATCGAAAAAACACTCGTGGCCGCGGTCGAACGTCATCCCTCGATCACCGTCCTCGAGGACCACATGGCCATCGACCTCATCACCACCGGAAAGCTCGGCTACGCCGCCGAGGACCGCGTGGTCGGCGTCTACGTGCTCGATGAAAAATCCGGCCAAGTCCGCACCCTGCGCAGCGACCGCATCGTGCTGGCCACCGGCGGCTGCGGCAAAGTCTACCTCTACACGACCAACCCCGACATCGCCTCCGGCGATGGCGTGGCCATGGCGTGGCGCGCCGGCGCGGCGGTCAGCAACATGGAATTCGTCCAGTTCCACCCGACCTGCCTGTTCCACCCCGAGGCCAAATCTTTCCTCATCAGCGAAGCGGTGCGCGGCGAAGGCGGGCGCCTCGTCGACGAACAGGGCACGGCGTTCATGCCGCGTTACCATGCACTGAAAGACCTCGCCCCGCGCGACATCGTGGCCCGCGCCATCGACGCCGAAATGAAGCGCACCGGGGCCAAGTGCGTCTTCCTCGACATCACGCACCAACCGCGCAAGTTCCTCCAAGAGCGCTTCCCCAAAATCTACGAAACCTGCGCCGCCCTCGGCATCGACATCGCCACGCAACCTATCCCCGTGGTGCCCGCCGCCCATTACCAATGCGGCGGGGTGAAGACCAATGACCAAGGCGAGACCACCCTGCGCGGACTTTTCGCCATCGGTGAGGTGGCCTGCACCGGGCTGCACGGGGCCAACCGACTGGCCAGCAATTCGCTCCTCGAAGCCCTCGTCTTCGCCCACCGCGCCTTTCTCAAGGCGACGAAAAACCACCGGCGGTCCGACGACATCCGACTCCCCGAATGGCGCCCCGGCAGCGTGACCGACGTGGACGAGTTGGTCGTGATTTACCACAACTGGGACGAAATCCGCCGCCTCATGTGGGACTACGTCGGCATCGTCCGCACCGACAAACGCCTGCAGCGCGCCGCCACCCGGCTGCGCAACCTGCAGAAAGAGGTGCAGGAATTTTACTGGAACTTCAAGGTCACCACCGACCTCCTTGAGCTGCGCAACCTCGTCACCGTCGCCGCCCTCATCGTCGATTGTGCCCTGAGCCGCAAGGAAAGCCGCGGCCTCCACTACACGCTGGACCATCCCGAAACCGGCGACCTCTTCATTCGGGATACCGTCATGCGTCGGGCCTGATCACAAAATAAGCACCTGTGGGAGAAATACTTGCATTACTCTTGGGGGAGAGGGCTGAGAGCGAGGCTGCGAGGCTCTAATTAATTCGCACCACGGGGGATTTTTGGCTGTTCGCGCGGCACCTTTTCTAGGCAGTCTATCAGCTCACGTTCGCCCTCGTGATGAATCCGCGCCAATTATTATCTTTTATTCTCCTCCCGCTGGTGGCTTCCCTGCCGCTCGCCGTGGCGGCGCAGGATACTCCGCCCAAGGTGGACAGCTTTGAGGAACCTGTTTCCGCCGGAGCAACCGATAATCCCTCGCAGTTCCGCTTCACCTATCCGGTGCGCGATGCGTCGTCCGGCCAAACTTTCACGGAGCAAAAAGCGGCCGCACTCCAAGGTGTTCCCAGTGCGGTAAGCGATGCCGATATCGCCGCAGGTTTGGCCATGCCGGACCCGGGTCCGGCACCGCAGGCACAGAGCGGAAGAATGTCCGACGCCGCTGCCGAGGCCGCATTCGAATCCGTGGGGACAGATGACAGCACCACGCAGGAACTTTCCGAGCCGGGGCCCTTCCGTTCGGGGACCGGTCCTTTCCGCTATTCGTTTTACGTCACTGAAGGCTACAACAGCAACGTCAACGGCCAGCAGAACGACGGCGTGCAGAGCATGTTCACTTCGATCGGCGCCAGCATCGGATACAACTTCGGCACCTCGCGATTGAAGGTGGAGACCAGCCTCGGCTTGGGTGTGACTTACTATTACAACAACGGCGGGTTGCAAAATGACGGTATCTTCCCGAACGGCCAGTTCACCCTGGGCGTCGACTACGCGGTCTCCGAGCGGCTGAATCTCTTCCTCGATAATTCCACAGCCCTCCTGGCGCAACCCGACTTTGCGGTTGTCGGCGCCTCGAACACCTACCAAGGCGATTACGTGGTCAGCGGCACAACTGTCGGCGCCAGTTATCTCTGGCTCCCGAAATTCGAGACCATCACCAGCTACGCCCCTGTCCTCTGGTATTACTTCGAGCCCATCGGTGAAAACTTCAGCCGCTTTGAGCAGACCGTCGGCCAGCAATTTCTTTTCCTCTGGAAACCAACGACGTCTCTGGTCGCCGAATACCGCTTCAACACCCGCAATTATTGGTATGTCGACGACTACAACAGTATCGGCAACTACGCCTTGCTCGGGTTCAACCACACCCTCAATCCCCGCTCAGTCTTGAACTTCCGCGCCGGTGCCGAGCAGCGCATCAACGAGATCCCCGAGGCCGGCGGCACTTCCAACTACATCGGTCCCTTCGGCGAACTCAACTTCACCTACGCCCTGCGCGAAGAAACCAGCCTGGGCCTGCGCAGCCGCTATGGCACGGTCGCCTCCGGCTTGGAGGGATTCAACCAAGACCAACAATTCCTCCTCGGGGCCATTTTGACCCACGCCTTCGGAAAACGTCTTCAAGCCAATGCCTTCCTCAATTACCAAAACAACTACTACGACCAACCGGGCAACGGAGAGCCCGACTTCACCACCAACGTTTACAATGCAGGCCTCGGCGCAAGCTATGCGGTCAATCGCATCTGGTCACTCAACGCCGGTTATTCCTACACCGGCCTGATCTCGAGCAGCGACAGACAGCAGGGCAGTTACAACCAGAACATTGTCTTCCTCGGGACGACGTTCAGTTTCTGACGCGCAGCCTCACCAAGCCCGCCGCAGATCACGGGTGAATTCCCCAAAGATCTGCCCGATTCCTTCGCTCCAGCCCTCGACCGCCGCGGCCGGAGAAACCGCCCGCAGAGGAATGGAACGCCGGTAGGTTCGTTCGAACAACTCCTTGTTGCCGTCCGCCCCGTGACGGATGAGCACCAGGACCATCGCCACGGTGGCCCGCGGCTGGGACTGATCACGGTAGTCGGCATACAGCTCCGTCAGCCGCGGTTGCACGATGAGGTCTGCCCCCAACGGCGCGCCCGGTTCCCTCACTTGGCCGACCCGGGCCAGCGACAAATAACGCCGCAGCGCACCGGTGAGCATCCGCGGAGGCGGCGCGAGGAACCGGTTGTAAAAGTCGTGCTCATAACGAAGATCGTCCGCCCGGTAGAGCAACATCTGACCCGAGGCGCGCGGACCGGCGGAGAACGGGAGGACCGCAACGGACCCCTCCCCGGTTGGTCCCCGGGCCGGTGCCGGAAGGTCGAAGGCATAGTCCGCCGTTTGCACCGCCGGTTGGCGGAGACTGCAGGAGGCCAGAGCCGGAACCAGCACCGCCCACAAGAGGCTCGGCAGGATGCGCCTCATCGCTTTGGTTTCCCCGTCGGATCGAAGGGCGAGCGCTTGGGAGGCTCGCCGAAAAACATTTGCGAGGGGTATTCGCGCAAATTTTCGCTCAGCACGCGGAAATTTTCCGCCGTGGCTTGGAAATCCCCGACGATCGCTCCCACCGAGTCGGTATTGAGCAGCGGATTGGTCTGCAAAGCGTCGACCAGCGACTGCATTTCCCCTGCCACCTTGGTCAGCGACTGCATCATTTTCATCCCGTCCGCACTCAGCTTTTCCACCGGCACCTGGTCCACCTTGACCCGCAGCTCGGACAAAACCGCCTGCAATTCGGTGCTCACCTTGGACAAATCCAGCTTGTCCATACTGCCGCTGAATCCCTCGAGCGTGGTATTGAAGCTCTTCAGCGCCTTGTCGACTTCTTTGAGCGTCGGCCCCAACTCCAGCCCGCCGAAGGTGTCCATCAACTTGTTCAACGACTCGACCAAACTGGTCAAAGTCCCCGGCGCGGACGGAATATAGTGGTGCTGCGGAGTCCACCAGATTTGCAATGGCGGGAAGAGCGCCGGGTCAGGCACGTAGTTCAACTCGGCAAAATTCAGTCCGGTCACCCCCTGCGGTTGCAATTTGACCCGCAGCCCCTGCCCGACCGCCTGCTCGACCACCGGGGTGATGTCCTCGGTGAACATCCCCCGAAAAACCTGCACGTCCACTTCCATCTCGAGATAAACGTAATCGAGCCGCTCGTCACCCGGGGGCGGACCGTAAATGTTGAAGCAGAAATCCACCTTCGAAATGCGGCCGATCTGCACGCCGCGGAATTTGACCGGTGAACCCAGATCGATCCCCTGCACCGTGCCATCGACATATGTCTCGAGGTAGAGGCGCGGACGGAAGACGTTGCCCGCCCCGAGGAAAACAAGTCCCCCGGCGAAAAGGGCGAAGCCCGCGAGGACAAAGACGCCGATTTTGAAATAGTTGGCTCGGGTCGACATGGTTCAATTCAAGCAGCCCGCGCCCTTTCCGGTTCCCGGCGGAAAAAGGCCCGCACGTAGTCATTGGGCGGATCGTCGCGAAGTTGCACCGGTCTACCTTCGGCCGCAATGCCCCCGCCCTCCAGCAGGATCGCTCGGTCGCCGATGGCATACACGCTGGCCAGTTCGTGGCTGGCGATGACAAAAGTTATCCCGTAGTCGCGCGACAAGGCGCGGATCAACTCGTCCAATTCGGCCGAAGTGATCGGGTCCAGCCCGGCCGAAGGCTCATCGAGAAAAAGAATCCCCGGATCCAGCGCCATGGCCCGCGCCACCGCAGCCCGCTTGACCATGCCGCCACTTGTCTCGGAGGGCAGATAGTCGGCGAATGGCCCCAGGCCCACCTGCTGCAGCTTGAGTCGGGAGAGGAGCACGCGCGCCTCGCGCGGCAGGCGGGTGCATTCCTCCAGCGGCAAAGCAATATTCTCCGCCAGCGTCATCGAGCCGAAGAGGGCCCCGCCCTGATACATCACGCCGAACTGCCTCAATAAAAGCTCCCGCGCCGCGCCCGCGGCACCGATCATGTTTTCTCCGCGGATCAGAACCTCACCACCCATCGCCGGATACAACCCGATCATGTTTTTCAACAGCGTGCTTTTGCCGGATCCCGACCCGCCGAGGATGATGAATATTTCCCCGCGCCGCACGTCGAAGGACACGTTGCTCAAAATAACGCGCCCCGCATAGCCGACGGACAACTTTTTCACCTCGATGATTTTTTCTTCTTCCATGGCTCAGAATTTCAACTGGTAATAAATCACGGCAAAAACCGCATCGAGCAGGACGATAAGAAAAATGGCCGTCACCACCGCCCGCGTCGTCGAGTCACCTACCGCCGCCGCGCCCGCGCCCGTTTGCAAACCGCGCAGGCAGCCCACCCCGGCCACCACCGCGCCGAAGAAAAATGATTTGATCAACCCGGCCAACACATCATCGACCCGCAGCGCGCCGGAAAGCTGATGCATCAGCGTGGCCAACGGGAAACCCAGCAACATCATGACCGCCAGTCCGCCCGCCACCCCGATGGCCATCGAGTAAACGGTCAACACCGGCGTCACCACAATCCCCGCCAGCACGCGCGGCACGGCGAGAAACCGCACCGGACTCAGCCCCATGGTGGTCAGCGCCGCCACCTCTTCGTTCACCTTCATCGTCCCGATCTCCGCGGCAAAGGCCGACCCCGAACGCCCGGCCAGCACGATCGCCGTCATCAACGGTCCCAGCTCCCGCGTGATGGCCAGCGCCACAAGATTCACCACGAAAATATCCACCCCGAATTGCCGCATCGGCATGGCCGCCTGAAACGCCATGATCATCCCCATCAAAAAACTGATCAACGCCACGATGGGCAGGGCATTCGTTCCGGCTTTTTCCACCATGACCCACCACTCGCGCAGCCGCAGACGCCGCGGCTGACCGGCCAATCCGACCAACCCCACGCCGACTTCGCCGACAAACTCGGTCTGCTCGCGCCACTCACCCACCCGGTCCGCCACCGACTCGCCGAGCGACGCGACCAGTCCGAACCGCTCCCGCTGCGGCCCTTCCGCTGGTTCCAGTTTACGCCGGTCGATCTGGTCATACATGGCGCGGAAACTGGGCGGCAACTGCACGACATCGAAGCTCTTCTTGCGTCCGTCTGCCATCTCCTCCAACGCCACCAGCAAGGCAAACCCGGCCCCGCCGCAAAAATCCACCTTCGCGCAATCCACCCGCACCCCATCTTGCGCCGTCCGTGTTGCTTCCATGGCCTTGTCCCAACAACGCGCCACGGCGGCATCATCCAAGCGCCCCGCCAAAACCAAAACCGTCTCCCCGCCGCTGCGCTCCACCTGCAGCGGCGCTGTTTGCCCTGAATGCTCAGTGGCCATTTCAACTTCCATCCTGCCACCGCCCCCCAAGACACGCAACGCCACTCTCCTCAAGGTGGGAGGTAGGGACGAGCGGCCCCGCTCGTCCGCCCCAAAACCATCGGCAGCATGCCGACACCACACTTCACTCAAACTCCCGCCCATACCAACGTCCGTTTGCTTTTCGACTATTGATCGAGCGGTAGGGCTGGGCCTTTGCCTCCCGAGTAACTCGAAGTGTTTTCAGGCAGCGACGGTCATAGACCGCCGCTACAAGTTTTTGTCGAGAAGATGTAGCGGCGCTCTATGAGCGTCGGTGCCTTTGCCCTTGGCAGTGCCCTTGGCAGTGGTGGTAGCCCCAGTTACTCCCAGCAGACACCCGCCAACGCGCGGGTTCAGGGACTAGGGGCCATCTTCACTCCGTTCCGGTTGGACCGGCCGCGTCGAATCCCGGAGAATGTTCGCGGTCGGCCCGGAGGTCCGACCCTACCCCGGGGCCGAAGGACAAAGTCCCAAGGCGATGGGCCCTTGGTATCAAGTCTCCGCCCTCGCCCTCCCCAAGGGCCACGGCCGTCCCGCCCGTCACGATCCAAACCCATCGGCAGAATGCCGATGCCACCCCTCACTCAAACTCCCACTCAAGTCTCCGCCCTAGCCTTCCCCCTCCCCTTCACCGCCACTCGTGCTTCGGATACCGCCGTGCGTATTCCGGACGGATCTGCGGGTAGGTGTTCTTCCAAAAGCTGCCTAGGTCGTCGGTCACTTGGATCGGACGTTGGTTCGGCGCCAGAATTTCCACCCGCACCCGCTGACCTCCGCCCGCCACCGTGAGCGGCGCTTCAACCCCGTAAAGATCTTGCACACGCGCAGCCATGACCGGCGCTTGACCCGCCGCGTAGACCAGACGCGCATGGCGGCCTCCGGGCAGTTTGATTTTATCCGGGGCGTAAGCGTCGAGCGCGGCGAGCTGCCCGGCGGAGAGCCATCCACGCAGCACCGGCCAGGGATCTTTGTCCTTTAGCGCCCTATAGTTCGTCACTCCCTGCGCCAACTGCTCGAAAAGAAAACGCCTTTCCTCCTCCCCGATCCGCGGCAATTCCAACTCCGGCCTCCACTCCGCGAGGCAGTTCAACCGCGCGATCCATTGCTCGACCGACTCACTCCAGAGCGGCAGCGACAAATCCCCCGCAACCACCTTGTCGGAAAAAATCTTCGCCGCCGCCGCCGGGTCGGGTTCGCCGCCGGGTCCGGAGCGCAGCACGAGATCGCGGAAACGCGTGACCCGCCGTGCCGTCACCCCGCGGGTGATCGGATCAAACATCGTCGCGACCTCGTCCGAAAATTCCTCCGGAAACATTTCCTGCAACCACTCTTCCCGCACCGGCGAGGCCAGCGTCAGCAAGGTCTGCACGTCGCCCTCGCGTCCCCCGATCTCCGTGATTTCGCCGGCGACAAAAAGTTCGTTGGTCACCACGCTCTCGCGCGCCAGCGTCCCGCGCCGCGCATGGACCAGATCACAGCGCAGGGTCCCCCGGTCGAGACGCCTGGCCAGGTGGTCCGGAAAGGCGGCGAGCATGCATTTTTCCATCGAATGCTCCGGCGGCGGCTTGTCGGTCAGATTGAGCCCCTCGCCGTGCGCGATGTCCTCGAATTTCCCGGCCAGCTGCGCGGCCTGCCGCGCCGACTGCATGTGGATGCCGAGCGCGCGGCCCCGCGCCGGATCAAAGCCGGACTTGCGGGCGACCGAAAAGGCACGCAGTTGGACCAAAACATCGGAATCCGCCCCGTCCCGGAGCATTTCGTCACGACGCTTGTCCATCTCGCGCGAAGTACTTTTGACCAACAGCCCGCGTCCTTGGGTGAGGGAGGCCAACCAACAGGCGCCTTTGACACAACCCAGCCTCTCCGCCTCGAGAAGCAGACGCGCGTAACGCGGATGCACCGGGAAGGCGAGCATGCGACGTCCGAGGTCTGTGATTTGTCCTCCGTGATCGAGCGCCCCGAGGTCACCCAGCAATTCCACCGCCCGCGCCAAAGCCCGCGGTTCGGGCGGTTCGAGCCAGCGGAATTGAGTCAAATCTCCGACCCCCGCGGCCTTGAGCGAAAGCACCACCTCGGCCAGATCCAGCCGCTTCACCTCGGGCAACTCGCTCTCCGCCCGTTGTTCGTGGTCCTTGGTCATCCAGAGCCGCACACAACACCCCGGCGCGGTGCGCCCCGCCCGGCCGGCCCGCTGATCGGCGGACGCACGGCTGATTTTCTCAACCAGCAAGGTATTGATCCCGCGCCGCGCATCATGACACGCCATGCGGGCCAAGCCGCTGTCGACAACCAGCGTCACGCCCTCGATGGTCAGCGATGTCTCGGCCACATTGGTCGAGACGATGATCTTGCGTCCGCCGCTCGGCGCAACCGCCTCATCCTGCTCGCGCGGCGGCATTTCGCCATGCAGGGCAAAGACCGCGAAGTCGCGCAAGGCGGACGTCGCCCGGATCTCCGCCATGGTCCGCTGGATTTCATAAGCCCCCGGCATAAAGACCAGCGCGTGACCGGATGCCGGGGCATGCGCAGCGAGAGCCTCCGCGGCGAGTTCCCACGGCGGCGTGTCGCCCGGCGAACGCTCGGCGTGGCGAATTTCGACCGGAAAGGTCCGCCCCGCCGATTCGAGCACCTCGCAGGGCGCGAGATATTTTTCCAGTGCACCGACTTCCAAGGTGGCCGACATGACCACGATCTTGAGATCGGGCCGCGCGGACTCCTGCAAATCCAGCGCCCGCGCCAGGGTGATATCGCCATAAAGGTGCCGCTCGTGGAATTCGTCGAAGACCACAGCCGTCACCCCGCACAACTCCGGGTCGCCGATCATGCGACGGAGCAGAATGCCTTCCGTGATGTAAAGGATGCGCGTTTGCGCGGAGCTTTTGCCCTCCATGCGCACCTGATAGCCGACCGTCTGGCCGAGGGCCTCTCCCCGCTCCTGCGCCACGCGCGCGGCGAGCATCCGTGCCGCCATCCGGCGCGGTTGCAGAACGACAATCTGTCCGGCGCCGGACAACACCCGATCGAGCAGCATCTGCGGCACCTGCGTCGATTTGCCCGAGCCAGTCGGCGCACGCAGAATCAACCGCGATTGGGCTTTCGCCGCCTCGACGATGCGGTCCTCAATCTCGTAAATGGGCAGTTGCCGCGGATCCACCGCGACAATCTGCCCACACCGAAGAGAAGGGGCAATGCAGACGGCATTGACAAAGTTGGTCATCATGACTAACTTCGATCCATGCAAGCTACCGTCCACGAAGCCAAAGCCAAGCTTTCCGCCCTTCTCGACAGGGTCGAGCGAGGCAACGAGGTGGTCATCGCGCGCCGCGACCGTCCGGTGGCCAGGTTGGTCCCTTTAGCCAAGAAACGCCCCCGCACCCGCATCGGCGGACTCGCCGGCCGTCCTTACCGGATGGGCAAAGGCTTCGATAGCACTGCTTCCAGCGAGCGCTTGGCCGACGAGTTCGGCGTGCCCCGGAAATGAAATCTCCGGCGGTCCGGGCGTGGCTGCTCGACACGCACGCACTGCTCTGGACGCTTTACGCCGACCGCCGTCTTAGCACGGTCGCCAAGCATTACATCGACGGAGAATTGCCGGTTTATTATTCGACCGTTTCGTTTTGGGAGATCTCGCTGAAACGTGGGGGGAAAGGATTCGATTTCGAAATCGAAGACGATTGGGACATCGTGGTGCCGCGAGCCCTCGATGAAGCTGGCATTGTCCGTCTTGATCTCGAGGCCACGGATTGCCGGCGCATGGAAGATCTGCCCCTCCATCACCGCGATCCTTTCGATCGCATGCTGGCTGCGCAAGCGCTGCAGCGGCGTTTCGGGATTGTTTCCCGCGATGCGTGTTTTGACCATTACGGCGTGGCGCGCGGTTGGTAGTCGGCGATGTCCACCGTCCGCCAAGCTTTGCAATCTGCCCTCGATGAAAACGGCGGGCTGATTCCCTTCGATACTTTCATGGGGATTGCCCTGCACCATCCGGCAGACGGTTACTACGCACGGAACATCCGCAGCATCGGTGCACGGGGGGATTTCACCACGGTTCCACAGATGACTCCGGCTCTCGGCCAAGCGATCGGCCAATGGCTGCGCGAGGAGGCTAACCGGCGCGGTTGGAAGCGGTTGAACGTGATCGAATGTGGCCCGGGTTCCGGGGCGCTTGCTTTGTCGGTGCTGGAAAGTTTCGGATGGTTCGGAAGGCGGAAGGTCGATCTGCATTTGGTCGAGACCTCCCACCCGTTACGAGAAGAGCAAGGGAAGCGCTTGGCGGGCACATGGCATCCGACGATCGGAGAAGCCCTGGCCGCGTGCGAGGGCCGCGCGCTGGTTTATCACAACGAGTTTTTCGATGCCTTTCCCTGCCGCGTATTTCGAAAAGAGGCCGATGGCTGGAGCGAACTGCAGCTCAAAGTGATTGAGGGAAAACTGCAGGACGTTTTCCTCCCGCCCACGCGTCCCCTGCCCGCTTCAACCGTTTTTGCGCGCGAATGGCCAGTAGGCCAGAGAGTTGAAGTCTTCGAGTCGGTCCACGACTGGATGCGCGGCATGGCAGGGTCATGGAAGCAGGGAGCGATGCTGGTCGTGGACTACGGCGGCAGCGCTGATCAGATCTACCAGCGCCGCCCGGCCGGAACTCTGCGCGCTTACCGCGGCCAACAACGCCTGGCCGGCGACGCGGTCTACGAAATGCCCGGACGCCAAGACATCACCGCCGATGTAAATTTCGACGATCTGGCCATGTGGATGCGGGAGTTTGGAGGGGAAGCTGACCGAAGCAAATCGCTCGGCGCCACCGCTCCGCACGCACCCGGAGCAGAGGCGTTCCATTGCCTGGCTTTGGCCAAAGGTTGAGCAGACAACTTGATCTGGTTCATGCACCCGTGTATCATGCATGCATGAAGACGATTACTCTGTCGGAGGAGGCCTATCAGCGGCTGAAATCCTGGAAAACGGATTCCTCGGAGTCCTTCTCCAAGGTGGTGTTGAAGGCCGTGCCGAAGAGGGGCACGGCGGAGGACATGGACGAGGCTTTTGATCAGCTACCCAAATTGACCGGCCGCCAAGCGGAGGTCATCGAAGCGGAAGCCGGATGGGCCAATGACTGGCGAAGCTGTCCCGATCCGTGGGCCACACCCTCGGTCAACGAAGGCGCCCCATGATCGCGGTCGACCGCCTCCTCGACACCAACTTCCTGATTTCGCGTTGGCGCGAAGGCCGGAATTCTCCGGCGGCCAAATGGTTGCGCGACAATGCGGACCTCGCCGTCGGTCTGCCCTGGATCGTCAAAGGTGAATTCCTCCGCGGCGCGGCGGTGGCCGGCCATCAACCCGGCGCGGTGCGCGCCTTCCTCGACCGCTTTCCCGCGATCTGGCCGGACAACACAACGCTCGACATCTACGCCTCACAGTTCGCCCGTTTGCGCGCCACCAACTCCTTGCCTGGGCCCCACGACTTGTGGATCGCGGCCACCGCGCTGCAATTCGGCATTCCCTTGGTCACGCGCAACACCGCGCAGTTTGCCCGCATCGAAGGAATCCGGTTGGAGAGTTACTGAGCGACTCGCTCGTCCGCTCTCTCTCCAAACGGACGAGCGAGACGCTCGTCCATAGGCGTTAACCTAACGAGCATCAACAAGACACCCCAATCCCGTCATTTGCATCGGGCGCTTCTTGCGGCGGATGGCCAGGCGCTTTTTCAGCCTCTGGCCTGCGGCGATCAAGTCACCCAGCAGCAACCCCGGAGCGACGATTTGCTTGAGGCAGTCTCTGGTCTCGACCAGTAGCGCCCACTGGCTCTTCTGGCAGGCGGTATCCCC
>JBIKLF010000025.1:0-34145 GCA_044359955.1 Chthoniobacterales bacterium | reverse complement strand
AGCGCCCGAGTCGTCCGGGGGACTCGGGCTGCCGCTACCTCGCCCTGAGGACAGGCCTCAGGGCGTTTGTGAACAAGCCTCCCCGAACTTCCAGGCCCCGGTGTCTTTTTTCATTGAGGCAACACGCAAGTGCCTTGTCATCCAGGCGACAACCGCACGCTCGACATGGTGCTGGCGGTGAACGGGCTGCCGGTGGCGACGATTGAGCTGAAGAATCCCGGCACGGGGCAGACTTGGCGCAACGCCGTCCGGCAATACAAGGAAGACCGCGACCCGCGTGCGCCGTTATTTGAGTTCAAGAAGCGGGCGCTGGTGCATTTCGCCGCCGACCCGGACGAGGTCCACATGACCACGCGGCTGGCAGGCGAGAAGACGCATTTTCTGCCGTTCAACCGCGGAAGTCATCCCGGCCAGATCATTTGCGGTGCAGGAAATCCGCAGCATGAGTCGGGCTATCGCACCGGCTACTTCTGGGAGGACGTGCTCCAGTTCGAGAGCTTCCTCGACATCCTCGGCCACTTCCTGTTCCTCGAAAAGAAGGAGGTGAAGCAGGACGACGGTCGCGGCGGGCATCGCATGATCGTGAAGGAGGCGATGGTGTTTCCCCGTTTCCACCAGTTGGATGGTGTTCGCAAATTGATTACCACCGCCCGAGCGGAAGGGCCGGGGCGCAATTATCTCATCCAGCACTCTGCCGGCAGCGGGAAGACTAACAGCATTTCGTGGCTCTCGCACCGGCTCGCCAGCTTGCACGATGCAAACGACGCGAAGGTGTTTGATTGCATCGTCGTCATCACCGACCGGCAGGTGCTGGACCGGCAGTTGCAGGACGCCATCTATCAGATCGAACACGCCCAAGGCGTGGTGAAGGCCATTGACCAGGACTCGAAGCAACTGGCGGCAGCGTTGATTGACGGGACGAAGATCGTCATCACGACGTTGCAGAAATTTCCCTTTGTGCTGCGAGGGTTGCTTCATGCTGCGGGGGCGGAGAAGCAGGACGAAGCGACCGCCGAGCAAAAGGCTGAGGTGGCAAAGTGGGAGGCGGAGATTTCCAAACGACGCTACGCCATCATCGTGGATGAAGCGCATTCCAGCCAGAGCGGGGAGACGGCACGGGAGTTGAAAGCCATTCTCGGGTCGGAAGCCAAGGGTGAGTCCGACGAAGAGATGCCGGATTGGGAAGATCGCTTGAATCAGGTGATGCAGTCGCGCGGGCGGCAACCGAACCTGAGTTTCTTCGCCTTCACGGCCACCCCCAAGGGCAAGACGCTGGAGCTGTTCGGACGCAAGGGCACGAACGGATTGCCCGAGGCGTTCCATCTTTATTCCATGCGGCAGGCCATCGAGGAGAAGTTCATCCTCGATGTGGTGAAGAACTACACCACCTACGACACCTATTACCGGCTGGTCAAAGCCATCGAGGACGATCCGAATCTGCCGAAGAAGAAGGCCTCTCGGGCGCTGGCCAAGTTCATGAGCCTGCACCCGCACAACATCGAGCAAAAGACCGAGGTCATGGTGGAGCATTTCCGGCAAAAGGTGCGTTCACACTTGGGAGGACGCGCCAAGGCGATGGTCGTGACGTCATCGCGTCTGCACGCCGTGCGCTACATGCAGGCGTTCGAGCGCTACATTGCCGAGAACCAGATTCCCGACATTCGCCCGCTGGTGGCCTTCAGCGGCACGGTCAAAGACCCTGAGACCAGTCTCGAATATACCGAGCCGGGCATGAACAAGGATTGTGTCACGGGCGAATCCATCAGCGAAAAGCGGCTGCCGGAGCGGTTCGGTTCGCCGGATTATCAGGTGTTGCTCGTCGCGAACAAGTATCAGACCGGCTTTGATCAGCCGCAGCTGTGCGCCATGTATGTGGACAAACGGCTCGATGGTGTGCAGGCGGTGCAGACCTTGTCGCGGCTCAACCGCATGATCCCCGGCAAGGAGATTCCCTTCGTGCTCGATTTCGTCAACGAAGCGGAAGACATCTACCGCGCCTTCAAGCCGTATTATGATGCCACCAGTTTGCAGGAGGCGTCCGACCCGCAAAAGTTAGAATCATTGAAGCACGAACTGGATGCTGCGCAGGTTTATTTTTGGAGCGAGGTGGAAGCCTTCGCGCGGGTCTTCTACAAACCGGTCGCCAACCAAAGCACCCAAGATCACGCCGGGATGCAACTGCATCTCCAGCCTGCCGTGGACCGCTTCAAAGCGATGACCGATGACGCGAAGCGAAGCGAGTTCCGAGAGAAATTGAGCGGCTACGTGAACGTCTATTCATTCATGAGCCAGATCATGCCGTGGTGCGATCCCTCACTCGAGATGCTCTACAGCTTTGGTCGTTTCCTCTTGCCGCATCTCCCGCTCGACCGCGACTCGGAACGGGTGAAGATCAGCGACGAGGTTGGTCTGCAATACTACCGCCTGCAACGCATTTACGCGGGGGAGATTTCGTTGCGTGAAGGCGAGCCGGAAGGAGTGAAAAGTCCGACCGACGTAGGCACTGGCAAGGCGAAGGAGGCGAAAGTCCCACTCTCGGAAGTCATCAAGGTGCTCAATGATCGCTTCGGCACAAACTTCACTGACGAAGACCGCTATTTCTTTGAGCAAATTCGGGAGAAAGCCACAAACAACGAACAGGTCGTCAAGTTGCGTCGCGCGAATCCGTTCGACAAGTTCCAGCTTGGCTTGCGGCAATTGATCGAAAATTTGATGGTCGAGCGCATGGCCGACAACGACAAGATCGTGACACGATATATGGATGACAAGGAGTTCGGCGACGCCGCCTTCACGGTCTTATCGAAGGCCATTTACGATTCGATTCCGACGGAAGAACAGCCTGCAAAGCCAGCTTGACCAAACCTCTGACTAGGCCTTGCCCCCGGCTCGCCCCAAGCCAAAAGGGTCAGGCCTATAATTTAAACATTCCCGATTCCTCTCGCGCCGTCAGACCAGACCTCAGCCGTCGCCTTGCCCCCTCAATCCCTCAAACATAGACCCTCAACTTCCTTTTCAGCCAACACAAAGGCCGCGCCCCGACCGGCCGGCCGCCGCGCGGACGCGATTTCCCCTTGCTCCCCACGGGTTTTGGACGGAAAAGAAGTTTCGCCGTCAAACGAGCAGTTTTTCCTCATGAGCAAAATCCTCCCCGTCCCGCTGTTCATCAGCGGCGTATGGACGTCCGCCCGCGGCGCCCATCGCTACGGTGGAAGACAACATCGTTGTATGGAGATTTCCCCCCCGGATCTTTAGAACCGCCCCCGCAAGGAGGAGAACCGTTGCTCATGGTTCGAGTCCATGCGGGCAGGCCACTTCCCGGACTGCGCAACAATGGCAACTATCGTCCGCCCCCTGACCGCTGCAGATGTCGCCTTCGTCGCCTCGCTCTTTGGCGCTTACCTTGATTTTTATGGCGTGACCCGCGACCAGGTGGCCGAAAAGAAATTCCTCGAGGCTCGGCTCTCGGCCGCTGACTCCACCGGTCTCGGCGCCTTCGATGACGGCGAACTGACCGGGTTCGCGCTCTGCCATCACACCTACAACTCCCTGCGCCTCGCCCCCGCGTGGATTTTGCACGATCTCTTCGTCAGTCCGGACCACCGGCGACAGGGAACAGCCGAAGCCCTGATCGAGGCCGTGCACGCCAGCGCCAAAGCCGCGGGTGCTTGTGAGGTCGCTCTAAGCACGGCGCATGACAACAAGACCGCGCAGGCGCTTTACGAGAAGCACGGCTACGCGATGGACACCAAGTTCCGCGTCTACGTGCGCGACCTGCGGTCATGACCAAGGACGAAATTCGCGCCATGGCGCAGCAACTGGGATTCGCCCTCTGCGGGTTCGCGCAGGCCGGACCGGCACCGCATGCCAAGGCGCTGGGCGCATGGTTGGACGACGGACGCCAAGCCACCATGGAATGGATGCGGCGCACCGAGGAGGACCGCGGCGATCCACGGCGAGTCCTCGCCGGGGCCGAGTCGGTCATTGTCCTCGCCACAAATTATCTCCGCGACGGCACCCCGGCAAGCGGGAGCGGCCGCATCGCCCGCTACGCCTGGAGCGACGATTACCACGAGGTGATCGCCCCGCGCCTCGAAACCCTCGCCGCACGCCTCGCACAGGCTGGCGGGCAACAGCGGTGCTTTGTCGACAGCGGACCGGTCCTCGAACGCGACTGGGCGGCAGCCTGCGGCGTGTCCTGGCATGGCAAAAGCACGATGGGGATCCATCCGGAGCTGGGGACTTGGTTTTTCCTTTCCATCATTCTCACCACGCTCGAATTCGCGCCCGATCCTCCCCTGCCCGACCGCTGCGGACGCTGCACGCGGTGCATTGAGGCTTGTCCCACCCAGGCCATCACCGCGCCCTACCAGCTCGATGCCCGCCGCTGTATCTCCTTCCTCACCATCGAGAACAAGGGGCCCATTCCCGAGGAATTCCGCGAGGCGATGGGCGACCGTATTTTCGGCTGTGACGATTGCCTCGACGCGTGCCCGTGGAACCGCTTCGCCCGGGCTTCGCGCGATGCCGCCCTGCAATCGCGCGCCGACCTGCTGGCCAAGCCCTTGCGTGCATTCCTCGCGCTCGACGACCGGCAATTCAAAGACCTCTTCCGCGACTCGCCTATCCTGAGGGCCAAGCGGCGCGGATTCCTCCGCAATGTTTGCGTGGCACTGGGTAATGTGGGCACGGCGGACGATCTACCCGCCCTGCAAAAGGCGGCGCAAGATAGCGAGCCTCTGATCCGAGAACACGCGGCCTGGGCGATCGACAAAATCCTGCGCCGATAGCGCGTTTTCGGCAAAGATCTTGGCAGGTGCAGCATCGGTTTTGCCGAGAAGTGGCACGGGCATCTTGCCCGTGATCATTGGACATCATCGGCAGGATGCCGATGCCACGTAGTCAAAACCCGGACTTAATTCTCCTCGTCGTCCGCTTCGTCCGGTTCCGCGCTGTCGTCTTCCGGCTCGAATTCCATCGGCTTGAACTTCCGCTTGCGCTTGTTGGCCGGCAGCGGGCTCAAGACCATGTTGATCGCGCGCCCCACCAATTTGGGTTCCATGTCAACGTGGCCCATCGTGGCGAGGTCTTCTTTGACCCGCAGCACGACGGCCATGCCGAGTTCTTGGTGCGCCATCTGGCGGCCGCGGAACTGGAGTTGCACCTTGAGCTTGTTGCCCTTGTCGAGGAACTCCTCGGCGTGGCGAATTTTCGTCAGGTAATCGTGGCTGTCGATGTTGACCCGGAATTTGACCTCTTTGACTTTGCCGGCATGGGACTTTTTGTCCTTTTCCTGCTTGGCCAGCTCGTAACGGTATTTGCCGAAATCGACGATGCGGCAGACCGGCGGGTTGGCATTGGCCGCCACCTCGACCAGATCGAGCCCCAGTTCCTCCGCCCGGCGCAGTGCATCGGGCAATTTCAGCACCCCGAGTTGCTCGTTGGTCGCGCCGTTGATGACGCGCACCTCGCGGGCGCGGATGCGATGATTGACCCGGATGGCGGGCGGCTGGGGTGCGCGTGAAAAGGCGGGGCGAGGCATTGATGGTAATCCCGTGAGCGTGCGGGATGTCAGGAGTGACTATAGGACTCGTTCACTGATTTCTGTTTTGATGCGCTCAACGAAACTTTCGATGGGGTGGGCACCTTCGTCGCCCGCTTTTCGGCTCCTTACCGAAACTTGCCGCGACTCGGCTTCTTTCCCGCCAACGACAACCATGTAAGGCACTTTCTCGACCTGAGCAAGACGAATCTTGGCCCCAAGTTTATCCTGCGAGGTATCTACTCCGACGCGCACCCCGGCTTTGCGCAATTCTGCGGCCACTTCCTGAGCATAGTCCGCCACTTTTTCCGAAACCGGCAGCACCCGCGCTTGCTCGGGCGCCAGCCACACGGGGAAGGCCCCGGCGAAATGTTCGATCAGCAGGCCGACGAAACGTTCCATCGAACCGAAGGGCGCACGGTGGATCATGACCGGCCGGTGCGGTTTGTTGTCCGCCCCCGTGTAATGCAAATCGAAACGCTCCGGCAACTGGAAATCGACCTGCACGGTGCCGAGTTGCCACTCGCGGCCGATCACGTCGCGGACCACAAAGTCGATCTTCGGTCCGTAAAACGCGGCCTCACCCGGCTCTTCGCTGTAGGGCACCCCGAGCGTCCGGGCCGCCTGACGGCAGGCCTCCTCGGCGCGGTCCCAATCCTCCGCCTGGCCCACGTATTTGTCCGACCCCGGCTCGCGCAACCCGAGGCGCACGCGGTAATCCTGCATGTCGAAGGCACGGAAAACTTTTTTCACCAGATCGAGACAGCCTTGGATCTCGGATCCCATTTGGTCCTCCGTGACGAACAAGTGCGCATCGTCCTGGGTGAACCCGCGCACCCGCGTCATGCCGTTCAACTCACCCGATTGCTCCCAACGGTAAACCGTCCCGAATTCCGCCAACCTGACCGGCAAGTCGCGGTAGCTGCGGGGCTGCGAGGCGAAAATCTTGATGTGCATCGGACAATTCATCGGCTTGAGCAGGTAGCCCTCGGCCTCGCCCTTCTCCAGCCGGTGGGCCAGATCCGCACACGTGCAACCCTCCTCTGCCAACCGGTGCAAAGTTTCGCGCTCCACCAACGGCGGATACTGCGAGTCGGCGTAATACGGGTAGTGGCCGGACGTCCGGAAAAGTTCGAGCCGCCCGATATGCGGGGTGAAGACTTGCTCGTAACCTTGGTGCCGCAATTCTTCGCTGATGAAATTTTGCAACTCCTGCCGCACCACCGCACCCTTCGGCGTCCAAAGAATCAGCCCCGCCCCCACCGCCTCATCGACATGGAACAATTGCAGCTCCTTGCCCAGCTTGCGATGATCCCGCTTGCGCGCTTCTTCCATCATCTCGCGCCATTTGGCCAGTTCCTCCGGCGCGGCGAAAGCGATGCCGTAAATGCGCTGCAACTGCGGGTTGCTCTCGTCGCCCTTGTAGTAGGCACTGGCCACCGCGGTCAGCGCAAAGGCCCCGATCCGGCCCGTCGAGGCGACGTGCGGGCCCGCGCACAAATCAGTAAAGGCCCCATTGCGGTAAAGGCTGATTTCCTCGCCTTCCGCAATGTTCTCCAAAATATCCAATTTGTAACGGCTCGGCACCCCGCGTTCCCCCAGCGCGGCCAGCTGGCCGGCCCGTCCCAATTCCATCGCTGCGGCGCGCGAGACCACCTTCCGCTCAAACGGTTGGTCAGCCGCAATGATCTTTTGCATCTCGGCTTCGATCTTCGCGAAATCCTCGGGCGAAATGCGGTGCGGCAAATCGACGTCGTAATAAAACCCCTGCTCAACCGGCGGGCCCGCCGCAAATTGCGCCACGGGCCAGATGCGCAGAATCGCCTCGGCCAGCACGTGCGCGCACGAGTGACGCAAGGTCTCGAGTTCGGTCATGGCGCCACCTCCACCGCTTCGCCGGCCAGCAGCACCGGGATGCCGTTTTCCAGACGATAGGCCAGCGCGCCGTCTGCCGTGACCAGGCGTCCGCCCTCCTCGTGCAGTTTCTGACCCGTGCGCGGACAGCACACGATGCTCAAAAGAAAATCCATGTCAGTAACTGAGCCCATTTTTGCGGACGCGGATCATCGGCTCCCCGACCTCGCGGTGCAAGCAGCCTTCCACCACTTCCGCGACATAAACGACGTGGTCCCCGGCGACGACCGAACCAGTCGGGCGGCAGGCCAGCCAGGCGAGCGCACCGGCCAGCTGCGGCAGTCCGTGCCCGTTTTCGATCAACTCGAAAGGCGCAAACGGATCTTCCTCCCGCGCGGCGGCAAAGGCCGCCAACAACGCCTTGTCCTCGGTTCCGAGAATGTTGACCGAAAAAAGTTCCCCCCGCTCCAGGACCTGCCGCAGCGGACGGTCCGCCCCCAGCGCGATCGAAATCATCGGCGGCTCGAACCCCGCCTGCTCGACAAAACTACAAAGCATTCCGATCCGTTTTCCCCCGTGCCCCGCCCCGACGGCATAGAGCCCGCTGGGAATCCGTCCCAAGGCCCATTTCAAACCGTCGGCACCTCGCAACATCGCATTCATCCGGAAAACCTAGTAGGTCGGCACCTTATCGTCCACCTCTGCCGACCACGCCGCGATCCCGCCGTGCACATTTCTCGCCTGGCCGAAGCCCGCCCCGCGCAAAAACTCCACGGCACGACCGCTTCGCACGCCGCCGTGACACAGCACGTAAACCGGCACATTCCGCGGGATCTCCTCGACCCGCGCCACCACCTCGCCGAGCGGAACATGGAGACAGGGCTCAAGCTTCGCCACGTCCAACTCCCAAGCTTCACGCACATCAAGCAGCACATGCGGGGCGCCGCCGCTCCGTGCCGCAGCCAAGTCCTGGACCGAAATTTCCTCGTCGTTCATTGCTCCCGAGACTGCACATGACGCCCCTTCTTCCTCAACCGGTAAATTCCTCCGCCCCTCCACACAGCGCGCACATTGCGGGTCGCACCGCAGTTGGAATTCCCGGAATTTCATCGCCGCGCCATCGACATGCAGGAGACGTCCGATCATAGGATCACCGAGGCCGGTAAGCAGCTTGATCGCCTCCAAGGCCTGCAGCGTGCCGATCAAACCCGGCATAACCCCGAGCACCCCCGCCTCCGCGCACGAGGGCACGGCGCCCGGCGCCGGGGCGCGCGGATTCACGCAGCGGTAGCACGGACCACCCCGATGCGGGGCAAAGACCGAAACCTGACCCTCGAAGCGCCAGACGGATCCATACACATTCGGAATCCCCAAGGCCACGCAGGCATCGTTCGAGGCATAGCGGGTCGGAAAATTGTCGCACCCGTCCACCACCACATCCCACCCGCGCATCAACTCCAGCGCATTCGCGGCCTCCACCCGTGCCCGGATCGCCTCCACCCGCACCAGCGGATTCACCGCCTCCAGCCGCGCCGCCGCCGAGGCCACTTTGGCCCGCCCCACGTCCGCCGTGCCGTGCAAAATTTGGCGGTGCAAATTGGAAAGCTCCACCTCGTCCGGATCAACGATCCCCAAGGTGCCCACGCCTGCCGCCGCCAGGTAAAGCGCCGCCGGCGAGCCCAAGCCGCCCGCCCCGATGAGCAGCACCCGCGCCGCCCGCAACTTCTCCTGCCCGGCCACCCCGAATTCCGGCAGAGCCATCTGCCGCGCGTAGCGCCGCGACTCATCGTGGGAAAACATCCCCTCCCTTGTAGCGGCGGTCTATGACCGTCGCAACCCACCTCGACCCCTCCCCAAAAAAACAACCCCGGGACGAATCGCCCCGGGGTCGCTCTGAAAACTAGCTGCGAATGGCTTTTACTTCGAGGAGTTGGCCTCGATGTATTTCACCACGTCGCCGACTGTCTGAAGCTTCTCAGCCTCTTCGTCGGGCACTTCGACGCCGAACTCTTCTTCGAACGCCATGACCAACTCGACGGTGTCGAGCGAATCGGCTCCGAGGTCCTCGATGAACGAGGCGGTGGACGTCACCTGCTCAGGATTGACGCTGAGTTCTTTGACGATGATTTCTTTGACTCTTTCTTCGATGGGTTTGTCGGACATAAGATTTGGTTGGTTTGGACCGGAAACGCTTATTGGCGAACCGAATCCAATGCAATAACGAAATTCGTACCCTGCCGGCAAGACTTCCTTCGCCACCGACCCCATGCCCGTCTTCACCCGCTCGAGTCCGCTACCCGCCACACCGGAGGAACTTTTCCTTTTCCACGAGAATCCGCACAACCTGCGACACATCTCCCCACCCGGGATGCACATCCTGGAAATCCGCGCAAACCAAAGGGCGCAACCCGGCGAGGAATTTACCATCGCGGTGCAGCAGGGGCCGCTCACCCTGCGTTGGACGGGCCGGTGGGAGACTGTCGACCGCCCGCACCTCCTCATGGATACCGGCCTGCGCTGCCCCTTTGCCCTCTGGCGCCACCACCACCTCTTCGAACCCCATCCCGCAGGCGCCTTGCTCACCGACCGGGTGGAATTCCGTCTCCCCTGGCACCTGGGCGGACCGGCGGGCGACTTTTTCTGCCGCCTCATCGTCTTCCCACGCCTGTTCGCCGCGCGGCATGCCGCGACACGGGATTGGTTCGCCCGCCGCACCGGCTAAAAAATCGCTCGCACCCCGCCGCACCTGCTGGCATGTTTCGCGTTTCTATGAAATTCACCTTCCGCCGCCTCACCGGCTTCGCCGCCCTCGCCGCGCTCCTCCCCTTGACCCTTGCCGCGCAAGATTCCAAACCAGCCGCCGCCCCCGAACTTCCCGACCCGGTCGCCGTGGTCGAAGGCGACAAAATCTCGCGCGCCGACCTCGAGGAAACTTTCGCCAGCGCCCTCGCCTCCTCGGGGATCAACGCCGACGACCTCACCGCCGACCAGAAAATGGCCGGCTACCGCGAAATCCTCGACGAACTCATCGTGGACAAACTCATCTCGCGCAAGGCGTCCTCGGTGGAAATCAAAGACGCTGACCTCGAAGCGGAACTCACACGGGTCAAAAGCCAATTTCCCAGTGAGGATGTCTTCAAAACCGAAATGACCAAAGCCGGCGAAACCGAATCCTCCTTCCGCGACAGCGTCAAAAAAATGATGCAGCAGCAAAAATGGATGGAAGGGCAAATCGGCGACAAAGCAGCCGTCTCGGAAGACGACGTCAAAAAATTCTACGACGAGAACAAAAAAGAATTCGAACACCCCGAAATGGTGCGGGCCAGCCACATCCTCATCCTCGTCCCCGAGGACGCCACGGATGATGTCGTGGCCGAGAAGAAAAAAGCCGCCGCCAGCGCCCTTGAGCGTGTCACCTCGAAAAAAGAGGACTTCACCGCCGTGGCCAAAGAAGTGTCCGAAGAACCAGGCGCCAAAGAATCCGGCGGCGACCTCAACTTCTTCCCCAAGGACCGCATGGTCCCCGAATTCGCCAACGCCGCCTTCGCCATGAAAAAGGGCGACATCAGCAAGGAACCCGTCCGTTCCAAATTCGGCTGGCACGTCATCAATGTGACCGACCGCAAAGACGCCGGCAGCATGCCCTTCGAAGAGGTCAAGGGCCAGGTCAGTTCCTACCTTGAAGGCGGCAAACGCCGCGAAGCGGTCCGCAACGTGATCGACACCCTCCGCGGAGAAGCCAAAGTCGAAACCAAGCTGCCCGCCGCGCCGGCCACCCCGACCCCGGCTGACGGTTAAAGCCCTGCCATGTCTTCCGGCCTGCGCGCCGGGGTTTTCGGCCTCGGACTCATCGGTTCCCGCGTCGCGGCCCGGGTCCAATCGGCCGGCTTCCCGCTCGCCGTTTGGAACCGCACCGATCGCCGTTTCGAGGGACTCCCGGCTCCCGCTCCGGACCCCGCCAGTGTCGCCCGTGATGCGGACATCCTGCAAATCTTCGTCGCCGATGACCAAGCCCTGCACGACACGGTGCGCGCTCTCATCCCCGCCCTCGGGACCCGCCACGTCGTCCTGAGCCACGCCACGGTGGCCCCTCAAACCGTGCGCGAACTCGCGGCCGAGGTCACCTCGACCGGCGCCGCCTTTCTCGACGCTCCCTTCACCGGCAGCCGCGACGCCGCCGCCCAAGGCCAAATCACCTACTACATCGGTGGCGAGGCTGCCGCGCTGGAGCGCGCCCGTCCCGTCCTCGCTGCCAGCGCCAAAGCCATCCTTCCCATGAGCAAAGTCGGACAGGCCAGCGCGATCAAGCTGGCCACCAACATTATCTCCGCCGCCGCTGCCGTTTCCCTCGCCGAAGCCATCCAACTCCTGCGCGCCCAAGGCATCGACCCCCACATCCTCGCCACCGCCCTCGAAACCAACGCCGCCCGCTCCGGCGTCACCGACCTCAAACTCCCCTGCATGCTCAGCCACGACTACGCCCCGCGCTTCTCCGCCCGCAATATGCGCAAGGACCTGCGCCTCGCGAGCGCCGCCGCCGCGCCCGGACATCGAGCCCTGACCGACACCCTGCTCTCCCTCTACGAGCAAGCCTGCCAGTCCGGCCTCGCCGACGAAGACTTCGCCACCATCATCAAAGTCCCCTCCCCCGCCACTTAAAACTTACAGACTTAAGACTTAAAACTCCTCCGTCCTTGCCTCCCGCCCTCATTCCACAAATCATCCCCCCGATGAAATTTCTCACCGTTCTCACCGTCCTTGCCTGCCTCCTGCTTGCCCCCGCGCTTCACGCGCAGACGCTCGGCCCGGATGTCGTCGTCATGGACCTCAAAGTCGGCAAAGAGCGCGATCTTCGTCGGGTGGTCGTCGGTCTGTATGACAGCGCCGCCCCGCTGCACGCCGAAAATTTCAAGGAGTTGGTCCGCACCCGTTATTACAAAGGCATGCAATTCCACCGCGCCTTCCCCGGCACCCTCGTGCAAACCGGTGACCCCTACAGCCGCCGTGGCCCCGGCATCCGCACCGGCACCGGCGGACCCGGTTGGACCGTTCCTGCCGAAATCCGCCTGCCCCACAAAAAAGGCTCCGTCGCCGCCGCCCGCCTCGACAACAAAATCAATCCCGCCCGCGTTTCCAATGGCAGCCAATTCTACGTCACCCTCAAATCCATGCCCGCACTGAACGGAGAATACACCGTCTTCGGCCGCATCTTGGAAGGCCTCGAACACCTCGAGGAAATCAGCCGCCTGCGCACCGACCGGAACAACTTTCCCTTGGAAAAAGTCGTCATCAAACGCATAGTCCTCGAGCCTCGCGCCGGCACAGAGCCGCCCGCGTCGTAAAATTCAGGGCGGGTTCCGGAGTGGCCAAACGGGGCAGACTGTAAATCTGCTGGCTTATGCCTTCACTGGTTCGAATCCAGTCCCGCCCATTCCTCTTCCGGTGGATGAGAGCGCCGCGCAGCGGCACAGACCGACCGGAGGTCGGCCCCGCAGGGGTGAAGGCCGAAGGCCGCAATCAACATTCGCCGTTCGAGCCAAGCGCAGCGAGACGGGTTGCCGCAGGCAACCAATCCAGTCCCGCCCATTTCCACTTTGGTGAATGACCGTGCCCCCGGCAGCACCGCCACATCCTCTGTAGCGTCCTCGCCGGCGAATCCTCGAATTCGCAGCGCACCGCGCCGTAGCCACGGAAAAGCTTAAACCGCTCGGAAAGTCAGCCGATGAGCGCGCCGGATTTTCTCCCGCACTTGCTCGGTCAGCCCGGCCTCACCGGCGAACTCCGGCCACCGCTCCACCACCGCTTGAACTTCCG
Source organism: Chthoniobacterales bacterium (assembly GCA_044359955.1). Classification (GTDB taxonomy): domain Bacteria; phylum Verrucomicrobiota; class Verrucomicrobiia; order Chthoniobacterales; family JACTMZ01; genus JACTMZ01. Next base: position 20,938 of record JBIKLF010000025.1, on the reverse strand, counting down.
CCACAATCGCTTGGGCACGACCCCGCTTCATCACCGCCGACTTCGCGCACGCTTCGAAATCCGCCAGAGTGAAGCCGTCCCGCTTCCCGTTCAGGGTCATTTGGTGCGCCCCGGTCCACAACCCCGCCGGATTGTAGCTGTAGGTCACATCGAAGGCCGGCGCGAGTGACCACGCGCCCTGCTGGTTCATCAGGAAAGCGATGTTCTTCACATGATCGTCTTGGTTGCGCGCGACGATATTGAAAACCATGCGCCGGAACTGCTCCTCCACCGCGGCCACGGGCAATCCGAGCCGGCGGATGGTCAGCAAAGCCTGCTCGTAAGAGTAGGCCCCCGGCTGATGAAAGTCATAGTGCGCCAATGCTCCCAGCGATTGCATGTGCAACTTGGCGCCGCCCGGATGACGATCGAAGCGCTGCGTCATGAAATGGCGCCGTCCATTCTCCTCCAAAAGCCGGCACTCGCTCATGGTGATCCCCGCCGTCTGGGCCATGCGGTAGTAGGCGAACTCGATCGCCCCATAACCCTTCGGATCTTCCTGCTCTTTGTCTTTGTTGCCCGCCACGCCATCGAACTTGAGCAACCAGTAGTCGAAGCCGTCGCCTGCGGCGATCTGACCGGACCGCACCTCGTTCGTCTCCCGGTTCCAAGCGATCACAGCTTTGGCCCGTGCCCCGCCCGCCGAAGTGCCCACGTGCAAAATGTCGCGCAGCGCCCTCTTCTTACCGGCGTTGTGGAAATGTCCCAGCAAATCACTCCGATGTGTCAGCACCTCACTCGCCAAGCGCACCAGCGCCTCAACCTCGATCTTCGAGGCCTTGCGCGCTTTCGGTCCGAGCACCGGAGCAAATTCCAACGCTCCCATCCCGCGCATTCCCGTGTAGCACAGACGCTCGACAGCGCTGAAGCTTTCCGGCGCGCGACCCTGCGTGGCCAGCCACGCGTCAATCAAGGCGTTGCCGAATTTGTCCGGCAAGGAATCAGCCAGCAGTCCCGGCAATCCGTGAAAAGCCGCACGCGGCAGGGAGGAAAATTCGTAAACCCGCTCGCTCAAGGGCATGGTCAGCGGAGACAACTCGATGCCACTGCGCGCGAACTCCGCATCGTATTGGAACGCCGCCACCTCACGCCCCTCGTCGAGCGCAACCGCACCGATTGTCCGGCCCCAAAGCTCGACCTTGGCGATCATGACGATTCACCCCAGGTCCATTGTTTCGACCCACCCAAGGTAGCTTTTTTGCGTCCTGCCCGTCGCCGCTGATGCCCTTGTTGCTTCAGCCGCGCCATCGGACCGGGTGCGGACTCCGGCAAGAGTATCTCGAACCGCTCCAGCAAACCGAGCGAGCGGCAGACCCTCAGAAATCCGGAAAGTTGCGATGCTACCTGGCCCGCCTCAAGCCGCTGCAGCGTGCTCTTGGCAACGCCAGCCGCCTCCGCCAGCTGGATCTGCGTGAGGTTCTTCTCCAAGCGGGTCGCGGCCAACCGCGCCCCTAACTCTTGGAGAACTGCCTTATCTGTCAACTGTTCTGTGATGTGCACAACACATCTTATATGATGCGCTAATTGGTTTTTGTCAACGAAGACATCTTTCAAGATGCTTTATTATGATTGCAGGGCAGCATTGGTTGAGTTGAACCGGACCCATGCAGAGGCAGCAGCGCGTGACGGGCTACGGCCTGGAAAACCGAGCCAAGGAGCACTTCCCGGCGGCGCCCTCCCCTCACAAATCCCGAAAATCCGCGGCTTCCAACGCGACGAAAACGGCGTTTTCCAAATCCTCCGCCTCCAGCCGTCACCCTGGACCACTCACAAATTGTCGTCGAAGACCCCCGCCAGCGATTCCGCAATTTTTTGCCAAAGCGGACGGCTCGACCACGTCTCCGGACGGATCTCGCGGGCTCCGTCCAGATCTTGGCGAAACATCTCGCTCATCGACTGCCCGGTCGCCGCATCGGCCAGCAACAAGTTGAGTTCGTAGTTCCGCGTCATCGACAGCGGATCGAGATTGCTCGAGCCAACCAGCACGATCTCGCTGTCGGCCACCGCCGTTTTGGCATGCACCATCATGCCGCGCCATTCGTGGATGCGCGCACCCGCCGCCATCAAGCGCGCGTAACGCCGCCGCGCCGAGGCCGCCGCAAACGGATGGTTGTTGTTGCCCGGCAGTAGAAACTGCACCGCCACGCCGCGCCGCGCCGCTTCCTCGAAGGCGGCCACCACCGGCTCCGGCGTCACCAGATACGCATCGGTGATTTCCAGTGTGCGCTGCGCGTGTTGCGCCAGCCAGATGTAGATCGAGGCCACGCGGTGCGCGCCCGGACGATCCGCCGCCACCAGGCCGCAAGGTGCCGGCGGTGGGGTTTCCGAAATGACCCTCACCGGCGGCACATCATCACCGGCGGCGCGTTCCCACATCATCCCAAAAGCGAATCCGACATCGCCAACCAGCGGCCCCCGCACCTGCAAGGCCGTGTCGCGCCAGTTGTGCCCGCCCTCGTCATGCCCCGCCCAGTTGTTGCTGATGCACAAGCCTCCGACCACCGCGACCTCGCCGTCCACCACCATGGTCTTGCGATGATCGCGATGGCGCAACCGCGACCAGGTCCAAGGCTCCAAGAGTGACACCGGACGAAACGCCCGCGCCGTCACGCCCTCGGCCGCCAACGCTTTCGCGATCGACCCGCCCTTCACCATCATCGTGCCGACCGGATCATAAAGCACGCGCACCTCCACCCCGCGGCGCGCCGCCTCCCCCAGCGCCCGGGCAAAACGCTGACCCGTCGCATCGCCGGCAAAAATAAAATTTTCGAACCACACCGAACGGCGGGCCGCTGCGATCAAATCCAGCATCACCGGAAACGCCTCGCTGCCATCGCGCAGGACCCGCGCCTCCGTGACCGGCCGCGCCGGTGTGGCCGCACAGCGCGACAAATCGGTGATCGCCTCGGGAGCAAGTAGATTGAGGGGGGCCATGGCCACCCCCCGAAGATACGTCCTGCCGCAGCTTTGACCAGTTTCCCGATTTGCCAAAAAGAGCCAGCCCGTTAACCTTCATCACCCATGCCCACCCTGCTGCTCCGTTTTGCTTTGCTCGCGGCCGTCTTTGCCGCCCCGACCGCCCAGGCCGCCCCGGGCCCGGCTGCCAGCATGGTCCGGATCAGCACCACCGCACAACAACCCGACTATTCCGTCCCCTGGAATCCCGGCAACGTGGGCAGCGGCGTCGGCGCGGGTTTTGTCATCGAGGGCAAACGCATCATGACCAACGCCCACGTGGTGAGCAACGCGACCTTCATCACCGTGGTCAAGGAGGGCGATCCCACCCCTTGGGAGGCGCGCGTGCTGCACGTGGCCCACGATTGCGACCTCGCCATCCTGGGTGTCTATGACGAAAGTTTTTTTGAGGGCACCAAGCCGCTTGAATTCGGCGGCATCCCTGCTTTGGAGTCCACCGTCAGCGCCTACGGCTACCCCATCGGCGGCAACCGGCTTTCCGTCACCACCGGCGTCGTCTCCCGCATCGACTTCCAACCCTACAGCCACTCCGAAGTCGACAGCCATCTTGCCATCCAGATCGACGCCGCGATCAACCCGGGCAACAGCGGCGGTCCCGTCATGCAGGATGGCAAAGTGGTCGGCGTCGCCTTCCAAGGATTCAGCGGCGCCGTCGCGCAAAATGTCGGTTACATGATTCCCACCCCCGTCGTCCGCCGGTTCCTCAAGGATGTCGAGGACGGGACCTACGACCGCTACATGGATCTGGCCGCGACCTATTTTCCCATGCTCAACCCGGCGCAGCGTGCCGCGCTTGGCGTGGAGGAACCCGATACCGGTGTGCTCATCGGCAGCGTTTTCGACAGCGGTTCCTCGGCCGGAAAACTCCAACCCGGCGACGTCATCCTCTCGGTCGATGGTCTCAAGGTCTACTCGGACGGAAAGATCGACCTCGACGGCGAGCGGACCGAGATGGCCGAAGTCTTTGAACGCAAATTCAAGGGCGACCAAGTCAAACTCGAGGTCATGCGCGATGGCGCCAAGCAAGACATCTCACTTGAGCTCGACCGCCCCTGGCCTTTCGAGATGCAGGCGCGGTCGTATGACAAACGTCCGCGCTTTGTCCTCGTCGGCGGCCTCCTCTTCCAGCCGCTCAGCCGCGACTTCCTCGACTCGCAGAAGGACGTCGACACGCGCCTGCGTTACTTTTTTGATTACTACGTCACCGACCACCTTTACCGCGAATACCCCGAGGTGGTCGTGCTCAGCGAGATTCTCAAGGACCCGGTCAACACCTACGTCGCCCCGTTCAAGGGCGCCATCGTCGAGAAAATCAACGGCCAGCGCATCCGCTCGCTGCAAGATGTCGCGTCCGCCTTCGAGCAACCCGGCGAATTCCACGTGATCGAACTTCTCGGCGAAGGCCGCCCCATTGTTCTCGAGCGCTCCGTTCTGGCCGAAGCCAGCGAACGCATTCGCCAACGCTACGGGGTCACCGTCGAACAAAACCTGTGATGCACTCCTCTTGTTCTTCTTTTCCTCCCGGTAGGGCCCGCTGGCCTCAGCGGGCCGCTGCTCTCATCGCGGCCCTCCTGCTCTCGGCCTCCCTTGGCCAAGGTATGGAGACTCTGCGCCAATACCTCCCCGCCGCCGAGGCCACGCCGGCGCCAGTCGAGCAAACCGCCCCGACCACCGAAGTCTCACCCACCCTGACCCCGGAGACCGCGACCACCCCGCTCCCACCCGTGGTCCGGGTCAATGTGGCCAGCCAATCCTACAACTTCAGCCAGCCATGGCGCAAAAACCCGCCCGTGCTGCGTCAAGGCCTCGGAGTGGTCCTCGCGGACGGACGCATCCTTGTCACCGCCGAACTGGTCAACAACCACACCTACGTTGAATTGGAAAAACCCGAGACCGCACTCAAAGCCGCCGCCCAAGTCGAAGCCGTTGACTACGACGCCAACCTTGCTCTCTTGGCCGCCCCCGCGGCCGAATTTTTACAAAGTATCGGCGGCGCACGCCTCGACGAAACCGCGGCCGTCGGCGACCGCGTCGAAATCCTGCAACTCGAGAGCAACGGCACGCCCGTGCGCACCCCGGCCACCATCACGACGATCGAAGTTGGCGCTTATCCGGTGGATGAAAATGCCTTCCTCGTCTTCAAGCTCAGCGCACCGCTCCAATCGCGCGAAAACAGTTTCACTGTTCCGGTTTTCAAGGAAGATCGCCTCGTGGGCCTGGTCATGCGCTACGACCCGCGCAGCCAGACAGCTGATGTCGTGCCGGCACCCGTCATCCAGCACTTCCTCGACGCAGCCGGACGGGACTCTTATGCCGGATTCCCGCGCGCCGGCCTGACCTTCGCCGACACCCGCGACCCGCAGCTCCGCCGCTTCGCCAAACTACCCAATGGCACCGGCGGCGCCTACATCACCAAGGTCCTGCCCGGTTCACCCGCCGAAACCGCCGAGATCAAAGTCGGCGACGTCCTCCTCCGCGTCGATGGCAAGACGATCGACCAAGATGGCAATTACGAGGACCCGCGGTTCGGGAAAATCTCCCTTGCCCACTACGTATCGACCGTCATGCAAGCCGGACAAAAGCTTCCCATTGTCGTCTGGCGCGACGGGGCAGAAGTCCAACTCGAGGGCACCCTCGCCCCGCGCGACCGCTCGCGCATGATCAGTCAGCCCTACATTTTTGACACGCCGCCCAAATTTGTCATCGTCGGCGGGCTCGTTTTCTCCGAACTCTCCCGCCAATACCTGCGCGAGTGGGGCCCGAACTGGGCACGAGAGGGGCCCCAGCGCCTCGTCTACCTCGATCGATACCAGAGCGAACTGCCGACCGACCGCGGAAAGATTGTTTTTGTCAGCGGCGTCCTCCCCGGACCCAACACCGTCGGCTACGAAAACCTCAGCCAGGAAGTCGTCGAGGAAGTCAACGGCCGCCCGATCAAAAGCCTCGCTGACCTCGCCGCCGCCGTCGACAGCCCGACCGACCCATATCACCGCATCAAGCTCGCCGAGGACCCCGGCCTCATCGTCCTCGATGTCGAGGGCAGCAAAGCCGAGGAAGAGCGCATCAAACGCGATTACCGCCTGCCCTCGCTGCGCCAACTCGACGGCGCCGAATAGCGCCCGCCCGTTTTTTTATGTCGTCACCCGTCCGCGTCCGTTTCGCTCCGTCACCCACCGGCTTCCTCCACGTCGGCGGCGCCCGCACCGCCCTCTTCAACTGGCTCCACGCCCGCCACACCGGCGGAACCTTTGTCCTGCGCATCGAGGACACCGACCGCGAACGCCACAACGAGGAAGCGGTCCGCGCCATCTATGACGGACTCCGCTGGCTCGGACTCGACTGGGACGAGGGCGCCGAAAAGGGCGGCGACTACGGCCCGTATTACCAGAGCGAACGCGGCCCCATCTACGAGCGCTACCTCAAGATTCTCCAGGACAAAGGCATGATCTACGAGGATGCCGGCGCCCTGCGTTTCCGCTCGCCGCGCGAGACCGTCACCGTCCATGACGAAGTCTGCGGCTCGATCCCTTTCGACCTCTCCAACCCCGGCACCCACCCCGACATGACCGTCCGCCGCCCGGACGGCTCTTGGATTTTCCACTTCGTCAACGTGGTCGACGACATCGAGATGAAAATGACCCACGTCATCCGCGGCGAAGACCACCTCTCGAATACCCCCAAACACGTCGAACTCTACCAAGCCTTCGGCGTCGAGCCGCCCAAGTTCGCCCATCTCCCGCTCATCCTAAATCCGGACGGCTCCAAGATGAGCAAACGCGACACCGGCGCCAGCGTGCAAAGCTACATCGAACAAGGCTACGCCCCGGAAGCCGTGCGCAACTACCTCTGCCTCCTCGGCTGGTCGCCGAAGGACAACCGCGAAATCCTCCCCATCGAAGAAATCATCAACATCTTCGAGCTGAAAAATATCAACCGCCGCAGCGCCGGCTTCGACCTCGACAAATGTTTTTGGATGAACGGCCAATACCTCCTCCAAATGCCCCTCGAGCGCTTTGCCGACCTGAGCGTCCCCTTCATCGACCAGGCCGGCATCAACTACGGCACCCGCGAAGCCCTCCTCCCCGCCCTCGCGCTGGTCAAAGAAAAAGTCAAACACCTCACCGACGTTCCCGGCTGGATCGAATTCTTCTTCAACGACGATTACGCCTACGACGAAGCCAGCGTCGAAAAAGCCCTCCGCGCCGACGGAGCCCTCGAACGCCTCCACGTCCTCGGCGACCGCCTGACCCGCCTCGAACCCTGGACCGCCGAAAGCCTCGAGTCCGCCTTCAAAGACCTCGCCACCACGCTCGGCATTAAAACCGCCGCCCTCGTCCACCCAGCACGAGTCGCCACCACCGGCCGCAGCGTCGGCCCCAGCCTCTACCATCTCCTTGAACTCCTCGGCCGCGATCGCGTCCTAAAACGCCTCACCCGCACCCGCGAGAATTTCTCCGCTTAGTCCGCTTTTGTAGCGGCGCTCAGCCGAGGCTTGGCGAGACAGGTCGCCTTGGCGACCAACTGATATGAGCGCCGGAACATTTTCGATCGAGCCACCGGCGGTCATAGACCGCCGCTACATTACCATCAATTATCCTCTGCCCACTCTCCGCTGGTTAGCATAAATTGCCCCACATGCCCGACCTCTCACAAACCACCTTCACCCTCACCGACCTCCGCGCCCGCGCCGAAGGCCACGGACCCCTCCCGCCCGAAGTCCGCCTCGCCGTCCTCGGTTCCCCCGTCGAGCACTCGCTTTCTCCCGCCATGCACAACACGGCCCTCGAAGCCCTCGGCTCCGACGTCCGCTACGCCAAGATCGAATGCCCGCCGGAAAACCTCGCCGAAGCTGTCGACCTCGCCCGTCGCGCTAACTTCCTCGGACTCAACCTCACCATCCCCCACAAATTCGCCGCCCTCGAACTCTGCACCGAACTCGACGACACCGCCCGCCAACTCGGCGCGGTCAACACCCTCCTCTTCGACGGTTCCCGCACCGCCGGCTTCAACACCGACGGCCCCGGTCTCGTCCGCGCCATCCGTGAGGTCTTCTCTTTCGACCTCCGCGACCTCCGCGTCATGGTCCTCGGCGCCGGCGGCGGTGCCGGTTCCGCCGCCGCCCTGCAATGCGCGCTCGAAAAATGCCCGCGCCTCGTGCTCGTCAACCGCACCGAAAACAAAGCCCACGACATCGCCCAGCGCGCCAAACAACTCCTCCACACCGACCGCCTCGAAGGCCCCGAGGATCCCGTCACCGTCATCCCGCTCGAAGAATCCGCTCTGCGCGAACAACTCACCCGCACCGACCTCGTGATCAACGCGACCTCCCTCGGCATGAAACGCACCGACCCCCGCCTCATCCCCGCCGCCATCCTCACCCCCGACCTCATGGTCTATGACATGATCTACCGCCCATCGGTCACCCGCCTCCTGGAAGACGCCAAATCCACCGGCGCCCGCACCGCCAACGGCCTCTCCCTCCTCCTGCACCAAGGCGCTCTCTCACTAGAAATCTGGCTCAACCGCCCCGCGCCCTTGGATGTCATGCGCCGCGCCTTGGACCAAGCCACTGCCTAATCACGCCGTCCTGCGCGATTTCCACAGGTAGGGACGAGCGGCCCGCTCGTCCGCTCCGTCCACACTCGATCCCCGCAAGCACCCCGCTCGTCCGCTTCTTCCGCCATCGGGCACGCGAGCCGCGTGCCCCTACCTCAATCCCCCTCCTTCGCCTCCTCGGAGATCTCCTTCAGCTTCTCCCGCGCCTCCATCATCACATGTCAGTCATTCTCACAAAATTGCGGCCTCGACTACCAGATGCCCTCGTTTGACAAGTCCCGTCAATATGTCCATGATACTGTCCATATGACCGCCATGACCTACACCGCCGCCCGGGAGAATCTTGCCTCCACGATGGACCAAGTCTGCTCGGACCACGCCCCGGTCATCATCACCCGGAACCGTGACCAAGCGGTGGTCATGCTTTCCCTCGACGATTACGAATCCCTGCAAGAGACGGCCTACCTCCTGCGTTCTCCCGCCAACGCCCGGCGTCTGCTGGCTTCCATCGACAGCCTCAACAAAGGAAAGAAGATCAAAAAGGGCACCAAAGATTTGGTCGAGGCATGAACCTGGTTTTCTCGCCGCAGGCTTGGGCGGACTACCAGCATTGGGTGCAAACGGACCGGAAACTGGTCAAGCGAATCAACGAGTTGATCAAGGACGCCGTCCGGAGCCCCCACGAAGGCATTGGCAAACCGGAACCTCTGCGGCATGCCTTGGCCGGTTTCTGGTCACGCCGGATCAACGACGAGCACCGCATGGTTTACCGTGTTGCCGGCAACAATCTCGAAATCGCCCAACTGCGCTTCCACTACGCGAAATAGGTTCCGGCGCCGCCCACCGGAGATAATTGCGTCGCTGGTGATTGACGCTCGATTCGCTGCACAAAGTCGTGCCGGCCGCCGCCCACGCGCAACGTCTACTCAAGAACCTTCTCGATATCCGCGTCCGTCAGCCGGTTCGGAACCGGCGTATCGCCCGTGATGTCTGTCTGAAAACGGGCGGAACGCCGTTTCCCCTGAGGGACCGGAAATCCGAAGGCAACGGGACGCTGGTATAAAAGCCCGCTCGCCCCGCCTTCACCTCTCTTTTGCATCGCCCCCCAAGCCCCCACCCGCTACCAAGCTGACGTGCGTTCACTTTTCCCGATCCTCGCGTCCGCGTGCCTCTTCGTCGCGGCCACGATCGCCGCCGCTGCGCCCAGTCAGACCGTCTTGCTCAGCCCACCCCCGTCCGACGGACCGGTCGTGGTCCGGGTGGGGTTCCAGTTGCTCGACATCAATTCGATCGACGAGCAGAGCGAGTCGTTTCAGTTCAGCGGAGTATTGACCGTGCAATGGGTGGACCCACGGCAGGCTTTTGACCCCGCCGTCGAAGGGGTCAGCGAAAAATTTTACCAGGGCAACTTTCAATTCAACGAAATCTCTCCCTCGTGGTATCCGGAGATCTCCCTGCTCAATGTGGCCGGTATGTTCGAAAAGGGCGAACCGCTCTGTCGTGTCAGGCCGGATGGCACCTGCACCTTGGTCGCCTCGGTCAATGCCAGCGCCAAAACCTTGCTCAAACTCAGGCACTACCCCTTCGACCGTCATGCTCTGCGTATCATCTTCGGCATTCCCGGTTACGCAGACTCCGAACTGCTCGTGGAGCAGCTGCCTCTGCCTGCACCCTCGTATGAGGAAATCCATCTACCGCAGTGGACCTTGCTCACCACACGCTCGGTGACTGGCAGCATCCTGCCGACCAACCCCGGAAGCAACCAACCGACTTCAGCCCTCATTGTCGAACTGGATGTAAAACGTCAGCCCCTCTTCGTCCTCCGTCTCGTCGTCGGGCCGCTCTTCCTTGTCGTGGTCCTGTCTTGGTCTGTTTTCTGGATGGATCGCGCCTCGGTGGGCGACCGCATGAGTGTCTCCTTCGTCGGGCTTCTCACCGCGGTGGCTTACCAGATTATCCTCGGGGACATCCTCCCGCACATTGCTTACCTCACCCCGATCAATGTCTTCGTAAATCTCAGCTTCATCCTCATGTGCGCCAGCATCGTGGTGAACCTGCTGGTCGGTGAACTGAATCGCAGCGGGCGGGGCGCCCAGGCGGACGCGCTGGACAACCGTTGCAAGGTGGCTTTTCCCACCATCTACGTCTCCCTGATCGTCATCATCTCGATTCTTTTCGCTCTCCGCTTCCGAGCCTAGAAAAGGCGTTGAGCGCTGATGGTTGAGAGGTTGAAAGCCAACGACTTGTCGATCCGAACGCAGTCACCCTAAGCGTGAGTCAGGCCGATGATGTAAGTCGCTCCTGCTCAGTCCCTCAATTGCCTCCGGCTGTCTCCGCTCTGCTCCGGCTCTCATCACTCAACTTTCAACTACGGTTTTAAGATAAGCCGCCCAAGACCCAACCTCCCCAAGGGGAACGGGCGTCTCGCCCGTTTTTCGATACGACACCCCCAAACGGAACACCGCCCGTGCTCAAAAAAAACGTAGCATGGGCATCCTGCCCATGACGACCCAACCTCATCGGCAGGATGCCGATGCCACCTTCTCTCCCGCCGCCTCAACTCACGCCCCGTAACGCCCCGTCTCACGCATCATCCGCTCGATGCGCCCCAGCTTCTCCGGCCAGTGCTTGCTCCACTCGCTGATCGGCACCGGAAACCGCTCGGTCCAATTTTGGTCGCCGATCGCTCCCGGCACGTTGAAACGCTCGGACGTGCCGAACAAATCCGTGATCATGTTGACCGCCAACCACGAGTTGCTCGCGAACAACCCGCGCAGCAGCCCCTCGTGGATCTCGTCGCTCCACGGCGCCGGCAAGGTCACGTTCATCTCGGCAAAACGGCAGATCTCTTGCATCTGCCGCAGCGCCCGGGCAGCCCGTTCGTGGTCGCCCGACTGCGAGTCCGCATACCAATCATCCCAGTAAGCGTGCAGCGTCGGATGGTCATGCGTGGCATAAGTGACGAGAGAAAGACGTTCGTATTCGCGCCCGGGCGTCGGCCAGCCGTCCGGGGCGATTTCCCAAAGCGGGATCTTGAAGCCCGGAATTTCCTGCGCCTGGAGCACCGGACGCACATACGGCGACATCTCGCCGAGATCTTCGGCGATGAGACGGTGCTGGCCCGTTTCCTCAACGATCATGCGGAACAAACGATCGCCCTGCGCGCGATTCGTTTCGCGGCTCTCCCCGGACGAATCATCGCCCGGCACAAACCCCGGCAGAACCCCGCCGGTGCGCGCCTTCGCCTCGTCCTCGCTCAACGGCAAGAATTCTTCGTTGCGCTCCGGACGCCACGGGAAACTGTAAATGCGGAAGAACCCCAACGCGTGATCAACGCGCAAGAAATGGAAAATTTCCATCGTGGTACGCAGTCGCTGACGCCACCACGCATAGTCGTCCTTCGCCATCTCCTGCCAATGGTAGAGCGGGAACCCCCAGTTCTGACCCCACTTGGCGGTAAAAGGATCGGCCGCGAAAACCTTCTCCGGCGGCGCGCCGGCCGAACGCGTCAGGTCGAAAATCTCCGGCTGCGCAAAAACATCCGCACTGAAAATACTCACCCCCACCGGCACATCGCCGACCAGCGCCACGTTCCGGGTGTCACCGTAAGTTTTCAGCTCGGACCACTGACGGTAAGCCACCCACTGCACGTAGAAAAAAAAGTCGCGCGAAGCGCGGACCTTGCGCTTGTCCGCCGGCGAGGCGGAGGCCAACCACTTCTTCGCCGCAGCATAAGTCCGTTGCTTCTTCGGCCAAAGGTCGGTGTTTTCATTCTCCCCATGCCAGCGCACCAGCGCACGGAAGAGCGTGTAAGGCTCCAACCACGCGGCATGACTCTTGGTCCACGCGGCAAACTCCTTGGCCCGCCGCGTTTTCTCTTTGATCTGCTTGGTCTTGAAATTTTTCCACGCGGTCTCGAGCAATTCGCCCTTCAACGCACGCACCCCGCGATAATTCACCTTGCCCTCGCGCAGCGCCGTCACATCATGCTTGGCGCAAATCTTTTTGTAATCTGCCGCGGGCAAGTCCTTCAGCACCTTGGGATTGGTCGCAATCGTCGTCGGGTCCAGCGCGAGCGAACTGATGATGTTGTAAGGACTGTTGTCGCCCCCCGTTTCGTTGATCGGCAGCACCTGCACCATCCCGAACCCGTGCTCCGAGGCCCAATCGACCATCTCCTTTAGTGACTCCGTGTCGCCGATCCCGAGGTCGTTCTCAGTGCGAAGGGCAAAGAGCGGGACCAGCAGGCCGCACAACTTTTGATCAGAGGATAGCGTCATGGACGAAGATTTTTCACTTTGCCTGCCGCCATCTCTGTCCGGAAGCCCAAAAGCCGACACCATAAACAAAATTTGGTGTTCGCCTATTGTTTCCTGCTTGCCAAACTTGCGAAACTGCTTTAAGCGAAGCAACGTTTTTTCAACCATCCACCTGCACCACATTTCATCCCTATGGCAAATCTCACCAAACGCGACATGGTCGTCAAAATCTCCGACGAGGTCGGCATCACCCAGCAACAGACCTTCGCCGTGATCCAGAAAACCCTCGAGCACATCACCGACAGCCTCGCGGAAGGCGATAACGTGGAGTTGAGAAATTTCGGGGTCTTTGAAGTGCGTCTGACCAAATCCCGCGTCGGCCGCAACCCCAACAAACCCGAAACTGACGTCGTTATCCCCGCCCGCGCCACGGTCAAGTTCAAGCCGGGCAAAATCATGCGCCAGCGCGTCCTCCTCCGCACCAAGGAACTCACCAAACAAAGCGGCGCCTAACCCCCCCCCCGGCGAGGCTATTTCTTCCCCGGCCGGGTCGGTTGGCCCAGCCGACCACTGCCCGTTACTCTTCATCCGAGGCGAAAATCCTTATTTGCCGCGTTGCCTGACGCACACTTTCCCCTATTCTGTCCGGTTCTCCGACGGATACCCACCCCGTCGGTCACCATCCGGCATGTCCAACCGCCAGCGCCCCGCGACCAAACACCAAGTCCTCCGCATCCGCGGCGCGCGCCAGAACAATCTCCGCGGCATCGACCTGGATCTCCCGCGCGGACTCCTCCACGTCATCACCGGCCCCAGCGGTTCGGGCAAATCTTCCCTCGCCTTCGACACCATCTACGCCGAAGGCCAGCGGCGCTACATCGAGACCTTCTCCCCCTACACGCGCCAGTTCTTCGACCGCATGGACAAACCGCGCGTCGACTCGATCGAAGGCATCCCGCCCGCCATCGCCATCGAACAATCGAACAGCGTCAAAACCACCCGATCGACCGTCGGCACCATCACGGAAATCAACGACTACCTCAAACTCCTCTTCCCCCGCCTCGCCGCCGCCGCCTGTCCGCAATGTCATAAACCGATCCAGCCCGAAACCGCCCGCACTATCGTCCGCGAGGCCGCCCGGCGCTTCGCCGGACGAACCCTCCTGGTCACTTTCCCCGTCGGCACCGGCGACGTCGAAAAACGCTCCCCCCCCCAATTTTTCGAATTCCTCCAGCAACAAGGCTACCTCCGCGTCTGGCTCGAGAAAAAAATTCTCCGCGTCGACGAGACCCCGCCCGCAACGCTCCCGTCCGTGATTCACGTCATTCAGGACCGCCTCGCCGCCTCGGACGAAACACGCCTGACCGAAGCCATCGAAACCGCCTTGCGCCTTGGCAAAGGACGCATCCTTCTCGTCGACGCCGAAACCAACGAAGGCCACCCGTTCTCCACCGGTTGGCACTGCGCCTGGTGCGACCTCGACATCCGGCCGCCCACCCCCGGCCTCTTCAGCTTCAACCACCCGCTCGGGGCCTGCCCGGAATGCCGCGGCTTCGGGCGGGTCATCGGTCTCGACTGGCAACGCGTCATCCCCGACCGCTCGCGCACCCTCTCCGAAGGCGTGGTCCGCCCGTTTCAAAGCGGCATGTCGCAGGAATGCCAAGCCGACCTCATCCGCCACGCGCGTAAACGCGACATCGACCTGCACTGTCCATTCGAAGATATGCCCCAAGCCGACCAAGACTGGGTCATCAACGGCGAACGCCGCCCCGGTGAGGCCTTGTCGGAAGTCTGGGACAACGGCCGCTGGTATGGCGTGCAGGGTTACTTCCATTGGCTCGAGACGAAGACTTACAAGATGCACGTCCGCGTGCTCTTGAGCCGCTACCGCAGCTACAACGAATGCCCGAAGTGCCATGGCGGACGCTTCCAACCCGAGACCCTCAACTACCGGCTGGCCAGCGCGAATGATGCAGCTCTCACCCTCCCCGAGATGGCCCACCGCCCGATCAGCCGACTGCGCGAATTTCTCGTCGGCCTGAAAATTCCCAAGGGCGACCACACCACGCAACTCCTCCTCGACCAAGTCACCTCGCGCCTCTCCTACCTCGAGGAAGTCGGCCTTGGTTACCTGACCCTCGACCGGCCGACCCGCACCCTCTCCGGCGGCGAAGTCCAACGCGTCAACCTCACCACCTGCCTCGGCGCCTCGCTAGTCAACACGCTCTTCGTCATGGACGAACCCAGCGTCGGCCTCCACCCGCGCGACCTCGGACAACTCCTCGGCATCATGCGCCGCCTGCGCGACAACGGAAACACCCTCCTCGTCGTCGAACACGAGGAAGCCGTCATCCGCGCCGCCGATTGGCTGACCGACATCGGTCCCGGCCGCGGTGAAACCGGCGGACAACTCATGTTCAGCGGTCCGCCCGCCCAAATCGCAGCGCAAAAAGATTCCCTCACCGCCGACTACCTCCTCGGCCGCCGCTCCATCCCCATTCCGGCCAAACGCCGCAAAACGAAAAAATTCCTCAAGCTCCGCGGTGCCTCGCTCCACAACATCGAAAAACTCGACGCCGACTTTCCCCTCGGCGTCTTCACCTGCGTGACCGGCGTCTCCGGCTCCGGAAAATCCACCCTCGTCCACGGCCTTCTCCACCGCAACCTCCTCCGCGAACGCGGCGAACCGGTCGAAGAAGACGCCGGCCGCATCAAAAAGCTGACCGGCATCGAACACGTCGGCGAAGTCGTCATGGTCGACCAGTCCCCGCCCGGCAAATCCTCCCGCTCGACCCCCGTGGTCTACCTCGGAGCATGGGATCACATCCGCGACCTCTTCGCCCAAACCCCCGCCGCCAAGGGCGCCGGCCTCGGCCCTTCCACCTTCAGCTTCAACTCGAACAGCGGACGCTGCGAACGTTGCGCCGGTCTCGGCTACGAGCGCATCGAAATGCAATTCCTCAGCGATGTCTCCCTCGTCTGCACCTCCTGCGGCGGCAAACGCTTCCAGCCCCACGTCCTCCGCGTCCACCTTGACGGGCAATCCGTCCATGACGTCCTCGAAATGACCGTCACCCAGGCCATCACGTTCTTCAAAGATTTCCCCAAGCACCAAAAAATCACCGTCCCGCTGCAAACCCTCGAGGACGTCGGACTCGGTTACCTCCGTCTCGGGCAACCCACCAGCTTCCTCTCCGGCGGCGAATCACAACGCCTCAAACTTGCCGCCCGCCTCGCCGACACCGAAGCCGAGGCCTCGCTCCTTCTCTTCGACGAGCCGACCACCGGACTGCACTTCGACGATATCGCCCGTCTCCTCGGCGTTTTCCACCGCCTGGTCGAAGCCGGACACACCATTATTGTCATAGAGCACAACGTGGAAGTGATCAAATCGGCCGACCACGTCATCGATATCGGCCCCGAGGCCGGCGCCGAGGGCGGAAAGATTGTCGCCGCCGGCACGCCGGAAGAAGTCGCGCAAAACAAAGACTCCCGCAGTGCCCCCTTTCTCAAAGCGGCCCTCGAAGAGCAAAACCACGAAGCCACCCTCCTCGCCGCCGAGCCCGTGGCCCCGCCCGTGGCCACGGACAACAACCGCATCCGCATCACCGGCGCCCGCGAGCACAACCTGAAAAATATTTCCCTCGAAATTCCCCGCGACGAATTCGTCGTCGTGACCGGCCTGAGCGGTTCGGGCAAATCTTCCCTCGCCTTCGACATCCTCTTTGCCGAAGGCCAGCGCCGTTTCCTCGACTGCATGTCGACCTACGCCCGCCAGTTCGTCGAGCAAATGGAAAAACCGGACGTCGATCATATCGACGGGCTCCCCCCGGCCGTGGCCATCGAGCAACGCATCTCGCGCGGAGGCGGCAAATCCACCGTCGCCACCATCACCGAAGTCTACCACTTCCTCCGCCTTCTCTACGCCAAGCTCGGCACCCAATTCTGCCCCGCCTGCCAAGTCCCCGTGGCCACCACCACCCTCGCCGAGGTGGCCGATAAGGTCCGCACCGCCTCGCAAGCCGGACCAGTGCAAGTCTTCGCCCCGCTGGTCAAATCCCGTAAGGGTTACCACAAGGAAGTGGCCGAATGGGCCGTGCGACACGACTTCAACACGCTGCTGGTCGACGGGAAGCTGATCAAGGCGGACAAATTTCCCGAACTCTCCCGCTACCGCGAACACTCGATTGATGTCCTCGTCGGACAAATCAGCAAAGCTTCCGAGGAAGACGCCATCGCCCTCGCCCGCCGCGCCCTCGAAATCGGCAAGAATACAGCACGGCTGGTCCGCGGCACGGAGAGCGAACTGCTCAGCACCGAAATGGCCTGCCCCTCATGCGCCCGCGCCTTCGAACCGCTCGACCCGCGCATGTTCTCCTTCAACTCCCCCCACGGCTGGTGCGAGACCTGCCGCGGGTTCGGCCTCGTCTATGACAGTGCGGTCAAGACCGACCAGGCCCGCACGCAACTCGAGGCCGATCTCCAGGAGGAGCAGGCCCGGGAGGAAGCCGACAAGGATGTCGCCCGCCCCTGCCCCGAATGCGAGGGACTGCGCCTCAACACCGAAGCCCGCAACGTCCGCGTTCACCACCGTCCCATCGCCGACTTCACCCGCGCCAGCGCCCGCGACGCGGCCCAGTTGCTCGACACCCTCGTTTTCAACAACCACGACGGCACCCTTGCCGCCGACATCCTCCCCGAAATCCGGCAACGCCTCGGCTTCATGCAACGGGTCGGTCTCGATTACCTCACCCTCGACCGTCCCGCCACCACGCTCTCCGGGGGAGAGGCCCAGCGCATCCGCCTCGCCGCCCAGCTCGGATCGAACCTCCGCGGCGTCCTCTACGTTCTCGACGAGCCGACCATCGGACTCCACGAACGCGACAACCGCAACCTGCTCGACGCCCTCGAGGAACTGGTCAAACAGGGCAATTCCCTGCTCGTGGTCGAACACGACGAGGAAACCATGCGCCGCGCCACCCGGATCATCGACCTCGGTCCCGGCGCCGGTCGGCGGGGCGGCGAGGTCATTGCGTCCGGGACCCTCGACGAAATCCGCGCCTCGAAGAACTCCGTCACCGGACGATTCCTGGCCAATCCGCCCCAACGTCCGTCGCGCGGCAGCCGCCGTTCCCTCAAGGAAAAAGACCTGCACTGGCTCGAATTGAAAGGCGCCTCCCTGCACAACCTGCAGAATATCGACGTCCGAATTCCGCTCGGACGCCTCACCGTGGCCTGCGGCATCTCCGGGTCGGGCAAATCGTCGCTCCTCCGTGGCACGCTTGTCCCGGCATTGAAAGACGCCATGACCCGCCGCGGACGAAAACCTTCCCGCAAAGCTGCCCCGCCCCCCTATGACAAACTGACCGGGACCGAGCACATCGCCGGCGTCCACATGGTCGATCAATCGCCCATTGGCAAAACCTCCCGCTCCACCCCCGCGACCTACATCAAAGTCTTCGACGAAATTCGCCAACTCTTCGCCGGACTTCCCACCTCCCGCATGCGCGGCTACACCGCCAGTCGGTTTTCCTTCAACACCGACGGCGGACGCTGCGAGACCTGCCTCGGCCAGGGCGCGATCAAACTCGAAATGAGTTTCCTCCCCTCCAGTTGGCTCCCCTGTAGCGAGTGCAATGGCAGTCGCTACAACCATCAGACTCTCGACATCACCTACAACGGCAAGACCATCGCCGATGTCATGAGCATGACCGCGGCCGAGGCCGCCGAATTTTTCGATGCCCATCCGAAAATCCGCCACGCCCTCCGACTGCTCGTCGAAACCGGCCTCGGCTACCTCACCCTCGGCCAGCCCAGCCCCACCCTCTCCGGAGGCGAAGCCCAACGGATCAAACTGGTCACCGAACTCTCCCGCACCGGGGCGACCAAAGGCCGCCGCCTGCGCGAAGACCAACGCGGCAACTTCTATCTCCTCGAAGAACCGACCATCGGACTCCACATGGCCGACGTCGAACAACTCATCGGCATCCTCCACCGCCTGACCGACGAGGGCCACACCGTCGTGGTCATCGAACACAATCTCAGCGTCATCGCCGAAGCCGACTACGTGATCGAGATCGGACCCGAAGCCGGCGCCCAAGGCGGACAACTCGTCGCCGCCGGCCCGCCCGAAGAAGTCGCCCAAGTCAAAGGAAGCCCCACCGCCCCCTTCCTCAAACCCCTCCTGAACTTGTAGCGACGGTTTCTGGCCGCCGGGATCCCTCAGTCTTTGTTTCCTTCGTTCCCTTCTGTTCAAAACCTCCCCCGCCCTTGCCCGCGCCGCGCATCCCGCCTAAACCCTTCCCGTGCTGAATTACATCTGGCTCGCCCTCGTCATCGGCGCCGTGCTCCTCGGCGGGCTGACCGGACAACTCCCCGCGGTGACCGAAGCCGCCTTTGAGTCTGCCAAGACCGCGGTCATGACCATCGCCCTACCGCTCGCCGGCGTCATGGCCCTCTGGCTCGGCATCATGCGCCTCGCCGACAAATCCGGACTCATGCACGCCTTGGCCCGCGCCCTGCGGCCGCTCATGACCCGCCTTTTCCCCGACGTCCCCGCCGAACACCCCGCGATGGGATCCATGATCATGAACATGTCGGCCAACATGCTCGGCTTGGCCAATGCCGCCACCCCACTCGGACTCCGGGCCATGCAGGACTTGGAAAAACTCAACCCGCGCCCCGGCACCGCAACCAACGCGATGTGCACCTTCCTCGCGCTCAACACCAGCTCCGTCCAACTCATCCCCGCCAGCGCCGTCGCCATCCTCGCCGCCGCCGGCTCAGTCCAACCCACCGCCATCATCGGCACCGCACTCGTCGCCACCCTCTGCTCGACCATCGCCGGACTCACCGCGGTCAAGACCCTGGAAAAACTTCCCTTCTACAAACTCCCCCCGGTCACGGCCGAGGACGAAGCCGCAAAAAAGACCGAAGAAGCCGCCGCACCAGAACTAGTCACCGCCGCGCCGCCAGCCCCCCTCGCCCTCTGGTCGCGCCTTGTTCTCGCCGCCTTCGGCGTCTTTTTCCTTTTCCTCCTCTGGCGCACCGCAGGTGAAGGCTATGACGGCGATCGTGGTTGGTTCGCATCCTACGTCACCGCCATTTCCCTCCTCGCCATACCTTTCCTGCTCTCCTTTTTCCCCCTCTATGCCGTCCTCCGCCGGGTTCCGGTCTACGAAGAATTTGTCGAAGGCGCGAAGGAAGGCATGCAAGTCGCCCTGCGCATCATCCCGTTTCTCGTCGCCATCCTCGTGGCCATTGGCATGTTCCGCGGTGCCGGTGGCATCGACCTGATCAGCCGCGCGCTCGATCCGGTTTTCCAAGTCGTCGGCTTCCCCGCCGAACTCCTGCCCATGGCCCTCATGCGTCCGCTGAGCGGCAGCGGAAGTCTCGGCATCTTTTCCGAACTCGTCGCCACCCACGGCCCGGACAGCCTCCTCGCCCGCATGGCCGGCACCATCATGGGCAGCACGGAAACCACCTTCTACGTGCTGGCCGTCTACTTTGGCTCCGTCGCCATCCGCCGCACCCGCCACGCCGTCCCCGCCGGCCTCATCGCCGACTTCACAGGTATTGTCGCCTCCATCGCCATCTGCCGCCTCGTCTTTGCCTGAAACCCGTGGCATCGGCATCCTGCCGATGAAGACCCAATCCATCGGCTGGAAGCCGATGCCACTTGAAATGCAAAACAATCCCCAGCCCGAGCCCCGCTACCTCTGCCAACGGTGCGGCAACTGTTGCCGCTGGCCCGGCTTCGTCCGCCTCGACGACCACGAAATCAACGCCATCGCCGCCTTCCTCCAACTCACCCCCGCCGAATTCATCGCGCAACACACCCAGCTCCGCCCCAGTCGCTCAGGCCTCATGCTCAAATCCAAACCGGACGGCTCGTGCATTTTCCTCGAAGGCGTCAACACCTGCACCATCCAACCGGTCAAACCCCAGCAATGCCGCGACTTCCCCAACAAATGGCGCTTCGACGGCTGGCGGGAAAAGTGCGAGGGTGCAGGACAAATTTTTTCCAGATTTTGAAACGCCCATCTTTTTTTGCTGACAAAGATATATGTGCATATATTCTTTTGGCGTATGAACACAAAAAGCACACC
>JBIKLF010000041.1:0-3070 GCA_044359955.1 Chthoniobacterales bacterium | reverse complement strand
ACGACGGGACCGTCACGCACCAAGGCCAGTTCGAACGGGTGCAACTGCTCCTCGAGAATGGTCGCCCCACCCACCTCTTCGCGGCGACCGGCGACGGCGCGGGCGGCTTCGACAAGATGACCCGCACTTGGAACATGGTCGTGCCGCTGGGGGATGCGGCGCGGCAGTGAGGCGGCCGACCGCGGGTTGGAACGCGTCAAGCGTGACGTGCTCAGCCGTAACCCCGATCTCGTCTTCGTGATCTATGGCGCCATACGGCGGCCGCCCCGCCGACGAAGCGCTCGATCAGTGACACAGAGCGCCGCGGCAAAGGAATGTCTTCAGCCGCGCTACTCGATCGCGTCGAGGGTGTCTTGGCAGAATTGCCATTGGTTGGCACCCCCGGAGAGGGTCGGCAGCGCGTCGTGTCCCACGCCGGGCAATTCGAGGTAGTCGTGGCGATGCCCAGCGATACGAGGTGGTCGCGCCGTTTGCGGTTGTTGGCTTGGTTTTTGAAACGACCTTCTGCCAGAGATCCCTGGCCTCTCGGAAGCCCGGGAACTTGGCCGTGACGATGCGGTGGGAAATCAGGCCACAAACCGACCATCAGCAAACTTTTGCCAAGCGAAGCGCCCGCCATTTTGTGGAGTCCGCGCCGCCTGACCATAGGCGTCGTTCATCGCCTCTATGACACCTGCGAGCACCGCGCCGGCGCGCCGTCAAGAGGGTGCTCATGTGACGTCCCTTAGCTTTTGGACCTCTGCAAAAACTGGGAGCACGGTCGGGACGCCCGTGCCCCTGCCCAAGCCAAAAGTCCACGACCAACGGGACGTTGGTATCATGCGACGTTTACTTTTCCTTGACCACGGCCAGAACAGGGCCGACGGACGCCAAAGCCGTCGGTCGGCCCGCTTCACCCTACCATGCGCCGCCGGTCCTGACCGGCGACACGCCCCGGAACTCGCCGTGGCCGAGCATCTTGCGGGCCAGTGAGGTCTGGATTTCCGCGCAGTCCCCGTAGGCGTTGATGTAGGTGGATGCGTAGGGCATGTCGTGCAAAAGGTAAGGGCTCCCCAGGGAGACTATGATCGGGTTCAAGCTCGTGTTCTGCTGCATCCACATGCACTCGGCAACGGCGCCGACCGGACGCACCGTGTTCTTGGGCTGATGCATGCTCACCAGATAAACCACGATCAAGTGATCGAAGTCCTTGCCGGTCACATTCGCCAGGTCCAGACAGTTGCCGTTGATTTTCAAGGTGACCTCAAGGCCTTGGTTGGCCAGTTCGCCGAGAAACGGCTCGAGGGTCTCCCGGGCCTGGTCCGGGTTGTTCGTCGCGGCCAAAACCAGGACCTTTTTGTCCTTGTTCGCCCGCAGCGGCAAAAGGTTGTCGCGGTTTCGCACCAAGGTGATGCCTGCATCCGCCAATTGACGGGAGAAACGGATGGCCTCAGGGAGAGGTTTCTCTTTGGCGACTTCCCGGGGGAAATCCCGGCCGAAAAGCCCTTGCTTCTCCTTGAAACGCAAAATACGCGTTACCGCCTGATCGAGGCGCTCCATGCTGACCCGCCCGTCGTCGATGGCCCTTTCCATCAGGTCGAAATAATTTTTCCCGGGCCAGAGCATGACATCGCACCCGGCATTGAAGGCCTCGAGGGTCCGCGTTTCCCAGTCGGCCCAGCCGGTGAAACCGGCCATGATCAGCGCATCGGAGACGACAACGCCCTCGAAACCCAGTTCGTCGCGCAGCAGCCCGGTCATGATATCCGGTGAAACCGTTGCCGGCCGCGGGCGGCCTCCTCGACCGACGGTTTGATCCAACCAAGGCAGGGCGATATGGCCCGCCATCACCGCATGGACATCCTGCGCGAAGCAGGCGCGGTAGATTTCCCCGAAAGTCTCCATCCACTCTTCCTTGGAGAGCGAGTTCACGCTGGTGATCAAATGCTGGTCGCGGTCGTCGACCCCGTCCCCCGGAAAATGCTTGGCCGTGGCGCTGAGCCCGTGGTCCTGATAGCCGCGAATGATACGGGCGAGGAGGGCCATCACTTGTGGCGTGTCATCACCGAGCATGCGATTGACCAAGGCCGGGTTGCGCCAGTTGACGGGCAGATCGGCGACGGGGCCAAACGTCCAGTTGAAGCCGAGCACCTCCGCTTCGAGTGCGCAATATTTGCCGAAATCATAGGCCAGCTCCGCGGATCCGGTGGCGCCGAGGCAAAGCTGCGGTGGAAACTTGGTCATGCTTTTTACCGCATGGCCGGCACCATTCTCCAGGTCGCCGGCCACGGAAAGAGGCAGGGCGCTCTGTCTCTGGAACTCGGCGATGACGCCCGCCACGCCGCTTTCTGCGCCCTGAAGGTTGATGACATCATTACCGACAAAAAGCGAACCGACCGGGTAACACGTCAAAAGTTCGGACACGTCGCCCGGGTGCCATGTCCTGAAAACGGACAAGACCTCTTGGGAGGTCTGGCCGATCTTTTCTCTCAGGGTCAAGGCGCCAATTTGCCTTGCCATAGTCTGTCCCTGCAAGAACGAAAAGCCTCTGTTGCTCCGGGTCATGATGCGGGGAGTTTCAGACTGCGGCAGATAGCCACCGTTTGCCCGCAAGGTCTCGACCAGTTCAGAGACGTCCAGATCACAGACCGGCTACCTTGTTCGGACAGACTGCACTGCCGCGGTGCCGGAAGCCTGACCCATCATCGACCAGCAAGGCATCAATCATATGACGCCGTTCACCTGATCATCAAAAGGAAGTGGGGTCAGATCTTGATTTTTGACATTTCTCGCGTCGTGCCCCGCCACTCGATATTGGCCCCTCTCCGATTCCGCGGCCAACCGCCCGGAAACCCGCACCGCCAAGACCTCGCCATCCACAAAACACCACCCCCCAAATGCATCGAAAGCGGCGGCCACCGGCCAGCGCGCCAAGCTCACACCAGCGATGACACAGCACATCCGCCCGCGACGCCCGGCGCCGGCGCGGCGGGGGGGCTGGGCTTCGGCGTTATGACATTCCTCGGCGGATGCGTCCGGCCCGGATTCGAAACGATCGCGCGGCTGACCGGGCTGCCGGAGGCCCTGGAAC
>JBIKLF010000002.1:0-283863 GCA_044359955.1 Chthoniobacterales bacterium | reverse complement strand
CCTTCCCCCGCCCCGCCCCTTGTCACGCCGTAGCCGCGAAGCGCGAAGGCGGATCCGCTTTCCGGTTTCCGCTTTCAGCTTTCCGGTCTCAAGTTTCAGCCCTCCTCTTCCTCCCCCCCCCCTTCTCCCCCATCCCGCACTGGACGCGGCAAATGCTCGATTAGACCCAAGAAAACCTTCCACCGCGCCTGCCGCAGGCGCCAAGCCAGAGACCCCGGCCGCCAACCATTCGTTATCCAAC
Organism: Chthoniobacterales bacterium; assembly: GCA_044359955.1. Taxonomy (GTDB): domain Bacteria; phylum Verrucomicrobiota; class Verrucomicrobiia; order Chthoniobacterales; family JACTMZ01; genus JACTMZ01. The sequence goes on along the minus strand of JBIKLF010000002.1, from coordinate 283,622 downwards.
CCAGCCAATCCATGGCCGCACATTAAATAAAAATCCTCCGTCCCTCAATGCTCCTCGCTCGCCTTCGTTACGTTCGTTAACTTCTGTTCAAAATCTCCCCCATCCAACATCCAAAATCCAAAATTAAACATCGCGGCCTCCGGCCGCCCCCACGCGCCTCCGCGCAAGCCCTCTCTGGTTCTTGATCCAAAAAAAACCAACTTGCTGGACATGGTTGCCTGATACTCCCAAATCTTTAACATTCGGGCTCTTACCAAAACCGTCTGATCCAAAATTTTCATGAGTCCTGAAATCATGCTAATCATGCCTGTGTATAATGAGCAGGCCTCCGTCCGCAAAGTGGTCCATGAATGGTTCCAGGAGATCGAGAATTGGACAGAAAACTTCGTCTTTCTTGCCATAAATGACGGCTCAACAGACGACACACAAATTGTTTTGCAGCGCCTGCAAGAGCAATTAGGCGAACGGCTCGAAATTTTTAACCAGTCGAACAAAGGTCACGGCCAGACCTGCCTTGCGGGCTACCGCCAAGCTTGCGAAAGACAAATTCCCTACGTTTTTCAGATTGATTCGGACGGTCAATGCGACCCGCAATACTTTTTCCGCTTCTGGAGGCAACGTGAGAAATTTGACGTTATCTATGGCAAACGCATCGCCCGTGACGACGGTTGGCGTCGAGTAGTTGCCAGCTACATTCTACGCGCAACGCTCATTCTCACCGCAAAAGCCAACTGCGTGGACGCAAACGTTCCCTATCGCCTTATGCGTACAGATCATTTGCAGCAACTGCTGGATCGTATACCGAACAACTTTTTTCTCGCAAACGTGGCCTTGGCGGTTTTGCTGCGGAAAGACCGCTCATGGCGACACGGCTACGTGCCAATTCGGTTTCGCGAGCGCTACGGCGGCGAGCCCAGCGTGGCACTTGGCAAGTTCGGCGAGAAAGCCCGCCAGCTTACTGAGCAGTTGCGACAACTCGGTTAACCATAGCGATGGCCCTTTCGTGCTACACCCTTTGGGCAGCAATCACAGCGACAGCTGTGGGCTTAATTGCCGTTTCCAACCAGAGCTTATGGATCGACGAAGCCAACAGCGCGATAAAAGCAATAGCCCCCACCTTTTCGGCTTTTGCCGATAAGATGGGTTCTGACCGAGGCTCAGACCTGCAGATGCCTCTTTACATGCTCATGCTCTGGGGCTGGGAGAAAATCTTTGGGCACTCCGAGTTTGCCCTTCGTGCGATGAACATTCCGCTTTTTGTCATCGCGCTCATGCTTGCCGTGCGGTGCTGGCACACCTCAAATAGCCAGAGAGCTTTCTTTGTCGTTTTTGCATGCTGTTCAGCATTCCTGTGGGCCTACCTCGACGAAGCCCGGCCCTACATATTGCAGTTTCTCGGCGCCACGGCCTGCACCATCGCGCTTGCCAACGTCTCCGGTAACTCGACTTCACCGCGCACGGCCGACATCATTCTCCTCGCTAGTGGAGTTTTGATCCTTTGCGGTTCAAGCCTTTTGGGCGTCATCTTCTCTTTTTGGTTCTCGGCCGCCTTCCTGGTTTTATGGCTCATGCGGGAACCATTAGGTTGTATCCTCCGGCGGCCCGACACTCGCCTCGCCATCACCGTCTGCTTGCCAGCTCTTCTTGCTCTTGCCGTATACTATTTGTGGACCTTGTCCCTCGATGCCGGGGCATCATCGGTCGGCAGCACCAATCTAAAAAGTATAGCCTTTGGTGCCTATGAGTTGATGGGGGCGGCCGGCTTGGGCCCCGGGCGCAGTGAATTACGCCTGTCCCCCATGGCGCTGCTACCTTTTATTGCCCCGCTGCTGGCCTATCTCTCTCTTTTGGCGCTGTTCCTTGGCGCAGGCACAACTCTCGCCCTCCGCGGAAGCAATTCGACAAGCGAACGAAAAAGCGCGGTTATTTTTTGGACTACCCCGGCAGCAATGGCTGGCACCGCCGTTCTAGTCGGTCTGGTAGGCGACTTCCGCATCGTCGGCCGGCATCTGACACCCCTTCTACCGTTCGTTCTCATCTTGTTTTCCTTGGCTGCTGAAGCCTTGTGGCGTACCCGTCTGCGTATGCTTGGCCGGGCCATCACCCTCCTTGCCGTTCTTGCCATGCTCGGCTCCGCTTTCTCCTACCGCGCCGCCGACCATCACGCAAAAGACGACTACCGTTCTGCGGCGGCCTTAGCCCTAGAAACAGTAAACGAGGGCGGCACTATCTGGTGGGCGGCAGATCCAGCAGGAGCCAACTATTATGGCATCTTCCCGGCTCTCCCTACTGCAGCCGCAGCTGCAGGTGAAAAAAACGTTATCCTTGTCTCAAATATGACCGACGAGCAGCTTTCCGGTCTGCCGTACCCCCAAATGCTCGTTGTCTCAAAACCAGACATATACGATTCATTCGGCCACCTGCTATCAGCACGAACGGCAACCGGCTTGTATTTATTCAAGACACTGCCCGGTTTCAGCGTATGGCGCCCCCGTTAGCGGCATCATATACCGCCGGTTTATCAGCCTCGCGCGGACAAAAACACTCCGGATAGCATCATGCTGGCTCCATCCGATATTTCGGACACCATTGTTCTAGGTTCAGGCCCCGCAGGTGTGGCATGCGCCAGCGCGTTGCTCGCGGCAGGGAGGAAGGTATTACTGATCGAATGGTTCAAGTGCTCGCTGGCATCTCACTCAGCAATTATGCCCTTGTGTGTGGTATGGGGATTATTCTCTGATGCCTTTGCCACACTTCAATGCACGTAACAACCTTATCATTGTGAACAAATGACCGCGGTTCCTGCTCCACTCTTGTTTTGGATGATATATTTATTTTGCGCCTCGTTTTTCGGCTGGGCTCTATCTTCGGGCTCATTATTTTATCCCGCATACTATTGGTTGTTTTTGTTAATTGGTGTATTGTTCCTTCTTGCAGTATGGCTTTTTAAGCCACTTCCCCGTTGGATAAGCTACCGCCTACCCCCAAAGAGAAGATTCCAGAGGTTTCTTCCGTTAGCATTTTTGATCTTCAGTATTTTGGTGCTGGTTGGAGGAGTTTTTTATGAGCCAAGCAATTATGATAGTTTAAGCTATCGAGTGTCTCGTGTTCTTCACTGGTTTGAGGAGGGACATTGGTTTTGGATCAACACCATGGACCAGCGAATGAATACGCGCTCACTATTGTTTGAATGGCAAATGGCTCCCCTGCTGTCTCTCTTTGGTTCGCTGAGGCCACTGTTTTTCCTGAATTTTATTCCGTTTCTTTTTCTTCCTGGTCTGATATACGGCGTCTTTACTTCTTTGGGAATTCCTAGGAAAGCTGCATATATATGGATGTGGATTATTCCATTGGCGCCTCTTTATCTTCTACAAGCCGGGAGTATTGGTAACGATGCTTATGCCACGATATTGTTTCTAGCTGGCTTATGGTTCATTCTCCGGGCCGTCAGAAGTGCATCTCTCGTAGATTGGTTTCTTTCTTGCGCAGCCATGGCCCTGCTCACATCCGCCAAGCTTTCTAATCTTCCATTGGGCCTTCCATGGTTGGTGCTGGCAATTCCTTTTTTCCGTAAGTTCCCCAAGAAGGTTTTCGTGGCAATTTTGCTGGCGCTCATTACTGTTCCGGTCTCATTTGTCCCGTTGGCATTGATAAATTATCAGCGTGGTGGCGATTGGACGGGGATTTCTTATGAGGGGGCGCAAGTATCAAGCGCCTCGCCGCTCACATCTCTTGCAGGTAATACACTCCTGTTGGCTGCGCAAAATATGCAGCCGCCATTGCTTCTGTTTCCCAAGACAGCAGAAGCCGCTTTTGTCAGCTTCTTCCCGCTTGCGTATTCAATGAAGGATGCAATCAAGCAATCATTTGAGGGTGGCTTACAGTCTCTCGGTGTCGGCGAGCTAGCCATGGAGGAAAGTGCAGCCTTGGGGCTTCCATTTATGCTGCTGCTGGTTTTGTGGTGCGCCCTTCACATCGACCGGACTCGCTCCTCCGTTTTTGCATGCTCACTAGGTTCCTCGATGGCAATGCACGGTTGGATTGCATCCATCGCAACATGGGTGGCTCTACTTGCTTTGGTGTCTCAATCTTCTCTCATTACAATTGGCCGAACCATTGCTCCTTATTATCCTCTTCTTCTGCTTCCCGCATTTTATTTGTTTGATCTGTTTAGCACTAACCGGCGCAAACTTTGGAGTATTGGGGTAGCACTTTTCTTGGGATGCTGTCTGGTTTCGCTTGTGCTACACCCGCCGCGACCGTTATGGCCTGCTATCACAACATTAAAGTTGGTGTCAGGATCTGTCTCATCTGCCAATTTGACGCGCGCATTAGAAGTTTACGCTTTTTACAGAGATCGCCCTTCAGCTTTTAAACCTCTCAGAGACATTCTGGATGCAACACACGCCGATATCGTGTATTTTATTTCAACTGGCGATGAACCCATTGCTACGCTGATGTGGCACTCCGGTAATCGAAACATACAAGAAATCACGCCTCATTCAGAGCAACAGCTTTCCCTTCCAGCGGCCGGCTCAATTCTCGTTTTTAGTCAACGCTCCCTACGACTAGCAACTGGGAAGTCAATGGAAGAATGGCTGAACGACAATCCAGTTGAAGTAATTGGTAGCAAGACTCTAAAAGTAAAAGTGCAACGTGGGCTAGAGGAGTGGTATGTAGCGCGCGTATTGAAAGCAAATCCGATTAAATAGTATAAAAGATCTCATGCAACTCACAATTCTTATGCCATGCCTCAATGAGGCGGAAACCCTTCAAACATGTATCTTGAAGGCGCATCAATCCATTGAAAAGCTTGGCCTCACGGGGGAGGTCCTCATCGCTGACAACGGGAGCACTGATGGTTCACAAGCTCTTGCCGAGAGCCTTGGCGCACGCGTTATTTCTGTAATGGAAAAAGGCTACGGGAGCGCATTGGCAGGGGGAATAGCAGCCGCTCAAGGGGAGTGGATTATTATGGGAGATGCTGATGACAGCTACAACTTCGCCGAGATTGCACCCTTTGTGGATAAACTTAATGAGGGTTATGATTTAGTGATGGGTTGTCGCATGCCTAGGGGTGGGGGCAAGATTATTCCGGGTGCCATGCCGTGGAAGCACCGATGGATTGGTAATCCGGTCCTTACCTTCATTGGTCGATTGCTTTTCAGATGCCCTTCTAAGGATTTTCATTGTGGCCTCCGCGGTTTTACCAAGAAAGCCGCCTTGAGGATGGAACTTCGCACGACCGGCATGGAATTTGCCTCGGAAATGGTGATTAAAGCATCCCAAGGAAAAATGAAAATTGCTGAAGTTCCGATCACCCTTTATAAAGACGGGCGTTCGCGTCCACCGCACCTCCGCAGTTGGAGGGATGGCTGGAGACATTTGCGTTTTATGCTCCTTTTCAGCCCTCGTTGGCTGTTTTTCTATCCCGGGTTGCTTCTGTGCATCATCGGAGCAGCTGGCTTCGTATCGCTGATCTTGGGCCCCATCCAGATTGGTAAAATCAATTTCGATACAAACAGTTTGCTGGTATTCGCCATGGGTATCCAGTTGGGCTTTCAGCTCATCTTCTTCGCCGCATTTGCGCGGCTATATACCGCTCAAGTAGGGCTCCTGCCAGAAACCAAGTTTATACATCACGCAAGGGCACTGCTCAGCCTCGAAAAAGTTCTCATTGTGGGCCTGCTCCTTTTTTCGAGCGGCATGATCATACTTTTAAGGGCTGTTTTTCTGTGGGCGAATGCAGGCTTCGGCGATCTTTCCTACAGTTCAAGTATGCGCATTGTTATCACTTCATTTCTCCTGCTCACTCTAGGTACACAAGTCAGTTTTGGTGCTTTTTTACTCAGCACCTTGGGGCTAAAATCACAAGCGCAACGCTATACCCCTCGGGATTGACTTGTGTCGGTTTGATGGAGCGGATTGCTTACGTGCAATTGACCCGTCGCCTTGTAACATTGGTACCCTACCTTTGGAGTGTGCGCGAGATCATCAATTTTTTGGGCAGGTGAAGAATGCCCCAAAAATGCCAGCAAGAAAGGTATACCGAAGTTCAACGGAAAAGACCTTTGTTATTTTTTAGGTGCGGGGGCAATGCAAAGCAACTGCCAAACATCAATTGTACATTGTCAATAATTAACCACCTTTGTGGCATGCGGTTTTCTCATCAATGCTCGTAATTTTGCCCCTTCACTCCATTTGCAACGCGCCTCTCATCGAACAATGTGCTCTCACGCTGTTAATCACCATGATTTTGAGCGCATCTTCTCATGAAGTTCACCATCATCACGCCTCACTTTGGGCAGCTTGATTGGCTGTCACTTTGCGTCGCCAGCGTGGCAGATCAGGTGGGCGACAACAACCTGCGCATCGAGCACATCATTCAAGATGCTGGCACCCCGGGCATTGAGGATTTTGCCCGGTCCCATGGCGCAGCCTACTACACGGGTGGCTTATCAGCCTCTGACATTGGCTCTCCTCGTGCCTTGTCTGCTTACACTTTGTCGATCTTTAACGAGAGAGACTCCGGTATGTATGATGCCATCAACCGCGGTTTCCGCCGTGCCAGTGGAGACATTGTGGCGTGGCTGAATGCCGACGAACAATACCTCCGCAACTCTCTGGCTAAAGTTGCCATCGCCGCCGCCGAACATCCTGCATGCGATATGCTTCTCGGGGATGTTGTCGTTACCAACTCTACTGGAGAATATATTTGCAGCCGCACCGGAATTATTCCCACCCGCCTGCATTCGCTCGTCAGTGGTAATTTGTCTTTTCTGAGCGCCGCCAATTTTTTGCGTCGCTCCGTCATTGAGCGCGGCTTCTTCCTACCTGACGGCTGGCGCGTGGTTGGTGACGCGGCTTGGGCTACCGACCTCATCGCCTCCGGCGTCACGATGCGCCGCATCCCTCAATACCTGGCGAGTTTTGTCGATACCGGAGACAACCTCTGTCTTCGACCGGAAGCAGCTGACGAAATGGCTCGTCTGTCTAAGTTGGCACCTCCTTGGGCCCGATATTTGCGTCCAGCCATCATCGCTTGGTTTCGCGTCAGGAAACTGCTCGCCGGCGCTTACCGCCTCACTCCTTTCGGCTACGACGTGTTCACCAAAGCCCAACCAAACCAAAGAACCCGCTTTGAGGTCCACGACCCCACGCAACGTTGGGCAGGTCGTTGATTTAACGGCCATCTACTCCTCTAAAGCATCGACAATAACATGCCCTACATCGAACGTGGATCCGTGTAAACTTGTCTAATCCGTGTTTTAAGAATACCCACACATCCGATCTCCAATGATATTATTTTCCCCTCGGCGCGGTTCCTCAATCCCCTTCATTCAGCACTCAACTGCATCCCAAGTGTTCACTTCAAAAATCTTAGCTTATCTGCAATCCGTTGCCTCCCTTGGGCGACTGCATAGCGGGGGCCTGCCGTTCGTTCCAAAAAAGTTTATGCGGCTGGCACCATTCAACAGGGAGGCCTACAATTCGTTCCTGATTGAAGCACTCGATTGGAGGCTGCCCGCAAGCCCGGTCATTTACGATGTCGGCGCCAACAACGGGGACTTCGCGCTGGCTTTCCAAACGGCTTATCCGCAGGCGAAAATCACGCTCTTTGAGCCGCTGGCTGCCCATGTGGCGAGGCTGGAGCGGCTCAAGCAAACAGGCGGATTTCGCTGGATGATCCACCCGGTGGCACTCGGTGCGAATGATGGAGAACTGGTGATTGAGGTGCCGGAAGGTCAGGAGGCCGCCAGCAGCCTGCACGGCTTTGGCGAACACTACCTGAAACACAATCCAGGTGCAGGCAAGACCGCTCGACAGATATGCCAAGTAAGACGGCTGGATGCATTGGATGACGCGGAAGGTGACGCAATCGATCTTCTCAAGATTGATGTCGAGGGATTCGAATTCGCCATGCTGGAGGGTGCCATCTCCACCCTGGAGCGCGTGCACAGCATGGTGGTAGAGGTCAGCCGCCTCAGGCACGCACACGAACGCGATTGTCCGATTCACCGAATGGTTCAACTGCTTGGAACCGCGGGTTTTAGATTATTCCGCATGAAGCCGACAGTTATAAACAGAAACATCGATGATCGACCTCTGGAATACGATCTGTATTTCGCCCGTGTTGGAGCAGATCTGCCATGAATTGCCGTGTAGACATTGTGGTGGAACGCCAGTGGCATGCCCCATCGTTAGCCAATGCCTTGCATGTCGCCGGGCATCTCGGAACTGTCTTCACCGGCTTCCCGAAACAACGCTACACCAGTCTCGGGGTTCCCGGGGAGCGGCTGATGAGCCATCCCTTCCCGGCCCTGTGGAACCATGCGCTCACCCGCCTCCATCTTCCTCGCTCCTTAAAACGGAACGAACCCGCCTCGCTAGCCCGCTTCGTCGCAGCGAAGCCCAACCTCTCACCGGTCATCACTTGTCTGGCCACATCGTACCAGCACCTATTTCCCAAGATTCTCCACCGCCCCATTGTGCGCGTAATCGAGTGCGGCTCCATGCACCCGGAAGACCACTTCCTCTTCCAGCAGCGGGGACGCCGGGAGGCCGGCCTCCCCCATAATCATGAACTCCCCAAGAAGGTTGTCGATGAGTGCAAAGCTTCCAAGCTCGCACACTTCTTGGTCTGCGGCAGCCGTATGGTGGTGGATTCCTATGTTCGGCGGGGCTACTCGCCGGATCGTGTTCTGCATTGCCCGTATGGCGTGGATACAGGGCGCTTTCGTTTCACCCGCCGACAGTTGCCGAAAGACGGCCCCCTCCGAATCGCAACGGTCGGAGTGATCGGCATCCGCAAAGGTATCTTGAGGTTGCTCAAACTTGGCGAGTGGGCCCGAGAGGCCGGCATTGAGCTTGAACTCCATCTTATCGGACCCGTGGAGGAGGAAGCCGAGGCATTGATTGCCGCCAGTCGTGCCAATTGCCGCAGACTGGGAGTGCTCAAAGGTGAGGCCCTGGTCCACGCCCTCCACCATGCGGATGCCTACTGCCTGCCTTCTTACGAGGAGGGTTTCCCGATTTCCCAACTCGAGGCTATGGCGACCGGCCTGCCTGCCATCACCTCTGCCGACACCGGCGGCAAGGAGGCCATCACCGATGGGTTGGATGGCATCATTCTTTCGGAGTTCTCGCACGTAGAGCTTGATACGAAGCTCCGCCCCTGGCTCGTGAACCCAGCCATGATGCTGGCAGCCGGGAACGCAGCCGCTGAAAAAGCGCGCAGTCTCTACTCTTTGCATGCCTATGCGAGTCGCGTGTCCAGGTGTTACGCGCACGCATGCGAATCCGCAATAGCCATGCAGCGTGGGCAGTTGCTTGAACCCGCCCACCAGACCGCTTGATTGGCAGCCGATGCATACTATAAATGCAACAACAGGCGCTGACATCTTCTACGGCACACCTATGGTATAAATCCCAGCCTCCATACTTGACCCACACCCATCACTCATTATGCATCCAAAATTAAGAGTCCTGCTGCAAAGACCCCGCGCGCTGCTGGAAATAGCAAGACGCGGCAGGAACCCTGAATCACGCCATTGCCCATCTTGTGGTGGTAGTCCCGAACCTGGCGTGCTGGATCGCCGCTTTGGGGTCATGCTCCTGCGCCGCTGCTCGCAGTGCCTCCTGCTATACAGGACACCCACGGACACTCCTGTGCAGAGCCGGGAATTTTACCAGTCGGATTATACTGAGGAGACGGTCACCGAACTACCCGACCTGCAAACATTGGAGGAAATGAAATCCTCGGATTTCTTTTCCAAAGGCAATCTATCGCCATACATCGATCTGATACGCCGATTTTACCCCGAACAGTCTGCCAAACTGGTGGATTATGGTTGCTCCTGGGGCTATAATACTTGGAAATTTGCGCGTGCAGGATTTATCACAACTGGAGTCGAGGTCAGCCGCCCCCGTTGCGACTTCGGCCGCGCCCATTTGGATGTGGAGACACATTACAGTGCCGATGAACTTGCCTCGGAGTATAACGTGTTTTTTTCTTCACATGTGTTCGAACATGTCCCGTCGCCGCGGAATTCTTACCGCGAAGCCAAGCGGCTACTGGGTGACCATGGCGGTCTGTTTATCGTCATCACGCCCAATGGAAGCGACGAATTCAGAAAGACCCGCCCCACCCGCTGGCATGAACTCTGGGGACGCAAACATCCGAACTTCCTCGACAAACGATTCTGGGAAAACCTACTTGGAGATGTGCCCCATATCATTATGAGCCGAAGCGAAGACGGCTCGGTCCTGGCGCCACTGGAATCCATTGATCCCGGACACCTCGCCAATCCCATCCGCTGCGATCTGTCAGGGGAGGAGTTGATCGTTGTGGCCAGCCTGCCTGCCTTATTCAGGTGATTTGCCGCCCTCTTGCAGATCCACACCAGGAAAATACATGTCGCAACCAATCGAGTTGCCCGTAGTGGGGCGTGATGATGCTAAACTTCATGAAAGGATGCGCTAATGATCACGGCGACTAGCTCTGTGAGGGCCCATTGTTCGAAAAGAGACGCGTTGCATTTGCGTGAACTTAGCTCAACGGATGGACTCCGTGAAGGCGAGGGCTGACTCGTGTTATCATCATTTATTCATGAATCGGAAAGCCCGAAACCGGGCTTCCGGAAAGCCAAGTTCTTGACTGGAAGGCCCGATCATGGCTCATTTTATTGCGCCCCAGCTTAAGGTCCCGTGCCCTCGGTTGCGCGCCTACACAATTTCATCAGCCCCATCATGAGTCTCGCCAACCAGCTTGATGTTAGATTTCTCACTGCCGCGGCCGTGACGCTCGGGGGTTTGGCGGCTGCTGTCGGGGCCGGCATTCTGGTGGGCGAAAGCAACTACCTCCCCATTATGATGGCCCTTGCGGGGGGCGTCGGCCTCGCGGTTTTCCTGTTCATGGGCCGCAACATCTGGCTGCTCATTCCGCTGTGCTGGACGCTTACCGGTAAGGTATCTGTTCTACCTATTCCGCTCACCGTGCAAGAATTGGCCATTGGCGCGGCCATGGCATTTTATCTTATTCTCATCGTTTTCAAGAAACCCTTGCACAAGCCGAAATACGGGCTGCTTGAGGCACTGCTGATCCTCAATTTGCTCTGGGTGCTCACCCTGTTTGTCCGCAACCCTGTAGGTTTTGCCGCGATCGGGTCTGCCATGCTGGGAGGTCGGCCCTATTTTGAAATTGTCGCGGCCTGCGCCGCTTTCTGGGTCCTAACCAGGACGGTCATGCCCGCCCAACTCGCCCGGTGGTTTCCCGTGCTCATGACCGCGGGATCCCTCGCCGTCGGCTTGCTCGGCGTGCTCACCACCGTTTTCCCGGGCGCCGCTCCACTGATCCACCCATTCTATTCCGGCATCAGCGCCGGGAGCTACCTAGAGCAAGAATTCGGCGTCGTCAATGAGCAGACTGGCCGCTTCACCGCTCTCAAAGTTCCGGGCGGCTTGATGATCGCCATGGCCTACTCGCTGTATCGACCACTCACGCTGCTCAATCCATTCAATACCGGGCGCTTCTTCATATTCTTTGCGGGTTTTGCTATGGTCTTTTTGTCAGGCTTCAGGAGCGCGCTCATCGGCTCTTTTGCGGGGTTTGTCATCGCCAGCTACTTTTGGGGTGGCACCAAGGATATGGTGAAGTCTTGTTACTTCGCACTGTTCGGCCTTGTTGTGCTGATTCTTGCCCATTCATCCGGCATCACCCTGCCCGCCTCTGCGCAGCGAGCTATTTCATTCATTCCGGGCGTCGAATGGAACCGCACCGCCGCAGATGACGCCAAAGGCACTACGGAATGGCGGCTCGACATGTGGGAAGTCGTGCTCAAGAATCCCGGGCTCTTCCTGCGCAACCCGATCCTTGGTTCAGGATTTGGTTTTTCGGAGCAAGATTTGAAGATCCAAATGGATGCAATGTTGGGCGGCCAAGGTTATCTTGTCGGCGATCAATTTGAAGCCCAGCTTGTGAGCGGAGCATTTCACAACGGCCCCCTCTCCACGATCCGCTTCGCGGGAATAATCGGGCTGATCCTGTATTATGCGCTCATGATTTACATGGTGGTCTTTGCGGCCAGGTTGGTAAATCAGTGCAAGGGGTCACCTTTTTTTTTCTTAGCCGTGTTTCTCTCCGTGCCAATCATTTATGGCCTCTTCAGCTACACCTTTATTTTCGGGGCGTATGATGGTGCTTTACAAGGCGCCTTGTTCTTATGCGCCATGCTGCGCTGCACCAGCGAGTCGCATCGTCTCTGGCTGAAGCAAACGAGCAAGCCGGCCAAAGCCGACCAAGAAAGCGATCGCCCTGTGCAAGACGTTCCGGCCGCCAGAGTGCAGCCGGTGGTGGCTCATTCCTGAACCCAATGCGCCGACCGCGCGATGTCTCTGGCCCGCGCCGTGGCATTGGCATCCTTGCCAATGAGGATGCAAAACCCGTCGGCTGGAAGCCGATGCCACTACTCCCCCGCGCAAATCAAACCACAAGCAAGCGAGGTTGCCGTCAGCGCGTCGACGGCACTTTTTGTGCACCATGCTCCGCCGCACCAAGAAGTAGCAATATCCGTAGTTGAACCTAAAAACGGAGATGAGAGTTGACCGATGAGAGCCGGAGTCCGCCGCGGCGGACGGAGACAGCCGCAGGGCCACTCAATCAGGTTTCAAATTCAGGCTTCAGCCATCGCCTTGCTCCCTCATCCCTCAACCATAGACCCTCAACTTTCTTTCTAGGTTGAAAGACCAGCGAAAAAGCGCGAGTCCGGCAGTCGCTCAATCGCCGCAATTACCTGCTTCTGCCTTTAAGAAAGCCTCCTTTGTCTGAATTTTGTGAGTTTCATTCGACTAAAACATTTTTTAGGCATTGACCGCGCCATCGGCGTGACATCCGCGACGCAACTCATGCGCTTCGTCACGGGTCCCATCACAATGTTGCTGATCATCAAATATCTGACCCCGACAGATCAGGGTTTTTACTACGCCTTTGCCGGGGTCGCAGGGATCCAAGTTTTTCTCGAGGCAGGGTTCGCCGTCAGCATCGCCCAATTCACGGCCAAGGAATTTGCCGGACTCCGCTTCACCAAAAGTGGCTTTCTTACGGGTAAAAGCGAAAACCTTTCACGTCTGCGGTCGATTTATCAGAAAGCCTTTCGTTACTACTTGGCTATGGCCGTTGTGCTCACCCTCGGCATTGGCATCGGTGGCTACGTGTTTTTCTCGTCGAGACCCTCAGACGGCGTGCATTGGCAACTCCCTTGGATTGTGGTGGCCGTCTGCATGGGCTTTCAGTTCTTGCTCACACCTCTCTGGGCTGTTCTAGAAGGCTGTAACCGTGTCGCCGATGTGGCCATCTACTATTTTTGGATGACCCTTATCGGCTTCACTGCCTCGGCCCTGGGCTTCGTGATCACCCAAAGCCTTGACGTGGTTATCTTCACTTCAGTCGCAAGTCTTCTTACTGGCTATGCGTATATTTTTGGCAAATGGCTTAAGCTGAGGTCTCAGGTTAGACGCCCCTTTCGCAAGCATCAACAGGTCGCGTGGTTCAAAGAAATCTGGGGATTCCAGTGGCGGATTGCCGGAACCTGGACAGGTAGATATTTCCTTGAAGCTGGCATTCCGGCTATAGCCTTTCAGTTTTTCGGACCAATTGTTGCCGGGCAAGCAGGCATGTCTTTTCAGCTCAGTAAAATGGCGGCAAGTATCGCTTCATCTTGGACGGTCACAAAAATTCCGTTTTGGGGCCAATTGGTTGCTCAGGATAAACGGCGCGAACTCGACGCCTCTTGGGGATCTGCAGCAAGGATGCACCTAATCGTATCATTTACTGGTCAAGCCTCTGTACTCTTAGCCCTTGTGCTTTTTACCCATTTCCTGCCTCAGTATGCTGACCGAGTGTTCACTCCTTTAACTTTTGCTGGCCTTTCGATCGGCTGGTTTCTCTATAGTTTTTGGCTCATCTCCATGCACTATGTGCGAGCGCACCGCCTGGAACCATTTGTCTGGGCGCACTGGCTACTCGCCGTTTCTTTTCTCTTCCTACTGGCGGCTGGCAAAGGAACTTGGGGACCTGCTGCTCTTACGTATTCTTTCGCCATCGTCCATGTGCCAGTGGCACTATGGTCGCTAATGGTCATGAAAAAGATTCAACGTCAAACAGCCCAACTTGCTACCTTACAATAATGGAAAAGATACCTCTCGGCCGTCATCCGGATTTTCCTTTCTGCACAGTCGTCCAAGAGGGAGATTTTTGCTACACCGATCCTTATCCATCAAATGAACAATTAACGGAGTATTACAATTCCACCTACAGAGCGGTTCGACAAGAGGCGCCGACATCAGACTATCTGAAATTCATGAGAGCCCGAGCGAAGGTTCAGGCTGAATTTGTTCGACAAGGTTCCGGTAAGACTCGTTTTGCCGGTGTTCTTGATATCGGATCGGGGTGTGGAACTTTACTGGCCGAACTTCAAAATGACGCTGATTATCTCGAGGGATGGGAACCTGATGTCGCAATGTCAGAGTATGCAAACGATCATTTCGCAAACTCCAAAATAAAGTTCACCAGCGGTCTTTTCATTCCGGGGAAAACAGAACAAAAGTTCGATCTCATCACCATGAGTCATGTGCTCGAACACGTGCCTCATCCTGGTGATTTTCTTGCCAAGCTACGCACGCATCACTTACCCGAAGGTGGCTTGATTTTTATTGAGGTTCCAAATGACCCAGCATGGTGGGTAGAGATTCAAATCGAGAAACAGTTCAAAGGCCTCGGCCACGTTAATTATTTCACCCCGGAATCTCTCACATATTTTTTAACATCTGCACACTATACCTTGACTAGTATTCAAACTCGGGGAATGAGCGTTACCAAGTTTTGCAAGCAGCGTACAAAGTCAATGTATTCGTTTGAGAGATACCTAAAAAAACTTTGGCCACAGACTCTTGCTACGGTAGATATATATGAGCGCGCCACAAATACTGCCTCGATTTACTTGCAGGTAATTGCTACTAATAATTAGCGGTGCTTGATCAACAATAAGCGCATTTGATACATGATTCGCTCGCAATCAATAAAATCAGTTATTCCGCTTCATATGCGAGCTGTTATAAGAACTTGGTATAACTGCATTTGGCTTTCTCGGCGATATAACAGCTATCCCTTTGGTGCTTGGTGGAGCATGTGGAACAGACGCTATAAAACTGAGAACATGTCATTTGCGCTACCATTCACAAAGATGCCAATTAGTTTTCGTTCGCGCTTTTATTTTGATGCTTATGAACTAGGGGAGCGAACTCTGGTTAAAAAGTATTGCGATGCAAAAGATTCTCTTTTTGAGCTTGGCGGCTGCATAGGTGTTGTTTCTTGTGTTTGCAACAAGCTACTTGATGAACCATCTCGTCATGTCGTCATTGAAGCGAACCCAGAACTAATTCCTTGGATTGCTAAAAACAGGATGCTCAATGATGCAAAATTTCAGATTGAGCAGGGCTTACTGAGTAAATCATCAAATGGTGACTTCCACATACACAAATTCATCGTTAGCGGCAGCGCGGATCTTGAGGGTGGCGAGTTAATCAACGTCCCGGTTTTTTCCATTGAGAAACTTTGCGAGAAGTATTCATTCTCTCCAACCGTATTGGTTATGGACATTGAGGGTGGCGAAATTTCTTTCTTAGATGAAAATTTTGAATGGTTAAATCAACAAGCAACAGTAAGAAAACTTATTGTCGAAGTTCATCCTTTTATTGTTGGACAGCATGCAATTGATCGATTTCATGACCAACTAAAAGAACTTGGCTTCGTAAAAAAAGACAACATCGGGACTGTTGAAGCATGGATCCGCGAACCATGACATTCGCCATTATCCCTGCACGCGGCGATTCCAAGGGAATTCGGCGAAAAAATGTCCTAGCAATTTGCGGCAAGCCGCTTCTTGTTTGGAGCATTCTTGCGGCAAAGCGAGCCTCAAATGTTGATGCGGTCTTTGTCAGCACGGATGACCAGGAGATTGCACAGATAGCCGCGGCGCATGGAGCCGGCGTGATATGGCGCCCGGCAGAGTTGGCGGGAGATACGGCAACTTCCGAAAGTGCCTTGCTCCACGCAGTGGAGGTGATTGGGAACGGCGCCTACGTCGCGGGAGATAGTAGATTGGAGATGGAAGTTGGGGGGGTGGCGGTCAGTGGTGAGGGACCTTACTCCAATATCCAATATCCAATATCCAAAATTCTCCGCCCTTGGCGGAACGATGATATTTTGGTTTTTTTGCAATGCACGTCGCCGCTGACCACTGGAGCCGACATCGATGCGGTGGTAGAAAGGTTGGTCGCGGATAAGGCTGATTCCGCACTATCGGTGACGGACTTCCATTACTTTCTCTGGAAGACTGGGGAGGATGGTGCAGAAGCCATCAACCACGACAAGCGGTTTCGACCGCGTCGGCAAGACCGCGAGCCGCAGTTCGTGGAAAATGGGGCCGTGTACGCCATGCGTATTCCGGGATTCCTCGAAGCCAGGCATCGGTTCTTCGGCAAGACGGTATTTCATGTTATGCCCCGTGAACGCTGCTGGGAGATTGATGAGCCGGTGGATTTTGCTATCGCCGCAATCCTCCTGCGCAAGCGCCTGCAAGCCGAGCAGGCCGCACTGCTGCCTGGGACCATCAGAGCTGTGGTCTTTGACTTTGACGGCGTCCTTACCGATGACCGCGTTCTGACCTCCCAAGACCGATCTGAGGCCGTTTTCTGCACCCGCAAGGACGGCATGGGCATTCGCCACCTTCAAGAGGCGGGCATTCCCGTTCTCATCCTCTCCAGCGAGGAGAACCCGGTGGTCAAAGCCAGGGCCGACAAGTTGAAAGTCGAGGTCATCCACGGCAGCTTGGACAAAGCTCCTTTGCTTGCAGAGTGGGCCGCAAAACAAGGCATCGACCTGCAATCGGTGGTCTATGTCGGAAACGACATCAACGATATCGGCCCCATGAAAATTGTCGGCTGCCCCATCGCCGTAGGCGACGCCCACCCGGAGGTGAAACGCCACGCTACCGTCGTCCTCGAGAAAAACGGCGGAGACGGCGCCGCCCGCGAACTCTCCGATATGATCCTAGCCCGAAGTGCATGCGCGGCACCCTCAGAAGAATAGTCGCAGACCGGAAGTCAGCCGTCGGCCAGTAACCAATGAGGATTAATTCAGCAAAAGATCTAGAGGTGTATAAGAAGGCTTACTCGCTAGCTATGGCGATTTATCGGCTTTCAGTAAAGTTTCCACCTGAGGAGAGATATGCGCTTGTCGATCAAATCAGACGCAGCTCCAGATCCGTCTCCATGAATTTACGAGAAGCTTGGGCAAAGCGCAGATACGAAGCGCATTTCGTTAGTAAACTCACAGATTGTGATGGAGAAAACGCAGAGACTGAAACATCTCTCGATTTCGCACTCGACTGCGGATACATCACTTCTGCGCAACATGAGGATCTCGTTGCATCAAATCACCTTATTGGACGAATGCTCGGCAAAATGATCAGTAATCCTACGCCGTTTCTGATTTCCAAATAAGCCAACAACATCTTCAACTTTATCGCTCACAATAAACACCCCACGCGAGATTACTCCAATGACTTCTGACCTCCGTTCTCCGACCTCCGCAACCCCTGCTCCGCATCCGTATCTCATCGCCGAAATCGGCTGCAATCACAAAGGCGACATGGCTATCGCCAAGGAAATGATCGATGTCGCGGCGCTGTTTTGCAAAGTGGACGCTGTAAAGTTCCAAAAGCGCAATTCCAAGGAACTGCTAAGTCCCGAACAATACAACGCGCCGCACCCAAATCCCGCCAACGCCTATGGCGAAAGCTACGGCGCTCATCGTGAAGCTCTGGAGTTCACCCTCGACCAACATCGCGAACTCAAAGCCCACTGTGAGGAGCGCGGCATAACTTACAGCACTTCCGTGTGGGACATGACGTCTGCCCGGGAAATCGCATCATTAAAGCCAGCCTTCATCAAAATCCCCTCCGCCACCAACCTCAACACAGATATTCTGGATTATCTGTGCGGAGAATATGGCGGAGAAATTCAACTCTCCGTTGGAATGACGACACATCAGGAGGAGGAAGCGATCGTTAATCGCTTTCGCAAGCATGGCCGCGCCAAGGATTTGACACTATTCTCCTGCACCTCAGGATATCCAGTTGCTTTTGAAGACATTTGCTTGCTTGAAATCACTCGACTGCGTGAAAAGTTTGGAAACACAGTCAAACGCATCGGCTTCAGCGGCCATCACCTCGGCATTGCCGCCGATATAGCCGCCCTCGCCCTAGGAGCTGAAGTTTTCGAGCGCCACTTCACCCTCGATCGCACGTGGAAGGGCACCGACCACGCCGCCAGCCTCGAGCCTGACGGCATGCGCAAGTTGGCCCGCGATTTGCGAAATGTCGCGAAAGCGTTGTCTTTCAAAATTGAGGAAATCTTGCCGGTGGAAGTCGTTCAAAGAAACAAATTGAAGATTCGAGTTTTATGAAGAAGACAATACAAAACATATGCAACGCAATATTTCGAACAGGCTTCAAAGCAACAACAAGGTCACGCTTTGGGAAAGCGGTTGTTGATGGTTGCATTATAGACTTATTGACAACAGATCCTCGCTACCAAAATAAAGGCTGGCAGGTAGCCGATCAGCTTTTTTCAATTACTAGAAGAAACTTAAACAATAATGAGTTTTGGATACCAGGTGTGAAGCGAACAGCCAGCGTGGCTCGCAAATATCACTCATTCATTAAGGATTTTGCGTCAATAAGTGGTGCGCATATTCTGGATCTCGGCTGTGGCGTTTTGAACCCGTATGGAATAGCTACTATATACACTCTGAATGGTGCGGGCCATGTAACGTGCTTAGATATAGCAGGCTACGATAAACAAAGAATATCCGAAGCGACTTATGACTTGCTAATCCATGCGCAACTATTTCCTGATGAGGTCGCATTGGATGCTTCTACACTAAACCTAGTGGCATCAAAAACTAAGGATATAAATTATATGGCTTTAAGGCTTGGTGATTTATCCGTAATCAATCAGCTTGGCATTGATCACATTGTTTCGGATATTCGGCACGTAAACACCCTTCCTAAGTTACAACTCTATAACGTTGTATTTTCGCATACAGTCTTAGAGCATTTTTTCAATACTGAGGAATGCATTAACAGTCTTGCTCATTTGTCTGCCCCAAATGCGATACATTATCACTATATTGATTTCTGTGATCATAGAGCTTATACGCGGCCAGACAAGTTTCACTATTGGTCGTATCTGATGGAACCTAAGCACGTCCTTGATCCCCTTATTAACAAATTACGCCCGTCTGAGTATCGCAAGCTTCTTGAACGATGCGGTTTTGAGATCCTTCTTTGGGATTTAGAGTTTGACGCGATGCCGGATCACATCTTGGACAACATTCACGCGGATTGGCGGTCACTAGACAGCAATGATATTAGAGCAACTCGTGTTAACTGTGTGTGCAAATACAATCCCTCATAATGAAACCCCTGCAGCAAGCGACGGCAGACGAACGTATTGATGTGCACGTTAATACGGACAGATTTCAAAATCATTTGCATTGGCAAAGGTATAAATTCACTCTGCAGTCCGTTTTGCCGAGATCCCACGTTTTGGAAGTTGGAACAGGTTTGGGTGTTTTCAGCGAAATGCTGCTAGGTCATGTATGTTCATACAAAGGTATCGAATATGATGCTGATGCCTGTCGACTTGCGCAACAGCGCATTGGCAGCACAGACCTAATCGTGCAGGGGGATGCTCAAGATCTCCAATTCGAGAATGCTTCATTCGATGAGGTGATATGCTTAGAGGTTCTTGAGCATTTACCTGATTATAGACAAGCCCTGAATGAAGTTGCGAGGGTCTTACGTAAGGGAGGTAGATTTCATGCTTCTATTCCTTTTCGAATTAAAGGAGGCCCCAGCTCAACGAATCTGCATCATTTGTATGAACCTGGGGAGAAAGAATTTTTAAGAGAACTGTCGCTTCGGTTCAACTCGGTATCTGTTTTTTTTCAGCGCTTTGAAGAAACGGCGCTTATGAGTGTAGCGAGGCGGCTACATTTACGCCGGCTTCTTGGTATAGTCAGGCCGTATAGGGAGCTCACCGAGGGCTCTCCCGAACGGCTTGAAGAAGTGAAATTAGATCATAATCGGAATGGTATGCTTTTAGGTATCTATTGCGTTTGCACCCTTTGAAATCTCAAGTCGTGTCTTCCGAAAATGGATCATTTGACGCTTTTCTTTTGTTTTGGAACGGCCACGTAAAGGAGGAGTGCCCGCTGTCTGTTTGTGCCGATGCCGTATGGCATCAACTCAAGTGGCACAGTGAGTCGACCCAGCTGAAGCAGCGCTTTGGGCTTTATTCCTGGCTCGCTTGGTGGGTCAGCTCGGCATGGAATTCGGTTTGGGCCCCATCAAGAATTAGCGAGGACCGCGACTTCACCAGCCCCGGTCCCGTTTTTGCTTTGCTTGATACTCCCGCTCACGCCCATACGCTACGTCCAGTGCTTAATGAGTCTCGTGTCCCGTCTTCAAACATTATTGGTAGTGGGTGTGAGATAGTGCCAAATGCTGGTTTCAATATTCCTAATCACTCTCCAAACTTTTATAATTCTGTAAAAACGCTTTTTTTAGCGTTGAGAGGAGCTTCTCTCACTAGCAAGTTTTTACAGCAGTCGGGGCTCCAGACAAACTACCACCTTAAAGGAAGATTGGCCGATAGAATCTTCCAGTGTCTCAATGCTTTAGCATGGTGCGAGACTCTTACGCCCGCCGTCGGGCCGCTTTTTCTCACCTATGAGCTTCTTCCATGGCAAAAGGGTCTTGTCTGGCGCTGGCGAAAGTTTGGAATGCGCGTAATTCACATGATGCACGGCCAACGGCTTGACTTATACCAGTTCACAAACGCCACTGACCTCGTTCTTTTTTCGAAAATTGACGAAGCATGGTTCCAGGCCAGGGTGGATCCTTCGGTAAAACTTTGGGCGATCGGTCACCCGAGATTAGAGGATGTGCGGCGACAAGTTGGGCCTGCTCGCGACACGAATACTGGTCTACCCCGTATCACATTTTTCTCCCAGCCTGCTGAAGGTGACTATTCTCGATCCCAGCGCATTGCCGACTGGCAAATTTGCTCCGCACTGCGAGGCAAAGCAGAGGTTCGTTTTCGTGCCCACCCCAGAGAAGACCGTGCCATGCTTGCGGCTGATATGAAGGCGGCGGGCATTGACTTTATGCAAGTCAGCGATGCCGGGCTTATTGAGGATCTCAAGTGGTGCGATGCCGTCGCTTCATCTTGGTCCACCGTGAGCATGGAGGCCGCGGCGTGCGGACGGGGCATCTTCTGGACTTGCAGCACGCCCGAACAATACGAAGCGTCTCAAGAGCTCCGCGACCACGGGATCGGCATTCTGATTCAATCTGCGAATGATTGGGAAAAACCCTTAGCTGAGTGGCAAAGCGCCGATTGGCGCGAACCAATTCGGGTCTCTGAAGCACGTCTGCGAGAGCTGGGTATGATCGGGGACATGGACAAGCCTTGGCTCGAAAGGCTGGAGATTAAAGTTTAGCCTGCTGCCCGCCGACGCGTTTGGCTCGCAGCCCAAGCCCAAAGCTCGGCACTCTGCCAACGCAATCTAGGCAAGCATCGTCCTAGAAACCAAAACCACTCTTTGAATTTTTTTCCACGCCTCGCTTCGGTCAAGGCTAGATATGCCCGACCAGCTTGCGCAGAGGTCAACCCCATAAATTCCTGAAAGTGACGCAGAGCAATCCCTGTGGTCAATTCGCGTTGAGTATCTGCTTTCTTCTTGCTGATGGAATCTCCGTGCACCCGGAAATCCAAAAGTGGTTCCGTCAGCCCGATAAATTCACCCAACGGTAGCATTCGTCCCCATAACCCGTAATCCTCGGCGTGCCTTTCCTCAGGACGATAACCACCGGCCCTGAGAAAAGCCTCTTTGGAAAAAACAACCGTCGGGTGGACGATAGGACTCTGATAACAGAGCCTTGCCGCCACCAGCGCTTGACTGCGCGGGAGCCTCTGTAACTTCGTCATGTATTGCGGATCCCCAATCTGCCGGACCGCCGTGTGACACAAAACAGCCTCTGGCGCTTCTTTCAACGCCCGCATTTGCTTCGCCAAACGTTCGGGATGAGCTATGTCGTCACAATCCATTCGCGCAATCCACTCGCTTTTCGCTTCCCCCACACCTCGATTCAAGGCTTTTACGATTCCTTCGTGGGCAAGATGGATCACCCGGACGCGTGGGTCGTGCTTCGCAAACCCGTCCAGAATTCTCGGTGTTTCGTCCGACGATCCATCGTCAAGTATGAGGAATTCGAAGTCGGCGAAACTTTGATTTAAGATACTTCTGGTCGCTTCCCGCAGGTATGTGGCGCCATTCCAAACAGGCGTAATGACTGTTAAAGGAGTCATTGCGAACTTTGAGACCTGAAGTCTCGATAAAGCGCGACATGAGCAGCGGCTATCTTTTCTATAGAAAACCGTTGAGCTGCAATGCTATGTCCAGCCGCGCTAAGATCTTGAGCTAGTTGCGCATCCGTATGCAAACCAACCAGCTTTTGTCCGAGATCCTCTGCTGATGTTGGTGCAAATAAAATACCAGCTTTGCCATCATCCAAAACATCAGGAATACCACCAGCATCTGCTCCTAATGTGGGTATTCCTATGGCCATGGCTTCGGCAAGAGCTAGACCAAAATTTTCTTCTATAGATGGCAACACCACACAGGTAGCTGCTCCCAATATTTTGATTAGTTCATCGCGATCACATGGTGGCCGCCACTGACACCAGTCTCTTTTTTCAATCTCTTCGAGAAACTTTTTTCCGTAGTCCGCTTCTTTTTTACATTCTCCCACAAAAATTACCCTGCACTCCGGAAAGTATCTCTGCAAAATTTCGCTGGCTTGAATAAGTAGGAGTTGGTTTTTCCACTCAGTGATGCCAGCAACACATACAACCGTTGGAAATTTCGTTGGCTGTCGCTTTGCTCCGAAGAACTCGGCATGCACCGCATTTGGTATTACCGCAGTTTGTTGCGCAGTATCCACGACTGTCTTGGCGGTGTGTTTTGATATGCAGTGCACCACACTCACCCTCGGTATACAAAATTTTTCAACCATCGCCGCCAGCGAGTAATAGCTTAGAAATGATGCTTTAATTTTTCGGGAAATTTCCCGAAAGTTTCCGTGAAGCGTTAACACCGAGGGCTGACCCGACAAAGCTGACACCAACCCTGACTCTCTTTCCGTGCCTTGACCATGTACCAAGTCCGGCTTCGTTTTTCGGATATGCCTGAGCAGAGCCATCGTTCTGGCCAAATAAGGTCCCCCCATACCAGGAACGGGCCATGGTCGATATTTCACCGGGACATAATGAAGGCTTCCTTCCCAGCGGTCCTCACCGGACACGGGGCTCTGTCGTCCATAAATGACCTCTACTTCGATGTCTTGCCGATCCTTGAGCCCATCCAAAAGGTTGTGGATCGCTGGATGCAAAACCGGTGACATTCTGGCGTCATCACGCATCGACGAGCCCGAAACATCATTCGCACAGGCCACCACCATGCAAACACGGAGTTTTTTGTCGCTCATTACACTTCGGCTCATCTCTAAGAATGCCTTTCCCTATCGCAAGCTACCCTACCACCATGGCTTGCGCCATGCTGGTGATAAATCGATGGACCTCAAATCTGGCCAGAAATGCTTCCCGATAAACCCCAAAATCTGCAAACTCAATAGCTTCCAGCAATCGCTGTGCCACCTCATCAGGCCTCTTGATCGGGCAGGTTTTTAATCCTTTGGACGGCAACAGTTCCGGCACCCCTCTCCAATCGGTCGAGATCACCGGCAAGCCGTAGGCCATGGCATCGATAATGACCGTCGGGATCACTTCCGCTGCATAATACGTGGGAAAGCACAGGACATCGGCCTCGCGCAACACCCGGTCTTTTTCCGCACCCGCAACAAATCCAAGGTGTTGTATAACTAAATCCTTTCCAGGCAGGTTGCCTTGCATCTCCGCATTCAGCTCGTCGGCCAGTCTTGCATAAACTGCTCGCTCTTTTTCAGTGAGAAAACTTCCATACACATGGAGAGTCACAAAAACCCCCGCACCGCCCTGCATGAGTTTTCTGTTTGCTGCTCCAACCGCCTCCATGGCGTCAAATAAGCCTTTGTCCGCCGTGCAATGCGCCATGAAAAGACACCGGAATTCCACCGGGTCGAGGGAACCGGCAGCTTGCCTTCTCTTCTCCAGGCGGTTGCGGCGGACCGGCAAGAGGCTGGTCTCAAAGTCCCCACATGGGTCCGGTATGCCTGTGGGTATAATGCTGATCTCCTCCGGATGGAAATAGGCCGCCGTATTTTTTTCGCTGTTCACCGGCACCACGCTGAGCTTTGCCCTGCCGTAAATTTTCTCCGAAATAAACCTCTCCCATGGTTTTGCCTCGCCCGTAACCCACGCATCCAACCCACCTGCCAGCCAGTGGAATGCTGTTTTTAATCCCAAAAGCTTGGCCAGGCCCAGCAATACCCAATCCCGATAGACCGCCACCCGTTTCCCGGGCGCAGGAACGTAATACATCAATTGCGGCCGCCGGAAAATTCCATAAAACAGCAGCTCCATCGCATATCTTCCCAGGAGCATTACTTTGGCTATACCGCCCTTGCCAATGTCATCCGCGCTTTTTGAAAAGCGGGCGTCAAGGTGATCGCACACGATGCCCAAATCAGGACGATCCCGGTAGCCATTCAGCAGTTGCTCGACGATGTAGCTCTGCCCATGATGCGGCGGTGGGATGTGGGCGACAACCAGAAGTCTCATGATCTCTTTTCCAGCGTTTCTATCCGTGCGGTCCTATTTGGCGAGCTTAAGGTCATGGTGAAAAAAATATTACTGGTCGGTGGCTCCGGCTTCCTCGGCACAAATCTGGCCCAAGCTCTCCACGCCAAGGGCTATCACGTGGGCATCCTCGACCGATCCACGCCGCCCGCCAACTCTCCGGCGGCAGAAGCATTCACCGGCGACCTGCGCGACCAGGACCTGCGGTCGGTGGCTTTTCGTGACTATCGGCGGTTTGTTTACCTGGCTCACGAAGCAAGTAAGGCTCCATCCGCCGAGGCTTCACCCGAGAGTTTTGTCGGCAACATTTCCCTCTTCGTCGGTTTGCTCGAGGCCGCCACCCGCTCTGGCGCGGATGAATTCACGCTCTTCTCCTCAGGCGGTGCGGTCTATGGCCCGCAAGACACCATGCCGATTCCTGAAAGCGCCCCGACCAACCCGATCTCGGTCTATGGGGCGTCCAAGCTGGCCATGGAAAAATATCTCTCTGTCGCCGCCACACAACAGGGCTTCCGCCACCTCATCGTTCGCCCCTCAAACCCCTATGGCCCCGGTCAAAATTTTCTGAGTCCCCAAGGTATCGTCGCCGTGGCTCTGGCCAAAATTGCGCGACGTGAAACCCTGACAATTCACGGCGACGGCAGCGCGACCAAAGACTACTTTTTCGTCACCGATCTGACCGATGCCATCTCCGGCCTCTTGGAAACCCCGACCGCAAGCGGCCCTTACAACATCGGCAGCGGTCAAGGCATCAAACTCTCCACCTTGATTCAGGCAATCGAGCAAGTGATCGGATGCTCAGCTCAAATCGAATATCTTCCGCCCCACCCAGCCGATGTCCAAACCAACGTCTTGGATATTGCCAAAATTTACCAGACAACAGCCTGGGCTCCATCCATATCCCTAACCAACGGCCTGCTTAAAACCTGGAACTGGCTCCACACCCAACCCGGCTTCAACCCGTCCTGACCGCCGCCACACATTCCTAAACCTCCACCACGCCGGGCTCCACGCCCGGCGTTTTTGTTTGCCTCAATACCCACCACCCCCTGACCCTCCACGCACTGTTGGACAATTGGCAAACTGTCCAACAGTCAATCCGCCGCAGCGCCCCACAAAAGATCGATGGCCCGTAGCATGGCCGACGCGCGTTTGGTGGCCGTCAAAAGAACCCGGCGTCCTTTGTATTTCTTCCCGATCATGCCGCCTTCGTGGAGGCGCCGCAAATGCTCGCTCGCCGTCGATTTGTCGATCTTGCAGGCGTCCGCGATTTCATCCACGCATTGCAGGGGATTCTTGCGCAATAAACGGACGATCTCGATCCGGCGATGATTGCCCAGCGCGGCCGTCATCCGCGCCCGTCCACGATCATGCGCACCCATAAGGGAATAATGGCAATTGTTGGACTATTTGCCAACTGTCTGTTCATAGCCGCGGCCAGCCGTATGGTCTTTTTGTTTACCGAATCTGGCCGGACGGATATTACAGACGCGTCATGCCCGCCATGGGAGAAACCGAGCCGCCAGCACGTCTGTTGAGCGTCGTCATGCCGGTCTATAACGAGGACCGGACGGTGGCCGACGTGATCCAGGCAATCCTCCGGCAGCCGCAGGTGGCCGAGTTGGTGGTCGTGGATGATGGGTCGACCGACGGAACTTGGAAGATTCTCCAGGAGTTGGCCGCGGCCTGCCCTCCACCGCCGGGATCGCGCGGACCGGTGCAGCCCGCGCTGCGGATTTTCCGTCATGAGGTCAATCGAGGCAAGGGAGCGGCGGTGCACACGGGTTTCGCCGCGGCCGACGCGGCCGTGATCATCGTCCAAGACGCCGACCTTGAGTATGACCCGGCCGAGTATGGCACTTTGCTCGAGCCGATCATGAAAGGGCAGGCGGATGTCGTGTTCGGTTCCCGCTTTATCGGGTCCCAAGCTCACCGCGTGCTGTATTTTTGGCACTCGGTGGCCAACAAGGGCCTGACGCTGTTGTCCAATATCTTCACCAACCTGAACCTCACGGACATGGAATGTGGATACAAAGCCTTCCGACGCGAGGTCATCCAAAATCTGAACCTCAAAGAAAATCGCTTCGGCTTTGAACCCGAGGTGGTCGCCAAAGTGGCCCGCCGCAAAGTGCGTGTCTTCGAGGTCAGCGTGAGCTACCGCGGCCGCACCTACACCGAGGGGAAAAAAATCGGTTGGAAGGATGGCATCAGCGCCGTGCGGTGTATCCTCCGATACGGCCTGCTCCCCGATTAAACTCGGGATCCTACGGGCCTGTTTGCTCCGGCCCTGCGCGGAACCCGTAGATGGCACCGTTTTCATCTCTTACCGTGACGAGCCTTGGGTTGAAATTGGGTGTGGCCGGAGGCTCGGCATTCCACGCGAAGCCTATCTTGATTGGCTCGCCTTGGGCCGTTGTGCGGATACTCAGCCCTACCGCTGTCTCCGGAGCAGACGGAATCGTGCGCCACTCAATGGAACGGGCCGACAGACCCCGGAAATTTGGCAATACGGCAAAGAGGACAGCCACAACGGCCGCAACGCGCCCGCGCCAAAGTGAACAAGTCGGCCGCAACGACGCACCCAGTCCCAGCCCCAACAGACAGCCGACAAGGACGAAAAAGTAGCCGGAGACAAATCGTAAGGCCGGAGCAAACGCAAAACAGACGGCCAAACCAATTCCTGCCGCAAGGGCCACCGGGGCCGTGTCCGCCAGCGCCCAGCGCACCTCGGACCTTCCGCGCCGTCCAGCAAAGACCAACAGGGTCGCCGCGGCCATCGACAGCAGGGTCGCCGTGATAACATTCGTCAGTCCGTATTGGTTCTCGATCCAGTTGCCGAGGAATTCAAACCATCCCGACGCCTCACCGCGCGTCGGCCAGTTCCTTATACCCTCGGTATCACCGCCTATAGTCTCCGGTCGAACCACCCAAGGTAATGTCGCAAATCCGGCCAGCTTGAGCGGATAGAAAGGATACCCGGACACTATAACTCCCCGTAAAGCATTGACCCCAAGAATGGCGAATGCGGCCAACACACCCGGCCAGACTTGGTACCAGCTACATGCGGCGTCGCGCTCGCGCATGCCCACGATGGTATACCATCCCACCGCTAGGGCACTGGCGGCCAACCATGGCAACCCGGTTAGTTTCCAAGCCGCCGCGCCTGCCGCAAGGATGGCCCACATGAGCAACAATTGCGGCAACTTCTCCTGCCTCCACAATAAAAGTGCGGCGGCCGACGCCAGAATGAAAAGATTCGCCGGGGCATCTGTGCTCAAAGACGGATTGTTGGCCCCGCTCATCTGTCGAAACCACAGATAGCCACCGGCCATTAACAGCACGACTGCCACATTCAGTCCCGTATTCCACGCACTCCGCACCGCACCAACGAAGAGCAATCCGGAAAACACACAGAGTAGCGGCGTGGCCACATTCATGGACGCCCCCCGCTCCATCCACGGCATCTGGAACAGCGCCATCAAACTCCACCACGCGGAATTAAAACCAAACCGCCCGTGCAGATTGGCCAGCCCGTAAGGCAAAGCGGTCTCCGACATCCAGATCACCGCCTGCTGATGGTATAACCCGGTGTCGCCATGCAACGGCCACCGCGAACCCAAGACAGCAGCAAGGAACAGCAAGCCAAAGAAGATCAAACAAAAGTCCAGACTGGTTTGGCGCACGAGCATCCAAGCGCCCATCACCGCAAAAGGAATAACGATCCAGGCTGCAAAGACGGATAGCGGCGCAAATACGTTGATCAAGCCCGCCAAGGTTGCCAGCAACACCATGCCCGCCAGGCCACTGAACCCCTCCCATAGCAAAGGTTCGGCACCCATCGCCCCGCGCCACCACTTGAAAACACGCCCGGAACCGAAAACCGCCAGTGCGGCCAAAAGCAAATTCGGCAAAAGTTCGAGCACGCCTTTTCTTAGCTCAGAAACGCTTTTCCCCAAACGCAAAACACAGCAAACAAAAACTGGTCAAAATCTTTGAAACTTCACGCACCCCCGCAATCCCTCCAGCATCACCTGCACCATCACACTCTGCCCGTGGTGCGGCGGCGGCACATGCGCACAAAACCAAAATCTTCCGCTTGCTCACAGTCCGCACACCTTAGCACACGTCTGCCGGCATTTGCCAACGAATCACGACAATCGCCAAAGGCGCGGCAACACTCACTTTTTACCTTTTACTAGCCACCCGCCACAACTTCCCTTGCCCCGCACCCAACCCGCCTTCAAACCCTCCTGACCTCCGCCGCACTGTTGGACAATTGGCAAACTGTCCAACAGTTGAAAACTCCGCACCCAACCCGCCCTTGTCCCTCCATAAGCATCCAACGCAAAGGCGGACTCTTGTCACGCCGTCTCGCCATCCAGTTTAGTCGCCGAGGCGACCCGCAAGCAAATGAAGGCGGGAGACGTTCGTCACGGCGAACGCGAATCACCCTTCGAGTCCCCCTCTCCGGTCTCCGCTTTCAGCTTTCCGGTCTCCTTCCCACTTCATCCTTCATAATTCACACTTCATACTTTCCCCTACTCCCCACCCCATAACCTAACACAAGGACATTTGGCAAAATGTCCTTGTGTCGTCTACTTCCGCCGGGCCCCAAAAGCCCGGCGTTTTTTATTCCTCGCCCCCATCCGAAATCACCTACACCCGCAAAGTCCATCGGTCCTTCTGGCGCAAGATCGATATCCTGAATGCCGACCTGCTGCGGCAGACCATGACCGAATTTGCCCCGCACCAAGTCATGCACCTCGCTGCCCGGACCGAGATGGACGAAAAAACGACCGCCGAGACCGGCTTCCGTGCCAACACCCAAGGGACGCGCAATTTCCTCTCTGCCGTCCAAGCCACCCCGTCGATCCGGCGCATGCTCATGTGCTCCTCGCAATTTGTTTGCGGACCCGGACGCCTCCCCACCCACGACGAGGACTACTTTCCCGCCACGGTTTACGGACAAAGCAAAGTCATCACCGAACAAGAAACCCGCCGCGCCGACTTGCCTTGCGAGTGGGTCATGGTGCGCCCGACCAACATCTGGGGCCCCTGGCACCCGCGCTACCCGCAGGAATTCTGGCGCATCGCGCAAAAAGGCCTCTACGTGCACCCCGCCGGTCAACCCGTCGTGCGCTGCTACGGCTACGTCGGCAATGTCGCCGACCAAATGGTCGGCTTCCTCGAACAGCCCGCCGAGAAAATCGACCGCCAAACATTCTACGTCGGCGATCCGCCCGCCGACATCTACCATTGGGCCAATGCCTTCTGTGAGGGCTTGAAGGGCCAACCCGCCCGCAAAGTCCCTCGCCCCATCCTCCGCGCCGCCGGCCTCGCCGGCGACCTCATCACCGCCCTCACCGGCAAACCCTTCTACATCACGTCATCCAGATACCGCAGCATGGTCACCGACTACATCACCCCCATGGACAAAACCTACACCGTCCTCGGTGCGCCCAAGATCTCCCTTCAAGAAGGCGTCAACGAAACCCTCACCTGGCTTCGCACCCAACCCGGCTTCAGCCCATCCTGATCCCTTATCCCTGGCTCACCATTCAAAATTCAACATCCATCATTAAGCATCGCAGCCTCTCCTTCTCCAAAGGCGAGTTTTAAGTTTGTAAGTTTGTAAGTCTTAAGCCCTCCGTGCTCCCCGTGTCTCCGTGAGAGCCCGTCTGTTTGATCGATAGTGCCCTTCGCAGTCTGGTCGCCGCGGCGACCCTCCGATTCATCATCCATCATTCAAAATTCATCATTAAACACCATCCCCCACGGACTCTCCCCTCACCTGGCTCCGCACCCAACCCGGCTTCAAGCCCACCCCCGTCTCCTCCCCTGCCCACCACCCCACCACCCCCTGACCCGCCCCCTTTGCCGGACATTCCAACATTCTTAAGAATATTAGAGTATTGCCCCGCACGCCACGCCGGTGCCCCTCGCCCGGCGTTTTTTCTGCTTCAATGTCTCATCCACCTCTCATCCAACGCCCCCCAAATCCCCACGGCTGATATTCCAACATTCTTAAGAATGTTGGAATTTGGCCTTGAGACGCGACCGTCGCTTGGAATGACTCAGGCGAGTTTGTCGAGGAAAGACAGAATGTGCCGGGCTTGCTCGGTGATGGCATGCCGCACCTCGCGTCCCTCGTATCGCTTGAGGAGCAGGCCGGCGATAGCCAGACGGCGCAAGTGCTCGCTGGCGGTCTTCATTTCGATCTGCAGCTTTTCCGAGATTTCATTCACACACATCTCAGGATGACGCTCGAGAAGTTCGAGAATCTCAATCCTTCGATGATTGGCAAATCCTTTGACAATCCTCTCAAGCCGCTTGGTGCGGGCCCCCGGCCTCCGAATCACGCTTTTGGTCGTCTGCATGCCCCACCCCGTTATCAAACCTCGCCCCCCTGTCGAGGATATTCCAACATTCTTAAGAATGTTTGAATGGTTTTGTTCGCGCCGCGCCGACTCGGCGGAATCCCATGCTGTCCTCGCTCTTTTAGTCGCCATAGCGACCCTCACGCTGTTTACCTCAGGGCTGCCTACGGTATCAGTTGGTCGCCGCGGCGACCTATTTGCCTCTGGGCCATCTGCGGTTCCACTTCGTTACGATTCACTCCGCTCGGCTCCCACCTTTCCACTTCCTCCCCTAGCTCCTTGCCCCAGGCACCATTCCTGCTAGCGTATCGGCGTGAGCTTTGCCGAAATCCTTGAAGAACTTCCGAAGCTTTCGAATTCCGAAAGAAGGGAGATTTGTCTCAAAGTGTTGAGCTTTGAGACCGAAACCGACGACCTGGCCATCTGTGATCATGTCGCCTCTGAGGGTTTCGCCCTTCTTGAAGAAATGGAAGCTGAGGACCATGCCAAAGCCTAATCGAGGCGAGGTCTGGCAAACCGACATGGGTATCGCGGGCAAGGTTAGACCCTGCTTGCTGCTGACAGAGTATCCAGTAGACGATGAACTTGCCTTGGTTACTGTCATCCCACACACCACAGCCTTGCGCGGAAATCGTTGGGAGGTCTCCGTTCCCAAGCCCTTCCTCCAAGCTGGAGCCTTTCACCTCCAACAGATTCAGACCGTGTCGCTCGTCCGCTTACTACGTCGCTTGGGCACATTGGACAAAAGGGAAATGGAGATCATCGAGACTGCTCTCGCTAACCGCCTAAACCTCTGATTTCCACACAGCCGCATCTCAACGAAACTCTCCCCTGGCTCCGCACCCAACCCGAATTTGCGGATGTTCCCCCTGTGAGTAAAACCTGATCCCACAAAACCTTAATCCCACCAGTCATGCCGGTCCCTAGACCGGCATTTTTCATTTCGCTCCGCCTGCCACCGTCTCTCTCCACCAACAAAAGTCACCCCAATCCCCCTGCCAACATTCCAACATTCCTTAGGAATGTTGGAATGTTTTTCAGTGCGCCGCCAGCCTCACCGGCGACCTCATCACCGCCTTAAATCTCCTCTTTTCTGCATTCCAGCTGCACCACAGGCAGGCCACAGCCCACTTCCTCCTAAGCCCCCTGATCCCTTCTCCCTGGCTCATCATTCAACATTCAACATCCATCATTAAGCATCGCAACCCCTCCACCTCCCAAGGCGAGTTTTAAGTTTGTAAGTTTCTAAGTCTTAAGCCCTCCGTGCTCCCCGTGTCTCCGTGAGAGCCCTTTCTGTTCCGAGCTTCGTTCCGCAGCCTAGTCGCCGCGGCGACACTCCTTCGCGCCGGCGGTGGCCTACGGCCATCTGCCCCGAGCACCCGCGCGCTCCGAGGCTCGTTTAACTCTGTTAAAAACTCCCCTCAATCTTTGCAACCAATCTTGAAAGTGCTAGTCTTCAACTCATGACCAACATACCCATTCCCGAGGAACTGCTCGAGGAAGCCAACGAAATTCGCGACTTGCCGGAACGAGTTGCCAGATTCATCAAGGCTGAAATATCGCGCCGCCAAAGCCAAAAAAAACGCTACGGAGCCGACATCCTTCGTCTTGTAGACCAAGCTTTCGCCGAAGCTGAATCGCTGAAAAAGTCCGGCTTCGACAAGCCTGCCGCCCGCCTTGAAATGTCCAGACTACACGAAAAAATCATCCGTCCGTGATCCGCGCCGTCTTGGACACCAACATCGCGGTTGCCGCCGGAAAATCTTCGGCAAATTCGAGTCCCAACCGCGAAATCATCAGCCGCTGGATCCAAGGACAATTCAAGCTGCTTATATCTCGGGACATCGCTGCGGAATATGCCCTCAAACTTCGCGAGCGTGGCGTTGACGAATCCGCCATTGTTGAATTCCTCAAACATCTCGCCCTGCTCGCCGACATCGTTGAAATCAAATTTTTTCATTTTCGCCACTATCCCATCGACGAAGACGACATCGCATTTCTGCTCTGTGCGATGAATGGTAGCGCCACCCATCTTGTCAGCTACGACCCGCACCTCTTAGACTTGGACATTTACTACCCCGAGATCGACATCATACCCCCCATCCCATTTCTCCACGCGCTAAGGCAAACACATAGCTGATCAAACATCGTCCACTCCCCCCCCGCGCGCGCGCCCTCCGTAGTTTAGTCGCCGCGGCAACCCTCCGACCGTCTTCCTTCCGACATCCATCATTCAAAATTCATCATTAAACACCATCCCCTGCGGACCCTCCCTTCCCGCCGCACGATTCGACGATTGGCAAATTGTCGCATTGTTGCCCACCCCCCTTCATCGAAGTCGACCTCCCCGGCGACCAACACTTCCTGCGCATCCGCGCCCTCGGTCCACAGTAAAACCCCCGGCACGCCGGGGAGTTTTAATACCAGTTACCAAAAGATTTTGGACTTAATCTCAGGCATCTCGCCCGGTAGGGCCCGGCCGCCGCGGCGACCCGTATGTGCGGCTTGGCCGCACCACTCACAGTGGCTGTGCCCTTGCTTTTGCTGGCGCAAGCGGTGATTTGACAGACGGCATGCGCGTCACTAATGATTGTGCTAGTGAGCACGACAAAAATCCTTTCGATTCTGGAAGCGGCTCAGATCGAGCCACCGAAAGCCCGTGCTATTGCCGAGAGCCTCGAACTAGCCTTTCGCGAGCAGGAAAACGATCTCATCAAGCGGCTCATGACCAAGCAGGATGGGGCTGATATCAAAGCGGAAATCATCAAATGGATGTTCCTTTTTTGGATCGGCCAGATTGCCGTGCTGATCGCCGCGGCAAAACTTCTCTTCGGCGCCTGACCTTCCTGCCCCTCTTGCACTTCTTGCGACTTTTTGCGGCTATTCGCCCCGTTACTTTTTGCCCGCCATCCGCAACTATGGCGGCCGCCGCACGCCGGGGAGTTTTAAGTTTGTAGGTCTGTAAGTTTTAGGGCTTCCGGTTCCACGCTCCGCACCCGACCCGGCCGCAAAGTCGCCCGTCCCATCCTGCGCGCCACCGATCTCGCCGGCGACCTCATCACCAACTTAAATCTCCTCTCTTCTCCATTCCAGCTGAACCACTGGTAGGCCACAGCCAACCACTGAGCCGAGGTTTGACGAGACGGGTCGCCGCGGCGACCAACTGGTACACTGACCGGCCTTAGATGGCACTGCGGCCCCCAGCCGCTCCTACATCACCCCGATGGACAAAACCTACACCATCCTCGGCCAACCCAAAATCCCCCTCCAACAAGGCGTCAACGAAACCCTCACCTGGCTCCGCACCCGACCCGGCTTCAGCCCATCCTGATCCCTTATCCCTGGCTCACCATTCAAAATTCAACATCCATCATTAAGCATCGCAGCCTCTCCTTCTCCAAAGGCGAGTTTTAAGTTTGTAAGTTTCTAAGTCTTAAGCCCTCCGTGCTCCCCGTGTCTCCGTGAGAGCCCGTCTGTTTGATCGAGAGTTCCCTCCGTAGTTTAGTCGCCGCGGCGACCCTCCGATTCATCATCCATCATTCAAAATTCATCATTAAACACCATCCCCCCAGCGTCTTGCCCCCCCGGTTTTTTCTGCTAAATTATAAGCGTGAGCACTAAAACCATGGAACTCATCACCGTGAATCCCAATATTCTGGGAGGCGCTCCTGTGTTCAAGGGAACCCGTGTCCCGGTGCGCACCCTCTTTGAATACCTCGAGCGCGGTTACAGCCTTGAGGAGTTCCTTGAGTGCTTCCCGTCTGTGACTAAAGACATGGCGTGCCGTCTCTTGGAGCGTTCCGAGGCAGCCCTGCTTGCCGCGTGAGGATCGTTCTCGACGAGTGCGTCCGTATGCGCGGGTCGGCCGCCTTCCAAAGTTTGCCAAACACAAAGAGCGGGTTTAAGTTTTGCCGGTGACCACCACTCTCAACATTCCGGACGAACTGCTGCGCGAAGCGCAAGCTGAGGCAGCAGGGAACGGTTTAACTCTTCAGGACTTCGTGGCCGACCTATTGGCAGCGCGGCTGGCACCGAAGCAGGCTCCCGCTTCCGAAGCGTGGAAAGAATTCTACGGCTCCATGAATCACTTGCACAGTGAGCGGGCGAAGATCGAGACACTCATCGAGGATGAGTTCGAGCAGGTTGATGCCACTCAATGGAAGTAGTGGTCGATACGAATGCGTTGTCTGCTTGGCTTGATGGAGACGTTGGTATCGCCAAGCCTTTGACCGGGACGACTGCCCTCCTGCTCACGCCGGTGGCCCTCGGGGAATACCGATTCGGTCTGTTGGCCTCACGCGATCGGGCTTCGTATGAGGCGAAGCTGCAGAAGTTGGAACAGCGATTCCAGGTTCTTGCGGTGGATGGTGCCACGGCCGCGTTCTACGCGGCGATCAGAAGCCAACTCAAAGCCAATGGCACGCCGATTCCATGGCATGACGTTTGGATCGCCGCTCAAGCCAAGCAGCACAAAGCGCGCATCCTTTCAAACGACAGACACTTCGATTGCGTCGAGGGAATCGAGAGAATCGGCTGGTAACGCAGCGGCGGCGGCCCTCTGCCGGTATAGAACAAAGGTGTGACGGACGAGGCGTCCGCCACCACGCGCGAGGGTCGCGTGCTCCCCGGGACCTTCTTCCATCCGCGTCAATCCGCGCAAATTTGCACGCCTCGCTCGTCTGCTTCGCATCCGGCCGTCTTCCTTCGGTCGGCTGTGGCTAAAATTCCAGTTTCCTCCAGTCGCCCGTGGCCGACCTTTCCGTTTCACACCTCCACCCCGCCGCCCCACTCGCCATAAGCATCCAACGCAAAGGCGGACTCTTGTCCCGCCAGCTCGCCATCCAGTTTAGTCGCCGAGGCGACCCGCAAGCAAATGAAGGCGGGAGTCGTTCGCCACGGCGAACGCGAATCACCCTTCGAGTCCCCCTCTCCGGTCTCCGCTTGCCGCCTTTCGGCCTCCTTCCCACTTCATCCTTCAAGATTCATACTTCATAACTTCCCCTACTCCCCACCCCATAACCTGACACAAGGACATTTGGCAAAATGTCCAAGTGTCGTTTACTCCCCGCCGGGCCAAATCGCCCGGCGTTTTTTATTCGTCGCCCCCATCCGAAATCACCTCCGCCCGCAAAGTCCCTCGCCCCATCCTCCCCGCAACGCCAGCCTCGCCGGCGACCCTCCGAACTTGCCAAGAGACTCAAACCCGCTTTATTGGCCTCATGTCTGAAGGTGAATTGCTCTCGAGAATCACCGTCAATCCAGGGATATGCCACGGCAAGCCATGCATTCGTGGCCTGCGCTATCCTGTGGAGTTTATCTTGGAGATGCTAAGCGGGCCGCCGACCAAAGAGCAGTTTTTGGCAGATTATCCCGATTTGGAAGAAGATGATTTGAAAGCAACTCTGGCCTTCGCTGCCAAAATGAGCCGGACCAAGCGCTTCGACGCGTTGGCGGCATGAAGTTTCTCGTCGATGCACAACTTCCTCAAGGTCTAGCTTTCGAATTAGCCAATCTCAGGCACGATGCCCTGCACACGTTAGATTTACCAAACGGAAACTCGACTGCGGATGAGGAACTTAATTTGCTGGCAGATGCCGAATCGTGGGTGGTTGTAACCAAAGACGAGGACTTCGTAACCAGCCACCTGCTTAAGAGGTTCCCCGTAAATTATGGCTTATAGAGACCGGAAACATTTCAAATCAGGATCTTTTCCAAATCCTGCATAAACACCACGAGAAGATTATTACGGCCTTGACGGAATTCGACTTCATCGAATTGAGCCGCACATCGCTCGTCGTTCATGGCTGAATGGAGCAAGATTTCCTAAGTGCTTGGAACACATTCCATGGTTAAACACGACATCATAGCTTCTGAGGGTGTCGCGCGGGATGGGCAGGTGTTTCTCAAGCTGCGTGATGGTTCGACACATTCTTTCCCCGTCGAATTCTATCCTCGCTTGGCCCAAGCCAATCCTAAGCAATTGGCTGCCGTGCAGTTGCGCGTTGGCGGCCGCGCTTTGCGTTGGGAAGAGCTGGACGAAGATATCTGGATTGCCGACGCCGTGCTGGGGCTCTATCCCACCACCTACGCTGCCGCCTAAAAAATTTTGCGAGACGCCCTGATCTCTCAAGCGGTTTCTTTCTACAGATGTCTTCTGTTTTGAGTCTCAAGACTTCCGTGGTTGCCATAAAACCCTTCTACATCACCTCGGCCCGCTACCGCAGCATGGTCACCGACTACATAACGCCCACGGACAAAACCTATTCCGTCCTCGGAAACCCCAAGACTTCACTACAACAAGGCGTCAACGAAACCATCACCTGGCTCCGCACCCAGCCGGGCTACTCCCCCACCTGAACCCCCAACCCCGCAACGACACATGGACATTTGGCAAAATGTCCCTGTGTTGTTTTCCGCACCCACACCACGCCGGTGCCCCTCGCCCGGCGTTTTTTCTGCCCCCTCCCGCCTTCTCCTTTGTTTTCTTCGTTACCTTCTGTTTAAACCCTCCGCGCCCTCCGCGTGAGCCCTTCCCCCATCGGTGGCCTGTCTTTCTCTTTTTGCTTTTTCCCCACCTTGCCACTTTGCTTTAACTCCAATCAGGCGTAGGTTCTGGACTGCTATGACCACCTTGGTTGCACAGTATCCCGAAGATCTGCCGGAATCTCTCCACATGACGCGCGAAGAGTTCGAGTCGGAAGCGCGTTTTGCCATGGCCGCCAAACTCTTTGAGTTGGGAAGACTGACAACCGGCCAAGCCGCCCAGCTGGTTCCCATGTCCCGCTACGACTTTATTCATCGTATATCTGAACTCGGGGTGGCAGCGGTGAGCTGGGATGCTGGCGAGGCGGAAAATGAGTTCCTCCACGCTTGATCGCTCGGCGGTGATCAACACCGGCCCGATTATCGCCTTGGTGGCTGCTCGGCAATCTTTGGAAATACTACCACAACTTTACAGCAAACTGATCTCCGCTCGGCAAAGCAACTCCCACTTGCGGCAGTTGATGTTTGTCGGTATTATCCATTGGTTATGAGCATCGCCGAACTGCGCAGTTTGCCCGCAGGTGAAAAGCTGGAGATTATCGAGCAGCTTTGGGGTGATTTTGCGGGCGGACGTGAGACCTACACGAGCCCCGCTTGGCACGGAGTTGAGCTGGCGAGAACAGAAAAAGAATACACTAAAGGGCTTATTGAATCAGTCGCCTGGGCAGACGCTAAGTCAGAACTGCGCCAACGCTTCGAATGACGCTGCGCATCCTCCGGTCGGCGATTGAAGACCTTGCCGAGGGACGTATCTTTTACGATCTGCAACAAATCGGTATTGGCGACATGTTTTTCGACAGTCTGTTTTCTGACATCGAATCTTTAGCTCCCAAAGCAGGCATCCACCCACTGCACTACGGATTCCATCGCGCACTTGCCACCCGATTTCCTTACGCGATTTACTACAAGGTAGTGGACAGCGATGCTTTGGTTTACCGCATTCTGGATTGCCGACGAGACCCTCGAAACATCGCGGCTGAGTTAACTGACGTTCTTTGATCGACTATTGAATGGCTCAACGCGACTGACTTACCTCGCCAGTTGCGCTACCGTTTAATAAAACGCCATCCGTCCATGACGTAGCCGTATCCACCACGCCTGCAGGATGCACTTGAACAGCCTGATGAACTTCTGCGGACGAAACGACCCCACATCCTCCAAATCATCCGACACCCGCGCATCCACATGATGCACCTCGAACCGCGGATCCGCCCGTAGGCCCTCCAGCATCACCTGCACCATCACACTCTGCCCATGGTGCGGCGGCGGCACATCATGGATCACACACGGTTCATCACGCCCATGAGGCGCTCATTCTGTCATCGCGGTTAGCTTTTTTAATAGATTGAAATCTTGAGATCGTAGTGCAATATTTCAAGTGTGCTACAGAGACGACAATACCTTGCATCTGTAAAGTCAGGTCTGCGGAACAACCCCGCGGTTGCGCTCCTCGGTCCTCGCCAATGTGGCAAGACCACCCTGGCGCGGCAAATCCTTCCTGTCACTGTTCCAAATTACTTCGATCTCGAGGACCCTGCCGTGGCCACCCTCATGGAAAACCCCATGACGGCCCTGCAATCCCTGCGCGGCCTCGTCGTTATAGATGAAGCTCAACGCTGCCCGTCGCTCTTTCCCGTCCTCCGTGTCCTGAGTGATCGCCCGGGGACGCCCGCGAGATTTCTCATCCTGGGCAGTGCTTCTCCCGAGCTTTCGCGTCAGAGCGCCGAATCGTTGGCCGGACGTGTTGAAATCATCGAAATGCGCGGTTTTGACCTCTCGGAGATTCCGGCAAATAAAACGGACACTCTTTGGCAACGCGGCGGCTTCCCCCGCTCCTTCCTCGCCCGCGGCGTCGACGAAAGTTTGCTATGGCGCAAAAATTTCATCCGCACATTTCTGGAGCGCGATCTCGCCATGCTCGGCTTTGGCATGTCGCCCGCTGCGCTCGGGCGTTTCTGGACTATGCTGGCGCACTACCATGGCCAAATTTGGAACGGCAGCGAAATCGCTGCAGCCCTTGGCGTCTCACCCCATACCACCCGCGACTATCTCGACGCCCTTGAGCAAACCTTCATGATCCGGCGGCTCCAGCCTTGGCACGCCAACCTCGGTAAACGCTTGGTCAAGGCGCCCCGCATTTACTTCCGCGATTCCGGAATTTTTCATTCCTTGGCCGGCATACGCGACCAGGCGGCGCTTCGCACCCATCCGAAAC
The DNA here is from genome assembly GCA_044359955.1 of Chthoniobacterales bacterium. GTDB lineage: Bacteria > Verrucomicrobiota > Verrucomicrobiia > Chthoniobacterales > JACTMZ01 > JACTMZ01. Next base: position 243,566 of record JBIKLF010000002.1, on the reverse strand, counting down.
TTGGTGCTTCATGGGAAGGCTTTGCCTTGGAGGAAATACTCCGCGCCCATCAACCCGAGAGCGCCTGGTTCTATGCCGTGCATAGCGGTAGTGAGCTTGATCTGGTGATGCAGACGCGAGGACGCCGCATCGGCGTCGAATTCAAGCGCGCGGACGCCCCGCGCCTTACCCGCTCCATGCAAATCGCCAGCCAAGACCTCCAACTTGACGAGCTATGGGTTGTTTATCCCGGCACACGGTCGTACGAAATCGCCGATCGCACCATCGTGCGGCCGTTGTCCGATGCCGTCAGCTTAACAAAGCCAACGTTACCGGATTAACCAGCCACCTATTGAAGTCTCCGCAGCGACCTATCTTCGCTGCGCTACGGTTCACCAAGTCTCGGTTCCGGTCTCCGCTTTCCGGTTTCCGGTTTTTTCCTTCATCCTCCGTGTCCCGCCATAAGCATCCAACGCAAAGGCGGATCATCATTCAACATTCAACATCCATCATTAAGCATCGCAACCCCTTCCCCCCCCGCCATCATCAGACTCCTTCCTTCTCTTGCAGAACGTGAGTTGTATGCTAAGTTTTGGCCTATGAGCAGCTCGTTGCAATATCTCATTGACGAAGCTGGTGAGAAAACAGCCGTGATCGTTCCCATCGCCGATTACACCCGCTTTATGGAAGACATGGAGGATCTGGCAGCTATTGCGGAGCGCCGCAAAGAGCCATGCATTAATCACCAAGACTTCGTTGACGAGCTAAAACGGGATGGTTTGCTTCACTCTAACTTGGCGTAAATCCACCAGAAAAGATCTTCGAAAAATTCCCCCGGGTGAGGTCGTAAAAATCATCGGGGCCGTCGAAGACCTTGCTCGGAATCCGTTTCCTGACGGACACAAAAAGCCGGCCGCCACCCAGCACGCCTACCGCATTCGGGTCGGTAATTACCGCGTGCTCTACGAGGTTCTCGGACATGTATTAACGATCGATGTAATCAAGGTGGCGCATCGCAAAGACGTTTATCACTAGCATTGCAGAGCACAATCAAGAATAGCGCACTTCTTGGTGAGCTAATAGTCCGCACCCCAAAGGCTCCCGTCTCAATCTTCCGCTCTCCGCTCTCCGGCCTCCTCCCTCACACTTCATCCTTCATACTCCTTGTCCCGCCGTCTCGCCATCCAGTTTAGTCGCCGAGGCGACCCGTAAGCAAATGAAGGCGGGAGTCGCGAAGCGCGAAGGCGGATCACCCTTCGAGTCCCCCTCTCCGGTCTCCGCTTTCAGCTTTCCGGTCTCCTTCCCACTTCATCCTTAATCCTTCATACTTTCCCCTACTCCCCACCCCACGCCTGCGGGTCATCATTCATCATTCAAAATTCATCATTAAACACCGTCCGCCGCGGCGGACTTCCCCCCCGCAGTTTAGTCGCAGCGGCAACCCTCCGGCCGCTCATTCTTCATCCTGCATTCTTCCCTCATCATTTCCTTCCCACTTTCCGCTTTGCGCTCAACACCCCAATTATAGATCCGAAGGTTCAAGCCCGGTGTGTTTGGCGATACGCGAGAGCATCTTAGGCCCTATCTCTTCGCCATCATGGAAGGCAAAAACATAGTCATCCCAACCTGGACGAGTAAGAACTTTGTGCGAACCAGTTTGACGCTTTAACTCCCACCCAATCGACATCAAAACACGAAAAACATGTCGGGCTTTTCTAGATCCCCACTGGCTCATGCAGCAACGGTAAAAACCTCGCCCAACTCGGGAACAAACTCGCCGTGCTCTATCTTGTCGGCCAGCAATCGCAGCACAAGCGCCTCAACTTTCACAATAGCCTCATCTTTAGTGGAACCGTAGGCCATCGCACCCGGCAGTTGCGGAACCTCGGCAATCCATCGGCCATCATTTTCTTTTTCGATTTCCACGTGCATTTTATAAACATGCCCTAGTGTTTGCGCCTGAGCAAGCCCGGAAAAGGTATCGTTCCCACCCTCTTCGTGCTTCTTTTGCAGCCCTCATTCTTCCCATACCAGATAAGCCCGAAAGACGGTCAAGACCAGTGATTATTATGAGCATGGCGGGCGTTTATTTCTGAGGAGCCTAAAACATGTTAGGATTAATTTTCACAGCATAACCCGGCCCGCGCCCTCCGTGCTCCCCGTGCCCCCGTGAGAGCCAATCTGTTTGATCGGGGGCGCCCTACCTACGACAACGCCTGCGATTCATCATCCATCATTCAAAATTCATCATTCAACACCGTCCCCCACGGACCTTCCCTCCACGCCGTACTATTCGACAATTGGCAAATTGTCGCATTGTTTCCCACCCCACGCTTCCGATTCATCATTCATCATTCCAAATTCATCATAAAACACCGTCCGCTGCGGCGGACTTCCCCCCGCGGCCATCTTCCCCGAGCGCCCTCACGCTCGAATCAAGCCGCGTGCAATGCATCGAGCACGACGCGGGGATGACGCGCCGTCACCATGAGAAGAGCCTTGGCCGCTCCCTCGGGTTGCCGACGTTTTTGCTCCCAGTTCTGCACGGTGCGGGGGCTGACGCCGATCATCATGGCGAACTGCTCCTGGCTCAATCCCAAACGACCCCGGATATGCTGCACATCAGGCGCTCCGATAGTGGTTCGGCGCGCTGCGCGCTTTGTGCCACGGCGGATTTGTCCGGCTTGTTTGATGCTTTGGACCAACTCGGCAAACATTGCGTCTTTCATTTGAATTCCTCCCTCACCAGATTGCGGAGAATCCGCAGTTGCCCACTATCGAGATCTTCCTGTTGGTTCTTCGCGTAAGCGAAGAGAAAGTAGATTTCTTCGTCAGCCACAAGGTAGTAGATGACCCTGATGCCACCACTCTTGCCGCGACCGCGCACCGCCCAGCATTTTACGCAGGCCGCCACTCCCGCGGATAATGTCGCCCGCTTGCGGTTTGAGCGCCAGGGTGACCTGCAGTTGACGATATTCGGCCTCATCAAGCATTGAGGTGATCTGCTTGGTGAAAACCTGCGTTTCGATGAAATGCACACGGCTCAAACTACGCCATTGGCGTATATTGTCAAGAACCGATCCCTGCCACCGCACCGCCGGACTCGCCGGCGACCTCATCAGCGCCTTAAATCTCGCCTGTCCCCCGTTCCAACTGCACCACAGGCAGGCCATAGCCAACTTCCTCCTAAGCCCGCCTTCGCCTCCTCCTCAGCCCTCTGACCCCTTCTCTCTGGCTCATCATTCAACATTCAACATCCATCATTAAGCATCGCAACCCCTCCTTCTCCCAAGGCGAGTTTTAAGTTTGTAAGTTTCTAAGTCTTAAGCCCTCCGTGCTCCCCGTGTCTCCGTGAGAGCCCTTTCCTCCCACTCCCCCGGTTCAAAATTCCTCATTAAACATCCATCATTCATAATTTCCCCGGCCCACCTGACCGCCGCCACACATTCCTAAACCTCCACCACGCCGGGCTCCACGCCCGGCGTTTTTGTTTGCCGCAGCCCGGCCATCATCTCTGCCTTCTTAAAGCCGGACACCGCGACCACCGTGGGTCACCCCGGTGCGAGCAATCCTCTCCGGTCCGTTCGGCGCAGCCGCCCGGACCCGCTTCTCAAGCCATCCTCTTCCATCCGCGCAAATCCGCGCAAATCGGTGGCTAAAATTCCGTGCTCCCCGTGGCTCCGTGAGGGCCCTCTCTGCCGCCAGCCGCCTCGGCCGCTAGGCTCGCCCGGTCTTTATTCATCCGGATCATCCCTTCCGCCAGCTTGCCACCCCAGTTGCCTCAAGATAATATTCATCATGGTGAACCGAAACGACATCGCCCGCTTTGTCGCTGAATTAGCCGACAAGTTCAGGCCCCAAAAGGTGGTCCTTTTTGGTTCAGTGGCCAAAGGTACAGCCTCCAAAGACTCGGATGTCGATCTCCTTGTGGTGATGCCTCACCAAGGTTCCGCCGCGCATCAAGCGGCAAGAATCAGGAACACTGTGTCCGCTCCCTTCGCGCTCGATCTCATCGTCCGCTCGCCACGCATAATCCAACACCGCCTGAAACTCGGCGACAGCTTCCTCAGCGAAATTCTCCACCAAGGCGAAGTTCTCTATGAGTCCTCTCGCTAAAGAATGGTTGGCCAAGGGCTTGGCTGATTTAGCCACCGCCGAGCGCGAAATTAGAGCTCGAAAGAATCCGAACTATGATGCCGCGTGCTTTCACTCGCAGCAGGCCGTCGAAAAACTTCTGAAAGCGCAAGCTGAGGCAGCAGGGAATGGTTTGACTCTTCAGGACTTCGTGGCCGACCTATTGGCAGCGCGGCTGGCACCGAAGCAGGCTCCCGCTTCCGAAGCGTGGAAAGAATTCTACGGCTCCATGAATCACTTGCACAGTGAGCGGGCGAAGATCGAGACACTCATCGAGGATGAGTTCGAGCAGGTTGATGCCACTCAATAGCCGACCGAAGGAAGACGGCCGGATGCGAAGCAGACGAGCGACGCCGCTGCGTTACCAGCCGATTCTCTCGATTCCCTCGACGCAATCGAAGTGTCTGTCGTTTGAAAGGATGCGCGCTTTGTGCTGCTTGGCTTGAGCGGCGATCCAAACGTCATGCCATGGAATCGGCGTGCCATTGGCTTTGAGTTGGCTCCTGATCGCCGCGTAGACCGCGGCCGTGGCACCATCCACCGCAAGGACCGGGAATCGCTGTTCCAACTTCTGCAGCTTCGCCTTATACGAAACCCGATCGCGTGAGGCCAACAGACCGAATCGGTATTCCCCAAGGGCCACCGGCATGAGCAGAAGGGCAGTCGTCTCGGTCAAAGGCTTGGCGATATCAACGTCTCCATCAGTAGGAAATGTTCGTTCAGCAGGTAGGGACGAGCGGCCCGCTCGTCCGCTCCCCAACCAACGGACGCGCGAGCCGCGCGTCCCTACCTAAGTCTGCAAAATCTGAGCCCATCACGATCAGACAATACGGCCGGGACGGCCGTGCCCCCTGGAAAAACCGAGCCAGGCCGCGCTTTTATCGCGTCTCCACCTGCATGGATACGGCCAAGCTCAAGACCGGAGCCCGACAAACCTAAACCCCGTTAGCCACCGGCCAACAATGTGGCAAGGTTAGCCGGGCGCGAAAGGTGAGCTGCCGGGTAGTGATGCGGAGCGTCAGGCGGTCGCGGAGGCGAGCAAATCGCGGGCGGCGGCGAGTGCGGCGGCGAGGCCTGACGGATTTTTACCGGCGCCGCGGGCGGCTTCGGGACGGCCCCCTCCTTTGCCTCCGATCTGCGGGGCGATCGATTGGATGATCTTTCCGGCGGCGATTTTTGCGGTGTATCCAGAACCGACTACGGCGACCAAGGAGACCGAGCCCTCGGCACAACCCCCGAGCACGATGATGCCGTCGAACTTGGCTTTGAGCGCCTCGGCGGCCGCTTGCAAAGTATCGCCATCCGCCTCGCCGAGGTCGGCAATGATGGCCGGGAAACCGGCGATGGTTTCCGTCCGCTCGAGAAGACCGGCGGCGCGGCCGGCCGCTTCGCGCTGGCGCGCGGACTTGAGGGATTTTTCGAGTTCTTTCTGTTCCGTGAGGAGGCTCTCCAACTTTTTCTCGAGATCGGCCAGAGGTGATCCCAATGTGGCGGCGACGGATTTGAGCCGTTCCCGATCCGATTCAGCCGCGCGCTGCGCTGCGGCGCCGGCGATCGCTTCGATACGCCGCACCCCGGCCGCCACCGCACCTTCGCTGCTGATGCGGAAGAGCCCGATTTCTCCCGTGCCGCGCACATGGGTGCCGCCGCAAAGTTCCATGCTGTAGCCGTCCATCGCCCCGGCTTGTCCGCCGATCTGGACGACGCGGACACGGTCGCCATATTTGTCGCCGAAAAATTGCATGACGTTCTCACGTCCGCGCACATCGGCATAAGCGACATCGCTCCAGGCGACAGGCGCGTTTTCGAGGATCTTATCGTTGACCAAGCGCTCGACCGAGGACACCTGTTCCGGCGTGAGGGCGGCACTGCTAAAGTCGAAAGTGAGCTTGTCCGGCCCCACGTAGCTGCCTTTCTGCACGGCTTCACGACTGACCACTTCATGCAGCGCCCAGTGGAGCAGGTGGGTGACGGTGTGGTGTCTTTCGATGGCCGCACGGCGGGCGGCATCGAACCGAAGCTCGACCTCGGCACCGACCGGAGGAGCCCCGTCGCCGGCTATGACGTGAAGCCACACATCGCCCGCTTTTTGCGTTCCGGTCACCGTCCAAAGATCAGCGCCGAAGCGCAGTTCGCCCGAATCTCCGACCTGCCCGCCCATTTCCGCGTAGCAGCTGCTGCGATCCAAAACGACGGCCAATTTGCCCTTGAGATCGACGACTTCGAGAACTTGGGCGCACACCGCTGATTGGTCATAGCCGAGAAAGCGGGTCGGCGTTTTGGTGGTCACTTCGGAGACCGTGATGACCTGTTTTTTCTGGGCCGCACGGGCGCGGGTGCGCTGCTCATCCATGAGGACTTCGAAGGCCGCGGTATCGACCGCCAGTCCGCGTTCACGCGCCATCAACTCGGTCAGATCGAGGGGAAAACCTTGCTCGTCGTAGAGTTTGAAAGCAAAGGCGCCGGAAATTTTCCCGCTGCTTCCGACGCGCGCCGCCTCGGCCTCGAAAAGCGCGAGACCTTTGTCGAGGGTGCGGTTGAACGCTTCTTCCTCGCCTTTGAGCACCGCGGCAAGGTGCGCCTGCTTGGACGGCAATTCGGGAAACACCCCGCCCATGGAACGGGCCAGCACGTCGACGAGTTTGTAAAAAAACGGTTCATGAAACCCGAGCGTGCGTCCGTAACGCACGGCCCGGCGCAGGATGCGGCGCAGGACGTAATTGCGGTCGTTGTTGCCGGGATTGATGCCATCGGCCACGGCGAAGGAAAGCGTCCGCGCATGGTCGGCAATGACCCGGAAGGCGATGTCGATCTTTTCCTGCTCCGAATGACCAGTGGAGCCGGCCTCGGGGAGAGTGGAGGCATAATGTTTGCCGCTCAGTTTTTCGATCTCGGCGAAGAGCGGAAGGAAGACGTCGGTTTCGTAATTCGAAATACGCGCTCCGGAAAAATCGGTGAAGCCTTTGGTGCCTTGGATGACCGAGCAGACCCGCTCGAAGCCCATGCCGGTGTCGACGTGGCGCGCGGGCAGCGGAGTGAAAGTGCCGTCGGGGTTGGCGTTGAACTGGATGAAGACAAGATTCCAGATCTCGATGCACTCGGCGCTGCCCCGGTTGACCAACGCTCCGCGGGTGTCGCCCTGCGGGGTGAGATCGACGTGCAACTCGGAGCACGGACCGCACGGGCCCGTCTCACCCATCATCCAGAAATTGTCTTTCTTGTTGCCCGGAACGATGTGGACCTGCGGGTCAAGGCCGGCAGCGCGGAAATGCCCCGCCCAATAATCCCAGGCTTCCTGGTCAAACTCGCTCGGATCGCCCGGTGACGGCGCATAGACGGTGGCGTAGAGACGTGCGGCCGGAAATTTCCAACGATCAACGAGAAGTTCCCATGCCCAGTCGATCGCCTCTTTTTTGAAGTAATCGCCGAAACTCCAGTTGCCGAGCATCTCGAAGAAGGTGTGGTGGTAGGTGTCGAGCCCGACATCTTCGAGGTCGTTGTGCTTCCCGCCGGCCCGGATGCACTTCTGCGTGTCGGCTGCGCGCGTGTCGCTGCCGGCCACCGCGCCCGGCCACCGCGAGACCTCGGGCTTGGCCTGGCCGAGGAAGATCGGGACAAACTGGTTCATCCCCGCATTGGTGAAAAGCAGGTTCGGTGAATCCGGCATGAGGCTCGAAGAGGGAACGACCGTGTGGGCCTTCTCCCGAAAGAAGTCGAGGAAGCTTTGGCGGATTTCGTGGCTGGTCGGAATAGTCGTGCCCATGGCGGAAAAGAGCCTCCGAATCTAACCCGCCGCCGGATTAGGACAAGCGCTCTGAAAGGGGCCTCCAGCAAGGGGTTGGCTCGCCCGAGCGGTATGGTAGGGTTCTCATAGAACAAACTTCCGCACCCGATGGCCTCCTCCAACGAATTCAAACCTTACCGCTGGTTCAACACCCTGCTCTGGGGCAACACCGTCACCCTCTCGTGGATGTGGGGCCTCGGGTTGTTTTTCTCGGTGCAATTCACCACGCAGTTCGGTCTCGCGGGGTTGCTCAGCTTTGCCATCCCAAACTGCCTCGGGCTGATCGGCTTCGGCTTGATCACCCACCACCTCGCGCGGCGGCAAGACGGCGGGTCGGAATCGCTCGGGCGCTTCTTCATCGCCTGGTCGCGGCCGTTCCGGCTGATCTTTTTCCTCTACCAACTGATCGCCATCACGCTGACCATCTTCGCGCTCATCCGCTACGGTTGGATGCCGCTCGGGCTGGAGCCGCAAATTCTTTTCCTACCGCTCATCCTGCTCGTCATCCTCGCGGCGGGCATCCTCTTCGGCGAAGAATTCAACATCCGCCGCATCAAGTGGAGCCACGGAGTCATCTTTCTCATCATCGCCGGGGCCGTCGGCATTTTGCTGACCGCGCCGTCGCACATTTCACCGGTCCTGCCGCCCATCACCGTGGAAAAACTGCCGACGGGCGATTTCAACTACTGGGGCTACATGGTGCCCATCTTCATCGGATTCCTGCTCGGACCGTGGCTTGACCTGCAGCAATGGCAACGCGCCATCCAGATGCACCGCGAGCGGGTCTCCATCGCCGCGGCTTACATCCTCGGGGCGGTGCAATTTTTCCTCCTGCTCCTGTTCCACGGCTTCCTCGCCCTCTGGGCGCTGGGCGCCGGCGCCGCGCAATATCTGCACACCGGCTTGGGCGGTCACATCTACGGCCATGACTCGATCATGCGTCTGCTCTTCGAAAAAGCCGGCGAACACCCGTGGATCTTCGGCGCCTACTGCGTCTTCCTTTGCGCCTGCGTGCTGACCACCCTCGACAGTGGCTACATCGCGCTGCGGTGGTTCCTGCAAAGCAATGTGCGGACCAGCGTCAATGCCATCTTTGCCCTCATCCCGACCTCGTTGGTCACGTCACCCATTCCGATCTTCCTCTTCTGCGGTGTCGTTGCTCTTGTCGGCGCGGCCGTCGGCCTCGAGTTGGAATACTTCATGATTTTCTTCGCAACCTTTTTTGTCGGCTACTCGGCCCTCGGCGTGGCACGCTGCTATGTCAACACCCCGGCCAACCGCATCCCGCAAATCAAAATGTTCTGCCTCGGCAGCCTGGCCGTGGTCATTTTCGCCTTCGGCTACCTCCTCGGCTACCCCGCCTTCATGATCATCGGCTCGCTCCTGCCGCTGGGCTACGTGATTTGGACCCTGGCCAAACCGACGGCCTCGGAGGACTTCGTCAGCGATGCCGACCAACTCGATGCGCCGGCGGACGAAATGGCACCGATGGCCTCTCACACGATGCAGGCCGCACCCGCGGCCGCAACGACGCGCTCGAATCTTGTGGAGACCATGGCCGAAACGGCCGCCGCCATTGGCGACGTGGCCAAGTCACTCGTCGGCGCCGTCCAGCATCCGCTCGGCGGACACTTCGAGGGCAAGTGGTTCATCCACTCGTTCGTCGCCACCTATGCGGACACCAACTCGGTCGGCAACGTCTACTTCGGCATGTATGCCATGTGGGTGGGCAAAACACGCGAACTGTTCTTCAACCGCGTCATGCCGAAGTTCAACCTCAAGAACACGCCGTTCTATATCCTGACCCGCTCGTTCGAGCACAAGTTCGTCCGCGAAACCAAAGAATTCGAAACCGTCGTCGTCCGCATCCGCATCTCCGGCTACAACCGCAAGTTCGTCACCCTCGAGCACGAAATCAGCGACTCGCAGAACCACCTCCTCGGCAAAGGCCGGCAAAGCCTCCTGTTCGTCTCGTCGTCCGACTACAAAATGATCGACGTGCCGCCGGAAGTGCACACCGCTTTCTTGCCCTACGTCTGACCTCCGTCCGTCCGCATCAGCGGAACGCCGGGTCTTTCCATTTGCGCCACTCGCGCTGCGGCTTGTCGTAGAGAGTGAAGGTCGCATTGGCCGGAGCCGGCGGCCCGGCTTTGTCCGGAGTGCCAAAGGCAATCGTACCACCGCCACCTTCGACCGGCAGAGGCATCGCGGCCCGCAGGTTGATGTTGAAAAAACCGATCGACCCGCGCAAACCACGCTCGTCCCAAAAGACGGAATTCTGCCGCACGAGATGCATGTATTCCGCTTCGATGCCGACGACCAATTCCACGCTCTGTCCGTCTTTGGTCAGTTTCTTCTCGAGCACGACGCCGACTTGCAAATCACGGTAGAGCACGGGCGCACCTTCCCCCGTGGCGGTGGCCCGCGAAAGGAGCCGGAACTTCCGCCCGGCTTCACTCTGCTCCACCATGTCATGGTCATCTTTAGGCACGCGCCCCGCGAAGCTCGTCTTGAGCGAGGTCCCGCGGCCCGGTTCACATTCGATGACCACACCCGTGAGGAGGGTCTCCAGTCCGCTCACGCCTTTGAGGGAAATCTCCGGTTCGACCAGGGTGAACCCGGCGCCCGCCAAGCGCAGAAAATCAAAGCCCGGATTAAGACGCGCGGTGACTTGGACCCGGCCGTCGACTGTTTTCAAAACCGTGACCATTCCCACCGGGATGCCGAGATAAGTCAGGCGCGTCTGCCCGGCACGCAGGCCGCGTCCGTTCTGGAAAGTGATGTTGATCGGCACCCCGCACGCTTTGGCCAGAGCCTCACTCTCGACCAAAGCAACCGTTGCGCCCTCTTCGAGCGGAGTCCCGCTGACCCCGAAGTCATCAAAGGCCACCGCTCCCTGCAGGAGCGTGTCCAAACTCGTCAAGTCGACCCGGATCCCGCCCGGACCCATGGTGACGGACGACGCCGGAACCGTCCAAAAGCGCGAACTGGTCTTGAGCAATGAGCGTTTTGCACTCTCAACTTCAATGTCGATATAGGGCGCGCCGTCGGCAGAAAGCGACTGTGCGCGCACGCGTCCGACGGAAACACCGCGGTAAACGACCAACGCGCCGCGGGTGAGTGGCTGGGTTTGCTCCGACTCCAGCCGGATACGGACTCCCGATTCATCGCCAAACAGCAACGGGATGGTATCGAGGCCGGTAAAATGCAAGCGGCGCTGGCCGCTGCCTTTACGCGCGCGTATCGAGTTGCCTTCGATCAGCGAGGTCAAACCGGTGGCGCCCTGCAGGGTGAGTTCCGGTTGTTCAATCCAGAACTCGGTGGTATCAACGGCCAGACCCGCGGCAAATTTTTCCAGTCTCACGTGCACGATGGCCTCGTTGAGTTCGCTGTTGAGATGCACCTTGGTCACAGTGCCGGCCGTGACACCACGGAAAACCAACCGCGTCTTCCCGTCTTCCATGCCTGGTGCGTCCGCGAAGCGGATCGTAATCTCGGGGCCGACCGAATCGATGTAATCGAAATACATCCAGCCCGCCGCGGCCAAGGCGATCACGGGAAAAAGCCAGGCCCACGAAACGCGGCGCCGACCACGGACGACACGCCCGTGGTCTTCGGGATCGGATCCAGTCGCGCTCATACTTTTCCCTCCCGCCAGATCATTCGCTCATTGTAGTTGGCTGCGGCAAAGATCGTACAGACCAGGACGGCGGCAAAAAACAGTGCTCCGGGTTCCGCGGTCACACTGGCCAAGGTGCCGAGTTGACCAACCGCCACCAGCACGGAAAGCAAAAAGATATCGACCATCGACCACGTCCCGACCGTTTCGACCACGCGAAACAATTTGGTGCGGCCAAGCCGGAAGTCGGGTTTTCCGTCCATCCAAAGCAACCAACCGAGCGCGGCAATCTTGAGGAAGGGAACACACATGCTGGCCAGAAAGACAACCACAGCGGCCGGCCAAAGTCCCACGTGAAAAAGTTCCAGCACCCCACCCCACACGGTCAGCGCCGCCCGGTCCCCGGGCACTGTCATGGTCATGACCGGCAAAAGGTTGGCAAAAGGATACAAGATGGCGCCGCTGACGATCAGGGCCACCGCTCGCTGGCGCTTCACGCGCGGGTCGAAACGCGGACGCAACCGCGCATCCGACTCCTGGCCGGCGTTTTCCCTGATCTGTTCAAGAATCAAACAACACACCGAAAGAAGAATAACAAAGACCACACCGCGATGCCAGGTGACCGTCCCGAGCAGGTCGAGACGCACCACGGCCACTAGGCAGGCCATGAGAAAAACAGGGACCAGATTCCAAGGCGCCAGAAGTTCCACGACACGATAAGCTTGATAGTCCCACGGCCAGTTGCGGCCCAGACAGCGGGCGGACAGGACATAAAGACCGAGCAACAAGTAAAGAGCCGGCGCGAGAATCGCGCTGAAAAAGACCAAAGCGGCCAGCGGGCTGTAGTCCTGCGCGAACAAACCCAGCACGCCGGTGATCAGATGATTCGAGGCCTTCGCCCCGAACACATCGAAGGTCATGATGGGGAAAATGTTGGCCAGAATCAGGCAGACCATACCCGTCAGCCCGATGGCCAAGGCATGCTGCCGCGCGGACCCGACCCGCGGCGCAGCGAGCAAAGCACCGCAACGGGAGCAGCAGAGCTTTTCTCCACGGGAGAGCTTGCGGTGCCGGTAAGTCGCGTCGCAGGCGTGACACTTGTCCCACGTGTCACAAAGAGGAACCGCCCTGGAGGAGGCAGTGTTGGCGCTCATGGACATTAGCGAAACAGAATCCCCGGGCATCCGACAAGCCACAAGGCTCGGCCGGTCAACTCACGGCGATCATGCGGCTCGCCATCTTCGCACCATCGACCGGGGCCCGGCTGTGAATGCGCATGACCGGATCTCCGGCGGACACTTTTGCCCCTTGCTTGCGCAGACATTCGACGCCGACCGCAAAATCGATTTTGTCATCCGTTTTGCCGCGTCCCGCGCCGAGTTCCACGCACAAGCGTCCGATTTCCAAGGCGTCGAGCTTGGTCAACGTGCCGTCGCGCGGCGCCGCCACCTCGGTCACCACCGGAGCCCGGTGAATTTCGCGCATCCTCGACAAAGCCGAGGTATCACCACCTTGTGCTTCCACCATGGCGATGAACTTCCCCCACACGCTTCCATCCTGCAGCCGGGCCTGCAGACGCTCTTTCGTTGCCGGCGCCAATTTTCCGGCCAGTTCTAAAGTCAACTCGACCAAATCCTGCGGACCACCACCTTGCAAAACCTCCACACACTCCGCCACCTCGAGCGCATTTCCGGCCGTGCGCCCCAGCGGTTCGTCCATCGGGTTGAGCAGTGCCTGCGTTTCCACCCCGGCGCCGCGCCCCACCGCGACCATGGCATCGGCTAACTTTTGCGCATCCTCACGATTCTGCATGAAGGCCCCGCGCCCGAATTTGACATCGAGGACCAATCGGTCGAGTGACTCCGCCAACTTTTTCGACATGATGCTCGCCACGATCAAAGGCAATGACGCCACCGTCGCGGTCACGTCCCGCAAGGCATAAAGTTTTTTGTCCGCCGGGCAAAGGTTCTCGGTCTGACCCGCAATGAAGCAGCCCACCCGCTCCAGTTGCGCCAACATCTCGGGCCAAGAAAGATTCACGCGAAAACCCGGAATGCTCTCGAGCTTGTCGAGCGTCCCTCCGGTGAATCCCAAACCCCGCCCCGAAATCATCGGCACCCACACCCCCTCGCAAGCGAGCAGAGGCGCAAGGATCAACGAAACCTTGTCACCCACTCCACCCGTGGAATGCTTGTCGACCTTCGGCGGCGTCCCCGCGGGCCACTTGAACACCTCTCCCGAATCCCGCATCTCCAGGGTCAACGCCGTCGTCTCCGCATCATCCATCCCCCGAAAAAACACCGCCATCGCCCAAGCCGCCATCTGGTAATCCGGCACCTCCCCGCGCACATAACCCCGCACCAACCCCGCAATCTCCTCCGCGGTCAACGCGCCGCCGTCGCGCTTTCGTTCGAGCAAGGAAGGTAAATGCATCGTCGGAACCGGTTCAGCGGGAGCGCAGACGGAAGCCGGCCGCCGTGAAATGCCCGTCGAATCCGAACACCTCCCGCAAGCCCTCCCGGCGCATCAAGACGAAGGACACACAGTCGGTGAATGAAACCCGTTGGTCGGCGAACTTCTGCATCAAACGCAAAGCCTGCTTCCACTCCGGCGCGTCGGCCCGGAGCCAGGAAATGCCGGAGCACAACGCATCGCGCCCCCAATCCGCCGCCCACGCATAAGTCGTGCGGCGGGCGAGCAGGGTTATCGTTTCGTCAAGGACGTGTTCGGAAGAGTAAAGCGCCGTGCCGGCTGAGGACAATTCTCGCCAATTTTTCGTCGCCTCGGCATGATGCTGGTCATGGGCGATTTCCTTGGCGAGGAAAGCCCCGGTATCCACGAAAAGCTTTTTCACGAGCCGTAGAGGTATTGGTCGTGATTGGCCGAGAGATCCGCCGGACCGTCGCCCTTCCAAGGCGTTCTGGCAAAGAACGCAGGCACCCCGCTTTTCTGGCCTTCGAGAGCCGGGCGCAGGCGCTGACGAATCAGTTCGCCCAACGAAAGCCCGGCCCGCTTGGCCTCACGTTCCGCCGCGCGGCGTAAATCCTCGGGCAGCAAAATTGTCGTCCTATGCATATGTTTTTCACAACATATGCTCCATATCTTGCAAGTCAACTCTCATCGATACCACCCCACCTCCGTTATCCACCTCCTCACCACCCGATCGGATGCCAGGCCGTCTTGAACTCGATCGTGTCGAGGATCCACTGCGGGCGATCCGCCACCCGCCAATCTCCGACCGGCACCGTATGCCGTGCGTAGCGCTTCAAGTTCGTTGCGGTGCCTTCGTGCAGCGTCTTGTCCAGCGCGGCATCTTCGCAACCGTTGACGATCGCGTTCACATCCATGTGCGTCGCAGCCGTCGGCGCGATATCCGAGCGCAGCCCGGACAAAATATTCACCACCCCGCCCGGCAAATCGCTCGTGGTGAGAATCTCCCCGAAGGTCAGAGCCGGCAAAGGCGCTGTCTCGGAGGGCACCACGATGCACGTGTTGCCCGTAAGAATGGTCGCCGCAACCAGGTGGACCAGCGCGACAAAGGACGGCTTGTCCGGGCAGAAAATGACCACCACACCCGTGCCTTCGGGATAGGTGAAATTGAAATGCGGTGAGGACACCGGGTTCACCGACCCGAAAATCGCCGTGAACTTGTCCGTCCACCCGGCGTAGTGCACCAGCAACTCGACCGCGTCCGCCACCTCGCGCCGCGCCGCCGCCGCATTGGCGCCCGTGCTGCGCATGATCTCGCGCTCCATTTCTTCCGCCCGCATCTCCAGCATCTCCGCCGCGCGGTAAAGAATTTGCCCCTTCAGATAAGCGCCTGTTCCGTGCCATTTGCCGAATGCCTTGCGTGCTGCGACCACGGCATCCCGGAAATCTTTGCGGGATCCGCGGCAGATCTGCGCCAGCGTCGTCTTGCCGTCCGGCGCGAGAGCCGGCACCACCTTGCCGCTTTCCGAGCGGACAAAGGCGCCGCCGACATACATTTTGTAAGTCTTGAGCACATGCAGTCGGCTGCTTCTTGCCGCCACAGGGGTCTTTGCCATAACGTCGGCACCTTAAGAAATGAAACTGTCGAAGGACGAGACAATATTTGTGGCCGGACACCGCGGCATGGTCGGCAGCGCCATTCATCGGCGTCTGCAGAAAGACGGGTTCACCAAAGTCCTCGGGCGCACCCGCGCCGAACTCGATTTGCTCGACCGCCAGGCCGTGCGGGACTTCTTCAAGAGCGAACAACCGTCCGTGGTGGTCGACGCCGCCGCCAAAGTCGGCGGCATCCTGGCCAACAACGAGCAACCCGTGGAGTTTTTGCTGCAGAACCTTGCGATCCAAAACAACCTGATCGAAGCCGCCGCGGACTTCGGCGCGCGCAAGCTCCTCTTTCTCGGCAGTTCCTGCATTTATCCCAAGCTGGCCCCGCAGCCCATTTCCGAGGAGTCCCTCCTCACCGGACCCCTCGAGCCGACCAACGACGCCTACGCCATCGCCAAAATTGCCGGGATCAAACTCTGCCAATCCTACGCCCGCCAATACGGCAAAAATTTCATCAGCGCCATGCCGACCAACCTTTACGGTCCGCATGACAACTACGACCTCCACAACTCGCACGTCCTCCCCGCCCTCATCCGCAAAGTCCACGAAGCAAAACAAGCCGGCGCCAAAAGCATCACCGTCTGGGGCAGCGGCCAGCCGCGCCGCGAATTTCTCCACACCGACGACCTGGCCGACGCCAGCCTCTTCCTCCTGGAGCACTACGACCAACCCGACTTGATCAACGTCGGCTGCGGAGAAGATGTCACCATCCGTGAACTGGCCGAAACCGTCTGCGATGTGCTGGGCTTCGAAGGCACCCTGGAGTTCGACCCCACCAAACCCGACGGCACCCCCCGCAAGCTCCTCGACATCGCCAAAATCAAGTCCCTCGGCTGGGCGCCAAAAATCCCGCTCCGCGAAGGCATCGCCAACGCCTACCGCTGGTTCGTAGAAAACCAATCCACCGCCCGCCGCTGACCGGCGGCTTGCCCCCGCACCTCGGCCGACCGCCTCTCTCCGTCACCGGGAAATTCCAACTTAGCAGTAAAAATTCAAAACGGGCGCGGATTCGAGCAGGGCACCGACGGCGAGGATCCGCACACGGCGGACAGGCTGCTGCCGCGACCATGTCGTCTGGAGGTGTAGCAGCAGTGTCCCCACCGTCGCATCCTTTTCTCCGCTGGTGCGCAGAGACGCTCACCAAACAGTTAGTCATTTCTCGCCCAGGTGCGCCTCTGTGGCAGCGCCGGAAAGGGCAGAACGTTTTGCATCGTTCCGGCTTCGACCAATCGTCCGAACCTGTTGGACTTCAGCGATGTTGGACCCACGGTCGGGCCCCCTGGCCTCTCCAAGCCGTAGGGCTTCACGAACCGGAGGCCAGCGGGCCGCCGACCATTCATTGGCGAGTGGAAAAATTTAAGAGCAAGGTGACGTTGGCATCACAACACATGGACATTTGGCAAAATGTCCATGTGTCATTCACGTGGTGCGTCCCACAGCAGATCGATGGTGCGCAACAAGGTTCCGGCGCGCTTGGTGACGCTCAGAAGAACCCGCCGTCCTTTGGACTTTTTCTTAACCATGGCCGCTTCATGGAGTCGTCGCACGTGCTCGCTGGCGGTGGAGATATCAATTTTGCAAGCCGCGGCAACTTCTTCGATACAGAGCACGCGCTTCTCGCGCAGCAAGCGGACAATTTCGATCCTGCGGTGATTACCCAGAGCAGCCGTCATCCTGGCCCGGCCACGGTCGTTGGAAGCCATTCCCCCGTATAGCAACACAAGGACATTTTGCCAAATGTTCTTGTGTTGCTGGCAACAGTCTCGCCCGTGTCCAGGTCCCGGGCGTCACGGCCAGACATCACGGCCGGAACGGGTGGGCTCGCTAAAAAAACCGGCTCGCGCCGCGCTTCCGTGACGCTTCCTTCGGCACGGTCCGGCGAGGCCCATAGCGTTCCCGGGCCTGCTCCAACATCTCCTGGCGACTCTTTTGACTCATTTTTATACACGACGCCATAAATAAATGCGCATGCTAAACTTGGCAGAGCCTGTGCAGAACTGCGGCTTTTCTCGTCCACTGGCCAAACAACTCCTCGACCGTGTCCATGATGTTGCTCAGTTCCGGGAAGTAGCGGTTGTGCAGGCGCAGGCGACGAACCAGTTTCCACACTCTCTCGATGGGGTTGAGTTCCGGGCTGTAGGGCGGCAGGAACAAGAGGCGAAAGTCCGGTTCTCTGGTGCGTCTCCATTCCTTGTGCATGGAGGCGTGGTGATACTTGGCATTGTCGATAATGAGCGCCACCCGACGGCCGGACCTGCAACTGACGGCGTGCAGACGCCGGAGGAAGGCCCAAGTGGTCACCGCATCAAATTTGCCTTCCTCCCGGGAGAAGCAGAACTTGCCGTCACGCAAGCGAACCGCCCCGAAGTATCCCACGCTTTTGCGGGTGGGATGATGGAGAACAACAGGATCTTTCATTTCCGGGGGAACCCACATGACGGCGCGGGAGCCGTGCTGCTGGAAATGGACTTCATCAACAGCCCAGAGGTCATAGCCTGCGCGCGCCAGCCTTCGCAGTTTTTTTATATGCCCTCTGGGCCTCGGGATCGGCATGGGCCAGCAGAGGCCTCGGCTTTCGCCGGCGAAAGCCGAGTTGACGGAAGAGCCTTTGGCATTGCCGCACTTGGAGATCCACGCCGAAGCGTTTCATCACAAAGCTGGAAAGCGTCTTGCCATCCCAGACACCCTCATCGCCGACCCCGGCTTGCTTGGGACTCTTGCGCAGGGCAGATCCGATCACGGCCATTTGTTTTTCATCAAGCCGCCTGGGCCTTCCCGGACGATCACCCTCGGCCAGGCCGGCGAACCCGTCGTCTTCAAAACGCCGGACCCAATTCTCCACGGTTCTCGGAGCATCACCGAGCATGGCTGCCACCTGCGGACAACTCAGGCCTTGGGCCACAAGTAAAACCCCATGCAGGCGATGGTCATAGCGACTCTTGTCGCAGCGGCGGATTTCATCATGAAGAGCGGGGATCATGGATTCGGCGTCGGAGATGCGTAGAGCTTTCATCCCGCCAGCCTAACGGCCAGATCACAATGCGCAATTACTTATGACGCTAAGTATAAAGACATCCGGCCATGGTGTCTTTTTCATTGAGGCAACGTATCTTTTTGTACCCCATCCCAGACACCCGCCCGGTGTCTTTTCATTTGAGTCAATTCGCCGGGAGGGTCGTGCTCGCTACGGCTATTGCCTCGGTGTCGAGGCTTGGAGATACTACACCTTCAGCCTCGCCATCACGCACGCCCCATCAAATGCCCCACTCGCCCGAACCGTCCGGCTTCCGCAGCCACTGGCAGCCTTACGCCGAGCTGCTTTCTTACATTAGGCCTTACAAAGGTCGCTTCTTCCTCGGTGTCGGAATGGGCGTCCTCTTTGCTTTGGTCAACGGTTCGATTCCCTTGATCGTCAAGCTTGTCGGCGATCGCATTTTCCCCGGAGGCGCGGACCAGCAAAAGATTGCCGAAGCTGCCACCTCCAGCACGGGCCCGGGGCTCGAGGCGGTCCTCTGGGTCTGCCTGCTCGTGCCGCTCGTCATGATTCTGCGCGGCTTCTTCTCCTACCTCAACGCTTACGAAATGTCGTGGGTCAGTCTTCGCGTGCTCAACGACATCCGTAGCAAACTCTTCGCCAGCATCGTCAATCAAAGCCAGGGCTTCTTTGACAAAGCCCAGACCGGCCGCCTCATGTCGCGCATCCTCAGCGATACCGGTGTGGCCCAAAGCACCCTCTCGCAGATCAGCGTCAACCTCTTCAAACAGCCCATTGCCTTGATTGCCGGCATCGCGGCGGTCATGTGGATCGACTGGAAATTCAGCCTCGTGGCCCTTGTCCTCTTCCCCATCTGCATTGTGCCGGTGGCCATGTATGGGCGCAAAGTGCGCAAAGCGGGACGCGCCGAGCAGGAGCTGGCCGGCGAAATGAACGTCATCCTGCAGGAATCCTTCTCCGGCATCCGCGTGATCAAATCCTTCGGCCGCGAGAGGTTCATGATGCAGCTCTTCGACAATGCGGTCATGAATCAGTTCCGCAACTCGATGCGCGTGCTCAAAAACACGGAAATCACCACCCCGCTGGTCGAAGTGGTGGCCGCCTTCGGCGTCGGCCTGGCTCTCTTCTACGTCTTTGCCGCCGGACTCACCGCGGCCAAATTCCTCGCCCTCATGGCCGGCATCTTCCTGCTTTACGAGCCGGTAAAATCCCTCAGCCGCATTCACCTCATGCTCCAGCGCTGCCTCGCCGCCACGACAAATATTTTCGAACTCATGCGCGAACCGCGCGACATCAAGGATGCGCCCGACGCCACCACGATCACCTCCTGCCGCGGTGAGATTACCTTCGAGCACGTCAACTTTTCCTACGGCCCTGAAATCACCGCGCTGGAGGACATCTCCCTGCGCATCGCCCCCGGCCAACGCGTTGCCCTGGTCGGAGCCAGCGGAGCCGGCAAGAGCACCATGCTTTCCCTCATCCTCCGGTTTTACGATCCGCAGAGCGGCGCCATTCTCCTCGACGGGCTCGACCTGCGCAGCATCACCCTCGACTCCCTGCGCGAGCAGGTCGGCATCGTCACCCAAGATACCTTCCTCTTCCACGACACCATCCTGAACAACATCCGCTTCGGCCGCCCCGAAGCCACCCAGAATGAAGTTGAAGAAGCCGCCCGCCAGGCCTATGCCCACGATTTTATTCTGGCCCAACCGCAAGGCTACGAATCCATCGTCGGCGACAAAGGCTGCAAACTTTCCGGCGGACAACAACAACGCCTCGCCATCGCCCGCGCCCTGTTGAAGAACGCCCCCGTCCTCCTCCTCGACGAAGCCACCTCCGCCCTCGATTCCGAGAGCGAGCGCATGATCCAGTCCGCCCTGGAAAAACTCTCCGCCGGCAAAACTGTCGTCGCCATCGCCCATCGGCTGTCGACTGTCCTCTCCTCCGACATGATCGTCGTGATGAGCCAAGGCCGCATCATCGACACCGGCACGCACGCCGAACTACTCGAGAAATCCCCCACCTACCGCAGCCTTTACGAAATGCAATTTCACCATGAGCCCACAGCTATTGCCTCGTAAGACCCCGGAACAACACTTGGACATTTTGCCAAATGTCCAAGTGTGCCTGAACCACACCCCGGGCGGACGGAACATCTGATCCGCGCTCTTAGCCGTGAAAATTCAAAACGGGCGCGGATTCAAGCAGGGCACCGACGGCGAGGATCCGCACACGGCGGACAGGCTGCCGCCGCGACAATGTCGTCTGGAGGTGCAGCGGCGGTGTTCCCCACCGTCGCATCCTTTCCTCCGCTGGTGCGCAGAGACGCTCGCCAAACAGTTATACCAAGGGCCCATCGCCTTGGGACTTTGTCCTTCGGCCCCGGTTTAGGGTCGGACCTTTGCCTAGGGGCCATCTTCGCCGCGTTCCGGTTGGGCCGACCGCGAACATGCTCTGGGATTCGACGCGGCTGGTCCGGAGGCCCAGCCCTACCACTCGATCCATAGTCTCTGAACCCGCGCATTGGCGGGTGTGTGCTGGGAGTAACTGGGGCGGTAAAGCCCAGGGGGAACGGGCGTCCCGCCCGTTTTCCGACAGACCACACGGGCGGGACGCCCGTGCCCCCTGCCCGAACCACAAGCTGGCGGGTCCTCCATAACTTGAGTTACTCGGGAGTCGAAAAGCAAAAGGACGTTGGTATAAGGTGTTTTGCCGCCATGAGGATTCTCTACATCGTCCGTCCGTTCGGGCCGCTTGGCGGGATGGAGCGCTACGTGTTCGAGACGGCGCGCGAGATGGTCAAGCGCGGTCATGAAGTCACGGCCTTGTGCCGATCGGTCGATGAGGCATCGGCGGCCGCGAGTGGCGTGGAAGTCATCCAATTGCAACCGAAGCCCGCCAAGCGTGGCTGGCACGACCGCTACGTCTTCCGCGATGCGGTCACGGAATTTTTTTCCGATCCGGTGAACCGCGGGCGCTTCGATATGGTTCATTCCCACGAGAACACCATCGAGCAGGATGTCACCACCGAGCATGGACCCTGCACGGCTTACGGGCTGCGTTTGAAGCCTTGGAAATTCCTCGACTTTAGCGCTCGCAAAAATCTCGCGATCGAAAAGCAAAAGTTTCACGGCCCGAATCTCAAAGCTCTCGTTTCCTGCGCGCAGCGCGTGCAGGACATTGCCCTCCGGGAATATCCGCACCTCGCGCAAAAGATCACCAAGGTCATCACCCCCGCTTACACGTATTTGCAACCGGTGGTCAAAGACCCCGCCCGGAAACCACGCGTGCTGGGTTTCATGGGCCGCGACTGGAAACGAAAGGGGCTGCCCAAAGCTCTGGAAGTTTTTCGCAGCCTTCGCCGCGCCGATCCCAACTGGACCATGCTCATTGCCGGTTGTCCTCCTGAGTCCTTGCCCGGCAACTTGGTTTCGCAAGCGCTCGCCTTGGGTAGGGACGAGCGGCCCGCTCGTCCGTCATCAGAACCTGCCGTCCAATTTCTCGGGCGCACCGACCCGCAAGATTTCTTCGGCCGGATCGACGTCTTGGTTCACCCCGCGACCGACGAACCTTTCGGCATGGTCATGTCCGAAGCCCTCACCTGCGGAGTCCCGGTGGTTTTTTCCGACCAATGCGGTGCTGCCGACCACCTTCGCTCTGATGGTCTTCGTATTTTGCCCGTCGGTGCGCCCGTAGCCGACTGGGCCCGCGCCTGCGCCGAAGTGGCCGGCCAAACATTCACACCCCTGGCTTCTCGCACCTGGTCGGACGTCGCCGCGGAGCATGAGGATCTCTATCGCCGTATGTTCGATCGAAGAGCCTCCGCTGATTGACTTTTCACCCGACCCTCACATCATCAGCAAAGATGACCGATCGGTTGCCCATCAGCGTGTCGATGACGGCGAGGAATGAAGGGCGCAATCTGCCGCGCAGTCTGGGCAGCGTCGCAGGTTGGGTCGGGGAAATCGTGGTGGTGATCAATGATTGCGAGGACAACACAGCCGAGGTGGCGCGAGGTTTTGGAGCGAAAGTCATCGAGCATCCATGGGAAGGTTACCGCGACCAGAAAAGATTCGCCCTGGCACAGACGACCAGTGAATGGGTGCTGGCCTTGGATGCGGATGAAGAAGTGTCGCAGCAATTGCGGACGGACATTTCTAACTTTTTCCAAGGCGAGCACCGACGATTCAACGGCGCGATATTTCCCCGCAAAGTCTGGTTTCTCGGAAGGTGGATCACCCATGGCGATTGGTATCCCGACCTAAGTCTCCGGCTTTTCCGGCGGGGCAAAGGACAGTGGTCTGGTTCACCGGAGCACGACAAGATCGAGTTGGACGGCGAGGCCAAGCGTCTCACGGGCGACTTGCACCATTACTCGCATCCGACCTTGAACAGCTACACGGCCAAGATCGGGGTCTTCAGCGATTATTTTCTCGAGAGGCAGCTGGCCGCGGGCAACCGCTGGTCGTGGACTGATTGTCTGATTCGCCCGTGGTGGCGGTTTTTCAGAGCCTACATTCTGCGCTTGGGATTTCTGGATGGTTTCCCAGGCTACTACATCGCAAAAGCGACAGCGTTCAGCACGTTGGTGCGCTACAGCCGTTTATACGAGCATGAGCGGGCCGAAAACTCGCCGCGCTGAATCAGTTGGCGCAAGCCGCGCTTAAACGCGCGGCGATTTCCTCATCGGAGAATCCGGCCGAGGCGCGCGTCCGCTTTTCAGCCAAAGCCGAGTGCAAGTAAGCGAGGTTCTGCTCCAACGTCACACGGCTTTCTTCTTTGTGCCATAAGTGGAGCACCGGAGCAGCAAAGCGCAGACTTTTGACATGCACGCCGGCGTTGATCATGCGCACCGCAATGTCCGAGTCATCCGGGCCCCAACCGAACAAATTCTCCTCGAAACCGCCGACACGCCAGATCTGCTTGGTCTCGACGGAAAAGTTGCATCCCCTCACCCACTCCCATTTGGTCGGCGATGATTTGCGCCATGCTCCGTCGGGCAGATGGACCAGCGGCAGCAGGCGATTGATATTTCCACGCATCCTTTGTCCCAACCACCAAAAGATGCTCCGGCCGAGGCACGACTCCGCGCCACTCTCGAGCCTTTGGGTCAGCGCGGCGCTGGCCAGCATGCGCGGACCGGCCAGGATGTGTCCGGCTTCGGCATAACCGACATGGTCGCGGACAAACCCCTCAAGCGGAACGCAATCGCCATCGGTGAAAATAGTTAAGGGCTGGTTCACCATGCGCATGGCCTGGTTCATGATGACAGATTTGCGGTAGCCGCGGTCCTCGTGCCAGCAGTGCTCCACCGGCAATCCCCGCGACTTCCAGCTTTCGATGACATCACGGGTCTCTTCGGTGGAACCGTCGTCGCCGACCACGATCTGCCGCGCTTGGATTTTTTGTGTGAAGAGGCCCTGCAGGACAAGGTCGAGCGCCTTGGGGCGGTTGTAAGTGGAAATGACCACCGCAGCCGCGGCCGCAGAGCCCGTGAAGCCGGATTCGGGAAGCGGGGCGTTCATCGGCAATTTCGCGTTCTGTTTGGCATCGTCGTCATTCCACCACGTGAAGTATAAACATCACTGGTGACGGACAAGCTAACCAAAACCCAAGGATTTTACGAAGCAACCCGTGGCGCGCAGCGGGTCATGCTTCTGGACCTCGGGTTTCTCGGTGATTCGATCCATCTCCTGCCCGCGCTCTGGGTCATGCGCCAAGCATACCCGCAGGCAGAACTTCACGTCATGGTCTCCGAGCACGTGACCAAAATCATGGAGGTCGCACCGTGGATTGACAAAGTCTGGGGCTATCCGCGCTTTCCTCGCGGACCAAAGTGGTATCAGGACTTCGGACGCATCCGCCGGCTCCGTGCAGCTAAGTTCGATGTGGTCATCAATCTCAACGGCTCCGATCGTTCGAGCATTCTCACGGGCTTGAGCGGAGCCCGTTGGCGACTCGGCCGCCGCCCCGAAGATGGCGGCCCTGCTTTTTGGAACGCGATGTTCACCCACATTGTGGAACATCCTTACAAAACGGAACTCATCTCGACCCAGCGCTGGCATTGTTTGAAGAAGGCAGGATTTCCGGGCGACCAACCCGAGGTCCATCCTGACATTCCGGAGGCAGCGCGCCGCAGCGCGCTGGAAAAAGCGGGCGGTGCGGGAGGCTGGATCCACGTCAGTCCCTTCACCACCGAGGACTACAAAGAGCTGCCTCCGGGGCAAATCGCGGAAGTCTTGGGCCAACTCCACCGCCGTTTCCCCGAGAAAAAAATCATCCTCACCTGTAGTGGCCACGTCCGCGAAAAAACCAAGATGGCCGCCTTACTGGCCGAGTCGAATTTCCAGCCCTGGCGGGTCTTCGCCGGTGAACTGGATCTGCTCGAACTGGCCGCCCTCCTGCAATCCAGCAGCCTCCACCTCGGCGGCGACTCCGGCGGCCTGCATGTCGCTTGGATGACCGGCGTCCCGACCGTCACTTGGTTCCGCCGCTACGACGGACTTTCCGATTGGCAACCGGTCGGTGCCTTCCACCGATCGGTCATCGGAGAACGAGCACCCGGAGGGCTTAACGGCATCAGCACACCCGAAATCATCGCTATGGCCCATGATTTGCTGAGCGACGGGTAGGGTAGTCAGGATGGACCCCAACCCACTTGCTCTCATGTTGACGAGGCGCTTGGACCAATAACCAACAAGACTTGACTCGCGTCAGAGGCGTGGGACTATCCCACCATGATCGTTACGGTGGATCAGAAAAGGCGGGTCGTCCTGCCCAAGCCAGTTCAACCGGGTGATGCCTTGGATGTTTCCGTTTTGGGCCAGCGCATGATTCTCCAGATTCTGACCAAGCCTGTGGCAGTGCCCCCGGTGTCGGCGCGGGCTTTGAAGCCATCAACGATCGGCTCGGTCGATCTGGATGAGCCCGCCTTTGCCGCGCTTTCCGATGAGAGCCCTGCTTGATACGGGAATTTGGTTCCGCCGTTACCATCGTCTGCCGATGAGTCGAGTGCTGCGGCAATATCTGGACAGCGTGACCGAGTTCTACATCAGTCCTCTGAGCGTCGCGGAGATTTGCTACAAATGGTCGCGCGGAAAGCTGCCACAGGTGCCTGATCCATCTTCATGGGTGCCCGACTCGTTGGAAAACTTCATCATGCTCGACCTGTCACCGCAAGCCGCACTGCAAGCCGGACGATGGCCTTGGGCGCACGGTGATCTGGTCGATCGTAGTTTGGCGGCCGTGGCTGCCGACACCGGGATTACCCTCGTTCATACCGACAAAGTTCTGCGTGATTTGGAAGGTTTTCCCCAGAAATGGTTCAAGAATGTCGGGTCATGACCACGCCCCCGACCAAGTCTTCCTCGCTCCGACCTTTGACCAGCCACACATTACTCACCGCCCCCACTATCATTGATCAATCTTGAACTGCTCGTCCGCATTGCCCTCACCGATCAAGTCCCTCTCAACACAACCCTCTTCCCTGCCCATGATCCAAGACCCACCTTTATTAACCTTCCTCTTCTTCCATTACGGCAAGTTGCCGCAGTATCTGCACAACGCCATCGAGCAGGTGAGGGTCTTCAATCCGGAGGCTGAGATCCTCCTGATCACAGAAGACGTTGAGGAGGTCCCGGAGCTGGGTCCGTTTAACATTGTCCACCGTCGGACCGCCGAGTTCGGATCGCCGGAGCTCGATCTGTTCAAGGAGCGCTACCGCCACATCTCCTGCTTCAAGGAGAAATACGAGCGCTTTGTGCTCGAGCGCTGGTTCATGACCGAAATAATCCGGCGGCAGCGCCCTGACCGCACCTACATCATGCAGGACAGCGATGTGGCCGTCTTCGGGGATGCAGCGCAGCTGTTGCCCTTGCTGCCGGATTGCCCGATCGCCATGAGCGGGCCGAATCCGCACTTCACTTTCATCCGCGGCAGCATCGATGAATTTTTGCAGTTCATCCTCGACTACTATGCCGATGAAGAACGGCTCGCCGCCGCAGAGCGCTTGTTTGAAGCCCGGAGGAATTCGGACAACATCTACAACCTCGGGGAAATGACCCTCCTGTTCGAGTTCCTCGAAAAATCGTCATCAATGCAGATGTTCGAGACCGACACGCCACACGGCTACATCGACACCAACCTACACATGCCCGAGGCCTTCGACTTCATGCAGCTCCGCCGACGGCCGCGCAAAAAAGTGCGGTGGAAGACCGAAGGCCGCCACCTTATTCCGCACTTCCTCAAAAACGGCCAACCCCGGCGCGCCTTCCTTGTGCACTTTCAAGGTTCCGGAAAACGCGTGTTTTACCGGTTCAACCGGATCGGTCGGACGCCTGGGCGTCTTTTTGTCGGGTGGCTCAACGCGCTGTATCAGAACAAAGCGCTGGCCAGCTTGAGCTGATCAAAAAGACTTCTTTGGACAGAAGGAAACGAAGTCAACAAAGACCAGGCTCGGCGGCAGGTCGATCCGGACAAACAAAAAAACCGGAGCGCGGGCTCCGGTTCAGCAGGGGGCTATGAGATTCCGTGGAGCAATCACTCAGCCGACTTCGGCGCGCCCGTGCGAGGAGCATGACAACTGGCCAGCCCGGCAATCATGAAGCCGTAGAATGAGGCAATCACCTTGTAGCTGAACGGACCCTGGGTGAGGCCGAACACCATGAAGGCCACGACAAAGCCGATGCCGATGGCGGCCGCCGCATAGGCATCGCCCGAACCGACCCTTAGCCGCGTGAAGAAAACAACGAGCGGCACAAGGAGCAGCAGGCTGATGGCAAGCAGCCCGGAAATGCCGCTCGTCAACCACTCGTGAAGGTATTGGTTGTGCTCACCGGTGTCACAGAGCGTGTATCGATGAGGCTCCGTGCTTTCGTAGGTGAACCCCTCCCGCGAGTAACGACTCGGATCCATCTGATAAACCGGCCCCCACAGATTGTGTTTGCTGGCATAGCCCTTGAGGGGATTGTCCTTAATCAGCTCCCACGAAATGGCCATGATGGTCAGTCGGCCTGATCCCCCCGCGGTGGCATCGCCGGCGAACCACGCGGTCGTTTCGGAGTAGATGGAAGTCAGGCGGTCGCGAAAGATTTGGTTTGTGGCCAGGACACCACCGATGGCGAGCAAAGCCACCAGCAGCAAGCCGAGAATCTTGGCTTTGTGGCCCTTATACAAAAGAGCAGCGATGACGAGGAGCGGGGGCACGGCAATCCAGCCGCCGCGCCCACCGGCGGCAATGCCCATCTTTGTGGCCAGAATAATAGCCACGATCGAGAGAGCCCATAGGAGGCGCGAGCGCGGTGGACGAAAAATCAAAAAATAAAACTGCAGCAAACCCAGCAGACAAATCTGCTGGCCGAAAGTGCAAAGATCGAGCAACGACGTCGTATACCGGTTCGCCACGCCTGGTTGCTGGGTTGTTGCGAAAAAGAACGTGACGATGATGCCGACAGCCAAGGCAATCGGCACCACATCGAGAAATCGCACTTTCCGGTGGTTCATCCAGAGAAGCGCGATGCCCGCGAGGAAGAGCCGGCCGGGGCCGTTAAGCAAATCCAGGTTTTGCTTCCAGAGCGACGACTGGAGATCACCGCGGATCAGAATGGAGATAAAAACGGCAATGATCGGAAAGGCCAAAGCAACGAACATCCACGCCGTGGCCGCATCGGAGAAAAAAGCCCTGAGCGGCAATTGCGACCTGAAGATTCCGTAGACGCTGACCACAGCCAAAATCACCAACCAGGCCTCCGTCCAGTTCTTCAGCGTCAGGTAAAAGAGCGGAAGCAGCGCAACCGCCACGGCCAGAAGAATCGTGTCCCAAGTCAACGGCGTGTGCGGAACCATAAACCGGACGGTTTCCGCGAGGCGCGAGCCGAGCGTCTTTATGGACGAGGGGCTCTCCTCCGCGGGAGACTGTCGGGCTATATTTTGGTCATCCATTTTTCGAGATTATGGACAGTCTCACGCCAGGAGTAAATTGGGCAGTATTTCCCGCGGAGGGCTTCGCCCTCGCCAAGAAGATCGGCTACGCTCCTTTGCGTAATTCCCACCAGCGCCTGTGACAAAGCGTGCGGGTTTTCCGCATCATACCACGTCATCGCATCCCCGAACGCGTGCTTGAGCGTGGGAGTCGTGGAACTCAAAACAGGCCTTCCCAGCTGCATGTAGTCGAATATTTTGGAAGGAAAGTTGTTGTCATTGCCATATTGCGGCGGCCTCGGGTTGACGAAGACGTGACAACGTGACGCCCATCGCCCCAAGTCCGCGCGGTCGTTGAAAAAACCCATCCACTCAATTCGCGGGTCGGACGCCGCGTATTGCCGCAGTTCCTCAGTCTTTTCCCCTTCACCGGCAATGGACAATTTCAAAGGAAGGTCGGCCTTGGTCTTGAATGCTTCAAGCAACTCCCTGAGGCCGGCGTAATCCGCATGGGAACCGAAATAACCGATTTGCTTCGTTCCTTCCGGTTCCGGGCTCAGCACTTTATCGAGCAATCCGTCTGCTTGTGCTCCACCGGGGAACCAGTGCCAAGGAATACCGCAGTCCTGACAAAACCTCTGTGATGACAGGCTAGCCGCAGCCACACCGTGAAAGTAGGGCAGCATTTCTTCATCCCGCCAATGAAGCGGTTTGAACCTCAGCCTCAACCTCTTGAAAAGTTTGAGCTTTTTCCCGAAGTGTTTGCTGTCGAGAAAAAGAAGCATGCGTTTGACGTCAGGGTCATATTTCGCCAAGAAGCGGGCAAAGGCATTCCCGACTGGATGGGAGTTATAGACTATGAAGCAATCAGGCTTCCAACCTTGGCGGCGCCACCGCAGATATGTTCGACGCAGCTCGACAAAGCTTGGATAGGCCTGCAGGTCCTTCCCGAATCGGCCCTGCAAAATCAAATGACCTGGGTTTTCCGCTTCGGCATCGGTCAACTCCAACTTCCGGTCGACGATCGAGGCGATGCGCAATTCGGATCCGTTGCCTAAATTCTGCAACAGCCGGGTTTCCCACAATTGGCCTGCACCGTTTTGCTGCGGATATCGATGGACCAAAGATGGCGGCAGCCAGAAGCCCAGATAGAAAATCTTCATGTTATTGGGTCCTGTGAGACAAGGCCTACCGGTAAATTCGTTCCTCCATAAAGCTAGTCATTGCGCCCGGCCAAAATGATGGGTCGGAAAAATAGAGTTTGAAGTCCGAAGAACGCCTGTGATGCCGCGCGCGTGAGTGCCAAGAAGAGGGAAGCCAAAAAGACAATCAGCACGATCAATACAGAGTTCATGACTTTGGTCCGTGCATGGAACTCGTTTGGTGAAACATTTACGGAAGGCCACATAAACTTACCTGCGGGCATCATCGGAAAGAACCTCCAGTCGTAGTCTGAAGAGAAGGTCCCTCAGCAATCAGCTCCATTGGTCATATTTGGCGGTAGGCCGCAGGTCGGCGGCCTCTTCCAGCGCTTCATTGCCAAGCAGTCGTAAGCTTCCGGCCTCCTCCACACAGCAAAGCAGGGACCCGAGAGTTCCGGGAACGGGGACCACCTTCTTGTCCACTTCGGAATGGGACTCGGTGTGGGAGGTTTCCCGAAGCGTCAGCGGAGCGTGTGTTTCATCGTTCACGGCGATTGTTTTCACTGTGAGATAACTACACCACTGAACGCAGGAGAACGATCAACTTTTATGGAACTTGCGCCAGCTCAGCTACCGTGTCCGCCACGTCCGCATCGATTGATGCCAGACCTCAAAAGGTTTCAGACTTTGATCGGAGGGTGGATCGCGATGTCTCTCCGAGTCGTAGGCTCTACGAGCCGGAGGGCACATCGCGATTTCCAGACTGATTATCGCGCCGGGACGGCGCGATCCACCTTGCCAGACGTCCAGAACCTTTTCGTGATTGGTATGAGACTTGCGCGAACTTCGACAGTGAGAGCTCGATCCACCCGGAGCTGTCCAAGACCACACTTAAGGCAAAGCCCGGTCCTGCTTGCTGCGGATTTCGGCATCCTGCACCGGCATCCCCTTGAGTAGCCCAGTCAACTCATCGAGCGAAGGTTCCTTTACCAAGCGAAGTCCGGTCCCATCGAGAATGGCCTGAAGTCTGGTCCCGGGGGAGATCCCAAGCTTTCGACGAGCTTCCTGCGGTATGACAATTTGATACTTCGAGGATACAGTGACGGCGGTCATTCGGGAAAAAGCAAAGCAATATCTGATCGATTTCATAAAGGCATGGTAAGCGCTTCCCATGCATCTCTCGGAGGAATTCGGCGATGGGCCCGTGGAAACAAATCAAGCCAGCAGAGGATGAAACCCTGCGGTGTGGAAGTGGCGATCCGTGGTCGCTGCCTCGCGGATGCCGAGACGCTTCATGCAGGCGAAGCTGGTGCAATCGGTGAACGAGAACGGTTGGTCCTCGTAGCGCAACATCCATTCCCGAGCCTCCGCAAATAGATCGGGTCCGATCCAGGTGAAGTTCACGATTCTCGAGCGGTCGATCAAATCGAAAAGGCGGCGCCGCTGGTGGGGAATTTTCCGGGCGACAAAGAGGGAGCAGGTCTCGTCCACGATGTAATCCGTGACGATCAACCGGCACCCGTCCTGCTCGGGCAACGCGCACATCGCCGTGTGCCAAGGATCGCTCTTGTTGATCCATGCATAGATGCCGCTGGTATCGAGAAAGACGGCCCGCTCAGCCATAGAGGGCAGCGTCGATGTTCGCATTGCTGATCACCGGCAGATCAAGGGCGTCTTGGCCGAAATCGAGCGCCGGATCACGCTCCAACGCCGGGCGCGGCGGCACGACAGGACTCAAGCGGGCCAAAGGACGATTGCGGAAAGTGAGCAGCAGCTCTTCGCCGCGCTCGAGGGCGCGCTTGACCTTGCCAAATTCAAAACGCATTTCTTGGACACTTACCGTCGTCATGCGTGTATAATAATCATAACGGTAATGTTGTCAACGCAATCATGGAACGCACGGGCGGGCAAAAAAAAGAGCTTCGCCGAAAACGCTCTAGGCGCCGCTGGCGCGTATCGCTGCTCGGCAATGCTCCGCAAGTAGCTGCATGAGGTAGCTCCACCAGTCCGGATTCTCCAATGTGTTGCGCACGGTGTCGGCCGGCAGGAATCGTCTCATCTCCCGCAGGAAATCTTGGCGTGCGGCCGGTTCCATTCGCAAAACATCGAGCCGCCCTGAGATCGATGCGGCAAATTCCTGCGCCGTGCGCCGATGGTCGGAAATCTTCGGCTGCAGCAATCCGCCGGGAAGCGTCACTCCACTCTGCGTGAGCCACGCGATGTCCCAAAGGTCCCGATTTTTGACCCTGTTCTCGCGGAAGGCCACCGCGAGAATTTTGTCGGCAAAAATTTCCTCGCGGCTTTGCGCCTGCAGGATCAAACCGGAGGTTCCGAGATCGATCCCGTAGTGGTTGCGCAAAACCATGGGACGACGGTCATGGCTGGGCAAGGCGCAGATATCGATGTTGATACGTTGGGCAGGGAGGTCCCGAAGCTGGGGCCGCGTCTCCACGATAAGTTTCCAGGTGGAAACATTGCCGCCTGTCTTGACCGGTTCGCTTACCTTGACCGGCAAGCCATAGCGCACCCCGAGTTTTTCGACCAAAGTCTGCCCGAGCCCGTCGAGGTCTGCCTTTTGAAAATTCGCCCCGCCGGTGAAATCCAAATCCTCGCTCAGCCGCGGCGACCCGTAGCAAGTGCGCAGGCACGTTCCGCCGATGAAGGTCAAACCGGAGAGGAGACCGGCGCCGCCCATTTCCCGCAGAATGTCATGATGGAGGACCTCCTTCTCGACCACCGGGCGGAGGATGGCCAGATCAGACCGGGCCTGCAGGGCCTCATCGACCAAGCGGTCAAACAGGTTCATCTGCAAAAAGAAGTTGAGGGTCTATGGTTGAGGGTTGAGGGGGCGAGGCGATAGCTGAAGACTGAGTTGGACACCTGGAACAGCGGCCCTGCGGCTGTCTCCGTCCGCCGCGGCGGACTCCGGCTCTCATCTTTGTTTTTAGGTTCATGTGGCGTCCTCCTTTTCCACCAGATCCAGACTGCGGCGGGTGGCCCTCATGTCACGCAGTGCGAGATTCGTCGAGGCCCGCCAGAGGTGGCAGGTCGCGTCGTAGGTCAGCTCGCCGGCCAAGTCACCGGGTTGGCGCGCGGTGTGGACAAATTCGATGTTCCCGAAAGCCCCGCAGTCCACGACGTGACTTCGGCCCGACGACATGAGCGTGATCCAGTTGATGGGGACTTGTGAGATGAGACCGGCATCACT
This sequence comes from Chthoniobacterales bacterium, assembly GCA_044359955.1. Taxonomy (GTDB): domain Bacteria; phylum Verrucomicrobiota; class Verrucomicrobiia; order Chthoniobacterales; family JACTMZ01; genus JACTMZ01. The sequence continues at coordinate 210,692 of JBIKLF010000002.1, read as the reverse complement.
CAAGGCGGTTTCCAAGCTTATGTAATTGCATTCGCCAGCCCGAAGCCGGGCGGCAGCGTGGAAAAGCAGATTTCCGCGCGGGTAGTCGCGGATCGGATAAAGATAAACTCCTTTGCACACGCGTTGGAAAATTCCGGCCTTGACCGCACGCGAGAGGAGGAGCGGCAGTCGCCGGCAGTCTGGCACGGCTGCAGCAAGGTCCGAGGCGGTAAATAGGCAGTGGTCCCGGTCGGCCAAAGCGGCAAGGGTGTCACGTAGCTTGCGGATGGGTTGCACATCATGACAATACATAATATATCACTTAATGCAATGTTATGTGGTGAGATAAGTTTTTGGGGGTAGCCTCTTGATTCAGGTGTGAAAACTGCCGGCTGAGCCGAGGCTGTGAAAAGCCTCGAGGCGAAGCGCCTCCCAGTTCAAGTCAGGTGCGATACTGCGGTTTTGGCTCTGCTACAACCAGCAGGCCGGTCTCGTTTCGCTCGCTGATGAAACCTTTCACCGCATCGTTGAGCCAGTCTGTTTCGACATTGCACTCCGCAGCCACCTCCGCTGCCGCATGGTAGATTTCCTGCTTGGGGGCGAAGACCGCATCGACATCTTTGGTGGCGAGACGGGACCGGTGCGCAAGCACCATAGCCGCGCCTCCGTAGATAGCAATTTCCCCGACCAAGTCGCGTTGGACCAGACGCTCGGAAAGCTGCCGCAAAAGGGCTTCTATTTCCTCCCGATTCATGGCTCGCATCATCCTCGTTCCCCCCGCTGGATGCAACTGCTCGAGCGGCCGCAGGACCAAAGAGCAAAAGGCCGGCAGAGGGGATGGCCGCGAAGAGGCGCAAAAAGTGATTCATACCAACGTCCCCTTGCTTTTGGACTGCTCCACAGGAGGAGCAGGAAAAAGTGGCATCGGCTTCCAGCCGATGAGATCGGTTTCTTCATTGGCAAGGATGCCAATGCCACGAGTTTTCCTAGCCGCTCCCCGCTCTCCACTCCCCGCCCCACGCTCCATGCTCCACGCTCCTCGCTCCGCGCTCCCTGCACAAAAACAAAAAACGGGCCATAAGGCCCGCCTCGGCAGGGTTAAAGAGACATCCTGCTCCGGGCAAAAGCCTCGGCTGCTTTGGCTGCTTCAAGTAACTCCGGCGACAGGCTCAAGGTCTCGGCGTAAAGATCCAGCAGATCGTCGACGGCATATTCGTGGGCGATCGTGTTGCGAAGATCGCGGATCTCGACCAGCGACTTGGCCGATGGAATCGCTCCGAGCTTCTCGCAGAGATTCATCCTGTCGATGAAGGTAGGCGCGTCTTCCCGCACCAAGAAGACCAGCGTTTTCAGAACTTTCTGCGTGAGAATGTCCGAGCAGCGGGCGAATTTTGAGGTCAGCGCATCAAAGCTTTCTTCCTCCTCGAAACTTTGCCGCGGAGACGGCTTCAACTGCGAGCACTTGACCGAAGATTTTTCCAGCGACAACGTCGCCCGCACCAACGCCTCCAACTCGCTCCGCAAAAGACTCTGCAATTTGTCCTCGTTCATAATTTCCGGGCTGTGACCAGAGCGATATCCTTGAAAGGGTGTGCTGCGGCGCGGGCAAAGCTGACGATGTCCAACTTCTGCTCACCAATCTCGTCGAGAATCGCACGGCGCATGTGACGCAGGGTTCCCAGTGACAATTTTTCCTCGGCCAGCACCAGCAGGTCGATATCACCTCCCCGAGCTGATGGATCCGTGCGGGAGCCAAAGACAAAAGCATCCGCGCCCGGGGCCCACTTGGCGGTTTGCCTTTTGATAGATTCAATCTGCTGTGGTTCGAGACGCATCAGAATAGTGGAGACGATAAATCACGCTACGGCGGTTGTCACGCGTTGCGGCGACCAACCGGGTGACGAGTTGCGGAACAATCTCTCGAGCGGTTTCGGAAAAGTCGTAGCCACGGATAGAAGAAGATGAAGGAGGATGATTTTGCGCCGGTGTCAGCCGGGACAAATTTCTTCAGCTTATCCTTCCTTATTCCCCCTAATCAGTGGCTGAATGTTTTTTGAAACCGCTCCAATCTTACCCCTTCCATCTTCGTCGATACATGCTCCATGCTTCTCCCCGACCTGTAGGCACAGCCGGAGCGGAGACGGGTCGCTCAGCGACCAACTGATACGAGCCGGAAGGCCCCCCACGCTCGAAAACAAAAACGGGCCGTCAGGTGGCCTGGCCCTAAGGCAAATAGGTCACCGCGACGACCAACCGGGCGGCGTATGCTGTGCGGCGAGTCGCTTTGCTTGGAACTGAACACGGAACACTGGACACTGAACACTCTCATCCGCGCATACGATCGCGCGGATGAGTTTCGTCCTCGACATGTCTGCCGTCTTGCGGCCCGCTCATCAGGCCGGTCCGGTCAGCTTGCGGTTCTGGGCGAGTAGAAAATCCTGACTCCACAACTCAAGCGATCGGACTTCCGTGGGTTTGACAAACCTCCTTACATCCTCACGCGCATGTTCGAAGTCCAGCCGTCCGATCGTCGCCTGCAGTTCACGGCCGCACCATTCATCATTGGTCACAACACCTTGGCCCGCCCACGGACCGACCTGATCGAGCGCCGAGCTGAGCAAGACATGATTGATCGCGATTTTCCGAGCCGCATACCAAATGAAGTCATACCAATCACGCCCCTTCGTGTAGGGACGGCAGAGCAAAGCGTGGATCTTGCCGGCGAGCAGGCTCGGCGGATCGAAGACACGGACCGCCGCAGCGAAGGGGAAATCCAGAGTCGGCATGTTATAGCGAGCGCCCTCCGGCGGATGCGTGTCCACTTCCAGCTTGATACGGATCTTGCGCAGCGGACCCGTGGACGGACGATAACCGAGGCGGAGCAGACCCCCCAAAGAATCGTCTTTGAGAAAACCCGTGCGTACAGCCCCTGCTTTGTCTCGTTCGTCGATCTCAAGCGCGTAGCCGTAAGCCGTCAGCTCGGCTGAGACCGCCTCAAGATATGGACCGAGCTGGAATCCGGAGTTCGAGGTGGCCAGCGCAAAGTCCAAGTCTTCCGAGAACCTCGGCAGGCCATGAAAAATTCTCAGGCAAGTGCCTCCTTGAAACGCAGCCTGGGTAAAAAAATCTGTTCTTCCCAAGGCGGCGAGCACCACCTCCTGCGTGATCTCGCGCAGCGCCTGCTCTTCCTCGAGCGCAGAACGGCACCCGTAATCCGCCAACCGGTCTTGGATCATGCGCACACTCATAATTTCAGATCTCCGCGCAAACCCTCCAGAAATCGAGAGACGCGGCCGCTCCGGTATTGGCCCTCCAACTCCTTAAAATCCTCGTTGGTCAACCTCGACAGCGCATGATCTTCGATTCGCAGGCTCCCGCGCAGCGGATCGGCAGAGTGCCAGTCGCAATGGTGGGTATACACATAGTCCGCCAGCGCCTTGAGCGGTCTCGCCACGAAGTAAGCAACATGCGGTGTATGCTCTGCGATTCGTTGCACGCCTGACATCAGCGATTGCTGCGGCACTCTTTGGTAGACGAAAGTGCCGAGTGGGGTAACGAACTCCCGCGATCGGCCGAGGCCGGTGCTTACGACGGCGTGCACCGCTTCCGGAATCCACCCGTGCCACGAGAGCGCCGTTTCGGAACTCAGGTAGCTTGGCCCATAGACCATCTGGGCCAGTGAGAGGGGATTCGGTGGTGCGGCCAGAAAGCGCCGGTCGAGGCAAAAGAGTCCGCGCCGGATCCTGCTGATTTCACCGGCCTGCACGGCACGCTTGAGCAAAGCATCCAACGCAGCCGGGCCGACTCCCAACCAAACACCAGCCTCGGTGCGGGTAAAAAATCCCCAAGGCACGCGCTGAAGCGCTTCCTCTGTTACGGTCTGCATTTGCTGCTATCTGTCATTTTTTGACAGTTACACGCAAGGAAATTCATGCTTTTGGTGTAGGGTGTAGGGTAACGGGTGACGAGTCAGGGGTAGGAAGGTCGGAGCGGCTAAAAGACGAGCGCCATGAGGCGCGGTGACGTGTGACGTGTGACATGTGACGAGTCAGGGGCAGGAAGGTCGGAGCGACTAAAAGACGGGCGGCAGAGCCGCGGTGGCGGGTGACGGGTGACGAGTGACGAGTCAGGGGCAGGAAGGTCGGAGCGGCTAAAAGACGGGCGGCAGAGCCGCGGTGGCGGGTAAAAGGTAAAAAGTGCGAACTTGTGCTTAAGGCACAAGGTGGGAAAAAGTGGCATCGGCTTCCAGCCGATGAGATCGGTTTCTTCATTGGCAAGGATACCAATGCCACGAGTTTTCCTGCCCCCCGCCCCACGCTCCACGCTCCCTGCTCCACGCCCCATGCTCTCCGCCCCCCACTCCCCGCCCCACGCTCCTCGCTCCTCGCTCTTCGCTCTCCACTCCCCGCCCCCTGCTCCATGCTCCATGCCCCCTGCTCCATGCTCGACGCGGGATTTCCCCGTCGGCACGATTTTGGCCACGGGTAGTTTTCCGCGGCAGATGATCACCTCCCCACCCCGTTCCACCTGCCGGAGCAAACGCGGTAGACTCTTCTTCGCCTCGTCAACGGTAACGGTCATCACGCCAAAACTATTCTGGAGTTCAGACCGAGTCCACCGTTGGATGCGATTCTACTTGTTGGTTCCACCACCGCGAGGCGCGCTGACAAACATGACACGGTTGGTCCAGACGGCCCCGGCTTCATCGCGCAGGAGCTCGGCCAGGGCCCGGGCGATTCGGTGGTGATCATTCTGGGCGAATGATTTGGACCAGATAAAAATTACACCACTATGCTCCTCATTGGCCGCAGCCATTTCCTGCAGCAGTGTGGGAATGGTGTTCACATCATAGGTAACGAGAACCCGACCCGCCAGATGCGCTTCGTGTAGGATGACGCAATCATCGCTGTTCATCAATCGACCCCCGCAGAACCCATGAATGCTTTCCGCATCAGCCGCCGGAATCATCTGCTGCACCAGCGCGGCAATGCCGGGCCAGATGTGCTCATCGAGCAGTAACTTCAAAGCGATGTGATTTCCCTTGGCTCCAGATGCGGCAGGCTGCGCTTGAGAGCCTGCGCATCGCAAGCCGTGAGATCCTCCCATTCCTGCCGGCACTCTTCGGGAAACTCCCGCACGTAGGCCAGCACGCCGGCGGCCTTCCACTGCGGCCAAGCAAAAGACTCCGCGATCTTTTCGGCCGCCAAGGTCGGGGCATCAAGGGTTTGTCCGTAAACCAAGGCCACTTGCACACGGGTTCCCTGCACGTAAGCAACGCGGCCGAGCCGTGTGTCGCGGAACTCCACTGCGGGAAAATCCTCCCGCCGACGCGCTTCTTCCAGGATGCGCGTGGCGGCCATACCGGCACTTCCGCGCCGTTTGGCGAATCTCTCCAGCCAGCGGCGGGTCTCCAGAGGCACCCGGATGCTTAAGGTAGCGGTCGCAGACATGAGTGAAATGTATGCTTTGTGTGTTTTGTGTCAATTTATCTGTAACCGTCATTCTCCTCCTCGCAAATTAGCCACAGGAAGTCTATTTTTCCGCTATTTGGGCGCTTCCTCTAGTCCCTGAACCCGCGCGTTGGTGGGTGTGTGCTGGGAGTAACTGGGGCCGGCGTCGACTGCGAGCTTTGGCAGGCAGAGGGGAGAAAGCCACAGCCGAGTCTGCGAGACGGCCCACAGGCTAATGGAAGAGGATGAAAGAGGGATAAGCGGGGCGCGCTGACACGCGCCCCGCTCATGGCGTCTCTCCGAGGACTGTGTTTGCGCCGTGTCAGCGGCGCAAACACCATCTTCTGTCATCCTCTCCCATTTGACCGCTTCGCTCAGCTCTCCGAGCTGTCTGTTTGGTCACCGCGGCGACCTATCTCCACTTCGTTACGGTTCGCTGCGCTCGGTATCAGTTGATCGCCATGGCGACCTATCTCCACTTTGTTCCGGTTGTGGCCTGTCTTTATTTCTTTTCGAGAGAGTAACTCTTATCGAGTTAGTGCGGAGGCGAGATCAACACGACACGACCAAGAGGCCAGCGCGGGCGCGGACTGTGCTAAACGCCTTCGACCGTCGGGACAGCGAGTTTCATGTGCCTTAATTCGAAGCTATCCGTCTCAGCCGGCCGCTTTTCCTGCTCGGTCCCCGTGATGCGGTTCCGGTCCGCCGACGGCTCGCGAGTGAAGACACCGTGGGAATAATCGTGGCGGTCGTGCTCGTTGGTCATCTGGGCTTGGCGAAGCCAAGCATTCCAGACGCGATTGAGTTCGGCGAAACTCAAAGAGCGCAGATCAAGATCTTCCTCGCTGAGAAAGGCGTCCTTCATAGCAGAAAGGCAAGTATGTTCACGGCACTGCGGTTGGCAAACATTGCTTGGCCGCGTCAACCATCCGCGCATGGGCCTCGAGCAACGGAAGCGACTGGATCTCTTTGCGCACCGCCGGCCAATTCGCAGCCCACTCTCGAGCTGCCTTCCCGTAGCACTCGAGACGGTCTTCGTTCAGCTTCATGAGTTCTCTTCGCTCGGCATCGAGTGCCGCAGCCAAGGCATCCCGACCGCTTGCCGCCGCACAAAGGGACGGGCGGTCTTGCTGCGCAACAGCCAATAGCGCCGGATCCCAGGCGGCGATTTCAAGAATGTCCCGCGGACTGCGGGAGTGGCGCAAAACCAGCAGAGGATCGTCGAACAACCGCGCCAATTCGCCGATGGCCGCGTAGTCTTTTTCTCGGTTTGTCTGCTTGGTCAGGATGAGTTGCTCGGCCCCGAGCTTGGCGTCCGCGGGAGAGGATGAATGACCGTCCTCTTGGCGCCAAAGCTCTCCCAAGACGTCGAGGCCCAACCGTGGCGGACGGGTCACGAAGTCCGTGCGGATGCGCAGTCCTTCAGCAGGGAATTCGAAGTGGGCGCTCCAGCCCCCGCGCATCCAAGGCAACGCCAACGGCGCACCAAAACGGTAGCATGCGCCATGCGCAGCCAAAACACCGAGCACATGGGACAAAGCCTCTTCATCCTCGCGCAGCACCCAGTCGCCGTCCTTGCTCATCATGGCCAAGCGGTAAAGGACCACCGCCTGTCCTCCGGCCAAAAGCGCCCGCGGCCGCCCGGCGTTGAAATCGCGCGTCAAGCGTAGATAGATGTTGAGATCGTCGTTCACAGCTGGAACTGCCCAACCATAGCGGCGCGTAAATCCGCCCGCAAGCCGCGCGCGGCAACGAGTACTCATTGGTATGCCATCTTCCGAATGTTATACCACCTGCGTTCATCCGTTCGGCGGTCTGTTGGTGCAGTCGGGCGGTTTCTCGTTTCTTTGGTATTTGGTCGCCGGAGCAGCTCATCTTCGCTGTGTTCCGGTTCCGCTTTACCATCGGCTGTCTTCGGCCCACGCCCCCCGCTCCATGCTCCATGCTCCACGCTCCATGCTCACACAAAAAAGCGGGCCGTAAGGCCCGCTCCTGAACACTGCAAACTGAACACAGTCAACTCAACGGCTGGAGCCAGTCGAACTAAGCAAGGCAAGGCGCCGGCGCAGCTTTCTTGTTCGCCTTTGCCATTGATCGAATCTCTTCAAGAGATTGACGCCTTTTTCCTCCCACACTTTGTGACGGCAGACCTGCACTTCAGCCAACAAGCTAGTCCAGGTGGTGTCTTCCTCATAACCGAGCTCAATCAAGATACGAGCCATTCCGGGATGACTCGCGAGTTGCTCCTTCACCCGTGAAAGATGATTGCGCCAAGCGTGAAGCCGCTCACGGTCCACTTCACGAAAGCCATTCAATGCCTGAACTGCTCCCTCCGAAGGCCGAGCCCTTTCGTGATAAGAAGAAAATTTCCCCGTGGCCTCCAAGAGGGGAAAGGTTTTATGTATTTTAGCCTGAACGTTGTCCGGATTCGTGATCAACTCTTCGTAGCGCACCTCAACAAACCTTGGGTGTGACTTCAAATGTTTCGCGTGCACTTGCTCTTTCAGCCAAGAGGATAGATTGGTCGCGTAGCAGTCGGCTGCCTTGGCATGAACACTGCAGATGACAGATCGCGGATCCCGGTAGATATAAACACCACCAAGATTAGGATCGGCGGCCAAAAGTGGACGAAGAAAAGCTACCTCGCCTGGATGCTTTGTGAATATCGTTGAGGGGCGAGTAGGCGGCGTCTCCAATATACTTTGCTCGTGCTGCGAAGACTCATCGCACCGGAAGGAGGCACGCATCATCTCAAGGAGCAGCGTCGTACCACTGCGCCCGCAGCCAGTCACATGCAGATGTTTCATGTGTATCGAGACCTAAAAGAGCACCAATTCCTTCAGAGCCGAGATGAAATCTGCTGGAGGCCGATATCCAAGTTTTTCTCGGGCCAAGGAGATATCGGCACGGGAATGCGGAACTTCACCTGACCGTGCGGCAAGAAATTGGGGCTCTGGTGTTTGGGGAAAGATTTCGCGGATGGCTGCCACGACCTCTCGGATTGAGACGGAATTTCCCGTGCCGATGTTAAAGATGCCGCCCGAGACCTCGGCGGCCGGCTTGGTCATGGCGGCGATATTGGCTGCCACGACATTGGCCACGGGACAAAAGTCACGGGTTTGCGATCCGTCGCCGAGAACCGTCGGCGCGCGTTCGGCCCGTGCTGCCTCGAGGAATTTGGCAATGGCTCCGGAGTAGGGAGAGTCGGCTCTTTGGCGAAGGCCGAACACGTTGAAATAGCGCAGACAGACTGTTTCAAGTCCGTAAACCCGCTTATACACCTGGCAATAGTATTCGCTAGCCAACTTTTGCACCGCGTAGTGACTCAGAGGATCGGGCCTCATATCTTCTCTGGCCATTTGACCTTGGGTGTCACCGTAGACCGCAGCCGAGGAGGAAAAAACAAAGCGTGGCACTTTATAGCGTCGCGCCGCTTCAAGCAGGGCCAGTGTCGCCGTGAGGTTATCCTCGTGCACGTCGAGCGGATGATCGAGAGAAGCCTGCACGGATGAAACCGCGGCGAGATGAAAGATACCCGCACATCCCGGGAGCAGCAGATCCAGTAGGCTTGTGTCGCCGGCCCGACCTACGACCAACCGCGCTTTGTCGGGGACGTTTCCCTGCAGGCCGGTTGACAGGTTATCGAGGACGGTAACCTCCGCACCTTCGGCAAGCAGCGCCTCGACAAGGTGCGAGCCGATAAAACCGGCACCGCCTGTGACAAGATATTTCATAGATTAAACACCGACTCCGCTATTACTGTCCCCGGAAAGTCACCACCGTCTTCGCGGTCTTTCCCAAGATCACCAGGTCGAGCCAAAGGGAACGGTTTTTGATGTAGAAGAGGTCGTATTCCAACTTCGTTTTGGTGTCTTCTACCGAGTTGACGTAGCGGTGCTTCACTTGGGCCCATCCCGTGATGCCCGGACGCACGGCAAAGCGGGCCCGGTAAAAGGGGATTTCTTTTTCCAACTGTTCGACGAATTCAGGACGCTCCGGCCTCGGACCGACGAGGCTCATGTCTCCGCGCAGGACATTCCAGAGTTGCGGTAGCTCATCGATGCGCGTGGCGCGCAGAAATTTTCCCAGGGGTGTGATCCTTGTGTCGTTCTTCTCCGCCCATTGCGCCCCTCCCGCCTCGGCATCGTTCACCATGGTCCGCAGCTTATAAATGGTGAAAGGCCGTCCGTGCATGCCGGTGCGGACCTGACGGTAGAAAGCCGACCCAAGGGAGGTCAGGCGCACGAGCAGGGCGGCGATCAAGAGGAGAGGCAGAGTCAGAAGCGAAACAAGGAGGGCAAAAAGAATATCCGAGGCGCGCTTCAATACATCGTAGAAAAGAGGTATCGCGTTCGAAGCCCAGAACGTGGGCGGCAACCAACGATCTCCAAGGTGTTGCAGGGGAACACGCCCGAGAGAGCGCTCGGTGGCCAGGCCCACCGGGACAATATCCACCCCTTGCTCAAAGCAGGTCATGAGGGCTTTGATCGCCGAAGGGTTCATCTCCCGATTGACCGCGAGAATGATTTCCTCCGCACCACAACTCTCGGCCAAACCTGGCAGATCGGCCGAGCTTCCGACCACCTCCGCGCCGCCGATCACTAATCCAAGTTTGTCCGGGTCATCATCGACAATCCCGCAAACCATCCACTCGGAGCGCAGCGTGGAAGCCTGGGAGAGAAAGGCGCGCGCACTGTCACCGGCCCCGAGCACGAGACACTTTTTCCGGGCGCGTCCGAGTCCGAGCATCCGATCCACTGCAAGTCTGGCCAAGGGAAGGGCCAAGGCAGCAAACGCCAGAGAAACAGCGGGAACAACGCGGGGTAATCCAGCTTCCCCTCCGCTCGCCGAAGCCGCGCGACCGAAAATGAAGAAGATAAAGAGATAAACAAAGACCGTGACCGCGCAAGCCCCCCACCAGCGACGTAGGTAGCGCCAGTAAGACCGGAGGCTGGTGATGTCCAGGCAGTCATTGAGATAAGCGACGAGCAGTAGAAGCAAGCCGAAGGCCGCAGACCAAAACCCCTGACTTCGCACCTCGAGCGCAGCCAGCGCCGGGATATTTGCCACGAGCGCGAAGGCCACAACGATGCACGCCACGAGCATCGCGAGGTCGACGGCGACCAGAACCACTTTTTTCTCAGGAACGGAAAGAGCCATGTGTCGGAAATAGTCTAGGCGGCGCTCACAAAATCAAGATCCGGGATTTCGAGCTGCATCGCTAAAGTGTCTGGTTTTGAACGCCGTTTTCCCGGCAAGAAAGGAGAACAGCCGCGGGTTGAGCCCGTTTTCATTCAGGGCACGCCAGATTTCCAGATTGCCTCGCAGGATATTGCGCAAGCTGCGGTTGGAAGCCCCACCGCTACGCATTTTGACAAACACCTCGGGAATGTAAGCGCACTTGATCCGCTCAACCTCGAGCAAGCGCATCATTAGGTCGTTGTCCGCGGCGACTCTGAATCGCAGATCGAAGCCGCTGCTATCGGCAAAGCGCTCACGGTGGACAAAAAAGGCCGGGTGCGGGGGCGCCCAGCCCTCTGAGAATGACCCTGGTCGGAATTCTCCCGATGTCCATCTCCTCTGAATCTTGCTGGTGTCGCTTCGGGCCACATATTCCAAATCACCGTAGCAGGCGCCGATGGAAGACTCCTCGAAACAGCGCGCAACTTTGGAGATCACTCGGTCAGACGCATAGACATCATCCGCATTGAGAAACCCGATCACCTCACCGGTGCAGAGCTCGGCTCCTTTGTTCATGGCATCGTAAAGGCCGTCATCTTTCTCGGATACCAGACGTGAAATCCGGCTGTTGCCGGACCTGAGCAGCTCTAGAGTTCCGTCCGTCGACCCACCATCGATGACAATATGCTCAATGTCGGGGTAGTCCTGCGAAGCGACCGAATCAATAGCATCACGAACGGTGGCAGCAGCGTTCAGGCAGACAGTGACGATGGAAACTTTCACGCTATGGTCGATCCGAAGATCGCGGGGGGCATCAAGTCAATACGGCTCGGGCTATCCGCGGCGTTCTCATCAGCAATCCTGCGGACAAGCACATGCGGCGCCAGATTATCTGCAGGGCATTACCAGTGCGACCGATGCTCGTGTTGGCGCCGTGGCGCCGGTATTGCATGAGCACTTTGTCGATATAGCGCACGTTTCCACTGAGCCCTGCCATGATTCCGAACCACATATCGTGCATCGGAACGACCCTCGGGACCGGCAGAGAAAGATCAAGGATGCTGCGGTGGATAGCCATGGCGCAGCCGAGAAACCGATTCCTGCTGAAAGTGGAGAGAGGGTCCCCTTTAAAGCCATCCCTTGTCGCCATGAAGGACTCGAGAAGGACAGTCCCCTTACCGTCGATTACCTCGACATCGGAGACCACGGCTTTGCAGTTCGCATCCGCCTCGAATTCACGCACGAAGGCATCGCGTTTGCCGGGAAGCCACACGTCGTCCTGGTCGCAGAGGAAAACTATGTCGTGCTTGGCCGCCCTTAAGGCGGTCTCGAATGTGACAAAGACCCCCTGGTTCTTGTCGTGCCTGATGATCCTCAGGTCGGGCCAAGGACACCCCTTGAGAATGGCGACGGAGTCGTCGGTAGAAACGTCGTCCACCGCGACGATCTCGTCTCCAGGCCGTAGATTGACCAACAGCGATTCAAGTTGCTGCGGGAGAAACTGGGCCCCATTGAAAACCGCAAGAGCCACACTCGCTTTAGTGTGCCCAGCGCCAGCTAGTGCGGCAGATTCGCTATCTACGGACATTGCTGGCAAAGCTGAACCGAATTCAACAGAAGCGAACGAAGGTAACGAAGATACCGGAGCGCACTCGCGCATGGGGCAAATAGCCGCAGCCCGCCGCAGGCGACACAACCGAGCGTAGCGAGATAGGCTGCCCTAGGTAGCCCGGAGGGGTAAGCAAAGCGAATCAACCGCAGCAAGCAAGTCAAGAAATACAGCAGAAAGACTTGCTGAAAACTGCCTACTAAGCACTGACAACTATGATCCCGTTCGCGGGATCAATCATACTTTTCGCAGTCTTTGAAACTCGGCGCAGCCTTGTCTTTGGCCGAAAGGATCGGCTCGATGCCTATCTCAAGAGGCCAATCAATGGCCAACTCAGAGTCATCCCAGCGCAGAGCGCATTCGGCTTGAGGGTTATACGGCGTAGTGACCTTGTAGTGAAAATCGGTGGTGTCGCTGACCACGAGAAACCCGTGGGCGCAGCCAGGCGGCACGTAGAGTCGCTCGTGGGCGTCGGTGGTCAGCATGTAGCCATCCCACACTCCATAAGTCGGGGAGCTTTGGCGAAGATCGACAAGCACATCGAACACGGTGCCCGACGTGACCCAGACAAGCTTCCCTTGGGCCGCGTCCCCGGCTTGATAGTGAAGTCCGCGCAGCACGTGTTTTGACGATCGGCTGTGGTTGTCCTGCACGAAATCGAGATCTAAGCCCAAGTCTTTGAATGTCTCGCGGTTCCAAGACTCGAGGAAAAATCCGCGTGCGTCCCCGAAGACCTTCGGCTTCAGCAGCCACGCATCGTGTATTCGTGTAGGAAGTTTTCTCATCGCGAATAAAATTGGCGCTACATCAATTATCAGCGGGTGCCAGTTTAACTTTGGTCACGCCAAACTTCTGAGCTGTGCGGTAGATTTTCGAGGCGATCAACCTAGGGCCATGAGCTGCAGCAAGAAACAACAGCGCAGGGACGAAGAGGATGTTACTTTTTCCTTCCAGCCACAGGTGTCTGCGGGCGTCCTTGTGCCGCGGACTGAAGGCCACTTGCATTAGGCTTTTCGCCATCGACAAAGCCGACTGCCATTTGGATGGCGACCAAGAGACATGCGTGCAGGTCGTCGCGGCTCCGGTTCGAGAGAAGTATTTTCGGAGCTTTGACTCCAACTTAACCTTAGAAGCAAAGAAATCTTCGGCGATAGTGCCGTGTGAACCGTGAAACCATAGATAATCCAACGCGTAGCTCGTGTATCCGAGCCGAGCTGCGACCGAGCATATGTCGAGGCCGTAGAGGTGGTATCCTTCCAGGTCGGCGCTCACCGTAATTCCGCATCCGTTTCGGATAATGAGGGCATTCTCGTCGAGAACGGAGACCTGCTGATGGGGCATCTTCATCGAGATGCCCATGCTTTCGGGCATACGGAGTGAACCAGCAACAGACGGCCATTTGCGATCATTGACACCGGCATTGCCGGCGATGCCCCACATCGGATCCGCTTTCTCCAAGCTTTTCAATCGCTCGAGGAGCTTGCTGCATTCTTCCATGGGGTAAGCATCCTGGTGAGCGATCACCACATAGCGGCCCCGCGCTTCGCGCAGGAAGGCCCGTATTGCTTGGTAGGCATCAAATCGATTGGTCGTGGAGTTATCGCAAACAAGGAACTCGCTGTTATCCGTATTGAATCCCTGCCGATGATACGCCGTGCGGGCCGTTTCGTAATCGCTCCATCGCGTAACCAGACAGCAGACCGAAAAATGGTGCTCCCAACTAGATTCAGCAGACAAGGCACGCGCGGCAGAGGTGTCAAAATGATTCATTCGCGGCTTTTGCACAGCACAACGTAAAACTCGTGCGAACCAAAATCTGTGGGATGAAGTCGCTCGATTGCGAGCCCACTGAGACCCAAGTAGCTGAGAAGAAACATGATCTCGGCGAATGAGCCGGGCGTGAAGACCCAGGCGTGCTGATCACCCGTGTGGGCACTGCTGTCTAGACTGTATAACTGGCGCAGGCGGTCGAACATATCGTGCCCGGGAGGCATATCTCTCCCCGCGGGCGAAGACTTCCCGACTGGGGAATCCGCTGGGATCTTGTCCTCATCGCCCAAAATGCGGCCGGACCTTCGTCTGAATTCTGAGGGATTTAAAAACGCTGGCTCGCCATGGTCTCCCGCCCAGTGGCGCATCGATTCGTTGTGAGTGACGACCAATGCCTGCCTGACCAGTGCTGAGGCCGGCAATGCCTTCTTTCCGAGAATAAACGCATCAAGCACATCGGAAATAGAAGACTCGGATTTGTAGTGATCGAAACAGTAGCGCTTGTCCGGGATTGCCAGATACACTTTGCCTCCGGGCTTGAGGACCGATTCAAGATTATCCAGAAAGTCTACCAAGCATGGCATATGCTCGATGTTGTGGCTCGTCACCACGGAATCGAAACGTTCGCGGATCAACACCTCGTAGCGTTCACCTCTCCAAACGTAATCCACATCGACAATTGCCGCCGCATCGACATTGGGATCAGAGGTGTAGTGATCCCGAAGCTCCTGAGTCGTGAAAGCATCGAGATATTTGACGTCGGACGCAGGACGGCGACAGATTGGAGCATGAAGCGGGCCTATTTCCAGCGCACTTTTCCCCGGCGGGCAGGCATTGGAGAAAAAAGATACCCTGTCCGTCGCTTTGGCCAAAAAGCGCTCTAAATCGGGAACATATAGCTCCCGATCGGCGTGGAGACCCGGAAAATTAACATGGGCGCTATAACGGCGCGGATCGCTAGCTCGGGCAGCACCCGCAAGGCGTACCTCGGACCGCGCAAGAAAACCCTGCAGTTGTCGGCAAACCGCCAGCAGGGGTATCGAAGCGGCGTGCAACAGCTTGCGGCAGCACCTGTTGACGAAGGAGACAAGCATAGACCCTCGTTGAACGGAAAAGGCTTCGCTAGATTTGTCCATTTCGGATGACGCAAATATTAGTGTGATGCCTGCAACCGGCTCCCGGGCACATTTAAGATGTCTTGGCTGATCTCAGGGTCGCGTGTTGCAGAGCCGTCTCGGCATAGAATTGGGCCTCTGCCTCATCGGGTGCTGGAAGCTCTTCGCTGCTATTGTGGCGATGCTTGGGCAAGGAATGCCCGTCTCTATACCAAGGCAAGTGCCGAGCGCAATACAGACCCGATACCCGAACAGCCTGCAGAAAGCTTGTTCTCGGATGATCGCGCAAGCAGACGGCGAAGGTCGTATCGACCTCGGCATTGTAGACTTCGGCACCGGCGCGCCTGAGCAAATCGACCTCAGGTTCTTCAACCGTGGCTTTAAGCCTCCAGAACCTTTTTTCCCATTCGGCGATGCTTTGTCCGCACACGTAAGCACCCGGTCGAAAAAACTCGGCGTCATCGAGAGACAGTGCAAGGCCGCACTTCCAAACGCCACACGCCGAGGCGATCCTGCAAAGATCATCCCGGAAAGTGGCCGGCATGCGCGGGTTGAACTCCAGATCGGGATCTGTGAGTGCGAAGACTTCGGGCCAATGAACACCCGCCTCCGGCGCAAAAATCTCATGGGGACCGAAATTGCGCTCGAGGCGTGTCACATTGATTCCCTGAGTTTCCACTTCGCGTAGATATTCTGTCACCGCCGGATGACTACTTGCGTTGTCGATGATATGGATTTCCGCGGCCGGCACCTCAAGGCGGAGTAGCTGGGTGACCATATTCCGCAAATATGTCGGCTGGTTGTAGCTGATAACAAAGACTGGGATGGAACCTAGTTTCACACCCGGAACCACCCTGCGCATCCCGGCGATCTCCTCACCGCTCCACAGGGTCGAACGAACTTCCGCCACTCTGCCCGGAATCCGCGCCTCGCTCACTAGTCTTTTGGCGAACGTAAGCAGCTGTCGGATAATCCCACGGACAATAGTGTGACCCTCGCGCTGCCCGAGTTGAAGCGACGCCTGTTCCGATGAACCACCCTGCGCGGGAAGGCTCCGTCCCAAGGGACTTCGGGCAAGATGGACCGGTCCGATAAAGTTCTGCACGAACCGATGACCGGGCGGCAAATAAAACCTCTCTTCTGTCCCCTCGTGGAGCCAGTGCCCCCGGGCGGACGGGTTGCGACGCAGAAATATTTTCCTGCCTTCACGATAACGTGCATCATCGTTTTGTCTTTTGTGCGTTTCGTCGTAGACAGCATCTTCAGAGAACGAAGGGTGACAATGCTCGAAGACGATGTCCCGTGCATCGATGACAACGCCATTCTGGTAGGCGCGCAAACTGAATTCATCGTCCGAGTAGACGCCGAAGTATTCCGGGGCAAGGAAGTCGCCCCCAAGAAGCTCGAGATAGGCACGCGTGAAAATGGCAAAGGCCAGCAAGTCATCGACGCGCCGGCCGTCGCTTACCCTTAAAACCCCGGCTCTCGATGCATCACGAAATCTAGCAGCGATCTTCGTATCCCAGTGCCGGATCGGCAGCCAATCGTCGGACAGTTGCACCAGGATCTGTCCTTTGCTGGCTCGGGCCGCAAGATTCCAAGCTGCAACGCAGCCTTTATCGCGGGCTTCGGCGATGACGTGCTGATATGCACTAAGCCCTGTCACCGAATCCGCATCGTCGCGATCGAATGCAAAAATGTGCTCAATCCTGTCCGGACATTCGGCAGCTTGCAGCCAGCGATCCCGTGCCGCTATGGCCCCTCCAACACGGCCGCGTGTAGCATGAAGAAGAGATATATTTATGGATGACATTATCGATTTGAGATTACGCGAGACAAGGATCTTAGTTTGATGATTAGGTGCGTGAGAAAACGGACAATTTCATCAGCTATTCTAGTAGGACGAGGATAATGCATTCGCCAAAGGTTTGAGCGACATTCTCGAATCTTGGACTTAACAAGCGACGCCGGTATCCACTCGGCAGTCAGCAGCATTTTGTAGCGCCTAAGCTGCTCCCGTAGTCTTTGCTCAAGGCTTAATCGTGACCACACACCGCTTTCATGGATCCGATAACTACTCAACGTGAGATCAAGAAAATCTATACTCCCATGGCGGGATAACTGAAGCTCCATGAAAGCATCACTGAATTCCTCACGCATCCATTGTGGCGTGCTACTTAGCGCGGTTCGACGGAAAAGCATCGAATTGGTGGCATATTGCTTGCCCAGCTCCAAAAGGCATTCCGTGGTGTTATATGAATTCCTATTTGGACGGAACGAACAGCATTCCACAACTCTGCTTTCAGTGTTTACCACGTGTGCCAAATGGAAACAGCAACTGCATGAGTTGTTTTCCAAAAGGTAATTCACCTGGACTTGTAACTTACTGCCGGAGTTCCAATAGTCATCCCCGTGAGTAAGCGCAATTAATTCGCCGCGTGGGGCAATGAATATCGGAGCCACAACACTCTTGCCTTGGGACCACTGGTTTTCGGTTTGAATAATGTTGCGAAAAAGGTGCGGATATTTGGCTTCGTATTCCCGGATGATTTCGGTCGTGCCGTCAGTCGATGCATCGTCGTGGATGATGATCTCAACTGGAAAGGTCGTTTCCTGCATCAGGATGCTATCGACGCTCTCTCGGATGAACTCGGCATGGTTATAAGCCCAGCTGAATACGCTTACCACGGGCACCGTTCCATCCGGCCACGTTTGTTCAGTAATCCGCACGGGATGCGGCAGCATCGGCGGCTGTTTGCTGGATGCTACGTTTTTCACTTTTATACTTTTTTATTCAGCCACCCGCGGCTCGTTACTCGTCAACCGCTACACCGTCGCAAATTCGCGAATAGTACGGCACACGCGTCGCACCGTTTCTTCCTCCACCGTTTGGCCCGTGGGCAGCACGATCACTCTTGCCGCAAAGCACTCCGTTTCCGGCAACCGCTTCCACGTCTCCGGCTGCGTGGTCTGATAAGGCTCCATGCGGTGACAGCCCGGCCAGAAATATTTGCGGGCGATCACATCCGCCGCGTGAAGAGCCTCGACAATCTCATCCCGGTTACGGGGGCATACATCAGGATTCACCTCAATGACCACATATTGGTAGTTGTTGCGCTCAGCTGGATCATACTGAATCACCGAAACACCAGGCACTGACGCCAGCTCCGCGCAGTAAGCGAGATAGTTGCGCTTGTTAGCCGCGATAATCTCGTCCATCGCCTCGAGATTGGTCAGGCCCATCGCGGCGCAGACCTCATTCATTTTGCCATTAATTCCGAGGTAAACGACTTTGTCGTAGTCGACGAAGCCGAAGTTACGCATGAGGCGCATCTTCTCGGCCAGCTCGTCGTTGTTCGTCGTCACGACTCCACCCTCGAAACAATTGATGAACTTTGTAGCGTGGAAACTGAAGACTTCGCACTCCCCGAAAGATCCGAGCATCCGGCCGCCGGAAGAGCACCCGAAGCCGTGCGATGCATCATACATCACTTTAAGGTTGTGCCTGGCCGCGATGTTCTCGATGGCTCTGGTATCGCAAGCGCGGCCCCAGACATGCACACCGACAATGCCGGTCGTCCGCGGCGTGACGAGCGCTTCGATCTTGGCCGGGTCGATGTTGTGTGTGGCGGGATGCATATCGGCGAAGACCGGCGTAATCTCCTGCCACTGCAGCGCGTGAGCCGTGGCGACAAAGGTGTAGCTCGGCATGATCACCTCGCCTTTCAGATCCAAGGCCCGGCTGGCCAACTCGATCCCGGCGGTGGCGTTGCAGACGGCAATCGCATGCTTGACTCCGACTAACTCGGAAATGCGCTGCTCGAATTCCTTGAGGAACGGTCCGTCATTCGACAACCATCGCCGGTCGAACATTTCGTTCACGCGCTCGAGAAAACGCTGCCGGTCGCCAATATTGGGGCGGCCGACGTAAAGTTTGTCGTTCATGGCATTTTGATCTGGGCTTGAAGAAACTCGGGCCGCTGCGGATTACTTACCTTTTTCGCAGAGCAAGAAGATGCTCGAGCACAGATCCGGATAAATCTGCCCGAGCGCATAGCAGCCATCGAGATACTCTTTTGAGATCACGTCCGTATTCAGGATTTTGTCCCACTGGAAGTTGGCCAAGGCTTTGAAAAAGATTCCGGAGCGTTGCACCACGCGAAGACCGCCCGCAACTGCGTCTCGCTCAAGCGTATCGAGCGAGTAGGTGCGATGGTGTCCGTGCTGCGCTTCCCCGGGAGTGATGGCGGCGTTGTGGCTGATCAATCCCATCTTGACCGCAATCTGTCGCGAGGGCGCATTCGCGTTTGGACAAACGAGAAATAGCCGTCCCGTATCCGAAAGCCACTCGTCATTGATGCGGCGTAGCACACCCACCGCATCATCGACATGCTCTAGCACGTGAGTCAGAACAATGTTATCGAATTTTTCCTCAAGCTGAATCGATTCAAACAGGCCTTCATGGGCTGTTATACGTTCACCGAGCGCCACCCGCGCTTTCTCTGCAGCCTCTCCGGAGGCTTCTACGCAGGTAATATGCTGAAACAAGCCCAGCAAGCGCTCGGTAAAGCGCCCCTCGAAACTTCCGAGTTCTAGGATGTTACCCGGCCGCACGAGCGGCTCGAAGGCTTTGATCATGTAGTGATGCAAGACATCGTAGTCGAAACTGTAGCCGTATTTCCGCTCGGCGTTATCCCTTGTCTCTTGAGTGTAGTTTCTTTTCATGATTTGACGTGTTCGTTGATGTCCGACTTCAAAATTGCCAACCCAAAGCCACCGCGTCCGAAATTATTTCCGTTGTAAAGGAGGCCAACTTGGCCGTTGAGGTTGAATAAGTGCGGGTAGCACATCATCTCTCCGTCCCAGCCGTTTCCGCTTAGCGGAAGGCCCAACAAGCTGTCATTCCTTACCCAACGAACCAGATCATTCGAGTAAGCGTAGCCGAGGCGGTAGCCTTTGCCGCGCTCCATTCTAAACCCGACTGCATCTCGATAGCAGAACACCATGTGGTAAATCCCATTCACCTCAAGAACAGAAGGCAAGGCCTGACATTCATCGATACCGATGTTGTCTTCGATTACTGGGAGGCCTTCGCGTTTCCAATTTACGCCATTTGTCGAGGTGGCGTGAGCAATCTTATATACTCTTTCTGCTTGATGACCTCGATCCGCTGAAATCCAGCGCAAGCCAAAGATATACCACATGTGGAATTGTGCTCCCACTTTGAGAACAAAAGGATCCGCAATGAGAAATGGTTCGTGCAGCGACGCACTCATTATTGGACCGGCGTCCATTTTTTGGAATGTTCGTCCGCAGTCTTTGCTCACAGCCAGACCGATTGCGGATTCGGCGGAAACTGAAATCCTCCGGCTCCAGCCGGTGGTGTAGGCCCATAGTTCGCTTCCCTCTGCTTTGAAGATGTGCACAGGAAAGATTCCGTGCTCGTCGAAGGCGCCTAATTCACCTAACGCGATCACTTCATAACGATTAACTTCTCGGAACTCACTCAAATCTAAAGAGAAGTCAGCATAGCAAACATGGCTTAGATACTTGCCGCTCTTGTCTTGACTACACGAAGAGAAGTAAACGCGCCTGAACCCGTCCATAGCAAACGCCTGTGGGCTCTTGGCGTAAGCAAAGCACCCAAAGGGCAGCGCACATTGTGTCGGATCAAAAATACATCCTTTTTTTTCCCAATTCATCTCGATGGATTTAAGCTTCGTAGCTATTCAAAACAGCCAACCCAAAACCGGATCTACCCACATCGTTGCCTTGGTAGAGCATGTACAGATTTCCGTTCCACTGAAACACGTGAGCATAGCTGACCATGTCAGAATCCCAACCCGTCGGCGAGACGCCGATGCCAGCAGAGGAATCGCATCGGGTCCACGTTTTCAGATCGTCCGACACCGCATATCCGATCCGGTATCCTCGGACTTTATTCTTGAAGTCAGTTGCCTGACGAAAAGAGAAGAACATGTGGAAACGCCCCATGAACTCGATGATATCAGCTCCGGCCTGACACTCGTCTTCTCCCAACTCGAGTGAGATGGTATCAGTTCCTTCTTTGCTCCACTCAATACCATCTTGCGAATGAGCGCATCTGATTCTGTAGACAGGTTCGGGACGACCCTGCGTTTGCAACCAACGACGCCCCGCAGCATAGTGCAAATACCAAGTTCCAGAAAGGAGTCGAACTTTCGGGCTGCCAATAACAAAAGGCTCATTTAGAGAGTAAGATAGCACCGGTCCAGGCCCTAGTCGCTTAAAAGACCTTCCTTCATCACGACTGACAGCAACGCCAATAGCAGCATTAAAGGGGACTGATTCACATCGAGACCAGCCAGCGTAGTAGGCCCGCACCTCGCCTTCATCTACTGCAACCACTGAGACAGGGTTGGTCCCAAACTCGTCGAATGCGCCGCGCTCTCCAAGTTCAAGCACAGGCTTCTGACTTACCCCTTTAATTCGGAATAAGTCGTTCTGGTCGACATCAATATAGCCTATCAAGCTCACAAATTGCCCGGACTCGTCCGCAGGTGGCCGCGTGCAAAAAAATATCCGCAGGCAGTCCTGTAGTTTAAGGACGGAGGGCGTTTGTGCATGCGTATGCATCCAAGGTGGCGCAAGTCGCGATTCGGGACCAAAAAGATGCCCGAGTTTACGCCAGGTGAAGGCAGGCACATTGGTCATACGTGCTGGTCCTCCGGCGGCAGGCGGCAGAGATTGGGCGCACCAGTTTTCAGGCAGCCGAAGTAATAGTCGCTGAAGCCGAACGAACGCATGATCTGAAACACCGGCTGCATGTCGTACTCTACTCGAAAGAGATGAAAGCCATCATCGTAAACGGCGAAAGCGGCTCGTGGGTCGCCATCACGTGGCTGCCCCACAGATCCTGGGTTGCAATATGTTTTACGACTCCACTTGTGGAGCGCCTGCACATGAGTGTGACCTGAAGCGAACAACTGCCCTTCGATTCGCTCAAAGTAATCCTCTGATGGTTCCCGCAAATACTCGTCAATAGGGTCGCTCCACCCACCGTGCACGAGCGCTATTTCTCCTATGCGCAAATGGGTGTGAAATCCTCGAATCCACTCCAGGTTATTCGGCCTAATAATTTCCCGCTGATAAGTAAGGCATTCATTCACGCTCTTGGAACGAGGACAAAAACCGCCACCACAAAGATACCAATCGTGATTCCCCATAAGGGAAGGTATCCCCCTGGAGCGAAGTTCCTCACAGCACTCATTGATCTGCGGGTAGTAGCCCACAACATCTCCAAGACACAGCACCGTGCCCACACCAAGGCGGTCTAACTCCACAAGAACAGCCTTAAGGGCTAAGTAGTTTCCGTGAATATCCGAAATAAGACCAAGAGTCATTGTTGTTTAGTTGCTGATGGGAACAATAGCAGCGCGAACTGGAGCGCAGGCCACAGGCCGGAGTGGAAGTTCAAGATGCGCGGCTAGCCGCGGAGGTCTTTGGCCGAAACTACCGTGCGGTCGTTTGAAGGTGCAATCGCAGCCACACCTCCATCTTCACCGCCAGAGACAACCGTAAAATCGAACGCCAACAACAAACCTGACTTGTAGCTTATCTTCTCTCAGCTGTTCGGACCTTCAAGCTGAGATATTGCAGTGTTTAGGGCCGACTCGTCGAAATCAATTCGTCCCGCGCCATACGTGCCGCTTGAGAGATGCTGAGCTCATCGTGCACGCTCAATGCCTCAATAAGCTGTTGTGCAAGCGGCTCAGGCCTAAAGTTGAGGACAGTTTCTAGCATCTGCAATCGTAGATCAAGCGGCACACTCTTGCTTCGTATTAGCCGCAAAAAACTTTCAGCATCGTCGTCAGGTAGTCCGTAAGCGAGATGCAGCAACCCTGCGCGTTGGACGCTGGGGACTCCTACCGCAGAGCTCAGCACCAAATTCATAAGCCGTTGGTTACGGATTTGCATCGGCTCATTGACGTCCTCAAAGATCTCGAAAAAAACAGGCTCCCACTCCTCCGGCAGGAAATCTTGGGAGGCCTCCAGAAGGGCAACGCTCTCCGCACCCGTTGGAGCAATAGGAACTGGGACTTTCTCAAGTTTGGCCGCTGAAGCGTGCGCTGCGGGGGCCTGCAATTCTTGCTTCGGAGTGCTAGACGAACCCCGCGTGCGCTCAGGTTCAGGTCGTTCCAGCCCTAGGTAAAGGACAATCAGGAGCGCTGAAAAAAAGGCGCCCAAGGTGAGTCCAAAAAACCTAACAGACAGCCAGAGCGCCTCTTTAGCCATTATCAGCTAGGCTTCTTATTTGGCCTACCTCACAACGAAGAAGCTACCACCGGAATACGGGTTGCCAAACGTTCCATTGCCTAAACGCCGTAGACCGTTCGCACTGATGTGAATCCTGCCTCCACCTGCCAAAAAGCTTTCAGTAAAGCTTATGCGCCCAATTCTGTCGACCCTCCCCGTGGCGGTGAAACTTTGGCCCGTTGATGGGAAATACTCCGTGAAAACGGCCTGCCCGCTTCGAGCTACAGTCGCGCCTCCGTGGCTACCGAGACCAGCTGCTTCACCCACAGTGTAGACCACACCAAAATAGTAGCTGCCGCGGTAATTGGCCGTCTGTGCCATTGCGGGCTGCATGGAAACAAGGGCAAGTGCGGCGGCAACGAATGGATACTTAATAGCAATCATCCCATCTCGATAATTGAGTCATAGAAAACTGTCAAGAAAAAACGTTTTCACTACTGAGCCGGAATCTCCACCTTGCCATGGGAGACATCAGCAAAGCACTTGCCGGGTGCGGGCCTTGGGGGCAGTATGCTCGGCTTTAAGCAGTAGGCGTCCCGGGGTGTATTCGTCCATGATGAACAAGATACGCACGGTGCAGCCATTTGGCTGCGCTGTCTTGAATGAAGCCGTGGCTCCAGAATTTGTCGGGCTGGCTGGCACTACGGCGCAAGGCCAAGCTTGGACGCAACCGACGGCGTTTGCCGCCATGGCCTCGCTAAGCCTAGCGTGCTCGATCTCTCAAAGCTTACGGAGGATTCGTCCTGCACTCTGTCGGTCCTTCGTGGCTTCTACGGGTTTTACACCGAAGAACCCCCACTTAGCACTGTCCAGTTTCCGGGGGCTGGGTCAATATGATCCTCGACGTATCGCACCGCTCGTCCACGTCCTGTTTGAGGAACAGGCGGAATACGATCGTTAAGGAAATACTCGAGAGCCATGGCGGCCTCATTGTATCCGAATGCCGCACGAATCGATGAGGCGGATGATATCCTCGGGTTGATTTCGAGAAGTTTCACATCGCCGTCATGAACGCGGAATTGAAAATTCGTCGGACCCACCGGCTTGTAGAAAGAACACAATCGCCTGACCGCGTCGTCAAATGGGCTATTGTCAACCACCTCAGCCCACTCCGTGAAGCCGCCGAAACCAAGCTTCCGACGCAGCGAAAATGTGCTCGCTGCTGATCCCCGTCCATCTGCAAAACAGGAAACTGAATATTCTGCTTCGTCCGATCCGACAATCGGCTGCGCGATAAGTTGCACCTGCATTTGTTCACGATGAACTTCAAACACCGACTCGCTTTCCACCCTGACGATTCCCCTGGAACCGTATCCTCGACGGGGTTTGAGCAGGAATGGCAGGCCGCACTTATCGGCCAACTCATTGAAATCACCGCGATCGTAAGTAGGTATCGCTATCGGGTCAGCTCTTCCCGACAGATCTTGATAGAAGGTCCACTTGTCGCTGCAGAGGGATATCAACTGCTCCGTGTTCAACACGCACTTAACAGACGCGTTTAAGAGAAGCCTGTTAGCCGACCATGACAGCATATCGATTTCGATACCGGGAATAAGGAGATCGACTGCGTGCTTTTCTACAATCTCGAGAAGCCAGTCGTAATAGCGAGGATCATTTGTATGAGGAGCCTTCTCAACAACGTCGCAGAAGAGTGAAGCAGCTGAATCCTCGCGCGTCGTTGTTCCGAGCACCTTCAGGTAGGCCTTACTCATTCGAAGCGCACGTGCAATGCCGTAGCCAACTACTCCGCTTGCGCCTGAAACAAGGATTGTTCTCACGATGCTTGCGCAGTGCTTATTGTCGCGCGTGTCACACCAGCTGCGATGGAAATTTCTGGATAGAACCCCAGCTCACGATAAAGAGAGTCTTCGAAAGGAAAGACGTTGTCTGGAATCTCGCGCTGACTCGCATCGAAAACCAAGCGACTGTCTGTGCCTGCAGCAGCAATAGCAGCTGATGCAATATCCTCAAAACTCGAGTCACATGGATGCGTGCATTGGTGAACGCCTTGTATTTTCTTCTCGATGGTAGATCGCACCAACTTGCCGAAGTCTTCAGCATGCAGATAATTTCGCAGCGGCGCCCTTGCTCCATAAATCACGATATTTTTCCCAGACAAAGCTTGGTCGATCGCGCCATACAAGAAGCGCTGCCTCTTGCGAAAAAGTGGCTGTCCGTAGATTTGAGACGGCCTCAGTATGGCGCAGGCTACATTAGCCGTGCGACAGAGTAGTTCGATTACATCATCGCCTTGTTTTTTGGATAGAGCATAGGCATCGAAGTATGGAGAACCCTCGGAAAGAATGGCATTGATGCTTGAGACGTTCACAAAGTGCCGGACACCTGATTTGATCGATGCCGCACATAACTTAGCGGCACCGAGCACATTCACCTCGACGCTCGAGCAGACAGCGTCGGCGCCGGTCGTTCCGAAGCAGGCAGCAGTATTGACAACAACATCAATTCCTTGAGGGAGTTCAACTTTTTGCAACGGCCAGGCGAGATCTAAACTAACGTCGCAGCCGTATCGTCCCGCAGTAATCAATTGGCCAAGATCCGTAAGCCACGGCGCCAGAGCCTGCGCCACAGCTGAATTACCGCCAACCAGAAGAATCCTCATGGGCGAGCGGCCTCTACAAGTAGGCCGCAACTCAACTCTGGGTAACCAACGCCCACCTCACAGAAAGCATTTACGGCGGATTGATCAAGATTCAGCGAAAGCATCTGCTGCGTGCTTAGAGGCTTCAGGTATATGCCTTCCACCTTCAAGGCGCTTAGTCCCGCTCGCTCAAGATCAACAATCAACGTGGAAACCGTGTAGTAACGGCGATGACCTAGCAACAAGTCGTTTTCTGATGGCTTTGTGATATCTTTTATTAGGCCCATTAACCGCCCTACACGACGATTCAAGACTTCAGCATTTGGGACTGCCACAAACATGCGGCCCTTGTCGGAGAGATACTCGGTGAATCTCCGCAAAACAGCGACAGGATCCTCAACATGCTCGAGAACAAATCCCATCACAATGACATCGAACTTCTCGGTCGAGACAAAGTTTTCAAATAAGGCCTCCACAATTTGGGCACGGCAATCAGGATATACTTCCTTGAAGCGTTCTATAACAGCGGGCGAACCCTCCACTACAACATGCCGTGAAAATTCATTGGCAAACTGATTAGTAGAGAAGCCATGCCCGAGGCCGAGTTCGAGAAGTGACCGCGAGCCTTTAGTCAAATTGCTGATTCTTTTCGGATACCAGTTTAACAAGATCTCGTTATCAAAGTCGTAAAGATTTGTCCCTTCATAGGCTTTGATATGCTTGTCCAAAGTCTGCGGCGTGTCTGTTTCTAATGATTTCATAGTCTTCAAGTGCTACTCTTTTTACCCACCGAATACGCTCCGACATCAGGACATCAATGATTGAGAGCCACGGGACGAACGTCTCTTCAGGTTGCGCGTATTCGGTTAAACGCGGTTGCAAGAATTGCAAAGCGAGACCCTGCCGCTCGAAGTCCTCCTTCGAGTAGAGCTCCCTTCCCCCAACAGGATTGATGTAGGTGTCTGCACCCAAGGCTTTGCAGATGGCCTGCACACGTTCAGCCGACTTGAGCGAATGATCACAGGCTATGGCTGATGAAACCATCACCGGCGTCTTTAGCTCTAGATACGAGCAGACCTTCTCGATCGAATAGCGGATGTAGTCGAAGAGATTTGACGAAGGGCAGCGAATGATGTCCTCGAGAACCGGCATGAAAGCGGAATACTCTGGAGCCTTGCGATAGGCTTCGCGGAAACGATTGATGAGGTCTTCACGATTGAAAGACTCTGCCAGATATCGCTGGTTCACATCGAGAAAGTCCGAGTCCTTGCGCAGCGTAAGACTGAAAAGCGCCTCCTTGCCGTTGACCAAAAAGCGGTTCCGGTTGATCCACCCCTTTTTGGTGTATTTGATGTTGTCGTAAACCACGAACGCATCAACCGCACCGATTAACTGCCAATATCCGATGTATGGCAGAAAATACGGCTGCATAATGGCGACTTTCACGATGCGCGGAGCGATGCTTCCGAAACAGGCTGCTCGCGTTCGTCAGCCACGGCGAAGAGCACTGTCTCCTCCGCGTGAATTGTGAAGTGGCGCAGATAGAAACGGTAACCTAGACCGAGCGAATCCAAGTATTGCGGAATCGTCCAGAAATCCGACAAGTTGTGATAAACGCTAACCGCGAGAGTCGGCCGGAATTTACGCAGGGTTTTCTCGGCTCCTTGCAAGGCGGCCAACTCCGAGCCTTCTATGTCCATTTTGACAAAGTCCACCCGCTCTAGGTTCTCCCGCTCAACCACATCGTCGATGGCAACCGTCCGAACACTTGCCGCTCCGACGCTGCTGGGTTTCGGCACGATACGTGTGCCCGGGCCGCTGCCCTCGAGAAACAATTCATGGCCCGACTTGTCGCTGACCGGAGCCTCCACCAGTCGTATGGTCGGTTTGAGGCTGGGGTTGAGATCAACATTCTTGCGCAAGATCTCAAGGTTTGCTGGCACAAACTCGAAACTTAAGACCTTGCCCTGCTGGCCGACTTTGTGCGCGAAATATAAGGCCGTATCGCCATAGCATCCGCCGCAGTCCAGCACCACGTCCCCTGCAGTAGCCTCTATCGGCTTGTCGGAACCCCCGCATCGGTAGGGCTGCATGACAAATTGGATGTGAACCGCGAAGGGTACAAAATAGAGTGTTATAGGATAGCCTAACTCACGCAGATTCATCCGAACCGCGCGAAAACCTCGAAAACCGAGGTCCAAATCGTCTTCATCGAGAGACAGTTTTTTCGCGCGTTCGATGCCTTGCCAATACTCCGGTGTGTTTGTGGGTAATTTTACCTTCCTGTGCCCCAAGGCGCGGAATGCCATGAGACTCACTAGGAGATCGCGAGATTCCTGATCGCCGAGCTGCGCGTAGAGCCACTCCAGCTGCGCGGAATGCGGTTCGATGAACGACAGGCCAGCCCGCAGATCTCCGGAAACGCGATCAACGGAAACAAGCCCAATTTTGCCGAGAATCCGCTTTAGCAAAGCTTTTGCATCAAATGCATTTCGCGGCGGCGGTCCGAAGCGATCGTGATCGTAATTGTCCGCGCAATCAGCCGCAACCGCTGCGGAAATTAGTTTGCTGTAGGCGAGGCAGAAACTGCTCATAGTCCGGTCGCTCCTTCCGCTTCGGAGGCCGTGGCATCCGCGGCTTCTTTGGAAAGATCCACAGTGCTTCCGGCAACGGTTCTGATCAACCAAGCATGAAGAAGCCACTCCGCGCGATTTATTTTTTCCCGCGCGCTGTCGCTTACAACAAACCTATCCCCTTTCGAACGCGATTCATTCGCCGGTTTCATGGCCAGAATGCAACGCACCGAACCTGGAGCGTACCCGAGCGTTACAAGTCGCCCAAACAATTCACTATTCATGTTTTTTGCGTCCAGAAACACCACGCCTTGCAAGGTGCTCTCCAACTGTTTCCAAGTCTCGAAAACAAATCTTCCGGCCGTTTGATTGCTGGCATGACTGAAAAAAGCCAGAAAGTCTGCTGATTGCGGGCCAAGTTTGTAGTCGTTGCCGCCGATTTCTAGAATGCCCGAATAAAAGTGTATCATGTATTCCACGAAGCAATCAAATGAGAGGTCCGGGTAGGACGGAAACAGCCTAGCGATTTCATTCGCGGAAGCAGGCATTTGGTCGGCAGACTTCCAATCGCCATAGCGGTAGAGGGATAGGCAACGATCAACCGGACAGCGGATCGCGGAAATCACGGGCTTGCCGCGGTGCTGGAACGGTATTTGACGCCGGGTGCCATGCGGTGTGGGCGCACCACTCCTGTCCCCTACGCACGCGCGGTTTTCTGGAAGCAGCAGTTCCTCCATCCATCGCCCACGCATCCGCAGACGTTTGAAGACGTCATGCCCGGGTATACGGTAGATTTCCCTGAGGGCCAATCGAACAAAGGTGGATGCAGTCTTGGGATAATTGATCCAAACAAACGATTCAGTTATTATCATGGCGTGTTGAATACGACCGCGCGGGACCCCGGGATAAGTGCTATTCAACCACAGCGGGCCTGAGTATTTTCCCCCAGTGCACCCTATCGCTATGGACAATGAATGGCGCCAACCCTTGCTGCCTGACCAACGCTATTCCATCTGGGTTGCCTGTCACTGCGACAGTGATGCTGTAGAGACCGGCAGTCAGATCTATTTTGCCCAAGCACAAGAGAACCCAGTGCTTCCCAGGACGAAAACCTTTGGCACGTCCACAGGCATCCACAGCTGGAACGCAAACGATGGCCGTATTGGACTCGTCCGTAATGTAAATCTGGAGGTTAGCAGAGTCGACTGCAGAGGATACCGATAAGCACATAGACAAAAACCCCTCTTGCCCGTATCTGATGTTGTGAACGGGTTCGGCGTTTGCGTCAGGTGCGCAGGCTAACTTGACATCCTCGCATACTGCGCCTCCACTTCCGGCGCTGCCAGACTGGACCTCCGCCATTTCATGGTGTTTTGTAATCGCGTCGGATGTTGTTGCGTTCAACAGGATTCGTCCGCGCTGCAACACGATCGCTCGCTGACAAATGAGTGATACGAACCGCATATTATGCGAAACGAACAGCACAGCTGAATCTCTGGCGAGATTATTCACTGCATTCAGGCATTTCATCATGAACGATATATCGCCCACGGCCAGCACCTCGTCCAAAATCAATATATCGGGCTTTATCATCACGGCTGCCGCAGCAAAGCCTAACCTGACCTGCATACCAGAGCTGTAATTCTGCACTGGCATGTCGATGAACTCGCCGATCTCGGCAAAGTCGATGACTTCGTCGATCTTGTCGTTGATTTCTTTTTTCGAAAGGCCCAGCACCGAACCGTTGATGTAGATATTTTCTCGCCCCGTCAGAATCGGATTGAACCCCGCGCCGAGGGCAATCAACGCCCCAACGCGGCCATTCATTTCGATCCGGCCGGTGTCCGGCTTGATCAAACCGTTGAGCATTTTTAGCAGTGTCGTCTTCCCCGCTCCATTGTGCCCGATCAGCCCAAGGCACTCGCCGCGGCGCAGTTCAAAGCTGACATCCCGCACGGCGTAGAACTCTCCTTCGCGCAGATCTTCATCTCGCGCCGCCACCGCGGGGGTATATGGGATATGCGAGATTGAAGATTGCGCCCCATCCACCATCTCCAATCTCCTATCTTCCGCGATATCGCGTCGCCCGAAGGGCGACAATTCCCCCGCGATATCGCACAGCCCATACCAAAGCGAACGCTTCAACGAGCGACAGAACTTCTTCGACACGCCTTCGACTCGGACGAGAACTTCGTCCGAGCCTGTGGCGAGTAACGAGTCGCTTGTAGTTGGTCCGAGATTTATGGAGCTACTTTTCACTTTTTGCTTTTTACCCGCCACCGCTGAGCTTCGCTCAGCCTCCCATTCTTTCAATCAAATGCGGCATGGCGATGCGGAACCCGATGAGGCCAAGCAGAATCACCAGCAGGGAACCGGCGGTGACGAGAAAAAACGGTCCCAGCACAGACAAACTTTGCGCGGTCAGACATTCGCGGGCCGTGATGATGAGGGGCGAGATCGGATTCCATGTCGCCAGCCAGCCGGCAATACCTCCCACTTGTGGGGGGTAAACCACGGGCGTCAGCAGCATCCAGAAACCGGCCAAAATAGGAATAGCGCGAGCCGCATCACCATAAAGGCTGGAAACAGGGGTGATGAAAAGCCCTATAGCGTAACCGGCAGCGACCAGGCCAAGTAGAGCAATGGGCAAGAAAGCTAAGGTCGGGCCGAGAGGGATCTGCCAAAAGATCAGGACTGCAGCAATCAAGACCAGTCGAATGGCCGCGTTGAACAAAACCATATATAGCCCGCCCATAAGCACGGCCTCGCGAGGAAAGTTGATCTTTACGAGCATGGCCTTCGCGGCAACAAACGAGGCCGAAGGACTGACGAGTGCATCGACGAAGATTTGCCAGAGAAGCGTCCCCATCAACGCAAACGCAGCGTAGGGAATGCCGACAACCTCGATGCGGGTAATGCCCTGAGACTGGAGAAAAATGAATGTAGCCGCAGCGACCAAAGGTGGAAGAAAGGCCCAGACATAGCCCAACAACGTTTGGCGATATCCAGCGCGCAGATCACGCAGAAACAAGCGCCAAGCCAACCCACGCCCCGCCCACACATCCTGCGCGATCTCTCGCAGCATGACGACCGGATGCCTGAGCAACGGCTCCGGCGTGTAAACTCTGCGGAGTTGTTGCATAGCGAATTTGGATTTTCCGAGAAGAGAGGTCGCTTCAAGTCTAGCTGGCGCATCGACCTCTAACCTTGATCTTTCCCTCAGTCGGCGCAGCGATCTGACTAAGAATCTTCAGCAGTGTGGACTTGCCGGCGCCGTTGCGCCCGATGATGCCGAGGATTTCGCCTTCTTTGACTTCCAGATCGACATTCCGCAGCGCCCAGAATTCATCTCCGTGCTCCAAGCGTTGACTGTGCTTCGACCCAATCGGGGCATTGGGATCCTCCTTGCCACGGAACTTGGCCCAGCAGCTCTGCAGATCCTTGTAAAGCATGTCGCGGTTGATCACCCCTAGGCGATACCGCTTGCTGAGATTTTCAACTTTGATGACGGTGGACATGAGGAGGAGAGGGCTGAAACGTGAAACTTGAAACCTGAGTGGTGTGAGCGGCCGAAGGCCGCGGTAAAGAGTGAAAATTTACAGGTTAAAGGTGGAAGGTTGGGAAGCGCCTAAGGGTCTAAGAGCTTAAGAGACCAAAAGACGAGCGACTAATTCAGGAGAAGCTTTTAGCCACAGCCGACCGCAGGAAGACGGCCAACTGCAAAGCAGTTGAGCGAAGCGTGCAAATTAGCGCGGATAAACGGCGAGGATTGCGCCCAGTATCAGTTGATCGCTAGGGCGACCTATCTCGCAGACTCGGTTGCGCTGACACGCAACACAGGCTGATTGCTTTAGCGAAGCGAGCCCAAACGGAAGAGCGTTGATTTCTGAAGCTATTGAATAGCTATCTTGCGACAACCGCTTTTTTACGACGGCGCAGGATGCCGGCCAAGGCTCGCAGGGACGTATTAACGTCTTCAGCAGTTGGGAAGAACTTGGCTACATCCGGCTCCAACAGGACGAGATTGGTGCCGCGCGCGTAACGCGTGGCGTATTTCCCACGGACGCCGCCGCTGAAGTCATATTCAGCCAGCATGTTTCCCGAGCGCTTAGTCTGCTTTTTCATATTGTTTTCTTTCCCGACGGCTAGCCGATCGAGCACTGATGATTCGTAAATTAGCACCTCTCTCAGTGGACACAACAACGAGAATTTTGCTGTGTTGCGAACAGCCGATAGTAACAAACCTTTGCTCGTCTGCAGAGTGAAGCGGATCCGCAATCGTCAATGAATTGGGGTCACCAAAGACTGTTGAAGCCTCAAGGAAAGAGATGCCGTGCTTTTCTGCGTTGGATCGGGCTTTTTTGGCGTCCCACCCGAAGTTCAAGCTCATGGCTCAGACCGTATCGGTGAAGGTGCGCTCGACTTTTCGAAAGATCATTACGCCGAGAAGGAACAGGCCCAAGCAGACCCCGAAGCCGATGGCCCATTGGACCAGATCCACCCCGCCGACGCCAAGGAAGGCCAAGCGGAAGGTCTCGATGATCGGAACCATGGGATTCCAGACGAGCACGTGCTGCCATTTTTCCGGGACGGTCGAGAGCGGATAGAAGACGCAACTGGCATACATCCAAAGCTGGACGCCGAAACCAACCAAGACGGCCAAGTCTTTATAACGCGTGGTCATGGAACTGACGATGCACCCCACCCCGATTCCCAGCAGCGCCATCTGCACCAGAAGAACGGGTAAGAGCAAAAGCATCGGGCCGGGGTGGAGGTCGGAACCCTTGAGGTAAAAGAAGGTCCAGACAGCGATGAACAGCCCGAGCTGGATGAAGAATGTCAGGAGATTGGTGATCGCATTAGCGATCGGCACGACCAATCGCGGAAAGTAGACTTTGCCGAACAAGCCGGCATTGGCATTGAAGGTGCTGGCACTACTGGTCAGACAACTCGAGAAGTATCCCCAGGCCACTACCCCAGCCATGTAAAAGAGAAACGGCGGCGCTCCGTCCGTGGAAAGTTTGGCGATGCCACCGAAT
Source organism: Chthoniobacterales bacterium (assembly GCA_044359955.1). Classification (GTDB taxonomy): domain Bacteria; phylum Verrucomicrobiota; class Verrucomicrobiia; order Chthoniobacterales; family JACTMZ01; genus JACTMZ01. The sequence continues at coordinate 177,082 of JBIKLF010000002.1, read as the reverse complement.
ATAATAGTGAAAATCGTGGTGGAAATGATGGGCTGGATGAAAAACCAGAGCGGGCCAAGGATGGTCTGCTTGTAGGTCGCGGTGAAGTCGCGCTTGACCAAAAGGTAGGCCAGATCGCGGTAACGCCAGATCTCCTTCCAGTCGATATGGAGAAGGCTGTGCTTCGCCTCGATGACCTTGGTCCATCCGGTGTCGGAGGCGATGCTTGTCACGAGTGGCGGGTTACTGGTGGTGGGAGAAGACATGAGGAGAGGAGAGGGCTGAGGCCGGAGACTTGAAAGCTGAGTGGGGTTAGCGGCCGAAGGCCGCGGTAAAAAGTAAAAGGTTACAGGTGAAAAGTGGGAGCCGCAGTCCGCCGAGCGGACGTAGACAGCGTGAGGGTCGCCGCGGCGACTAAACGGCTTCCACGACGCCAGTGCGGGGATTGATCCAAAGGGAATGATTGGAGCCCTCTCTCTTGAGGTAGCAACCAGCGCGCCGTAGTTGCTTTTCCAGCGCGCGGCGTTTCATTCAAACCGCAAGAACTGTTTCGATGGCATCAGCCGGCAGCCCGCGACGCATGTCGTCCAGACGGTCCTCAAAGATGAGCAGAATCGCCTCGCGAAGGCTTTGTTTGGCTTCGTCCATCGTCTCTCCTTGGCCGTTGGCACCGGGAACTTCGGGGCAAACCGCCCAGAACCCCCCCTCAGGCGCCTCCTCAATAATCGCCGTGAATTCGTGTTTCATGTCTTTTTGATAACACGGCCTATCGGGTCCAGCAAGTCGAGGGCGTCGGAACCGTAGTGACGGGTGGAGTCATGGGATTAGTTTTGCCTAAGGGCCGTCTCCTCAAACGTCGGCTCAGTGGTTCAGTTTTGGCTAAGGCCCGTCTCGCAGACTCGGCTCAGCAGGAAAACAGGGGGAAAGACTAAGAGACCAAAAGACTAAGAGACGAAGAGGCGAAGGCGCGGTGGCTAGTGGCGGGTCAAAGGTGTGCCGGGGGCATAAGGTGGGAAGGTGAAAGAGACCAAAAGACCAAGAGACGAAGAGGCGAGCGGGTAAAAGGTAAAACGTAAAAGGTATGAAGGTGTGCCAGAGGCACAAGGTGGGAAGGTGAAAGAGACGAAGAGACTAGCGCCAAAAGCGCAGTGGCGGGTGGCGAGTGACTCGTTACGAGTTAAAATAAAAGACGAGAGATCCATCGGCAGTCAGGAGACAATCTTAGCCACCGATTGAAGCAGCCGACCGAAGGGAGACAGCCAACTGCAGAGCAGGTGAGCGAAGCGTGCAAATAAACGGCGAGGATTATGCTTGGTATCAGTTGATCGCTAGGGCGACCTATCTTCGCTGCGCTACGGTATCAGTTGATCGCTAAGGCGACCTATCTCGCAGACTCGGTTGCGCTGATAGGCAACACGGGCTGGTTTACTCTTGGGAAGTTAAGGAACCAAGTAACTAAACAGTTTAGCGCATCTTCGAGGCGAATGAAAAAGTCAGGGGCTCTAGATACTGCCGAAGACAGGGGGGATTTCACGCGCGGCCGTGCGCAGGCTTTGGCCCTGTGCGCGCAAGACCACATCCAGCGAAGCATCGTCCGTGTCCGGAGAGAGGACTTTCTCGACCAACTCACGGTGCTCGGCGAACCGCGCATGATGCGGGTGCGAGGGGGAAGTCCAGTGGCGCAAGAGACGGGCGCGGGTGGATGGCTTGGCCCAAAGCAAGCGACCGTATTCGAGCCGGGCCAGATCTTGGTAACTGGCGTATTTGCCCAGGGGATTCATTGGAGTTTCTTGGCCCACTCGGCGTGGAGTTTATCACGCGGTTCTCCGCGCTTCAACTTGGGCACCAGCAGATCGTCCATCGAGGGAACCAGCACCTCGAGCAGTCCATATTGTTTGCGGGAGGCGCGCTGCATCCAATCCGCCGGCATTTCGCTCAACGCGGCCGAGGGCATGAGATTGACATGCCAGCCGTGACGCTTCTCGAACTCGCTGCCGATCATGGCCTCGTAACCCAGGAGCGCGACGGCATCACTTTGCGTGACCGGATCGACATCCATGCTGTTTTCGGAAAGCGGGGTATCCAGACCGCGCTGCGCCGCATGCCAGAGAAGTCCGCCGGATCCGATCAAGATGAGCGAACCGGGTTCGCCGAGTACGGACCCCCACTCTTGGAGCCACGCTTCAACTTGGCTCGGATGTTTGAGTTCCCGCTTAGGCATCGGAGAGGCGGAGGGTTGCTGGGATTTGGGCAGGCTGCCGCCCTTGGTCGCGGCGGAGAGTCCGCGGGACCGGGCAGGTTTTCAAAATGTGGGGTTCCGACACTTTCCTTTGCGCTGCGCCTTGTCGGACGGCGGAGCGGGTTCTTGGTTTAGAGTTTCAGAAATTTCACGAGCCAAGGCACGACTTTCTGTCCTTTGCCCAGCCAGTATTTGAGGCGGTCCATCCGTTCAGTCGGGAGTTGGCGGTCGGCTTCCGGAAGTGATTGCATCATTTTCTCCATGCGTTGGATGCGTTCCTGCGCGGTGCGCATGCGGGGCAGAAGTTCCTCTTCAATGTAGGAGGTGGCGAAGCGGCTGAGTTCGCCGCTGGCCACGTAGTGATCCTTGCGCGCGCCGGGCGTGTAGACCGTGCGGACCGCACCGAATTCGCGGAGGAGTTTCAGGCCTTGGCTCGCCGCGCCCAAGCTCATGCCGGTGCGGGCCATGATGTCAGCCATGGCGAGCGGTCGGGCGGAGACAAAGAGGAGTCCGTAAATCTCGCCGACCGATTTGGGCCAGCCGAGCAAGCGGAGGAAATTGATAAACATCTCGATCGACTCGATCTCGAGATCCGAGAGATTGGAGGCTTTAGGCCGTGGGGCTTCGGCGAGGGCGGGCATGGGAGGAGGAAGAGAGGGCTGAGGTCGGAAACTTGAAACTTGAGTGGGGTTCGCGGCTTATTGCCGCGGTAAAAAGTTATCCACCTCCAGTTTTTTCCGCCTTCGCGCGGCTACGGCGTGACAAGACGGCGCGACGAGGAAGGGGAGGAAGAGAGGGCTGAGGCTGGAAACTTGAAACCTGAGTGGAGGGTGAAGGAGAGGGCTGAGGTTGCTGTGAAAGGTTAAAGGTACGAAAGTTGGAAGGTGAGTGAAGGGGTTGAAAGGGCGAAGGGAGAGATTTTGAGTGAGGAAGGTGGGCTGCGGGCAGGAGGAAAGCAGAGACAGTTACAGGACCATCGTAAGGAATGCTTCGAGGTTTTCAATAAAAAATGAAAGTTTTATGCTTTTGCATTACCATTACAAAAGAACGGGGCGCCTGTGCCCCCTTGGCCGAAGTTTTCGAGTGAGAAAGCGGGAAGGTTTGAAGGTCACGAGTGCGAAGGCGCGGTGACTTGATCAGAATTTGACGGTCTCGATGGTTTCGTCGAAGAATTTGCAGCCGGCGTCCTGGTAGATGGAGAGGGCGGCGGAGAGGTGTTTTTGGGCGGTGGCTTCGTCGCCTGCCTTGCGGGCGATCATGGCTTGGGCGTAGTACCACGCAGGGGTGCTGCCGACAGGGCTGAGACGGTCGGCGATTTCCCCGGCTTCGTCGTCGCGTCCCAGCGCCTGAAGACAAAGAAGGGTCCGGAAGCTGGCCAGGGCATTGCCCGGGTCTTGGCGAACCAAGTTCTGAAAAATCTGCAGCGCCCCTGCGTGATCCCCCGAGACAAATTTGATATGACCGAGGTTGAAAGCGGCGGGGAAAAAGTTTGGATCGGTGGTCAGGATGGCGGAAAAAAGTTCGCGGGCTTCGTCGTAGCGTTGGAGTTTGGTCAGGATGGCACCGCGGAGGTTGAGGACGCCGAGGTCCTGCCCGGGCTCTCCTTGCAGGGCCCCGAGACGATCGATTGCGGCTTGGTATTCCCCCGCTTCGTAATACTTGGTCGCTTGGCGCAGCACCGTGGCCAAGCGGCGTTGCTGGAGTAAGGGATCGGTGGCCGGAGGAACGTTGGTCTCCTGCGCCGCGACCGGCGCGGCGGCAAACCAAAGGAAAAGCAGGCCGGCGGCCGCGCGGTTCATTTGGCGTCTCCGAGAAAGAGCCGCACCGGGTTTTCGATGGCTTCTTTGACCCGGACGAGAAAGGTCACCGCTTCCCGGCCGTCAACCACCCGGTGGTCGTAGCTGAGCGCGAGATACATCATGGGACGGATGACGACCTGGCCATCGATCGCCACGGGACGTTCCTGGATTTTGTGCATGCCGAGGATGCCGCTTTGCGGGGGATTGAGGATGGGGGTGCTGAGGAGGGAGCCGTAAACACCACCGTTGGAGATGGTGAAGACGCCGCCTTGCAGGTCGTCGATGGTGATGGCGCCGTCGCGGGCTTTCTTGGCGTAGTAAGCGAGGTCGTTTTCCAATTCGGCGAAGGTTTTGCGGTCGGCGTCGCGGACAACCGGGACGATGAGTCCGCGTTCCGTGCCAACAGCCACCCCGATGTCATAAAAGTGGTTCCGCACCAATTCGTCACCATCGAGGCGCGAGTTGAGCTGCGGCTCGGACTTGAGCGCGTCGACCACCGCTTTGATGAAGAAGGACATGAAGCCGAGCTTGATGCCGTATTTGGCCTGGAAACTTTCCTGGAGATCGGCCCGCAACTTCATCACTGCGGCCATGTCGCACTCGTTGAAGGTGGTGAGGATGGCGGCATTGCGCTGGGCGGCGACGAGCTGGGTGGAGATTTTTTTGCGGAGCGGGGAAAGTTTTTTCCGTGTGACGCCGCGTTCCTGCGGTTCGAGCGCGACAGGGGCGGCGGGAGCAGGTGTTGGCGGGGCAGAGGGAGCGGCAGAAACGACCGGCGCCGGGGACCCTCCTGGCGGCGTGGCAGGCGGCGCCGCTACAGGAGCAGCTGGTTCGGGGGCTTCTTCGAGCAGGCCGACCACTTCACCGATTTTCACTTCTTGGTCGGCGGGGACTTTGATCCGGACAAGACCGGCGGCTTGGGCGGCGACTTCGGTGGAAACTTTGTCCGTATCGAGGGTGAAGAGAAGATCCCCGGTGCGCACGTAGTCGCCGTCTTGGCGGTGCCAGAGGGAGATGATCCCGGAGGAGATCGATTCCCCGACGGCGGGGACCTTGATTTCAGCGCTCATGAATTTTCGAACCTATACTTCGAAGGCGCGGCTGACGAGTTCCGCTTGCTGGTGGCGGTGAATGGCCAGCGCGCCGACGGCGGGGCTGGGGCTTTCCGGACGGCCGGCGTAGTGCACGCTGCAGCCGAAGAGTTCGCGCAGCTTCATCGCCATGTAGGACCAGGCGCCCATGTTTTGCGGTTCTTCCTGGCACCAGACGAGGCGCTTGAGGTTGGGACAATTGCTGACGATGCGTTTGATTTTTTCGGTGTGCAGCGGGTAGAGCTGCTCGACGCGCAGGATGGTGGCGTCGGTCGCGCCGCGCTTTTCCTGTTCGGTCTTGAGGTCGTAGTAGACTTTGCCCGAGCAAAGAATGACGCGGGTGATCGTGGCGTGGTCCTCCGGCAAAGGATCGGCGAGGATGGCGAAGAAGCGGCCCTCGGTGAAATCATCCTGCCGCGAGACAACGAGGGGATGACGGAGCAGGCTTTTCGGCGTCATGATGACCAGCGGCTTGCGGTAGTCGCGGTGGATCTGGCGCCGCAGGGCGTGGAAATATTGCGCGGGGGTGGTGAGGTTGCAGACCTGCATGTTGTTGTCCGCACACAATTGCAAAAACCGTTCGAGCCGCGCGCTGGAGTGCTCGGGGCCCTGGCCCTCGTAGCCGTGGGGCAGGAGCAGGACGAGCGAGCTGGGGCGTTGCCATTTGGATTCAGCCGAGGCGATGAACTGGTCGATGATGACCTGCGCGCCGTTGACGAAATCGCCAAACTGGGCTTCCCACATGCAGAGCATTTCCGGGTAGTCCGTCGAGTAACCGTAATCGAAGCCAAGGACGGCCGCTTCGCTGAGCAAGCTGTTGTAAACGCAGAAACGGGCCTGGCCTTCCTTGAGGTGGTTGAGCGGCACGTGATCGACGCGCTGCTCGGCGTCATAAAAAGTCGAATGCCGCTGGCTGAAGGTGCCGCGGCGGCTGTCTTGTCCGGACAAACGCACGGGCGTGCCCTCGACGAGGAGCGAACCGAAGGCGAGGGCCTCGGAAAAGGCCCAGTCGTAGGGTCCGCCCTCGCGCAAGATTTCCAGCCGGCGCTCGATGAGCATGCGGCGCACTTTGGGCAGAATGTGAAAATCCTCCGGCACGCGGCAAAGCCCCTCGACCACTTCGTGGAGCAATTCCGGACTGATCGCGGTGTGCACCGGCTCGTAGGAATAGGGGGGCTGGAAAATGGCGGTGGAGCCGGCGAAACGCCCGCCCTCCTGGCGCTCGCTCTCGGATTTTTTGACAATGTCGAAGGCCTCCTCGAGGTCGGCCGCCGCTTCTTGTTTGATCAGCTCGGCGTCCGCCCGTGTCACCGTGCCGAGGGTGGCGAGTTCCTCGACGAAGATCTCGCTGGCCAGCGGGTGTTTTTGGATCGAGTTGTAAAGGTGGGGTTGGGTGAAGGTCGGTTCGTCGCCTTCGTTGTGGCCGTGGCGGCGGTAGCAAAAAAGATCGATGACCACATCGCGTCCGAATTGCTGCCGGAAATCGAGCGCGATCTCGGAGACCAAGGCGACGGCCAGGGGGTCCTCGCCATTGACGTGGAAGATGGGGGCTTCGATCATTTTGGCCACGTCGGTGGCGTAGAGGCTGGAGCGCGCATCGGCCGGGAGGGTGGTGAAGCCGATCTGGTTGTTGACGATGATGTGCAGGGTGCCGCCGGTCTTGTAGCCGGGGAGTTGCGACATGTTGAAGACCTCGGCCACGATACCCTGCCCGGCGAAGGCGGCATCGCCGTGGATGAGAAGGGGGAGGACTTTTTGGCGTTTTTCGGTGTCGCCGAGAATGCGCTGACGGGCGCGGGCCATGCCTTCGACGACGGGATCGACTGCTTCGAGGTGGCTCGGGTTGGCGGCGAGACGCACCCCGACGGCGTAGCCGGTTTGGCTGATGCGCTCGGCGTGGTAGCCGAGGTGGTATTTCACGTCGCCATTGCCGCCGACCACCTCGGGGATGAAATTTTCCGAGAACTCGTTGAAGATGAGTTCGAGCGGCTTGCTCAGGAAATTGGCCAGGACGTTGAGACGGCCGCGGTGGGCCATCCCCATGACGATTTCCTCCACGCCGACCGCTTCGCAGCGCTGCAGGACGGTATCAAGAATGACGAGCAGCGACTCGGCGCCCTCGAGGGAGAAGCGTTTTTGTCCGACATAACGCGTGTGGAGGAAGTGTTCGAAGGTTTCGGCTTCGTAGAGTTGGCGGAGGATGGCGCGATGCAGGCCGGCGTCCTTGCGGTGGTGGTCGCCGCGGTTTTCGATGCGTTCGCGGATCCAGTTGCGCAGGCGCGGGTCCTGGATGTGCATGAACTCGGCGCCGATGGTGTCACTGTAGATGCCGCGCAATTCGGCGAGCATCTCGCGGAGCAACATCGGCCGGCCGTCGCGGAAATATTTCGAGGAGACGGTGCGTTCGAGATCGCTCTCGGTGAAACCGATGGTCTTGAGCGAGAGGAGCGGGTTCTCCGGCGGTGCGGGGGTGAGCGGGTCGAGACGCGCGATGGTATGACCGAGGGTGCGGTAGGAGTAAGCCAGGGAATCGGCGCGGCGTTCCAGCGCGACATCTTCCGGCACGGCGGCGCGGGCGCCTTCGGCCAGTTCTTCGGATTGGGTCAAACCAAGTTCGAAGCCCTCGAAAAAGGCGTTCCATTGCGGAGTGACCGATTCGTTGTCTTTTTTCCAGCGCTCGTAGTTTTCTTCGAGCAGTTCGGAGTTCCAGTTACCCGACAAAGATTGGCTCATGGATGCGACTGACGTGGAGAATCACCCGAACCGGCCCCCGCTGGCAAACACAGAGACGATGGTCCGGGTGGAATTTTTATGTTGGCCCCCGAGCGCCACGTCAGCTTGCCACCGCCCCCGAACCGCGCAAATATGCCCGTTCGGCCCGGTCCCGGAGGAGGGAGCGGGCCTGTGCGCTATGATCAAGGTTGAAGGACTGACCAAGAAATACGCCGGTATCACGGCGGTGAAAGACCTGAATTTCACGGTCGAGAAGGGCGAAATCGTCGGTTTTCTCGGTCCCAACGGCGCGGGGAAGAGCACGACGATGCGGATCCTGTCGTGTTACCTGTCGGCCACCAGCGGGACGGCCAGTGTGGCGGGGTTCGACGTGGCCAGCCAGTCGCGCGAGGTGCGGTCGCGGGTCGGCTACATGCCGGAAAATGTGGCGCTTTATCCCGAGATGCGGGTGCAGGAATACCTCGAATACCGGGCCGCGCTCAAAGGTGTGCGCGGACGGCGCAACCGCCAGCGGGTCAATGCGGTGAAGGAACTCTGCAACCTGCGCGACGTGGACCAAAAATTGATCGGCGCCCTGTCGAAGGGCTACCGTCAGCGGGTGGGCCTGGCCGACGCGCTGCTCCATGATCCCGACCTTCTCATCCTCGACGAGCCGACCATCGGCCTGGACCCGAACCAAATCCGTCAGGTCCGCCAGCTGATCAAAGACCTGGGCAAACGGCACACCATTTTGCTCTCCACGCACATCCTCTCCGAGGTGGAGATGACCTGCAGCCGCGTGCTGATCATCGATCGCGGGCGCATCGCGGCCTCCGACACTCCGGAAGCGCTGGCCGGGCGGGTCCGCACGGCGGGAGGCATCCGTGCCGAGATCCGCGCCGGGGCCGGGGATCTGGAAAAAGCCCTCGCCGCGCTGCCCGGCGTGCGCAAGGCGGAGGTCGAGGAAATGCCGGATGGCTGGCAGGGTTGCGTGCTGCGGACCGATGCGGAGCACGATCCGCGCGAAGCGGTGGCGCGGTTGGCCGCGGCCCGCGGGTGGGCCTTGCGCGAACTCGGACGCGAACAAGTGAATCTCGAGCGGGTCTTCGCCGAGATCACGCAGTCGGAGGAACTGCGATGAACTTTTTCACCCTGCTGAACCGCGAAATCCGCGCTTATTTCCTCTCGCCGGTGGCCTGGGTGGTCATGTTCTTTTTCCTCCTGCTGACCGGATTCAATTTTTATGCCGGGGTGGCGGCGCTGAACCGCGGGCCGAGCGAAGTGACGGTGGTCGAGGCATTTTTCAACACGGTATTTTTCTGGTTCGGCTTCGTCCTCATTTTCCCGCTGATCACCATGCGTTTGTTTTCCGAGGAATACAAAATGGGGACGATCGAGCCGCTGATGACCGCACCGGTGCGGGATAGTCAGGTGGTGCTGGCCAAGTATGGCGGGGCCCTCTTTTTCTACATCGTGCTCTGGCTGCCGAGTCTGCTTTATTTCGTCGTTTTCACCCGGGTGACGAGCCTCGAAGCGGCGGGTGCGGCGGGGCCGTTTCTCGGCGCCTATGTCATGCTCTTGCTCATCGGGATGTTTTATCTGGCCGTCGGCTGCCTGGCCTCGGCCCTGACGCGCAACCAGATCGTGGCGGCCATCATGTCCTTCACGGTGATCACCTTGTTTTTCTTCACCGGGTTGTTGAACTTTTTCCTGCTCAATGTGACCCCGGCCCTGCGGGAGCTGACGGCTTACTTCTCCGCGCTCGAGCACATGAGCGAGGCCTCGCGCGGATTTTTCGACTCGCGGCCGGTTGTCTTCTACCTGTCGCTGACCATCTTCGTTCTCTTCCTCACGTTCCACGTTTTCCAATCCCGCCGCTGGCGCAACTGACATGGCCGCTCCGCAAGAATCTTCCCGCCGGCGGGCCGGCATCCGTTTCGGGGTCACCCTGCAGATCCTCCTGGCCTGTGTGCTGCTCGGCGCGGTGAACTACGCGGGGTTCCACTATTACCTGCGCAGCGACTGGTCGCCGGCCCAGAAATACCGTCTCGGCGAGCAGACGCTCGGCGTGCTCGGGCAACTGCCGGCCCCAGCCACGGTCTACGTGTTTTTCTCACCGACCACGGCCGCGCCCGGTTACGAAATCTACGGCGATGTGATGAACCTGCTGAAAGAATACCAGTTCGCGGCTGGCGACAAATTGACCGTCGAATACATCGACCCGATGCGCAATCTGGGGCGGGCCCGCGAATTGCAGGCGCGTTTCGAATTTGGTCCGGAAGAAAATCTTGTCGTGGTGGAAAGCGGGGGGAAGACCAAGCAAATCGGCGCGGTCGACATGGCGGAATACGATCTGATCCCGCAACTGAGCGGCGACCCGCCGCGCGTGGTTGCTTTCAAGGGCGAGCAGGCCTTGACCAGCGCCCTGATCGAATTGGGCGAAGCAACCCAGCGCACCGTTTACTTCCTGCAAGGCCAGGGCGAACCGCGCGTCGGGGCAGATTCCACCCTTTCTCTCCTGCAGGAATACATCGCGCGGCAAGGCGTGCGCGTCGCCCCGCTCAACCTCGGGGTGACGGGCGGAGTGCCGGAAGACGCGGCGGGGATTTTCATCGCCGGCCCGCGCTACGATCTGCCGGCGGCGACGGCGGGATTGCTGGGCGATTATTGGACGAAGGACGGACGCATCATGGTGCTGCTCGACCCCGCGGCGGAAACGCCTTTGCTGCGGGAGTTCCTCGTCTCGGCCGGAATCACCCCGCTGGACGACCGCGTGCTGCGCACGGTGGAACTCGGCTTCGCCACCGGCATCGTGCGCGATGTGGTCGGAACATTCTCGGCGGTCAACCGCGTGACCCGCCGCCTGCAAGGTGCCGAGGCCCTGTTGCCGGGCGCGACCTGTTCGCTCAAACTGGACGAGAAGACAAAGGGGACGCTCGTCGAGCCGCTCATCACGGCCGAGGAACCGTTCTGGGGAGAGAGGGACCATGTGACGGACGAAAGCAAGGGCGTAGCCTTCGACGCGGGAGCCGACACGGCCGCTCCGTTGGTCGTGGCGGCCATGGCCGAGCGCGGCGGCGTGGCCGACGAAAAAGTCGATGTGGGTTCGGCGCGGCTTGTCGTGGTGGGCAACAGCGAATTTGCGTCCGACGGCATCATCACCGAACCGAACCTCGATTTTGTCCTCAACGCGCTCAACTGGATGCTCGACCGCGGGCACCTCGCGGGGATCGCGCCGAAAACGGTGCGGGCCTTCAGCCTGAACCTCACCGATTTGGAAACCGGACGCATCGCGCTTTACACGCTGGTCTTGATTCCGGCCGCGGCCGCCCTGGCTGGGATCATCGTCTGGTGGCGCCGGAGGCGCTGAGCAATGAACCCGCGCGCGACCATCGCCCTGCTCCTCGTCACCCTGCTGGTGGTCGGCGGCCTTTATTACCTGCGCAAGATGGCACCCGCCACGCGCGAAGCGGACGAACTGCGGCGCTACGCGGCGGTTTTCGAACCGGACGACATCGCGGAAATCGACATCATTCGCGGCACGGAAACGGTCAGCCTCCGCCGCGAAGCCACCGGTTGGTCGATCGCGGCCCCAGTGCAAGACCGCGCCGACCCCGCAGAAGTTGATCGCCTGCTCACCACCCTTCGTTTCCTCGCCGTGCGCGACCGCCTTGTCTCGCCCGAGCCGGCGGCCGTGGCGGAGGCCGGTCTGGCCGCACCGCGCTTGCGCTTCGACCTGCGGGGCGCGCGAGAACCGCTCCGGATCGAGTTCGGCGCGAACACGGCCCTGCCCGACGAGATTTTTGCCCGGGTGAGCGGACAGTCCGACCTCCTGCGGGTGGCCGACACGATCGTGGAGTTGGCCACCGCTCCCGCCGCAAAATTCCGGGATGCGCGCCTGACGCAATCCGTGCCCGACGATATCGAGAAATTCACGGTGCGCCGGGCCGACGGCGAAATGACGGTGCGGCGCGAGCGCGGGCGCTGGTTGATCGAGAAGCCTGTGACGGCTCCGGCCGATCCCCAGGCCGTGCGTTCCTTCCTTGATGCGTTGCTCGGTTTGCCGGTGGTGAAATTCGAGGCACAGGAACCCGAGGTCGCCCCGCTCCCCGGGCAGACGGCCTCGATCAGCCTGACCCCGATGGGCGGGGGCGAGGCGTTGAATTTGGAAGTGATTCGCGGGGGGGATACGGCGGCGGAAACCCTGACAGCGCGCTTTGTCCCGCGCGGCGGATTACTTGAGGTCGGCGGGGCGGCCAACCTGCTTTTCGAGGTTTCGCCCGAAGCGTTGCGCGACCGGTCCTTGGGATACGTCGAGCGCGATGCGGTCGACCGGATTGCCATGGAGAGCGGTGGTCAAGTGCTCGAACTCCAGCGCCAAGGCGAGGCTTGGACCGATCCTGAACGCGGCATGACGGTGACCAACGAGGAGGTCGATGGCCTGATCGAACTCTTCAACAACACCCGAGCGGTCTCTTTCCAGCCGGGGCTCACGGCCAAAGATGCCGGCCTCGAGCCCCCCGCGCAGCGCCTGCTTTTTTCGGCCTGGCTTTCGGAAAATTCCGCGGAAGAGGCGGCTGGACGTCACCCCATGGCCGGGGTCGAACTCGGCGCGGCCGGCGGGGAGACCTGCCCGGCACGGGTCACCGGTGCGGAAGAGATCCTCATGTTGCCGCCAGACCTCGCTCAAGCCATCCGGAAAATCGCGGAACCTCCAGCGGCGCCTGCGGCTGCCCCCTGAGTCTCTGGACCCGCGCGTTGGCGAGTGTGCGCTGGGAGTAATACCAAGGGCCCATCGCATTGGGACTTTGTCCTTCGGGCCCGGGGTAGGGTTGGACCTTTGCCTAGGGGCCATCTTCACTGCGTTCCGGTTGGGCCGACCGCGAACATTCTCTGGGATTCGACACGGCGGGTCCGGAGGCCCCGCCCTACCTGAAAAACGTGGACCGCATACCACTTCGGGTTATTCGGGAGGCGGTCAGGGCCGCAATTTCCTTGCTCCCGAGGGCGTGGGAGGCTTATCTCTCTCTTTCGGACGCGGAAATTTAAGCAATCCGTCCGGGCCCTCGGCCACATCCACTCATCATGTTCAGAAAGTTTTTCGGCCTATTCTCGAGTGACATCGGGATCGATCTCGGCACAGCCAACACCTTGGTCTACGTGCGCGATCAGGGCATCGTGTTGCGCGAGCCATCCGTGGTCGCCGTGCAGGCCGGCACGAACAAGGTCCTCGCCGTCGGCAACGAAGCCAAGCGCATGCTCGGCCGCACGCCGGGCAATATTGTCGCCATCCGTCCGCTCAAAGACGGCGTCATCGCCGACTTCGAAATCACCGAAGCGATGCTGGCCCATCTGATCAGCAAAGCGCACGGCGGCCGCCGCATGGTGCGTCCGCGCGTGGTCATTGCCGTTCCCTCCGGGATCACCGAAGTGGAAAAGCGCGCGGTCAAAGATTCCGCCACCCACGCCGGGGCGCGTGAGGTTTATCTTATTGAAGAGCCCATGGCTGCGGCCATCGGCGTCGGTCTCCCCATTCAGGAAGCGGCCGGCAACATGATCATCGACATCGGCGGCGGAACGACCGAGGTCGCTCTTATCTCCCTCGCAGGCATCGTCTTCAGCCGCAGTGTGCGCGTGGCCGGCGACGAGCTCGACGAGGCCATCGTCCAATACCTCAAACGCAACTTCAACCTGGCCATCGGCGAGCGCACCGCCGAGGACATCAAGATCAAGCTGGGCTCCGCGATCAAGCTGCCGAAAGAGACTTCGATGGAAGTCAAAGGCCGGGACCTCGTGGCCGGGCTGCCCAAAACCATCACCCTCACCTCGCAGGAGGTGCGCGAGGCGCTCACCGAGCCGCTCAACAGCATCGTCGATGCCGTCCGCACCACCCTCGAGCGCTGCCCGCCCGAGTTGTCCTCCGATTTGGTGGACCGCGGGATGGTGCTGGCCGGCGGCGGCGCGCTCTTGCGCGGTCTGGACCAATTGCTGCGCGATGAGACCGGCTTGCCGGTGCACATTGCCGACGATCCGTTGAGTGCGGTGGCCGAAGGAACCGGTCGCGTGCTGAGCGAGATCGAGGTCCTGCGCAGCATCGCGCAGAACAACGTCCGCGGCAGCCATCACATCGCCAATTGATCCTGTTGCCACCCGGCCCGTCCGGAACAATGGTCCCGCCACCGTGAAAAAGCTGCACCTCATCCTGCTCGGCGTGGCGGTCCTTATTGCGGTCGTCTTCCTCAGTTTTTCGTCCGAGCGCATGCGCTCCTGGCAGAGCGGTTACTTGCGCGTTTCCAGTCCCGCTTTGCAGGCCGGTTCGGCCATCAGCGGCCAGGTGGCCAAATTGCAGAAAGGCCTCAAGACGCTCGACCAACTCGAGGAGGAAAATGCCGTGTTGACCGCGCAGAACAACGAACTGCGCGCCGCCAGCCAGCTCTCCGGCGACCTCGCAAGCGAAAACCAACGCCTGCGTTCCGCGCTCGATTACCGCGAGCGCTCCGCTTTCAAGCTTCTACCCGCGCAAATCATGAGCCGTGACGCCTCCAGTTGGTGGAACACGGTCAAAATCAACCGCGGGTTCGCGCAGAGTGTCGATGCAGCGCAACCGGTCCTCACGGCGGAAGGTCTGGTCGGACGCACCACGACGGTCTCCAAAGATATTTCCATCATCCTGCTCCTGACCGATGAGAACTGCCAGGTGGCGGCCCGCGTCGAGGGGACCAACGAGCAGGGTATCCTCAGCGGACAACGGGTGGCGGGCAACGCCTCGCCCGAACTTGTGCTCAACTTTCTCAACCGCGACGCCAACCTCCAACCCGGCATGAAGGTATTCACCGCCGGGGTGAGCGGCGCGGTCTTTCCCGCGGGCATCCTGCTCGGGGTAATCAAAGAATTCCGCGCGCGCGAACTCGATGGCCAGGCCATAGTGGAACCCGCCGCGGACTTCGCCAGACTGGAAGACGTCTTCGTCGTCCTGGGAAGCAAATGATCCGAGGCCTCGCCCTTTTCGCAGCTATTTATCTCGCGCTCGTCGCGCAGGAGTTCATCCCGCCCCTGCCGTTCCTCGGCGGCGCGCATTTTATCCTCGTGCCCGTGCTCTTCTGCTACGGCGCGCTCTGGCTTTCTTTCCCCGCCATGCTCGGTTTGGCCCTCTTCACCGGGTTGCTCAGCGACCTCGCTTTCCTCCACGTGGTCGGTGACCGCGTTGAAATCGGCCTCGGCTGGTCTATGCTGTTTTATGTCTTGCTGGGCACCGCGCTCCAACCGCTGCAACCGCTCTTCCGCGAAGGGCGGTGGGAAGTCCATTGTCTCACCGCCGGCGCGGCCACCCTCTCTCTTCTTCTCCTGCAATACATCATGGTCTGCCTGCGCCGCGGATCGTTCCTCTTCGATTGGACCATTTTCTGGCACCTTGCCGGTCCCTCCGTGCTGGCGCTCCTGCTTGCGCCGGTGGTTTATCTCTTTTTCAGCCTTCTTCCCGCGGGTGCTCCGGGGCGACGCCGCGGCGGAGGCCTGACGCGATGATCCAGCGATCCGACAAATTCCGCATCGCGGTCCTTGCCTCGATCGTGCTGGCCGCCATGCTGCTGTTGACCGGCAAGCTTTGGTACGTGCAGGTGGCCCGCGGCGAGGAATACACCGCGCGCATCCGCAACAGTTCGCAGGTCAGCGTGCGCCTGCCCGCCGTGCGCGGCGAAATCCTCGACCGCCACGGCATCCCGCTGGCCCGCAACCGCGCCAGTCTCGCCGTTGAATTTTACCTTCCCGAAATGGTGCGCGATTACCGGGCGCGCTACGGGAGTGTCCCGATGCGCAACTACCGCACGACGGTGCGCGGCATGATGACGGAAAAATCCGAGCCCGATATCGTCAAGATCATCAATGAGGCGGTCATGCCGCGTCTGACCCAACTCGGCCTGGCCCGCGACTACAACGCCAACCAACTGCGCCTCCATTTCCGCAACGACACCGAGGTGCCTTACACCTACATCGAGGAATTGGATTTCGAGACCATGGCGCGTTTCGCCGAGCACGATGTCGGCCTCACGGGGGTCAACATCACCACACGCCCCGTGCGCCGCTACGTCTACGGCGCCCTCGGTTCGCACCTGCTCGGCTATGTCGGCACGCCGTCCGAAATCGACAAGGAAGAAGCCAGCCGGTTCAACTTCTACCAACCCGACACCGAGGGCAAAGCGCAGATCGAACTCGCGCTGGATACCGATCTCAAAGGAACCGCCGGCGCCCGCATCATGCAGCGCAATGCCAAGGGCCAGATCGACGGCGAAATTGAACGGCAAGCACCCGTCGCGGGCAACAATGTGCAGCTCACGATCGACGCGCGCATCCAATACATCACCGAAAAAGCCCTTCGCGCGGTCGGACGCGCCGCGGCCGTGGTCATCGATCCGCGCAATGGCGACATTCTCGCCATGGCCAGCGTGCCCTCGTACGACCCGAACAGTTTCATCCCGGCCATTTCCTCGGCCGGATGGGCGGAGTTGACCGGTGATGCGACCGATCCCTTGATCAACCGCGCCCTCAGCGCCTACGCCCCGGGTTCCACCTACAAGATTCCCATCGCCCTCGCCGGACTGCGCGCCGGACTCGACGAGCGCCGCCTCAACTGCAGTGGCGGGGTGCGCTATGGAGACAAATTGATGGCCTGCTGGATCGCCTCGAAAAACGGCGCCCACGGCACCCTCGATCTGCAGTCCGCCATCCGTGTCTCTTGCAACGCCTTCTTCTACCAATACGGCAACGCCGCGGGCATCGATCAAATCGTCGACGTCGGCCACATGCTCGGGCTCGGCGAAAAATCCGGCCTTCCGCTCTCCGCCGAAGCACCCGGCATCCTGCCCGGTCCCGACTGGATGCGAGTCAACCGTCCGCGCGAACGTTGGTCGAGCGGACAAACCGCCAACGTGGCCATCGGTCAGGGCTACGTCCTGGCCTCGCCATTGCAGATGGCCATGCTCACCGCCACGGTGGCCAACGGCGGCACCAGTTACTTCCCACGCTTGGTCGACAAAATCGTCGCCCCCGATGGTTCGGTCGTGCGGCAGGAACCGGTCAAAGTCCGGGCCAACCTTCTCGAACAAGGTCTCACTGCCGAACAAATCGAAAAAGTGCGGCGCGGGATGTGGGATGTGGTCAACCGCGGAGGCGGCACGGCGGCGGGGGCGCGCATCGATGGACACGAGGTGGCGGGCAAAACCGGCACGGCCCAATTCTGGCGCGGCGGTATCAAGGACAACCACACCTGGTTCATCGCCTTCGCTCCCTACGACAAACCGCGCTACGCGGTCAGCGTCATCGTCCAAGGCGCGCAATCCGGCGGCGGAGTCGCCGCGCCCATCGCGTCGAAGATCCTTTCCGACATCTTCAACATGGAAGAAGGGGAAAATGTGGAGATTGCCTCGCTCGAGCCGGCCAAGGGCAGTTTCCAATTTGTCTCCAGCGTCGACTTCGGCCGCGCCATTCCGGCCGCTTTGGCCGACGCGCCGCCCGGCGATTTTGCCGCCTCCGAGGGCAGTCCGACCGCCGCTCCGCCCACGGTGCGGCCGGCAGCCGACGCCGAGGGCACGGTGCAGAAAAAGAAACCCAATATTTTCCAACGAATTTTCGGCGGTATCGGCAAGAAGAAGGAGAAACAACCTTCCCCGTAATACCACTGATCAACCCACCCCATTCCACCATGATTGAAAAAGTAAAAAAACTCCTCGGCCTGCCGACCAAATCCGCCGGCGGCTGCCGCCTCATCGTCAACGCTGAAAAGCTCGAGAAACGCGTCGCCGTGCTCGAGGACGGCAAACTCGAGGAATACAACGTTGAACGCGTCAGCGACCGCAACATCGTCGGCTCGATTTACAAGGGCCGCGTCAAGAACATCGAACAAGGCCTCAAGGCCATGTTCGTAGACATTGGTTTCGAGAAGAATGCCTTTCTCCACTTCTGGGACGCCATCCCCGCCGCCCTCGACAGCGGCATCGAGGAAGTGCGCCGCAACGCCAACAAGAAGCTGCCGAAAAAGATCACGGCCAAAGACATCCCGACCATCTACCCGCCCGGCTCGGATATCATGGTGCAAGTCAGCAAGGGGCCGATCGGAACGAAGGGTCCGCGCATCACGACAAACATCAGCATGCCCGGACGCTATCTCGTCCTCATGCCCTACAGCCCGCAGTGCGGCATCTCGCGCAAGATCGATGATCCGAAGGAACGCGAGCGCCTGCGCAAGGTGCTCAACGAACTGGAAATCCCCGATGGCATGGGTGTCATCATCCGGACCGTCGGCGCCGGCCAACGCTCGCGCTTTTTCGTCCGCGATCTCCATCTGCTCCTCGAGCAGTGGAACGACATCGAGAAAAACATGGAGGCGCAGCGCGCGCCCTACCAACTTTTCGAGGAACCCGACCTCATCGAGCGCACCGTGCGCGACTTCCTCACCGAGGAAGTCGATGCCGTGGTCTGCGACGACCTTCCATCCGTCGAGCGCATGCAGGAACTGGTCGCCCAGGTTTCCCCGCGCTCGAAGAAACGCATCCAGTTTTACCAAGAAGAGCAGCACATCTTCGAGAAATACGGCGTCGACAAACAGGTCGAGAAAGCCTTCCACCGCCAGGTCTGGCTGCCTTGCGGCGGCTACATCGTGATCGACGAAACCGAGGCTCTCATTTCGGTCGACGTCAATACCGGCCGCAACAAAGGCGGTAAGGACGTCGAGCGCACCATCGTGCAGACCAATCTCGAGGCGGCCGACGAAATCGCCCGTCAGATGCGGTTGCGCAACATCGGAGGCCTCATCGTCGCCGACTTCATCGACATGAAATCGCGCAAAGACCAGCAGTCGGTCTACCAACTCATGCGCCAGCGCCTCAAGCGCGACAAGGCCCGCACCCACGTCCTGCCCATCTCCCAACTCGGGCTCATGGAAATGACCCGCCAACGCGCCGCCGAGAGCATGCGCATGTCGCAGTTTGATCCCTGCCCGTATTGCGAGGGACGCGGTCTGATCAAAAACACCATGACGATGTCCGTCGAATTGCAACGCGCCCTGCACGGCGTGATGCGCAAGAACATCGAGACCATCCATGAGATCAAGGTGATCGTGAATCCGGACCTCCTCAACCGCCTCCGCACCGAGGATGAAGAGCTGCTCATCGACATCGAACGCCGCTACGGCGGCCGGCTTTCCTTCAAGCCTGATCCAACGATGCACCGCGAGCAATTTGTGCTGACCGATGCCACGACCGGTGCCGAATTGAAGGCATAGCCGCCCGCATTCCCACGCATTGTTCCGGCGGTCAGAGACCGCCGCGACAACCGGTGGATCGTGCCGTCTCTCCGAGTTGGAGGCTCTACGAGCCGGAAGCCCGGCGCGATAATCACCGCAGAAAATCGCGATGAGACATCGCGATCCACCTGCTGTAGCGGCGGCGTCCCCGCCGCCGGTCGTTATGGTTAAACAGCCGTCGCCGTTCCGGCGACGCCACCCAAGGTAGGGACACGCGGCCCGCGTGTCCTTTCCTCAACAGGCGGACGAGCGGTCCGCTCGTCCCTACCTTTCCACCCGCGCTCAAAAATTCCCCCCGTAAATCACACCGCTCCCGCTTGCCCCGCGACACCCGCCTCCCTATTTACCTCTTCACCCCATGAAAACACTCATCCCTGCTGTCCTCCTCACCCTCCTCATCTTCGCCATCGCCCCTCGTGGCGCGGCCCAATCCGTCGGCAACACGGCCGGCGCCGGTCGGGGAAAACGCCGGGCAACAGGCTTTGACCGCCCCCGCCCCGGCCGTGGCCCAAGCTGCCGCGGCCCGCGACCAAGCCGCCGCGCAAGTCACCGCGGCGCAGGACCAAGTGAAATCCAAGCTGAAGCTGCCCTTCAAACTTCCCAAAATCGAAGTTCCCGATGTGTTCCGGGCGGCCAAGATCCGCAGTGCGTCGGTCGATGATAAAGTGACCAGTCCCCGCACGTTGACCTACAAGAGCCGGGTCAGCCGTCTCTCGCGCTGGATCGGACCGCTCACCTTCGGAGTCCTTAACTATGTGCCATTCGAGACGATGAATGCCGGCGTCACTGGAGCGATAAATAATCTGATGGCCGAGCAAGAGATTTCGGTCGAGGCCATGGTCGCCGACGCTTTCGCCACCCAACTCAAAGAAGGAAAACGCTGGTCCAAATCCACCCCGGCCGAGGGCGCCTTCCAAATCGAAATCAACCGCTACGCCCTCGACCCGGTGCCGACGAGCCTCTCCCGTTTGCGCCCGACGGTCAGTCTGACCGGCCGACTTTTCGACAACGATGGCAAGCTGCTTTGGATCGGCCAAGGTTTCACCTCCTCCCTCGAACCCGGCATCAAGGGAGCGACGCTCGAACAATACGCTGCCGCTCCGGCAGCATTGCGCAACGATTTCCAAAGCGCGGTGCAAACCGCCACCAAGCGCCTCGCCGGCCAAGCCAACGCCGTGCCGAAAGCGTCGATCAAAGTCGCGGCAGCGGAGTAGGCCGGAGGCGCTTTCGCTGCGGTGCGCAAGGCGGTGTTGCGCCCTCAGACGTGCCTCGAGTTTTTTCACGAGATCACCGCGGTGATTGCTCCCCGGTTCGTTTCGTGCGGGTGGAGCAAACACCTTGCCTCACCGAAAGCCGTCTTGCCGCGGACACGGGGGCCGACCAAGGTAGCGTCCGTACGGTTGTTCCGATGAAAAAGGGAAAGTTCGCCCTCTTGCTGCACGCGCATCTTCCCTATGTGCGGCATCCGGAGCATGGGGATTTTCTCGAGGAGGATTGGTTTTACGAGGCGATCGCCGAGACCTATGTGCCATTGCTGCGGATCTTCGAGCGGTTGGCGGCCGAGCGGGCGCCGGTGCGGGTCACCATGTCGATCACCCCGACGCTGGGTGCGATGATGGAAGACCCCCTGCTCGGGGAACGGGCGGCGCGCCATCTCGCCCGTTCGGTCGCGTTGGCCGAAAGCGAGGTGTCGCGCACCGCGGGCGATGCGGCGTCCCGGGAGTTGGCCGAATTCTACCTCGAGCGCTTCCGGGCGACGCGGGACTATTTCGCCGCGCGGGGCGGCCGTCTCATCCCGGCCTTTCGCGCCCTGCAGGACGCGGGGCTCCTTGAAATCATCACCTGCGCGGCTACGCACGGATTTTTGCCGCTCATGGCCGAGCACCCGGAGGCTGTGCGGGCGCAGATTCTGACCGCGTGCGATTACCACCATGAACTTTTCGGACGCCAACCGTCCGGTATCTGGTTGCCGGAATGCGCTTATTTTCCGGGGCTGGGAAAATATCTGAGCGAAGCGGACTTGAAATGGTTCGTGCTCGATGCGCACGGGCTGATGTTCGGCAAGCCGCAGCCGCGTTTGGCCATTTATGCGCCATGCTACACACCGGAGGGACCGGCGGTTTTCGCGCGCGACCGGGACTCAAGCCGACAGGTCTGGAGTCAGGAGGAAGGCTATCCGGGCGACCCCGCTTACCGGGATTTTTACCGCGACATCGGCTACGATCTTCCGCTGGATTACCTGCGGCCGTTCCTCGGCGGGGATGCGCAGCGCAAATTCACCGGGTTGAAATACCATCGCATCACCGGACGCACGGAGCACAAGGAGCTGTATCACCGCCCGTGGGCCGAGGCGGCGGCGGAGGCGCATGCTGCGGATTTTTTGGCCAACCGCATCCGGCAATTCGAACCCTTGTGCGCGGAAATGCCGGTCGAGCCGGTTCTGGTCAGTCCGTTCGATGCCGAGTTGTTCGGCCACTGGTGGTTCGAGGGACCGGAATTTCTCGATCTCTTCTTGCGCAAGGCGGCCTACGATCAAGATGTCTTCGAATTGACCACGCCGACGGATTACCTGGCCGGCCATGAGATCCTTCAGGTGGTCGAGCCATGCGCGTCGAGTTGGGGTAACAAAGGGTATTGGGAGGTCTGGCTCGACCAGTCCAATGCGTGGATCTATCCGCACTTGCATGCCGCGGCGCGGCGGATGACCGAAATGGCGCGCCGCCATGAGAAGACACGGAGCAAGGAGAAGGAGGAAACCCTCCGGCAAATGGGACGCGAACTCTTGCTCGCCCAGGCCAGCGACTGGGCTTTCCTCATGCGCACGGGGACGGCCAAGGACTACGCGGCCAAGCGGACCAAGGACCACCTGCTGCGCTTCAACCGTCTCTACGACATCCTGCGGAGCGGACGGACGGACAAGGATTTTCTGGCCGCGTGCCGGGAACGTGACAACATCTTCCCCGACCTCGAATGGCGCTACTACCTCTAGCTCTCGCCGTCATGGTGTGCGCGACCGTTGCCCGGGCCACCCCGCCCGGCGAAACGGTCCCACAGGCGACGCATATTCGTTTCATCCCGGCGACCGGCAGCGGGACGGTGAGTCTCGGTATCTATGACCGGGACGCGACCTTGGTGCGCGTGCTCTGCGACGAGTGGCCTTTCAGCCGGTTCCGCATCGGTCTCAACGGGCTCTCGACCGATTGGGATGGCCATGACGAGGCCGGACAACCCGTGGCCGCGGGGACGTATACGGCGCGCGGCTTCGTGGTGGGCGACATCGCGATCAGCGGCGAGGCCTTCCATTTCAACGATTGGATCGAGAGTGACGATTCACCGCGCATCGTTTCGGTGGGGGCAACGCAACTTCTTCCCGGAGGCGACATCCTGCTCATGGCCAGATTGGCCGGGGCACGCGGGGTGCTGGTGCGTTATTCGCCGGAGAGCGAGGCGCGATGGCGCACGGTGGTGACCGAGCCGCGGCCCGAGGCGGCGCGGGCCGTCCAGTTGGCCGTCGGGAACACCGTCGCCTTCGCTCTGCTCGATGGAAAATTGCGGGCGGCCGGACTGGAAGATGGGGTGGAAGTCCCGTTGCCCGTGAAGACGGATGAAGTTGTGGCCGTGGCCGCGCGCGGCGAACGCCTCGCCTTGCTCGAGGCGGACGCGGTGCGGTTCTACCTTCTTCCCTCCTTCGCTTCACAAGGCGAAGAGACCAACCTTCCCTCACCGCTCATCTCGCTGGCCCTGCTCGACCAAGGTGCCGTGGCGGCGGGTGCGGATGGCTCGGTTTGGCGCTGGCAAGCGGGTTGGTCGAAACTCGAGATGCCGGCGGAGGCCAAAGCGCGAACCGTTTCAGCCGGACGGGACAATACCTTCTGGGTCCTCGAGGAACGCCTCGATGGCTCGACCTGCGTGGCGCATTACAACCCGGAAGAAGGACGCCTGGCCGAATGGAGTCCGCCGGCCGATGGCGGAAAAATCACCTCGCTCGCCGCGGCGCCGGAGGAGGATTATTTCGTGGCCACGCTGGCGGTTCCGGACGGTCAACGCACCGTGGCCATCCGGCGCCGGGGCGATGGCGGGGGGTGGGAATATGTCTTCGACAAAAAGATCACGGATAGTTCGGGATTCGGATGGCGCGACGGGGCTTTGGCCGCTTCGGCTGGCGAGGTCCCGGCCGAGGTCACGGTGCGTCTGGTCGAAAATCCGCTCGACCCGGGTGCCTCGCGTCAGTTGGTCCTGCGTGCCACGCCCCACAAAACCGGACCGGTGCTGGGGACGACGGACGGTTTGCCGCTCTTGCGCGTGTCGACTGGAACCCGGGACAACCGCGTGATGATGGTCCCCGGAGCGAATGAGAACACGGCGCGCTTTTTTCAAGGCGACGGATCGTGTGTGGAGGAATACGCGCTCTCGAACCTTGGGGATATCACGTCGTTCGACGCGGGGACGATCAAGATGGAGGGGGGCGCGGAAGAGTCTGGTCCGGCGGACACGGATCCGGAGTGAGACCAACGTCCGTTTGCTTTTCGACTAATGATCGAGCGGTAGGGCTGGGCCTTTGCCTCCCGACTAACTCGAAGTGTTTTCAGGCAGCGACGGTCATAGACCGCCGCTACAAGTTTTTGTCGAGATGTAGCGGCGCTATATGAGCGTCGGTGCCTTTGCCCCTGGCAGTGATGGTAGCCCCAGTTGCTCCCAGCACACACCCGCCAATGCGCGGGTTCAGGGACTAGGGGCCATCTTCACCGCGTTCCGGTTGGACCGGCCGTGTCGAATTCCAGAGAAGGTTCGCGGTCGGCCCGGAGGTCCGACCCTACCCCGGCGCCGAGGGATAAAGTCCCAAGGCGATGGGCGTTTGGTATGAGTCAAACGGGCGGACGAGCGAGCCGCTCGTCCCTACCTTCTCGGCGACATGTTCCGGCGGTCACAAACCGCCGCTGCAAATTCTGTCTGCATTCAAAGCGGCGTCAGGCCGCCGCACTCCATAGCGCGTTCACTTCGCGCTGCGCTTTTTTGACGTGCCGTGGCACGGGTGCGTCCGGATTAACCTCGCCGCACCGCCGATACGAGGTCGCGCATTTTGGCGGCATCTTTGATTCCCGGCGCCGCTTCCACACCGCTGGCTGTATCGAGGGCGGCGGGTTGCACCTGCCGCACGGCGTCGGCAATATTCTCCGGGTTCAATCCGCCCGAGAGGACAACCGGGCATTGCGCTTGTTGCGCCACGCGGGCGGCCAAGGACCAATCGATCACCCGGCCGGTGCCCCCGAATTCCCCGGGGGCGTGCGCATCAAGGAGGAGGCACGGCGCGGGATCGGCCAAGGCGGCAACCGCGGAGTCTTGATCGGAGATCGGGCGGGCTTTGATATAAAAATCCCCTCCCCAACGCGCGCAGATTTCCGGCGCTTCACCACCGTGGAATTGGAAAGCATGGAAGAGTCCGCTGCTCTGCAATTCGTGCAGGAGCGTTTCATCCGCGTTAACCACCACGGCGACGCGTCCGATTTCCTCCGGCAAGCGCGCGATCCATCCGGCCACGTCAGCCAGCGGAACGTGACGTTTTGATTTGGGATAAAAATTGAAGCCGAGGGCATCGATCCCGGCCGCAATGGCCACCAAGGCATCTTCCTCGCGGGTGATGCCGCAGACTTTGATGCCGGTGCGTCCGCCATCCAACCACCGCCGCAAGCCCGCGGGCACCATGATCAGTCGAGGGTGCGACCCCGCGCCTGCTTGATCACCGTGTGGTGGGTCAGCGGGTAGATGCGGCCGTCACTGCCGCGGAAAAAGGCACTGAGCACCCAGCTGATCACGCTGATAACGAGGCCGCCCCAGAAGGCGGCCCAAAATCCCGACACGGTGAACGAGCTGCCCGGCAAAATTCCGGCGACGAACCAGAGGAGGAGGGCATTGAGCACGAGGATAAAGAGGCCCATGGTAACGAGGATAAGCGGCAGGCAGAGGATGAGCAGCAGGGGGCGCACCAGGGCATTGATCATGCCCAAGAGGAGCGAGGCAAAGGCCAGACCGGTGAAGCTGGTGTAATCGATCCCCGGCACAATCCAGGCCGCGACGAAGACCGACACCGCGGTGACGAACCACCGGATGAAAAATTCGGCCAAGGAAATACCCACATCCCGAGCCTAAACCCGCGAACGCAGGGTGAAAGCCGAAAAAACTTGGCCCCCGGCAGGCCTCCCAAGTTAACTAACCCCTCAACACACATCTGGAATATGCCCAAAAAAGTCAAAAAGTCCGCCGCCAAGCCAGCCAAAAAGGCGGTCAAAAAAACCACGGCGCGCAAACCGGTCGCCGCCCGCAGCCGCGCCTCCATCGCCACCCCGGCCCGGGTCATGACCCGCCGGGTGGGAGGAAAATCGGAAGTGGTCGGCCTTGTCGGTTCGGTCACGATGGAAGAAATCGCTCTGAAAGCTTATTACCTCGCCGAGCGCCGGATAAATTCCGGCCTGCCGGGCGACTCGGAATCCGACTGGCTGCAAGCCGAGCGCGAGTTGCGCCGTTAAGAGGACGCCGAATCCCGGGCCACGGCGCGGGACGTAAATCTTTATGATGCTGAACGTCCCGAGCACGCCCAGAACCGATCCCGCCGCTGTTTGGCTGCGACGCTCTTCGCCGTCGGCGGAAAGTGTGCGCGCCTTCCTGCAGTCCGGTGCGCTCTTCGCCTGGTCCGAGGACCGTTGGATCATCGCGTGGGGCGAGCCGGTGAAGTCTGCGCAGCCGCATCCGGACCATTTGTCCTTCTACCGGCCGGACTTCATGCTGCGCGACCTGCAGCCTTGGCGTATCTACCCGCACGCCGCCGCTGTTTCGCCCGACGGGCTGGCGCAGCAATTGCAAGGTGAGACGTCCGTGCGTGCGTGGCGCGAATTCGATGTCACCGCCTTCGCCGCGACGTTCCATGCCGTGCAGGCGGCCTTGCGCCGCGGCGAATTATCGAAAGCGGTGCCCGCCGTTTTTGAACAGAGCACCGGCCCGCTGCAGGAAGCCGAGCTCGAGCGGGCCCTGCGTGCGCTGGCTAACCTCCCGGCCGGATTGATGCCCTACGGATACTGGGATGCGAACGGCGGTTGCTTGGGAGCCTCGCCGGAATTGCTCTTCGCCAACGACGGCGTGGAAATCCATACCATGGCCGTGGCCGGCACGGCGCGGGCCGGACGTGCCCCGGACGAGATGATGGACGACCCCAAAGAGCGGAACGAACACGCGCTCGTGCTGGAGGATTTGACCGCGCAGATCGCGCCACTCGGCAGCGTGACCCGCGGGGCGACCAGATTATGGCGCATCGGCATTCTTTCCCACCTGCGCACCGACCTGCGGGTCGCGCCCGCCCAAACTCCGTCCTTTGCCGACTTGGTGCGCCTGCTTCATCCCACCCCGGCCGTGGGCATTGCGCCGCGCGGAGACTGGCGCCAGTGGACGGAGCGATTGGACGGGGCGGAGCGCGGGGCTTTCGCCGCGCCTTTTGGTTTGTCCCTGCCCGACGGCACCGCACGCTGCCTCGTAGCGATCCGCGGCGTGCAGTGGAACCGGGAGTCCGCGCGCTGCGGGGCCGGATGCGGTCTGGTCGCGGGCAGTGACCTCACGCGCGAGACGGCCGAGTTGCGGCTCAAACTCGCCGCCACCCGCGGCAACCTCGGACTTTGAACGCGGCGCAAACGAATCGCGCGCTCTCCGCGGAAATTCTTCTCGCGCTGCACGCGGCGGGCGTGCGCACGATTTGTCTGTGTCCCGGCGGGCGCAATGCCCCCCTCGTGCTGGCCTGCGATGCGGCGCGTGCATCCTTCGAAGTGGTTTCATTTTTCGAGGAACGCAGCGCGGCTTTTTTTGCGCTCGGGCGGGAGGCGCGCGACGGGCGGCCGGTCGCGGTCATCACCACTTCGGGCACGGCGGCCGCCGAGTTGCTGCCCGCCATGCTCGAAGCGGCGCACGGCGGACGTCGTCTCATCGCCGTGACGGCAGACCGTCCCCGCCGGTTGCGTGGCACCGGCGCGCCACAGACGATCAACCAGTTGCCGCTCTTTGCCGCCGCCGCCGTGCCGGTGGTCGACATCGATACGCCGGGGGAACTCGAAGGTTTGCCCGCACCACACGGACCCTTTCATCTCAACGTGTGCTTCGAAGAGCCGCTGGTGGAGGGCGCGGTCGAAAGTATCGCCTTGGGGAGTCCGGAGGAATCGCCGCGCGAAAGACCATGGATGGACACGCAGGATGCCCGGCGGACTTGCCAAGACTTTTTCCGGAAAGTGCGCCATCCGCTCGTGCTTGTCTCGTCGCTCGATCCGCAGGACGCGCACGCGCTGGCACCGTGGCTGGCCTCGCTGGATAGCCCGCTCTACCTCGAGTCGGTTTCCCAATTGCGCAATCACCGCAACCTGCAGGAATTCAGTCTTCACTCCGGCGAGCGCCTACTGCTCACGCCGGAATGCCGCGCGGCCTGCGATGGTGTGATCCGCATCGGCGGGGTACCCACCCCGCGCTTCTGGCGCGAATGCGAACACTGGAACGTGTTGCACATCTCGAAGGTGAACTTTCCCGGTCTGGCCACCGCATCACCGGTGGTGCCACTGGCGGCTTTCCGTGAAATTTGCGCAGATTTTGCACCGAAGGCCGGCCGAGCGGGTCCGCTTTTCTCCCGCGACCGCGCAGCGGCGGAGCAACTGGAGAAAATGCTTCATGCGGAACCGCGCAGCGAAGCCGGATTGGTCCGTATGCTGGCCACCCGCCTGGCCGATGATGCGCGGGTCTTCCTCGGCAACAGCCTGCCGATCCGCGAATGGGATCTGGCCGCACCGCGCCAGGAAAACCATCGCACGATCCACGCCAACCGCGGCGTCAATGGGATCGATGGTTTGGTTTCAACCGCCCTCGGGTTGGCCGGAGCGGATCGTCCGACCGCGGCACTGCTCGGCGATTTGTCGGCGCTTTACGACCTGGCCGGACTGTGGCCGTCCGCGCAACTCGGTGAAGCCGAGATCACTCTGGCCGTGGTCAATAACGCGGGCGGACAAATTTTCGACCGCATGTTCCAGCACGCGGCGTTTCTCAATACGCACCAACTGCGTCTGCGCGGCTGGGCGGAAATGTTCGGCTGGCACTACGGGGTGGTGGCAGACCCGGACGACACGTTTCCGTCCGGATCTCCGCGCCTCGTGGAGGTGTTGCCCGACGCGGAAGCGACACGGCGGTTGGCTGACGCTTACGCGGACCTCTGGCGCTGATCCACGGGTGGCTGCGCATAGCTCTGGATGCGAAAGCCATGTGGGGTTAAATTATGCCGTCATGGCCAAGCGCATCATCTGGATCTCGGCTGCCACGATTTTCCTCTTGGCTGCGGCGGCCGCCGTTTTGTTTCTGGCCGAGAAGGATCCCTTCTACCGCCTGACCGCCTGGGCCGGTTTCGGACGTCACAGTGTCTACGACGATAAAATTGCCGCGGCCGCGGCGCGAAATGGCGTGGACCCTCTCTTGGTCAAGGCGGTCATCTGGCAAGAAAGCCGTTTCCATCCCGACAAGCTCGGCGGTCACGGTGAACGCGGATTGATGCAGGTGACCGAGCCGGCGGCGCAGGACTGGGCGACGGCGGAACGGATCGAAACCTTCGTTCCCGAGGACCTGCTCGACCCGAAAACCAACATCGAGGTCGGCACTTGGTATCTGGGCCGCGCTTTGCGTCATTGGTCCACGCAGGAAGATCCGTTGCCCTTCGCCTTGGGTGAATACAATGCCGGACGCAGCCGCGTGCAACGCTGGTCGGGCGGCGAATTGATCACGGCCGAGGAGTTGCGCCGGGCCATGGATATCGCCAGCACCCGGGCTTACATCGCCGCGGTGCGGGCGCGCTACGAATATTATCGCGAGCGCGGGGACCTGATCGGGAAGGCGGAGTGAGTCAGGAACCAGCCGGAGCCTGCTCTTCCGTGATCACGACAGGAGCGGCGTCCGCAGGTGCCACGGCTTCGGGAACGACTTCGGCCACGGCTTCGGTCGCGGCCGGTTTTTCTTCGGCCGGCTTGGGCGGATTTTTCGGCTGAGGCACCGACTCGAGACGCCCGTCGGCGTATTCGATCACGTAGCCTTCGTGGGTGAGCCAAAGAAGATCGTTGATCACGGCATCGCGGGCCGGATCGGCGGGAGCCGGCGGGGTGGATTCGGCTGGCGGTGCGTCGGGGGCCGGTGAGGGCGGCGCCGCGACCACGGGGGCCGGGACGAGGAGGTCGAGGAGCTGGGTGCGGCGGAGGGATTTTTTGCCGCGGATGGTCTCGATGATTTTGCGGATGGAATCGCTGACCGGTGTTTCTTCGAGGTTGAGATGCCGCGAGCGGGAGGCGGAAACGAAGGTGGTCCGGTTGGCGCTTTTGTGGAAACGCAGGCCGGCACCACTGAGCGCGCGGCTCAAACTTTGGGCCAGACGGAGGGGAAAACGTTCTTCTTCATCGCGCGCGTAGTTGAGCAAGGGGGCGAGAGCGGGATCGACGGCCGTGGTCTTCGGATCGCCGGGCACGGCGGCGAGATCAAGGAATTTGAGGTGCGCGGCGGCATGGTGGGTGTCGAAATGACGTTCCACCGCCGCGAGGTCGGCCAGTTTTTCCGGAGCCTCGCCTTCGATCGGGTAATACTCGACCGACTTCGAAGCTTCGGCGCGCCACTTCTCGATCACTTCCGGATCGCGTTCCATTTTCAGCCGGGAGCGGAAGGTTTCGAAATCGAGACGGGCGAAACGTTCGCGATGAAGGTCACGGAGTTTGCGCTCGAAGTCATGATGGTTCGGCGGACCGAGCAGGAGGCCGGACATACCGCAGACCGCGACGACCGGGAAATTGCCTTTGGGCGGTTCGATTTCGACGGCCTCGGCCCGGTAGAGTTCCTCCCGCTTCTTGCGCAGGAGGTGACGCAAAGCGGTGTCGCGGTTGAGCCACACGCTCCGGTCGACGTCGACCACGTAGAATGGGCCTTCCGGCTGCTTCGGCGCGGAGGTGAGGTCGATGGTGTAGGAGGCCGGGTTGCGCAGGAGGATGCGGGCAATGTCGAAGAGGCTGAAGGTTTTGCCGGTGTGGCGGACTTGCTGGGCCACGGTTTCGACCGCGGGGGCGGTGGCGGTGAAGGCGATACGGAGCCAGGGAAAAGGATTCGGGGGCGGGGCCGGACGTTCGTCGCGGCGGGGACCAGAAAACTTATCGCGGTCCGGCGGTCCGCGGAATTCCTTGCGATCGCGGTTCGGCGGTTTTCCGCGGCTGAAGCCGCCGCGCTGGTCCGGACGCGGACCACGAGGCTCGCGCGGTTGGCGGAACTCGCGCGATTCGAGCGGCGGGGCCGACGACGGGTCCTTGGCCCAGGAGGGACGGAAGTCGAGGGCGCTGAGATCCAGCGTCGGGGCGTCTTCGGGCATGGGCACAAGGCCGCCGGGGAGGCGGCCGGGAAACTACTCCGTGATGATGTCCTTGTAGGTCATGCCCGCCGGGATCATGGGCAAGACGTGCTCGGTGTAGGGGGTCATGACGTCGAGGACGTAGACACCTTTGGCATCGAGCATCCGCTGGAGCGCGGGCAGGAGGTCTTTTTTGTGGATGACGCGCTCGCAGGGCACACCGAAGCCTTTGCAAATCTCCACGTAGTCGGGGTAAATGCGCGCGGTGTCCTCGGGGTCCCCGAGGAAGGTGTGGCCGCGGTTGCTCTCGTAAAAACGGTCCTCCCATTGCACCACCATGCCGAGGTGCTGGTTGTTGAGGATGATGGCCTTGGCCGCGATTTTTTCAACGTGGGCGCAGGCCAGTTCCTGCACGTTCATGAGGAAGGAGCCGTCGCCGTCGATATCGATCACTTCGACATCGGGACAGGCAACTTTCACGCCCATGGCGGCGGGATATCCGAAGCCCATGGCACCGAGACCGGCCGAAGTGATGAAGGTGCGCGGCTTGTCGAAATCGTAATACTGCGCGGCCCACATCTGGTGCTGTCCCACCCCGGTGGTGAGGATGGCCTGGCCTTTGGTTAGTTTGTAAAGCTGCTCGATGACGTATTGCGGCTGGATCGCATCATCCGTGTCCTTGTAGCGGAAAGGCTGGGCTTTTTTCCAGGCGGCAATTTTGTCATACCACGGCTTGAAGCGCTCGAATTTGTGGCCCTTGACCCGCTCGAAGCCTTCCTTGGCCAGGAGTTCGTTGAGGCGCTTGAGCGCGTATTTCACGTCGCTGAGGATCGGAAGCGCGACGACCTTGTTCTTATCCAGTTCGGAATCGTCGATGTCGACGTGGACGATCGTTCCGTGTTCCGCGAATTTTTCCACCTTGCCGGTCACGCGATCGTCGAAGCGCACGCCGATGGCAAGGAGGAGGTCGGCTTCATTGACCGCATTGTTGGCGTAAACCGTGCCGTGCATGCCGAGCCACTTGAGCGAGAGCGGATGCGTCTCGGGGAAGCAACCGATACCCATGAGCGTGGTGGCCACGGGAATCTGGGCGCGCTCGACAAATTCGAGCAACTCGGGCGAGGCATCCGACGTGATGATGCCGCCGCCGCAATAAATCATGGGTTCGCGCGACTGCTTGATCAGGCGGATCATCTCGAGCAACTGCTCGTCGGTCGCACGCTTGTCCGGATTGTATCCCCGCAGCGTGATCGTCTCGGGAAAAACCGGTTCCATTTTTTGGTTCTGGATATTCTTCGGCAGGTCGATGACCACGGGGCCGGGGCGGCCGGAAGTCGCGATGTGGAAAGCTTCTTTGACGATGCGCGGAATCTCGCGGATATCCCAAATAAGGTAGCTGTGCTTCACGATCGGCAGGGTCATGCCGAAGAAATCGGTTTCTTGGAAAGCGCCGCGGCCGATCATTTCCTGCGGAACCTGACCGGTGACCGCGATGACCGGCACGGAATCCATGAAGGCATCGGCCAGGCCGGTCACGAGGTTGGTCGCACCGGGTCCGGAAGTGGCCATGCAGAGGCCGACTTTACCTGTGGCGCGGGCATAACCTTCGGCGGCAAAGACCCCGCCCTGCTCGTGGCGCGGGAGGATCGTGCGGATCTGTTTTGAGCGCGTAAGTGCCTGATGGATAGGCATGCTGGCCCCACCAGGGTAAGCGAAAATGGTGTCCGCCCCTTCGAGTTCAAGGCACTTGACGAGGATCTCCGCGCCGTTCATCAGCTTTGCATTCTGCTGGGCTGAAGCCGGGCCGCGGGCGGTGGCGGTCGAAATACTCATCCCGTGCTTATAGCGGACGGCGCGGCGGGAAGCAACCATCAGAGTGCAAGCCTTCCCGGGCAGCCGAAACCGGCATTCTTTGGAACATCGGGGCGACTCGTGTTAAAGATAGCGGCCATGGATGAGCATTATTGGTGGGCAGTGGCGGCTTTGCTCGTCGGGGGCTTGGTCGGTTTTCTCCTTGGTCACTTGCGTGCGGTGCGCGCCGGGGCGGAAGCGGCGGCCGCCCGATCGCAGGCCGCGGAGTTCAGCCGGCAAATCCAATCCCTCGACGAGGAACGCCGTACCCTAGCCGCACAATTGCGCGACCACACCGGCGAACTGGCCACCGAAAAACAAAAGGCGGCCGGCCTCGAAGAATCACGCGCGGCCCTCAAAGCGGAATTTGAAAACCTCGCGTCGTCCATCCTTGAGGACAAATCGAAGCGCTTCACCGAGCAGAACCGCGCGCAACTCGAACAGTTGCTCGGTCCGCTGGGCGAGCGTTTGCAGGAATTCAAACGCCAGGTCCACGAGGCCTACGGGGAGGAAGGCAAGGCGCGTCATGCCCTCACCGAGGAAGTGCGGCGCCTGAGCGAGCTGAACCAGCAGGTCTCACGCGAAGCGGGTAACCTCACCCAGGCCCTGAAGGGCCAGTCGAAAACCCGCGGCAACTGGGGCGAGATGATCCTTGAGTCGGTGCTGGAAAAAGCGGGGTTGGTCAAAGGCCAGCATTTCCGCACCCAAGTCTCGGCCACCGGCGAAGGTGGCCGGCGCTTGCAGCCCGACGTGGTGCTCGATCTGCCCGGCGGCCGGCAGCTGATCATCGACGCCAAGGTCTCGCTCGTCGCCTACGAACGTCAGTGCAGCGCGACCGGCGACGGGGAACGCGCGGCGGCGGCGAAGGAACATGCCGATGCCCTGCGCCGGCACATCGAGCGACTGTCGTCGAAAGACTACGCGAATCTGGCCGGCATCAATTCGCCGGACTTTGTCTTCCTCTTCGTGCCGATCGAACCCGCGCTCCACGCCGCGCTGGACACGGCGCCGGATCTTATCGGCGAGGCCTTGGAGCGGAACGTCGTGCTGGTCACGGCACCCAATGTCGTGGCCACCGCGCGCCTGGTCGCGCAACTCTGGCAGCAGGACAAGCAGAGCCGCTTCGCGGTGCAAATCGCCGAGCAGGGTGGCAAGCTCTATGACAAATTTGCCGCCTTCTGCCGTGATCTCGAAAATATCGGGTTGCGCATCCGGCAGACGCAGGAGAGTTATGACGATGCGATGAACAAATTGCGCGACGGGCGCGGCAATCTCATCGGTCAGACCGAAAAACTCCGCACCCTCGGGGCCAAGACAACCGCCCAGCCCCCGGCCTTGCTGGCCGCCGCGGGCGAAAGTGACGGGGAAGAAGACACTCCTTCCGAGCGTTCATCCTAGAAAAGGCGTTGAGAGCCGGAGTCCGCCGCGGCGACCAATTGAGAGGTTGAAAGCCAACGACTTGTCGGCCCGGTCGCCGTCACCCTAAGCGTGAGCCAGGCCGATGATGTCATACCAACGTCCTTTTGCTTTTCGACTATTGCTCGAGTGGTAGGGCTGGGCCTTTGCCTCCTGAGTAACTTGAAGTGTTTTTAGGCACCGACGGTCATAGACCGCCGCTACAAGTTTTCGTCGAGATGTAGCGGCGCTCTATGAGCGTCGGTGCCTTTGCCTAGGGGCCATCTTCACTGCGTTCCGGTTGGACCGGCCGGGTCGAATCCCCCGAGAAGGTTCGCGGTCGGCCCGGAGGTCCGACCCTACCCCGGGGCCGGAGCTATCGCGACAGATCCGACTGACGCAGCACGCGAAATCCGCGGCCTTCCAGCACGGCGCTGGCGCATTCCAGATCGTCGGTGTGCACCGCGACAAGGGGGCGGCCGCGCGGACGGACCAGCAGGGTGTAGCTGAAGAGGATATTCACCTCGGCCTCGAGCAGAGCGGCGAGGAGTCGCGGGAGGTCGGAGGCGCCTTCCTCGAGTTCGGCCACCGCCACCGCGCAGGCACCGTAGGCGATATCGTGACGCTCGAACAATTCCTCGAGCAGTTCCGGGTCACTGACAATGATCCGCGCGATGGAGGTTTCGGAAGAATCCTGGATACTCAAGGCGAGCACGACGACACGCGCTTCGGAAAGCATTTTGACCACCTCGAGGAGAGCGCCGACCCGGTTGGCGAGGAAGACGGAATACTGGCGCACGGCGGGTCCTTGCAGTTTTTCGGTTGTCTCGGTCATCATGGCATTTGGTTTTATTTGAAAAGATAAAGCAGGCAAAAATCCGAGGCCGGTCCCCCGGCGGTTTCGATCTGCAGAAAATACTGTCCGGTGGTCTCCGCTGTCACGCCAGCAGCAGCAAGGCCCGGTTCCTGGTGGTCGACAGACTCCACAGCACGGCCGTCCGGACCGAAAACAGTCAGCTTTGCTTTGCCGTCCGTCGGCTCGACCGCCGCGCAAAACCAGTAGTGATTGCCCCGGAAGAGGTTCACCGCCAGCCGCTGTGGTTGCCCCGCCTCGACGCGGCCGCTCCAGATGCGGTCCCGCATTTTAAAACCCTCGTTGGAAAGCGCCGTGCCCAGGTCGGCCAGCCTGACCCGCAGGGGTGCGGAGGCGAGAGGGAGTGCGGGGGGAGACGGTTCGGGGGACGGGCTCTGCCCGGCGGACAGAAAGGGCAAGATCGCCGCGAGAAGAATGAGGACGGAAATTTTCATGGTTCCTTGGCGGCCATGGCGGCGATGAAATGAGCGGTGGTTTCCTTGACCGCGAGCACGCGCTTCTCACCGAATTCCGCCGAGGCCTCCCCCTGCATCGTTTCCTCGAGCGAGGCCAAGGTCAGATCCGTCTGCATGACCGCCGCGTCGCTGCGCGATTTTTCCGGCAGCAGTTGCAGTTCGCCGCGCAGCCACCCGACGAGGGCGGCTTGGTGCAGGAGGCCGGCGGCTTTTTCTTCCCCGCTGAGTTCGGCCGCGCGACTGCCCACTTCGAGCGCCCGGAGCCAGGCACCGGCGGTGATGAGCGAAGCAAGCGCTTCATCGCGTTGCGCGATCATGGCGCGGCGGACCTCGTTGGTCGTCGCTTCAAGTTCCTCGCGCAGGGCAAACCAATCATTTTGATCGGCAAAGTCGGCAATGCTTTTGCCACGGACCAGAACATCTGCGCCCACCCCGAGTGCGCCGGCCAGCGCGATGATATCTTTGCCGATATTTTTGACCTGCTGGCCGTCCTGCGCTTCGACCGCGACGTATCCGTCGGTGACGAGTGCGCCGAGATTAAGTGCCGTGCGCGGCCGGGTGGAATAGGTCGTCGGCACGGGGTCGCGGTAGAAGGACATCCAGTCCGGCTTGCCGGCCTTGTCGATGGCGGCAAAAAATTCTGTCGGGCTGGGCACGGTCAGCGCCGCGATGCGTTCTGCCCCCGCGCGCTGTTTCGGCGTCAGTTGCGCCGCAACCACGGAAAGTCCGATTGCCGTGGCGAGGAGAAAGACGGCGGCGGCTTTCATCTTCTTTTCAATAGACCCCCGGCCCGGCCGGCCCGCCAGTCCGATCTTGGGAGGACCGACCGGGCAGCCTCCGCAGCAGTTACCGCGGGCCCCGCGCAGACGCAACCAAGCGCGACGGCCCAGATAAAAAAGTGCGCCGCCCACCACAATGACAAGGAGAAGCGTTTCCATCATGATCCTAGCCCCAACCAAAGCGTGCCGAGTTGGAAGGTCAAGACCGCACCCAGCCAAGCCAGCGCGGTCATGTAGGCAAAGCCGAAAAGGGCCCAGCGCCAGCCCGCCTCTTTGGCCATGACCGCCACCGTCGCGCCGCACTGGAGGCACAGCGCAAAGAAAACCATGATGGCCAGGGCGACGGGCACGGTGAACACGGGGCGTCCGGTGCGCGGCCCGTGCGTCCAAAAATCGCGGGCCAAAGCCGAACGCAGGTCGCCGGATGCTTCGTCCGCGTCCTGTCCGACTCCATAAATCGTGCCCAGGGTGGCAATGATGACTTCGCGCGCGGGAAAACTGGCGAGCACACCCACGGTGATTTTCCAATCGAAGCCGGCCGGGTCAAAAACCGGCTGCATCGCACGTCCGGCCCGCGCCAGATAGCTTTGCTCGAGGTAGGCGGCATCGACGGCGCGGTCGACCGCGGAGTTGTCGTTGAGCACGGACAAGTCCGCCATGGCGCGTTCGCGCACTTCGGCGGGGCGCGGGAAATAGACCAAGGCCCAGATGATAATGGTCATGGCCACAATGACCGTCCCGGCACGCAGGAGGAACTCGCGCGCCCGCTCCCACATGCGCCAGAAAATATCGCGCAGCCGTGGCAGGCGGTAGGGAGGCATCTCGAGAAGAAATGGCTGGGGTCGGGTGTGCAGGACGAATTTGTTGACCGCCCAAGCCACGGGCACGGCGACCGCGAGGCCGACGACATGCATGGCGAAAAGCAGCCCGCCCGCCAGGACGGCTCCGAAGGAAGGCTCGATGAATGCGCCGATCATCAGCGTGTAGACCGGCAACCGCGCCGAGCAACTCATAAGCGGAGAAACCAGAATCGTGGTCAGTCGCGCCCGCGGGTCCTCGATGGTCCGTGCGGCCAAGACACCCGGAATGGCACAGGCATAGCTCGAGAGCATGGGCACGAAACTTTTCCCGTTGAGGCCGCACCAGCCGAACATTTTGTCCATGAGGAAGGCGCCGCGCGCCATGTAGCCGGTGTCCTCGAGCAGGGCGATGAAGAAAAAGAGGATGAGAATTTGGGGCAGGAAAATAATCACCCCACCGACGCCGCCGACGACCCCGTCGACCACCAGGCTCTGCCAGGCGGGCCACGGAGCAAACCACGGCGCGACCAGTTCCTGCGCCTGCGCGACGACCACCTCGATCGCCTCCATGAAGGGTCCGGCCCACGCGTAGATCGATTGAAAAACTACGAACATCATCAGCACAAAGACGGCCAACCCCCAGACGCGATGGGTCAGCACGGCATCGAGACGTTCGGTCGGCGACCGCCGCCGCTTTTCCGGGAACTTGACCGCGTCCGCCGTGAGGTGGCCGAGGTGCTCGTAACGTAGGAGCGCTTCGGCCGAAAGCGGGTGCCATCCCGCGGCGGATAACACATCACGTGAGGCGCCAAGGAGCGGAGCCGGGTCCGAACCCGCGGGCCAACCGGCGCGCTCCAGCACGGCACTGCGGGGATCGAAAAGAATGCGGCGCAATTCACCGGGGGCGAGCGGACGCACCCCTTCCTTTTCCAGTCCGGCGGCGAGGTATTTCACCGCACGCTCGGCCGCCTCCGGCCAAGGCACCTGGGCCATGAGGGCGCCCTGTTCGGCCGCTTGCGCCACGGCATGGCCGAGGGCGTCGATCCCCTCGCCCTTGGTCGCCACGAGGCGCACAACTGGAATCCCGAGACGACGCGAGAGCAGGGCGGCATCGATGCTGATCCCGGCGCGGTCCGCCGCATCGGCCATATTGAGCGCAATGACCATGGGCAGGCCGAGGTCGGCCACTTGCGAGGCGAGGAAAAGATTGCGCACCAGATTGGAGGCATCAACGACGCAAACCACGGCGTCCGGCTTGGCTTCGCCGTCGAGATGACCCGCGAGGAAGTCGAGCGTCACGCGTTCATCGGGCGAGGAGGCGGCCAGGCTGTAGGTGCCGGGGAGGTCGATGAGGGTGAAGGTGCGGCCGCCACAGACCCAGAGGCCGGATTTTTTTTCGACCGTGACTCCCGGGTAGTTGCCGATTTTCTGACGCGAGCCGGTCAGGCGATTGAAAAGCGTTGTTTTGCCCGTGTTCGGATTACCGACCAGCGCGACGCGGACCGGACGGGTGGTGTCTTGGCTCATGCTCATGCTGCGCCCGCTCAGCCCAACCGCATGACTGGCACGGCCGCCGCATCACTTTTGCGCAGACTCAGGCGCAGGCCGCCGAATTCGATTTCCATCGGGTCACCCAGCGGGGCCACTTGAATGACCGCCACCGGCGTGCCCGGCAAAAGCCCCATGGCCAGCAAGCGCTGCACCGCCGGATGTTCGGGAACTCCGGGTTGGACGAGGCCAACCTCGCCGGCCCGCAAGGCAGCCAGCGGACAAATTTCCCCGCTCATTGCGCGGCGGAGGACGTCCGGCCCTGCGCTTTCTGCAGGGCACAGACCTGCACGCAACCCAACATGCAACGACGCAGGGCGACACAGCTGTTTTGGCAACGGACCAGGACGGGATCGCGGCCCGAGAGCACCTCGACTTCGACGCCCTCATGGAAACCAACGCGCCGGAGGTGCTTGGCCCATTCATTGTTGTCATCCAAAGAAACCACCCGATTACTCACCCGGCGGGGGCTGTGCTCCAGACTGAATGTCGTTGGCCGATCCATAAATTTCACTACTTGAGACTTAGTCTCAAAGATGGACTGAGGCAATCGATAATACCGGGTGAGGGGCCCGTTCCTGCCAGAGGCCGCGGTCCGCTGGTCCCGCGGACCCTACCGAGGAATGGCTTACGGCAAAGGAAACTGCGAGGTGAAGGCGTGGACCCGGCTTTTGAGCCGCTCGAGTTCCTGCGGATTCCCGGACTGCTGCAACGCGGCGTGAATCAGGTCGGCGATTTCCATCATTTCCTCTTCCCTCATCCCGCGGGTCGTCATGGCCGGGGTGCCGATGCGAATGCCTCCGGTCTTCATGATCGGCTCGGTGTCGAACGGAATGGCGTTCTTGTTCACCGTGATGCCGGCCAGATCGAGGGTCTCCTGCGCTTCCTTGCCGTTGATCCCCGCGGGGCGGAGGTCGACGAGGAGCACGTGGTTCTCCGTGCCGCCGGACACAATGGTGTATCCGAGCATGGAGAGACGGGCGGCCAGAGCTTTGGCGTTGGCCACGACTTGCGCCGCGTAGGCTCGGAAGGCCGGCTGGAGGGCCTCGTGAAAGCAGATCGCCTTGGCCGCAATGACGTGCATAAGCGGTCCGCCCTGCACGCCGGGGAACACCTGGGCGTCGATCGACTTCGCGTATTGCGCCTTGCACAAAATCACACCCGATCGCGGACCGCGCAGGCTTTTGTGCGTCGTGCTGGTGACAAAATCGGCATACGGCACCGGGCTGGGATGGGCGCCGCCCGCCACGAGTCCCGCGATATGGGCCATGTCGACGAAGAGCAGCGCCCCGACCGCATCGGCGATCTCACGCATGCGCGGGAAATCGA
This sequence comes from Chthoniobacterales bacterium, assembly GCA_044359955.1. Classification (GTDB taxonomy): domain Bacteria; phylum Verrucomicrobiota; class Verrucomicrobiia; order Chthoniobacterales; family JACTMZ01; genus JACTMZ01. Next base: position 137,549 of record JBIKLF010000002.1, on the reverse strand, counting down.
TGATCCGCGGGTAGGCGGAGGCTCCGGCGGTGATCATCTTTGGACGGCATTCTCCGGCCAGCTTGGCCAGTGCGTCATAGTCGATCGTCCCCGTCTCGCGGCCCACGCCGTAATGGACAACCTCATAAAGTTTTCCCGAAAAATTCGCCTTGTGCCCGTGGGTGAGATGCCCGCCGTGGGCGAGGTCCATGGTGAGGATCCGGTCGCCAATGGCCAACGCGGAGAAATAGACCGCGGTGTTCGCCTGGCTGCCGCTGTGCGGTTGCACGTTGGCATGCTCGGCCCCGAAAAGTTCCTTGGCCCGTTCGATGGCCAGCGACTCGACCACGTCAACATGCTCGCAACCACCATACCAGCGCCGACCGGGATAACCCTCGGCATATTTGTTGGTCAGCGCGGATCCCTGCGCCTCGCGCACGGCGCGGCTGGTGAAATTTTCGGAAGCAATGAGCTCGATGTTCTCGAACTGACGGCGCTCTTCATCGTGGATGGCGGCGGCAATGGCCGGGTCGGTTTCCTCGATGGCGGCGATGTCCGAAGGCTCGTAGGACGTCCGGGTTGGGGTGGCGGTGTTCATGGTGTTTTTCTCTGCGGTAATGAGCGGTATAACATGGGACATGGCGCGCTTGATATCCGTTTTGCAGGACTCATAGGTCTCACGCGTGCCTCCGATGGGATCTGTTACGTCTGCGCGGCCGCCCTTGGCTGCCTCGTCGAAGCGCAGGAGGCGGGTTTTCGACGCCATTTCGGGATAAAGAAGCAGAAGCATATCCAGATGATCCCGCGTCATGGTGAAAATGTAGTCGGCCCGCTGCAACAAATGCGGGCTGACCGGTTGACTGCGGATATCCGTAATATCGATGCCCTCTTTGCCCAAGACCTCGATGGCATGGGCGCTGGGCGGCTGGCCATGGCCGGCGCCGAGGCCGGCCGAGGCGACTTTGACCCGGTCGCCGGCCATGTGCCGCAGGAGGCCCTCGGCCATCGGGCTGCGGCAGACATTTCCAGTGCAGATAAAAAGGACGTGCTTCATGAACCAAGGCACCCGATCCGGGCCCCAGCGCCAGCGTAATGGAGGCGGCGACCAAGTCAATCAGCCCTCCCGGCTTGCCTCGACGCCCCTACAGTGATCGCATGGCGGTCATGAAAAAGCTATCCGTCCTCCTTGCCGCCGTCCTTCCGTTGGTTTCCGCGCTCCACGCCGCCGACCCCGCCCCCACCGGTCCCTTCACCCTGCCGGAACTGCCCTACGCCTACGACGCGCTGGAGCCGCACGTCGACACCGAGACGATGAAAATCCACCACAACAAGCACCACGCGGCCTACGTGAACAACGCCAACAAAGCGCTGGCCGGGCATCCCGACCTTGCCAAAATGACCGTGTGGGAATTGGTGGCGCACCTCGATGAAGTGCCCGAGGAAATCCGCACCGCCCTGCGCAACAACGCCGGCGGCCATGCCAACCACTCGCTCTTCTGGCTGATGATGAAACCGGACGGCGGGGGGGCACCTTCCGGCGAGCTGGCCGAAGCGATCAATGAATCCTTCGGAAGTTTCGAGGAATTCAAAAAGGAATTCAGCGCCGCTGCCCTGCGGGTTTTCGGCAGCGGCTGGGCCTGGCTGACCATCACCCCCGACGGCGAGATGGTCATCGAAACATCACCCAACCAGGACAGCCCGCTGATGAACGGCGGCAAACCCCTCCTCGGCCTCGACGTCTGGGAACACGCTTACTACCTGAAAAACCAGAACCGCCGCGGGGAGTATATCGATGCCTGGTGGAACGTGGTCAACTGGGACTACGTGGCCGGCCAATACGCCGAGGCAAAAAAGTAAATCCGCGCCCGCTTCAGTGCGACACGCTCTTGGAGAACGTGTTGATCACCACGACGCCGGCGATGATCAGGGCCATCCCCGCCACGGCCGGAGCGTCGAGTTTTTGCCCCAGCACGAGCCATGAAATGAGCGCGACGAGAACGATGCCGGCACCGCACCAAATGGCGTAGGCGATGCCCACGGACATGGTCCGCAAAGTGAGCGAGAGAAAATAAAAAGCCACCCCGTATCCGAGGGCGACGATCAGGGAAGGCATCCAGCGGGTGAAGCCATTGGTGGCCTTGAGTGAAGAGGTGGCAATAACTTCCGCCAAGATGGCGATAGCGAGGTAGAGGTAGGGCATGAAGAGGAGAAGTGTCGTGTGGCGGGTGACTGGTTGGTAGCCGCGATGCAGCGCAGGCGGCCGGCATCGCGCCTCATTCGCAGAAAACAAAGAGCGACGGAAGACTAACAATCCGTCCCCGGCGCCGAAACCAACCTTAACTTGCTTAAATGCGCGGCCCGAAAACAATCAGGCCGACAACGAGGGCGGCGACGGAGGCAAACAGCACGCCCGCGGCGGCTAGGTCTTTGAGTTTTTTCACTTCCGGGTGTTCGTCGGGATGCGCAAGGTCGGCGACGTATTCGATGGCGGTGTTGAGCGCTTCGGCGGTCCAGACCAGACCGATCGAGAGGACAACGGCCATCCATTCGCCGGCAGTGATGTCCAACCACCAACCGAGAGCGAGCACGGCGATGGTCGCCGCGAGATGAATGCGGGCGTGAACCTCGCTTTTGAGCAGCGCGGCGATGCCGCGAAAAGAGCAGGCGAAGCTGTCCGCTTCGCGGGAGAAAAAGCCACGATGGTTCGTCATAATCACAAACTATAGCACAGGGCCAGCGTAGCGCGGTAGAGACGATCGCCGCCGGGCGATCGTCTTTAAGAGTAGAAGCGGCGTCCCCGCCGCTTGTCGTCCGAGGTTAAGCGGCGGGGACGCCGCTTCTACTTTTTGCCTACCGGGCGGAATCAGGAGGAAAAAACTCGGGCGGATTTTCCGCGGTGCCGAGGGGTTTGGCTTCGGTTTTTTCTTCGGCGGCTTTCTTTTTCTCGTAGCCGGGAATGCTGACCGAGGGAGGGATGCGTTCGCAGGAGACGGCGAAGAGTCCCGCGGCGGCGAGGAGCACGGAAAAAAATTTCACGGGATCAATCGGGAACGACCAAGCGCACCTTGCCCCCGTGCTTGGCCGCGCCGGCGTCGAGGAGGCTGCGGATGGCGTGGATGGTCTGGCCGCGTTTGCCGATGATGCGGGGCAGGTCGGTCTGCCGAGCTTGCACGGTGTAGATGTCTTTGCCGTCCACCGCGGCATGCGCGAGGAAAACCTCGTCGGGATGGCCGGCGAGGCGGCGCAAGACGAAGTTGAGGAATTCCTCCATGAGGGGTGAGGTCAGGCGGCCTGAGTCGCGGCCGCGCGTGCCTTCTTGACGATGCTGCGCACAGTGTCGGACATCTGTGCGCCGTTTTTCACCCAGTGGTCGATGCGGTCGACGTTGACCTTGTAGTTCATGCCGGGTTTCTTCGGATCGTAGTTGCCGAGGATTTCGAGGAATTTGCCGTCGCGGGGGCTGCGCTTGTCGGCCACTACCACTTTGTAGTAGGGGCTGTTGCGGGTGCCTTCGCGGCGGAGTCTGATTGCCGTTGCCATAGATTATTCGTTAGTTGCGGCCAAGCATGCCCATACCGCCTGCCCTTGCCATCATTTTTTTCAGTTTGCCGGGCTTTTTCATGAGTTTTCTCATGTCCGAGAACCGCAGCAGGAGGCTGTTCACCTCGGTGACCGTCGTCCCGCTGCCCCGCGCGATGCGTTGGCGGCGCCGGGCATTGAGAACCTCGGGCCGCGACCGCTCGCCGGGCGTCATGGAGAGGACGATGGCCTCCACCCGACGCATCTGTTTCTCGTCAACCCCGGGCGACTTCACCTTATCCATACCGGGGATGAGTCCAAGGAGATTCTCGAGCGGACCCATCTTGCGGAGCATTTTGAACTGCTCGAGGAAGTCATTGAGGTCGAAATTACCGCCGCGCATCCGCGCTTCCAAACGGGCTGCATCTTCCACCTCGAAATTTTCCGCCGCTTTTTCCACCAGGCTGACCACGTCCCCCATCCCGAGGATCCGGCCGGCCATGCGGTCCGGATGAAACACCTCGAAGGCGTCCACCTTTTCCCCCGTGCCCGCAAATTTGACCGGCTGACCGGTCACCTCGCGCAAGGACAAGGCCGCCCCGCCCCGCGCGTCGCCGTCAAGTTTGGTCAGGATGAGGCCGGTCACTCCGACCCCGCCGTGGAATTTTTCGGCCACGCCGACCGCCTGCTGTCCGGTCGCGGCATCGCAGACAAGGAGGCTTTCGTTCGGTTGGACCAGGTCTTTCACCTTGCGCAGCTCACCGATCAATTCCTCGTCGAGATCCTGACGGCCGGCGGTGTCATAAATTTCCACGTTGTGCCCCTGCGCCTTGGCCCACTCCATGCCGGCGCGCACCACGCGCAGGACGTTCTTTTCGCCGGGTTCCGGACGATACATGGGCACGTCGATCTGTGCGGCCAGGGTGGCCAGCTGGTCGATGGCGGCCGGACGTTGCAAATCGCAGGCGATGAGCACGGGCGTGCGGCCGTTTTTCTTGAGCCAGGCGGCGAGCTTGGCGCAGGTGGTTGTTTTACCCGCGCCGTTCAGACCGACGACAAGAATGCGGGCCTGCGGTCCGAGGTTGAGAGGCGCGGCAGCACCGCCGAGCAGCGCGGCCAATTCATCGTGGAAGATTTTGACGATCTGCTGGCCGGGCGTGACGCTGCGTAGCACTTCCTCGCCGAGGGCTTTTTCTTTGACCCGTGCGATGAAGTCCTTGGCCACCTTGAAATGCACATCAGCCTCGAGCAGAGCAAGCCGCACTTCGCGGAGGGCATCGTTGACGTTCGCCTCACTGATGCGGCCATGCCCGCGGAGGTCTTTGAAGACATCCTGCAATTTGTCGGAGAGGCGGGAAAACATGGGTGAAGGGGGAGATTAGCAGAGGATGCGGCGTGATACCACCTGTAGCGGCGGCGCTCCTGCCGAAAGAGTAGAAGCGGCGTCCCCGCCGCTTGTCGATCAGGGTTAAGCGGCGGGACGCCGCTTCTACTTTTTGTGCGCTTCGATGTAGCGCTCGATGTGCCACAGAGCCGAAGGGCTGCGCACAATGTGGTCGTAACTTTCCTTCTGCCAAACTTGGCCGCCACGCCCAAGAGCGGTATTGATCCGCTTGGCGGTATACGACTTCCAAGCTTGGACGATCCCTGAGAGTTCATGGCCGGTCAGAGGGCGGACCAAAACGTGAACATGGTTTGCGGCTACCGCAAAGCGGCCGAGTTCGTAACGCTCGCCGTCGAAGTGGTGCAAAGACTCCTCGACCATGATCCGGATGCCGGGCGAGACAAGGAGACAACTGCCGTGTCCAGCATCGAGAAATTGATGGGTACGTGCGCCGAAGTGCTTCCAATATTCTTCATCCTCGGCGGCCGTCAGCGGTTGCCGGTGCTCGCGCAGCCAAGCTTCACGCTCGAGACGAAAGCTGTGGATCTTTTCCGTCGGCAGGGAGTCGCCCAGTCGGAAAGTCACGAAATACCACACCCTGTCTTGCCGCCAATGCGGCAAGTTGGCCGCGGTGACGCGCGTCTCGACATAGGGGTCGAAAAACGGGTCGGCGTCCATGCCCATAAAGTAGAAGCGGCGTCCCCGCCGCTTGTCGATCAGGGTTAAGCGGCGGGACGCCGCTTCTACTTTATCCCAAGATCCCGGAACACCTTGTCCACGTGACGGAAATGTCGGTCGAGGCCGCACGCGTCGAGCAACTCGGCTTGGTCCAGCACGGCGCTGATTTCCGGGTCGGCCGAGAGATTGGCCAGAAATTCGCCATCCCCCGCCCAGGTTTTGAGCGCGGCGCGCTGCACGGCTTCGTAGGCTTTCTGACGCTCGAAGCCTTTCTCGGTGAGTTTGAGCAAGACGGACTGGCTGGCGAAGAGACCGCGTGATTTGTCCATGTTGGCCCGCATGTTTTCGGGATAAACCTGCAAGCCGCGCACCAGCTTGGTGGTGAGCATGAGCATGTAGTCGAGCAAAGTGCAGCCATCGGGGAGAATGATGCGCTCGGCACTGCTGTGGCTGATGTCGCGCTCGTGCCAGAGGGCGACATTTTCCAGCGCGGTGACGGCGTAGCCACGGATGACGCGTGACAGCCCGCTCAAACGTTCACCGGTGATCGGATTGCGTTTGTGCGGCATGGCCGAACTGCCTTTCTGCCCGGGGGCGAAAAATTCCTCCACTTCGAGGACTTCGGTGCGTTGCAGGTGCCGGAATTCGGTGGCCCAGCGGTCGATCGAACTGGCGGCCAAGGCGAGCACGGTCATGAACTCGGCATGGCGGTCGCGCTGCACGATCTGGGTGGAAAGGGTGGCGGGTGTGAGTCCGAGTCGGGCGCAGACCTCTTCCTCGACGCGCGGATCGAGGTGGGCGCGCGTCCCCACGGCACCGCTCAATTTCCCCACGGCAACCCGCTTGCGCATTTCGACCAGACGCTCGCGCACGCGGCCGAATTCGTCATACATGAGGGCCAGCTTGAGTCCGAAGGTGATCGGCTCGGCATGGATGCCATGACTGCGTCCCATCATAGGGGTCAATTTGTGGGCGCGGGCCTGCTCGGCGGCGGCGGCGCGGACTTCATCGACGCCTTGGACCAAAAGATCGGTCGCCGCGGCCATTTGCACGGCGAGCGTGGTGTCGAGGACATCCGAGGAGGTCAGCCCTTGGTGCATCCACCGTGCCGCGGGTCCGACCGAGTCGGCCACATTTTCGAGAAAAGCGATGACGTCATGGTTGGTCCGCTTTTCGATTTCGAGGATTTCGGGGATGGAGAACCTGGCTTTCTCGCGGATGGCCTTGGCGTCTGCCTCCGGGATCTGTCCGAGGCGGGCCATGGCCTCGCAGGCGAGGGTTTCGATCTCGAGCCAGATTTCGTATTTGCGCTGGTCGGACCAGAGGGCTCGCATTTCGGGTCGGGAATATCGGTCAATCACCCGCGCACTCTAGCCGAGGACAAAGCGCGGACAAACCACGAAAACAAGAAGGGCCGGCAGCCACTCGGCCCCGACCCTGCTTGCCATGAAAAATTGTTGGTTTTACGCGCTGACCCGGACCCGTTTCAGGTGCCCATGGTCGCGCAGTTGGACACGGCCAGTCTGGAAGAGGTCGATGAGGGCGGCCACGGCCTCGCGGCTGTCTTCGGTGGCGGCGCCGACGGCGGCCACCAGTTCGCCGAGGGAATGGCGCGTGCGGTTGAATTTGCGGTAGGGGTTGAAGGTTTTGACTTTCATACCAACTTCGACCACGACCCGGCCCGGACGTTCAAAAATTCAAACGGACGTTTATTGTTTTTCGGGCCCCACCGAGAGGGGCCGTTCCGGGGTGATCAAGCCGCCCGAGACGAGCATCTTGGTTGCCTCCTCCATGGTCAGGTCGCAGTCCCGAACCTTATCGGCAGGAACAGCAATGAGCAGGCCGGTGGTCGGGTTGGGCGCGGTGGGCACAAAGACGGTGGTCATTTCGCGATGGCTCCCCGCCTCGGTAAAATGCCCGGTGGCGTAGCCGAAGAGATAACTTCCGGGCATGAGGTATTCCACGACCACCGCACGCTTCGGCTTGGGTCCGGTGCCCATGCCTTGAATGGTCTGGAGCACCTGTTTGGCTCCGGAATAAATCGATCCGGCGACCGGAATACGCAGCATGAACAACTCGAAGCGGTCGAGGAGGCGGCGGCCGATGACATGCGTGGCCATGAATCCGAGACCGATGAAAGCGAGGATGGTGATGACAAATCCCGCGCCGGGAAAATCCACCCCGAAGGCTTTGAGCCAGGGATCACTCAAGCCGGTGACCACGCCGTAGCCGAAGGAGAGCACCCAATAAGTGACAACCAGCGGGATCGCAAAAAAGATTCCGGCGATAAGTCGATTGCCGAGCGCGCCGAGACATCGCGCGAGACGGCGATTTGCCGGGGAATGTATTTCCGGTTGGTCGGACAAACTCATGTCCGATTTCATAACATGAATCGCTCTACGGAGGCAAAGCCGTGGCGGAAAGAGACGCCGCTTTCGCCCGGTCCCTACGCGTTTCCGGAAAACCGCAGAAACAACTCACGGATCGCGGCGCCGCCGCCAACAATCAGCACAGTGAAATATATCACGGTCAGAACATTGGCGAAGTGGCCGAGAACGATAAACAGGCCATCGCGCTGCAACAGACCAATGGCAAAAAAGAGCAACGCGAGGGCCGGCAAGGTATTGCTGAATGGGATCAAGCCGAACGGCGCCATCAAAAGAACCGCCGCGGCGATCAATGCCAGGTTGTTGATGCTGTCCATAAACCCGGGGGAAGCGAGCCACGGAAGACGGTGCGGTCGGCTGACGCGCTCCAGACGGTGCACCCAGATGCCACCGCGATCCAGGGCCGTGTGCAATTTCTCCGAAGGCAAGACCTTCTGCGCGATACGACGCGGCAGCCACAGGTTGACGCCGAAAAGGCGCGTGATTCCAATGAGCAGAATCGCGGCGCCGAACACCGTGCTGACACCCGGAATTGAAACCGGCACCAAGAATACGATGGTCAGAAAAGCGGTGAGGATCAAAAGACCATCCTGACCGACAAGATCACGGATTTCGGCCAAAGTTACTCCGCCGGGTGGGAGACTTTCCGTGATCGTCTTGATTTTTTCACCGAGCGATTCCGTTTTGAGAAGATCGCCCGAAACGTGCAAATGGGACTCTGGCCGGGACGGTGTGGGAGAGGTATCGCTCATTTTTAAAATTCCTTTTGTCGTCTTCTCTACGCGCGATTCCGCTGCAGGAAGGCCGCATCTCCTAACAGGCCACGCGCCACCGCGCAAACGCCTTCCTTGTCGCTGGGGGCCCCGACCTGCTATGAAATTCCCCTTGGCCCGCGGTAAAACAACAGAAGAAGGCAGCAGCAAAGCGTGGAGTGAGGTGCTCGGGCTCATCCTGCTCGGGGCCGGCACTCTTCTCTTCCTCGCGCTGGTCTCCTATTCGCCGGCCGATGTCCCGTCTTGGCTTTTCTTCAGCAAACAGGGCGCGCCCGAAGCGGTGACGGAAAACTTCATCGGTCCGGTCGGCGCGGTGGTGGCCGGCTTCACTTACTTCCTGCTTGGTGCGGCCGCCTATTTGATGGCTGTCGTGCTCATCGGTTTCGGCGGGGCCAAATTCCTCACGGCCGACCTCGCCCTGAAAAAACGCCTCGGGTGGATGGCCGCCTTCATTCTTTCCGGCGCGTGCCTGGCCGGCATCCAACCGTGGCTGCTCCAATCCTGGAAAGAGCACTTCAACATCCTCGGCCCGGGGGGCTGGATCGGACTCGCCCTCGGCAAAACCGTTCTCGCCGGCCTGCTCGGGGTCGTCGGTGCCACCATCCTCCTGACCCTTTTTTACCTCGCCAGCCTCATTCTCATGACCGGGATGCACCCGGTCAAATTTTGCCAAGCGGTCATGGTTGCGGTGCCGGAATGGTTTCGCGTGCGGCGCGAAGCGAAGCTGGAAAAGAAACGCCTCGAGCAGGAGGCGGCGGTCGAAGATGCCCTGGCCAACACCCCGCGCTCGAAACGCGCCACGCCGGCCCGGACGCGCCGGAAGACGAGCATGGAAGATGAGGAGGACACCGAAGAGGAAGACACGGAAGAGGAAGAAGCGATACCGGCCGTTCCCTTCCCCGAGCCCAAAATCATCGATACCGGGGCCGCCCCGGTCAGAAAACCGCCCGCACCCGCGCCTCCGAAAAAGAAAGAAACCGGCCCGCTCGGTGCGGTGCCCGAAATCCATATCGAGAACTACCAGATGCCGCCGCTCGATCTGCTCGACTCGCCCGACATGAGCGATCGCCAGACCGCCGACCCGGCGGAACTTCTCGCCATGCAGAGCAGCATCCTCGACACGCTGAAACAATTCGGACTCGAGGCCAGCGCCGGCGACATCACCCGCGGCCCCACCGTGACCCGCTTCGAGATCTACCCGGCGCGCGGCGTGCGCGTCGACCGCATCGCCAATCTGGAAAAAGATATCGCCCGCGCCACCCGGGCCGAAAAAATCAACATCCTCGCGCCCATTCCCGGCAAGGACACCGTCGGCATCGAAATCGCCAACAGCAAAAAAATCAAAGTTGTTTTCCGCGAACTCCTCGAGAGCGACGAATGGGTCAACAGCAAGGCCAAGATCCCCCTCGCGCTGGGCAAGGACGTCTACGGCCGCACCATCATCGCCGACCTCGCCCAGATGCCCCACCTCCTCATCGCCGGCACCACCGGCAGCGGCAAGAGCGTCTGCGTCAACGCCATCATCGCGAGCATGCTCTACAAGTTTTCTCCGGAGGAACTGCGGTTCATCATGATCGATCCGAAGGTCGTCGAGATGCAGCACTACGGAAAGTTGCCCCACCTCGCGGCCAACGTGGTGACCGAGCCGAAAAAGGTCCTCCTCGCCCTGCGCTACGTCATCGACGAGATGGAGCGCCGTTACCGTATCTTCGCCAAATGCGGCCTGCGCAACATTCACGGCTTCAATGCGCGTCCGCGGGAAACAAAGCCCGCCGAAGAAGCGCCGCCCGCATCCGGACCGGAAGACGATGAAGCGGAAGACGAGGGTATCGAGGACGCCGTGCTCGAAACCCTGCCGCCGAAAAAAGGCGAGGAACTGGTCATTCCCGACCGGCTCCCTTTCATTGTCGTCATCATCGACGAATTGGCCGACCTCATGCAGACCGCGCCGGCCGATGTCGAGAGCGCCATCGCCCGCATCACGCAAATGGCGCGGGCCGCGGGCATCCACATGATCGTCGCCACCCAGACCCCGCGGGCCGATGTGGTCACCGGCGTGATCAAGGCAAACATTCCGAGCCGCATCGCCTTCCAGGTCGCCTCGAAACTCGACAGCCGCGTCATCCTCGACGCCAACGGCGCGGACAAACTGCTCGGCCAGGGTGACATGCTTTATCTCCCGCCCGGCACCTCCACCCTGGTCCGCGCGCAAGGCGTGCTCGTGACCGACGAGGAAATCCATCGCGTGGTCGATTATGTCGGCGCCCAAGCCGAACCGGCCTTTGATCCCGGTTTCCACGAAGCCATGACCTCCTCCTCCGGCGGCGACGATGACGTCACCGAGGAAGACGAGGAACTCGTGGCCCGGTGCCTCGGTATCATCAAACAGGAGGGCAAGGCCTCCACCTCCATGCTCCAGCGCCGGCTCCGCCTCGGCTACACCCGGGCCGCCCGCGTGGTCGATATTCTCGAGCAGCGCGGCATTGTCGGTGCGAAGGACGGGGCCAAGGACCGCGAGATACTCGTGGACTTGGACAGTTTGCCCGGTTGATGCATAATACATCCATCGATGAATCCGCACCCCGGCCAAGAGCTTAAAAAATCCCGCGAGGCCAAAGGTATCAGCCTCGAGCAGGCGGCGAAAGACACCTGCCTGCGCGCCGACATTTTGCGCCAGCTGGAGGAGAACGATTCGGTCGACAACATGCCGGAGGTCTACCACAAGCTTTCCCTGCGCATGTATGCGCGATACCTCGAGGTGCCGGTGAGCAAAAGCCGCGCCCCGCGCCAACCCGGCGACGTCGAATTGTCACCGATCGACGGCTGCGTGGAGTTGGCCTACAGCGAAACCATGCGCGACGAACCCGAGGCCAAAAAACGGCGCGTGGTCGGACCCGGCACAGTGCTCGCCGCCACGGCGTTGATCATCCTGACCACCGGCCTTTGGTCACTCAACGCGAAGCTTTCACGACTCAACTTTGCAGACCGGCCCGAAAGCACACAAACCCCGGTCATGATCGAAACCCCCGCGGCCGAGGCACCAGCAGCCAGACCGACCGACCGCGTCAGCTTGGACGACGCCCTTTATCTGACTCTCAACCCGACGGCGGCCGAGTCCACGGCGCCCTGATCAACCGCCCCTCGGCGGATTATACTCTTCGCATGGCCACGGCAAACGCGCGCCCCAAGATCGGCATGGTCAGCCTCGGCTGCGCCAAAAATCTGGTCGATGCCGAGATCATGCTCGGTGGTGCCGCCAAGGATAATTTCGACCTGACCCGCGAACCGGACGAAGCCGACGTGCTCGTGATCAATACCTGCGGCTTTATCGACCAAGCCAAGGAAGAATCGATCGACACCATCCTCGAAATGCACCAGAGGCGGCTCACCGCGCGCCCGGCCCAGAAAATCATCGTCAGCGGCTGCCTCGCCCAGCGCTATCACGAGGAACTGAAACGCGAAATCCCCGAAGTCGACGCCTTCATCGGTCTCGACCAGATCGCCGAGTTTCCCCGCATCGTCCGCGAAGTCCTCGATCGTCCGGCGACGGAAGTGGCCAACCCTCTCGATTTGGTCACGCGCAAATCGCGCTACATCCCCGATTACGACACCCCACGCTTCCAACTCACCCCCCGCCACACGGTCTACGTGAAAATCGCCGAAGGCTGCAACCACCCGTGCAGCTTTTGCGTCATCCCGCAAATGCGCGGACGCCACCGCAGCCGGACTATCGAATCGGTCGTGGCGGAAGCGCGTCAACTGGTGGCGCAAGGCGTCAAGGAACTCAACCTGATCAGCCAGGACACCACTTACTTCGGCATGGATCTCTGGGAGCAGAAAGCGGGACCCCGCCAGCCGGTCGATTCTTCCCGCGGACCGACCCTCTGCCGCCTCCTCGAAGAGTTGGATCAGATCGAAGGCGATTTTTGGATCCGCCTCCTTTACACGCATCCCGCGCATTGGAGTGACGAACTCATCACGACCATCGCCCGGAGCCGCAAAGTCGCCCGCTACGTCGATATGCCGCTGCAGCATATCCACGAAGACATGCTCCAACTCATGCGCCGGGAAACCTCGCGAGCGCACATCGAGGACCTCATCGAGAAGATGCGCGCCGGCATCCCCGGGCTCGCCATCCGAACGACCTTCATTACCGGCTTCCCCGGTGAGACCGAAGAGCATTTCGAGTCGCTGTTGGAATTTATCGACCGCGTCCGCTTCGAGCGATTGGGAGTCTTCAAATATTCGCAGGAAGAAGGTTCGCGCGCGGCCAAGATGGACGGACAAATCCCCGCGTCCGTGAAAAACAAACGTCACGCCCGGGCCATGAAGCTCCAACAAAAGATCGCCCGCGAACTGGCCGAGGCACAGCAGGGCCGCACGATCAAAGTGCTGGTCGAGCAACCGCAAGTCGCCCGCAGCGAACACGACGCCCCGGACGTCGACTGCCGCGTATTACTGGAGTCGCCGCTCCCGTCCGGTGAGTTTGCGACGGTCACTGTGACCGGCGCGCAGGTCTATGACTTGGTGGCCAAACCCGTCCGCTTGTAGCGGCGGTTTCAAGGAACCACTGGTAAGGTCCGCTGGCCAGCGGACCGCAGTCCCCCTCCTTCGTTACCTTCGTTTCCTTTTGTAAAAATCCCCTCACGCCGTATACGACGATTCCACCCGTGCCGCCACGTCGAGGTAGCCATAATCGACCTCGTAGATTTCCTTCATGCAATCGAGCGACTTTTCGGCCTGGCCCATCCGCTCGTAGACCAGACCCAGATTGTAGAGAATGTCCTTCTTGGTCCCGTCCATGCCGGGAATTTCGGCCGCCGCGTCGGTCAGGGTCTTGGCCGCCAGGTCGAGCATGTTGCGCTCGGTGTAGCATTTGCCGAGCATGTTGAGGGCCTTGGTGCGGGTGTTCGGGTTACTGCGCGCCTTTTGCAGTTCGGGAATGGCTTCTTTGTAATGACCGGCCAGCACCATCTGCTCACCCAGCTCGAAACGGTATTGCAGGTCGGTCGGGTTGCGGTCGACCCGCTTGCGGGCCTCGCCCAGCATTTGTTCGGCCTTGCCCCGCCGCAGTTCGTCGAGTTCGGCCCGCAGGGCCTCGGCTTCCGGGCTGTCCGGCGCAATCGCGGCGAGTTCTTTGTCTTTGACCGCGATCGCCCCGGAAAGTTTCCGCATCTCGGTGTCGCTGATCTTGCGGAGCAAACCGGGGTCGGTGTCATTGGCCAAAGCGGAAAGGTATCGGTAATACTCCAGCGCGTTGTCGTAGTCTTCCTTGGCGTAATGAATATCGGCCAGCTTGCGCGCGGCCTCGCGGTCGGGATTACCGGCCTCGTGCGCTTCGTAAACCAGACGGGCCAAGTCCTCGGCGGATTCCCCCACCGTGACAACATTTTCCCCCGCCCCGCCCTGCTGGCGCTGTTTGACCAGTTCGGCAAAAGTCGAGGTGCCCAATTTTCCGCGCTGCATGGAACGGCGGGCCGCCGCCTCCTTCGCTTTGTCCCGCGCATCGAGGTCCATCGGATTGCGGCGCAGGATTTCCTCATACGCTTTCGAGGCTTCGTCGTAGTCCTCAATACCCATGAGGTAGTCACCAAGGTCGTGCCGCACCTTCGTATTTTTCGGATCCAAGGCGGTGGTCTCGAGGGCAAAACGTGCGATGGCCTCGAAAGAACGGACTTTTTCGCGGGCGGCGTCCAAACGCCGCGCGGTTGCTTCTTTGGCCTCCTCCGGCGAGGCATCGAACTCCGCTTGAAGCAGAGACATTTCCCCGCGCGCCGCGGCGGCCGCTGCTTCCGCGGCCTCGTGCAATTCCTTGTTCGGCTGCGCACCCAGCGGATCGCCTTCCAAGCCTTTCTCCGCTTCGGCCAGGGCCGACCGGAAGTCGCCGGTCTCGGTCAACTTTTTGACCTTCCCGCGCCCGAGCGAAATACCGCTCCCGGACAGCCCGAGGAAACTTGATTTTCCTTTCGAGCGCATGATCTGTGCCTCGCGCAACAGCTTGCGCCCGGCCAAAAATTCCGGTTCTTCCGCCACCAGTGGACCAAGCAGCGAAACAACCAACCCGTGATTGCCCAGTTCCAAGGCGCTCAGGGCCTTGAGGTAGGAATTGCGCTTGGCCAGCGGGAGGTCTTTTTCGGTCTTCACGGGGAACCATGATCCATACCAGTTGCCGCCCCGACGCGCAATCCGTCTCAGCCGTAACAATGCAGAAGCCGCGGTCATGGACCGGCTGTCGCAGAAGGAAATGTTTGTTCAGAAGGAAGGGACGAGCGGTCCGCTCGTCCGCTCCCCGGCAAACGGACGCGCGAGCCGCGCGTCCCTACCTAAGTCTGCAAATTCTGAGCCCGTCACGATCAGACAACACCGTTCCGGCTCAGGCTGCCGGCGTATCGGGGTAGCTGCCGAGGATCCGCGTGAAAGCGCAGACCCGCGAAAGATCCGCCAAGGCCGCCGCCAACTCCGCTCCATCGGCATGGCCGGCCAGATCGGCAAAAAAGTAGTATTCCCAAGCCTGTCGCTTGGACGGACGACTCTCGATGCGGGTCAGGCTGATGCCCGCCTTCTCGAACGGCGCGAGGGCTTTGGCCAGTGCGCCGGGTTGGTCCTTCACCGCGAACATGACCGAAGTTTTGTCGCGCCCCGATGGAGGCGCCGATTTCCGTCCGATGACAAAAAATCTCGTCACATTGCTCGACGAGTCCTGAATCGAAGAGGCAAGCACGGGCAAACCGAATTCGTCGCCGGCCAGACCGCTGGCCAAGGCCGCCGTGCCCTCCTCGGCCGCCGCCAACTCCGCGGCCCGCGCCGTGCTGGAGACCTCGACACATTCAACCGCCGGCAAATGTTCCGCCAGCCACCGCCGGCATTGGCCGAATGGTTGGGGATGCGAATAGACCCGGCGCACCTCGGAGAGAGGTCCGCGCCCGAGCAAATTCAATTCCACCGGCAAAAAGACCTGGGCACAAATCCGCGCCTCGCTGTCCATGAAACGGTCAAGCGTGGCATTGACCGACCCTTCCTGGGAATTTTCGATCGGCACCACGCCATAGTGCGCCCGCCCGCGCTCCACCGCCTCGAAAACTTCCCCGATGGTGCGCTCGGGGCACAACTCGGCCGCACTGCCGAAGTGGCGTGCCGCCGCCTGGTGGCTGAATGTCGCGCGCGGTCCGAGATAAGCCACCTTGATCGTCTGCTCGAGCGCGCGCATGGAGGACAGGATTTCGCGGTAAATGGCCCGCAGCCCCGCTTCCGGCAGGCGGCTCTTATTCGTCCCGACCAGGCGGCGCAAGAGATTC
The DNA here is from genome assembly GCA_044359955.1 of Chthoniobacterales bacterium. GTDB lineage: Bacteria > Verrucomicrobiota > Verrucomicrobiia > Chthoniobacterales > JACTMZ01 > JACTMZ01. The sequence continues at coordinate 121,534 of JBIKLF010000002.1, read as the reverse complement.
TCCTCACGCTCCGGAGCGTAGTAAGAGTCACCGCTCTTGTCCTTGACCCGGCCAACCTGCTCGACGAGGTCGGCCCGTTCACGCAACAGCTCAAGGATCCGGTCGTCGACCCCGTCGATCGCGGCCCGTAATTGTTCCAGTGTCATGGCGCCTCCTCGGCCGCAACGGCTTCTTCCGGGGGCGTTGCCTCCGGGCCATTGGTCGCCGGAACTTCGTCCAGCGGAAGAACTGGTTGCGCCTCGCTCTGGACGGCGACCGGCAGTTCGACCCGGCGCAATTCCGCACAATTGGGCAACTCGTCGAGCGAGCGCAGCGCAAAATGCTCGAGGAAAAATTCCGTCGTGCCATAAAGCAAGGGACGACCAGGAACATCGGCGCGGCCGGCAATGCGGATGACCCCGCGTTCAAGCAAAGTCTGCATCACGCCGTCCACATTGACCCCGCGCACCGCTTCGATGTCCGCCCGCGTGATCGGTTGCCGGTAGGCGACAATGGCGAGGGTCTCGAGTGCCGAAGGACTCAGGCGGGACGGACGGTTCTCCGGGAAAAGTTGCCGCACCCAAGGGGCCGCGCCGGGCGCGGTGACAACTTTCCAACCCGCACCGCTCTCGATGAGGCGGAACCCGCGCTGCTCCTCTTCGTACCCCGCAGCCAGCTTGCCCAAGGCGAAAGCCACTTCATCCGGCTTGCTCTTGGCCAGCGCCGCCACGTCGGCATCCTCCGGTGCGGCGTCGACCGCGCCCTTCAGATGCTTGACGCACTCCGCCGGGCTCATCGGTTTGTCGGAGGCGAAGAGCAGGGCTTCAAGGACACGGGAAAGAGGGCTCATAAAACAGGTCATCAAGGATTTGCCATTTGCCGCAGCGCAGCAACACCGAAAAAAGCCCCGGGGCCTTCCTTCGCCTCCCTCCGGGCCGGCGCAACCCTAGAAATCCGCCAAATCCTGCTCCGGCACCACGGCAATGCCCCGCCGCCGCAGCATGATCTCCCCGAACGCCCCCTCCTGCTCGACATAGACATGCCGCAGGCGCACCAACTCGAGCAGGGCGAGAAAAGTGGCCACCACCTCGCTGCGCGTGGTCTGTCCGGCGAACAATTCCTCGAATTTCAACCCCTCTTTCTCCGGTAAAATTTTCAGCACGTATTCGATTTTTTCCGAAACCGTGAAACGGTCGGCCTCGATTTCACGCTCGCCGCCTTTTTGCTTTTCGAGGCGCGCCAGCACCCGCTGGAAAGCGGCAATGAGATCAAGCGTCCCGACCTCGCCGGCCAGCAAGGTCGCGCCTCCATCGACCGGCGGCGCGGACGGGGTGCGTCCGAAAAGTTTCGTGGCAAATTCCTCGCGGTCGCGCAAATCGCCGGCCGCTTCCTTGAATTTTTTGTATTCGATGAGCTGCCGGATCAGCTCCCAACGCGGATCCTCGTCCTCGCCCTCCTCATCGACCGGACCCTGCAGATCGACCGGCAGCAGCGTGCGGCTTTTGAGGTAAAGCAGGTTCGCGGCCATGACGATGAATTCGCCCCCGATCTCGACATCGATCGACTCCATTTGCTCGAGATACTCGAGGTATTGCCGCGTGATGCGCTCGATGGCAATGTCATAAATATCCACCTCGTCCTTGCGCACGAGGTAGAGCAGGAGGTCGAGCGGCCCCTCGAAGACATCGAGTTTGACCTTGTATGCCGCGTCGGCCACGGCCGTGGTCAGAGCCCGCGTTTGCGACGCTCGGCCGCCAATTGCGTCTTGTGCTTCTTCGACGTGAATAGGCGCGTCTTGCGCTTGCGCAGTTGGCGGGAAAGTTTGTCCATGACCTTATCGATGGCCGCGTAGAGGTCGGCTTCCCGGTCCTCGGCATGAAGGTCGGGGCCCGGGACGGCCAGGTGGATCTTGACCACATAGTTGCTCTTCTTTTTCGACTCGTCGTGCATGAGGACGACGTGGGCCGCGATGATCTGGTCCGACTGGTTGTCAAGGTGCGCCAGCTTGTTCACCACATAGGAATTGATCGCGCCGGTGAGCACGAGGTGACGGGGACTCAAGTGAATATGCATACCCATCCAATAAACCATCCCCCGACCCCGCGGCCAATCCGAATCAGTCAGGTCTCCACCCCAGCCCCGGCCAAAATGACCTGCGCCGCCGCCCGGAATTTTTCCTGGTTGCGCTTCCCCTTGATCGAAAGCAGGGCATTGTCGCGGATGGTCCGCGCCGCATCCGCGTCGCGGTAAACACGGAGCCAAATCTCCATCATGCGCAAATGCGGCGCGATTTCCGCCGGATGCTCCGCGGCGAGGGCCGCGTAGGCCTCCAAGGCGCCGGCGTAATCTTCCGCCGCCATCCGGCCCTCCGGGATGCTATACATCGGTTGCGGACGCGAATGCCGGTCGCCGGGCATGAACAAACCGGAGACCCAATCGCCGAGCATCCCGGCCAGCGGTTTGGCCATGAAAATCGCCGCAACGAGGAGCACCGCATGGGCGGCCAAAATCATGGGCATCCCGTCGGCCAGCCCTTTTTCCTGGCCTCTCGCCCCCAACCACCACCAAGCCGCCGCACAAAGCGCCAACCCCACCGTCCGCAGGATCATCCCGGTCATGGGTGAGAAACTGCCATGCCGCCCGGTCGCCGGCAAAATATTCCGTTTGCATCAGCGCCCCGCTTTTGGTGCGGTGTCCGACCTCATGCGTATCCGTGCTTTCCAAGGACTCATCCCGCGAACCGATCTCGCCGCGGAACTGGCTTCACCTCCCTATGACGTGCTCGACACGGCGGAGGCCCGCGCCATCATCGCGGCCCAACCGCACAGCTTCCTCCGTGTCGTGCGGTCCGAAGCCACCCTGCCGGAAGGCGTGAACCCCTACGGACCGGAAGTCTACGAGCAGGCGCGACGCAATTTCGGGCAGTTGCAAAAGGACGGCGAACTGGTGCGCGAAACGTCACCGCAGATTTACCTCTACCGCCAGATCATGAACGGCCACGCCCAGACCGGCATCACTGCCGTCTGCCATGCGGACGACTACGCGGCAGGGTTGATCAAGAAACACGAGAAGACGCGGCCGGATAAAGAAGACGACCGCGTGCGCCTCAACACGGCGCTCTCCGCCCATATCGAACCGGTGTTTCTCGCTTTCGAATCGACCCCGGAAATTGCGGCGCTGATCAAAGCGGCATCCGAAACGGTTCCGCTCTTCGATTTTACCGCACCCGATGGTGTGCAACACACCCTCTGGCGCATGCCCGATGCGGCGGCCGTGACCAAAGCTTTCGCCCCGGTGCCGCATTCTTACATTGCGGACGGACACCACCGCTCGGCCGGCGCGGCGCGCGTCGGATTGGCCCGGCGGGAAGCCAACCCGGAGCACACGGGCGATGAGGACTACAATTGGTTCCCGGCCGTGATGTTCCCGCAGGACCAATTGCAAATCCTGCCCTACAACCGTCTGGTCACCGACCTCAACGGATTACATCCCGAAGAATTCCTCGTGCGGGTGGGTCATGCCTGCCGCTTGTCGCCCGCGGCGCCGCCGGTGCCGGCCAGTCCCGGCCACGTCTCGATGTATCTCGGAGGCCATTGGCTCGGCTTGGCCTTCGACCTTCCGGCCCACGCCGATCCGGTCTCGCGCCTGGATGTCAGCTTGCTGCAGGACAATATCCTCGCCCCCATCCTCGGCATCGACGACCCGCGCACGAGCAAGCGGATTGATTTCGTCGGCGGGATCCGCGGCACGGATTATCTGCGCGCCCAAGTCGACGCCAAGCGGGCGTCCGTCGCTTTTTCGATGCATGCGGTGACCATGCGGCAACTGATGGATATCGCCGATGCCGGACAAATCATGCCGCCGAAAAGCACTTGGTTCGAACCGAAGCTGCGCTCCGGATTGTTCATCCACACCTTTTGAGCGATTGCCTTTCGGCGGCCAGGTGGATCGCGATGTCCCGATCGCGATTTCCCCGGTGACATATCGCGCCGGGACGGCGCGATCCACCTTTCCCAGACAACGCGGCCGTGCCCCCCTGACTTAAGACGCCCTACCGCAGCCGTCCGTAAGCGACAAGCCGGCCCTTCTTTTTGAAGAGCCCGAAAAATCCTCCGTGTCCGCCGTAGACCACGCGCGGCTGCAATTTATACACCCCGACCCCGCGCGAACTTTGCGCGCCGGCCATGAGCAATTCGCCGCGTTCGCCGCGTCCGAGGTAGACCATGACGTGAGTGACGGGTGGTTTGCGCTGGGGCTTGTAGGTGTGCTCCCAAAAAAGCAAATCCCCGGGCTTCAGCCGCTTGGCCCACCATTCGGTGTCAGGCACGCCGCCGAAAAGTCCGCCCACCCGCTTCAACTTCCCCCGCGAGCGCACGTAGTTGTATTGCTCGGAAGCCGTGCGCGGCAGTTCCACCCCGCGCGTCTGCCGCAGCAGATAACGCGCGGTATTCGAACAATCCATCCGCCAAACCGACGTCTCCCCCGGAGGCACAAAGGCCCCGCCATAACCGATCCCCTGCTCCTTGAGAGCAAAAGCCTCCGCGGTCAGGCCCTGGTCAGCCCGGACCCCCGCCGCCAGCCACAGGAGCAGGCCTAACAAGGGAAGAGAACTGCGGCACATGGCTCCTCTCCTATACGGCCGGACGGAGGATTTGTCGACCGGACCGCGAATGACCTTCGCGGCGAGGGCGTCCTTGTGTTAAAAGTCCCTGAAGATGCCGAAAAAGACGCGCAATTCCGTCATGGCCGCCGCCGGCCTCGCCATCCTTCTCGCCACCACAGGCTGCGAAACAATTCCCCTCGAACCATCGCCCAATTTCGTCGGCGATATGGTTATTGGCACGGACTACGCCCAATTTTTCCGGCTCGGACCGCAACAAGCGGGGGGGGCGGACCTGAGTCTGCGCACCGGTGAATTGGTCATGCTGCAGCGCAAGGAATTTGGCTACAGCCGCGTGCAATTGGAAGACGGCCAGGTCGGTTACATGGCCAACGAAGACCTGCAACCGGCCCCGCCCGAACAGCGTCGCAAGCGCGGACTCCGTTCGGGCGCCACCAATGACGGGTCCCGCGGCGACGCACCCGGACGCAACAAGCGCAGTGCGCAGACCTACGACGAAGAAGTCTTCGAAGATATCGCCCTGCCCGATCCCAATCTCGACATCATGCCCGAGGAAGTTCCCCTCGAGCCGCTGCCCGAACTCATTCCGGCGCCAGTCGATAATCCGGAGAGAGAGCCCACCAAGATTCCCCTGCCCGACCCGACCCCGGCCGCCCCGGCACCCGAGAACCAGCCGGTTCCCAGCGCGACCGTCCCGCCCGTTTCGACCTCGATATGAATCTTTCCGGCGCGCTCTATTCGAGCGCCTTTTTGACGAACGACTCTTCCTCCTCGACCATCCGCGTCCAATTCGCGCGGTAATCGGGATCGTATCGCTGGTCCATCAAATCAGCCAAAGCCCGCCGCCGCTTAATCAACTCTCCCAGCGCCGGGCCCATTTCCTCATGCGTCTCGCGCAGCACACGGAGTGCCGCCGCCTCGCGGTCCCACAGTCCGCTAAACGACCCCGCGAATTCCGCCGCCGAGTTCGGTTCGTCTCGTTCGCTCGGATGATAAATGTCTTCCGGCAAAGGCCGTTCGCCGAGCAGGCGCGGGGCGATATGAATGTTGGCCATGATGCCCTCGCGGTATTTCTGCCGCGCCCCCTGATCATCCCCTTCGAGGCAGAGGGTGAGCCCCCAGGCGAAACTCAGCCAGGCATGCGGCAAATCGCCCGGGTAGCGCACCGCATAGTGCCGGAAAAACAAAGACGCCTCCTCATTCTCGCCGGCCAAGAGCAGCAAGAGCGGGACATAAAAACGCGCCCCCATATGGTCGTCCGGATCGGTCTCGAGCAAATGGTGACCCGTTTCGGCCGCCTCCGCGGCACGACCCAGATGCCACTGGCAAAGCATCGTGCCGAAAAGCGCGCGCAGGAGCGGACGCGTTGTGCGATCGGTCCACCACTGGACCCCGCGACGTCGCAGGAGCGGACGTTCGATCTCCTCGATCTGGGCGGACAACTCCAAACTCCGTTCGTAGCGACCGGACTGGAATTCCAGTTCCGCGAGTTCCACCCGCGCCGCAGTGCAGGCCGGGTCGATCTCTGCCGCCTTCTCCAAAGTGGAGCGTCGTTTGCCGGGCGAACGCAAGCGCGACACATTGCGCACCAACCCGTCGGCCAGCGCCGACTTCGAGAGCGCCGGCGCGCGGGGGGCGTCCCCTTGCAAGCCGGCCAACTCGGATTGCAGCCGTGCTTCGTGCGGCGGGGGATTGACCAGCTTCACTTTCGTTTTCCAATCACGCCCGAAATATTTCCACTCCTCCAGCACCCACTCCGGAGCCTTCCAGACCGACAATTGGTCCGGCACGCCGAGGTCGTCGAAATGATGCGCTACCCATTCTTCCGCCTCGACCTGGTCCAACTCATGGAAAATGGCCGGCGGCGCGAGAGGCTCGAACGAAGGACCAACCAGCAAAAGAATGGTCGGCAGAAAAAAATCCTCCTCCACCGGCAGCGGTTCGGGCAAATCCACCCAGCACAACGACCAGACGGAGGGGTCACTTTTCAGCGGTTGGATCATGCCGCCACACACTCCCGGGCCGGCGCGCCCCATTCCACCGCGACGCGACGCTTGCGCCCCAGCCGGTCCTGATAAAACACCTCGCCGTGGGACATGCCGTATTCGTGCACGAGCCGCGTCACCTTCACATCGAAGCAGCAATAGCGGGCCACCTCGAGTTTGCGGCCCTGACGCCACCACTTGATCGCGTCGAGTCCGTCCGCCGTCTTCCCGCAACCCAGCGTCGACTGCGACACGGCATCCAACCCGATGCGGTGGCCTATTTTTTGCTCGAGGGAAACCATCAAATCCAACGTCGGCACGCTGTGCGCCAAGTCCATCACCGTGTAACCCATCAGCACCTCGTAATCGAAATTGATCAAATTGAATCCCACCACAAGGTCCGCCCGCTGCAACTGCTCGACCAATTCGTGCACCCGCTCCTCGCCATAGACCGCGTATTTCCCCGTGCCCGAGCTGTAAGTCGCCCCCACGGTCATGCCCATGGCCGCCTTCTTGTCCCAGCCCCCCGCATCATTCGCCGTCCGCTGCGTCTCCAGATCGAAATAAACAATGTCCGCCATGACCATCCTTTCTAACCGCCCGCCCGCCACGGCACAAGACCCACCCCTTGGCTCAGGTCTCAAACTCATCCTTCATCCTTCGTGGCCCCCTTCCCGCTTGAGCCCGCGCCCCGGGTGCGCTTTATTGCCTCTCCAACAAGCACCCGTAGCTCAACCGGATAGAGCGCTGGCCTCCGAAGCCAGAGGTTGTGGGTTCGACCCCCGCCGGGTGCAATTACGATCAGCTGGGCGAGGGCAGGTATCGGTAGGACTGGTCGATGGAGGGGTGGTTCCAGCCGTCCGGAACGTCTTCACTCGCGACGGGCAAAGCATCGGGCAGGACCATGACCAGCACACGGTGTTTGCGATCAAGATGGACCGGACGGGTGAAACGCACGGACCCCTGCTCGTCGATCTCAGCCTCGAGGGTTTGGATCATGAAGGAAACGTAGGCCCGCCGGGCCTGCTGTCAAATGGGTGGCGCGGAATCAAGGGTGTCATAGGGATTGCGCTTTTGCCGGAATCTGTGCAAAATGCGTCCTCTCTATGAAGAACAAAATTGTCGAATTGCCGGATCGTCGCTACGGCGCGAATCATCACATTTGGGACAACAACGGGACTTGGTGGTGTCACTTGAGTCTCGAGCGCCGGAGCGGCCCCGCCAAGCGGATCCGTTTTTCGCTGCGCACCAACAATGTGCGGGAAGCTCGCAAACGCCGTGATTCGATGATGAACGCCAACGAGGCCAAGGCCAAGGCGTTGATCAAATCTTGGAAGTGAGGCGGCCGGAATCTGCACATGGTGGACAGGCTGCCGCTTAGTTGTCAAAATTCAAAGCGGGCGCGGATACGGGTAGGGCACCGACGGCGAGGACGCCGCATCTTTTTCTCCGCTGGGGCGCCGAGACGCTCACCAAACAGTTATACCAAGGGCCCATCGCCTTGGGACTTTGTCCTTCGGCTCCGGGCTAGGGTCGGACCTTCGGGCCGACCGCGAACTTTCTTCGGGATTCGACACGGCCGGTCCAACCGGAACGCAGTGAAGATGGCCCCTAGTCCCTGAACCCGCGCGTTGGCGGGTGTGTGCTGGGAGTAACTGGGGCTACCACCACTGCCAGGGGCAAAGGAACCGACGCTCATAGAGCGCCGCTACATCTCGACAAAAACTTGTAGCGGCGGTCTATGACCGTCGGTGCCTAAAAACACTTCAAGTTACTCGGTAGGCAAAGGCCCCGCACTACCACTCGGTCCATCGTCGAAAAGCCGAAGGACATTGGTATAAGTCAACTTCCGCCCAGGCGCTCCTCTGTGGCAGCGCCGGAAAAGGCAGAATGTTTTGCGTGGTTACGACTTAGTGTTTTCGGCGAAACTTTTGACAGGCGCCGCATCGGTTTCGCAGAAAAGTAACATGGGCATCTTGTCCGTGATCACTGGGCATCATCGGCAGGATGCCGATGCCACGTAATCAAAACCCCGTGATTAGCGCCGCGGACAAACTTGTCGGCGGGATGTGAACAAGGTGTTGGTGTTGTGGACAACCTCATGTTCCACGTTGTTCCGCGAAGATTGCACGCGGGGTGCTGACATTGCTTCACAACGATCGAACGGCGTGGAACGTGCATGGGTGCGGCGTGGAGCAGGATATGTGCGGGTTGTTCACAGCCTTATGATTGATAGTCTTGTGGGCTTTCAAGAATTCCCAAACCTCAGAGGTTGTGAACAAGTGCCGGTCAGCGGCACGAAGGACGAAACTTGAGTTTGAAGTCCGAGTGAAAGTTGGTGGAGCAATCCAAAGATGGAGGATAGACTCAGCGGGATGAATTCTTTGTTTCCGCTTTTCGAGCCATTGCGCGTGGGTGTGATGGAGGTGCCCAACCGTTTATTTATGGCTCCCCTCACCCGGTGCCGGGCGGAAGCAGAGCATGTGCCGGGACCGCTCATGGCGGAATACTACGCGCAGCGGGCCACGGCGGGATTGATCATTGCCGAGGCGACGATGGCGATGGAGGGGAACTCGGCCTTTTATGCGGAGCCGGGGATTTATTCGACGGCGCAGGTGGCGGGGTGGAAAGCGGTGACCGAAGCGGTGCATGGGGCCGGAGGACGAATCTTTCTGCAGATTTGGCACGGAGGACGGGCCTGTCATCCGCTTTTCAACAACGGCGCGCAACCGGTGGCGCCGAGCGTCATTGCGATCACCAACGAGGAGGTGCATACGCCGGCGGGGAAGAAGCCTTATGCCATGCCGCGGGAACTGCGCGATGATGAATTGCCGGACATTGTGGCGGGCTTTAAGAAGGCGGCGGAGAATGCCAAGGCGGCGGGGTTTGACGGGGTTGAGGTGCACGGGGCAAACGGGTATTTGCTCGATGAATTTTTGCGCGACGGGTCAAACAAGCGAACGGGTCCTTACGGCGGATCAATCGAAAACCGGGCGCGTTTGTTGCTCGAGGTGATCGAGGCGGCATCTGCGGTGTGGGACGCGGATCGCGTCGGTTTGCGTGTGTCGCCATTGAATAGTTTCAACAGCATGAGCGACAGCGATCCGATCGGATTGATCTCGTGGCTGGGTGAGAAGCTGAACGCTTGTGGCCTGGCTTACTGGCATGTGATGCGGGCGGATTTTCTCGGTCAGCAAAGCGGCGATGTGATGTCAGCCGCACGGGCGGCCTATCGCGGGGTGCTCGTCGGGAATATGGGCTACACGCCGCAGGAAGCGGCGGAGGCCATTGCCGGGAAGAAGATTGATGCGGTGGCCTTCGGGAAGCCGTTCTTGGCCAATCCGGATTTGCCGGCGCGGGTGAAGGTGAGCGCGGCGCTCAATGCGCCGGATGAGGCGACGTTTTATACGCCGGGAGCGAAGGGATATACGGATTATCCCGCCATGGCGGGATAATCTGTGACGTGTGGCGGGTGACGTGTGACGAGTTGATGATTGTAGCGGCGGTCTATGACCGCCGGTGCGCGAACTGAGATGATCCGGCGGTCATAGACCGCCGCTACAATTCGGCAAGCCGTTCTTGGCCAACCCGGATTTACCGGCGCGGGTCAAGGTGAGGCGACGTTTTATACGCCGGGGGCGAAGGGGTATACGGATTATCCCTCCATGGCGGGATAAAGCAGTAATACTGAGTATCACCTGATCCTAAAGGGCCGGGGTGGCAGCAGGTAATGCACCTGCTCCTGGGGTTCGGATGGAAGACCTCGGGCGAAGGCAATTAAGGGGACATTTTCAGCGCGCAAGCCAGAATCTTGAGTGTTTCAGTAATTAAAGCTTCCTAATTGAAGAACCATCTATAAAATATGATCCATGTTACAGAGGTATCGACCTGTTTCCTTCCGTCGAATGACAGCTCATGGCGTCGGAAAATGCATTATCGTCTCGTTTCTTTATATCAGTTGCACCTTTGTTTCGGGGACGATTCTTGGCGCGGAGATAACTAATAACAGCTTCGATACCATCGAAGACTTGCGGAGCACTCCGCAAACGAGTTCGCGAGGAGGTGATCTCGCGCTCGACCACGCGGTAAAGTCCTCCCTGGATCATGTATTTGCCACTCTGGCGCTATGGGAGAGCGACCACTTTGCGGTTTATCTGCTTGTCGTAAATACCCTGGCCGGTCTGGGTGTGGGGATTATTGCTGCGTTGCTTGCCCATTATGGGGCTGACCCGCGTGCTAATTGGAAGGAAGTGCGGGCAAAAACTACGTGGTTGTCTGCCGGGTGCGGGCTGGGAGTCGCTGTTTGCTTGGTGGGTGTGATGCTGTCGGTTCCAGCTTACGGCCGGTTTTCTTACCTTGTTCTTAGCGCAGCAACTTGTGCGTCAGGTGCGGCGCTGGCCTGTTCGATTTGGTTCACCGCAGTGCGGTGGATTAACCAGAGACGCGCGGCAATGTCGGGTCTTATGATCAGTCAGGAACGGATGAAGGGGTTCAGCCAAATTCGCGCCGGAACAGGAATTCAATTTGCTCCCCTAAGCTCAACGGGACCATCGCGCCACGCCACGGAGAAGGATTAGATCCGGTGTGTCGCTGATGCCGCGGCCTCGTGGACGCTCAAATATGGATGGCGTGGCCGCGGGATTGCTCGGCGGCTTCGTGGACGGCTTCGCTGAGCGTGGGATGCGCATGGATCGTGGAGATGAGTTCTTCGTGGGTGGCTTCCATCTCGATGGCGAGTCCGAGCTCGGCGATCATTTCGGTGGCGTGGGCGCCAAGAATATGCGCGCCGAGGATTTCGCCGTGGGGTTCGCCGAAGATAATTTTGACGAAGCCTTCGCTTTCGCCGACGGCGAGGGCCTTGCCGCTGGCCATGAAGGGGAATTTGCCGACTTTGAATTTGAGGCCCTTTTCTTTGGCCGCGCGTTCGGTCAGGCCGACGCTGGCCACTTGCGGTTCGCAGTAGGTGCAGCCGGGGAAGACGTCCACTTTGCGTGGTGATTTGCCGGCGAACATGCCTTCGACCGCCTGGATGGCCTCGAAGCTGGCCACGTGGGCGAGCCAGGGGGGTCCGATGATATCGCCGGCGGCGTAGACGCCGCGGAGGGAGGTTTCGTATTTGTCGTTCGTTTGGATCCAGCCTTTGGGGTCGAGTTTGACCTTGAGTCCTTCAGGCATGAGCGGCGCGACGCCGATGGCCACGAGGGCGATGGGGGCTTCGAGGGTTTCGCTGACTTTGCCGCTGACGGTGAGTTTGACGCCTTTGTGCGTGGACTCGGCTTTGTCGACTTTGGTGCCGGTGAGGAAGCGGATGCCTTGCTTGGCGAGTGATTTTTCCAAGGCGACGGAGACATCGGTGTCCTCGACGGGAAGGATGTTGGGGAGCATTTCGACCACGGTAACTTTCGTGCCGAAGGCGTTGAAGAAGTAGGCGAATTCGATGCCGATGGCACCGGCGCCGATGATGATGATTTCTTTCGGCTGTTCGGGCAGGACCATGGCCTGTTTGCTGCCAATGACGCTTTTGCCGTTGAAGGGGAAGCCGGGCATTTCGCGGGAGACGACGCCGGTCGTGACGAGAATTTTCGACGCGGTGTGCGTGGTTTTTTGGCCGTCGGCATCGGTGACTTCAACCACGCCGGCTTTCGGGATGGCGGCGGTGCCGCGCAGGTAGTCGACTTTGTTTTTCTTGAAGAGCATTTCGATGCCGCCGGCCAGTTTGTCGACCACGCCGCGGCTGCGGCTGATGACTTTGGGCCAATCAAAAGAGAGCTTGTCGAAGGTCATGCCGAAGTCGCCGGCATGCTTGGACATGAGTTGGAAAAGTTCGGCGTTGCGGAGGAGCGATTTGGTCGGGATGCAACCCCAGTTGAGGCAGGTGCCGCCGGCGCGTTCCATTTCGACGCAGGCCACCTTTTTGCCGAGTTGCGCGGCGCGGATCGCGCCGACGTATCCGGCGGGTCCGCCGCCTACCACGATGAGGTCGTATGCCATAAGAATGGGAAGGATGCCTTTTTTCGGGAGGGGGACTCAAGAAGGAATGGGGGTGGAAAAGTTTGCCGTGTTCAGTTTTCAGTGTTCAGGAAAGGCGGGGCGAATGGATTTGAGATTATAGACAGCGTGCGGGGATCCGTCGCGGCGGACAGGCTGCTCGCCCTGCAAAGGGTTGTGTGATTTAAAGACGGGATGCCGGAACTTGCTGAGGTGGCTTGGTTTGCGAAGCAATGGACTCCGGGGGTCGGCGACCGGGTGACGGAAGTTATTTGTCGTGAGCGGGCGCGGATTTACCGGGCGGCAGATGTGGGAGTGATTCGTCGGGGGTTGAAGGGGAGGCGGCTGACGGAAATCCGGACGCGGGGGAAGCAGATGATGTTTGTTTTCGGGGAGGCGAGTCTGGGCCTGCATCTCGGGATGACGGGCGAGTTGCTCGTCGCGGGGCGCGGGCATGAACCGGGGAAGCATGATCACTTGGTGATCCGTCAGGCGAAGCGGTCGTTGGTTTTCCGGGATCCGCGGATGTTTGGGGTGGTGAAGTTTGCGGCGGTGGCGGAGCCGGATTGGTGGAAGGAATTGCCGCCGGATGTGCTGTCGCGGGGATTTACCAAGGACGCGGTGTTGCGTTATGCGGGGCGGCGGGCGGGGCTGCCGTTGAAGGCGTTTTTATTGCAACAGGAGATGTTTCCGGGCGTCGGAAATTGGATGGCGGATGAGATTCTTTGGCGGTGCGGGCTTTATCCGGGACGAAGGACGGGCAGCTTGAAAAGGAATGAACTCATTATGATTTGGGAGGAGACACGGAAGGTGTCGCGGACGGCGATGCGCATTATCGGAGAGCGGTGGGGCGATGTGCCGAAGTCATGGCTTTTTCATTATCGTTGGCGTGATGGAGGGAGGTGTCCGCGGGATGGGACGACGTTGCGGCGGGAGGAGATCGGGGGGCGGACGACGGCTTGGTGTTTGAAGTGCCAGAGGAGGATTTGAACAGAAGGTAACGAAGGAAACGAAGGGGTTCCGAGGGAGATAAAAGGGCTTACTCCATGGGAAATCCTTCGAGGGCGGCGGCGGTGCGGAGGCGTTGGTCGGCAGTGAGGAAAGGGAGGTGCTGGGGTTGCTCGCGGCAGAAGATGAGGGCGGCGGCGAGTTGGAAGGCGTCGGCGGCACGGAGCGGATGGACGCGGAGGAGACGGATGGCGCGGGCGCGGACTTCGGTAGTCGGGGTGACTTCGGTCCAGTGGGCGGACAGCTGGTCTAAATGCCGGCGGGCCCGAAGTTCCGATTCGGCTGGCAACTCACCGGCGCGTTTGCGGCGGGCGAGCGAAGACTCTACCTCAGTGAGGGTGCCGAACCAGACAAGCATATCCGCATCGTCGGCTAGTTGGCGTTCGCGCTGAGCGGAGTCTGCCTCGACAACGAGCAGCGGAGTGATGGCTGAGGAATCCCAGAATCTCATCGATCCTCGCTACGTTCTTCCAAGACGGCTTCGGTGAGGCGCGCGTTGCACTCGGCCTTGGGCAGGGCGAGGAAAGCTTTGACGTCGAGTTTTCCGCTCTGACGGGGCGGTGTGACGAGGCCTTCGGCCACAAGGGAGCGGACGTGGTCGTCCATGAGTTCCTGCTCCAGCGGGTAGACGATGGCGACGGGTTTGCGGTGGTCGGTGATGACCAAGGGTTCGCCCGCGATGACCTGTTTCAAGCGGGCGGAGAGGTTGTTTTTCAGGTCGGAGACGCTAGCGGTCTTCATATATGGCTAGTATAGCCAGATTTTTAACAAGAGCAAACGAAGAGAACGAAGGTGGTGAGCGACCCTATCGAGGAAAGAGGGAGGCGCGCTCGGGGGCGGTGAGTTCGCGCCATTGAGCGGGGGCGAGGTCGGAGGGGAGATGGAATTGGCCGATGGCGATGCGGAGGAGGCGGAGGGTGGGATGGCCGACGGCAGCGGTCATTTTGCGGACTTGGCGGTTGCGGCCTTCGTGGAGGGTGAGTTCGAGCCAGCTGGTGGGGATGTTTTGGCGGACGCGGATCGGGGGATTGCGGGGTGGGATAAGGAAGGATGTGGATCGGGTCGTGACGGGCGGGACGCCCGTGCCCCCTGGTTCTGGGTGGATGCGGGTGGCTTGGGCGGGGAGGGTTTGGCGTCCTTCTATGACAATTCCGGTGCGGAGTTGTTGGAGGGCGGATTCGGTGATTTCGCCTTCGACTTGGGCCCAGTAGGTGCGGGGGTGGGCGTTTTTGGGGTCGAGGAGATTGGTGTTGAGTCCGGGTTCGTCGGAGAGAAGGAGGAGGCCTTCGCTGTCGCGGTCGAGGCGGCCGAGAGGGTAGACGGATTTCGGGAGGCCGAATTCGGACAGGGTGCGTTGTCCGGGGTGGTCGGGGGTGAACTGGGAGAGGACGCCGTAGGGTTTGTGCAGTGCTAAGAGCACAGTGGACAGTTTTCGGTGTTCAGTTTTCAGCCGGAAGGACGGAACTGAAACGGATGCCAAACGTCAGAGCAGGAGGAGCGCTGGTTTTTCGAGGAGGTGACGGAGGGTGTTCATGTATTCGGCGGCGACGGCTCCGTCTATGACACGGTGGTCGCCGCTGGCGGAGATGACGAGACGGTGTCCGACGACAACATGGTCGTGCTCGTCGACCACCGGGCATTTGGTGATGGCTCCGACGCCGAGGATGAAAGCTTGGGGGGGATTGATGATGGGGAGGAAATCGTCGATGCCGAACCCGCCGAGGCTGCTCAGCGTGAGGGTGCCGCCTTGGTATTCTTCGGGCTTGAGCTTTTTGCCGCGGGCTTTGGTGGCCAGTTCTTTCATCTGTGCGCTGATTTCGCGCAGCGTGAGGGTGTTGGCTTTTTTGATCACCGGCGTGATGAGACCGTCCTCGACGGCCACGGCGACGGCGAGGTTGACGTCCGCATATTCAACGATGGCATCGCCGTCGTAGGCGGCATTGATTTTCGGCACGGCGGCGGCGGCGCGGGCGGCGGCGAGGAGGATGAAGTCGTTGACGGTGAGTTTTTGTCCGCCGTCCTTTTCCACCATGGCGTTGAGTTCTTTGCGCAGGGCCATGAGCGGTCCGCCGTCCATGGCGACGCTGAGGTAGAAATGCGGGATCTGCGTTTTGCTGGCGAGGAGGCGCTCGGCGATGGTCTTGCGCATGCCGGTGAGGGCGATGATTTTTTCTTCCCCGGCGATGCCGTGGGCGGCGCGGATGGCGGGTGTGGTGGAAACAGCTCCCCCACCCCCACCTCCGGCGGGCGCGTTTTCGACATCGCGTTTGACGATGCGGCCGGCGGGGCCGGTGCCGGTGATGGCGGAAAGATTAACGCCGCGGGTGGCCGCGATTTTACGGGCGAGAGGAGAGGCTTTGGTCCGTCCGGTGGCGGCCGGTGCAGCGGCGCGGGACGCGGGAGCAACGGGAGTTTTTGCCGCGGGCGCAGGGGTTTTCGGTTTTTCAGCAGCCGGAGTTGATTTTGCCGCGGGGGCGGCATCGGCCGTTTCGCCGTCGGCGAGGATGAGGGCGATTTCGTCACCGACTTTGATGATGCCGCCTTCTTCGACATAGAGTTCGGCGAGTTTACCTTCGTCGAAGGCTTCCATTTCCATGGTGGCTTTGTCCGTCT
The DNA here is from genome assembly GCA_044359955.1 of Chthoniobacterales bacterium. Taxonomy (GTDB): domain Bacteria; phylum Verrucomicrobiota; class Verrucomicrobiia; order Chthoniobacterales; family JACTMZ01; genus JACTMZ01. The sequence goes on along the minus strand of JBIKLF010000002.1, from coordinate 105,340 downwards.
CGACTTCGGCCAGGATGTCGCCGACTTCGACGTTGTCACCTTTCGCTTTGACCCATTTGACGAGGGTGCCCTCGACCATGGTGTCGCTGAGTTTGGGCATGGTGACGAGTGGCATGGGAAGAAAAGTATGAAGTGAGAAGTGGGAAGTATGAAGTGGAAGGCGACGCGGGCTGGGGCCCGCGGTTATGAGATGGCCAAGACTTTTTGGATGATGCGGTCGGCGGTGGGGAGTTGGAGTGCTTCCAGCGGGGGGCTGTAGATGGCGGGGGCGTCGAGGGAACAGACGCGTTGGACGGGGGCGTCGAGGTCGTCGAAGGCGCGTTCCTGGATCATGCTGGCGATCTGCGCGGAGACGCCGCAGAAGGGTTTGTTTTCGTCAACGAGGACGGCGCGGTGGGTTTTGCGGACGCTTTCGAGGATGGTTTCTTCGTCCAACGGACGGATGCTGCGGAGGTCGACGACTTCGGCCGAGATGTTGAATTCTTCGTGCAGGCGGTGGGCGGCGGCCAGGGCGGTGAGGACGGCGCGCCCGTGGGCGATGAGCGAGACATCGGTGCCTTCGCGTTTGACGTCAGCCACGCCGATGGGGATCACGTAGTCGCCTTCGGGAACTTCACCTTGTTCGCCGTAGAGGAGGGTGTTTTCCATGACGCAGACGGGGTCATTGTCGCGGATGGCGGCCTTCATCAGGCCTTTGGCGTCGGCGGGCGTGGCGGGGCAGACGACTTTGAGTCCGGGGGTGTTGGCCAGGAAATTTTCCGGGGTGTGCGAGTGGGTGGCGCCGACATTGGTGCCGCCGTTGGCGGGGCCGCGGATGACGAGGGGGCAGTTGATGAGTCCGCCCGACATGTAGCGCACGCAACCGGCGTTGTTGATGATCTGGTCGTAGGCGACGTAGGCGAAGCTCCAGAACATGAGTTCCATGACGGGGCGCAGGCCCATCATGGCGGCCCCCACCCCGAGGCCGATAAAGCCGGCTTCGCTGATCGGGGTGTCTATGACACGCTTGTCGCCGAAGCGTTTCCAGAGGCCCTCGGTGATCTTGTAGGCGCCGTTGTATTCGGCGACTTCCTCGCCCATGACGACGACGTTTTCATCGCGCTCGAGTTCTTCGGCGAGGGCGTCGTTGAGGGCTTGGCGGTAAGTGATGACGGGCATGCTGGAGAGAGATTACAGATTTGAAATTTGAGATTTCAGAAAGAGAGATTTGAGATGATTTCGGGGGACGAACTAGTCGTTGAAGAAGTGGCGGCCGGTTTGGCCGGACTCGGTGCCCATGTCGACTTCGTAGTAGATGTCGCTGAAGATGTCTTCCAACTCGGGGAACGGGCTGTCTTCGGCGAACTGCACGGAGGCGGCGGCTTCTTTTTTCGCGGCGTCGTCGATTTTCTTGAGGCCCGCGTCGTCGAGGATCCCCTCCTCTTTCAGGCGGTTTTCCCAGAGCGTGATCGGGTCGTGGTTCTGCTTGTAGAACTCGATCTCCTCGGGCTTGCGGTATTTCTTCGCGTTGGCGTCGGCCACGGAGTGTCCGTAGTAACGGTAGGTGTCGATCTCAAGGACGGTGGGCCGGCATTTTTCGTGGGCGCGCTCGATGGCGTCCCACGTTTTGGCCCGGACTTCGTAGAGGTCCTCGCCATTGACGATGTCCCAATCGATGTTGTAGCCCTCGGCGCGCTCGGCCAGGCAGCTCTTGATCGCGGAGGAGCGGGCCAGGCTGGTGCCCATGGAATACTGGTTGTTCTCGATGATGTAGACGACGGGAATGTCCCACAGCGCGGCGAGGTTGAGGGACTCATGGTAGACGCCTTGGTTGACGGCGCCGTCACCGAGGTAGGTGAGGCAGCAACCTTTGAGGCCCTTGTATTTGAGGGCGTAGGCGATGCCGAGGCCGAGCGGGGTTTGTCCGGCCACAATGCCGTGACCGCCCCAGAAATTTTTATCCGGAGCGAAGAAGTGCATCGAGCCCCCCTTCCCTTTCGAGCAGCCGGTGGCTTTGCCGAGGAGTTCGGCCATGCATTCGTTCATCGACATGCCGACGACGAGGGCGTGGCCGTGGTCGCGGTAGGCGGTGATAGCGTGGTCATTCTCACCCATGAGTGCGAGGGTGCCGACGGCGACGGATTCTTGTCCGATGTAAAGATGGAGGAACCCGCCCATTTTCCCCTGCTGGTAGAGCTTGAGGGAGGCCTGCTCGAAGCGGCGGATGCGGAGCATGTCCGCGAGGAAGGCGAGTTTTTGCTCCTTGGTCAGGTCGGCATTGATCGCGGCCTTGGCGTAATCGACCGGGTTGGGTCCGGTTTTTTTAGGTTTTTCGGCGCGGGTGACGCTCACGTGTGGATCTTGAGTTCGGTTGGTTACGGGTTGCGGCGGAGCCGCGGATGCGGACGGCGAGGAAGCTGCCTGCGAGAAGGAAAGATAGTGGGGAAAATCGGGCGTTTTGGCAAATCGAAATGGAAGAGGGAACGGATAGGGCTGAGACTTGAGTTGGAAACTTGAGTGAGAGGGTGTGTGTTTTTACCAGGGCGCGGGTTCAGGGATTTGGTCATGAATTAGGTTCGGATTTGAAATTTCAGATGGCCGGAGGAGCTGTTATGACATTCTTTGGCGGTCTTGCTTGCCGGAGGGGTTGGATTTAGGATGCAGGATTCGCTTGGGGAAATATAAGTCCTTAATCGACAATATTTTATATGCAAACTACTGATCAGCAATTAGTTGCACAAGCGATTGAGGTGGCGGGGCGGGCTTATGCGCCTTACTCCAAGTTTCAGGTGGGGGCGGTTTTGGTCGGGAAGGATGGAAGGACTTTTGCCGGGTGCAATGTGGAGAATATCAGCTTTGGGCTGACGATTTGCGCGGAGCGCAATGCGGTCTTTGCCGCGGTGGCGGCGGGGTGTCGGGAGTTTACGCGGATCGTGATTGTGGCGGACACCGAGGTGCCGGCTTCGCCTTGCGGGGCTTGCCGGCAGGTCTTGGCCGAATTCAATCCAGACTTGGAAGTGGTGCTGACCAATTTTCGAGGTCAGAGCGAAACGTTCCGCCTCTCGGAACTGCTCCCCCGCCCCACGGCGGGCATTTTGGATCGTCCCTGACGTTCCACGTGGAACATGACCAGCATGTACGAGTATCCGGAGATTTTTGATGTTCTCGTCTTGGGGGCCGGGCATGCGGGGGTCGAGGCGGGTTTGGCGGCGGCGCGGTTGGGGGCGCACACGGGGATTTTGACCCAGAACCTGGACACGATCGGGCAGATGTCCTGCAATCCGGCGATTGGCGGGCTGGCCAAGGGGCATATGGTGCGGGAGATCGATGCGTTGGGGGGCGTGATGGGTCAGAATACGGATGCCACGGGGATTCAGTTCCGGATGCTGAATGCGCGGAAGGGTCCGAGCGTGCAGGCGCCGCGGGCGCAGTGCGATAAGAAGGCGTATCAGTTCCGCCTGAAGTGGGTGCTGGAGCACTCCCCTCGCCTGCACTTGTTGCAAGGGAATGCGGTGCGGATTTTGGTCGAGGACGACCGGGTCGTCGGGGTGGAAACCAACCTCGGGCTGCGGTATCGGGCGCGGTCGGTGGTGGTGACGACGGGTACATTTATGCGGGGGCTGATGCATGTTGGCTTGCAGAGCACGGTGGGCGGGAGGATGGGCGATGCGGTGTCGACTTTGAGTGATTCTTTGAAGGAGCTGGGGCTGGCGGTGGAGCGGTTCAAGACGGGGACGCCATGCCGGTTGTTGGGGAGGTCGATCGATTTTTCGAAGTGTCAGCGTCAGGACGGGGACTCCCCTGCCCCGATGTTTAGTTTCACCCCCGAGGAATGGGCGGGCGGCGAAGGGGGTCCTTTTACTTTGAACCGCTGGGCGGACGGCCAATTCCACGTGGAACAAATGCCGTGCTGGATCACTTATACCAACGCGCAGACGCATGACCTGATCCGGGCCAATCTTGATAAGTCGCCGATGTATGCCGGAATCATCGAGGGCGTGGGGCCGCGGTATTGTCCGTCGATCGAGGACAAGGTCGTGCGCTTTGCCGACCGGGACCGGCATCAGCTTTTTCTCGAACCGGAGGGGCGTCAGACCGGCGAGTATTATGTGAACGGAGTGTCGACCAGTCTGCCGTTCGAGGTGCAGTTGGCCTTTATCCGGTCGGTGCCGGGGTTGGAGGCGGCGCACATTTTGCGGGCCGGGTATGCGGTCGAGTATGACTATTGTCCGCCGACCCAGCTGCAAGCGACGCTGGAGACGAAGTCGGTCGAGGGGTTGTATTTGGCGGGTCAGATCAATGGGACGTCCGGGTATGAGGAGGCGGCGGCGCAGGGATTGGTCGCGGGGGCGAATGCCGCGCTGAAGTTGGATGGCAAGCCGGCGTTCCACGTGGAACGTTCGGAGGGATATATTGGGGTCTTGATCGATGATTTGGTCACGCGCGGGACGCCGGAGCCGTATCGGATGTTCACCAGCCGGGCGGAGTTCCGCTTACTCCTGCGGCAGGACAATGCGGATCTGCGGCTGGCGGCGAAGGCGAGGGGGGCGGGGCTGATTTCCGCGGAGCGGGCGGCGAAGACCGAGGCGAAGAGGACCGCGGTGGAAGGACTGAAAGAAAAACTGCAAACTGTTCGTTATGAAGGTATTGCACTGTATCAGTGGTTGCGGCGTCCGGAGAATACGGTCGATCGTTTGCCGGAAGACCTGCGGCGGATGGGGTCCGGGGCGATTTGGGCGCAGGCCGAGACGGATGTGAAGTATGCGGGTTACATCCGGCGGGAGTTGGAGATGGTGGCGCGTCAGCAGCGGCAGGAGGAGCAGGCGTTGCCGGGGGATATCGACTATGCGGAGATCCCGGGGTTGCGCAACGAGTCGCGGCAGAAGCTGGCGCAGGTGCGTCCGGCCACGCTCGGCCAGGCCTCGCGGATCAGCGGGGTGACGCCGGCGGATGTGGGATTGTTGGCGGTTTGGGTGCGCAAGCTGCGGGGTGGGGCGGGCCAGATGGCCGGAGTATGAGAGTGCTGGCGGCGATTTTGGCGGTGGGGGTTCTGGTGGGGTGTGGGGAGAGTGTTGTGGTGAAGGAATGGGACCAAGGGGAGTCATGGGACCAATGGGCGCGCGGGGTGGAGGCACGGTTTTCGGTGGGGGATGCGCAGGGGCATGGACCGGATGTGGGCAGCGAGGAGTGGGCGCGGGCTTTGCAATGGAAATTGGGGATTGTCGATGCGGAGGGGCATGGGCCGGATCTCGGGTCGGCGGAGTGGCGGGCGGCGGTGGAGGAAAAGATTGGCGGGCTCGGGGAGTAGCGGTGCGGCGGCGCGGGGCTTTCGTCTTGGAGGGAAGCGGGTATATTGGCAGGTAGCTATGTCATCTATTGATTTGAAAACAGCAGTGCCCGGGCCGCGGAGCCGGGCGGTCTTTGCCGAGCGGGTGAAGCATGTGGCGCCGGGGCCGTTTCATACGACGCCGATTGTCGCGGAGCGGGCGGAGGGGGCGACGATCACCGATGTGGATGGCAATACGTTTTTGGATTTTGCCTGCGGGATCGGGGTGGCGAATTTGGGGCATAGCGAACCGTCGGTCGTGGCGGCGGCCAAGGCGCAGGCGGATAAATTTTTCCACACGAGCATCAATGTGGTGGCCTACGAGGGCTATGTGGACGTGGCGAGGCGACTCAATGAGCGGGCGCCGGGGGATTTTGCCAAGAAGACATTTCTGGCCAACTCGGGGGCGGAGGCGGTGGAGAATGCGATCAAGTTTGCCCGGGCGTATACGAAGCGTCAGGCGGTGATTTGCTTCGAGCATGCCTTCCATGGGCGCACCTATATGGCGATGGCTTTGACCGGGAAGGCGAATCCTTACAAGAGCGGGTTCGGTCCGTTTCCGGCGGAAATTTATCGTGCGCCGTTTCCGGATTTTTACCGCTGGCCGGGGGTGGACGGCGAGGCGCCGGTTTGTCCGGGGAAGTTGCCTTGCGCGTTGGCGCGGTGTTTGTGCCGTGAGGCCTTCGAGCGGTTCGCGGAAATCGCGCAGGCCGACATCGGCGAGACGAATGTGGCGGCGGTGATTATCGAACCGGTGACCGGCGAGGGCGGGTTTATCCCGGTGCCGGCGCCGTTTTTGCGCATGCTTCGCCAATGGTGCGACCAGCATGGCGTGGTGCTGATTTTCGACGAGATCCAGACCGGGTTCGGTCGGACGGGAACGCTCTTTGCTTGTGAGCAGTCCGGGGTGGCGCCGGATTTGCTGGTGCTGGCCAAGGGTTTGGCCAACGGGCTGCCGCTTTCGGCGGTGACGGGGAGGGTGGAGGTGATCGATGCGGTTGGGGTGGGCGGGGTCGGTGGCACTTATGCCGGAAATCCGGTCGCATGCGCGGCGGCCCTGGCGGTTTTGGACAAATTCGACGATCCCAAGACTCTGGAGCACGCGCGCAAGCTGGGGAGACTCTTAGAAGACCGATTGGAGTCTTGGTTCAAGAAATACCCGCGTATCGGGCAGGTGCGGGGCCTGGGTCCGATGCGGGCGATGGAGTTGGTCAAGGATCGGGCATCGAAAGAACCGGACAAACCGGCGGCGGCCGCCCTGGTGAAGCACAATTACGAAAACGGGGTGATCACCTTGTCCTGCGGGACGCACGGCAATGTGCTGCGGTTTTTGATTCCGCTGATCGCCAGCGAAGAGCAGCTGAACGAAGGGTTGGATGTGATTGAGGCGGGGTTAGCCAAGCTTTGACCCCATGGAAGCGCGCAGCATCGAAACTGGACGATATCAACGAATTGCAACGCGGTGAAAAAGACGTCGGATAAAATCGAACCGGATTGGCATTGGGGCACCCCGGAGGGCAGTCGTGAGTTCGATCGTTTGGTCGATCGCAGCATGACCTTTCGCGAGACGCTCGCATGGCTTGAGGAAGCTGAAACGCTTGCTTTGCGGATGGCGGCCGGGGGTTTGCGGGTGAGGGAAGGATCAACCAACTCAAGCAACCAATGAATCCGGGCGGATGATTTGCAAGCGCGCGTGGCGTTCGTTCCAGGCGGTGATTTGACGGTCGGCGGTGATCAAGGGCACGCCGAGGACGAGCGCCGTCGCGACGATGAGGCGATCGGCGGGGTCGCCGTGGAAATCCTGCAAACGACAGCTTTCGAGGCTGATCTCGGGATGGAGCGGTTCGAGGCGGACTGGGGGTTGGAGATTTTCGCGGATCCAGCGGTCCACATCGGGCTGCAATTCGAGGCGGCCTTTGGAGGCCAGCATGGCCACCTCCCAGACGGAAATCGCCGGGACAATCGCGGTGCCGTGGAAGTTTTGCAAGGCTCCGAGTTGCGGGTCACCCACCGACGCGCGCAGCCAGATGTGCGTGTCAAAAACGGCCGCAGCGGTCTTCTCAAGCATCGGCTTGCCAAGTTTGCCCCGTGGCGAGGGCATCGTCGTGCAGGGTCACGGTGCCGGACGCCCGTCCGAACAAAGGGGGCGGGGGTGCCTTCTCGACCGCGACCAATTCAACGGCCGGTTGTCCGTGACGGCTGACCACGATGGAGCACTTCTCGCGTTGCACCTTCTCGATCAGGCCGAGGCACTTGGCTTTGAATTGGGTCACAGTCACTTGCATAAAATGACCATGGTATGACCATGGATGTTTGTCAATCTTATGACAGACTACAACTACTGAACATTTGAACAGTAGTCAGGTTTCGTGCTAAATCGGCGGGGTGAAGCGGACAGAACAGCGGGCGGCGGTGCATTTGGATGCGGATGCGTTTTTTGTCGGGTGCGAGGTGGCTTCGGAGCCGCGGTTGCGGGGCAAGGCGGTGGCGGTGGGGGGGATGAAGCGGGGGATTATTGCTTCGGCCAGTTATGAGGCGCGGAAGCTGGGGGTTTACACGCCGATGCCGACGGCACGGGCTTTGAAGATTTGTCCGCACTTGATCGTGTTGCCGGGGGATTACGAGAAGTATGAGCATTTTTCGCGGCTGATGTTTTCCTTGGTCCATGATTACACGCCGGTCGTGGAGGTGGGGTCGATTGATGAGGGTTACGGGGATTTGTCGGGGGTGACGCGGTGGAGTCCGCGCGAAGCCGCCGAACGGTTGCGCAGAAACATCCGCGAGCATTTGCGTTTGTCGGTCTCGCAGGGGCTGGGGACGAACAAGCTGGTCTCGGCCGTGGCCTCGAAGTTGCGCAAGCCGGACAATTTTCTCGAGGTGCCGGCGGGGACGGAACGGGATTTTCTCGCGCCGCTCGAGGTGAAATGGCTGCCGGGGGTGGGGACGAAGATGGAGCGGGTGTTCCAAGCGGCGGGCTTGCTTCGCATCGGCGAGGTGGCGGCGGCGACGGTGGAGAGCCTTGAACTGATCGCGGGGTCGGGGGCGGGTCAGTTGTGGGAATTTTCCCGGGGGATCGACGAGCGTCCGATTGTGACCGAGCGCGAGGATGCGCAGTCTTACGGGAAGCAGGAGACGTTCGACGAGGACACGACGGATGAGGAATTTGTGCAGCGCGTGCTGCGCGGGATGGCGGATCATTTGATGGCCAAGGTGCGGGCGGACGGAAAGATGATCCGGTGTGTCGAGGTGCGGTTGCGTTACAATGACATGGAGCAAAGCCGGCGGAGTGAGAGTCTGGAGGAACCGACGGATTTGGAGACGGATGTTTACGGGGTGATCGATCGGCTGGTGCGGCGGGCGTGGGACCGGCGGGTCAGTTTGCGCTTGGTCGGGTTGAAATTGTCGCGGGTCTATGACGGCGGCGGATGGCGTCAGACGGGGCTGGATTTGCCGGGAACCGGTTATGACAAAGAGACGCGGCGGGTGTTGGCGCGGGTCATGGATGAGGCGCGGGTAAAGTATGGGGACGGGAGTGTGGTCAGGGGGCATCAGGTGGAAAGGAAGAAGGATGAAGGAAAAAGGATGAAAGGGTGGGAATGTAGCGGCGGCGTCCTCGCCGCCGGTCGTGATCGACAACAGCCGTCGCCGGGGATCCGCACACGGGCGGACAGGCTGGCGACGCTACAAAAGGTAGGGACGAGCGGCTCGCTCGTCCGTGTCGTGACGAGCGGACACGCGGGCCGCGTGTCCCTACCTGCGCTGAATGTGAAGAGTTGCTTTAGCTTTATGGATTCGTTGCTGCGGCCGGAGGACATTGTGCGGCTGGCGGGGGAGCGGGGGGTGCGGGCGGTGGCGGTGACGGATCCGAATTTGCATGGGGCGGTGGAGTTTTGTGCCGCGGCGCGGGAGGCGGGGATCCAGCCGATCGTGGGGGCGGAGGTGAAGGTGGGGGGGATGAGGTATTTGGCGTATGTGGAGAATGTGGTGGGGTATCGGAATTTGTGCGGGTTGTTGTCGGGAGAGGCAGAACATCGGCAGGATGCCGATGCCACGTTGCAGGGACTGATCTTGCGGCCGGTCACGGCGTTTCCAGAGATTCGGTATGCTTTGGCGCGGGAGGCGAAGTTTTATGAGGTCGTGCAGAGTATCCGGACTTTGTCCTTGGCGGGGCAGGTGCAAGGGGGGAAGCGGCGGGGGGATTTTTCCTGGGGGCGGGAGATCAAGGCGTCGCCGGGGATGATGCGGGATGCGGAGGAGATTGCGGAGCGGTGTGAGTTTGTTTTGCCGATCGGCGGATTGAAGTTTCCGCGGTTTGCGCCGCCGGATGGATCATCGCCGCGGGAGTTTCTGGCGCGGCTGGCCCGCGAGGGGATGAAGTGGCGTTACGGGGCCGCACCGTCCGGCGGAGTGCGGCGGCAGGTGGAAGAGGAACTGCGCATCATCGGCGGGGTGGGCTACGAGGAATATTTTCTGGTCGTCTGGGATTTGCTCCAGCGTTGCCGGGAGCGGGGGATCGAGTGGATTACGCGGGGCAGCGCGGCGGATTCGTTGGTCTGTTATTGCCTCGGGATCAGCACGGTGTGTCCGGTGCGGTTCGAATTGTATTTCCGGCGGTTTTTGAACCGTGAACGGATGCAGCTGCAGAAGTTGCCGGATATCGACCTTGATTTTCCGCATGACCGGAGGGACGAGGTGGTGGATCTGATTTTTGCCCGTTACGGCCCGCACCATGCGGCGGTGGTGGGGGGATTCAATACGTATCAAGGGCGTTCCGCTTTTGCCGATATCGCCAAAGCGCTGGGGGTTTCCGAATTCCAGATCCGGCGCATGACGGAAAAATTGCCGCACACTTCGGCGCGTGATGTGGCCGGGGCGGCCCGGGACGGGGCGGAGACGGGCGGGTTGGCGTGGGAGGAGAATCCTTATCAGGCGGCGCTGAAATTGGCGGCGCGGCTCGACGGGTTTCCGCGTCATGCCAAGATGCATCCGTGCGGCGTGGTCATTTCGCGCGAGCCGGTGGGGGAATTGACGCCCCTGTTCACCAGTGCGAGCGGGCGGGCGACGACGCAATTCGACATGGAGGCGGTGGAGGCGATGGGCTTGGTCAAGTTGGATATTCTGGCGCAGGGCGGGCTTGCCGTGTTGCGTGATGCGAGGGCAGCGTTGCGGGAGAAGGGGATCGATCCGCCGGACCCTGGGTTATGGGATGATCCGCACGTGTGGCAGATGATCGCCGAGGGCGAGGCGCGGGGGGCGCATCATATCGAGAGTCCTGCTATGACATCATTGGCACGGATGGCCGGGGTGCGGGCCATCGATCAGTTGATTGCTATTGTGTCGGTGATCCGTCCGGGTGCGGCCAACAGCCTGCGCAAAGAACAGTTCGCGCGGCGGGCGCGGGGCGTGGAGTCGGTGACCTATGTGCATCCGAGCTTGGAGCCGGTCTTGCGTTCGACTTATGGCGTGGTCGCTTACGAAGAGCATGTGTTGCAAATTTGCGAGGTGTTCGCCGGATGGGATGCGGGGCGGGCGGATCAGTTGCGGCGTTTGCTGGTGAAAAACCGGAGGGCGGAGGTGGGGGCGTGGCGCGAGGAGTTCGCGGCGGCGGCGCGGGTGGTGGGGCGGACAGACGGCGAGATCGCGGACGTGTGGGATTTGCTCATGAAGTTCCGTGGATATGCCTTTTGCCGGGCGCATTCGACGGCTTACGGGTTGGAGGCTTACGAGGCGGCGCAATTGAAGCGGTATTGGCCGGCGGAGTTTTTGGCGTCCGTGCTGACCCACGGGAAGGGATTTTATTCGCGGTTGTTTTACACGATCGAGGCGCGGCGGTTGGGGGTTTTGTTCGGGGGGCCGGAGGTGAATGGGGATATGGGGAAGTTTTCAGTTTTCAGTGTTCAGTGTTCAGGCGGAGCAAGGAGGACCGAAAGGGATGCGGAGGGCACGGAGGGGAGAGAAAGTGGCATCGGCATCCTGCCGATGATGATGGGGGAACATCGGCAGGATGCCGATGCCACGATACGGAGAATCAAAGTGCCGCTTTGTATGATCAAGGGATTGTCGGAGGGATTGCTCGAACGGATCGAAGGAGCGCGGCCGTTTGTTTCGTTGGCGGATTTTTGGCGGCGGTGTCGGCCGCAAGGGGAGGAGGCGATGGGTTTGTTGAGGGTGGGGGCGTTTGATGGGTTCGGGTCATCGAGGACGGAACTTTTTTGGGAGTTGCGGGCCTTGGCGCCTTGGACGGCGGGGCAGGGGTTGCTTTTGGAGGCGCGGGGGGCGGCGTTGCCGGAGGGCAGGACGGAGCCGGGGCGGTTGGAAAAATTGCGCGATGAAATGGAATTGCTCGGCTTTCCGGTCAACGGGCATCCGGTGGAACTTTTTCCCGAGGTGGCGTGGGAGACGTATTGTCCGGCTGGCGCGGTGCGGCAGTTCCCGGGTCAACGGGTCACGACGTGTGGCTTGGTCGTGGCCCAGCGTTTGCATCAACAGTCGGACGGACGCGCCATGAAATTCATCAGCCTGTGCGACCGCACGGATATCCTCGAGTGCGAGATTTTCGCCGAGGTTTACCGGCGGTGCGGCGGGGTGTTGGCGCGGTGGCCGGTGGTCGAGGTGACGGGGCGCGTGGAGACCTTGGGCGGACGCGGGGGCGTGCTGCGGGTGGAGGAAGTGCGGCGGGCGCGGGAGCTTACGAAGCCGGACGTTCGTCGTAGGGCATCTCGGACAGCTGGAATTTCGGCACCGATTGGCGGATGAAATCCTTGAGCATATCGAGCGTTTGTTGGTCGGTTTTGGCCCCGGGTCGGAGTCCTTCAAGCACAGGGGCACTGACGATCACGTAGGCCCAGCGGTGCTGGAGTTTTTTCACCACCATGTCCCAATTGGTTTTGGCCAAGCGCATCCAGTGGTGAGGCGTGGAGGTGTCCTTACCGACGAACCAGTAAAGAAAGTAGCTCTTCAAATTGACCCTCTGGCCGGGGGCGGTTTCGATTTCGCGGTTGAGGGTGAGTTTCATCACATCGAGCGTGCGGCCGTTGGCCAGGGTGATGGGGACGACTTCGCCGGCTTGGACCGACCAGCCTTGTCCCGGGAGACAAACCTCGGGGCGGTGGATGCTACGTTTTTCGCCACCGCTGAGCACGACTTGGGCGGTGAGGGAATTTCCGGTGAGATCCTGGTAGATTTTTTTCTCGAACTCGGTGTCACCGGGCAGCATGGCCAGCTCGCTCGGCGAGACCGGTTCGCTCGTGCCCCAATATTCGCCGACCAAGGTGGGAAGATCCATGACCACCCCGGATTCGGGTGCGATGTTGGGGGGCGCACTTTCGCGGCACAGCCAAATGGTGAGAGCAGCCAGCGCAACCACGGTTCCGGAGCGCCACCAAGGGATATCGATGGCGCGGATCATGGGGTTGGCGAGGCGGGTGGCGGGGTGAAGCGTTGGAGCAACCATCCGACCCCGAGCATGCCGCCGAGGGCGACGGCGAAGACGAGGAATCCGGACAGCATGTGGAAAGTGGTCGGTTCCTCGAGCGTGCCGATGGCAGTTTCGGGTCCGAGGGCGATGGTGCCGAGGGTGAGCATGATGATGCGGGCAAAGTTGCCGGCCACGGCGAGGGGAATCGAGGCGAGGAAGACAATCCATTTTTGCCATGGTTTATCCATGGCGATGTACCCGTAGAGGGCGCTGACCATCATGAGGGCGAAAAGCGAACGGATGCCGCTGCAAGGATCGGCCACATCAACGGCGAATCGTTCGCCGGCCGCGAGACCGGCGACGAAGTCGGGCGTCGACACAATGGAGGTGCCTTGTTGCAGGCAGGGGAGACCGATCAGGTTGAGGAAACCGACACTGACCGTGGACATGAAAATGCGCAGCGGGAAGGCGAGGAAGTTGTCCATGAACGGCAACGGGAACATGAAGGCCAAAAAGGCGATGGGAAACGAAAGCGCCTTGAGCCATGACCATCCGAGGAACCAGAGGACGAGCGAGCCGATGAATCCGAGCAGGGCGGCATAACCGACGTAGACGTTGTCCGCGAGGTAACCGACCCAATAGAGAAAGAGGGCTCCGAGCAAAGTGGCCAAACCGAGCCATGAACCGCTGACGGGAAGCGCGGCGAGCGCTTTGCGGCGGTAAACGATGAGCCCGATGGTGAAGAGGGGTACGAGCCAGCAGTGTTCCCATTCGGTGTTATTCTTCCAAATCCAGCTCATGAACTCGAACATCCCGACTCGCACCGCCCCATAGCCCGAGGCGTAGGGGAACCAGAAGAAGAGGGCGTAGAAGACACCGGCGGCGGTGAGAGCGGCGAAAATGTTCGGCGCGGCAAGGGAGGCACGCCAGTCCGGCGCCAGAGCGGTGGAGTTCATGGAAAAGAACAAGCTTTCACACTGTCTTCGGCGCGGCAACCGATTTCCACGCGGACAGGAATTCACCCAGAGCCTCCCGCCAGGGTCGCGGTCCGGGCGGGCAGGCCGAGGCAAGTTTCGCGGGATCGAGGCAAGAGAAACGCGGCCGCTTGGTCCAACCGGGTCCGAGTTGCTCGTAAGGCACTTTTTCGATTTCTGTGCACTTCGGGGTCAGACCCATGGAATTCATCTGCGCCAAAGTCGCGCCGGCGAACTCCTCCCAGGATGTTTCGCCGGGGTTGACCAGATTGAGCAATCCAGTGTGTCCGGTTTCGACCAATTGGCGCGTCCAGCAAGCGCCGTCGGCGGCATAAAGGCAGCAGCCTTTTTTGCCCGCGGCGGTGCGGAGAGAGGTCTGATCCGCCAGAAGATCGGGCATCCGGCTCATGAAAGTTTTTCCGCCCAGCCCGTAAAGCCAGGACACGCGCAGGATCAAGCTGCGCGGACAAATGGACGGAATGAGCTGTTCGAGGTCGGCCTTTTGGTGTCCGTAAACCGAGAGCGGACTCGGAGCCTCGGACTCGGAGAGCAACCGGTCGTCCGCTCCGCCGAAAACGTAGTCCGAGCTGTATTGGACGAACAGCGCGTTCTGCGCGGCGCAGCGCCGGGCCAGGTCGAGCGGGGCCTCGCGATTGATGCGGCCGGTTCCCGCGGGGTCTTTTTCGCAGGCATCGAAATCGCAGACGGCCGCCGCATTAATGACCGCATCCCACGGTTGGGCGAACAGCTCGTCGAGACGCGATGCATCGGTAATGTCGGTGTCCGTATGCGACTGCGCGGTCAGCGAGTGTCCCGCCAGCTCGCGGGTGAGATATCGACCAAGCAGACCTCCGGACCCGAAGAGAAGTATTTTCATGGATTGAAATTCAGACGTTCCAACTGGGCGAGCACGTCGCCGGAGGTCACGGCATCGAGGCAAAGATAGCTGTCCATTCCGCAACGATCGATACACGGGTGCAAGGGACAGACGCGGCGTTGCACCACGCGGTCGCGGTTATTCCATGGCGCGAACCAATCGGGTTCGCCCGAGCCGAAGATGGTCACGACCGGTTTGCCAAGGGCAGAGGCCAGATGGGCCGGAAACGAATCGTGGCAGAGCACGGCGTCGGCACCGTGCAGCGCGGCAACAAGGGACAAAAGATCGGGTGTTGGTATTTTGCGTGCTTTGTCCGGGGTGACGGGTTCGGCGCCTGTGGGAAGGATTTCGACCAGGTCGAATTTTTTCGTGACTGAATCCGCGGCGGCGAGTTCGCGCCAGCGACTGAGCGGCCATTGTTTACTCGGAAGGCGGGCCCGGGCATGCACGGCGAGAACCGGGCGCGGGTGGCGTTGCGTCGGGGTATCGTCAGTCGCGGCAATCCAAGGCACGGAGAAATCGCACGGAACGTCCAGTGCTTCGGCGATCTGTTGCCAGCAGCGGACGTGCGGTTGCCGGGGGGATTCGCGATGCAGCTTTTGGGTGAGCAGCGGGGTGCCGGGGTGAAGTGCCCGGCAGAGGCCTTCCAAAGCGCGCCCGAGAAGACGTTTGCGCCGCCGCCACGGCAAGTCTGCGGCATAGTAGTTGCCGCGTGTCATGGGAAAACCGATCCGTCGTGTGGCGTGCGTTTCCGCCATGAGAAGGCCCGCTCTCGCATCCGCCCACGCGCAAGCGGCAACCTCGAACGACAGCGCGCGCAGCCTGCGGCCCTTGTGGCGGGCCGCTGCCAGCGCTGGCCCCACGCCCGATGGTTGGTCCCCGCCCCACGAAGGTTCCCACGCGTGGATTACCGGGGGATGGGCGAGCAATCGGTAAATCCCGCTGCTGGCGGGCCGGCAGAGCACATGCACTTCATAGCGGGTCCCCGCGCCGCGCACGAAGGGAAGACTCATCACGGCATCTCCAAGGTGATGAAGTTCGACGATCAGGAGGCGGGGTTTCATCGGGCGAACCAGCGGCGTTTGAGCAAATAGTAGTGGCGTCCCCAGACGGCCATGGCAAAAGCGTTCCACCAGGGCCGGCACCGCCAACCGTCACGCGTGAGCATCCGGGCGGTCTCGCCCCACATGTGTGAAAGTTGCCGGCTCGTTTTGGCGTCCGCATGCAAGCGCGAGACGGCAAGGGGTTCCGGGAGGTAGCGCCAGTGCACCTTTTCACCCAGCCGGAGCCAGTATTCGTGGTCCATGCAGTAGTGCAGGTCCTCATCGAAGCCGCCGAATTTTTCGTAAACTCCGCGCCGCCACCAGACGGAGGGTTGTCCGAGAGGGTTGACGTTGACCAGGTTGACCGCAGAAAATTTCGCGGCCGACTTGCGCCGCTTTCGTCCGGAATTTCCCTCGAGGAAAAAATAATCGGCATAAACGACGTCGACGGCGCTCTCACGGGTGAAGGCATCGAGGACACGTAGCACGGCCGGCGGTTCGTAGAGGTCGTCGGCGCACAAGTAGGCGAGGATGTCTCCGCTCGCGAGCGCGAGTCCCTTGTTGATGGCGTGAGACTGTCCGTTGTCCTTCTCCGAAACCCACCGGACACCGGTCTGTCCGCGCAATATTTCGACCGTTCCGTCGGTCGATCCCCCGTCGATGACGATGTGCTCCACTTCATGCGCGGGAGCGTTCTCCGCGGCAGTGCGGACCGAAGCGAGACATGCGCCGAGGTAGCGTGCCTGGTTGAGCGAAGGAGTGACGACCGAAAGTTTCATGAGGCACGGGTCGCGCCGATGCGCCGGAAAATTTCTTCGTAGCGGTCGAGCACGGATTCCCACCGGAATTGCTCCGCACGTTGGCGGGCGCGACGTCCGGCCGCGGCGCAGCCCTCCGGATCTTCCGCGGCCCAATGCAGTTTCGCGGCAAGCGTTGCAACCGGATGGTCCGGACCGAAAGGAATGCCCGCGTCGCCGAGCACTTCGCGTGTCGCGGCGCAGTCGCGGTAAATGATTGCTTTGCCCATGCCGAGTTGGTCGAGCAAAACCAAGCGCGTCGCCTCGATGGTGGCGGGCATGATGAAAGCCCGTGAATTCTGGCTGAGTTCAATGTAGGAGTCGGAAAAGCGCAGGCCGGTAAAAATCACCCGATCGGTGGCCAGAGCTTCCAACGTCCGGCGGTAGGCATGTGCGTAAGGATCACCGCCGACCATAACCAGCGGCAGCGGATCGGCCAACTCGCGGTAAGCGCGCAGCAGCAACTCGGCTTCGTTCTCCGGCGTGAGGCGCGAAACATAAAGAAAGTAACCGTTCGCCTCGAGTCCCCAGCGATCCAGCTCACCGGCCTGCACGGGCTCATCGCGCACGGTCAGGCCATAGGAGAGGTGCTCGGGTCGCGTGCCATATTGAGTCTGATAACGGTCCACAATGGTGGCGTTGTCCGCGATGATGCAATCGGCGGACCGCGTGGCCCAACGTTCGCTGCGCTTCAACCAAGACCGGGCAAATCCCTGCCACTTTTTGCGGCTGAAGTCCGCCCCATCCACATTGATGATCACCTTCATGCCCCGCCAGCGGGCAAGGCGTCCGAGAAGGGCGTTTCCCACGCCGCAGAGATAGATGATGTCATAATTTTTCCGCATCGCATCGAGCATCGACAGCGTGGTGTGTACGATGGTGTCGAGGCTTTTGGTCGGGATGGTCGGCAGTCCGATGATGCGCATGCCCTCCCAGACCGGCTGGGGTGGACCGTGATGGGGCAGGCGGTTGTAGACGGTCACGTCATGACCGCGCGCCGCGAGGCGTTTGCCGAGTTCCTCGACAACGACTTCAAACCCCGAATAGCGCGCCGGCACGCCGCGGGAACCAAGAAACGCAATGCTCGGTTTCCCGGGATGTTTCGGGCGCGGTCGGCGGCTGAAGGCGTCAAGAATCGTGTAGTAGATGAAGAGCGAATTGAATTGGGTGTAGCGCCGCCAGAGCCGGCGGGGTTCCTGCCAGAGGCGGTAAGCCCAGGTGATGCCGAAACGTTGCATCCACTGCGGTGCGAAGGCGCGCTGTCCAGCCAGCAGAACAAAGGCATCGCCCACGGCAAAGAACACCCCGCGTGCGTGGCGCTGCAGATTGTCGATGATCCACCGTTCCTGCCGCTCACCGCCGAGGGCGACCCAGATGAAGTCAGGCGTGGCCTCGGCAATGGTCCGCGCAAACGATTGTTCGTCGCTTTCCGACCACGTCCGGAACGGCGGCGACAAGGTGCCGGCGATCTCGAGGTCGGGTTGGATGGCGCGCAGATGAGCCGTGAGGGCTGCGAGCGTCTCCTCGCTTCCGCCGAAGAAAAAATGACGCCACGGGCGGGGGGTGGCACGGAGCATTTTTTCCATGAAATACGGGCCGTAGACGCGGTCCTTGAGGGCGGCTCCCCGTGCGTTGAGGCTCCAGCGCAGGGGCATGCCGTCGGGCAGGACGAGGTCAAACTGCTGCATGACCCCGCCGAAGTCGCGCCGGTGGCGGGCCAAGGCGACGATATGGGTGTTGCTGGCCGCCACGGCGGCGGGACGCCTCTCTCCGCCCAATCGCAGACTTTCCGCGATGGCCGCGTCGTAATCGACGACCGCCACCGGGGTTCCGAGGATGGTAATCTTGCGTGGTGCCGCGCTCATGCCCCCCGCCAACCTAATGGAGTGGAACCTTGACGGCAATGGCGGGGCGGGAAACCGCTGGCTCCGTGCCGCGCCCGTGATTAGGCTGCGGTCCATGAGTCTGAGTGCCCGGATCGACGAGGACATCAAGGCCGCGATGAAAGCCAAGGAAGCCGACAAACTCGGCGCCTTGCGCATGCTCAAGTCGTCCCTGAAATATGCCGTGATCGAGAAGGGTGCCGCTTCCGAGGCCGCTTTGGCCGATACGGATGTCATCACAGTCGTCCGCAAGCGGATCAAGCAGTGCCAGGATGCCATCGAGGGATTTGACAAAGGCGGGCGTGACGAGCAGGCGGCCAAGGAAAAAGCCGAACTCGTTTTGCTCGAGGCCTATTTGCCTGCTGCGCTTTCGGCCGATGAATTGTCCGCGCTGGTGCGCGAGGCCATCGCGGAGACGGGGGCGACCGGCAAAGCGCAAATGGGCGCGGTGATGAAAGTCGTCATGGCCAAAGCCGCCGGCCGGACCGATGGCAAGGCCGTCAACACGGAGGTTCTCAAGCAACTTGGCTAAGAAAACAGCAGTGAAAAAGAGCGGGGTGTGGGCGGTCATCGTCGCCGGCGGTTCCAGCCGGCGCATGGGTTTCAACAAGTTGACGGCCGAACTGGAGGGTCAGCCCGTGCTCGGCCGCAGTGTTGCGGCCTTTAACGAGTCCAAGCTCATCGATGCCATTGTCTTGGTTTGCGCGGCCAGCGCCCGGGCAGAACTGGAGGAAATTGCCCGGGCCGCGGCCCCGACCAAGCTCAAGGCCGTGGTCGAAGGTGGAGCGCACCGTCATTTGTCCGTCGCCGAAGGTCTCGAGTGCGTGCCCGAAGACGCGGCCATCATTGCGGTGCACGATGCGGCGCGTCCGCTGGTCACCTCCGCCATGATCGAACGTTGTCTGGAAAGCGCGCGCAACAATGGTGCCGCGGCCTGCGCGCGTCCGGTTGCGGATACGCTCAAGCGGATCAACGACGAGGGTTTCATTGTCGAGTCGGTCGAGCGCGAAGGACTCTGGGCCGTCGAGACCCCGCAAATTTTCCGCGCCGAATTGCTCCGCCACGCGTATGCCGAAGTGATTGCCACCGGCGGCCAGGTGCCGGACGAGACCTCGGCGGTGCAGGCGGCCGGTGCCCCGGTGGCCTTGGTCGAGACTCCGGAGTGGAACGGGAAGATCACTTACCCGGCGGATCTTGAACTGGCTCGCCTTGTTCTGCGCGGACGCAAGGCACACTGAACTCCATGGGCGGGAAGATTATCACCATTGGTTTGATCTGTTTCCTGTTGGGAGCCGGTGCGGCGATGTTTTTCGGACCGTGGTTGGTTCCGTCGTTGGGCGACGATCTGCCGCCTTGTCCGTATCTTGAAAAACACGGCCTTGCCGAAGTTCCGCCGCATGTCGTCACCGCGATTGGTGCTTATGAAGCCATCCGGGAGACACTCTGGCGCGAATCTCTGGAGGGCTTGGAGCAGCAGGCCAATGTGATTGCGCGCGCTTTTGCCGGAGAGGACCAGCGCATTTCTTCGCTGGCCAAGCGTCTGGCCGCCGAGCAGGACGTCGAGTCGGCGCGGCGTGCTTTCATGCGGTTGCACCGCTTGATGCAGCGGCATGCGGATAAGTTGCCGGAGTCCTCCTGATTCCGGAGGTCCAAGAGCGAGGAGCGAGACAGCGGATCGCTGTCCCCACCGCCGCATCCTTTTCTCCGCTGGTGCGCAGAGACGCTCACCAAACAGTTAGTTAACTCTCGCCCGGGCGCGCTCATTCCTTTTTTCCAAGCAGCCAATTTTCGCTGGTGAGCCTGGGGCAAAGCTGACAAACAAAGATCCGAGTTCTTTTGGCAATGATCGACCCACCTTTAATCCTAGCCATTGCGGAATCTTTTCTGCAGCCGATGGGGCCCGTGGCGGCGGAGCAGTTGCGGCATCTCAAACTTGTCACCCTTCTGACGATGATCGCGGTGGTTCCCGTCCTGGTCGCCACGCCGTGGATTCTGTGGAGGTATCGTCGAAGCAAGCCGACGGGTAAATATCGCCCGAACTGGGAGTCGAACCGGGTCCTTGAATCGTTGATGTGGGGCGTGCCGATTCTTGTCGTCACTTTGATGGGGGTCAGTCTTTGGAACATGACCTTCCGCCTCGACCCCTACAAGGAACTGGGCAAAGACCCGCTGCAAATCTATGTCATAGGACTCGATTGGAAGTGGATCTTCATCTATCCGGACGAGGGAGTTGCACTGGTGGACGAGTTGGTCGTGCCCGAGGGGCGCGCGGTCGAGTTGACCTTGACGACCGATACCGTGATGCAGAGCCTGCGGATTTCGGCGATTGTGGGTCAGATTTATGCCATGCCGGCGATGACCACGAAGTTGAACTTCCTTGCCGCCCGGCAGGGTGAGGCCACCGGGATGAATACGCAGTTCACGGGGAACGGATTCTGGAAGCAGAAATTCCAAGTTTTTTCGGTTTCCCAGGAGGAATACGAGGCCCGGATGAAGAAGGTGCAAGCGAGCGACCTCGCGCTCACCGCCGACACCTACGCCCTCCTGGCCGTGCAGGGGACGGCGGAAGAGGCCAAAAAATCCCTCGCCATCGAGAGCCGAAAAGGTCCGATTGAAATGGTCCTCGGGGACTCGAAAATTTTTCAACGCGTGCTGGCCCGCTACATGGTCGAGGACATGACTCCGGAAAGCCAACCGGGCAGCCCCTCTTACGATCCCGCGAAATCCCCCCTTCCAGCCGCCCCGGAGAAACCCATGATGGATATGAAAATGTAAAATGTTCGAGGCGCTTTTTGGCAGACTGACATGGGATTCGATCATTCTCGTCCAGGAGTTTGAAGATCCCAATTTGAACACCTTCATCACCGCCGGTGCGGCGGCCATGATGCCGGTGGGAGGGGCGTTGGTGGTTGCGCTTCTTTTTTGGATGAAGTGGTGGAAGCCCCTTTTCGAATGGCTGACGAGTGTCGATCACAAAAAAATCGGCACGATGTATATCATCTTCGCGGTGATCATGTTGTTCCGCGGCGTGGTCGAGGGCATTTTGATGCGGGTCAACCAGGCGGTGGGCCTCAATGGCGGGTTTCTCTCGTCCGATCATTTCAACCAGCTCTTCACGACCCACGGCACGAACATGATCTTTTTCGTGGCGATGCCGTTCTTGATCGGTCTGATCAATATCGTCGTCCCCTTGCAGATCGGTGCCAGGGATGTGGCCTTTCCGAAGCTCAATCAAATCAGTCTGGGTCTCACGGCGGTCGGCGGATTCCTCATCATGATCTCGTTGCTGGTCGGGGAGTTTTCGACGGGCGGGTGGACCGGGTATCCTTCTTTCACCGGTCGCTTGATCAATCCCGGAGTCGGCCCGGATTATTACATTCTGTCCATCGGGATTGCGGGCCTCGGCTCCACCCTCACCGGGGTCAACTTTGCGGTGACCATTTACAAGATGCGCACGGCGGGGATGAGTTTCATGAGGATGCCGCTGTTCACGTGGACGGCCCTCTGCACCTCCATCCTGCTGATCTTCGCCATGCCGCCGCTCACCGCCTGCTGCCTCATGCTCGGGCTCGACCGCTACCTCGGCTTTCACTTTTTCACGAACGACATGGGCGGGAATTTGATGAACTACATCAACCTGTTTTGGATGTTCGGCCACCCGGAGGTTTACATCCTCATCCTTCCGGCCTTCGGGGTGATGTCGGAAATCGCGGCCACCTTTTCCGGGAAGCGTCTTTACGGCTACGTCGGGCTGGTGGCGGCGACGATGTGCATCGCGGTGCTTTCGTTCATGGTGTGGCTGCACCACTTCTTCACCATGGGGCAATCGACCACGGTGAACGCCGCTTTTGGCATCGCGACGCTGCTGATTGCCATCCCGACGGGGGTGAAAATCTATGATTGGCTGGCGACTCTGTGGGGCGGGCGGGTTCGTTTTACCACGCCGATGCTCTACCTGTGCGGATTTTTCGTCCTCTTTGCCATCGGCGGACTCAGCGGGGTGATCTTGGCCAACCCCACGCTGGACTACCAGTTGCACAACAGCCTTTTCCTGGTCGCCCATTTCCACAATGTGATCATTCCCGGAACTCTGTTTGGGGTTCTCGCGGGCATTTACTACTGGTTCCCGAAAATTTACGGGTTCCGGCTCCTCGACGGTTACAGCCGGATCACGGCCTTCCTCTGGGCGTTCGGCTTCATTCTGGCCTTCCTACCTCTCTACCAAGTCGGAATGATGGGAATGACCCGGCGGACGGTCGCCTACGAGGATCCGGCGATGGTCCCCTGGATGGTGGTTTCGGGAATTGGCGCGCTCTTTCTCGGTCTCGCCTTCACTTTCGTGCTCCTGACCCTCTGGCGGAGCGTGGTGAACCGGAAAAAATTGATGGTTCCCTTGGGTGATCCTTGGGACGGGCGAACTCTCGAGTGGTGGACCCCGGCGCCGACTCCCGAATGGAATTTTGCGGTTCTGCCCAAGGTCGATGGCCGGGATGCCTTCACGGAGGCAAAGGCCAAGGGCACGGCCTACCAGCCGATCGAGAAATACGAAGACATCGAGATGCCCGCCAACACCTACTACGGCCTGATCATTGCGGCCCTGGGCTCCGGGCTCGGCTTCGGCTTGGTCTGGTATATGTGGTGGTTGGCCATCATCTGCTTCTTGGGTTGCATCGTGACGGTCATCACTTACGCCTTTCTGCCGGAAAGAAAAAAAATCATTCCCGCCGCCGAGGTGCGCGAGATCGATGAAGCCTGGCGCCGGGCGGCCCGCGAAAGCCGGGGCGTCACGCGCGACGACGAGTGCAACGAGGCCAACCAAGGGCTGGCCCGTCCCGACATCATCACCAACCCATGAGTGCCCCGACCGTAACATCACTCCATCCCGGCTTGAATCTGGGCGAAGAGCACGGCGACGACCACCTCGAGGCGGAGACTTCCGTCTTCGGGTTCTGGGTTTTCATGATGAGCGACTTGGTGACCTTCGGGATGTTTTTTGCCGTCTTCGCCACCACCGTGCCTCTCGTGTGTTGCCCCGGCCCCAAGGAACTCTTCGACTTCGGCAGCATCGCTTGGCAAACCGCCTTTCTTCTCCTCTCGAGTGTGACCAGCGGCATGGCGGTCTTGACCATGAAGCAGGAACATGGCGGCCGAGGTGCCTGCACCAAAAAATTGGTGTTCTGGCTCCTGCTCACGGTCCTGCTCGGGTGCGGATTCCTTTATCGTGAGATTTCCGACTTCATCTCCATGGCGGCCGCCGGGGGACCGCCGACCCGCAGCGGCTACCTCTCCGCCTTGTGGTCCCTGGTCGGGCTCCACGGTCTGCATGTGACCGGCGGAATCATTTGGTGTCTGGTGATTGTCGTCGGGGTTCTGGTTCGGGGGGTCGACCGCCGCTGGAAGTTGGCCCTGCTCCGCTGGGCGGTATTCTGGCATTTTCTCGATGTCGTCTGGATCTTCATCTTCAGCTTCGTCTTCTTGGGAGGATTGCTCTGATGAAAAAATCGAAAGAATTTCACCACTACCTGACCGGCTTCGCCCTGGCGGCGGTTCTCACCATCATCCCCTTCACCCTCGTGGCGACGGTGGGAGGGGCGCGCAGCTATATCGTTCTCGTCCTCTGTGCCATCCTGCAAGTGATCGTCCATCTCCGCTTCTTCCTGCACCTCTCATACAAAGGCCAGCAGAAGGAAGATCTCCAACTGGTTTTGTTCACCGGTTTTATCCTCTTCCTCATGATTGGAGGAACCATCTGGGTCCTGGGCGATCTCTACACCCGAATGTAAGCCCGGCGTGGTGGCAGAGGGCTTCGCGGATCGATGGATCCCGTGACCACCTTTACTCGGGCACGAGGCGCACGACTTTGCCGGGTTCGTCGTAGACGACGTAGAGGAAACCGTCGTCGAACGAGCGGACGTCGCGGATGCGGCCGGTGTCGCGGAGAAGAACCTCTTGTTTTGCCACGCTGGCACCATTGAGTTCGAGGCGCACCAGCCTTTGACCCGCCAGGCCGCCGGCGAAGAGGCTGCCGCGCCAACGGGGAAATTGGTCGCCGCGGTAAAGGGCGAGCCCGGAGGCGGCAATGACCGGCGTCCATTGCACGACGGGATTTTCCATTCCGGGGGCGGATGTCTTGTCGCTGATGGTTGTCCCGCTGTAGTTGACGCCGTGCGTCACAGCCGGCCAACCGTAGTTGGCGCCTTTACGGATGAGATTGAGTTCGTCCCCGCCGCGCGGTCCGTGTTCGGTCGACCAGAGTCGTCCGTCTGCCGGATCGTAAACCAAGCCCTGCGCGTTGCGCGTTCCCAGGGCCCAAATGGAGGGCATGGCTCCCGGCGTGTTGATAAAGGGATTGTCGGTCGGGACTCCTCCATCATCGCGAATGCGGTGGATTTTCCCCGCGATCTGGCCGAGGTCTTGCGCGGGATTCTCCGCGGTGGTCGGCCCTCCGCGGTCCCCGATGCTGAAGAAAAGATGGCCGCGTCCGTCAAAGGCCAGCCGGCACCCGAAATGGGCCGCGCCGGCCTGAGCCTGATCGGCGGGCGGATCGAAAACGGTTTCGACGCCGGTGAGGCGTGCGCCGTCCAATTTGCCGCGGACGATGGCGGTGTGCGCGCCAGCGCCGAGTGGTTTGGAGAAGGACAAATAGACCCAGCCATTTTTGTCATAATCCGGATGAAGCACGACATCGAGGAGTCCGCCTTGACCGCGAGCAACCACATCCGGAACACCGGCAACCTCGCGCGGTTCCGCGCCGGCGGCGGGGAAAAGTAGGAGGCGGCCACCGCGCTCGGTCACGAGAAATTGTCCATCGGGGAGCTGCGCCACAGCCCAGGGGTGCTTGAGTCCTTCGGCGATGGTCTCCACACGGAAGCGGTGCACGGAGGAGTCCACCACTTCGGACGGACAACTCGCGGCGGCGAGCAGCAAGATGACCGGCACGAATCTCATGGTTCCTCAATCCTGACCAAACCGGCCGATCCGTCGAAGCGAAAAACGGCCCGAACATCACGCAAAGGAGGTGTCGGCGGGGTGTTTGTTCTCCATGGGGCGGCGGCAACGTTGGGTTGCTGCTGGTCGGCGGTGCTGATCATCCACATGGTCCCGGCGTCCGCGAGTTCGGCGAGCGGCAGGTTGCCGGTGGGCGGTTGGTTGCCGATGGTCACGCTGCCGAAGGGATGCACAACGTCCCCGTTGTTGGTCAGCCTGGCGTTCATCACCCACACGCGCATCTGTGCCGGGTTGGGTGGAACCGTCTGACGTGCGTAAGCGCGGGGCATGAGGGATTGGACAACGTATTTGGCCGGAGAGGTTGGCAATCCGAGGTAAGGCGCACACTCCGTGACGATGCGTCCACCGCGTCCCGCCTCGTATTCCAACACCTGTCCGGGAAAAAGCGGCGGCAACCTGCCGCCGTGGTCCGCCGGATATTGCAATACGGCCACACCCATGCTGCGGGTCTTGGCCAGGGTGTCCGCGCGGTCGGCATGTTGGAGCAGTCCCGGCAAGGTGCCTGCCGCCAAACCCGCGAGGACCGCCACCACGCCGATGACGACGAGAAGTTCGACGAGGGTGAATCCGTGGTGCAGGAAAAAAGCGGTCCATCCTTCCGGACCGACCGCTCTCTTTGACTTCGTTTCCGTGGTTGGCTTCAGGCCACCGCGGCAACAGCTGGTCGGTGGGCGCACGAGGGATCGTTGCAGACCCCGTAAAGCGTCAGCGAGTGGCGCTTGACGGTAAACCCGGGCGCGGCCAATTGGTCGATCCCCGAGGTGCAAGCCTCAACTTCGTACACTTTCTGGCAGGTTTCGCACAGAAAGTGGTGGTGATGGTGAGGATGTTTGCGCTCGTAATGGGGGGGAGCCCCCGGGATTTCCACCACTTCCACCGCACCCATATCCATGAGGATGCGGAGGGCGCGGTAAACGGTGGCGATGCCCAACCCGGGTGACAGCGTGCGTGCGGTGGTCCATATATCGGCCGGGGTCATGGGTCGACCCGCGTCCTCGAGCGTTTTTTGTACAGCTGATCTTTGTCTGGTGGCGTAGTTCACTTCTTTGTTGGTTGTTGGTGTGACGTGAGTGTCACAAAAATAGGTTTCGTTATTCGGTGTCGATTTGCAAATTATTTCTCCGGTTACGCGCCGCGCGGGAACACCTATCTGCCCTCGGTGCAAGCGTTTCTGCGATGGTTATGACCCGCTGGTCAGCACGCGGAAGACGCCGTCCTTGTCGCGGTAAAATCCGCGCACCTCGGGAACTTGACCCGTCAGGGCTTCCATCGCCCGGTCGAGCCAGTTCACATTTTCCTCCGTTTTGTCGGCCCGCAGGCTGCCGTCCGGATTGTTCACCGCCTCGAAGGGCCGGGTGAGGGCGGCGTAGGCCTTATCGGAAAGGCGTGCGCCGGGCAGGAGGTCGGGCCGGTAGACCACAATCCAGGTGCCGCCATAGCTGTCGGGGTCACCGGGCCTGATCAGGCGGAAGGCCAGTTTGCCCCCGCGCGCGGTGCGCTTTTTCGGGCTGAGGCTGTAGAGGGCGCGAATCTGGTTTTTGTCCTGCAGGTGACCGGCGATGAATTCGCGGAACAACTGGCGCCGCCGGTCGCCGGGGCGCTCTGAACCGAACAGGCCGAATTCGATGGCCACGGGTTGGTCCGGGTTGCCGTAAACGTTGAATTCCCATTTGTTGTTCGCCCGGAAAGAAAGGTAAGGAATATTGCGGAGGAAACCCCGGTCGATCGCCGTGGGCGGGATTTGCTCGAAGCGCCGCACGCTGTCGTGGGTGCGCAGGTCGTGCACGACCGAGCGCCAGGAGGGTAACTCGTCGCGTGGCACGATGTCGGCGAAGACGGCCTCATCGTTCGGCGCGTCGTCGATCCGGCGGATGTATTCCTTGGGCAGGCGCGCTTCGCCCGTGTCGGTTTGGATCACCACCAGGTCGGGGGTGTTTTGCAGGATGAGGCCGTGCAACTCGGTGCCGTCATTCATCGTCACTTGGTCCGGAGCCCGGTCCGCCGCCTCGGCCGGCAGGGCGAGCAGGCCGGCCGCGGCGCAAGCGAGACGGATTGCCTTCACGCCGCGAGGTTACTAATCTGACCTCAGTGATGCAAGCATCCCGACTTCTTCTTGTTGTCGCGCTGACGGCGCTGGCCGGTTGCGTCAGCCCGCCCGCTCCCTACCAACGTCCCGACGGGGCGGTGGTCTTGAAGCCTCTGCCCAAGGAAAAATTCTGGTGGGGCACTTCGACCGCGAGTTTCCAGAACGAGGATCGCGGCATGGCGCCGGACGACCCGATGAATTTCCGCACCGACTGGGATCTCTTCGCCGAGGAAGGGCGCACTCCGGCCCGGGGCGACCAGGCTGTGTCGTCGTGGTCCCGCTTCGATCTCGACCTCCGGGCGATCAAACAGCTTGGCGTCTCGCACTTCCGCTTCGGGGTGGAGTGGGCCCGGATCGAACCCCGGCCCGGGGTGAT
Organism: Chthoniobacterales bacterium; assembly: GCA_044359955.1. Classification (GTDB taxonomy): domain Bacteria; phylum Verrucomicrobiota; class Verrucomicrobiia; order Chthoniobacterales; family JACTMZ01; genus JACTMZ01. The sequence goes on along the minus strand of JBIKLF010000002.1, from coordinate 77,574 downwards.
CAATGAGAAGGCGCTGGCCCGCTATGTCGAGATGGCGCGGCAACTGCGCGCCGCGGGCATCGAGCCGGTGGTCACTTTGTGGCACTTTACTTTTCCGGATTGGCTTTATGACAAAAAAGACAAGCGCCGGGTCAATTTCCTCCATCCCGATGTGAAGGAGGCGTGGCGCGCGCAGGTCACCCGTGTGGTGCGGGCCATGAAGCCTCACGTCCGCATCTTTGTTCCGCAAAACGAACCGAACGGCGCGCTCAACCTCGGCTGGATCGCCGGCCACTGGCCGCCCGGGCTCCTCTTGCAGCCTTTCGCCTACAAACGAGCTTTGCGCGCTTCCGCCGACATGTTCCGCGATGCGGCGGAGATCATCCGCCGCGAACGTCCCGGCGCCATTGTCATGGGTATCTATTCCCTGCCCGACTGGCGCCGCAACTACCTCACCGATCCCACCGCGGTGATTTACAACGTCGTGCAGCGGCAGAATTTCGACCACCTCGATATGGTGGCCGACTCGATGGATATCATCGGGGTGAATTATTACTACGCGCAAGATGCCAGTCTGGTCCGCTTCCTCAGCCGCGGCCACGGCGAAGTGTCATCCAACTACACGCAACTGGGCTGGGAAATCGTGCCCGAGGGCCTCCATAATGTCCTGACCACGGTGCACAAACGCTACGGCAAGCCCATCGTGGTGACCGAGAACGGCCTCGGCACGCAGAGCGAACAGAAACGCATCCGCTACCTGCGCGAGCACATTGCCCAGCTGCGCCGGGCTGTGGCCGATGGCGTCGACGTGCGTGGCTATTTTCCGTGGACGCTGGTCGACAACTACGAGTGGAAAGAAGGATGGCACGGACAGTTCGGCCTCTTCTCCTTCGACCGCGAGACCAAGGCGCGCAACCTCGAACCGACCGGCAAGTGGTTCTCGGCCTACATCAAGGCGCACCCCAATCCCTGAACGGGAAGGCTGGCGATTGAGCCGCCGATGACCCGGATTTCACAGCGGAGGCTTGGCGACACGGTCCCAAGGCAAATGGTTTGCCGAGGGATGTGGATTGCTGGCTGGCCTCAAGGGCCGGGCCACAATTGCCAGGTGGATCGCGATGTCCCCATCGCGATAACTCCGGTGAAATATCGCGCCGGGACGGCACGATCCATCTTCACGACAATCTTCACTGTTCGCCGACTTATAACACCGGTGCCCCCCGAAAAATCGAGACAGTCCACGGTAAACTGGTACGTTGTCATGAGAATAAGGAACTTAATTGCTAATCACATGAAGATCAAATTGACCACCGCGCTTTTTGCCGGGTTCTGCGCGGTGTTTCCGGCGAGTCTTTGGTCGAACGAGCCGCTGCGCATCGTGACCTCATTTTATCCGGTCTATGTTGCCGCGCTCAATGTCACGGCCGGCGTCCCCGGCGTGGAGGTCTCCAATCTGGCCAGCCCGCACATCGGATGCCTGCACGATTACCAACTCACGGCGGGCGACGTGCGGCGGCTGGCTGATGCGGACATTCTGCTGGCCAATGGTGCCGGCATGGAGCCGTTCCTCGGCAAAGTCGCACAGCAATCTCCCAAGGTCCGCGTGGTGGAAGTAAGCGAGGGAATTCCTCTCATGGATGGCAATCCGCATGTCTGGGTGAGCCTCAAGGGAGCGCGGCGGCAGACGGACAACATTGCGACCGCCCTGGCCGCGGCAGACCCCGACCAGGCGGATGCCTTCCGCGCCAACGCCGCGGCCTACAACGCGGCCTTGTCCGCGTTGGAAGAAAAAATGCGCACCGCCCTCGCCCCGTATGCCGGCACGCCGATTGTCACCTTCCATGAGGCGTTTCCCTACTTCGCCCGCGATTTCGGCCTTGATTTGGCCGGAGTGATCGAGCGCGAGCCCGGGGCCGAGCCGAGCGCGCGCGAGTTGGCCGACACCGTGAAATTGGTCCGTGCGCGCCAGGTGAAGGCGCTCTTTGCCGAACCGCAGTTCCCCGACCAAAGCGCGCAGGTCGTGGCGCGGGAAACAGGGGTGCGGGTCTACAGTCTCGACCCCGTGGTGACGGGTCCGTCCGATCCCGCCGCGGCGCGCGGAGCTTATCTGCAGGCCATGGAGAAAAATCTGGAGGTTTTGCAGGAGGCCCTGCGCTGATAGACCTGCGGGCATGCATGTTCCACCGGATGACGCCCCCGCCCATCACGGCATCGCCCCGCATCGTTGCGGAGAGTGTTGCACGACGATGCGGGGTGTGACCGCGCGGCGCAACGGGGTGACGGTGCTCGAGGAGATCGACCTTCATTTGCATTGCGGCGAACTGACCGCGGTGATCGGCGAGAACGGGGCGGGCAAGACGACCTTGGTCAAATGTCTGCTCGGCGAAATGCCGTATACCGGCGAAGTGCATTTCCTCGACGCGGCCCACCGGCGTAAAGACAGCCCGGTCATTGGCTACGTCCCGCAGCACAACAGTTTCGACAAAGAGGCACCGGTCAGCGTGCTCGATCTCTTCGCCGCGTCGCTCTCCGCGCGACCCGCGTGCCTGGGTGTCTCTGCCTCGGTGCGGCAAGCGGCCTTGGATGGCTTGCAGCGCACCGGGGCCGACCTGCTGGTCGACCGCAAGGTCGGCACCCTTTCCGGCGGCGAGTTGCAACGCGTCTTGCTCGGGCTGGCTCTCACCCCGGTGCCCAATATCCTCGTGCTCGACGAACCGATGTCCGGAGTCGACCACAGCGGACGCGAACAATTTTACGGACTGCTCTCCAAACTGCGCCGCGAATACGACCTGGCCGTGCTTCTCGTCTCGCATGATCTGGCCACCTTGGCCCGCTTCGCCGACCGGATGGTCTTTCTCGACCGGCGGATCGTCTGCGAGGGCACGCCCGCCGAAGTGCTGCACGATCCGCAGGTGCGCGCGGCTTTCAGCCTGCATTCGCTGTCATGATCGAATCCCTGCTCGCCCCCTGGCACCGCGCGGTGTCCTTGCTGCCTTTCGAATGGGCCGGCTACGAGTTCATGCGGCTCGCTTTGCTCGCGGTGCTCCTCATTTCGCCTTTGCTCGGCGCGCTCGGGACCGTGGTGGTGGCCAATCGCATGGCCTTTTTTTCCGAAGCGGTCGGGCATGCCGCTTTCACCGGCATCGCCATCGGCGTGATTCTCGGGCTGGCCGATCCCATGTGGTCGATGATCGGCTTCGCCCTCGTCCTTACTTTGGCCATTGCCTGGGTGCGGCGGCGGGGAGGTTTGTCCTCCGATACCGCGATCGGATTGGTCATGGCCTTCACCGTCTCGCTCGGCATCGTCATTCTCTCGCGGGGAGGGGACTTCGCGCGCTACACCAACTTCCTGATCGGCGACATGCTGGCCATTTCGCCGCGCGATGTGGTCTGGCTGGCCGCGCTCGGGGCCGTGTCGGCCGGACTCTTTCTTGTTTTCTTCAACCGCCTCCTGCTTGCCACGATGAGTCCGTCTTTGGCCCGCAGCCGGACCAAGCATGCGGGCGCGGCCGAGTTGGTCTTCGCCTGTCTGCTCGCCGTGGTCGTGACCTGCGCCCTGCCCTGGATTGGCATCCTCGTGATCAATGCCCTCCTCATCCTCCCAGCGGCCGCGGCCCGGAATCTGGCCCGCCACACGGCCGGATTTTTCGGTTGGTCGATCGCCGTGGCCTTGGTCGCCGGGATGGTCGGACTGATCGCCTCGTTCTATGCCTCGACCGCCACCGGCGCGACCATCGTGCTGGCCGCCATGGCGGTTTACCTGCTCACCCTGCTGCGGCGGGTGGTCCCGTGAATGGAACCGTGGTCGCGCTGCCCGGCTTTCTCGGGCGGGGCAGCGATTGGGAGGACGTGCGGGCCGCTTCGCAGGCGGGACTGCGCTGGATTTGCTTGGATCTTTTTGCGCCCGGGGCGGAGCCGGTCAGACCGCCGGCTGTGGAAGGTCCGTGTTGGTTGGCCGGTTATTCATTCGGCGCGCGGCTCGCTTTGCGTTGGTTGCAGGACGCGCCGGAAAAATGGGAGGGAGCTTTGCTCCTCTCGGTGAACCCGGGGAATTTCCAGACCGAGGAGGAACGCGTGGCGCGGCGGGCGTCGGATGCGGATTGGTCCGCCGCCTTTCGCACCGAGCGGTGGGAGGTGGTGACAGACCGTTGGAACGCGCAGGCGGTTTTTCAGGATGGTGACGCGCCGCCGCGCGAAGAGCGGGACTTTGACCGGGAGAAACTTGCCGCGGCGTTTAGGGATTATTCCGTGGCCGACCAATTCACCGATATTCTGCGCCTGCCAGTGCCATTGGTTTGGATGGCCGGTGCGCGCGACGGAAAATTTGTCCGCCTGCAAAATCTGATGCGCAACGCGGGGTTTCCCGGCACCTTCCCGGTGGTCGGCGAGGCGGGTCATCGCCTCTTGCACGAGGCGGCGGACGCGGTCGCGGGGGCGCTTGATGATCTGGTGGCTTGATCCGCGGGCGGTGAAAAGCGGAGGCTGCCCACCATGAGCAAATTGATTTATGCGGCGAGCCCCCGGTCGGCCGACATGCTTTATGCCACCGGCTTTCATGCTCCGGATGCCTTTCTTTTCCTCGAGCAGCGCGGCCGGAAATCCATCGTGCTCAATGATCTCGAGATCGACCGGGGCCGGCGCGAAGCGGAGGTCGACGAGGTGCTCTCCGCTTCGGAACTCGGGCGCGAATTCGGCAGTCACTCGCCCGCGCTGATCGCGGCCGGTCTTTTGCTCCGCCGGAAAATCCGCCGGGTCGACGTGCCGTCCGATTTTCCCCTCGCCACGGCCCGCGTGTTGGAAAAAGCGGGTTTGCGCGTGGTGCCACTCGAGGGACTTTTTTGGCCCGAGCGTGAGTTGAAGGATCGCCACGAGCTGACCGCGATCCGCCGCGCCACCCGTCTGGCCGCGATCGGGTTGGAACGCGCGGTCGAGGTGCTGCGGGCCGCCAAGATTGTGCGGGGCGGCCTGCTTCGATGGCAGGGCCAACCCCTGACCAGCGAAATGGTCCGCGCCGAGGCCGACTCCACTGTACTCCGCGCGGGTGGGATTCCGGAGGGAACGATCGTGGCAGGCGGACGGCAAGCGTGCGACCCGCACGAGCGGGGGCACGGCCGGCTGCGGGCGCATGAACTGATCATTCTCGATATTTTTCCGCGCGACGCGCGCAGCGGCTACTTCGGTGATCTGACCCGCACGGTGGTGCGCGGCCGCGCCAACGAGGCGCAGCGGCAGCTTTGGGAAACGGTTTGTGCCGCCCAGCGCAGGGCCATCCGGGCGATCAAACCCCGGGCCAAAGGAGCCGCGGTGCACAAAGCGGTGCAGGAATTTTTTGTCGCCCGCGGCTACCCCACGGAACGTCGGGACGGACGTTGGACCGGATTCTTCCACGGCACGGGGCATGGTTTGGGGTTGGATTTGCATGAGGAGCCGCGGCTTGGGGTCACCGTTTTCCGGAAGGGTCAGGTTTTCACGGTCGAGCCGGGTCTTTATTACCCGGAGATTGGCGGCGCCCGGCACGAGGATGTGGTCACCGTGACCGCCGGGGGTTGCCGCCTCCTTTCCCGCCTGCGGGTTCCGCTGGAACTTTGAGCGGATTTTGAACAAGATTGGGCTTTGGTTGTCTGAACGGGTAATTCCGCAAATTCTACTATGAGCATGTCCATCTACCTCCTCCTCATCGGCGTCCCTCTGGCCCTCGGTCTTTATGCCCAGATGCGCGTGTCCTCCGCCTTCGGCCGTTACAAAAAGGTGGCCGCCACTTCCGGGGTGACCGGTGCGCAGGCCGCCCGCGAAATTCTCAATGCCGCCAAAATCCATGATGTCGAAGTCCGGGAAATCAACGACATGCTCGGCGACCATTATGACCCGATGAAAAAACGCCTCTGCCTTTCGTCCGATGTCTACAACACGCCAAGCGTGGCCGCGTTGGGCATCGCGGCCCACGAAGCGGGCCACGCCATCCAGCATGCCCGCGCTTATGCGCCGCTCAAATGGCGCATGGCCATTGTTCCGGTCACCCAGTTCGCCTCGCAGATCCTTCCGCTGGTCATCATCGGTGGCTTCATGTTCCAAATCAGCGGCCTGATCACGCTCGGCATCATCTGCTACGCGGTGCTCGCCGTCTTCCAATTGATCACTTTGCCGGTCGAATTCGACGCCTCCAAGCGGGCCAAAGTCATTCTGCAACAAATGGGCATGGTCCAACCCGGCGGCGAAGCGGCCGGGGTCAACAGCGTGCTCAACGCGGCCGCGCTCACTTACGTTGCCGCCTTTGTCGCCGCCCTCGGCAACCTGGTCTATCTCCTCATGGCGCGACGCCATGACTAGGCGCAAGGCGTCCCCGCCGGTTGTCCTGACCATCGCCGGCTCCGACAATTCTTGCGGAGCCGGCATCCAAGCCGACCTCAAAACTTTCGGCGCCTATGACGTTTACGGGCTGACCGCCGTGACCTGCGTGGTCTCCGAAGTGCCGGGCCGCGTGGAGAAAGTGCAAGCGGTCACACCCGAGGTCCTCCGCTCGCAGATCCGCATCCTTTTCGAGGCCTACCCGATCGTTGCGGTGAAAACCGGCATGCTTTACTCCCGCGCTTTGCTCCGCGTGGTCTCCGAGGAATTGGCCGACCGTCTCGGCATGTTTCACCTCGTGGTTGACCCGGTCATGGTGGCGAGCAGTGGGGATCCGCTTTTGAAAAAAGACGCGGTGCGCGCTTACGAGGAGGAAATGCTCCCGCTGGCCGATGTCATCACTCCCAATCTCGACGAGGCGGCCGTTCTGCTCGGACGCAAAATCACCACGCGCCGCGCCATGGACCACGCGGCGGAGGAATTGCACGGGAAATACGGCGCGGCCGTCTTGCTCAAAGGCGGACACCTGCGCGGGCGGGCTGCGGTCGACATTCTGTGCGATCGCCGTGGCCCGCGCGAATTCTCCCTGCCGCGACTCAGCGGTTGCGAGACCCACGGCAGCGGTTGCACGCTTTCCGCCGCGCTTGCCGCCGGGTTGGCCCGCGGTCAATCCCTCGCGGTGGCCGTGGAGGGTGCGAAAAAATTCCTCCACCGCGCCATTGCGCGGCAACTCGTCTGGCAACGCGGCCGGGTCCGCACCCGCGCCCTGCAGCACCAGGTGAACTGAAGGCGCCGATGAAAATTTTCTGCGCCCTCATCCTCGCGGCTTCGTCCGCGATCGTTCCGGTCCGCGCCGAGGAAGCAACATCCCCTTTGCCTGCCGCGACACCATGGGCCGATCCGTTCATGGCGCTCGACGGCGAGCAGGTGCAGAAAGCCATCTCCATCCTCCGGCGGGACCACGTGCGCGGAGCACAGATTGATGATGCCACTCTCGGGCGGGCGACGCTGCGGGGTTTGATCGAAATCCTCGCGCCCGGTGCCGCGCTCGGCGCGGACCCCTCCGTGGCGGCCGCCCCTTCGCCCTTCCGCGCCGAAATCCTCGACGGCCGTGCCGGCTACATCCGTCTGGGATCGCTGCAAACGGAAAACCTGGCCGAACTCGACATTGCCTTGCGCGACTTCGGGGCCAAGGCCGTGCATGGCATCATTCTTGATCTGCGCGCCACCCCGGAGTCGTCCGACTTTGTCATGGCCGGGCAATTCGCCAGCCGGTTTTGCGCGCCCGGCACCGCCTTGTTCACCTTGGCCGGGCCGGGCCGGACCGAGGGCGGGAATTTGGTGGCTTCCGGAGAAAGTTTGTCGCGCGGGGTGCTCGTGGTCCTGATCGACGAAAAGACGGCGGGCGCGGCCGAGGCGCTCGCGGCGACCTTGCGTTGGAATGCCCGCGCCCTGCTGGTTGGAACCCGTTCCAGCGGGCGCTGTGTGGAATTTGCCGAGGTCCCGGTTGGAGCCGGCCAAAATTTGCGCGTCGCGGTGGCCGAAGTTCTCGTCGCCGGGCAGGCGATTTATCCGCGCGGACTCCGCCCCGATATCGAGATTCCGCAGGATCCGGCCGAACGCGAGAGCATCTTGGCCGCGGCGTTGACCAGCGGAGCTTCGGGTTTTGTCTTCGAGAAAGAACGGGCGCAATTTGATGAGGCGGCGCTGGTGGCCGGCACCAATCCGGAGATCGACAGCGTCGCGGTCGAGCAAGGATTGATGGATCGTCCTCTCCAGCGCGCCGTGGATCTGGTGACCGCCCTGCGGGTTTTTCGCCCGGCGGACTGATCGCCTCAACTCACCGGCGCAGTATTTCGCGCAACAATCCCCCGACGGCTTCGGATGCGGCCGCCGGAATTTCCACGGCCGACTGCGCGGCGCCCGCGGCCGGCGCCAAGGCGACAGCGGCGGCCAGGCGTGCGCCGAGGTTTTCTGTCGGTGCCGCGGGTGTGCCGCCGATTTTCACCTGGGTCCAGTAGTAACCGTCGCGCTCGTGGCTGAAGAGCACGGGCACGAATGCTCCGAGGAGAGGTCGCCCTGCGGCTCTCACTCCGACCTGCAGGTTGGCGCCGACGCTTTGCGGCGAGTAGAAGCCGCCGCCGCGCACGGCCAGACCCTTGGGTGAAAGCGCCTGCAGGTCGGTGAATTCCAGGCGCCCGTCTTCGCGTCGGGTGAAATTGAAACGGAAAATATTCCAAGGAAGGTTGTTCCATTCCTGGCCGTCGATGAGGTCGGCCAGTTCGACCAACAGACCGACCGCTTTGGTTTCCCCGCCGTCGATTTGCATCTTCCCGCTGAGCACGCCGTCCTTGAGCGCGGCATCGCCGGCGATTTTGCCACCGAGGTGACCGGCATAGTTCGGAGTCAGGAGCGTGGCCAGATCAAGGTCCTGCCATGAAAATTCCGCCGACCAGAGCCCGCCGGTATTGGTCGCCGAGCCGGCCATAACCCCATTGCCCGCGTCCTTGAGGGCAAAGCCGCCGATGTTCCACCCACGGCCGCTGTTTTCGGCCGAGAGACGTTCGATTTGCAACAGGGGACGACCTTCCGCGGCAAGGGATCCGCCTTTCGCCGAAAGCGACCAGGTGCCTGCGTTTTGCACGGCCCGCACCTGCGAACCGTCGACGGTCCAACCGCGGTGATCGGCGTGCCGGAGATGACACTTGCTGACCAATAGATCGAGCCGGGGCAGGGCAGGGGCATCGCCGGAAGGTGCTGCGGGCTCGTCGCGCGGCCCGTTGTCCGACCGCCAGACCAGGTCTGCTTCGGCAATCGCGATCTCCAAGTTTCGGGACGAGGGATCGAGCAGATGTTCCCAATCAACCGGGGCCCGCAAATCGCGTGCCTCGAGCCGTTGGAAAGGATGGTTCCCGCCAGCCATACGGAAACGTTGCACTTTGAGGATGCCGTCTTTCCAAGCAACACCCTGCAAATCAACCTCCGCAGCGAGCGCGCGTGCAAGTGTTCCGGCCAGTTGGCGCTTGATCCAATAATTGGCGATATTCTCCCGGAGCAGGAAAGCTGCACCCGCGACGACCAGCAGGGCCGCCAAGACAGCAACCGGGATAAGCCAACGTTTCACCGGATCAATAGAACACGCTCATCGGTGGCTGGCCAGTCGCCTTGCCGTTTTCTGCTGTGCAAGGTGCACCGGAGGCGGTTTCATTGTCGGCGTCATGCCGATGCTCCGTCCCCGTTTGCTCTTGTTGCTCGGATTGCTCCCTTTGTTCGTGGCCGGCTGTCCGAAAAAAGAGAAGCCCGTGATGCCGGAACTCACCGTGCCGGTGACCGCACCGCTGCAGCAAAAAGTTCCCGTCATCCGCGAATGGGTCGGCATGCTTTCCGGCCTGGTCAACGCCAACATCGTGGCCCAAGTCAGCGGCTACCTTGTTTCGCAAAATTACGAAAACGGCTCACTGGTCAAAAAGGGCCAGCTTCTTTTCCAAATCGATCCGCGCCCGTTCAAAGCCGTCCTCGACCAGTCCACGGGCCAACTGGAAGAAGCCATGGCGCGCCTCATTCGTGACGAGGCCAATGCCAAACGCGCCGTCGATTTGCTGGCCAAAAATGTCATCAGCCGCGAGCAATACGACGATGAAATCCAGGCCTTCGAAGCGAGCAAAGCCGCGGTTTCCGCCGCCCAGGCCTCGGTCGAACAAGCGCGCCTCAACCTGGAATTCACCAGCATCACTTCGCCGATCGACGGCCTCGCCGGCATCAACATCGCGCAAGTCGGCAACCTGATCGGACCCCAGACCGGCACGCTCGCCAGCGTCACCCTGGTCGACCCGATCAAGGCCAACTTTTTCATCAGCGACTACCAATACCTGAACTACATCAAGCCCTACTACGGCGATCCGGAGAAACTCATCCAAGCCGAGGAGAAGGGCGGTTTCGGTCTGCAGATTCTCCTCGCCGACGGCACCGTCTACCCTCATCCCGGCCGCCTCATCGCGGTCAACAACGCGGTGGGTCAGGACACCGGCGCCCTTGAACTCGAAGCGCAATTCCCCAACCCCGGCAACCTGCTGCGCTCCGGTCAATTCGCCCGCGTGCGCGGCGTGACCCAATGGATCGACGACGCGCTGCTCGTCCCGCAACGCGCGGTCAATGACCTCCAAGGCAAATCGCAGATCGCCGTGGTCGGCAGCGATGGCAAGGTCGATCTCCGCATCGTGCAGATCGGCCCGACCTACGCTTCGATGCAAGTCGTGTCCGGCGGACTCAAGCCGGGCGAGCAGGTCGTCGTCGAGGGGATGCAAAAATTGCGTCAGGGAATGGCCGTGAAGACCACGCCATGGAAAATGCCCGAGGGTTTCAACGTGGAGCCCAATCTGCCCCAACCGGAAATCCCCCCCGCGACCGGAGGCGACTACTTGGATTTGCCCCCTGACGCCGCGCTGGAGGGTGCCGCGGCACCGGAGGTTCCGGTGGTCCCCGCGGCCACGCCCGCCCCGTCGCCCACCCCGACCCCCTTGCCCGAAGCATCCGCCAAGCCCGCCTGAGGCGCGCGTCCGAACATGCCCCAGTTTTTCGTCAACCGTCCGATCGTGGCGATGGTCATCGCGATCATCACGGTCATTATCGGTCTCGTTTCCATGGCGCGCCTGCCCATCGCGCAATACCCGAACATTGTTCCCCCGCAGATTCAGGTCAATGCGACCTACGTCGGCGCCGACGCCCTGACCGTCGAGCAATCCGTGGCCACGCCCATCGAGCAGCAGGTCAATGGCGTCGAGGGGATGGAATACATGTATTCGGTCAATGCCAACAACGGCAGCATGACGCTCAATGTCTTCTTCGGCGTCGACACCGCGCCGACCGACGACCAGATCCTAACCCAGATGCGGCAGAGCCAGGCCAATTCGCAGTTGCCCGCTCCGGTCGTCGAATTCGGCACCACCGTGCAGCAAAGCACCTCGGCCCCGCTGCTCCTTTTTTCGCTCTTCTCGCCGGACAAGTCCTTCGACGCCCTCTTCCTCGCCAATTACGCTTTTATCAACCTGAACAACGAGTTGGCCCGCCTGCCGGGAATCTCCAACGTGGCGATCTTCGGCGCCGGTCAATACGCCATGCGCATCTGGCTCACCCCGGACCAACTGGCCAAGCTCGACGTCACCGCGCAGGAAATCATCAATGCGGTCAAGCAGCAGAACCGCGTCAATCCGATCGGCAAAATCGGCGCCAAACCCATCCCCGAGGGACAGGAATACGCTTACACGGTCATTGGCGAGGGCTACCTCACCACGGTGGAGGAATTCGGGGACATCGTCATCCGCGCCAATGCCGATGGTTCCATCCTGCGCCTCAAGGACGTGGCGCGCATCGAACTCGGCTCGCAGAATTACAATGTCGAAGGACGGTTCCAAGGCAACCCCTCGGCCATCATCGCCCTCTACCAGACGCCGGGCAGCAACGCGCTCGACGCCGCCGCTTCCGCCAAGAAGCTCATGGCCGATCTTGCCGCGCGTTTTCCGCCGGGCATGCAATACACGGAATCGCTCAACACGACGCTGGCCGTGACGGCGGGGATCGAGGAAATCGTCAAGACGCTCTTCGAGGCCTTGCTTCTTGTTATCATTGTTGTCTTCATTTTTCTGCAGGGCTGGCGGGCCACGCTCATTCCTTTGCTCGCCGTGCCGGTCTCGCTCATCGGCACTTTCGCCATTTTCCCCTTGCTCGGTTTTTCGATCAACACCCTCTCGCTCTTCGGCCTCGTGCTGGCCATCGGCTTGGTCGTCGATGATGCCATCGTCGTGGTCGAGGCGGTCGAGCACCATATCGAGCAGGGTATGACCCCGCGTGATGCCACGCTCAAGGCCATGCAAGAGGTTTCCGGTCCCGTCGTCGCCATTGCGCTCGTCCTTTCTTCCGTCTTTATCCCGACCATTTTCATTCCCGGGATCACCGGCAGCCTCTACCAGCAGTTCGCCGTGACCATCGCGGTGTCGGTCTGCCTTTCTGCCTTCAACGCGCTCAGCCTCAGTCCGGCCATCGCCTCGCTCATTCTCCGTCCGAAGGGCGAAACCCGCGGGCCGCTCGGTGCCTTCTACAAGTGGTTCAACACCATGTTCGGCAACGCAACGAACCACTATGTGCGGATCTGCGGCGGGGCGATCCGCAAACTTGCCTTGAGCGGCGGCTTCCTCCTCCTCCTCACGCTGGCTGCACTGTTTTTCGGAGGCCGCCTCGCACCGTCCTTCCTGCCCGAAGAAGATCAGGGCTACTTTTACGCGGCCCTGCAATTGCCCAATGCTTCGTCCATGGAGCGGACCTCCGCCGTCGCCGCGCAGGTCGAGAAGATCCTCATGACCACCCCCGGTGTGGAATACGTCACCACGGCGGTCGGCTTCAACCTGCTCAGCCAAGTCTACACCACTTACAACGCGTTCTTTTTCGTCACGCTGAAACCGTGGGGTGAACGCACTTCGCCGGAGACGCAATATGACAACATCCTGCGCGCGATCAACGGCAAGCTGGCCATGCTGCCGTCCGCCATGGCCTTCGCCTTTTCGCCGCCCGCCATCCCCGGGGTCGGCACCTCAGGCGGCGTGAATTTCGTTTTGCAGGACCGTTCGGGCGGCACCGTCCCGTTCCTTGCCGAACAGACGCAGATCTTCATGGCCGCCGCCGCCCAACGTCCCGAGTTGCAGAACCTGAATACCACGTTCCTGCCCTCCGTCCCCCAGCTCAAGCTCTCGGTCGATCGCGACAAGGCGTTGATCGAAGGTGTGAGCATCGATGATGCCTACAATTCCCTGCGCGCTTTCCTCGGTGGAACGATGGTGAATTATTTCAACCGTTTCGGCCTGCAGTGGCAGGTTTACGTGCAAGCCGAGGGTACCTACCGCACGGACATCGAAAAAGTCGGGCAATTCTACGTGCGCAACCGCCAGGGCGAGAGCGTCCCCGTCTCGGGTATCGTGCAAAGCAAACCCCGCTACGGTCCGGAATTCACCATGCGCTTCAACATGTATCGTTCGGCGCAGATCAATGCCACCGCCGCCGATGGCTTCAGCTCGAGCCAAGCCATGGCCGCCATGGAGGAAGTCTTTGCCCAGACCATGCCGAAAGAAATGGGCTTCAACTACCTCGGCATGTCGTTTCAGGAAAAGCAAGCGGCCGAAGGCGTCTCGCCGGTCGTCATTTTCGCCCTCGCCTTGGTCTTTGTCTTCCTCATCCTCGCCGCGCAATACGAAAGTTGGTCGCTCCCGTTCAGCGTCCTGCTGGGCACGCCGATCGCGGTCTTCGGCGCCTTCTTCGCCCTCTGGGCCCGCGGGATGGAGAACAACGTCTACGCGCAGATCGGCCTCATCATGCTCATCGGCCTCGCGGCCAAGAATGCCATTCTTATCGTCGAATTCTGCAAGTCCGAATACGAAAGCGGAAAAAGTCTTTTCGATGCGGCCTTGGCCGGGGCCCGCGTGCGCTTGCGCCCGATTCTCATGACCGCCTTCGCCTTCATTCTTGGTTGCGTTCCGCTCTGGACCGCCACCGGATCGGGCGCCATCTCGCGGCAGACCATGGGCACAGCGGTGATCGGCGGCATGGGCGCGGCGACCCTCTTCGCCATTTTCATCATTCCGATGCTCTTCTACGTGGTGGAAAAACTCAGCGGATCGAAACCCGGCGGACCAGCCAACACCACCGATCCGGCAAAGTAATTCGCCGTCCGCAAGCTACGCGGGCCTGAGCCGTAGCGATGCAGTTGAAGACGCAATAAAAGCGCGGCTCAGCTCGGTTTTTCCAGGGAGCACGTCCGTACCCTTTGGCCGCGTGCAAACTCGCTCACCAAATAGTGATACCAAAGGGCCATCGCCTTGGGACTTTGTCCTTCGGCCCCCGGGTAGGGTCGGACCTCCGGGCCGACCGCGAACCTTCTATGGGATTCGACGCGGCCGGTCCAACCGGAACGCAGTGAAGATGGCCCCTAGTCCCTGAGCCCGCGCGTTGGCGGGTGTGTGCTGGGAGTAAATGGGGCTACCATCACTGCCAGGGGTAAAGGCACCGACGCTCATAGAGCGCCGCTACACTTCGACGAAAACTTGTAGCGGCGGTCTATGACCGTCGCTGCCTGAAAACACTTCGAGTTACTCGGGAGTCGAAAAGCAAATTTCTGCGGTAAGCCGGCAACCGGGCTACACCTTCGGACCGGCTTCGCCTTTTTCTTCCGATTCGCGTGGCGTTGTCAATCGGTCGGGTTTTTCGTCCTCCTGCTCGAGTTCCATCATGCGGCGTGCGCCACGGTCGCCAATCCAGGCACCGAAGCGCACCCAACCCGAGTCCTGCGCCGCCTCGGCAATCCGCCCGAGGCGCTCCTTCTCTTCCCGTGTCTCATCCAACTTCTCGCGGGTGCGGCGCAGCGCGTCCGCGTAGCCGGCCAGATCGAGCGGATTATGCCCCTCGAGCAATGCGGCCCAATGCGCGGGTGGATTCTGCGCCTCATGGGATCGCAGGGTGGCAGTCAGCACAGCTTGCGTCTCCTCCGGATTGGCGGACGCGGCCAATTGCATGATGATTTGTTGGAAAAGATCTTCCCGTGTTCCGGAAAGACTGTTCCACGCGGCCCGGTGGTAAGCCGCCGTGTTGCGCCGTGTTTCCGGCGACACGGCAAGCCGGTCGCGCAAAGTGGCCAGCACGGAGAGCTGCAACTGCAAATTTTCCGCGGTCTGTCGTGGGGTGGCCTCCCGCTCCATCGCGGGCGGGTAGTGGTCGAGGGAAACCTCGTGCAAGACCGTCATTTGGCCCTGCAACGCCGCGATCAAGACCGCACTCTGGTTGAAATTGGCCGTGTTTTCCGGCAGGGGATTTGCCGCGAGATATTCGCGGCGGGCAAAAATATTGGAGAACGGTCCCGGGAAATGTCCGCACCCCAGCCAATCGGCCAATCCTGCTCCACCTTCTCCCGGACCCCACAAACGCGCCAGATGAACGGCGCGCGGATCATCCGCGGCGAGCGGTTGGCCGCGACTGTCGATCGCGCGGAGTCCGGTCACCACCAGCCCCGGCAGACGTTTGCCCCCGGCCGTCTCGAAAGCGGCCAGGCAACGCTCGATGCGCTGCGGCCTGTAGCGGTCGCCCGCCTGCAAAAAACCGATGAAATGGAATGGCGCCAGGTATTCCATGACCGCGTTGACTGCGGATGGCAGGGTGCCCGGTTCGATCTGGACGACCTCGACCGAAAGTTCGGGGATTTCGTCCTGCAGCGTTTCCGCCTCGGGATTCGATCCGTCATCGAGAAGGACAACGAGATGAGGCGGCCGCGTCTGGGTGCTCAAGGAGGCGAGCGACTCCCGCAGGCCGGGTAGCTTCGGAAAGAGCGGCACGACCACCGCGACGCTGGCGTGTTCGAAAGGAAGAACCGGTGTGCCGCTGCTGTTTACTGCCTCCGCCATGGGCTTCCATTCGTAATGCACGATGCTGTATTATTCCAACTCCATAAAACCATGAGTAACCGAACCTTCCCACCCTTCAGTCTGAACCGTCTGCTCAAGAAGACCTTCGAACCAACACCCGGCCAGCGTGTCTGCGTCCTCATTGACCTGAAAAACCCGCGTGACATCGCGGATTTCAAGTTCCTCCAGGACCAAAGCCTCGCCGTCCAACGCAAGGCGCACGACGTCTTTTATCAGGGTCTGAAAAACGGGGTTCTTGAGGAACTCGGGCTTAAAGGCGGTGAAATCTACGCCTACGAGTTGACCGGCGGGAGCAACCTTGACCTGCCCGATGAAGCCTTCGCCCCGGATGGGCGCCAACTCAGCTTCGAGAAAGACATCTATCCGAATTACGACCTCATTCTTTGCGTTTCCACCTACTCCGCCACCGCCCCGCTGACCGCCTCGGCCAAGCAGCACGGCTTCCGCGGCGCCACGCTGCACGGGGTCAATGACATCATCCTCAGCTCCGGCCTGTCCGTGGACTATGATGAAGTCAGTGTCGAAGCCGAAAAGCTCCGTCAAGGAATGACGCGCGCCGATGCGGTGGAACTCGACTTCCAGCTCGATGATGGCGCGAAACACACACTCAAGCTGGAACTCGGCCGGCAGGAAGCGCAAAAAAGCCACGGGCTCTGCCGCGGCAGCGAACCCGACGTGGCCAATCTTCCGGCCGGCGAGATTTATTATGTGCCGGTCGGTGCGGAAGGCGAATTCCCCATGAAGTATGAGGATGGAACGCTGGGTCTCATGCATGTGACCGGCGGGCGCATCAAGCATGCGAGCCTGATCAAGGGCAATGCCGCGACGATCGAGGCCCACAACCGCAAGCTCGCGAGCGATCCGGTCACCGGCGAATTGGGCGAGCTGGGCTTCGGCACGCAGGTCCTGCCGGTTTCCGGCAAAGACATTCAGGACGAAAAAATCCGCGGCACCTTCCATATCGCCACCGGCCGCAGCGACCATCTCGGGGGCAGCCTCACTCCTGACCGCTTCGCCAACAAAATGAACGCCACCCATGATGACATTCTTTTCTCGCGCGAAAAAACGCCCGAGGTGAAGTCGTCCGAGGTCCGTCTTTTCCGCGACAACAAAGTGGAAATCCTGCTCAAGGATTTCCATCCGTCGCCCTACATGGAGAGCCTGCTCGCCTAGCAGGTGCCGCGCCCGCGTGGCCGACAACATCTACGAAAGCGACCGGCAGGTCCGCGAATACCTACTCTTCCACTACGGGGACCCGGATCAGGTTCTCCCGTGGAAGCACGGCCCGCGTGACGCGCTCGGCTTCGCCCAGCGCTGCGTGCGCGAATTGATCAATTCGTCCTCGGTCGGTCGCGATGCCCGCGCCCTCGATATCGGCTGCGCGGTCGGACGTTCCTCCTTCGAGTTGGCCGGCCATTGCCGCGAAGTGATCGGGATCGATTTTTCGCACGCCTTCATTGCGGCCGCGGAAAAAATCCGCTCGAGCGGGTCGCTCGCTTATGAATATGCCATCGAGGGTGACCGCACGGCCTCCGCCACCGCCAGCCTTCCGCCGGGCATTGACCCTGCCCGGATCCGCTTCGAAGCGGGAGATGCCATGGATTTACGGGAGGATCTAGGGGAGTTCGACATTGTTCTGGCCGCCAACTTGCTCTGCCGTTTGCCCGACCCGCGTGTTTTTCTCGAGCGCGTCCCGCGCTTGGTCAAACCCGGCGGACAACTTCTGCTGACCACACCATTCAGCTGGTTGGAGCAATTCACGACGCGGGACCATTGGATCGGCGGACGTGATGAAGTGGAAAGCGCCGAGGAACTGACCCGCCTCCTCGAGCCGCATTTTGAACTTAAACTTTCCAAGGATCTTCCTTTCCTCATCCGCGAACACGCGCGGAAATTCCAGTGGAGCGTGGCTTGGGGCACGCGGTGGGTGCGACGTTGATGGACTGGAACCAACGCTACGAGGCGGACGACACGCCGTGGGACCAAGGTGAAGCGCATCCCGTGCTGCTCGACATGCTGACCCACGGCGCCCTCGTTGGACGTGTCCTTGTCCCGGGCTGCGGCACGGGTCACGACGTGCGCGAACTCGCGCGGCGCGGGCTGGAAGTCGTCGGCCTTGATGTGGCCTCGCTGGCCCTCGACCGCGCGCGCTCCCATGCGCCGGCGGGCCACGAGACCTACCAGCTCGGCGATCTGTTCCATGTGCCGGAACGCTGGCGACGCCATTTCGATGGGGTTTTTGAACACACCTGTTTTTGCGCCATCGAGCCGGCGCGCCGCCCCGACTATGTCACGGCCGTGGCCGAAGCGCTCAAACCGGGCGGGCACCTGCTCGCTGTCTTTTTCGTCAATCCCGACAACGACGGCCAAGGTCCGCCTTTCGGTTGCACTGCGGCGGAACTGGACCTTCTCTTCGGCGAAAACTTCCGCCTGCGCGAGGAGCATTGGGAAATTCCGACCTACCCCGAGCGTGCCGGACGGGAGTTGCTTCGGCTTTACGAGCGCGTTTGAATGGCGGGGTGAAATTCCGCGCTGTTCTCTTCGACCTCGACGACACGCTGGTTTGGGACGAGCGGATGTCGCGCCAGGCCCTGATGGAGACGGCCGCCCGCGGGGCCGTCGTGCACGGCCTCGATGCCGGGCGGTTGATGTCGGCCGCCAAACAGGCTGGCGATACGTTGTGGCGCGCCCACGCGCCGGTCGAGCGCTGCGACGAACTCGGCATCGTGGCCTTCGAGGGGATGTGGGGTCACTTCCGCGGCGAGGAGGATTACGTGCGCCATCTGCGCGAATGGACCCCGCAATTCCGCCGCGCGATTTGGGAACATGCGCTGCAAGAGCAGGGGATTGAGGACGGGAAACTCGCGGAGCAACTGGGTGATTTTTTCCGCCTCCGCCGGCGTGAATTGCAGGACCGCCTGCCGGGCGCGGAACAGGTCCTCCACACCCTGCAGCAAGCCGGTCTGCGTATCGGTCTGCTGACCAATGGCGCGGCCAGCGTGCAGCGCGAGAAAATCGAATCGTCCGGCCTCGGGATGTTTTTCGATGCCGCCGTGGTCTCCGGCGAACTCGGCACCGGCAAACCCGCCCCGCAAATTTTCCATCACTTGCTGCAACATCTCGGTGTCGAACCGCCCGAGGCGCTCATGGTCGGCAACTCGCTCGCCCGGGATATCGTCGGCGGGAAACGCGCCGGCTTGCACACTTGCTGGCTGGCCCTCGAGGGGGAAGACGAGCCGGTCGGCCTGGTCGAACCCGATTTCACCATCCACTCACTCGGCGAGTTGCCGCGCTTGGTGCTGGAGTAATTTGTCCAGGTAGGGACGAGCGGCCCGCTCGTCCGCCCCGTTTCGATCGGGCCCGCGGGCCGCGTGCCCCTACCTTTTTACGGCAACTGCACCGGCTCCTCGTCCGCCAGCAGGACGTCGGGATACTGCCGCGGCGGCACAAACTTCGCCTGGGGCTGCGGCCGCGGCGGTTCCTGCCTGCAGCGGCCAGGTCGGATCGATGCGGGTCTGGAAGAGACCGGACAACGATTCTTTTTCCAACTTTTCGGTGAAGTCCTTGAGTGTGGTGTCAGCCCGCCGGACCTTGTCGAAAAACAAGGTATAGTAAGCCCGCCGCGCGGCACGGTAGTCCTCCGGAGTCGGTGCGGTATCCGCCATCTGCTCCAATTCCATCAACCTCGGGTCGCGGTCGAGGCGTGCTTTGATTTTGGCCAAGCGGATGCGCATCTTGCGCTCGGCTTCGAGCGGATCTTCGAGGACCGGAACCGCGGCCGGCAAGCGCGGGGCGCTGCGGCCACTGAGACTTCCGGCCGAGCCCGACGGCGCGCCAAAAAGATCGTCCCCGAAAACGTTGTCCTCGCCCGGAAAATTTCCGTCCATCTCCGGCAAGGCCTGCTCACCCGGTTCGAGGGCCGGCTCTTTGATGATGGTTTCCTCGGCCTCGACGATCAGCGCGGCGCTGGGCTTTTCCTCCTCGGCCGGAAGGGTCGCCACCGAGAAAACAATCGGAACCAAGGCAATGAACCAACGCATCATGGCTCCTTGCATAACGCGGGAGCCCTTGAAATGGAACCGCTTTCCCGCTCACATGACGGATGTGCCTGCTGCCCGTGTTTCGCCGTCCACCGCTCCGGAGGCGGTTGACCCCGGCTCGGCGCTCTTTGACGGAGAAGGCTTTGGCGGCCTGGCGGCGACCGATCCGGAGGTGATTCTGGAGGGCGGGTGGGATGATTGGGGAATGCTGGAGGAGGCGCTTGCCGTCGGCTCAGGGGGTGGACTGGCCGGGTGGTTCGATTACGATGGGAATTTCCGTTTCGGGGATTTTCCCGATTGGTCAGCCTCTCCGTCCTGCGCCGTGCCCGGACCTGCAATGCGCACCGCACGGACCGATTTCTTGCCCGGGATGGATCAGGAAGAATGGATACGCCTCGTCGGCCGGGCCAAGGATTACATCACCGCGGGCGACATTTATCAGGTCAACCTCACGCATACGCTCTCCGCCCCGTGGCCGGAGGACCCCGCCAAATTTTATCCCCGGCTGCGCCGCGCGAGTCCCGCGCCCTATGCCTGCTTCGTGCGCTTGGGCGACACTGCGGTCCTGAGTGCATCACCCGAATGTTTCCTGCGCATCGATGGACGCCGTATCATGACACGCCCGATCAAGGGAACGCGTCCACGCGGGGCCGAGGATGCAGCGGTGATCGAGGAATTGCTCGCCTCGGAAAAAGAGCGCGCCGAGCTGATCATGATTACCGATCTCGAGCGCAATGATCTCGGGCAAGTCTGCGAGTTCGGCAGCGTGCGGGTCACCGCGCTTTGCCAACTGCAAAGTTTCGCCCAGGTGCATCACCTTGTTTCCGAGATCGAGGGTAAGCTGCGGCCGGAGGTCACTCCGGTGCAAGCGGTGCGGGCCTGCTATCCCGGAGGCTCGATCACCGGCGCACCGAAAAAACGGGCGCGGGAAATTATCGTCGAACTGGAGCCGACGCCGCGGGGCATTTACACGGGAGCGATCGGCTTTTTTCGCCGCGACGGCTCCGCGGTTTTCAACATCGCCATCCGCACCCTCGTGGTGCGTGACGGGCGGGCCACTTACGGGGTCGGTGCCGGGTTGGTGGCTGACTCCGATCCGGCGTCCGAATACAAAGAAACCTTGGACAAAGCCGCAGGCCTCTTTGCCGCACTCTCATGAAATCGACCGCACCCGTAGTCCTCCTCGCCGTAGGCGCAATGGCCCTGAGCCTGACCACGCTCGGCGTGCTGCTCGGGGTGCGCTTGGTCGCGTCCGACCGCTTGCGACACATGTCGGACGCCATGAAGGAACTCGGCAACGCCTCGATCGAGACAACCATCACGGTGCGGCAGACCCTGCCGCTCGCCGCGCAGATCAACATTATCAAACCGACCCAGATCGATCTGACCCTCGACGTTTCCGACAAAATACCGATCCGCCTCGAGGTCAAGGTGGACGAGACCCTCACCGTCCCGCTCGACCTGCAGATCGACGAGCAGATTCCTCTGGTCACGGCCATGACCATCACGGAAAAGTCGCGGGTCCGGGTCAAGGCCGAGATCGACCTCGAACAACCGGTCAGGTGGCGCCTGCTCGAACGCATTGCGCCTTTGCTCAACATCAAGGGAAGCGTCCCGCTGGATCATGAGATGGAGATCCACTTTCCCGAGACCCTGCAGGTCCGGGGGAACATCCCGGTCAAGTTCCGCCTGCGCGAAGAGTTGCGCGTCCCCGTGGCCTTCGAGGTGCCCGTTGATCAGATGCTCGACCTCAAATTGGCCATCCAGCAACAGGCGCGGGTCGGTTTTCCCGAGCCGCTCCATATCACCGGCGAAATCCCTGTGGTCCTGGAAATCCCCGTCTCGATCCCCCTGGAACCCACGCCCGTCGGCACCTACCTCCGCAAAATGGCCGGGCAACTCGACAGTCTGCTCGCTTGGTAATTGTTGCCCGCGGGTTGCATCCCGGCTGTGACTGGGTTTATTACTTCCACGATGTCTGCGTCGGACCACATTTCGCGCCGCCGGTTCCTCCGCACCCTCACCCTCGGGGCGTGCTTTTATCCTGCCGCCCGCACCCTCGCCTCCATGGGCAGCGAGTTCGGTTTGCACCCAGCCACCCCGCCGTTGGGAATGCCTTCGGGTCCGCTGACCAATCCTCCCGTCATGCTCCCGCCTTTTCATTCGGCCTCCATCGGCACGCCGCATCTGGCCCTGACCTTCGATGACGGCCCCCACGGTTCCCTCACTCCGCGGCTGCTCGACGCGCTGGCCAAGAGGAAGGTCAAAGCAACGTTCTATGTCATCGGCCGCAATGTCGAAACGCATCCCGATATCGCCCGCCGGATCGTTGCCGAGGGCCACGAAATCGCCAATCACACGTGGTCGCATCCCTCGCTCTCGGGTCTTCCCGCCGGGCGCGTAGCCGACGAACTTCGCCGCACGCACGAGATCGTGCTTGAGGTGACCGGTGTGCGCATGACCAACCTCCGTCCGCCCTACGGAGCCTTCAACGACCGCGTGCGGCAGGTGGCGTTCGACGGGCATGGCTATGACACCATCATGTGGTCGGTCGATCCGCAGGACTGGAAATACCGCAATAGCGCGCGGGTCACCCGCGAATTGGTCTCCGGCGCCGCGCCGGGTGCGGTTTTGCTCTGTCATGACATCCACAAAACAACCATCACCGCCATCCCTCCGGTGCTCGATCAGTTGTTGGCCCGGGATTTCCAGTTCGTCACCGTGGCCCAATTGATGGCCATGGATAAATCGGGGCGACAGGATTCGAACCTGCGACCTCCTGGTCCCAAACCAGGCGCTCTACCAAGCTAAGCTACGCCCCGTAACTCGAGGGAAAGATAACCCGCCCGCGCCGATTGTCACGCGGCATCCCGGGGGTAGAGCTTTTCCCCCTCCGAGGCCGCGATGACTACGGCCGCCGTGGTGTCCCCGAAGACGTTCACCGTGGTCCGCATCATGTCGAGGATGCGGTCGGTGGCCATGACAATGGCAATGGCCTCGAGCGGCAGGCCGAGGGCCTGCAGGATGATGACGATGGCCACCAGGCTGGCCGCGGGGATGCCGGCCACGCCGATCGAGGTGAGCAGGGCGAGCACCACGATAAGGAGTTGCTGGGTCCAATCGAGGCTGACGCCGTATAGTTGCGCGATGAAGAGAACGACCGCGCACTCGTAGAGCGCGGTGCCGTCCATATTCACGGTCGCACCCAGCGGCAGGGTGAAACCGGCCACACGGGGCGAAACGCCGGCATTTTTCTCCACGCACTCCATCGTCACCGGCAGCGTGGCGGACGACGAGGCGGTCGAGAAGGCGGTCAGCAGGGCCGGGAGCATGGCCCGGTAGTGGGGCCACGGACGGAACCCGCCGAGGGTGCGCATGAGGATGGCGAGCGTGACGAACATGTGGAAAAGCAATCCGCCGGCCACGCAGGCGAAAAATAAGGCGAGCGGTCCGAGGGCGGCCGATCCGCTTTCCTGCACATTGCGGGCGATGAGCGCGAAAATACCGATCGGCGCGACGCGCATCACGGCGTGCGTGATGGCCAGCATGACCTCGTTGGCGCTCTCCCAGAAATTAAGGAAAGCCTCGCGCTTCCCGTCGGGGAGTCGTCCGCTGAAAAAACCGAAAAGCAGGGCGAAGAAAATAACCGCGAGCATTTCCCGGTTGTCGGAGGCCGCGCCGAGGATATTGACCGGCACGGCGCGGCGGATGACGTCGGCCAGGTCCCCGGTCGACTTTCCGTCCAAGCCCTCGCGCACTTCCTCCACGCTGCCGGGAACCCCGGCCCGCAATTGGGCCGAGACCTCGGCATCGACCTTGCCCGGTTGGACGAGGTTGAAAATGACCAGGGCGACGAGCGAGGCCAAGATGGTGGTCAGCACATAATAGCCCGCGGTCTTTGCCCCGAGGCGGGCAAAGGCGTGGTCGCGTCCCAAGCGCGCCACGCTGGTGACGATCGAGGTGGCGACCAGAGGCACGACCACCATTTGCAGGAGGCGCAGGAACAAATCTCCGGCGAACGCGAAAACCGCCCCGGTGGTCAGCGTGCCGATGCCCGCCGCTGCGGGAAGGAGCGCACCAGCCAACACCCCGGCTATCAGCGCGACGAAAATGCGCGCGGGATCGGACCACGTGCCGCTGCTCACAACTCCTGGCGGTCCTCGAGTTGGCGCACCATGCGTTTCACGTGCGCGTGTTTCTGCCGCGGCTTGAGCACGGCGTAACTGCGGCGGTGGTCACCCCATTCGAGGATTTCGATAGTCACGCGCCGCACGCCCCACTGGTTCATGCGGGCTTTGCTCGGTTTGTAGAGATCGATCGTGTTCGTCCCCGCCAGCATCCAGCCGTAGTCGTCCACCTCGTAGACTTCGCCGGTTTCGACCAGATGGAACTTCGTCCCCAACGGCCAACGCGACCAGTCGGCCGCCGCACTGTTGATTTCCCCGCGCCGCAATACCGTGCCGGCCGCGGACTTCTTGCCCCACTTGCGGTGGTCGGCCTCGCTGTGCGTGTAAGCGGTGGTGCGCACGGTCTGGACCGGGGCCAGCGCGAGCGGCGATTCGAAGGGCGGCAGCTTCCGCGGGGAGGCGCAACCCACGATGAACAGGGCGGCTAGCGCGGCGGGGAGCATCGGGCGCATGGTCTTAATAGGCACGGTCCCGCCGCCGAGGCCAGCCAAATGCGGGCGTCTTGCGCGGCGTGCCGCCCGTAGTTATTCTGTCCGCCCGCGCATGAATCTCTTCTCTCTCGGCCTGAGTCATCACACCGCTGCGGTTTCGCTGCGCGAATGCTTCGCGGTGGGCGATGATCAGAGTGACGCCGTGATGCGCGGCTTGCGCGAGGGCGCGGGGCTTGAGGAAATTGTTCTCCTCTCCACCTGCAATCGCGTCGAGGTCTACGGCGTGGCGCAAGATCCTGCCTCCGCCATGGAAACCGTATTGGCCGCTCTGCAACGCCGCGCGGGTCGTGCCGCGGAATTCGCCCGCTTCACCGGTTCAGGCTCGGTGCATCATCTTTTCCGCGTCGCCGCCGGCCTCGATTCCATGGTGCTCGGCGAAACCGAGATCCTCGGCCAGGTCAAAGACGCCTATGCTGCCGCCTTCGGTGCTGGTCATACTTCCGCGGTGCTCAACCGGCTTTTCCAGCACGCCTTTCGGGCGGCCAAGCAGGTGCGCAGTGAGACCGAGATCGGCCGCGGTGCCGTTTCCATCGGTTCGGCCGCGGCCCGCCTTGCCGCCTCGGACCTCGGCGACCTTTCCGCCTGCCGCGCCCTCTTGCTCGGTGCGGGCGAAGCGGGCGAGGACGTCGCGCGGAGCCTGCATGCGCGCGGACTGATGGAACTTCTCGTCGCCAACCGCACCTTTAGCCGGGCCGAAGCGCTGGCTGCCGCCTTGGGTGGGCGCGCCGTGGAATTCGAGCGCTGGCGTGATCATCTGGCGACCGCCGATATCGTCATCGCCTGTGCCGACGCCCCGTCACGTTTGTTGCGGGCTGACGAACTGGCCCCTTTCCTCGCGGTGCGCGAGGAACGTCCGCTCTTTCTCCTCGATCTCGCCGTGCCGCGCGACTTCGACCCCGCCATCCGTGTCCTGCGCGGTGCCACCCTGCATGACATCGACGACCTCGAAGCGGTGGCGCGCGAGGGCGAATCCTTGCGCGCGGCCGAGGTGGAAAAGGCCGAGGCGGTCATTGCTGCACAAGTCGCGGAATTTGCCCGCCGTGCCGCGGAACGCCCGGCCTTCGCGGCGGCGGCCTGAGCCATCATGTCCGACTTTATCCTCGCAACGCGTGGCAGCGAGTTGGCCCGCGTGCAAACGCGCATGGTGCGCGAGGGTCTGGTCCGCGCCTGGCCGCAACTCACGGTGCGCGAGGACGTGGTGCGCACGACCGGTGACCGGCATCCGGAGGAAAACTTGACCACGCTCGGCGGATCCGGGGTCTTCACCAAGGAACTGGAGGCGGCGCTTTTTGACCGCCGCGCTGCGGCCGCGGTGCACAGTCTGAAAGATTTGCCCGTGGATCTTCCGTCCGGTCTGGTCCTCGGCGCGGTCCTGCCCCGCGGGTCGGCCGGCGACGTGCTGGTCAGCAGACAACCCGGCGGCCCGGCCTGCCTGCCCGCCGGGGCCCGCATCGGGACGGGCAGCCCGCGGCGGGCCGGCATGATGCGCGCTCTGCGCCGGGATACGGAAGTGGTCCCGATCCGCGGGAATGTGCCGACCCGCATCGGTCGCGTGGCTGAGGGAAAGTTTGATGCTGTGATCCTCGCCGCGGCCGGTTTGGAGCGACTCGGGTTTTCTGCGGATGGCCCATTCCTTATGGGCCCGTTGATGCTTCATGCCTTTCCACTCACGTCCTTTTTGCCGGCCCCTGGGCAGGGGGCCATTGCGGTCGAAGTGCGCGAAGAAGATGCGCAGGCGCGGGAGATGGTCGGCGTGCTGGACGATGCGGAGACGGCCGCGGCCGTGCGGGCCGAACGCTCGGTGCTGCGGGCCATTGGGGGCGGGTGTCATCTGGCCCTCGGGGCACTCGGCACGATGGACGGCGACCGGTTGCACTTGCAGGCGGTTCTGTTTGACCACTCCGGCGGGAAGCCGAAGATGGCGGAGCTGAGTGGAGCGCGCTCGGAGGCGGAAGAACTCGGGAGTGCGGTGGCCGCGATGTTACGTTTATGAAAAAAGGAAAATGCTTTCTGGTCGGAGCCGGTCCGGGTGACCCGGGCTTGCTCACGCTGCGTGGAAACGAAGTGCTCGGACGCGCGGAGGTTGTCGTCTATGACAATCTGGCCAATCCGGAATTGCTCGGGCTGGCTCCGGAGACAGCCGAGTTGCTCTATGCGGGGAAGAAACCGGACGACCACAGCATGACGCAGGAAGAGATCAACCGCCTGCTCGTGGAGCAGACGGCCGTCGGCCGTCTGGTTGTCCGGCTCAAAGGCGGGGACCCCTATGTTTTCGGTCGCGGCGCGGAGGAAGCCGGGGCTTTGGCCGCTGCAGGCCTCGACTTCGAGGTGGTGCCCGGAGTCAGCTCCGCCTTGGCCGGGCCGGCCGCCGCCGGTATCGCGGTGACGCGGCGCGGGGTGAACGAGGACGTGGGGATTTTTACCGGACATCAGGATCCGGATAGTAAGGAAGGGCGCGAATTCTACCGCGGGCTGGGGGCGCGCGGGGGCACGTTGGTCATGCTGATGGGGCTGGAGCGTTTGGCCGGTATTGCCCGTGAATTGCAGGCCGGCGGGGCCGCGCCAGATTTGCCGGTCGCTGTGGTCCGCCGCGCCACGATGGGCGACCAAGTCACGGTGCGCGCCCCGCTTTCGGAGATCGCCGCCCGCGTTGCTGCCGAGGCACTGCGTCCGCCGGCGGTGGTTGTTTTCGGAGCGGTCGCCTCCGCCGACCACGCGCTGTTTTGTCCGCGGCCCTTGACCGGTCGTCGCATCGTGGTGACCCGCAGCCGGGTGCAGGCGTCCGGGCTGTCCGCCCGCCTGCGCGATCTCGGGGCGGATGTCTGCGAGCTGCCGCTCATCCGGCGCGAGGCGCCGCCGAATTTGCGGGAGTTTGCCGAATTGGTGCAGGACGCACATAGCTACGAGTGGCTCGTCTTCACCAGCGCGAATGGCGTGGATGCATTCTTCGAAATCTTCGACAAACTTTACGACGACGCACGGGAAATCGGCGGGGCCAAATTCGCCGCCGTCGGCGCGGCCACCGCCGCGCGGCTCAAGGCGAAACGTTTTCATGTCGACCTTGTGGCGACCGATTTTTCCGTGGACTCGCTCATCGCCGCGTTCCGCCGCGAGACCGACGTCGAGAACGTGAAGATCCTCGTCGTGCGCCCGGAGGAAACCGCGGGGGCCCTCGCGGCGGAGTTGACTAAGATGGACGCCATCGTGGATGAGGCCATCGCCTACCGCACGGTGCCGGAAACCATGGACCGCACCATGGCCCGCGAGCGAGTGGCCGGCGAGGGAGCGGACTTGGTCGTCTTTACCAGTTCGTCCACCGCACAGAATTTCGTCGCGCAGAAAATTCTCCCCCAAGCCCAAGTCCAAGCTGCGAGCATCGGGCCGGTCACGACCAAGACGCTGGTCGAACACGGCATCACGCCCGTAGTCGAGGCCACCCGTCATGACATCGACGGCCTCGTCGAGTCGATCGTGCGGCACTTCGCGCGATGATGGCCCGGAGGGAATACCAACGTCCCTGAGCTTTTCGATTTCGCGCCGCGTGCGGTAAAAGTGGCATCGGCTTCCAGCCGATGGGATCGGAAGGTTCATTGGCAGGGATGCCAATGCCACGTTGGCGTCGATGTCAGCGCTTCCCGCTGTCAGGTATAGGTCAACTTTCAAAGGGCCGCTGGTATAACTTGCGCATTGGCAGCGGGAGTGGAGTAGTATAAGCTCGTCTAATAATTTTCATCTTGACGGCTTATTGAGATTGAGACACAGTCGCAACAATGACTCCACGCCCAAAAGTCAAATGTCCGCGTGGAATTGAAAAACTGCCCGAACAACTTTTATGAAGCTCAAATCCACAACGGCTCTCTTTATTGCTGCGACTGTGGCTTTCACGCACGCCCAAATCGTTGATGTGAATTTTAGCGGAGGAGGCACCACGAGTTACTCCTCGTGGTCCAATCTCACAACGGCCAACTACACTGGTTACGGAACTTTCCCCGGCAGCAGCCCATGGCCTGCGCCGATTTTGGCCAATGATGGCTCCGCCTCGGCTAGTCTGAACCGCATCGCTGGCTCCCCGACAGGAGGCGGGCCATTCATTAGCGGCTCGTCGATTTACTTTGGTAACTTTCTCCAGGTTCCAAACGCCCTCGGCGGAACTTTGCAGATTTCCAATAACGCTCCGCTCTCGAACCTGCGGACCTTGGTCTTCCAATTGCAAATTGGCGAAGCAAATGGCTTTGATTTCTTCCAACCTACCGGCTTCCCGGTGCTGTCGATCAACGGTGAGGCCACCCAAGCATCGCTGTTTACCAACCTCGTTACCCGCTTCCAAAACGGAACATTTCCCAGTCCGGAAACGGGCCAAGATGAACCCGTGTGGATCAACACTTGGGCTTACCAGTGGAATTTGACCGATTCGCCAGTCGTATCCTCTTACGCGTTGAACTTCAGCGCAGTCACCCACGCGCAGGTCTACGCGCTGCGGGTAGACGGGACCTCGGTGCTTCAGAGCGGCGCCGTTGTTCCCGAGCCGAGTGTTGTTTCCCTTATTTTTATCGGCGGTTTGCTTTTGTGTGCACACCTTGCGAATAAACGCAGCCTCCCAAGATTATGAGCTACCAGTTTTCCGACAGCAGGGCATTTACGCTGACAGAACTGCTCGTTGTCATCTCCATCATTGCTCTGCTCGGCGGCTTGGGGCATGCAGCCTACAGCAGTGTTCTGGGTAAGGCTCAGACTGCCACTGAGATAAACGCAGCCAAGACACTTGCAGCGGCCTACCAAGCGGCTGCTGCTGATCATGGTGGAAGGTTTCTACCCGCCTACGATCCCCAAGCCAAGGGACTGAAGAACCCTGACGGCAAACCTATCATGGACCTTGCTGCCAAAGAGTATGTATTTCGCCTTGCGCCCTATTTTAACTTTGCCGTCGAAGATACTTTGCTGGTCAGCGGCAACAAAACTCAGATCCAAGAAAAAATGAAGTTTTCGCCCGGCATGCCTATGTTCGACTACGTCTTGAGTCGTTTTCCCTCCTTCGGTATCAACCGGCAATTTGTTGGTGGCACCGCTGGCCAAACTGATGCCGAGTGCATCCGGACTTCTGCTCAGGCTGTCAACTCAATCGTCCTTTTTGCCTCAGCCGGAACAAGCGAGATATCGGGATACGGGTATGTTGGCGCGCCGACCGGTCAGTGGAGATGGCAAGGCTCTCCTTGGACGGAAGGCTCCGATCCTGGCTCCTTTGGCTACGTTGATGCTCGTCACGGTGGCAAAGCCGTGGTGTCTTTCCTTGACGGCTCGACTCGCCTCATGACAATCGATGAACTCAAAGACATGAGATTGTGGAGCATGCGCGCTGCGCAGGCGAATGATCCCAACTACTCCCCGGGCAAATAGGCTCATTTTGGGAGTTCGTGCCCCTATGACAACAACCACCACCGCTCCCACCGGCATCATGGGTCGGCTCAAGGCCGGAACGGCCGAGCAACACGCCATCGCCGAAGCCAAGCCGCTTGAAGCCGCCCTCATTGGCGGTTCCATCGACCACGACCAATACAAGGAGTATCTTGCCCAGCGCTGGCTCATCCATCGCGAGCTCGAGGTGGCGACCGATCGTGTGCTCGAAGAAGACCAGCGTCTTTCCGGCCTCGGTCTTCCGGGCCTCTACCAGACGGCGAACCTCGAGGCCGACCTGGCCTACCTCGGGGTCGATACCTCCACGATCAAACCGCTCAAGGGTTCGGAAAATCTGGTCGAGACCATCCAGCAAGCGCCGTCCCCGGCCGTGCTCATGGGTATCTATTATGTTTTCGAAGGCAGCAAAAACGGCGCGCGTTTCATCGCCCGCGCCCTCGGCAAGGCCTGGGGCAAGACGGATGGCGAGGGAATGAAATACCTCGATCCGCACGGCGAGGCGCAGCGCGGACTCTGGATGAAATTCCGCGAGGACATGAATGCCATCCATTGGTCGTCCGAAGAGCAGGACACCATGGTCAAAGCCGCGCAGGATACGTTCGACGCGATTTCCGCGCTGGACGACGAAATCCACGTGGCCTGACCGCACCCGTTTCCAGCCCGATGCTTCGTCCGGCGACTATCCTGGCCGTCTTGCTCACCGCGCTGACCGCGCGCGCCGAGCCGGTGCGTATCGTCACGGCGGGCGCGGCGGTGACCGAGATCGTCTCTGGCCTTGGCCTCGCCCCGCAGATTGTCGCGGTCGATACTTCGAGCAAGCATCTCAAGGAAACGCGCGACAAACCCGACATTGGCTATGTCCGCATGCTCGGTGCGGAGGGCATCCTCTCGCAAAAGCCCGATCTCGTCCTCGTTTCCGGCGAGGCCGGACCGCCGCCCGTGCTCGAGCAGATCAGATCGGCGGGCGTGGACGTGGTGGTCATTCCCAACGGCTATTCCCTCGACAATATAGACGACAAGATCCGGGCCATTGCCGCGGCGACGGGCCGGGTTGAAGACGGAGAGAAACTCATCACCTGCGTGGATGCCGACGTGCAGACGCTCCGCGCCGCGACGGCCGCCAACGAGGGTGAGCGTCCCGGGGTGGTCTTTCTCCTCGCGCGGCATGGCGGCAACCTCATGGCCGCGGGCACGGAGACCGCGGCGCATGCCATGATCGAGGCCAGTGGCGGATGCAACGTCTGCGCCTCCTTCACCGGCTACCAACCGCTCTCGGCCGAAATTTTCGCCACGGCCGCGCCGGACTTTGTTATTGTTTCGGAAAGCGTGGGCGGTGATGACACCGAATTGCTGGCGCGTGTGCCGGGCCTCGGCACCACTCCCGACGGCCGCAAGCTACGGGTCATTCGCGTCGACGACGCCGCCTTCCTTGGTTTTGGCCCGCGCGCCCCGTCGGCCGCGACCGAGGTCGCCCTGGCCTTACAACAACCATGAACGCGGCACGGGAGGACGACTCGCGTCGGCGGGGTCGGGCTCATGGACGGCTTTGGTTTCTCGCTGCGCTCTTGCCCCTTGTTCTTTTGACCGCTTCCGCCGTTGGCGCGGTCAACATCGGCCTTGCCGATTTGTGGAATCTCGTCGCCGCCCCGGCCCAGGTCCCGGAAATTGTCCGTGCCGTGTTCTGGGAGATCCGCCTGCCGCGCGTCATGCTCGCGGCCTTGGTCGGTGCGGCTCTCGCCCTGGCCGGAGCGGGGGTGCAAGGGCTCTTCCGGAACCCGCTGGCGGATCCCGCGCTCATCGGGGTGAGCGCCGGCGCTGCCGTGGGTGCGGTGGTTTGTTTCTTTGTCGGCTGGGAAGGGTTGCTCGGTGGCTGGTTGCTGCCTTTGGCGGCTTTTGTCGGCGGATGGCTCGCGGTGCTTATTTTGGGAATTTTCAATGCCGGTTTTGCGGCCGGCGGCACGGCCAAGCTCATTCTCGCCGGCGTCGCACTCAACGCCATGCTCGGCAGTGTGCTGGGATTTTTTCTTTTTTCGGCGAGTGACGATGCCTTGCGCTCGATGACCTTTTGGACCCTTGGCAGTTGCGCCTCGGCCCAATGGCCCCAGGTGGTCGTCCTTCTTATCTTCCTCGCGACCGGCGTGATTCTCTTCTGGCGGAATGCACGGTCTCTCGATGCTTTGCAATTCGGCGAGGAACAGGCCGCGCACCTCGGGGTGTCGGTCGTGCGCGTGCGCCGCGAGATCATCTTGGCCGCCGCCTTGCTGGTCGGCGCGGCCACGGCTTTTGCCGGCACCATCGGTTTCATCGGCTTGGTCGCTCCGCACATGGCGCGCCTCCTGCTCGGCGGTCTGCATCGTCTCGTGCTGCCCGGAGCTGTCCTGCTCGGCGCCATGCTTCTCGTCTTGGCCGATCTCGGCGCGCGCACTCTGGCCGCCCCGGCTGAACTTGCGGTCGGGATCCTCACCGCGGTCATTGGCGGACCCTTCTTCCTCGCCTTGCTCCGCCGCCCGTCTTCCTGGTCCACCTGATGAGCAAGAACGTCCCTTCATTGGTTGCGGAAATGGTCACCTTGTCGCGCGACACGCGACGGATTCTTGATGGCGTTTCGCTTGCCGTGACGCCCGGAAAATTTCTGGCCGTGATCGGTCCCAATGGCGCCGGCAAATCCACTTTGCTCTCGGTCATGTCCGGATTGTGGAAGGCGGAGGGCGGACAGGTCATGCTCAACGGACGCGATATCTCGGACTACCGTGCGGGCGAGCGGGCGCGGCACTGTGCCGTGATGCGGCAAGACAACGCGTGTCCTTCCGGCGTGACCGTGCTCGAAGCGGTCGAGCTGGGGCGTTTGGCGTTTGGCGCCGATGAAGATGTGCGCTCTCTGGCCTGGGAAATGTTGCAGCGGATGGATCTCTCTGACCTCGCCGCACGTGACTGCTCCCGTCTTTCCGGCGGCGAGTGGCAACGGGTGGCTTTCGCCCGCACCGTCGCGCAAATCTCCGGCGGGGAGACGGCCGGCCTGCTTCTGCTCGACGAGCCGGTTTCGAGCCTTGATCCCTCCCACCAGCACCACCTCCTTGGCGAAGCACGGCGCTTGGCCCGGGCCGGACATGGTGTTCTCGCCATCCTCCATGATCTCAATCTCACGGCCCACTACGCGGATGAGGTGGCTTTGCTGGCGGCCGGACGCATCCACTCCAGCGGTCCGGCCTCCGAGATCATGCAGCCCGCGGTTCTGTCGGAGATCTACGGCTGCCGGGTGACCGAAATCCGCGAGGGCGGGCAGCGCGCCTTGGTCAGCTTGCCGTCGGAAAAAACGCGGTAGATTGGTGCGGCCGCCGAGGCCGCCTTATACCAAGGGCCCATCGCCATGGGGCTTTGTCCTTCGGCCCCGGGGTAGGGTCGGACCTCCGGGCCGACCGCGAACCTTCTCTGGGATTTGACACGGCCGGTCCGGAGGCCCAGCCCTACCACTCGATCCATAGTCCCTGAACCCGCGCGTTGGCGGGTGTGTGCTGGGAGTAACTGGGGCTACCACCACTGCCAGGGGCAAAGGCACCGACGCTCATAGAGCGCCGCTACATCTCGACAAAAACTTGTAGCGGCGGTCTATGACCGTCGCTGCCTGAAAACAATTCGAGTTACTCGGGAGTCGAAAAGCAAAAGGACGTTGGTCTCACTCCCCGAGAAAAATCCCGAGCGCGCGGGCGTGGCGCAGGATTTGGCTTTCTTCGGAAACCGTGCGCGGCCGGTTGACCGCATCGGCCAAGGCCACATCAGTGACCGAGCCGAAGCGATAGCTGACCATGCGCCCGAACATTCCGTCGGCGGCGAGTTCCACGGCGCGGACCCCGAATTGTTGTCCGATCACCCGATCGAAAGCCCCCGGAGCGCCGCCGCGCTGGAGATGGCCGAGCACGCACGAACGGGTTTCGCGTCCGGTGCGCGCGGCAATCAGCGATTCAACATAAGTGCCGATGCCGCCGAGGCGGCTGTCCCCCGTCGAGGTTTGCCGCCGGATCTGTCGTCCGGCCTTGGCCCGCGCGCCTTCGGCCACCACGGCAACGAGCGAGCGTTGTCCGCGCCGCTCCGATTCCTTGATGAAGCGGGCCAAACGATCACCATCGAATGGCCATTCGGGCAGCAAGGCGATTTCCGCACCGCCAGCCACTGCGCCGTGCAAGGCCAGCCATCCCGTGTGGCGTCCCATGACCTCGAGCACCATGATCCGCCGGTGACTTTCGGCCGTGGTGCGGAGGTTGGCCACCGCTTCGGCAATCCGCGTCACCGCAGTATCGAAACCGAAAGTGACATCGGTCGAATCGAGGTCGTTGTCGATCGTCTTGGGCACGCCGATGACCGGGACCCCGGCGCGCGCCAATTGCAGTGCAGTGCGCAGCGAACCGTCACCACCCAGGACGACCAGCGCGCCGACGCGGTTCTGCTCGAGCGCCAGGCGCGCGGCGCGGACCAGCGGTTCTGGCAAGATGGTTTGTCCGCCCGGACCTCGCCGCGTCTGGAAACGTCCTTTGTTGGTGGCGCCAAGAATACTCCCGCCGGTGGCTTCGATCCCGAGGGTGTTGGCCACGGTGAGAACGCGCGCTCCGGTCGGATGAAGCAGGCCCTCGTAGCCTTCGGGGAAGCCGACCACCTCGAGGTTCCGCGCATTGGCCGCGCAAACGAAGCCGCGGATGACGGCATTGAGTCCGGCGCAATCGCCGCCGGCGGTCAGGATGCCCAGACGCGAGGCGGGCATGGGGTCAGAGGGTGCTGCGCTTGCTGACCGGCCGGCCCTGGGACGACCAGCTTTCGTGCAGGCTCCAGCCGCGTTGGATGAGGGCGAGGCCCTCGGAAAAACGGTCCGTTGACCCGAGGAGCACGACGATGATGCGGCGCGGAATGGCGATCTTTTGCCCGTCGCGTTCTACCGCTTCCGGTTCGCGGTCGGCGGCCAGCACGATGCAATCACCGGCCAGCCGCGTGCGTCCGGTCTTCACCCCCTCGATGCCGTCGCGGCCGAGCAGTTCGTTGGTATTGCGCAAGAGGAAGCCGCGCGTGGTTCCGTCCGCTCCCTGGATAGAAATTTCCCGCGTGGGCTGCGAGACATAAAAGTTGAATCCCGCATGACTGTAAGCATAGCGCGTCAGGCGCGCGAGATCCGCCGCGGTCGAATGCGGGGGCGGCGTCATGCTGTCCAAGCCGTGCGGGTTGAGAAAAAGCGAACGCTTCATGCCGAGTTTGCGGGCCAGGGCGTTCATGTGCGCGGAGAAGTTGTCCACCGGGGTCAGAGCCTGCGGATTGGGCAAACGCGCGCCCACATTCTGCGCCAGGGTGTAGGCCGCGTGGTTGTCGGAACTCATCATGGCCGAGTAAAGCAAGTCGCGCAGGGAGATCTGGTCGCCGGGTTGAAGTTGGCAGGGATTGACCCCGCCCACGCCGCCCACTTCGGAGGGCACACTGACCAAGGTGCCCAGTGAAGTGCCCGAGGCTTCCGCCCAGTCGAGCACGACCATGGCGGTGGCGATTTTGGTCAGGCTGGCGATTTGGCGCTTTTCGTTCTGCCCGGAAGCGGCGAGCACGTGGCCCGTGTTGTCGTCCACGATCATCCAACTCGATGCGGCCACCGGGACGGGCCCAGCGGCAAGGACCAGCAGGGTGGAGACAAGTGCAACGCGTGTGAGGGTCATGACGGATCGAAGCTAACGTCCGGTCGCCGAAAATCAATGCCTTCCGCCCTTGGCGGACATTGCCCAACGGGTTTGCGGGTGCTTTACTGGTCGACCGTGAGCAAAGCCGCCTTTGATTCCATCGAGTCCGTGTTGAAGGACGTGCGCGCCGGCAAGATGGTCATTGTGACCGACGATGCCGAGCGCGAGAACGAGGGCGATCTGGTCATGGCCGCGAGCAAAGTGACGCCCGAGGCGGTCAATTTCATGGCCAAGCACGGACGCGGTCTCATCTGCGTTCCGCTGTCCGCGGCGCGGGCGCGGCAACTCGGCCTGCAGCGCATGGTGGCGCACAACCGTGAATTGCACCGCACCGATTTTACCGTTTCCGTCGATGCGGCCAAGGGTGTGACCACCGGGATCAGTGCGCGGGACCGCGCCAAGACGATCCGCACTCTGGCCGGAACGAAGAGCGGTCCGGCCGACCTGACCGAGCCCGGGCACGTCTTCCCCCTGCAGGCGCGGGAAGGTGGAGTCTTGCAACGGGCGGGGCACACCGAGGCGGCGGTCGATCTGGTGCGTCTGGCCGGGCTCGATGCCACGGGGGTGATTTGCGAGATCCTCAACGAGGACGGTTCGATGGCGCGGCTCAATGACCTGCAGAAGTTCCGCCGCAAGCACAAGCTGAAGATGTGCTCCATCCGCGATCTCATCGCCTACCGCCGGCGGCGCGAGAAATTGGTCGAACGCGAGCAGTGCGTGCGCCTGCCGACCGATTTCGGCGATTTCGATCTTTATCTCTACCGGTCGCTGACCGATGACGCGCACCATCTTGCTTTGGTCCGCGGAAAAATCGACCCGAAGCAACCCGTGCTGGTCCGCGTGCACAGCGAATGCCTGACCGGCGACGTCTTTGGTTCGCGCCGCTGTGATTGCGGTTCGCAATTGCACCAAGCCATGCGGCAGATCGCGCACCACGGCACCGGCATCCTTCTTTACATGCGCCAGGAAGGTCGCGGCATCGGGCTGCCGGCCAAAATCCACGCTTACAAGTTGCAGGAAGAGGGTCTGGACACGGTGCAGGCCAACCGCAAGCTCGGGTTCCCCATGGACCTCCGGGAATACGGCCTGGGAGCGCAGATTCTTTCCGACCTCGGGGTGCGCAAAATCCGTTTGATGACCAACAACCCGCGCAAAGTCGTCGGTCTGTCCGGCCACGGCCTGCAAATCACCGCGCGCGTGCCGATCAAGTCGGTGCCCCACGCCGAGAACGAACGCTACTTGAAGACGAAAAAGCGCAAAATGGGCCACCTTCTCTGATTGCGAACGGCACCGTATTTCTGTCATAAAGCACCATGTCGAACAAACTCCCGACCCGTCCGCCGAAGCTGCATACCGTATCGGCTCCCCGTTTCGCCATCGTGGCCAGCGAATACAACCCGGAATTCGTGCAGGGGCTGATCAACAACACTTGCAAGGAGCTTTACAAAATCGACCCGAACAGCGTGATCGACCTCTTCGGTGCCCCCGGCTCGTTCGAGATTCCCGTCGTGGCCGAAATGGTGGCCGTGCACCACAAGTGCGATGTCATCATCGCGCTCGGCCTCATTCTCCAGGGCCAGACCAAGCACGCCGAACTCATCGCCGCGAGCGTGAGCCATGCTTTGCAACAGGTCGCGCTCAAGCATGCCTTGCCGGTCATCCATGAAGTCCTTCTTGTCTCCAGCGAGGAAGAGGCGCGCGAGCGTTGCCTCGGTCGGGAACTCAACCGCGGCATCGAGGCGGCCCGCGCCGCTTTCGGCATGCTGCGGGTGAAGGAAAAATTCAAATCCAAATCGTCCCTGCGTTGACGGTTCCCCGCGCTGTGTCCAAAGAAAACCGCCGCCAAGCCCGCATCCATGCCGTGCAGCAACTCTATGGTTGTGAGATGCGCGGTGTGCTCGTCCCGGTGGCGCAGGATCCGGCCGCGCCGGTAGCCGGGGAAGAATGGCCGCCCTTTGCCCGCGAATTGCTCGATCACGCGCTCGGACGTTTGCCCGAGATCGATGCCTTGCTTGCCGCGGCCTTGCAAAACTGGGACCTCCGGCGCCTTGGCGCGGTCGACCGGGCCATTCTCCGTCTGGCCGTGGCCGAAATGCTGGCCCGCCCCGACATTCCGCCCGCGGTGACCATCAACGAAGCGATCGAGATCGCCCGCAGCCTGGCCACGGCCGAGTCGGCCCGCTTCGCCAATGGCGTGCTTGACCGCGTGCGCAAAGAAATCGGCCGCGACTCGCACGCGGCCTCCTGATTATGGCGGGATTTCTGCGCGCCATCGCGGAACGTTTCCGCGGCCGACCGGTCGATTGGGATGAACTCGAATCGTTGCTCCTCCAGGCCGACCTCGGGGTCAAGACAACCATGGAGTTGGTGGCATCGTTGCAGGCGGTCACCGGATTTTCCGCCACCGCCGATCAGGTCGAACGCGAGGCTCGTGCGGAATTGACCAAGCTCTTGCCCGAGTCCTATCCGCCATTGCTCCCGCTGCCGGGGCGTCCGCGCGTGCTGCTCATGGTCGGCGTCAATGGCACGGGCAAAACGACTTCCCTGGCCAAGTTGGGCGCCCTGCTCCGCCGCGGGGGAAGTTCGGTCGTGATGGCTGCCGCCGATACCTTTCGGGCGGCGGCCATCGAGCAACTGGCGGCGTGGGGGGAAAAACTGCAAATCCCCGTCGTTCGCGGAGCCTATCAAGGCGATCCCGCTGCGGTCTGTCATGACGCCTACGAAACCGCCGCGCGGGAAAAAGCCGACTTCCTGCTTTGCGACACGGCGGGCCGTTTGCACACCAAGCACAACCTCATGCAGGAGTTGGCCAAGGTGAAGCGCGTCCTCGCGCGGCGTGATCCGGAGAGTCCGCACGAGGTGCTCATCGTGCTGGATGCCACGACCGGCTCCAACGCGCTCGAGCAGGCGAAGCAATTCCAGGCGGCCTGCGGCTTGACCGGTGCGATCCTGACCAAGCTCGACGGCAGCGGCCGCGGCGGCATGGCGGTCGCCTTGCAGCAGGAACTCAGAGTCCCGGTGCGCTTCGTCGGCACGGGCGAAAAGGAAACCGACTTCGCCCCCTTCGACCCGAAGAAATTCGCGGCCGAGATGTTTTAGGTTTAGGGTCTGCTGCCCTCCTCACTCCGAGCAATAATGCAGACTGACGCGCCGCATGGTTTCGTTTTCTTTTTGCGCGCTGTAATGGACGAGGCGTAGAGAAACGAAATTCTGCACCCACATCCATCCTTTGAGCGTGTGGCGCAAGCCGTTCTCGTTGCCGGTCTCATCCGCGTAAAGGCGGCCCGCCCCGTATTTGCGGTCGGCCTCGCGCTTGATCGTGGCCACCCACCCCTTGACCTTGTCATCGCCCCAGCCCTCGCGGTCATATTGCAACTCGACCTCGCTCAGTCCGTTGTTGGTGAAATAAAAAAGCGTGCGCTTGAGACCTTCCTGCACGATGCCCTCGACCACAAGGATCTCGCGCGGGCCCGCGCTGCGCTCCTCGACGACTTTGGCCTTGGCCTTGCCCACCACGTCCCTGATGCGCCCCTGCGGTTCGCCCCATTGCATGCCGAAGGGCGCCTTGATCTCCTGCTGCGCCGCAAGGGGTGCGGCCGGCAGGACCAGGGCCCATAAAAGCATCGGGACGCGACGGAATGACATGGCGACAGCGGCGGTTGTGAGGTATCTCCTCCGTTGGTATTCTTATGTCGGAACAAGCGACAAGCAAACTCAGTCGTAAGGGCCTGGCCGAAGGGTCCATGGGTATGCTGGCCATTGTCACCCTCGGCGTCTCGGTCATCGCCCCGGCCTACGCCCTGACCGCGACGATGGGGCCGACCGCGGCCGTGGTGGGCAACCACATGCCGGCCGTCTTTCTCGTCGGGTTCATTCCCATGCTGCTCGTCGCCCTCGGCTACCGCGAATTGAATGCCGATGCGCCGGACAGCGGGACGTCCTTCACCTGGGCGACCAAAGCGTTCGGTCCGTATGTCGGTTGGCTCGGCGGGTGGGGGCTGGTTTCGGCCACCGTCATCGTGCTCTCCAACCTGGCGGGCATTGCCGTGGAATTTTTCTACCTTCTCCTCGCGGAAATTTTCCGTATCCCCGCCATCGCGGACTGGTCGCATTATTTGTTGGTCAACATTGCGACCTGCTTCGTCTTCATGAGCGCGGCCATCTGGGTTTGCTACCGCGGAGCGACCGCGACCAAGGCCGTGCAATACTCGCTCGTCCTGCTGCAAATCGT
This sequence comes from Chthoniobacterales bacterium, assembly GCA_044359955.1. Lineage (GTDB taxonomy): Bacteria > Verrucomicrobiota > Verrucomicrobiia > Chthoniobacterales > JACTMZ01 > JACTMZ01. The sequence continues at coordinate 37,726 of JBIKLF010000002.1, read as the reverse complement.
GGTGCTCGTCTGGTATTCCATCGCCGCCTGGCAAGCCGCGGGCGACACGCCGGCGTTGCCTTTTTCCTGGGACTGGTTCAATCCGCTGTCCGTCAATTCCTTCGCCGCCTTCGCGGCGGGGCTCTCGCTTTCCATCTTCATTTACTGGGGCTGGGATGTGTGCCTGACCCTCAATGAAGAAGCGAGTGAGGGGGCCCGCACGCCGGGCCGCGCGGCGGCCTTGGTCATTTTCATCGTGCTCACGCTTTATCTCGCGGTCGCGGTTTCGACCATGCGCTTTGCCGGTCTCGGCGACACGGGACTCGGACTGTCCAATGCCACAACCCGCGAGAACGTGCTGGCCGCGATGGCCGGTCCGGTCATGGGACCTTTCGCCATTCTCGTGGCCCTCGCGGTGCTGGCCAGTTCCGTCGCCTCGCTGCAGTCCACCGTGGTCAGCCCGGCGCGCACCCTGCTGGCCATGGGCCACTACCGCGCCATCGCCGAACGCTTTGCCTGGGTCCACCCGAAATACCGTTCGCCCGGCTACGCCACCATTGTGGCCGGGGTGGTCGCGGCCGTCTTCTATGCCGTCATGCATTTGGTCAGCGACCATGTGCTGGCCGACACCATTCTCACGCTGGGCATGATGATTTGTTTCTACTACGGACTCACCGCGTTCGCATGTGTCTACTATTTCCGGCAGACGCTTTTCCGCAGTGCGCGGAACTTCTTCCTGCGCGGCCTCGCGCCCCTCACCGGCGGTCTTATTCTCGCTGCGGTCTTCCTCGAGACCGCCTATGACAGCATGAACCCGGCCTTCGGTAGCGGATCCTCCGTCTTCGGTGTCGGTCTGGTCTTTCTGCTCGCCGTGGGCATCATTCTGCTCGGGGTCGTGGTCATGCTCATCATCTCGTGGCACCGGCCCGGATTTTTCCAAGGCGAGACCCTGCGACAGGACACGCCGGCGTTCACGGGTTGACGACGGGGTAATATTACCCGAGAGTAATAGTTGATGAAAACACTACTCCTAATCATCCTGCTTGTTGTGGTCTTTGTCGTGGTCAAGCGGGCCATGGCGGGTCCGTCGATCAGCGCGGCTGAAGCCGACGAACGGGTCCGGGCCGCCACCGCGGTGCTCATTGATGTGCGCGAACCGGACGAATGGAACGACGGCGTGGCCGAACCGGCCGAGCTTTGCTCTTTGAGCGATCTGCGTGGCCCGAGGGCGCAATGGAAAGCGGTGCTCGAAGCCAACAAGGACAAGGAACTGATCCTTTACTGCGCGAGCGGCGCGCGTTCGGGAGTGGCGGCCTCTATTTTGCGCAAGGAAGGCTACAATGCGGTCAATGCCGGCGGCTTTGGCCATTGGAGCAGGGCCGGACTGCCCGTGCGGAAGCCCTGAGCCGAACCGCTGCAACCAGGGCTCCACCGAATCGTGGGCCAACGTGGCATCGGCATCCTGCCGATAATGACCGGTCCTCACGTCATTGTTTTCGCGCCTCCTCCCCCGCAGGTAGGGCGCGGCGTCCCCGACGCGCCGGCACCCTTCCGGCCCCGGTCAAGAACCCGCTTCTCCATTATTTACCACGGAGCAAGGTTGCGGGTAATCTCGAACCAATCCCATGAAGCATCTGCTCAATATCGAGTCCCTCGACGCCGCACAGATCAACGAGATCCTGGCCCGGGCGGCGGAGATGAAGCACCGGCGCGGACCGCACCCCGACGCCCCGCTGGCCGGCGAATGCTGGGCGCTCATGTTCTCCAAATCTTCCACCCGGACGCGCATCAGTTTCGAGGTGGGCCTCCGGGAACTTGGCGGGCAGCCGATTTTCCTCGCGGCCAACGATATCCAACTCGGCCGCGGCGAACCGATCTCCGACACGGCCCGCGTCATGGGCCGGATGGTGCAGGGCGCGGTCATCCGCACCTATGCGCAGGGTGATGTCGAGCAGTTCGCGGCCTTGAGCGGCATCCGCACGATCAATGCGCTCACCGACCTCGAGCACCCGTGCCAGATTTTGAGCGATCTTTTCACCATCATCGAAAAGCGCGGTTCGCTCGACGGCCTCACGGTCACCTTCATCGGCGATGGCGACTGCAATGTGGCCCGTTCCTGGATCTGGGCCGCCGCCAAACTCGGCTTCGCCCTGCGTCTGGCCGCCCCGACCAAGTTTCAACCGCCGGCCGAACTGGTGCGCCGCGCGGGCGGCAACATTGTCGTGACCACCGACGTTCTCGGCGCCAGCACCGGCGCCGATGTCCTCTATACCGATGTGTGGGTCAGCATGGGCAAGGAGGACGAAACCGCTTTCCGCCTCGCGCAATTCGGCGGCTACCAAATCAACCAAGCCGCAGTCGAGGCGGCCGGCGGATCACCCCTGGTCATGCACTGCCTCCCCGCTTACCGCGGCAAAGAGATCACGGCCGACGTTTTCGAAGCCAATGCGCCGACCATTTTCGACCAAGCCGAGAACCGTCTGCACACGCAGAAGGCCATCCTCACCCTGCTCGAAAAATAAGGCGGGTCGTGACCCGCGGCGGGCTTTACTTCAAGAAACTCCGCAGCATCCAAAGCGCCTTCTCGTGCGTCGTGATGCGCTGGATCATGAGGTCTTCGCTTTCCGGATCATTCACCTCGCCGGCGACCGCGCGGGCCTTGGCGGCGTCGGCCACCACTTTTTCGTGACCGGTGATGAGGTGCTTGACATAACTTTCCTGCGAAAGCGGGGCGGCGAATTCCTTCAGTTTCGCTTTGTCGGCCAACGCAGCGAGTCCGCCGATGGCGTAGGCATCCAGGGCGCGGATACGTTCGGCGATTTCGTCAACCGCGGTGAACATCTCCTCGTATTGCGTCTGGAACGCGGTGTGCAGGGCGAAGAAGCCCTGCCCTTCCACATTCCAGTGGGCCAGATGGGTCAGGGACATGAGAGCGTAGGTGTCGGCCAACACTTGGTTGAGGCTATCGGTGAGTTCGGTTTTTCCTGCGGTGGTTGTCATGAGCATAAAGCTAACCCACCACCGCCCGTCACACCAGCACCCACGCCATCCCGGCGGCGCGGGCCGCTTCGGTCCCCGTGGCGGTATCCTCGAAAACCAGGCACGCTTCCGGGGCGACCCCGAGACGCGCGGCGGCGGTGAGGAAGGGGTCGGGAAACGGTTTGCCGCGGGCGTAGTCCTCGGCGGCAATGACCTCTTGGAAGAGTCCGCGAATTTCCAGCGCCTGCAAAGTCCGTTCGACCAGATCACGGTGTCCGCCGGACGCCACGGCCAGGGGCACTTTTCCGTGAAATTCCCGGGCGAGGGCCACCACATCGTGGTTCGGTTCCACCTGCGGGATCGAAGCGCGGTAGTAAAGCTCCTTGCGCCGGACCACCGCCTCAATCTCCAGGTCCAGGCCGAACTTCGCATTGAGCCGGCGCACGATCTCCGCGGTGGGCACCCCGCCCCATTCGTAGAAAAGTTCTTCCGGATAAGATCCGCCGACCTCTTCCATGGCCCGGCGCCACGCGTCATAATGCAAAGGCATGTTGTCCGCCAACGTGCCGTCGCAATCGAAGATGAACGCGCGGAAATCCCCCGCCGGTAATTCGAGCGGCATGATCAGGAGGGGACGGGCGGTTTGAAATCCGGATACCGCCGCTGCAATTCCTCGCGCGCACGATCCGCATCGCCCGTGTTGTCGGCCTGGCGGTAGGCCTGCTCGGCCAGCACCAGCGCCTGCGGGGTGAGGTCTTTTTCGTCATAAAGCAGGGCCACAGCCATGAAGGCGCGGGCCGCATCGTCGAATTTATCCTGGGCAAGCAAAGCGCGTCCGTTGGCCAGTCGCGCCTCGGCATTGAGGCGTCCTTCGGGTTGCAGACGCTGCGCCTCCTCGGCCTGCGCCTTGGCCGCCGCTCCGTCACGCAAGGCGATGAGCACGTCGGCCATGATCAAATGGGCCCGGGCCTTGACGCGGGGCTCGTGGACCTTGGGCAGGAGATTATCGAGCGTGGCCCGGGCCGCTTCATTTTGTCCGGCCCCGAGTTGGGCTTGGGCCAAGGACATGCGCAATTCGGGCGTGGCGCCGTCCAGCCCGGCGAGCGGGGCGAGAAACTCCGCCGCGGTGGCGTGGTCGCCGGCGTCCAGCGCCGTCATCCCCAACCATTCGCGCACTTCGGCGGGTGCTTTCTCCGGCCCGAGGGTTTTGGCCTCGCGTCCGGTTGCTGCGCGGTCCTGCCGTTGGTAATGGCTGAGGAGCAAGCGCAGCGTGGCGCGCTCGCCGTATTTCCCGGGATCCAACTCCCGCGCTTTTTCAAGCGGGGCAATGGCTTCGCGATGTTGGCCGGCATCGGACGCGGCGTAACCGATCCAGAAATGCGCCTGCGCGCCCGCTTTGGTCCCGGGGTATTCGGCCAGGAGCCGTTCAAAGCCCGCCGCCATTTCGGCCGGCCGCTGCAGGTTGCCCAGCAGGAGGGCACGCTGCGTCATGGCATCTTCCCGTTCCTTCGCGTCGCGGTAGCGGTCGATCACCGCCTCAAAGTCGGCCAACGCCGCAACCTGGTCGCCGGTTTCAAGTTGGGCGACCGCACGCTGCGCGTAAGCCGAACCGGCGAGCGGGTGGCGCGGGTATTGCAGGAGAAAACGGGTGAGCACTTCGACCGCATCGTCGTAGGCCTTGGCCTGCAGTTGGCACCAGGCAAGTTTGTAGAGTGCATCGGGGCGGTAACGTTCGGTGCCGCGCGCGGTGGAGGCCTTGCGGTAAAGTTCGGCCGCCTCGGCGAAGCGGTCCTGACCGAAGAGCAACTCGGCCTTGAGCAGTTCGGCTTTGGCCCGCTGGTCTTCGGAGGAGGACGATTGCAGGAAGGCTTCGATTTGCGCGAGAGAGCGCGGGTCTTGCTGGGCCACGAGACTGACCAGACGGTGAAAGCCCGCGTCGCGGGCGGCGGTGGATCCGGGGTAGTCCACGACAAGGCGATCGTAGAGGGCAAGGGCGCGGGCCTGTTCACCCATCTGTCGGCGGGCATTGGCCGCGAGGAGGAGAACATCGGGCTGTGCCTCGGCCGGGAGCAGGGGAAGGATTTCATCGGCCAACTTCGCGGCCGCGGGATAATTCTCCGATTCGTATTCCAACCGCACCAAACCGGCCTGCGCCGCCGCACGCCAGTTGGCCAGTTCCTGGTTGGCGGCGCCCATCTCGAGCAACGGACGCGCCGTCTCGAAGTCGCGCTGATCGATGGCGAGCAGGCCGGCTTTGACCGCCGCGCTGGTGCGGATGACCGGATTCTGCGCCGTCTCGGCCAGACCGCGCAACTGGCGCAGCGCAGTGTCCGTCAAACCGGCGCGGGCGTCCGCCTCGGCCAGATCGAAAACGGCGCGCTCGCGGTAAGGGTTGTTCTCCTTCTGCGCGGCCACTTCGCGGTAGGCGGAAAGTGCCTCGGCCGTGCGGTTGGCCGCCTCCAAAGCGCGGCCTTCGAAAAACTTTGCCGCCAACCGCAACTTCGCGTCGCGCACATGATGCGCGGCGAGGCGGAACGAGGCGGCGGCACCATCGAAGTCGCGTCCGCCGAATTGTATTTCACCGAGGCGGTAGGCCGCCGGACCGAGAAATTCGCCGCTGTTGAATTCGGAGAGCAACTGACGGTAAGCCGCCGCGGCCTCGGCCGTGCGCTTCTCGGCGCGCCGGCATTCGCCGAGCCGGAACCACGCGGCCTGTCGGTCGATACCGCGCGGCGCCGTGGCCAGGAACTCCTGATACTTCGGCACCGCGAGGTCGTGCATCTTCTGGCCGTAGAAAGCGTTGGCCTGTTCGAAAGCGCGGCGCGCCGGGTCATCGGCCAGATTGGATGGCGCCGCGCGGATGGCTTCGGTGCCGTCCGTCGGATCAACCGCCGGCAGAGCGGTCGCCGCGCCGGCGGGGGCCACCGGTTCCGCCCGGCGCACTTCGGGCGCGGGTGCGGGTGCGGCCGTGACAGGCTCGGCCACGCGGACCTCGACATTCTCCTGGGCGCGAAGCAACGCGGGAACGAGCAGGAACAAGAGAAAGAATCGCGTCATGACTCGGGCCGCCCCGTGGCGAAGGCGACATTCCAGATGTTGGCCGTGCGGCAAATGTCGAGCACCGCCACGATGTGACGGTAGTCGGTCGATTGGTCGCCGCGGAGGACCACCGCTTGATCGGGATAAAGCTCGGAAATTTTGCGCAAGGTGGCGGTCAGTTCCTCCGCCGACAATGCGCGGCGGTTCATCATGATCGTGCCGTCGGCTTTGACATTGATGACGACCTCGCCCACCGCGCGCCGCGATTCCTTGCCCTCCTTCGCCGTGGGCACCTTGACATCGAGCTCGGTCTCGTAACGCGCGAAATTCCAGGTGACGAGGAAGAAGATGAGCAGGAGGAAGACAATATCCACCATCGGCGCGATCTGAAACGCGCCGGGCTCGGGCACGGCCTGTTTGCGGAAGTTCACGGACAGCGGATAGTGCGGGCAAAAGCCGCGCCAAGCCAAGAATTTCGCACCCTCACAGCGCGGCGGCGATGGCCTGGCCCATCTCCGTGGTGCCGACCAGTTGCGTGCCCTCGGTATGAATGTCTTTCGTGCGCAGGCCGGAACGGATGACACGCTGCACGGCCGCTTCGATCGCGGAAGCCGCATCTTCGCGTCCGGCCGAATAACGGAGCATCATGGCGGCGGAAAGGATCTGCGCGATGGGGTTGGCAATGCCCAGGCCGGCGATATCCGGGGCGGTGCCGCCGCTCGGTTCGTACATGCCGAAATAGCGGCCGTTGCCTTTGGAAATCCCCAGGCTGGCACTGGGCAGCATGCCGAGCGAACCGGCAATCATGGCCAACTCGTCGCTCAGGATGTCGCCGAAAAGGTTTTCCGCGAGAATGACGTCGAAGCCCTTCGGATTGCGGATGAGTTGCATCGCGGCATTGTCCACGTAGAGGTGGCGCAACTTGACCTCCGGATATTCGTTGGCCACGCGGTCGACCGTCTGGCGCCAGAGGATGCCGTTCTGCAGGACGTTGGCTTTGTCGATCGACGTGACATGACGGTTGCGCTTCATCGCGGTCTGGAAGGCGACATGGGCGATGCGCTCGATCTCGCTCTCCCAATAAATCATCGTGTCGACCGCGAACCACTCGCCGCTCTCATGCTTCATGTATTTCGGTTCCCCGAAATAAAGTCCGCCCGTCAACTCCCGCACAAAAATAACATCAAACCCGCCCTGCACGATGGACTCGCGCACCGGTGAGGCATGGGTCAATTCCGGCAGGCAAACGGCCGGCCGCAGGTTGGCGTAAAGGGCGAAGGTCTTGCGCAGGGCGAGCAGGGCCGCCCGCTCCGGTTGCTGGTTGGGCGGCAGGGATTCCCATTTAGGACCGCCGACCGAACCGAACAAAATGGCATCGGACTCCTTGCAGGTTTGCAACGTCTGGTCGGGCAAGGCCACTCCGTCCACATCGATCGCCGCCCCTCCCACCCGCTCCTCGCGAAGTTGGTAAGGAATGGAAAACTTGGCCGCCACCGCGGCAAGAACGCGCAGCGCCTCCGCCATCACCTCCGGCCCGATCCCGTCCCCGGCCAACACCGCCACTTTGAACTGCTCCTCTTTGCTCATAAGATATCCCCTCAAGGTAGCCGATACCCCCGGGCGCGGGCAAGGCTGGGCGGTAGAAACGGACTTCCGGGGCCTTTGGACCCCGCCGGCCGCAGGTCAGCTCTGATAAGAGAAAACCGGCCGGTAACCGCCCTTGGGCAGGGAAATGCGCAGCGGGTTGGCGCGGCCGCTCTTCAAATAGTAGGTCTCCAGATCCCGCCGCAATTTGCTGGCCTCGATGCGCACGATGGGGTCGTTGTTCGTATCGAAATCAGCACCCCGGCCGAAGACAAGAGTCGCCACCAGCAGGGCCGTGCTCTCCTCAGGCCGGCCGGCCAATTCTCTCTCCACCACATAAACGAAAAACTTGCGGTTGCGCGGCGTGGCCGGGAAGTCGGCACTGGACACCACGCGCTGCAACTCGGCCGCCCCATCAAGAGCAAGGTCCCCGGTCGAAGCAGGCACGAAGGACGCGGAAAACCCGATCCCCTCCTGACGCGAAAACACCGGATCGTATCCGCCGCGGGGCACCTCGATGCGCCAAGGATTCCGTCGCCCGCTTTTCAGATAGTAAGTTTCCAAGTCCCGCCGCAATTTGCCCGCTTCGATCCGCACAATGGGATCGAGTATCGTGTTGAAGCTCTCGGGACGCCCGAAAACCCCCGTCGCCACGTCATAGGCGCGAACTCGAGACTTGCCACCGCTTTGCAGGAAGTGTTCGACGACGAAAGAAAGAAAACGGCGATTGCGCAGCGTGGCGGGGAAGTCCGCACTGTCCAACACGCGCTGCAACTCAGCCATACCCTCCTCCGCGCTGACCCCGTCGTGCGCCGCAAAGTCGGTCGGAAGTTGCGGTGGATAGGGGGTGTTTTCGAGGGCAGGCGTGGTCGACATAGCTTTGGAAAAAAAAACGATAAGCCGTCTCCGCGCGGGTGTATATACCCTCTATAGGGTATAATGCAAAAGCCGGGCCGGTCGGCTGCTCGGAGCGCTTCTGCGCGTCTTTCAGGAGGCTTGGGAACGCACAGAAAAACGCACCACCACGGAGCGCTGCGGCCTTCGGCTGCGTGGGGCTTCTTTCGAAAATACGCTAACGGGGCACGTCTTGGGCCAAAGATACCGGTTCCATATCACCGCCGGCCTGCTGCCAGACCGACGTGGCAATCGCCAAGCCGAAAGCCATGAAGGCGGCCACCGCGAGGCAGCCAACCAGACGCCGTAACAGACGGTCGCGCTGTGCGGTGTCCAAGCCCGCGAGTTCGGAAGAGTTTGCGCTCATCGGGGGCGTTTTATAGTCCAAGGGACCCTTCCGGGCAATACCCTCCGCAGGGTATATCTTTGCCGGGTCGGCCGGACCATAGTGGGAAAGCCCGATCTTCCATCCCGCGCAACCCATGGTTGCGACCGGCGAAAGTTTGGGCAAAAATTACCACTGCCCCTTCTGCCCATGCTTCGCCGCGCACCAGAATTCCGTATCGCCGTGCTCGCCGTCCTCATGCTCGCGGCCGTGCTGCTGCTCACCGGCCGCCTTTGGTATGTTCAAGTGGCCCGGGGCGAGGAATACACCGCCCGCATCCGCAGCAACTCGCAAGTCAACGTCCGCCTGCCCTCCGTGCGCGGCGACATCCTCGACCGCCATGGCGTGCGGCTCGCCGAAAACCGCTCGAGCATGGCGGTCGAATTTTACCTCCCCGAAATCGTCCGCGCCTACCGCGAACAGCACGGCTCCGTCCCGCAGCGCACCTACCAGACCACGGTGCGCGGAATGATGACGGAAAAAAGCGAATCCGACATCGTCAAAATCCTCAACGAGACAGTGATCAAACGTCTGGCCGACCTCGGCATCGCGGAAGACTACAACGCGAACAGCCTCCGCCTCCACTACCGCAACAACACCGAGGTTCCTTTCACCTACATCGAGGACCTCGATTACGAGACCATGGCCCGCTTCGCCGAGCACCAGGTCGACATGCCCGGGGTCAATGTCACCGTGCGCCCCGTGCGGCGCTACACCTACGGCGCCCTCGGCGCGCACTTCCTCGGCTACGTCGGCGTGCCCAACGAAATCAACAAAGACGAGGCCGCCCGCTTCACCTTTTACCAGCCGGACGTGGAGGGCAAAGCCCAGCTCGAGCTTCTGCTGGACGACGACCTCCGCGGCGAGGCCGGCGCCCGCATCCTGCAACGCGATGCCAAGGGCAAAATCCAAGGCGAGATCGAACGTCAGGAACCCCGCTCCGGCCACAACATCCAGCTCACCATCGACGCCCGCATCCAATACATTGCCGAGAAAGCCCTCCGCGTGGTCCGCCGCGGCGCCGCCGTCGTGGTCGATCCGCACAGCGGCGACATCCTCGCCCTGGCCAGCGTCCCCTCGTTCGACCCGAACAGCTTCATCCCCGCCATCGCCGCCGCCGACTGGAACGCGCTCGCCGCCGATGCGACCAACCCGCTGCTCAACCGCGCGACCAGCGCCTACGCGCCCGGCTCGACCTACAAAGTGCTCCCCGCCCTCGCCGGCCTGCGCCAAGGCCTCGGCGAACGCTCCTTCACCTGTTCCGGCGGCGTCAAATACGGCAAACACATGCTCAAGTGCAGCGGCACGCACGGCAGCATCGGCCTGACCTCCGCCCTGCGCGTCTCCTGCAACTCCTTCTTCTGCCTCTACGGCAATAACGCCGGGATCGAGGAAATCAATGCCGTCGGACAAATGCTCGGGCTCGGACAAAAATCCGGCGCCCCCATCGCCGGCGAATACGCCGGCATCCTGCCCGGGCCGGACTGGCTGACCAAACAAAACCTGCGCGAACAATGGTCCACCGGCCAGACCGCCAACACCTCCATCGGCCAGGGCTTCGTCCTCGCCACCCCCCTGCAAATGGCCATGGTCGCCGCCACGCTGGGCAATTGGGGCACCAGCTACTACCCGCGCCTCGTCGACAAAGTCATGGCCCGCGACGGCACCGTCATCCGGGAGGAACCCGTGCGCATCCGCGCCAAACTTCTCGAAAACGGCTTCACGGTCGAAGGCCTCGACACCGTGCGACGCGGACTCTGGGACGTGGTCAACCGCGGTGGCGGCACCGCCCCCGGTGCCCGCATCAAGAACTACGATGTCGCCGGCAAAACCGGCACCGCGCAATTTTGGCGCCGCGGCATTCCCGACAACCACGTCTGGTTCATTTCCTTCGCGCCCTATGACAAACCACGCTATGCGGTCTGCGTCATGGTCAACGGCGGCGCCTCCGGCGGCGGTGTCGCCGCCCCCATCGCCTCGAAAATTCTCGCCGACATCTTCACCATGGAAGAAGGCGAAAAGCTCGAGATCGCCAGCCTCGAGCCGGCCAAAGGCAGCTTCGGCTACGTCTCGAGCGTCAATTTCGGCCGCGCCATCCCCGCCGCGTTGGCGGACGCTCCGCCCGGCGAAGGCGGCACCGGGGGCGAAGGATCCTCGCGCTCCGGCACCACCGCGGCCGCACCCACGGTCAAGCCGGCGGCCGACGCCGAAGGCACCGTGAAGAAAAAGAACATCTTCCAACGCCTCTTCGGCGGCATCGGGAAAAAGAAAAAAGAGGGCGGATAACGGGCCCGGGGATAGACCCGCCTCAGGTGGATCCGGGATGGCCCGATCGCCGCAAAATTCCGCGGGAGGGCGCGGCGTCCCCGACGCGCCGCAGTCTGCCAAGACAAAGGGCACGCTCGCGCGTGCCCTTCGCTAATTGGAATTTTCGCCGCTCTTACAGACTGCAACCGTAATTCATCCCGCGGCGGCCTTCGTAGAATCCCTCCTCGTAGCCCTTGTAAAAGCCACTGGCCATGACCGGATTCGCGCCATAGTTCGCCGCGGCGCGGTAGCCCATGCCGTTGGACGAGTCATTGAAGCCCGCGCGATAACCGCGGCGGTAACCGTCGGCATAAACCGCTTGGTTGAAGTTTTGCTGTCCACCAGCCGGCGGACGGTATCCGGGTTGCGGGCGCCCCGAAGTATTAGCCGCGTTGGTCAGCGCGAGCATGTCATCGGCGGTAAGACATCCCGCACAAAGCAGCGGGAGAACAAGCATGGTGATGTATTTCATAGATGGGTGGTTAGACACTGTTCTTATCGCAGTTCCTGCCAACCCCGCCAATACCCTCCGCAGGGTAGTCCGCCATCCTTTCCTCGCCCCTGTCCGCCAAGCGGGCTGATCACAAAAGCCCCGAAGGGTTTCCGACCGGTGGATCGCGATGTCCCGTCGCGATTTCCCCGCTGAAATATCGCGCCGGGGACGGCGCGATCCACCCTGTGAAAGATCAAAAACTTTTCCTGTTTGACATCAGTCTGCCTCCTTCTCCGCCTGCCATTGACCCCCACTTTCCGTCACCGCGGCGGCGATCTGCACGTCGAGCATCCGCCGGGCCTCTGCGGTCAGACCCGCGTCCTGGGCCGCGGCCTCACGCGCCGAGGCAATCAGGGCATTGACCGCCTGTTCACGTTCCTCCGCGCCCAACTTGTTCCAATAGCCCTCCTCCTCCTCCGCCCGGTAAGCGAGCATCTCCACCCCGAGCACGCGCGGTTCGGCAAACTCTGCTTTGACCCGCAGATCGCGTGAATCGACCTCGAGATAAAATTTCTCGTTGAGATCGACCCCCGCCTTGGCCGCGAAAGTTCCCCGGAGGTGCAGTCGCTTCGTGCTCCCGAGCCATTGGTGCTCCCAGACATACTCGTGGGCAAATTCCCGCCGCACGGTGGCCAATTCCAAGACCGGCGTCTCCGCCTGCAATACCGTCACCTGATCAACCCGCACCTCCGGACGGAACTGCAACCGCCGCGCAATGCCGTCGACAACCCGCCTGGCCAACGCCACCGCCGGTTCAGCCGCCGCCTGGGCCGCTTCCCCCGGCATCCGCGCACACGAGCGCATGAGCCAAGCGGCACACAGCGTCAGCACGATCAAAACAATCGCCATCGAAATCGCCCGCGGAATCCGTTTCATAAACCGGACGTCATTTTAGCAGCACGACTGCCGAGATGCCACGGATAGTAGAGGATCAACGGCAGGATAAGAGCAAGCCGCGCAACTGAAAATACCCACGGCTACTCCGGAGCCGAAGCAACAGGTAGATGTAGCGGCGCCGTCCCCGGCGCCGGAACGACAAGCAACCAAAGTATTTCTTAAACACGCTGAACGCTCAGTTCCCGCTCTTCAGCAACTCGACCATCTTTTCAGCGACACCTGCCGCGGAGGCGGGATTTTGTCCGGTGACTAATTTGCCGTCGACCACGACTTTTTTCTCGAAATCAGGCGCCGCGAGGTGCTTCGCGCCGCGTTCTTCCAGTTTCGTGGCGAGGAGAAAGGGAACCACCTTGGTCAGGCCGACTTTTTCTTCCTCCGGGTTGGTGAAAGCGCTGACTTCTTTGCCGGCGACGAGGTAGCTGCCATCGGAAAGCTTCACGTTCACCAGCGCGGCCGGACCATGACACACCGCGCCGACCGGCGACTTCGCTTCGTAGATCTCGCGAGCAAATTCCTGCACCGCGGCATCGTCTGGAAAATCCCACATGGTTCCGTGCCCGCCGGAAAAAAAGACAGCGGAGTAATCGCCCGGATCAAGATCGGATAATTTTTTCGTCGCAGACAGCTTTGCGCGGAACGCGGGATCGTTCCAATAGCGCTTGTTGATTTCGTCCTGCAGATCAAGGCCGTCGACCGGCGGTTCGCCGCCTTGGATCGAGGCAAGTTCCACCGGCACTCCGGCCTTTTCGAACACCTCAAGTGGGTGGGTCAGCTCGCCAAGGAAAAACCCGGTCGGTTTCCCAGTGTCGCCCATTTGCGCGTGGCTGGTCAGCACCACGAGAACGGGTTTTTGTTCGGCCGCGAAAACGGGAGCGGAGAGCACAAGGCCGAGAAAAAGAGCGAGAATCGGTTTCATGCCGGTGATTGTCCTTTCACCGGTCGATTGGGGCAATGGGAATCGAAGCCGAAAGTAGAAGCGGCGGCAGAGATAGCCTATCGTCCCTGAACCCGCGCGTTGGCCGGTGTGTGCTGTGAGTAACTGGTGGGGCAACATGAACCACAAAGGTAGGGCGCGACGTCCTCGGCGCGCCGGGATGATCGCTTTTCTTTGGAGGCACATGGCGGGTCCAACCGGAACGCAGTGGAGATGGGCCCATAGGCAAAGGCCCCGCCCTACCCGAAATCATAGGCCGCATAAAACTTCGAGTTAGTCGCGAGGCAAGCAGCTCGATCCACCTTGCCAGACGTGCAGACCCCCGGGGGCGCCATCTTACTCCTCCGCCGGTTCATCGAACCATGCGTCTTCAAGTTTGCAGGATTGGCCGCCGGTTTGCAGTTTGAGCAGAGCGGCGTTGACGCTTTTGCGGATCGGACTGCCCAGCGGGAGCGCGAATCCGTAATCCTGCAGATCGAACAAGGGCCCGACCAAACTCAATTTTGCCGCGGGATTGGCCGTCAGATAGTAGCGCAGCAACGGACTGTCATAAACCACACCTTTGACCTCACCGCTTTTCAGGGCGGCGGCCGCCTGGTCGAGATCGGCGAAGCCGACGAAATTGTAACCCGACCTCTGCAGCAGGGATTCGGCCGAGCTGCCGGTGATCGTCCCGACCCGCTCGCCGCGCAGGTCGGAGAGACCGGAGACTTCGGCCGAGAGAGTGGTGACGGTCATGGCTGAGGCCAGGGTCGCGGTGATGTAGGAGGTAAGGCCGATACCGCCGAGCATCCAGACCACGGCAACAAGGCGTCCGGCCACGCCGACCGGGGCTTTGTTTTCACAACCGCCGCTGATCAGGGTGGCGATGGACCACCAAGCGGATTCCCACACGCCGCGCACGTAGCCTTCAGGAAAGCTCTCGGGGTTGATCTTGCGCTCGACCACCCAGAGAACGTGTGAAATGAGGAAAACGGCGAGGAGGAGAACTCCCACCACCTCGGCCACATTGCGGTTCCACAGCGCACGGAACGCGGAGAAGGCGCCGGCCTCCCCTTTGGCCCGGGCCATGACTTGCAAACCCGATTTGAAGAACGGATGGCTGAAATCCATCAACTTCTCGCGGTCCGGCGTGATGCTGACCGCCCCGAGGCCGACATCGGCCGTGCCGCTTTCCACCGCCTCGAGCAGTTCGGGCACCGTGTCGACCACGCGCATCTCGTATTCAAGCCCGGAGGCGGACGCGATTTGTTTCCAGAGATCGACCGAGTAGCCTTTGAGCACGCCGTCTTTCTCGAAGGCGAAGGGTTCGGCCGGTTTGACCACAACGCGCAGTTTTTCCGCGGCAGACGCGGGAAGACAAAAGACGGCGAAGAGCAGGAGGAGCAATGTTTTCATGAGAAAAGTTTTCAGACCCGCCGCCGCACGGCCTGAGCGGCTTGGCGGCGCACCTCGACCGCCTCGCCGATTTCCGCGGCGAGCGAGGGTGTTTTGTTGAGCAGGTCATCCATCACCTCGTCGGAAATGACGACAACCTTCAGGTCACCATCCGCCACAATGGTGATTTTTTCCGCTCCGCCGCCAGCGGTGAGACGGTCGCCAAAGCATTCCCCCGCGCCAATTTCCGCGATCTGCACGGGACGGCCGTCCGTGTCGTCGGCGAAAAGACGGGCCCGTCCGCCCACCACGAGGGCAAAACCTGCGAACGGATGATTCGGACCCTGCGCGGTTTCGCCCGCGGCGAAGCTGACCACGGTCGGTGCGGTTTCGCCATCTTGGGCCGCCGCTTGGAAGCGCGGATGGGCGCGCAGGAGATCAGCGGCGGACGGCTGGGGTTTGGAGGGATCCAGTCCCGGGGTGTATTCGTAGGCCGTAGGGAACGGGATGGTCAGGTTCTCGCGACGGATGACATACCAGATCCGGGTCATGACATCGTCCCGCACACCGGGCAGTTCGGCTTGTGAGGTGACCGAAAAAATGAGCCGGTAATTGATCGAGAAATCCGCATAGGCCAGGGTGCGGACAAGCGGCGGCGGTTCGGACAGCACCCCGGGTGTGGTGCGCAGGAGATCGAGCATGACTTCCTTCACCCGGTTGGGTGCGTCGTCATAGCTGAAACCCATTTCGATCACCTCGGTGCGCAATGGCGTGGGCCGGGACAGATTGGCGAACGTGCCTTTGTAGAGTTCGACATTGGGCACGACCTGCAATTCGCGCGTCGGGGTTTCGATGTGGACCGATCGCCAGTTGATCTCGACCACCCGGCCGCGCACCTCACCCACTTGGATCCAATCGCCCAAGGTCAGCGGGCGCTCGAAGAGGAGCATGAGGCCGGAGACGATGTTGCCGAGCGGCTCCTGCAGGGCCAGACCGATGACAATGGAGCCGAGGCCAAGCGCGGTAAGCGCGCCGGAAATTTCGTGTCCCCAGACCTGCGAGTAGACGACCATCGCGCCGATGGCCACGAGGAGGGCGCGGACGAGGTCGCGGAAAAGTTTGGGCACGCGCTCGCTCCACGAACCGGTGCCGCCGGAACCGAAGACCAGATCGTTGACCACGCCGAGCAGCGCGTAGAGGAGGATGACCCAGAACATGGTCTCGACGAGACGAACCGTGGTGCCCTCTTGCGGCCATTCGAGGACGTAACGAACGAAGATGAGCAAGGCGAGGGCCGGAACGAGCGCGTTGCGCACGGTGCGCAAGGTGCGCACGAGCGGCAACCCGGCAGCCTGACAGCGCGAAATCGCCTCGTTGAGAATGAGGAGGACAAGAGGAAAAGCGACCGCCAGAAAGATGGCGGGACGGAAATTGGAAACCGGAAACTGGAAAAACTCGCTCATGATGCAGCGTGCGGACGGGTCAGTCGGTTACTTCCCACAATTCCAGGCTGCCCTTGGCCGTGCTTTCGAGGCGGATCGGGCCGCGGAATTGGAAGGTCTCGCCCATCCGGTCGCGCACCGGACCGGTCACGCGGATGGCCGCGCCCTGGCCCGCCGCCAGCCTCTTGGCAATGGCCACCGTGTCGCCCCACAGGTCGTAGAGGAATTTGCGTCGCCCGACCACGCCGCCGACCACCGGGCCAGAATTGATGCCGACGGCGAGGGAAAGCCCGGCATTCTGATCGCGATTGAAGATGCCGACGATGCGGGACATGTCCTGCGCAAATTGGATGATACGCCGCACGTGGTCCGGTCGCGCCACGGAGAGTCCGCACACCGCGAGGTAGGATGCGCCGATGGTTTTGACTTTTTCGATGCCGGATTTTTCCGCCGCCTCATCGAAGGATTCGATGAGATCGCCGAGCACGGAGAGTGCTTTGGCTTCGCCCGCTTGGGCGCCGAACTCTTCCATGCCGATGATTTCTCCGAAGAGGACGGAGACGTCGGCGAACTGACGACTGGCTTTCTCGTCGCCCTCCTGCCGCTGGGCCACAGCGGAGGCCGGGAGGATGCTGTGGAGGAGTTCCTGATTTTCCCGCACTTGGGTTTCCAGTTTTTCTTTCTGCCGCCCGATGCTCTCGGCCATTTCGTTGAAAACACGGCCCAGTTCGCCGAACTCGTCCTGCGAATCGACAGCGACCCGCACGCCGGTTTCACCGGCCCCGAGACGGCGCGCTCCCTCGGCCAACTGGCGGAGGGGTTTGGTCAGAAGGTGCGCGGCGATGAGCGCGAGCAGCGTGACCAGCAGGGCCAGACCGCTCGCGGCAATGACCATGCGTTTGGCGAAGGCGTGGATCGGCGCCTCGGCTTCCGCCAAGTCAACCTCGGCCAGCACCGCCCAGCGCAGGGAATTCAATTCCAGCGGACCATAAGCGCTGAGCACTTTCTCGCCCCGGTAATCGGTGGTTTCCATAATGCCCGATTGGCCGCGCAGAGCCGCCTCGGCGGCGGGAGAATCGATGGGAAGAACACAGATGACGCTGCCTTGACGTTCGATCTGGTTGACCACGCTGGTCGGGACATTACTTTGCCGCAGCGCCCCGACGAACTTTTTCGGGTCGGCATACATGAAGCGCGAGCGACTGCGCATCGTGCCGTCCGGACCGACCAGATAAACTTCTCCCGACTGCCCCATTCCTTCGGCCTCCCAGTTGAAGTTGCCGGTCAACACGGTGTTGAAATTGTCGATCGGGAACTGCAAGGCGAGGATGCCGGTCATTTGCGCACCGTCGAAGATCGGGCTGAGGGCAAAGCCCATGGGACGTCCGAGGTTCGGCCGGTAAGCCTCGAAGTCGGCAATCTTGAAATCATCACGGTCCTTCTGCGCGCGCATTTCACGCACCTTGGCGCCGAGCGCGGTGTTGGCGTAGGGACCGGTCTCGAGGTTCGTGCCCAACTCGCTCGCTTTTTCGTAACTGTAAATGATGTCGAGCGTGTCGGCGTCGATCAGCATCATGTCCTGGAAACCGAAAATCCTGACCGCCCGGGCAAAGAACTTGTGCAACTCGGCGTGGGCCTGTCCGTAGGCCGAGTTGTCACCGGGGGCTTCGTTCAAATTCTGCTTCTCGCCGTAAGCGTGCGGATTGGCCGCGGTGTAATGATATTGCAGGTAGCGCTCGGACGGACGGCCCGGCAGGTATTGCTCGATCGCCGGGGTGCCTTCGACATTTTTATCCAGCTCGGGAATAAAGTAATCACGGTAGAACGCATCGAGCTTGGCATTCTCTTCCGGTCCGAGGGCCGCGGTGCCGAGTTCGCGGTGGGCGGCGCGGAAAGCGCGCATGCCCTCGATCACTGCTTTGCTGTCGGAAATCGAAACCACCTGGTCACGCAGCGACTCGAGCATGGTTTTCAAGGTCGTGGTCTTGGCCACGCGCACGCCTTGCAGACGGTCGCGCGCGGATTGCATGAGCGCTTCGCGGGCCGAAGCGTAGCCAAGCCAGGCCATCACCGCGATCGACCCGAGGCTGACCGCGAGGAGCAGCAGGATCATTTTCGATTGGATGGTGAGACGATTGAGACCGGGCATAGATCGGGCGGGAATTCGTTGAGTTGGGGTTTCCTGCGGTGCGGGCCCGGAGGAAACCGGTAAAAGCATGACAATTCCGCGGCAGATTACGAATGGAAAACCTGCCGAAGACTACCCTGCAGAGGGTAGAGCGGCCCTCTCCCCCCGGGGTGCGGGGCCGGGCAGGTTTGAAGGCTGCGCAGAAATGATTTGGCTCGGGCCCGATTTCGCGTTTCTTCAACCTCATGCGGGCTTTCCTCACCATCGTCGCGGTTCTCCTCGTTGCCATGCTGGCGGCCGGCGCCTCCACGGCATGGCGCTGGGCGGAGGCATGGACGGCAACCACCACCCCGCTCGCGCCAGAGGGCGGGTTGTATTTTCCAACCACCGTCCTGAACGACGTGCCGCACTTCGCACAGGCCGACCGACGTTGGGGCCAAAGCCGGCTGGCCGGGGGCTCGACCACCTTGGGCGCGGAGGGTTGCGCGGTGGCCTCCGCCGCCATGGTCCTCGCCTCCTACGGAGCGGAGGTGGATCCGGGGACCCTGAACCAGTTCCTGCGCGGCAACGGCGGGTTTACCCGGCAGGGTTGGCTCTACTGGGAAAAGGCCGCCGAATTTCCACCCGGGGTGGCCGAACATATTTACGAAGCCGATGCCTCGCACTTCCTCATTGATTGGAACCTCCTGCGGGGCAATCCGGTGATCGTGCGCCTGCGCTACGCGAACGGCATCACCCACTTCGTCGTCATCGTCGGCAAACAAGGCTACGAATACCTCATCCGCGATCCCGGAGGTCGTTACCAAGACGGGCTCTATTTCCTCTCCGAGTTCGGCAGCCCGATCGAGGCGCTCCGCTTTTACCGCCAACTCGAACCGCCGCCCGCCGGCAACCAAGTCTCTTTGTAGCGGGGGTATCCGCGCCCGTTTTGAATTTTCACGGCTCAGCCGTCATTATGCAGAAGGAATCAGGCCGCGAGCCGACCAATCAGGAAACCGCCGCGAAGGAACGGGCCCACTATGCAGTGAAGCTTTTGCCGCCGCTTCTACTTCATGCCTTCAACGGCATCGTTGCGGCTAAGTCCGGCTTTCCGCGAGGACGTCGTGCAGGATCTGCACCGCCTCTTCGCATTCGGCCGCGGTGACATTGAGTGGTGGGAGGAGGCGGATGGTCTGCTCGCCGGCCGGGACGACGAGGAGGCCGGCTTTGATCAGCCGTTTGGTCAATCGCAGGGCCGCCGGGCCTTCTTCACCTTCGAGCGGCGGCAAATCTTCCACTTCAATGCCGAGGAGGAGTCCGGCACCCCGCACTTCGCGGACAAGCGGCATTTTTTCCGCCGCGGCGGCGAGTTGGGCGCCGCGCTCCCGCGCATTGGCCAGCAGGTTTTCTTTTTCGATGGTGTCGAACACGGCCTGGGACGCGGCGCAGGCGAGGGGAGAACCGCCGTAGGTCGTGCCATGTGTGCCGGGTCCGAGCAGATCGGCGAACGGTTCGCGCACCCAGAAAGCGCCGAGCGGGAAGCCGCCGCCGATGCCTTTGGCCCAGCTGACGGCATCCGGCACCGCATCCGCCGCCCCCGTGGCCTGCCATCCGCACCAATGCCCGGTGCGCCCGAAGCCGCATTGCACTTCGTCATAAAACAAAAGCAATTGGTGCTCGTCGCAAAGCGCGCGCAGGGCGCGGAGGAACCCGGCGGAAAGCGGTCGCACACCGCCTTCACCCTGGATCGGCTCGACCATGATGGCGGCCGTGTGCGCGCCGACCGCGTTGGCCACGCACTCGAGGCGCGCGGGCACGTTGAGAAATCCGTCGAGGGGCGGACCGAATCCGAGTTTCACCTTGAGTTGGCCGGTGGCGGCGATGCCGCCGAGGGTGCGTCCGTGGAAAGATCCATCCAAGGTGATGACCTCGTAACGGCCGCGCGTGGAGCCGTGTTTGCGGGCCAGTTTGTAGAGCCCTTCATTGGCTTCGGCCCCGCTGTTGCAGAAAAAGATCTTTCCGGGTGTCCCGACCATCGCCCCGATCCGCGCGGCCAATTCGGCCTGCGGGCGGTTGAGGAAGAGATTCGAGATGTGGACAAGGGTGGCAGCCTGCGTGGCGATGGCTTTCTGCAGTGCGGGATGGGAGTGACCGAGGGTGTTGACCGCAATGCCGGAGGTGAAGTCGAGATAGGCACGGCCCTCCTCGTCCCACACGCGCACCCCTTCGCCGCGGACGAGAGTGAGCGGGAAGCGCGCGTAAGTGGGAATGACATGCCGCGCATAAAGCTCGGCGGTGGTCGGCTGCGGACGCTCGGACATGGTGCGCGATGGTAAAGCGAGCGGCCGCAGTGGCAAGAGGGTAGCAGGGCCGGGGCGCTTGACCGGAATGCGGGCGGCGGCTTGCATGGACGGCATGTGGTTGGACGTCCTGCGCTCGGTGCTCTACGGCATGGTGGTGGTCATGCTGGCCGGGGTCGCGCTGGTGGCCGGGTTCATCACGGCGAAAAAAACGGAGAAGCCGCCGCCCTTGAAAATAGTCAACGAAGTGCCGCCCGAGCAGCGCGCGGCGGCGCGGGAGTTGGTGGAGCAGGCGCTGGCCGCGCGGCTGGCCGGCCATCATCGCGAGGCGTTGGCACGGCTGGAGGAAGCGCGGACCCAAGATGCGGGGATGCGCGGGCTGGAATACCAGTTCGCCCTGACTTATCTCGACCTTGGCGAAGACGGACCGGCCGACGACGCGGCGCGGCGTTCGGTGGACCGTGGCGAAGAGAAGAGCAATGCGCAGGCCTTGCGCGGATGGATCCTGCTCGAAAAATCGCGGGCCGCTGGCACGGTCGCGGCGCAGGGGACGGAAATTTTGGCGCGCTTGGAGGAGTCGCGCGCGACCGATCCGCTCAATCCCATGCCGCTTTACATCATGGGCGAATACTACCGGGCGGACGGTCAACCGGGGCTGGCCGTCGACGCCTACCGGCGGGCCTTGGAGCGGGTGTCGAAGACGGACAGCTTTCTGGTCACCACGGTGAAGGCCGGGCTGGCCGGATTGCGCTTGAATTATCAGGCAAACAACCCGCCGTTTAAGTTGCACTCTATCAACGGGGTGCTGCCGCCGGAGCAGCTATTTTTCGGGGCGGCGGATGCGCTCCTGCGTGGCGATAATGACGCCGCGGCGGGGTTTTTGCGGGAGGCGAAAACGCGGATGCCGGAGGAAGTGTTTACGGCCTTGCTCCAAGATTCGTTCTTCCAAGATTACCTTGATGCCAGCATATTGACGGACCCACCGCAGCCCGCGCCCCAACCATGAACGCCCGCTTGACCCGATTTCTGGCCGTCGCCATCACGACCGTCTTTTTTTCCGCCGCTGCGCGGGCCGGTGATGGTGCGATCTTTACGGCCGACCTTCCTTTCGATGCGGCGCAGCCGCTGCCGTCGTGGATGCACGGGCCTCCGGTCTCGGCCCCGGGTCAGGGCGCGCGCATTGCCTTCCATCTCTCTCCGCCGACGGGCAAAGACTTGCTCGTCCATTTGGTCTTCGACGAGACGGAGGGCGGCGGGTTGCGCGTCGAATGGTTGCGTGACGGACAGAGCACACCCGAATTGCTCGCGGAAAATCTCGGCGAGAGTCTCGGGGTGCCGAATCAACGCCCGCTGCTCATCAGCGCCTCGCGCCTCGGCGGCAATGGTTCGCTCCTGCTGCAAGGCGGGGCGAATTTGAATGTCAACCGCGTGAAATTCGAATGGGTCTCCGAGCGCACCATGCTGGCCTCGAATGCGCGCTATGTTCCGGTGGTGGTGACGGCTTCGCGGTTGACGCTGGCCGAAGCGGATGTGGACGGCGGACCCCGTCCGGCGCTGCGTGACGAGTGGCGCGACCGCGTGGTGCGCGCCGCGCTGACCGAGGGTGCCGAGTTGCTCACGCCTTCGCTCGAGTTGCTCGCGGAATTGGAGCAGGCGCCGGAGCAGGCGCGCTTGGAAGCGTCGCTGGCCGGAGTTTTTTTGGATCAGGAAATCTGGCTGGTGGTCAATGGGCAGGAAGTCGGACCGGTTGCGGTGGAAGTTCCGACCCTCGAAGACCCGGGTCATCTTGGCCTGCCGGGCCGGGAGGTGACTTTCGCCGGATGGCGCCGGGCCTCCGTGCATATCCCCGCCGACCTCATGTTGCCGGGGGAGAATTCACTGCTCCTCGAGTTGCGTTCGCCGCTCAAGGCCGATTACCGCAACCGCACCTTTGTGCGCGATGCGGTCTTGGAGTTGTCCTATCCGCCGGCCGTGCGCGAACCTGATCTCTCCATGCCCTTGCCGGACCTGCCGACTGGGGAACCGCAGGACTTGGATGAAGAACCGCTGCCGCCGGTGGAGATTTCGGCGGATGCGCCGGCCGAAGCTTTGTCCGATTTCTGGGGCCGCAGCGAAGGTTCACTTTAAGCCGGCCTAACAAAACGCGTGCCGCCGCGTTGACTTGTTGAAGACCTCTTGGTTTGGCCGTGCGCGGCCGGGCCAAGGGGCTTTGACAAGGCGGTCGAGTGCGAGCATCCTTTCCGATTGATGAAACCCTTTCCGCAACGGCCCCGTCGCGAGGCGGGCTACACGCTGTTCGAGATCATGCTCGTGCTCGGCATCATTGCCGTGCTCGTCGGCTCGGCCATTTATTTGTTGGTCGGCAACATCGACGTGGCCCGCGAGTCGCGGGTGGAAGCCGACATCCAGAGCATCAGCACCCAGATCCGCGTTTACGAAATGCAGAACCTGCGTCCGCCGACCACGGCGCAGGGTCTCGCGGCGCTGGTCACGCGCCCGTCGGCCGAACCGGCACCGCGCCGCTGGCGGCAACTGCTGGAGAGAGTGCCGCTCGATCCTTGGGGCGAGGAGTATGTCTATTATTGGCCCGGCAAAAAGAACGCGGCCGGCTTCGATCTTTTTTCCAAGGGTGCGGATCGCCAGGAGGGCGGGGGCGACGACATCGGCAACGACCCCGGCGAGTAGGCCGAGGCGATGAACGCGATCCGGGCGGCGGCGACAAGCGGGCGACCCGGCCGGCGCACCGGTGGCTACACGCTGCTCGAGATCGCGCTGGTTGTGACCATCATTGTCCTGCTGGTCGGTGCGGTGGTGCCGCTCACTTCGGGATTTGTGCGCGAGCAACGTTTGCGCGACTCGGTGCGCGGACTGCTCGTCTTGGCCAAAACGGCGCGGACCGAGGCCATGACCACGGGTCGTGCGGCGGAGGTGGTTTTCGGCAAGGGTGGATTTGCTTTGGTGCGGGCGGGCGAGGAAGAGCCTTCGGAATCCGTGCAATTGCCGCGCGGCACGCGGTATCAGTTGCTGCCCTTCGCCGCCGACAAACCGCTGCGTCCGGACGGACAGCGTTGGATTTTCCAGCCGACCGGCCTGTGCGAACCGCTCACCGTGCGGATCATGGAGGACGAAGCTTGGATCGAGGTGCGCTTCGATCCGCTGACCGCCGGAATCGAGGAGGAAAGTTACCACATCCCGTGAAGAAGGCCGGATTCACCCTGCTGGAATTACTCACCGCGATGTTCATGTTCGTCGTCGCGGTGGGCGGACTGGCCATGGCGATGGACAAAATTTTCGCGGCCAATGTCATGATGCGGCGTGACGGCGAGGTGCGTCAGCAGTTGGAGTCATTGCTCGACGAATCGATGGTCATGCCAATCGCCGACCTCGAGCAAGGCCGCGAGGTGGGGCCCGATGCGATGGGTGCGAAGTTTTTCGTCCGCGCCGAACCCGCCGAGTTGTTCAACATGGATAATGAGGAACTCGCCGGCTTGTGGTGGATCACGGTGCGCGCGGAGTGGACCGAGGGACGCGAGGATCAATCGTGGGAGGAAAAATTCCTGCGTTACCAGCCATGAGAACAGCCGCCCGCGGATTCACACTCTTCGAGATGGTGGTGGTCATTGCCATCTTCGTCCTGCTGGCCGGCGGCATTTACGCGACGGTCAATGCGGCGGTGCGCGCCACGGCGACGCTGACCGAGGAGAACCTGCAGATCCAGCGGCTCAACGCTTTTGTTTCGCTCGTGCGGCGCACCTTCCACAATCTGCCGGCCAACGCGCAGCTCGCCGGCGGGGTGCGGGCGGAGGGGGGCGACGGTTTTCCCGAGATCACGCTGCGCGATGCACCCGGTGTCTTTGCCTGGGGCATGGGCGGACCCTCGGCCGGGACCGCGCTGCTGACCGCGCGTCCGCGCCTCGGCGGCGGTCGCGAACTCAGCCTCATGCTCCTGCCGGGGTCGCTCGGCGAGATGGAGCGGCGCGACGCGCTGGAGCGCGGGGCGTGGTTGCGCTTGCTGCCCGATCTGCGCGAGGTCAAGTGGCGCTTCTACAGCTTGGAGCGGCAGGAATGGCTGGAGGAATGGTTGGAAGGGGAGCGGCCGCCGCTGGTCGAACTCAACCTGCAATTGCTCGGCGAGGAAGTGCCCCGCCAGTTCATTTTCTGGCTGCCGCCGGTCAAGGAAGCAACCCTGACCGAGCCAGCGCCGGAAGCGCAGGGACCCCCGGCGGAAATGGAGGTGCAGGTGCCGTGACCGCGCCGATTCGTCCATCGGGTGCCGCCCTGCTCCTCGTGCTGTGGGCCATCACCGTGATTTCCTTCGCCGTGCTTTGGATGGCCGACGTGGTGAATCTCGAACTCGAGACGACCGTGTCCGACTCGGCCGGTTTGCGCGCGCGCCAGATTGCGGTGAGCGGTGTGGCCCTGGGTCTGCATCCGCAGGTGGAGCGCGAGGATACCGGGTTGCTCAACCGCGACTTCGGGGCCGGCGAGCGCATGGAAGTGCGCATCCGCGGCGAGGGGGCGCGTTTCAACATCAATCAATTGCTCCAGGACCAGGACCGCATCACCCTGCTGAATCTTTTCACTTTGTGGGGACTCACGGCGGACGACGGGAATGCGCTGATCGACAAGCTTGCCGATTGGATCGATGAGGATGAGTTCCGCACCGGGTTCGGCGGGGCAGAGCGCGCGGAATACGAGGCGGCCGGTATCACCGACGCGCCGGCCAACCGTCCCTTCCGCAGCGTGCCGGAAATGGGCCGCGTGCTCGATATGGAAAAGCTCGCGGCGCTCAAGCCCGATTGGGCCGAGAGTTTCACCATTTTCGGCGACGGCCTGATCGACGTGAACGAGGCGGGGGCCGATGTGCTCCAAGCCGCCACGGGCATCACCCCGGAAATGGTGCAGGGCATCCTGCAGCAACGCCGCGGCGGCGATGGGGTTGAGCCTTCGGAAGACGATCTGCGCTTCGATGATATCAGCCAGGTGGCCGGCTGGCTGGCCGGCTCGACGTTGCCGCCGGAACAGATCATGGGGCGCCTCACCACGGAGAGCTCGGTCAAAAGAATTGATAGCCGCGGCATCGTGGGCGAGCGTTCCCGACTGATCTCCGTGGTCGCCGAATCAGGCGAAGGCGGAGAAGCTGCCACTTACCTGCTATGGGAGGAAAAATGAAAAGTCCGCGCCAAACCCGTCGTGCCCTCTTCCGTCCGGCCTCCGCCGGTTGGCAGAAATGGGAGCAAGACGAGGCCGGGGCTTGGAGCGAGAAGGGCGAGGCTGCGGATTTGTCGGCATGGCAACCCGAGGCCGGCGCCCTTGTGGCCGTGCCGGTGCGCCGCGCCTTTTCGCTCGCCGTCTGGGTGCCGGCTGAAGATCCGTCTTTGTTCGGCGACCTCATGTTCACGCAACTCGAATTGCGCGGACTGGCCGGCCGCTCGCGGGAAATGACCTCCTTTTCATGGCAAGAGGTGGCGCGCGAGGGCCATGAGGCGTTGCTTCAGGCCATTGTTCTGCCCTCGAATCTTGCGCCGCGCTATTGGCATGGCGACGTGACCGAATATGCCGTCTCGCCTTCCTGCCTGCCGCTCGCCCCGGATGCGGTGACGGTGTGGGAAGAGGAAGAGGGGTGGGTGGCGGCGGTCACGCGCGGGGATCGGTTGCTCCACTTCCAACCGCTCGCCGAGAAAACCCCATCGGCCCAAATGGCGTTGGAAATCTGGCTGATGCTGGCACCGCTTGAGGCGGGGCACATGCTGCGCGGCGACGGACGGGTCACCCTTTACTACCACGGGGCGGCTGTTCCGGACTTGTCGGGTTGGCGCGGCGCCGGCGGCATTGATGTCGCGGTGGAAAAATTTCCCCCGCCGGTGTGGCCGTCCGCGCCGCTCGGTTGCCTGCCCTTGCCGGTGCGCGATCTGCAGCAGACCAAAAAGACGGGTGCGCGGCGTCAGAAAATCGCGCTCCTGGCCGCGGCCGTGTATTTTGTTCTGGTCCTGGCCCTCGCGGCCAACACGCTCTGGCTGTGGTGGCGGGCGGAATCGTTGCGGGCCACAATTGCCGGCGAGGCGGGCGAAGTGGATGCGGTGCGCGCCGCCATGCAGCGCTGGGGCGCGATCGAACCGGCCCTCGATCCGGTCGGTTATCCGCTTGAGGTGCTTTATCAAGCCGCCCGCCTGCTCCCGAAGGACGGCGTGCGTTTGACCTTGTTCCAGATGAACGTGGACCGCGTGGTCCTGGCCGGGGAGGCGTCGACCCTGCAGGCGGCGCAGCGTTTCCAGGAGGATGTGCGCAAAAATCCGGAGCTGACAGCCTACGATTGGACCATGGAAAACCCGCGTCCGTTGCCCACCGGCAGTGCGCGTTTCCAGATCGACGGCGTGCGCCATGGCGCGGCGGCTGCGGACGGAGAGGAGGCAACCGATGAGAACGCTGACGGCTAAGGAAAAGAAATTGCTCCTCGCTCTGGTCGGCGCGCTTTTCGTGCTGCTCAATGTCGTGGGCCTGCAGGCCTTCCTCAATCGCCAACGCGTGCTGCAAAGCGGTATTGTGCAGCTCCAGAGCCAACTGACCGAAGGCCGCGCCATTCTTGAGGAGAAAACGATCTGGCAGGAACGTGCGGCCTGGCTCGACCAGCATCAGCCCGGGGATGATGTCACGACGACGGATGACGACGCGAAGTTTTACGAATTTGTCGAGAGCAGTGCGAAGAGTGCCGGGCTCACGTACACGCGGCGCGATGCGGGAACCCAGCCGGACGCTGGAACGTATGCCGAGGTCTTCGACTCCTCGCAGGTCAAAGGCAAGATGGAGTCGCTGGTCAAATGGCTCAACGAGCTGCAGCAACCGAAAGCGTTCCGCGCCGTGAAACAGATCTCGATCAAGAGCGGCGAACCGCCCGAGGTGATCGCCGAAGTCGAGGTGGCGCGTTGGTATCGTCCGGTCCAAGGAGTAGAGCCATGAGACGCGCGCTGCTTTCTCTCGTCGTCGTCCCGCTTTTCCTCGGCTTCCCGACATCCGCTCGCGCCGAGGAAGACAAGCCGGACTCTTCCACCTTGCTCAAGGTTCCTTTGGCCGAGGCGCGGCCGACTGGCGTCGAGGGTGAAGAAAATATGGCCACGCCCGCTCCTGCACCAACCCCGACATTGTTGGAGGAAGGCGACCCGCCGGCTGAGGCGGAACCTGTCGTGCCCGCGGATGATGGCATCACGCGTCCGGCGTTTCCTCTTTCCCGCTACGAGCCTTTGTGGCAACGCTCGCCCTTCCAACTTGAATCCGTCGCGCCGCCCGTTGAATCGGCCGGCTTGGCCCAGCGCTTCGCGCTGACCGGTATCGCGGAAATCAACGGCGAGCCCATTGCCTTCGTCATGGAGCGCGCCACGCAAAATCGCCTGATGATTAAAGCGAACAGCACGGAAGGCGGTGTTTCCCTGGTGCAAGTCGATGTGCAGCAGAAATACGCAGACTCCTCGGCCACGTTGCGCCAAGGCGCGGAGGTCGGTGTGGTCCGCTTTGAGGCCGGAGCTGCCATGGCTCCCGGGATGCCGCAGCCTGGCATGCAGGTGCCCCGGCCTATGCCGCAGGTGATACCGCAACCCGGCATGCCCCCGCAGGCCGCCGCGTTCCCCGGGGTTGCCCCGGCCGCACAGATTCCCGGCCAACCCGCACCGGGTATGCCTCAGGCCCCCGGGGTGGTGCCCCCCATGCCTGGTCAGGGTAACCCGTTGAACGGGCAAGTCCAAGGTGGCCAAGGGCAGATGCCACCGCCCCGCGTCATCCGGCGCCGGGCCCTCATCCCTGCCGCGCCTTGAGAAAATTGCGATGCATGCTTTAATCCCACCGATGGCCCGCTTTTGTTCCCCGATTCTCGCGTCTGCTTGGCTGGTCGCGGCCTTTTTGGCCCTGACTCCTGCCGCCGCGCAGGATGCCGCACCTTCTCCGGTTCCGCCTGCCGCCGCCGCGCCTGCGCCCCAGCCACCGGCTCCGGTTCTCGAACCTCAACAACCCGCGCCGCTGCCGCCTGTCGCGGTCGATCCGGGGTTGCCTTCCCCGCAAGCTCCTCCCGCCCCCGCGCCGCGCACCGCCCAGCCCGAGCCGACCGTGCGGCTGACTTTCCCCAACACTTCGGTCAACGAGATCCTCAGTCTCTACGAGGTGCTGACCGATAAGCGCCTCGTGCGGGACTCCATGCTCGCGCAAGGACAGCCGCTCACCATTGTCGTGCCCGGGGAAGTGCCCCGCAGCGAGGCCATCCGCCTCATCGAGGCCTCGCTCTTGCTCAACGGCTATTCGTTTGTCCCGGTCGACGACAAGACGGTGAAAATTCTCGGCCCCTCGAAATTTCCGCGCGCCGAGGGCATCCCGATCTTTTCCACCCCCTACATGCTGCCGGCCACCGATCAGGTGGTCAGCTATTTCATGAAGCTCAACTACCTCGCGCCGCAGGAGGCCGCCCAACTTTTCCAGACCTTCGTCAGTCCGCCCAAATCCTACACCTCCTTCACCCCGGTGCCGAATGTGCAAGCCGTGCTCATCACGGAAAACGTCCCGATCATCCAGCAACTCATCGCCCTGCAGGCCATGGTCGATGTGCCGCCTGCGCAGGTCATGACCGAATTCGTCGACCTCAAACGTGCCGACGCCGAAAAGGTGGTCGAACTTCTCCAGACCCTGCTCGAGGAGCGCAAGGAGGGCGCCGGATCACCGGGTCAATCCGGCGCGCCCGGCGGCGCCCCGCAAGTCGATGCCCAGGGCCAAGTCATCCAGGCCTCCCTCGGCGGCACGGCTACCGGACAATTCGAATCCAATCTCGTCATCGGCGAAACACAAATCGTCGCCGATCCGCGCACCAATCGCATCCTAGTTGTGACCCGTCCGATCAACTTCCCTTACATCAAGCAACTCATCGAGCAACTTGATGCGCCTGTGCCGCTCGATTCCGTGCTCGAACGACAGCTCCAGTTTGTCGCCGCCGGCGATGTGCTCCCCGTCCTGCAGGACCTGCTTTCGGAAGGCGAGGAGGGCGGAACCGGCGGCGGGACGCCGCGCCCGGGCGCCGGTGGCGCCTCCGTGGAGAGCGGCTCGAACTTCGGCCAAGGTATGGGTTCCGAGTCGGGCGCCGGCGGCGGCACCAGCCGGCCCGACCGGATCAAGGAACCCACCGCCGATGTCGCCCCCCAATCGGTCATTGTCGGCAACACCAAACTCATCGCCGACAAGAGTGCCAACTCGATCATTGCCATCGGGCCGCCGGACAGCCGCCAGAAAGTCGCCCAACTTCTCGACATGCTCGATGTGCGGCCGCGCCAGGTTTACATCGCGGCCGTGATCGGAGAACTCAGTTTGACCGACAAAATGGAATTCGGCTTCAACTATTTCCTGCGCAACCAGAGCAGGGACGGCAGCAGCGTGGGTGGGGCGCTGCTCAATCCGGTCCTCGGCGCCAGCACCAACCTTTTCACCCCGCCGGATCTCCTCACGCCCGCTGCTCTGGCCGCCAGCGCCTTCACCGGTTTGACCCTTTACGGAACCATTGCCAACTCGCTCGATTATTACGTGCGGGCGATTGAGACAACGGGCAAGTTCAAGATCCTCTCCCGCCCGGTCGTTTACACCACCAACAACAAGAAGGCGGTCATCAGCTCCGGACAGCGCGTGCCCTACACCAGCAGCACCTTGACCTCCACCTCCATCAGCGGAGTCGGTCCGAACCAGAACGCCGGCGTCACCGCCAACATTACCTATCTCGACGTCTTGCTTAAGCTCGAAGTGCTCCCGCTGATCAATGCCAACCGGGATGTCACATTGGTCATTGTGCAGACGAACAACAACGTCCTCCGCGAGGAGCAGTTCGGTGGCGGGAACAAGGCCCCGGTCGTCGGCGCCCAAGAACTGACCACCACAGTCACCGTGCCCAGCGGCGGCACGGTGGTGCTTGGAGGTCTCATCATTGAAAAGACCGATGCAAACGATGGAGGCTTGCCCTTCCTCATGCGCCTCCCCGTGCTCGGCTACATTTTCAAGCAGACCACGCGGGCGGTGGAGCGGCGCGAACTGCTCGTTCTCCTGCAGCCCACCGTGGTGGAAGATGATGCCGAAACCGCGGTGGCCAGCGCCGAGGAGCGCTACCGCACCAAGCTCGGGGACGAGGTCTACGACGAGGCGGACGCCTGGCAACTGGGCCGCACCCCGGTGGTCAACGACTCGCCCATGCTCACGCCCGACGCCCGCGTCCGCAAACCGCGCGATCCGCTCCGGCCGGCCGGGATCGACTACCAAGAGTATGCGCCCGATCCGAAGCCGCGGCCGACGCCCACCCCCGGGAAAAAGAAAAGATCGGAACCCTAACGGGAGAGGCATCACATGGCCTTGATCCCCGAACTGGTGGAACTCGCGGCGCGCCACGGCGCGGCCGACCGCGACAAAGTGACCGCCTCGCTGCAGGAGGCGGCGCGGAGCCAGTCGTCGCTCCTGCGGGCTTTGCTCGACAGCACGGAGATCGACGAAAACGGCTTCTACCGCGACCTCGCCGACAAATTTCACCTGCGCTGGGGCGGGGGCGACGTGGCCAAGGCCACGCCGGAAATGCGGGCCAAGCTGCCGGCCCGCATCGCCCTGCGTTACCAGTTGCTCCCGGTCGAGACGAATGACGAATCGATCACCTTGCTGACCTACGATCCTTTCGACCTGCTCGCGCGCCAGGCCGTGGCCGAAGCCGTGCCGCAGCAAGTGCGTTACGAAATCTACACCCGCAAAGGAATTCTCCCCGCCTTGCGCCAAGTCTATGGCATCGGGGCCGAAACCTTTGAGGAACTGCTCGAGGGACGCGGCATGGAGGAGGATATCGACCTCGGCCGGGGCGAACAGGTCAACGTGCTCGACGAAGACGAATCGGAAGAGGCTTCGGTCAAAAAATTCATTTACCAAGTCATGCGCGAGGCCCTGCGCGAGCGCGCCACCGACATCCATGTCGAACCGCTCTCCAATGACCTCCGTGTCCGTTACCGCATCGACGGCGTGCTGCAGGAAGTCCCGGTCCCGGCGCAGATGCGCAAGCTCCAGCGTTCGGTCATCAACATCCTCAAACTCACCGCCGGCCTCGACCTCGGCGAGGACCGGCGTCCGCAGGACGGACGGATCAGCCTCGAATTGGGCGGGCAACCGATCGACGTCCGCGTGGCTTCGATTCCGACCATCAACGGCGAAAGCATCAGCCTGCGTCTCCTCGGCAAGGAAGTGTTCAGTCTCGAGCGGCTCGGGCTGGACGAGGACTATGCCAAAAAAGTCCGCGATCTCCTCGCCTTGCCCAACGGCATCATCCTGGTCACCGGTCCGACCGGCTGCGGCAAATCAACCACGCTTTACACTTTTCTTTCCGGGCTCAACACCAAGGAGCGCCGCATCCTCACGATCGAAGACCCGGTCGAGCACAAGCTGGCCGGGGTGAACCAGAGCGCCGTCCAGCCCGAGATCGGCAACACCTTCGCCAACCTCCTGCGCAGCTTCCTCCGGGGCGACCCGAACGTCATCATGGTCGGCGAAATGCGCGACTACGAAACGGCCGAAATCGCCATTCGCGCCGCCCTCACCGGTCACTTGGTCTTCAGCACCCTGCACACCAACGATGCGGTCGGCGGGATCACCCGTCTGCTCGACATGAACGTCGAACCCTTCCTCGTGGCCAGTGCCGTGCGCGCCTTTATCGCCCAGCGTCTCGTGCGCAAGCTCTGCCCGTTTTGCAAAGCGCCCGCCCAGCCGGGTGATTACTCGCCGGCCTACCTTCGCAGCATCGGCTTGCCGCCGGAATACGAGGGCAAGATCATGCGCGCGGTCGGATGCGAGAACTGCCGCCAGTCGGGTTACGAGGGACGCCTCGCCATCATGGAACTCTGCCTGGTCACGCCGAAGCTGCAGGAAATGATCACCCAGCGCAAAACAGCCGCCGAACTTCGCCCCGCGGCGGAAAAAGAGGGCATGCGCCCCTTGCGCAAATACGGTTTCGACAAGGTCGCGGCCGGCCTCACCACGATTGAAGAAGTCATGCGCGTCACGACTTCCGACGTCAGTGCCCAAGACGAATAATGCCCCTCTTCGTCTACCAAGCCCTGCAAGCCGGCGGCGGCAAGACCTCGGGGGAACTCGAGGCGGTCAGTCGTCAGGATGCCTTCAACAAACTTCGGCAACAAAACCTGCAGCCATTTTCCCTCGCGGCCAAAGGGGCCGAAGCTGCCGCCGCGGCCGCCGCCGGCGCCCCCGCGTCGGGTGATAACACCCTCAACCGCGCGCAAGTCCTCCTCTTCACCGAGGAATTGTGCGAACTGCTCGAGGCCGGCCTCAAACTCGACCGCGCGCTCCAGGTCATCGAGCAGCGCCAGGACAAATCTTCGCTCAGCGGTGTGGCGGCCAGCGCGCGACAATCGCTGCGCGAAGGCGCCACCTTTTCTGCCGCCTTGAAAAATGCCAGCCCGAGTTTTTCCGATCTCTATTGCAACATGGTCAAAGCGGGCGAGGCGAGCGGCACGGTCTCGAAAATCCTCAAGCGCCAAGTCGAGTTTCTCACCATGATGGGCGACCTGCAGCGCCGCGTGACCAGCGCGCTGATCTATCCCTCGGTCATTTTCTCCGCCGGTATCGCCCTCCTCATCATTTTCATGACCTTCCTGCTCCCGCAGTTGACCGCGCTGCTGGGCAAGACCGGGCAATCCCTGCCCTTCGCCACGCGAATGCTCATCGGCACGAGCGAATTTTTCGGATCCTACTGGTGGGTTGTCCTCATCGTCCTCGCGGCCGGTCTTCTCGGCTTCCGGCATTTGACCAGCAAGGGCGACGGGCGGATTTGGTGGGACCGCACCAAACTGCAACTCCCCATCTTCGGGCCTTTGCTCCGCATGCGTTTTTACGCGCAGTTCACCCAGACGCTTTCCACCCTGCTCAACAATGACGTCTCGCTCATGCAGTCGATGCAGCTCATCCGCAACGCGACACCCAACGTCTATCTCCAGACGCAGCTCGAGCGTATCTCCGAAAACGTGCAGGACGGTGCCCAACTGTCGCGCGCCATCCAGCGCGTGCAATTTTTCCCGCCGACCATGATCGACATCATCCAGGTCGGTGAAACAACCGGCGACCTCGGAGCCGCGCTCGAGCGCAGTGCGAAAAGCTACGACAAACAGCTCTCCGTCGTGATCGAACGGGTCACCGCCCTGATCCAGCCCATGGTCATCCTCATGGTCGCGCTCTTCGTCGGCCTGGTCGCTTACTCCATGATCACCGGCATTCTCACCACGGTCTCCGGCTTGCCGAAACGATGAGGGCTCCGTTCTCTTACGGGCTGCTCTGCACCGCTGTGGTCGCCTTGACCGGCTGCGCGACCTTGGAAAATCCGCGGGCCCGGCTGGTCTCCAAGCACCGCGGACAGCATGACGCCTTCCGCGCCCAAGAGGGGTGGCGCAAGCTGACCTACCGGAACAACGACTTGCTCTCCAAGGCCACCGCGGAAAACTCCGCGGTCGAGATCGCGACGCAAGAACAGCGAGGACTCCTCGTTGTCGATGGCCATGTGGCCATGGATTTTCCGGTGGCCACGGGCAAAGCCAGCCATCCCACCCCGCAGGGAGCTTACAAAATCATTGAGAAGAAAAAGGACCACAAATCGAATCTCTACGGGCGCATCGTTTCCGTCGAGGGACAGACGGTGGTCTCGGACGCCGACACCCGTGCGGATGCGGTGCCTCAGGGCGGACGATTTGTCGGTGCGTCCATGCCCTATTGGATGCGCCTCACCCAGACCGGGGTCGGGATGCATGTCGGCTATGTTCCCGGCCGCCCCGCCTCCCACGGTTGCATCCGGCTGAAAAAGGACGTCGCGATCGAACTTTTTGGCCTCTTGCCGTTGGGTTCGCCTGTCACGGTCGATGCCGTGGCTCCATCGCTCGGCGGACCCAAGGAAGCGGAAAAAGCGGCCTCCGGTGAAACGGCCGCCCGCCGGGCCTCGGGCTAAAAATCCCCCGCGCGCAGGGACCGGAAGGCGGCCCCGAGGTTGTCGAGCACGTCGGTCGGGGTGAGCGATTCGGTGGAGGCACGCTGCGTCAGGGCAATTTCCGCGGCCCGCCCGCAAACCCAGGCCCCGACGGACGCTGCCTGATAGGTGTCGGTTCCCTGGGCCAGCAACGCGGTGCAAACCCCGGTAAGAACGTCACCCATGCCCCCGGTCGCCATGCCGGGATGACCCGTGGTGTTATACCGGAGCGGCAAACCGTGTTGGGCGATGACCGTGCGCGCGCCTTTGAGCAAAAGAGTGACCGCATGCTTGTCGGTAAAATCACGAGCCACTTTGCTGCGGTCTTTGATCTTCCGGCCGGCGAGGAGACGCTGCATTTCTCCGGGATGAGGGGTGAGCAACCGTGGTCCCTTGGCTTGGTCGATATGCTGCAGTCCGGCGTGGGACACAATGGTCAAGGCATCGGCATCGACCACTGTCGCACACGGCGCCTCGCGGACGATGCGCAGAGTCCGCGCCTCTTGTCCGCCGCCAAGCCCCGGACCGATGCCGATCGCGTCGACCGGGAAGTTGAAAATATCGGTGAGCTTTTCGAGCGGACGCACCATGACCTCGGGAATCATCGTTGCGGCCAGCAGGTCATAGGCGTCGGGCAAAGCGCCGAGCGAAACCAATCCGGCCCCGCCCCGCACGGCGCCCGCCGTGCAGAGGTACGCCGCGCCCAGTGTGCCGCGCGAACCGGCGAGCAGGACGGCGCGCCCGCACATTCCCTTGTTCGTGTCGAAAGCGCGGGGTGGCCAGTCGCGACGCAGCAGGGGAGCGGTGAGCAATTCGTCAGCGCGATCGGCATCCGGCCGGAGAAAGTCCGGTGAATCAAGCAGGCCGAGCCGGCCGACGTGATTGACCGCCGTATCGGCGACCAGACCGGTTTTGGCAAAACCGACAGTCGCGGTGAAGTCGGCTTCGACGCACGGGTCTCCGGGAAGGCCGGTGTCCGGGTCGAGGCCGGATGGTAAGTCGACAGCCACCGTTCTCGCGTTGGCGGTGCGGCGCAATTCATTCATCTCGAGCACGAGCGAAGCGAGCGGTTCGCGCAAGGTTCCTTGCGTTCCGAGACCGACCAACGCATCGAGTTGCACGAGCGGGCCGTCCTGCGGGGTGGAAGGCCGGAACGGGCCGGGCAAAAGGGAAGAATGCAACGCATCGAACTTGTCGCGGGTCAGTGCGGCAAAGTCGTCGCGTGAAAACGGGCTGCGGACCAAGACGCGCCACCCGAGCATGGCAAGGTGCCGCGCGGCGACCAAGGCATCGCCAGCGTTGTGGCCCTTGCCCGCATAGCACACAACCAATCCTGGCCGCGGGAAAAATTGGCTGACAAAGCGGGCCAGCTTCGCCCCGATGGCTTCCATGAGGACATCGGCGGGGATGCCGCGGGAAAATGTCTCCTGCTCGAGTCGGAGCATGCGGGCGCGGGTGAGAAGCATGCCCTTTGTTCTACGCGGGCCGCCGCAGGATGAGAAGAAAGGTTGTCGGGCAGCGAACTCAGAAGGTAGGGACGAGCGGCCCGCTCGTCCGCTCCCCAACCAACGGACGCGCGAGCCGCGCGTCCCTCGTGTGCCCGGCATGGGCATGAACAAGTCAGAAATGAAATAAAAACGAAAATGACCGGAAGCAGTGACAGCAACCGTAGTGAAAGCCAAGGCGGGTTCCGCGAGGAACTCAGCACAAAAGAAGGCCGTAGCAAAGGGAACGACCGTAGGAACACGAACAGGCAGGGAGGCCGGGTGCCGATCAAGAACGTCCGCTCCGGACGACGACGCTCCAGTGCGCTCGTGTGTAGCGCCAGCCGGAATAGATGGAGAGAACCACGCTCGCCGCGAGGAGGACGTGCCCGATGCTCAGCACCCAGACCGGCCACATGGCGATCCCGAAAAATTCGCCGGCCGCATCACGGAGGAGGAAAAAACCGATCATGATCATCTGGGAGGCAGTCTTGGTTTTGCCGGCGGGATCGGCGGCCAGGACGGTGCCGTGGCTGAGGGCGAGTTGCCGCAGCCCGGTGATGAGGAAATCGCGCGAGATCAGAAGGATGGCCGCCCACGCCGGGATGTCATGCGACCAAGCCAAACAGACGAGCGCCGCGGCAATGAGCACCTTGTCGGCCAGCGGATCCATGAGGCGGCCAAAGTCGGTCTCGCAGGCCAGCCGGCGGGCGAGGACGCCGTCGAGGTAGTCACTGAGGACCGCGAGCCCGAAGGCCGCAACGGCCACGGTGGCGCCCCAGGTCATACCGGTTTCGCGGGCTATGACAAAGATGGCCGTGAGAAAGAGGCGCAGGATGGTGAGCTGATTGGGGAGAGTCACGGAGAAGGAGGCAAGATGGCAAAGGGGGAGCCTCGAGACAAGGCGGCGGCCTTGGCGGAGCGGCTTTCTTGCGCGGTGGTGGACCGGAAGCAAAAGGAAGAAAGGCGACTCCGTCGCGGCCGTTTGCCGGACCACCCGAAAAGATATTTTGAACGTTCGTTTGACTGCTCTGTCGAATACCCTACGAACTTGGAGATCTGGCCCGCAGGGGAGCCTCGAAAAAAACTTTAAGATTTTTTCAAAAAGGCGGTTGACTCTGCGCTAATTTCTGGCAATCTCTCCATCCCCTTAAATAGGGACCGAATCAATCGGTGTTAGTTCTTTCTTACGGTCGCGAAAAGCAGCAAGGCCAAAACCTTCCCGCTGGTCGCTCACCCGGAGAAAACAGACCAAGTTTTTTGAAATCCTGACTCTGAAAGTAAATTCAGAGGGTAACCACAAAAATTGAATTGTGGGTTATCGTCAGCAGTTTTTTTATGCGACATAAATTGGACCGCAAGGTCCGTCGCCCGTCGGTTTTAGCAGCCGGCGGGAGATACTATGTCAGAATTTGGTACTCAACCCGCAAGGGTGGTATCAGCTAACTTTCAACGGAGAGTTTGATTCTGGCTCAGAACGAACGCTGGCGGCGTGGATAAGACATGCAAGTCGA
>JBIKLF010000024.1:0-36180 GCA_044359955.1 Chthoniobacterales bacterium | reverse complement strand
CAAGCTGGCTCAACCTCGTGGAGCGCTGGTTTGGAGAACTGACCGGTAAACGCCTCCGCCGTGGTGTTTTCGTCAGCGTCCAAGATCTCGTCGACGCCATCCACCAATACATGGCCGTCTGGAACCAGGACCCGAAGCCCTTCGTCTGGACCGCAACTGTAGAGTCCATCGTCGAGAAACTCAGAGGTTGTCGTCAGACCTTGGAGCAAATCAAGCCGGGCTCCACCGCGGCGCGATCAAAGCGCCAAAAAACCGCAAAAAATAACTCCAGTCGTTTGTAAGACACTACACTAGGGGCTGTGTCGCCAAGCCTCCGCTGTGCCATCCGCGGTTAAATTCTTCTGCATGGATACGGCTTAGCGCAGTCCGACGGCGGTTTCGACGCGGGCCATGATGGTGTCGGCCAGTTGGTTGGCGTGCGCGGCGCCGCGGCGCAGGATGTCGTCGACGTGGGTTGGGTCGGCGGCGAGTTCGGCGCGTCGGGCGCGCATGGGGGCGAAGTATTCCCAGACGGTGGCGAAGAGTTGTTTTTTGAATTCGCCGTAGCCGGTGCCGCCCATGCGGAATTTTTCGGCCATGGCGGCGGCTTCGTCTGCGGAGGTGAAGAGTTTGTAGAGTTGGTAAATGGTGTTGGTCTCGGGATCCTTGGGCGCTTCGACCAGCGTGGAGTCGGTGATGATGCCCATGATTTTTTTCTTCATGGTTTTTTCGTCCGCGAAAATCTCGATCGTGTTGTGGTAGCTCTTGCTCATCTTGGCGCCGTCCGTGCCGGGGACGAGGGCGGCGTCTTCGCGGATGGAGGGTTCGGGGAGTTTGAAAATCGGGCCGAAGGTTTCGTTCATTTTAACCGCGATGTCGCGGGTGACTTCGAGGTGTTGCTTCTGGTCCTTGCCGACGGGCACGATGTCGCTGTCGTAGATGAGGATGTCCGCCGCCATGAGCACAGGGTAGCTGAAGAGCGCGTGGGATGGCGCGACGCCGTTGGCAATCTTGTCTTTGTAGGAATGACACCGCTCGAGGAGTCCCATGGGGGTGACCGTGCTGAGGATCCAGGTGAGGAGCGGGACTTTGGGGATGTCGGACTGACGGAAGAGGAAGGCTTTGGCGGGGTCGAGACCGCAGGCGAGGAAATCGAGGGCCACGTCGCGCGAGTAACGGCGGAGGGCGGCGGCATCGTGCAGGGAGGTGAGCGCGTGGAGGTCGGCGATGAAGTAAAGGGCTTCGCCTTGGTGCTGCAATTCGACCGCAGGCTGCATCATGCCGAGGTAGTTGCCGAGATGCAGGGCGCCGGAGGGTTGGATGCCGGAAAGGATGCGTTTCATGCGCATTCCCGATTAAACCACAGGGGACGAAGAGATCACAGAGCGAATGATCTTGGTTGGCGGCTTTCCCCGGCGGCCGCGTTAGTCGCCGCAAGAATTGGTTCAGGCCGCTTTGGCCATGGTCGATGTGACGGTCAGCAGGGGGACGATGGCAATGTGATCTTCGCCGTCTTTTTCGTAGGAGATGATGACTGCGGTCTTTTTGCGGGAGAAACTGATGAAGTCGCGATGCGGGACGTCGAAAATTCGCCCGGAAGCCGTCTCGATTTGGAAAGGCTTGTTCTCTTTGATCAGGTCCTCAAGCAGGCTGCTGTCCATCTTGTTCATCCTAGCTTCCAGCTTCGGGTTCGCAAGCCGGTTCGACGTTGTAGACTTCAATACACGTAATATTCCGGCAGGGGGAAGGCGTTGCGGATGAGGGTGATTTCGGGGGCTGTTTGGCTCGTGGCGAGGACTTCGACGATGTCGAAGCGGAAGCGGATGTCGGGGTAGTTGAGGAGGCGGAGCCAGGCCATGGCGCCGCGGGCCACGCGGCGTTGTTTGTCATAGTCGACGGCATCGGCGGGGCGGCCGCGTTCTTCGCTGGCGCGGGTTTTGACTTCGACGAAGACGAGGGTGTCCTCCGGTTTGTCGCGGCAGACCAGGTCGACTTCGCCGCCGCCGGGCGGGATGAAGTTGCGATAGAGGATGCGGTAGCCGTGGCGGCGGAGGTAAAGGGCGGCCTGGTTTTCGCCCCATTGTCCGAAGACAACGTGCCTAGGAAGCGGCTTGGCGCGCGACTTCGGCTTGCCCCACGGGGGCAAAAGAGCGGCGATGGACGGGACAAGGGCCATGGTGGCGGAGGGCTTCGAGGTGCTGGCGCACACCATAGCCTTTGTGCCGGGCAAAGCCATACTGCGGATACTCGGCATCGAGCGCGACCATGAGGCGGTCGCGGGTGACTTTGGCGATGATGCTGGCGGCGGCAATGCTCAGGCTGAGCGCGTCACCGCCGACCAGTGCGGTGTGCGGCACGGGGAGGCCGCGCACGGGGAGTCCGTCGACCAGGGCGTGATCGGGCGGGGCGGGGAGGGCGCTCACGGCGCGCGCCATGGCGAGGTGGGTGGCACGGAGGATATTGAGGCGGTCGATTTCTTCGACCGCGGCCAGGCCGGTGGACCAGACCACGCTGGTCTGGGTGGTGAGGAAGGCGAAGAATTTTTCGCGGCGGACGGCGGGTACCTTTTTCGAGTCGGTCAGGCCATCGAGGGCAAAACCTGCGGGGAGAATAACCGCGGCGGCGATGACGGGTCCGGCCAGCGGGCCGCGTCCGGCTTCATCCACCCCGGCCACCAAAGAAAACCCGCGGGCACGCAGGGCGCGCTCGCGGGTGAGATCGCAGGCCATGGAGTGGCCCGGAAAAGATTCAGGCTGCCGCCTTGGCAGCGACGCGGGCTTTTTCCTTCACCGTGGTGGCGGATTTGCCTTTGCGGTCGCGGAGGTAGTTGAGTTTGGCCCGGCGGACCGCACCCTTTTTCTCCACCTCGACTTTGGCGATGCGCGGGGAGTGCAAGGGGAAGACGCGCTCGACGCCTTCGCCGTAAGAAACGCGGCGCACGGTGAAACTGGCGTTTACGCCGGTGCCTTTGCGTCCGATGACAATGCCGGCATAAATCTGGATACGCTCCTTGTCGCCTTCGATCACGCGCGTGTGCACCTTGATGGTGTCACCCACGGCGAACTTGGTGATTTCTTTCTTCAGTTGCTCCGTCTCGATTTTGTCTAAAATATTCATGATTTTTTCTTTTCTCCGAAAAAAATGGCCCTGTTGTATATCTCCGCAAGGTCCTGAGGGCAACAACTTTCCTCCGGACGGGATGAACATATCGACATATCATGATATATTGATGGGTTGCTTTTAGATGATGCTCAGGTATTTAATACAACCATGCAGAGCATTGCGACCAAGACGGGGGATGACGGAACCACCTCATTGTTGTTCGGCCGGCGGGTGGCGAAAACCGACGTGCGCATCGTGGCCAACGGGCGGGTCGATGAACTCAATGTGCGTCTCGGCATGGCCAAAGCGTGTCTGCCGCCGGACGAAACCGAGGCGCGTGCCTTCATCGAGCAGGTGCAGCGCAATCTGGTCAATTTGATGGGCGAGGTGGCGGTGGCGCCGGAGGACTGGGAGCGTTACGCGTCGAGCGGGATGCCGAATTTCGATGAGGCGTTGCTCGGGGTGCTCGACGCGCGGGTGGCGCGGTTGGAGTCCGAGGGATTCACCTACAAGGGCTGGGCCACGCCGGGGGGCAATCTGCCGGCGGCGGCGCTCGATTGCGCCCGCACGGCCTGCCGTGATGCGGAACTCGGGCTGCTCCAAGTGCGCGACGGGGACTTGCTCAATCCGCAACGGGCCGACCTCATGCTGCACTCCTTGAACCGCCTTTCCGACGTCCTCTGGCTCGAGGCGCGCCGGGCGGAAAGCACCATTTCCTCGCCACAGGCGTAGAGTCATCCATGGCAAAGACGGATACAGCGCAAGCGCTGCAGGCTCTGCTCGCCGAACGCATCGTCTATCTCGACGGGGCGATGGGCACGATGATCCAGCGGCACAAGCTGGACGAGGCGGCCTACCGCGGGGAACGTTTCAAGGATTGGCCGAGTGACGTCAAAGGCAACAACGACCTGCTCGTCCTGACCCAGCCGGACATCATCCGCGGCATCCACGAGCAATACATCGCCGCCGGCTCGGACCTCATCGAGACCAATACCTTTAACAGCACGACGATTTCGCAGGCTGATTACGGGATGGAGGAAATCGTGCCCGACTTGAACCTCGCGGCGGCCAAGTTGGCCCGGGAGGCGGCGGATGCCTGCACGGACCGCCGGATTTTTGTCGCCGGTGCGGTCGGGCCGATGAGCAAGACGCTGACCATTTCCCGCGACGTCAACGATCCGGGCGCCCGCGAGGTAACGTTCCAGCAGGTGGCCGCCTCTTACCGCGAGCAGATCGACAAACTGATCGAAGGCGGGGTTGATCTCCTCTTGGTCGAAACGGTTTTTGACACGCTCAATTGCAAAGCGGCGCTCTTCGCCATCGCGGAATATTTCGCCGAGAAGAAAATCAGCCTGCCGGTCATGGTGTCGGGCACGATCACCGACTTGAGCGGACGCACGCTGACCGGGCAGACCACGGAGGCTTTCCTCAATTCCATCGCGCACTTCCCGCTGCTCAGCGTCGGTCTGAACTGCGCGCTCGGTCCGAAGGAAATGCGGCCCTACATCGAGGAACTCTCGCGTCTCGCGCCGTTTTATGTCAGCACCTACCCGAATGCGGGCTTGCCCGACCCGCTGTCGCCGACCGGCTT
Organism: Chthoniobacterales bacterium; assembly: GCA_044359955.1. Lineage (GTDB taxonomy): Bacteria > Verrucomicrobiota > Verrucomicrobiia > Chthoniobacterales > JACTMZ01 > JACTMZ01. Next base: position 31,508 of record JBIKLF010000024.1, on the reverse strand, counting down.
CCCCGAGACGGCCGAATCGTTGGCCCCGCAATTGCGTGATTGGGCCGAGCAAGGTTGGCTGAACATCATCGGCGGCTGCTGCGGCACGACGCCGGATCACATTGCGGCCATCGTCGCGGCGACCAAGGACCTGAAACCGCGGCGGATTCCGGAGCGGACGCGCACCTTGCGATTGAGCGGACTCGAACCCTTCACCGCGCGCCCGGAAATCCCGTTCATCAATGTCGGCGAGCGCACCAACGTCACGGGCTCGCCGAAATTCGCCAAACTCATCCTGGGCAACCAATACGACGAAGCGCTGGCTGTGGCGCGTCAGCAGGTCGAGGCCGGGGCGCAGATCATCGACATCAACATGGACGAGGGCATGCTCGATGGGGCGGCGGCCATGACCAAGTTCCTCCAACTGGTGGCCAGCGAGCCGGATATTTCGAAGGTGCCGATCATGATCGACTCCTCGAAGTTCGAGGTGATCGAAGCCGGGTTGCGTTGCGTGCAGGGCAAGTGCGTGGTGAATTCCATTTCGCTCAAGGAGGGCGAGGAAAAGTTCAAGGAGCATGCGCGCAAGGTGATGAGCTACGGCGCGGCGGTCATCGTCATGGCCTTCGACGAGAAAGGGCAGGCCGACAGTCTTCCGCGCCGTCAGGAAATCTGCTCGCGCGCCTACCGTATCCTCGTGGACGAAGTCGGTTTCCCCGCGGAGGACATCATTTTCGACCCGAACGTCCTCACCGTGGCGACCGGCATCGAGGAGCACAACAACTACGCGGTCGATTTCATCGAGGCCACGCGCTGGATCAAAGAAAACCTGCCCTATGCGCGGGTCAGCGGCGGGGTGAGCAATATTTCCTTCAGCTTCCGCGGGAACAACCCGGTCCGCGAGGCGATGCACACCGCCTTTCTTTACCACGCGATCAAGGCGGGTCTCGACATGGGGATCGTCAATGCCGGCCAGCTCGGCGTCTATGCCGAGATTCCGCCCGAGTTCCTCGAACTGGTTGAGGACGTGCTGCTCAACCGGCGTCCGGACGCGACCGAGCGGTTGGTCACCTTTGCCGAGACGGTCAAAGGCCAGGGCAAAGCCGCCACCGAGAAGGACACCAAGTGGCGCGAGGCCCCGGTCGAGGACCGCCTAGCCCACGCCTTGGTCAAAGGCATCGTGGACCACGTCGACGAGGACACGGAGGAAGCGCGGCAGAAGTATCCGCGTCCGCTCGACGTGATCGAAGGCCCCTTGATGAACGGGATGCGCATTGTCGGCGATCTGTTCGGCGAAGGAAAAATGTTCCTTCCGCAGGTGGTGAAGAGTGCGCGCGTGATGAAGCGCTCCGTGGCCTGGCTCACGCCCCATATGGAACGCGAGCGCGCGGCCAACCCGAATGCCCGCGCCCAGGGCAAGGTCCTCATGGCCACGGTCAAGGGCGATGTCCACGACATCGGCAAAAACATCGTCGGTGTCGTTCTGGCCTGCAACAGCTACGAGGTGATCGATCTTGGGGTCATGGTCTCCTGCGAGAAGATCCTCGCCGAGGCGCGCGCCCACGAGGTGGACGTGATCGGGTTGTCCGGTCTGATCACGCCTTCGCTCGATGAGATGATGCATGTGGCGGCCGAGATGAAGCGCGAGGGATTCGATCTTCCGCTCCTCATCGGCGGCGCCACGACGAGCCGCGCGCATAGCGCGGTGAAGATCGCCCCGTATTACGACAAAGAAGTGGTCCACGTGACCGATGCCTCGCGGGTGGTCGGAGTCGTTTCGCAATTGCTCAACCCGGAGACGCGGGCGACATTCGCGGCCGACTTGGCGACCGACTACGAGCGCCTGCGCCAAGAATTCGCGGCCAAGCAGCGGGACACCAAGTTGGTCAAAATCGACGAGGCGCGGAAGCGGCGGTTCGCCCCGGATTGGTCGAAGGAACAAATCGACACACCGGGCTTCACCGGGGTGAAGGTTTTCGACGATTTCCCGCTCGAGGAGCTGGTCGATTACATCGACTGGTCGCCTTTTTTCCATGCGTGGGAATTGCGCGGACGTTTCCCCGCGATTCTCGAAGACGAGGTGGTCGGCGAGCAGGCGACGGAGCTTTACAAGGATGCGCGCCAGATGCTCGACCAGCTGGTGGCCGAGAAGTGGATCACGGCACGGGGCGTCTGCGCTATTGTGCCGGCCAACAGCACGGGTGATGACATCGAGATTTATGCGGATGCCGACCGTTCCAAGGTGCTGAAAACCTTCCACACCTTGCGTCAGCAATTGGACAAATCGTCAGGGCAGCCGAATTACGCGCTGTCCGATTTCATCGCGCCGAAGGAGAGCGGACGGATCGACTACTGCGGCGGTTTCACCGTGACGACCGGCATCGGGGTCGAAAAGCGGGCCAAGGCTTTCGAGGCGGCGCACGATGATTACAATTCGATTTTGTTGAAGGCCTTGGCGGACCGCCTGGCCGAAGCGTTCGCCGAGCGCATGCACAAGGAAGTGCGCGATTTGTGGGGCTACGGCAAAACGGAAAACCTGAGCAACGAAGATTTGATCCGCGAGAAATACCGCGGCATCCGTCCGGCCCCGGGTTATCCGGCCTGCCCGGACCACACCGAAAAGTGGTCCTTGTTCGATTTGCTCGAGAGCACCAAGCACACCGGAGTGGCCTTGACCGAGAGCTTGGCCATGATGCCGGCCAGCTCGGTGAGCGGCCTCTACTTCGCGCATCCGGAGGTGAAGTATTTCGCGGTGGGGAAGATCCAGCGGGATCAGGTGGAGGACTATGCGCAGCGGAAGGGAATGGGCGTGGCGGAGGTCGAGAAGTGGTTGGCGCCGAATCTGGCTTACGAGCCGAAGCGGTAGGGAGTTGAACAGAAGGTAACGAAGAAAACGAAGGGGGAGGAGGAGCCGAAGCGGTGAACGGAGCAGGGCTGAGACCTGAGTTTGAAACCTGAGTGAAGTGTAGCGGCGGTCTGTGACCGCCGGAGCATGAGGAAGAAAGGCACCGACGGTCACAGACCGCCGCTACATTTTGATCCCACGCCCGAGGGGATGTTGGTGTGATCCCAAACGTGAATAGGTTGTGAACTTTGCTTCCCAAGGTAGGGACGAGCGGCTCGCTCGTCCGCCCTGTTTTTAACGGACACGCGAGCCGCGTGTCCCTACCTTCGGAATGCTGTTCGACAGTCTAGATCCCCTTCGTGTTGGGTTTGAATTGTGGGCTATGCTCGAGCGCTATCCTGCGAACGTGAGGATAGCCGCATAGACGCGGCCCATTTCGTCGCGGCGGAATTTCGGCGAGAGGGCGCGCATCACGACGGCTTTGTCGCGGGCGATGGACAGTCCGGCGGCGGAGAGTTCCTCGTAGGCCGCACGCACGCGGTCACGGAATTCCTGTTCGGCGCGCACCTGACGGATGGCGTCCTCGATGTTCGGCCGGAATTTTTCGATGTCGTCGGGCTGGTATTCCTCGAGGAGGAGCGGCAGCAGGGCTTCGTAGGTCAGCTCGTCGGCGGTTTCCAGCGCGTTCCAGCAGGTGGCGATGACCGCGACCTTGTTGATTCCGGTGGCCCAGTGGATGGCCTCCACGCTTTCCGGTTTGCACTTCCACAGCGTGACAAGTCCGTCGGGCTCGGTGACAAACCAGACGGCGCCTTCCGAACCGCGGATTTTGTCATCCGCGGTCGCCGCGTTCCCGCTTTCCAATTCCGTCCGCAAGGCGGCGAACCGCGCAACCGGGTCGTCGCCGGCGCGTAGTTCGGCCAGCAGCGGGGCGACCGGGACACTGCCGGTGTCGAGCCGCGATGGCGGGATGGGGGCGGCGGTTTGCGCATCGACGCCGAAGAGCACCGCCGCGGCCAGCGGTTCGTCGTAGGCGATGAGGTGGGTGTTGCGGGCTCCATACATTTCGAAGCTCACATGACATCCGTTGGCTGCGGACAGTCCGGGCAGGTCGGGGTGCCGCGCCGTCAGCTCGCGCCAGTAATCGAGGAAGGGACCCCACTTGCTGTTGCGCAGGACCGCGGACAACCGGAGCTTGTAAGTGAGGCGTCGCTCGCCACGCACGTCGGTGTAGTGGTAGGCCAGCACATTGGTGCCATCCAGTTTCTCATGGATGTGCGCCGTGGCGATGGGCGGAAAGTGGAAACTGCCGTCTTTGCCGAACGGGTAGTGCAGCTTCGGTGTTGCGTAGATGACCTGCGGGACGCGGTGTCCGTCGACGCTTAGCAAGGCCAGCGCGCCGTAGCGGTGGTCCGGCCGCTGGCACAGAAAGCCCTGCAGCGGTGCATCGTCGTGGAAAGGATCAGCCGCCTCGAAGGGTTGCAAAAATTTTGCATCCACTCCGAGCATGGCGGCGGCTTCGTCCAGATCTTCCATGGCTGCATCATGCCGCGGTCCGAGGCGGGCGCAAGGCGGGAGCGGGGAGTGTCGGGATCCGAGAAGCGTGCGGGAATGTGCTGAGACCTGAGCTTGAGGCTTGGGTGAGTTGGAGCGGCGGTCTGTGACCGCCGGAGCATGAAGGGGGTTAAGGCACCGACGGTCGCAGACCGCCGCTACACCAGCGGAGGATGCGCTACATTTTGAACTCGGGAATATCCTCGGCGACGCGCGGGGTTTTTTCCCGGAGTTTCAGGGCGACGATGATTTCTTCGAAGGCGCGGACGGCCACTTCGTAGGGGACCTTGCTGGGCGGGGCCTCCATGGGGCGGTCGAAGACCGGGAGTTTGAAGTCGTCTTCGGGTCTGAGCATGGCCAATTTTGGCACATCTGGCGGATGCGCTCCAGCGCTTCGTCGCTTCCTCGGTGAGGCGTTCGATGAGTTCGAGGATCATAGCAGGGGGATTTTAACCACGGATTTCACGGATGGCACGGATGGGTTGGAGAGAGAGTGGCATCGGCTTTCAGCCGATGGTGACGGGATATCATCGGCAGGATGCCGATGCCACTTTTAGGATCAGATGAGGGCATCGAGGACGGCTTGGGCGGGGGTGATGGAGGCGGGGGCTTGGAGTTTTTCGCGCACCGCTTGGAAATTTGCGCGCAGCGTGGCGCGGTAAGCTGGGTCGTCGAGGAGGCGGAGGGATTCGGTGGCGAGGTTTGAGGCGGTGGCGTCTTGTTGGATGAATTCTTTGACGATTTCTTGGCCGGCCAAGAGGTTGGCCATGCCGAGGTGGGGGACTTTGATCACGGCGCGGCCGGCGAGGTAGGTGAGGGGGGCGACTTTATAGACGAGGGCGTAGGGGAGTCCGCAGAGCGTTGCTTCGAGGGTGGCGGTGCCGGAGGCGACGAGGCCGGCGGCGGCGGTTTGCATGAGGTCTCGGGCGTTGCGCAGTCCGATGTCGCAGCCGACGCCGGACTTCGCGGCGAGTTCGCGCATGAGGTGCTGGAGTTTTTCCGAGGAGGCAGCGCTGACGAAGACGGTTTGCGGGCGGCGGGCGAGGACAATCTTGGCGGCGGCGAGGAGGGCGGGAAATATTTTGCGCACTTCGCGTTCGCGGCTGCCGGGGAGGAGGGCGAAGAGGTCGGGGTTGCGGTTTTCGTCGCCCAGGATGGCAAGACGGGCGGCCATGGGGTGCCCGACGAAATCGGTGTGGAGTCCGGATTTTTCGTAGAGTTCTTTTTCGAAGGGGAAGATGCAGAACATGCGGTCGAGCCAGCGGGCCATGCGGGGCAGACGGGCGCGGTTCCAAGCCCAGACTTGGGGGCTGATGTAGTAAAGGAGTTTGAGGCGCGGGCGGTGCGATTGCAGGGCTCTGGCCAGGCGGAGGTTGAAGCCGGGGTAATCGACGAAGAGGATGGCGTCGGGTTTTTCCCGGGCGATGCGCTCGAGGGCTTGGTGGAATTTTTGGCGGAAGTAGCCGTAACGGCGGAGGACATCCCAGAGGCCGACGACGGCGGCATCGTGGGTCCAGTCTTCGATGGCGGGGGAGAGGGCGTGGAGTTTGGGTCCGCCGAGGCCGGAGATTTGCAGGTCGAGGCGGTGCGACTGGAGGTCTGCGAGCAGGGCGGCGGCGTGGGTGTCGCCGCTGGTTTCGCCGGCTAGGACGAAGAGGTGCATGGGAGAGGAAAGTTTTAGGTTTTAGGTGATTAAGTTTTAAGTGGGGAAAGATTCTCGTAGGCGCGGGAGCGTGAGCGGAGATCTTAAGACTTTATTCTTACAAACTTAAAACTACCGGAACGCGAAGTGTGGGACGCCTGGCAAACCGGTTCATGGGTGGCGCTGGGGTGCGCGTTCGGCGATTTGGCGGGTGATGCGCACGGCTAACTCGAGGGCGGCGGCGGCTTCGTCGCCGCCGACTTTGGGTTGGGCGCCGGCGCGGGCGCAGTCGATGAAATGGTGCAGTTCGCGCTGGAGCGGTTCGCCTTTGTCGATCGTGACGCGTTCGCGCACGATTTTTCCGTCCTTGAGGCGGAACATCTTCGCGGATTGCTTTTGGTAGTTGAGGGAAAGATAGGCGTCCTCTTGGAACAGCCGGATCTCGCGCATTTTTTTCATGCTGATGCGGCTGGCGGTGACATTGGCCACGCAGCCGTTGGCGAAATGCAGGCGCACGCTGGCGATGTCCTCGCCTTTGCTCAGGACGGCCACGCCGACGGCATCGATGCTGGTCACGGGGGATTTGACCAAGTGCAGAATGATGTCGAGGTCGTGGATCATGACGTCGAGGACGACGCCGATGTCGAGGCTGCGGCCGGGGTAGGGCGAAAGGCGGGTGACTTCGAGGAAGCGTGGGCGGTTGAGGCGTTGCTCGAGGGCGTCGAGGGCGGGGTTGAAGCGTTCGATGTGTCCGACTTGCAGAACGAGGCCGCGTTCGCGGGCGAGGTCGGCCATTTCGGCGGCTTGCCCGGGGGTTTCGGCGATGGGTTTTTCGACGAGCACGTGGCGTCCGGCAGCGAGCAGTTTCATCACGATCTCGTAATGCAGGGCGGTCGGGGCGGCCACCGAGACGGCATCGCAACGTGCGATGAGATCGTCGAGGGAGGCGGCAACGGTGCCACCGAATTTGCGGACCGCTTTTTCGGCGGCCGCGGGGTTGGGGTCGTAGATGGCGGCGAGTTCGGCGTTGTCGAGTTCGCCGTAGATGCGGGCGTGGTTCCAGCCCATGCTGCCGACGCCGACCACACCGGCGCGAATTTTGGTGCTCATGGTTTCACTCCGAGGATGGAAATGTTGTGTTCGTCGGCGAGGGCGCGGAGGCGCTCGGGTTCGACCAGCAGGGTGCGTCCGGCTTCGACGGCGAGCGCGGAGAGTCCGGCGGCGGCCCCGGCTTCGAGGGTTAGGGGTCCGATGACCGGGACGTCGAAGCGGAAATCCTGGTCGGGTTTGGAGACTTTGACCGCAACGGCTTGTCCGCGACCCATGAGGGCACCACGTTTGATCGCATCGTTGGTGCCTTCGAAGCCTTCGACGGCGAGGACGGTTCCGTTGCGGACGACGACGGTTTGTCCGATATCGAGGCGGCTAACTTCTTTGGCGATGCGGAGGCCGAAGGCAATGTCTTCATGGACGCGGCGGCGCGGTTTGGGTCCGGCAAAGTGACCTTCGGCCGCGAGGTATTCATCAAGGAAGGTGGTGGCGGGGAGGAGTTCGATGCCGTGCTTGGCGAGGGCGTCAGCCACGGCGCCGAAGAGAGTTTCGGCGTTGCGTTCTTTGAGCTTGGCGAGGAGGAGGAGGGCGGCGAAGTCGGGGCGGAGGTCGAAGAGATTTTTCGGGGCGAGTTGTCCGGCCATGATGGCGTGGTGGGCGCCGGATTCTTTGGCGTAGGCGATCAGTTTGCCGAGTTGGCCGACGCGGAGCCAGCGAAGGTCATCGACTTCGGCGGCGAGGGCGGGATCGGTTTCGTGCTCAAAAGCGGCGGCGCAGAGGCGCTTGACCCCGGCGCGGCGGGCCGCGGCGGCGAGCTGGAACGGATAGCGTCCGTTGCCGGCAATGATGAGAAGGGTTTCGGGCGTGGGCGTGCTCACCGGGTGGAATTCTCGGGGGGCGCGCGGATAACCGCGAGAGTTTTTGGTGAGCAGGGGGAGAGTTTTAAGTTTTAGGTTTGTAAGTTTTAAGCGGGACCGCGGGTGCGAGGTGGTCGCGGCTGGCTAAGTCCCACTCGCCCTCGAGGAGCAGCGGTTGCCCAAGTTTGGCGCCGGGCGGTAGTTTCCAGCCTTGTTGCGGAGGGTGCCGTGTTTCGGGTTGGTCTTCTTTTGCGGCCTTCACGATGCCTCACAGCATAAATCAGGCTATTGCTGCTTCAAGCGGGCACATGGCAGATTGGTGGCTTTTGTTTTCGGCGGCCGGGGACGTCCGCCCTCCAGGATTGCTGGATCGGGGACGCACGGGAGGGCATGATGAGCAGGATGAAAACGGCCATCCATTGGTTCCGGCGGGATTTTCGGATTACGGACAATACGGCGTTGGCGGCGGCGGCGCGGGAGGCGGAGGAGGTGGTGCCGGTTTATGTGGTCAGCGATTGGAAGAAGGAGCATCGGTGGACGGGGGCGGCGCGGCAGACGTTTTTGTGCGGGTCGTTGGCGTCGTTGGACGGGAATTTGCGGGCCATCGGGAGCCGGCTCATCGTGCGCGGGGGGGAGGCGGAGGCCGCGTTGGTCAAATTGGCGCGCGAGACCAAGGCGGAGGCGGTCTTCACCAACCGTGACCCGGATTTGTTCGGCCGCGGGATGGAGCAGCGGGTGGCGAAAATGTTGGCGGAGGACGGGCGGGAGTTGCGGACTTTTCAAGATGCGGCGATGCACGAGCGGGATGAGGTGAAGACGGGCGCGGGTGGCAATTTCCGGGTCTTCACGCCGTATTCGCGGGCCTGGGCGAAACTGGACAAGCCGTCCGCGGGGCCGGCGCTGAAAAAGTTGCGCACGCCGGAGGGAGTGGCGAGCGAGGCGTTACCCACGCCGGCGCGCTGGGGATTGGAGGAGTTCGCCGGCGGGGTGGAGCCAGGCGAGAAGGCGGCGCGGGAGCGGTTGAGGAAATTTTTGCAGGGGCCAGTCTTCGACTATGGCGCGGCGCGCGATTTGATGGGGGTGGATGGGACGTCGCGCTTGTCGCAGGATTTGCGTCATGGATTGCTCTCGATTCGCGAGGTCTACCACAAGGCCAAGGCGGCGGCGGAGGGCGGCGATGCGGACGGACGCAACAACGTGTGGAAATTCATCAGCGAGCTGATTTGGCGGGAATTTTATTTTCAGATCCTCTGGCACTATCCGGAGGTGCTGGAGCATGAGTTCAATGCGAAATACCGCGGGATGGAATGGGATCAGGATGAAAAGAAATACCGGACCTGGTGCGAGGGGCGGACCGGTTTTCCCATCGTCGATGCGGCCATGCGGCAGCTGAATGCCACGGGCTACATGCACAACCGCGCGCGGATGATCACGGCGATGTTTCTGACCAAGGATCTGCATTTGGATTGGCGGATGGGGGAAAAATATTTCATGCAGACGCTGATCGACGGCGAGATCGCGAGCAACAATGGCGGGTGGCAGTGGAGCGCGGGGACGGGGGCCGATGCGGCGCCGTATTTCCGCATTCAGAATCCATGGAGTCAGACCAAGCGCTTTGATCCGGAAGGGAAATATATCAAGCAGTGGGTGCCGGAGTTGGCTGGGGTGGCGGCGGCGCGCTTCTTGGATGCGCCGACGGATGGGAAGCCGATTGCGGCGGGGTATCCGTTGCCGATGGTTGATCATGGGACGGAGCGGGATGAGACTTTGCGGCGGTTTAAGATGGTGGGGTAGAAAAACAACATGGGGAAATTTCAACCACGGATTTCACGGATGGCACGGATGGGACGAGAAAGTGGCACCGGCTTCCCTCCGGTGTTTTTGGGTCGTCATCGGCAAGATGCCGATGCCACTTGGACTGCAGTGCACTGACTGTCATGGCTCGTTTTTTTATTCCCGGGGAGATGTGGCGCGACGAGGGCGTGGTGTTTCCGGATGCCGAGGCGCGGCATGCGACGCAGGTGTTGCGTTTGGGGGTGGGGGATCGGGTGGAAATTTTCGATGGGACGGGGCGGGAGGCGCAGGCGGAATTGAGCGAGGTCGGGAAGCGGGTGGTGCGGGCGAAAGTTTTGCGCGAGTGGCGGGAGGAGCGGATGAAGCCGGAGATCCACTTGATTGTGGCGCTGATCAAAAATGAGCGGTTCGACTGGCTGGTGCAGAAGGCGACGGAATTGGGGGCGGCTTCGATTCGTCCGGTGGCGGCGGAGCGGAGTGTGGTCAAGATTGCGGCGGCGGATGCGGAGAAGCGGCGCGCCAAGTGGGTGCAGGTGACGGTCGAGGCGGCCAAGCAGTGCGGGCATGTGGTGCTGCCGGAGATTTTTCCGGTGCGTGGTGTGGCGGAGGCGTTCCGTGCTGCGCCGGAGGGATTGAAGGGGATTCCGGCGGTGCAGGTCGGGGGTGTGGGGCTGGGGGATTTTTTGGCGGGTGACGCGGATGCGGTGACCTTTGCCATCGGACCGGAAGGGGATTGGACGGAGGTGGAGAGGCGGACGGCCGTTGAATGCGGTTTTGTGCTGATTGATCTCGGGAAACATGTGCTGCGCAGTGAGACGGCGGCTTTGCATGTGTTGAGTGCGGCGGGGCATCAGTTGCATGGTGGGGTGGGAGGATTGCAGCGGACGAGCGGGCCGCTCGTCCCTACCTTGGGGGGTGAGGGATGAATTACTTTGTGACGGGAACGGATACGGATTGTGGGAAGACGTTTGTCACGGCGTTGCTGGTGCGGGCGGCACGGGCGGCGGGCGTTGATGCTATCGGGGCCAAGCCGTTTTGTTGCGGTCCGCGCACGGATGTCGAGATCCTCGCGCAGGCTTCGGACCACGTGGAGACTCTCGACGCGATCAATCCTGTGTGGCTGAAAACACCGGCCGCGCCGAGGGCTTGCGAGATGCTCGGTGAACCGGCGGCGGATGTGCCGCGCGCGCTGACTGCGGTGCGGGATCTGGCGGCGCGGCATACGCAGGTGTTCTGCGAGGGAGCCGGCGGCTGGTTGGTGCCCGTTGCCAAGGACTGCACGCTGGCGGACTTTGCGGCGGATTTGGGCTGGCCGGTGATCGTGGTCGTCCGCAACAAGCTCGGTGCGCTTAATCACACGTTGCTCACTCTGGAAAGTGTCCGGTGGCGAGGGCTTCCGCTGGCCGGTATCATCTTGAACGACGTGGATGGACAAACCGACGAGGCGACGCGGACCAACCGTGCGATTTTGGAGGAGAGTTGCGGTTGTCCGATTTTGGCGGAGATCGCGCGGGGGCAGACGGCGCTGGCGGCGCTTATTTGATCACGACCTTGGTGCCGACGGGCACTTTTTTGAAAAACTCGGCGGCGTCCTGTCGGCGCATCCGGATGCAGCCATGGGAGGCGGGGTAGCCGGGCAGATTGCCTTGATGAAAGCCGATATCTCCGCAGCTGAGCCGCATGAAATAAGGCATGTCCGCGGGATAAAGGGTGGAGCGCCACTTGCGATGTTTGTCGGTCACGACGTAGGTGCCGGCCGGGGTGCGGAAACCTTTGCGGCCGGTCGAGATGGGAACCGCAGTGCCGGGCACGCTATCGTGCGTCCGGGTGGCGGTCTGAGCGGCGAGGTCGACTTCGACCGTGGTGCGCGCGGCCTCCGAATGGGGGGTGACGCCGAGCAGCAATTGCATGACCTCGACGTGTTGGCCCTTGCCGGCCAGCCAGAGGGCGAAAGTTTTATGGCGTTTGGTCCGAGCGAGCGGTGATGCGCCTTGGGAAAGAAGAAGGCGCGACATATCGGCGTCTCCGCGTCCGGCGGCGAGCATGAGCGGGGTAAGCCCCTGCTCCACGGTGACAAAATAGTGCAGATAGCTGTCACGAAAGCGCGCAGCGAAAGCGGGGTCGGCCGGGTGCGGCAACTGGCTGTTGACCTCGGCGCCGGCGGCCAAGAGGGCGATGACTTTGTCGAGATTCCCGTCCGCCACGGCGGTGAAGAGTTCCGCCGTTCGAGCGCGCTGGCTGTGCTCGTCCTCCGGCTTCGTCGGAGGAGGAGCAAGCTGCAGAGCCTGCTCGACGAGGAAAGCTTTCTCGTGGGGCGCAGGCAGGGGTTGGCCCGAGAATTTTTCCGGCAGGGGGAATTCCGGCGGGGTTGCGGGGGCAAGGACGAGAGGTGCGGGCTCGAAGGACGACGGAGCTGGTGCGGCCAGCGCGCGGGAAAAATCCGCAAAACACGGATAAAGAGCGAACGCCGATAACACGACCTTGTGCACGGATTGTTCCATAGAGCAGCTTGCCCGGGCAGACAACACGCATCGGATCATCAGCGTGGGCTTGTGCCGGCCGAGCCGGCTGGCAGAGTGAACGCCATGCGGAACCGGGCGATGGTCATCTTTCTTGGCGCAAGCATCGTATGGGCGGGTGCTGCGGATGCAGAGCGCAAGCCTGACGTGGGGTTTGTCCCCACGCCGATGGCTGCGGTCGAGCGCATGATCGAGATGGCGGAGATCATGCCCGGCGACGTGGTCTATGATTTGGGCTGCGGCGACGGGCGGATCGTGGTGGCGGCCGCCAAGCTTCACGGGGTAAAGGCGGTGGGAGTTGATATCAGCGCAAAACGCGTGGCCGAGTCGCGGGAGCGGGCGCGCGCGGCCGGGGTGGAAGGTCTGGTCGAAATCCGGCAGGCGGACATTTTCGGTCTCGATCTTGATCAGGCGGACGTGGTGTTTCTTTATCTGACCCCGCGGCTGAACGAGCGGTTGATGCCGCAGTTGCAACGGCTCAAGCGCGGGGCGCGGATCATTTCCTACGAGTTCGACATGGGTGCGGCCAAACCGGTTGAGTTGGTGCGCGAGAGGTTCGACCACTTTGGCGAACAGAAGATCTATAAATGGATCGTGCCGTGGGAGGAGAGTGCGGGTTCGGACTGGGATATTTTCACCTTGAGGCCGTGAGGGGTGCGGGGGAAATCGCGATATGTTTGTTGGATCAAGGACGGACGAGCGGGCCGCTCGTCCCTACCTATGAGATCGTCGGCAGGATGCCGGAGGCACGGTCAGCGGCGGGTTTCGGTGACGACGAGGCGCAGTTCGTAGGGGCGTCCGGGTTCGTTGGTTACGACATAGACGCGGTAGGCGTGCGTGCCCCATTTTCTTTTCGGGGCGTAGGTGAAAGGAATGATGCCGCTTTCGCCCGGCGCGTAGTCGCGTTTCTCGGGCTTGGCCGCGATGCATCCGCACGAGGCGGGAACGGCGCGGATGCGGATGGGTTGGTCGGAGGTGTTGGTAAAGCGGAGTTCACCGGGCACTTTGCCGCCGCCTTCGAGTGATTCGACGGCGACTTCGGTTTTTTCCCAGGTGAGTCCCCCGGCGAGGGCGGCGGAGGGCAGCAGGAGAGCGAGGCAGAGGAGAAGTTTCACCGGCGTTTTCTTACACCGTCCCGCTGCGGCGGCCAAGCGGTGTCCATCTTGGGCTCGCCTTTGGCCGGCGGAGAAATCTTAATGGTGCCGTGAATTACCCGGAAAAGTTACGGAAGATCATCGATCTCTTCGAGGTGCTCCCCGAAGAGGAGAAGCGCGAGACCTTGATTGCTTATGCCGATCAAGCGGCGGCGCAGGGGCCGCGGGAGGGTGAGACATTCGATCTTGAGGACGTGCGCAAGGACGAGGAGTGCACCGATACGGTGGGGGTGTTTCTCGACGTGGATGCCGACCGCAAGGTGCGGTTCAGGATCACGCTGGGTCCGCAGGTGCAGACGTTGACCCGGGCCATGACGGCGATCTTGTGCAAGGGGTTTGAGGGCGCGTCGATCGAAGACGTGATGGAAATGCCGGCGGATTTCGTGCCGAGGATTGTCGGCGCGCAGTTGGTCCGGCAGCGGAGTCAGACGGTTTACTATATTCTCACGCGGATGAAGAGTGCGTGCAAAGTGTGGTTGAACCGGGAGAGGGTGAAAGGAAATGCTGAAGGCTGAGACTTGAAACCTGAGTGAGGTGAGAGGGCTGAAACTTGAACCGGAATGAAGTGCAGATAGGTCGTCCCTGCGACCAAACCTGAAAGCTGAGTGGATGGGTGCCTTATAGTTCGGTGGCGACGTCTTGGTAGTGGCCGGCGCGGGCGGTGGCGGGGCGGGGGCTGTGGTTGGTGAATTTCACGGTGCCTTGGCAGACCACGCCGTCCTCGAAGCGCCAGGGGCCTTCGACTTTGAATTTGGTGCAGTGACGGAGGGAAGGGGCGGTGCGTTCGAAACCGGCTTCGAGTCCGGCGAGCAATTTGTAGTAGCGGTCATCGAGCGAAACTTCGGGCGGGAGGCCATGGCGCTCCGCCACCAACTCGAGGCGTTGGTCGGTGGTGACCGTGTAGGCGTCGGAGCGCAGGGCGAGGAGGTCGCTGGTGGCTTTGACCGGTGCGAAACGGTTGCGTGGAACCAAGATGGCGCCGGAGGCGGCGAAGCATTCGATGGCCGCACCCATGGCGCTCTCGAGTTGGAGCACGGGGGGCGAGGACGCCTTGCGCGGGTCGACGGTTTTGGTGTTCTTGATCAGGGGTAGAGGGAGCGCGCCTCCGTTTTCTGCCAGCGCGGCGAGGAGGTCGGAAACGCGCAACCAGAGGCTGTTGGTGTTGAAGTAGCGGTGACGGGCGATGTCTTGAAAGGCTTCGAGGTCGTCGGCAAGGCACTGGGCAACTTCACGCAGAACCAAGCGGCCGTCGCTGCGGCGGCGGGCGAGGTGTCCGCCTTTGCGATCCGAGGGCGTGCGTTCGGCGACTTCCATGAGGAAGGACAATCCGCTTGCGGCGAAGTAGCCGAGGAGCGCGGGATCGACCGTGGCGCCGAGGTTGTCGCTGTTGGAGACGAAGAGGTATTCGACGCCCGCGTCGGCGAGGCGTTGCAGCCAACCCGATCCGAGCAGCGAGGGATAAAGATCCCCATGGCCGGGGGGGCACCATTCGAGGTCGGAGTTTTCCGGCCAGGCCACGGGTTCGAGGGTGTCGGGGTGGAGCTTCGGGACTTTGTTTTGCAGGAAGTCGAGCGGGCCGTCGGGCGAGAGGTCGGGGTAGCGCGCGAGGTAGCCGAGCGTGTCGGCGGACGTGCTGAAGCTATCCATGAGCAGGAAGCGCGGACCCGCCGTGCCGTGGGTGCGGCGCAGCCCGAGGATCTGGCGGGCGATGAAGTCGAGAAAGGTGAGTCCGTCTTTGACCGGAATGAGGGACTTGGCTTTTTCCAAGCCCATGCCGGTGCCGAGTCCGCCGTTCAACTTGATCACGCAGAGTTTGTCGAGCAGGGCGGGATCGGGCGCTGCGGCCGGGATGTCGGCCAATGCGGGAACGCCTTCGGCCGGGTCGAGGGTGTCCTCGGGCAGGAGTCCGGCCTCGCCCGAGGCCGCTTGGCGCCACGCGCGGGTGAAACTGGCCTTGGCGGCCGGGGACAAGCCGGCCGATTCCATTTTCTGCAGGGCCGCTTCGAGTCCGGACTCGTTCATGACCGCGATCAGGCTTTTTTGGTCGAGCTGATGGACAACTCGCGGAGTTGCTTAAAGTCGACGGGCGAAGGCGAGCCGGTCATCAGTTCGATACCGCGGTTGTTTTTCGGGAAAGCAATGACGTCACGGATGGATTCGGCGCCGGCCAGAAGCATGACCAGACGGTCGAGGCCGAGGGCGATACCGCCATGGGGCGGGGTGCCGAATTTGAAGGCCTTGAGGAGGTGGCCGAACATAGAGGCCTGTTGCTCGTCGTTGACGCCGAGGACGCTGAACATGGTCGACTGAAGGTCTGCCTCGTGAATCCGGATGCTGCCGCCGCCGATTTCCACGCCATTGAGAACGATGTCATAAGCCTCGGCCCGAACCTCGGCGTATTTCTTGGCTTCAAGCAGGGGAAGGTCCTCCGCCTTGGGCCGGGTGAAGGGATGGTGGACGGCATTCCATTTTTGCTCCTCGTCGCTCCAAGCGAGGAGCGGGAAGTCGACGACCCAGAGGAAGTCGAGGCGCTTGGGATCGTGGGTGAGGCCGATGAGTTCGACCGCGCGGAGGCGGACGCGTCCGAGGACCTCGCAGACGATTTCCCATTTGTCCGCCCCGAAAAGGACGAGGTCGCCCTCCTCGATCTTGAGGCGTTCCTGCAGGGCGGCTTTTTCGGCGTCGGTGAAAAATTTGACGATGGGCGACTTCCATTCGCCATTTTCGCATTTGATGAAGGCAAGGCCTTTGGCGCCGAACTGTTTGGCCATGGCGGTGAGTTCCTCGATCTGACCGGTGGTGATCTTGGCGAGGCCCTTGGCGTTGAGGGCGCGGACCACGCCGCCGCTGTCGAGGGCGCCGCGGAAGACTTTGAACTCCGTGCCGGCGAAGATGTCGCCGACGTCGACAATTTCCTGGGCCCAGCGGGTGTCGGGTTTGTCGCTGCCGAAGCGGTCCATGGCCTCGCGGTGGGTCAGGCGCGGGAAGGGTGTGGTGATCTCGACGCCGTGGGCTACACGGAAGACGGCGACAAACATCTTTTCGATGAGGGCGAAGAGGTCCTCCGCCGTGACGAAGCTCATTTCGATGTCGGCCTGGGTGAATTCCGGTTGGCGGTCGGCCCGCAGGTCTTCGTCGCGGAAACAGCGGGCGATCTGGAAATACTTTTCCACCCCGGCGGCCATGAGGAGCTGTTTGTATTGCTGCGGCGCCTGCGGGAGGGCGTAGAAACTTCCCGGGTTCAGCCGGCTCGGCACGAGGAAGTCGCGGGCGCCTTCCGGGGTGCTTTTGCTGAGGATGGGGGTTTCGATTTCCCAGAAACCGTCGGCGTCGAGGATGTCGCGCACGGTTTTGATCACGCGATGGCGGAGGCGGAGATTGGCGGCCATGACGGGACGGCGGAGGTCGAGGTAACGATGGGTCAGGCGCAGGTCCTCGTTGGCGATCTGCTCATCGAGCGGGAAGGGCAGGACATCGGCTTTGTTGAGGACTTTCAAATCGTCGGCCACGATTTCGATTTCGCCGGTCGAGAGTTTGGAGTTTTCCGTGCCGGCGAGGCGTTGAGCCACTGTGCCGGAGATTTGGATGACGTCTTCGTCGCGCAGTCCGTGCGCCGCCTCGGCCGTTGCGGCGTGTTCTTCGGGACGGAAGACAACCTGGGTGATGCCTTCACGGTCGCGCAGATCGACGAAAATGACCCCGCCGTGGTCACGGCGGGAGCCGACCCAGCCGGCGAGGGTGGCGCGCTGACCGATATCTTTGGCGCGCAGGGCGCCGCAATCACAACTACGAAAATTCATGGCGCGGGAGTCTGGAGATTTGCCGCCCAATCGGCAAGCGCCTCTTGGGACAGCTCGGTCTCGGTCCGCGCCTTGAGATCTTTGATTTTGAGCTTCGGCCATTCCTCCCCGACGACGAGAGCCACGGCGGCCCCGGAGGCGTCGGCATCCTTGAACTGGCGGCCGACTTTGTCGGCATTGAGCGGATAGTCGACGCGGCGGCCGAGGGCGCGGAGGAGTTGCACCACGCCGAGGGCTTCCGGGCGGCGGGATTCGTCGGCCACGATGACGAAAATGTCGCTGGCTTGCTCGGCGGTGATGTCGGCGTCCATTTTGCTGCGGGTGGCGGGCAGGTCGGCGAGCAGGTCGCCGAGGACGACGTCGCCGATGCCGAAACCGATGGCGGGCAGGTCGACTTTGCCGTCGCTGAGGTCGGAGAGCAGGTGATCGAAGCGTCCGCCTCCAGCGATGGCGCGGCGTTCTTGGCGGCGGTCAAAAACTTCGAAAACGAGACCGGTGTAATATGCGAGGCCGCGCACGATGCGCAGGTCGAGTTGGCAGAAGTCGTCGAGTCCGCGCGCGGCGAGATTGGATTGCAGGGCGGTGAAGAAGTCCGGCCGGGCCGAGGTGATGAAAGTTTCGACGTCGGCGAGGCTGAGGCTGAAGGCGGCGAGTTTTTTCTCGAGCACGTCGCGGGGTTCGCGTTCGATTTTGTCGATGATGGTGAGCGCTTCGCGGGCTTGGGCTTCGTCGGTCACGCCCTTGGTGGCGAGGAATTCCATCCAGGCGCGGCGGTCGCTGACGCGGACGACGATGTCATCGGAGGTGAGGCCGAAGGCGCGCAGGGTTTCGATGAGGAGGGCGAGCAGTTCGGCGTCGGCAGCGGGCGAGTCGTCGCCGACGAGGTCGCAGTTGAGCTGGAGGAATTCGCGGAGGCGTCCGCTTTGTTGTTTTTCGTAGCGGAAGAACGGGGCGATGCTGAACCACTTGATCGGCTTGCGGTATTCGCGTGCTTTGGCGATGAGCATGCGGGCTACGGTCGGGGTCATTTCCGGACGCAGGGCGACTTCGCGTTCGCCTTTGTCGGTGAAGGAGAAGAGCTGTCCGAGAATTTCGCCCCCGCTGTTTTTTTTGCGGTAGAGGTCAAGGGGTTCGAGGGTGGGGCCGTCGTATTCGCGGAAGCTGAAGGAGCGCGCGACGCGGCGCCAGGTGCCGGTGAGGTAGTTGCGGCGGGCGCATTCGGCGGGGAAGAAGTCGCGGAAGCCGGGCAGGGATTGCATGGGGGGCATTTTGGGGGCGGAGGCGGGGGGGTTCAATGAGGGATTGGGGGATGGGACGAATGGGAGGGATGAGACCGAGGGGACTGATGATGGGCGCGGCGCGTGAGCGGTGGCTGGATTTTGGGGCGGAAAGCTGGAGACTGGGGGGCTGTGATTCTGGGGGCTTTGACTTTGCATGATTTCCGGTGTTTCGGGCGGGTGGAGTTTGCACCTTCGCCGGGGCTCAACCTGCTCAGTGCTCCGAATGCGAGCGGGAAGTCGTCGTTGTTGGAGGGGATTTGCGTGGCTTTGCGGTTGCAGTCTCCGCGGGCGGGTGTGTTGGGAGAGGCGGTGCGGCGTGGGGCGGGGGGATTTTCTTTGGTCGGGCGGTGCGGAGACCGGGAGTTGGCCTGCCATTATTCGGCGGAGGAGGGGCGTCAGTTGAAACTGGATGGGGTGGCGCAGCGGAAGTCGGATGAATATTTGCGGGTCGGGTTGGTGGCGTTTTTTTCCAATGAGGATATCGACCTGGTGCGCGGGACGTCGTCGAAGCGGCGGCGGTTTCTGGATTTTCTCGGGAGTCAGTGCGACGCGGGGTATTTGAAAAATTTGCGGGCTTACGAGCGGGCCTTGCGGTCGCGGAATTTTTTACTCAAAGAGGGTCCGCATCGTGGGCGCGAGCTGGCGGCTTATGACGGACCGTGGCTGGCGGCGGGGGAGTATTTGGCGGGGGCGCGGGCGGAATTATGCCGGGAGTTGGAGCCGCTGGTGGCGCGGTTTGCGCGGGAGATCAGCACGCGGGGGGAAGTGGTGACGTTGCGCTATGAGCGGTCGGGGGGGGAGGATTTGGGGGCGGCGCTGGCGGCGAGCGGGGCGGAGGAGAGGCGGTTGCGTCAGACGGTGGTGGGTCCGCACCGGGATGATGCCGCGTTGGAATTGGATGCGGCGGCGGCGGGGACTTTTGCCAGCGAGGGGCAGCAGCGAACGTTGGCGCTGGCTTTGCGGTTGGCGCAGGCGGAGTTGATCCGGGTGCGGCGGGGAACGCCGCCGGTTTATTTGCTCGATGACATTTTCGGCGAACTCGACACGGAGCGGCGGCGGCGGTTGTTGCGGGTTCTGCCGGAGGATGCGCAGCGGATTTTGACGACGACGACTTGGCAGTGGTTGGAGGAGGCGGGGGAGGCGGCGGAGTGGACGATTCGGGAGGGGCGGATCGAAGCGGTGTAAAGGATCCCGAAAGAAAACGGCCGGCGCCGGGGACGGCGCCGCTACAGTTTGGCGGAGAGCTTGGTGAGGGCGCCGTAATGTTCGGGGCGGCGGTCGCGGAAGAAGCCCCATTGGGCGCGCTGGTTGCGGATGGCGTCGAGGTCGAAGGTGTGGGTGAGGACGGTTTCGCTGGTGCGGTCAGCCTCGGCGACTTTGGCGCCGGTTTCATCGGCGATGAAGGAGGAGCCGTAGAACGTCATTTCGCTGCTTTGTCCTCGCTCGGTGCCGATGCGGTTGGAGGCGACGAGGGGGATCATGTTCGAGGCGGCGTGGCCTTGCATGGCGCGCTGCCAGTGGTCGCGCGAATCCCAGTCTGGAAATTGCGGTTCGTTGCCGATGGCGGTCGGATAGAGGAGGACTTCGGCGCCGCCGATGGCGAGGCAGCGGGCGGTTTCGGGGAACCATTGGTCCCAGCAGATGCCGAGGCCGATTTTGCCGAACTTGGTGTCCCAGACGCGGAAGCCGGTGTCGCCGGGATTGAAATAATATTTTTCCTGATACCCGACGCCGTCGGGGATGTGCGTTTTGCGGTAGACGCCGAGCAGGGCGCCCCCGGCGTCAATCATGGCGACGGAATTGAAATAGGCCTGATGGTCGCGCTCGAAAAAGCTGAAGGGGAGGACGACGTCGAGTTCGCGGGCGAGGGATTGGAATTTGGCGATGCCTTCGTTGCCTTCGACCGGGGAGGCGAGTTGGAAATTTTCCGCGAGCTGGTCTTGGCAAAAATACGGCGTTTCGAAGAGTTCCTGAATGAGGACAATGTTGGCGCCTTGGGCGGCGGCTTGGCGGATGAGGTGCTCGGCGCGCGCGAGGCTTGCGGCGCGATCGGAGCCGCAGGCCATTTGGGTGGCGGCGAGGGTGATGTTGCGCATGGGTTGAAGCGTGCGGCCGGCTGGGCCAGCCGGTCCTACCGGGGGACGGATATTTTTTACGCGTGGTCTGTTTTGCGCAGGCGCAGGGTGATGCGTTTCATGCGCGCGTGGTCTTCGGGGCTCCAGCTTTGGATGGCCGGGTCATCTTTGAAAGCTTGGTGGACGAGCCAGCGGTCGTAGGCGTTGAGCGGTTCGGTCTGCAAGGGCTTGCCGCGTTCTTTGACCAGAGCGGCAATGGCGCGCATTTTTTCGACCATCCGGTCGTTGCGCATGGCGCGGCGGTGTTCGATGTCGACCGTGACACGCGGGGCTTGGGGGTCGCCGGCTTGGATCAGGCGGTTGAGGAGGTATTGGATGTCCTCAAGGGTTTCGTCATTCGGGCCGGTCAGGAGATCGGCGTCGCTGGTGTAGATCTGGAGAACGAGCCCGTGTTCGTTGGGTTGCTCCTCGATTTGCACGGCAAAACCGAGGTAGCCGAGCAAGGTGTCGAGGATTTCCTTCGGCGTCATGGGCCTGATCTTCGTTTTTTCCCTTTGCCTGCCTCAAGCGCTTTCTTTTGCCCGACGGCTTTCTTTTCGAGGACAGGCAGCGGTTTGTTGCGGGTCACGTAGAGCTGGAGGACGGAAATGAGGTTCTGGGTGGTCCAATAAAGGGAGAGGGCGGAGGCGAAGTTGTAGGCGAAGAGAATAAAGATGAGCGGCATGAACATGAACATGCGCCGCTGGAGGGCATCACCGGTTTTCGGAGTGAGATGCATCTGCCAGAGCATGGTCAGGGCCATGAGGAGGGGCAGGATGTTGATCGGAAAGCCGAAGAGGTGGCCGACGGTGTCCGGCTGGGAGAGGTCATTGACCCAGAGAAAGGAGGAATTGCGCAGTTCGATGGCGGTCCCGAGCATCGAGTAGAAGCCGAAGAAGATCGGGATCTGGATCAGAATAGGAATGCAGCCGCTGAACGGATTGACCCCGTAGTCCTTGTAGAGCTTCATCAGCTCCTGGTTCATTTTCGTGGGGTCGTCTTTGTATTTCTCGCGCAGTTCGGTCATCTTCGGCGAGAGCGCCGCCATCTTGCGCATCGAGTCGGTCGCTTTGTTTTGCAACGGCCAGAGGAGGGCTTTGATGATGATGGTCAGGGCGATGATGGCAGCGGCAAAACTCCCGAGCACGCCGTAGAGGGCGTTCATCGAGTAGAGGAGAATTTCGCTGACCCACTTGAAAATCCCGAAATTCATCACCTCTTGTTCGCCTTGGCCGAGTTGGGAAAGGCGCCCGAGGTCTTTCGGGCCGGTGTAAATCTGAAACGTCCAAGATTTCGTTTCTCCCGGTTCGAGGCGGAAGCCGGGCAGGCCGAGGGCGCCTTCGATCCCGAAAACTTCTTTCTCCGCATCGCCGCCGTGGAGGAGGTCGAGGCGCCGGGCCCACACGGCGTTCCCGGGATTGCCGGAGGTGACCGCGACGATGTTGGCGAAATATTGGTTCTTTGCTCCGGCCCAGCTGATGTTGTCCGACTTCTCCTCGTAGAGGCTCTGCGCGGAGCGCAGGGCGATACCGGTAAGCGGGATCGAGCTTTCGCTGAACCAATTGACGTCGGTGAAGGTCGTTTTCCCGTCGCGATACCAGTCGAAGCCGGTATAGATGGTCATGTCGGTCGAATGCACCGGTGCCGCGCCGCCGGTGCTGAGGTAAAAATCGTCCTGCTGCAGCGCGGCGGTGCCCGCGTTGGTAAAGTCGAGGCTCAGATTGACCACGTAATTGCCCTTGCCTTGGTCGGCTTCCGACACGGTGTAGGTTTTGCGGATTTTGAGGCCATCGGGCAGCTCGCGGACGAAAACGGCTTCGTTCGGCGCTCCGCCCGGGGCGGAAGAAAAGCCACCGAGGGCGACACCGGGTTCTTCGGCCAGGGTGCCGATGGGCAGGGCTTGGGGGATATTCAGGGCAACGTTCGAGCCATTCTCGCCGAGGTGCTCGAGCAGTTCGACCGAGACGATGCCTCCGGTATCGCTGGCGAATTGGAAGTCGGCGAGCCCGCTTGTGACCGTGCGGATTGTGCGCGGCACGGATGTCTCCGCCGGCGCGGCTGGCGTCGTGGCCGGCGCAGGAGTGACGGGCGGGGTGGCCGCGGTCTCTGCTCCGGGTGCCGGGGTCGGTGCGGCGGTTGCTTGCACGGCCTCGGCCGCGCGGCGTTGTTCGGCAAGCTGCTCCGGGGTGGGAGCGTAATATGACACGTAAGCCCACTGCCAGAGCCCGAGGGCTGCGACGCAGGCGACGACGACGATCCAGGCCTTGCGGTCCATCAGCGCAGGGCCTCCGTCAGGCGGCTTTCACCGGCCGGTGGCACGGGATCGCATCCGCAGCCGCCCCAAGGGTGGCAGCGGCAGATCCGTTTTAGCCCGAGCCATCCGCCGCGGGCCGCGCCGTGGGTATCGACGGCTTCGAGCAAATATTGCGAGCAGGTCGGCAAGTAGCGACAACCCGAACCCGGGCCGCCCAACCAGACGAGGAAGGGCGAAATCGTCCACTGGTAAAGCCGGATGCAGCAACGGACGGCGGTTTTCATACCTTCAAATATCCGGCCCGCGAGGCGAGTGCACGCCATTCTCCGGCGAGGGCGGCAAATGTGGCGCGCACGGCGGAGCCGCGGAGAACGACAACCATCCAGATCCCGGCCGGGAGGGACGGGCGGTGTGAGCGAAAAATTTCGCGCAAGCGTCGCCGGGCGCGGTTGCGCTCGTGGGCTGGACCGGTGCGGCGTGCGGCAATCACCCCGAAGCGTGCGGCTGCGGAGGAAGGACTTTGCCAGGTGCCAAGGACCATGAGTTTACCGTGTTGCGCCGTGCCCTGCTCCCTCACCGTGGCGAATTCCTCGCGGCGGGTGAGACGTGCCGCTTTGGGCAGTTTGAGCGCAGCCATCAAGCCGCCCGGGTTGAAGCAGCAACCGGTCAAGCGCCGGTGTGGCGGGCGTAGTGAATCTCTGCGCCTTTGGGCAACAGACGCTTGCGTCCCCGCTGGCGACGACGGGCCAGAGTGGCGCGACCGCCTTTGGTACTCATCCGCGCGCGGAAGCCGTGCTGGCGTTTGCGCGTGCGCTTGGAAGGTTGGTAAGTTCTTTTCATAGGACAAAAATATTCGTACCCGAAGGGCGACCGAAGGAGCAGGATGGCGGGAGAGGCGCTTGATGTCAACCAAACCCGGCGCCAAAATACCGGCCATGGCCAAGCAATTCCTTCTGGTGGACGCCCATAACGTCATTTTTGCCCATCCGGACCTCGCCACGCGCCATCGCCGGAGCCCTGCCGCGGCCCGGGAGGAGTTGGTCCGGTTGCTCGAACGGCACCAGGATGCCTCGGGGATGAGAGTGGTCGTGGTCTTTGATGGCGGCTCGGGGGCCAAAGCCTCGAGCGACTTGTCCGGAGCGGCCGGGGTGCAGGTGATTTATCCGCAGGCCGGCCAGTCGGCGGATGCGATCATCGAGCGTTTGGTCGTGAAGTATGCGGAGACGCACCGTTTGACCGTCGCGACGAACGACAATTTGATCCGCACTGCGGCAGTGGCGGCTGGGGCGTCGACCATCGGGTCGGAGACTTTGTTCGAGGAGATGGGGCGCGCGGAAAATGAAATGCGCGGGACTTTGGAGAAGTTGCGGCGGAGGCGGTGAGAGAGGGGCGGCCTGGTTGCGGTCAGCGAATGATGCCGCGTTCGCTTGATTCGATGAAGTCGCAGACTTCGGTCACTTCGCGGAGATCGGGGAGTTCGCGGCGCATGGTTTCGACCGCTTGTTTCACATTGAGTTTGCCGCGGTAGAGGATGCGGTAGGCTTCTTTGAGGGCGCGGATGGTTTCCGGCGCGAAGCCGGCGCGTTCCAGTCCGACTTGGTTGATGCCGCGTACTTCGGCCGGGTTGCCGTCGGCGATGAAGAACGGGGGGAGGTCCTGCACGAGCTTGGAGCAGCCGCCGGCGATGGCGTAGCGGCCGACGCGGCAGAATTGGTGGATGGCGGCGAGCCCGCCAAGGATGGTGTGGTCGCCGACTTTGACGTGTCCGGCCAGGGTGCCGTTGTTGGAGAATATGACATTGTTGCCGACGATGCAGTCGTGGGCGATGTGCGAGTAGGCGAGAAAGTTCCCGCCGCTGCCGACGATGGTTTTCGTGCCGGGCAAGGTGCCGCGGTTGACCGTGCTGAATTCGCGGAAGGTATTGCCGTCGCCGATTTCGAGGTAGGTCGGTTCGCCGGCGTATTTGAGGTCCTGCGTTTTTTGTCCGATGGAGGTGTAGGCAAAAAAGAAGTTGCCGCGGCCGATGGTGGTCGGGCCCATCACGGTGACGTGGTGCTGGAGTTCGGTGTCTTCGCCGATGACGACGTGGGGTCCGACGATGCAGTAGGGGCCGATGCGGGCGCCGGCATGGATTTCGGCCGCCGGATCGACGATGGCAGTCGGGTGGATCATTCCGAGACGAGGCCGAAGAGGAGGATGCCTTCGCTCACGATTTCGCCGTTGACCGTGCAGGAGCACGCGGCGCGGGCCATGGTCTTGCGGGAGCGGGTCAATTCGCAATGGATGAAGAGGGTGTCGCCCGGGAAAACGGGTTTGCGGAATTTCACTTCGTCCGCGCTCATGAAGTAGCCGATTTTGCCGGAGTTTTGCGTGTTGAGCATCATGAGGATGCTGGCGACCTGGGCCATGGCTTCGACTTGCAGCACGCCGGGCATGACCGGATGGTTCGGGAAGTGGCCTTGGAAGAAGGGTTCGTTGATGGTCACCGATTTGACGCCGGTGCACTTGGTGTCGCCCTCGAAGGCGACGATGCGGTCGACCATGAGGAACGGATAACGGTGCGGAAGGATCTTCATGATCTCCGTGGTGGAGAGGACACGCTCGCCGACGGGGAGTCGGGCCGGCGGGATCATGGCCATCATTTTGGCGTGTTCCTTGGCGATGGCCACGGCGAGCTCGGTGTTGGGTCCGTGCCCGGGGCGCACGGCGACGACGTGTCCGAGCAGCGGACGTCCGACCAAAGTGAGGTCGCCGATGATATCAAGGATCTTGTGGCGGACGAATTCGTCCGGAAAACGGAGCGGCTCTTTGCTCAGGACGGAGTTGTCGCGGATGACGATGGCGTTTTCGAGGCTGCCGCCGCGGATGAGGCCTTTCTCCATGAGCGGCTCGACGTCCTCGTAGTGGACAAAGGTGCGGGCGGGGGCGATTTCCTTTTCGTAAACCTCGGGGGTGATCTCGAGGCTGAGGTATTGCGTGTGGTTGCCGTTGGGGCCGGCTTGGGTGCAGGAGACGCGGAATTTGGTGTCGGGCAGGATGACCAGGATGGAGCCGTTTTTCGTCTGGATGGCGACGGGCTCGCGGATCTCGCAGTAGCGGCGCGGGGCATCTTGTTCGACGATGCCGGCTTTCTTGATCAGCGCGACGTAGGGCGCGCCGCTGCCGTCGCCGATAGGCGGCTCGTTGGCGTCCATTTCGATGAGCGCGTTGTCCACGCCGAGGCCGGTGAGGGCGGAGAGAATGTGTTCGACGGTGTGGACCTTGACGTTGCCTTCCACAAGGGTGGTGGCGCGCTCGACCGTGCGGACGTTGGCGGCGAGGGCGTCGATGGTCGGCTGATCTTTGAGGTCGGTGCGACGGAATTTGAATCCGTAATCGACGGGAGCCGGGTGGACGGTGAGGGTGACCTTTTCTCCGGTGTGGAGCGAGACGCCCGCGAGCGAGGCGGGACCGGCCAGGGTGTGTTGTTTTTGCATGGGCTGGGTGGACGGTGGGTGTCAGGAGGATAACCGGCCGTCCATCATCGGGATTTGCCGCTCGGCCGCGGCGGCGGCTTCGGGGCTGTGGGTCACCATTATTAAGGTGGCGAGGCGCTGGGAGGCAATCTTTTGGAAAAGTTCGAGGACGCGCGCGGCATTGGCCGAGTCGAGATTTCCCGTCGGTTCGTCGGCCAGGAGAAGGGCCGGACGATGGACCAGGGCGCGGGCCACGGCAGCGCGTTGCATTTCGCCCCCGCTCATTTGGTGGGGAAAGGCGTCAGCCCGCGGGGTCAGCCCGACTAACTCGAGCATCTCGCCGGCCCGGGTGCGGGCCTCCTTGGCCCGGTCGCCGCGCAGGAGGAGCGGAAGTTCGACATTCTCCACGGCGGTCATGGCCGGCAGGAGGTTGAAAAATTGGAAGATGATGCCCAAACGTTCACGGCGGTAGGCAGTCAGCGCGTGTTCATCCGCGGTGTGCAAAGGGAGTCCGTCCACCGTGATCTGACCGGAGGAGGGTTGATCGAGTCCGCCGAGCAGGTTGAGCAGGGTGCTTTTGCCGCAGCCGCTTGGTCCGGTCACCGCGCAGAAGGAATGCGGGGCAATTTCGAGGGAGACATCCCGCAAGGCGTGCACTTCCCCGCCGGGCGAGGGATAAAGGCGGGAGACATGGCGCAGGCTGATCATGGAAAGGATGAGGTTTTCCGTTCGGCACGGATCGCGCAAGACAACTTCCGCGTGGTGGCGGAGGGGAGTGACTGGATCGTGGTGGACAAGCCGGCGGGTCTGCTCACGCATCCGACGCGGCCGGATGGTGCGCCAACTTTATGGGACGGTTTGCGGCAACTGCTGGCCTATGAGTTGGCCAACCGGGGGCAGCTTTCCATCATCACGCGGCTGGATCGGGAGACGAGCGGACTTGTTTTGTTGGCACTGACGCCGGAGCGCGCCCGCGCCTTGGGTCTGGCCATGCAACGCGGCCTGATCGGCAAAGAATATTTCGCTCTCGTGCGGGGCTGGCCGGAGTGGGGTGAGACAACGATCGACGCGCCGATCATCCGCCAGGGCGAGGTCCGCGAGTCACCCGTTTGGTTGAAGCGCTGCATCGATCCGCGCGGTGCGGTGGCGCGGACCGATGTGACTTTGGTGAGGCGCTTCGAGCGGGACGGGGAAAAGTTTGCCTTGGTGCGGGCCGAGCCGAAGACAGGACGGACGCACCAGATCCGGGTGCATCTGGCCCATGCGGGGTATCCGCTGGTCGGGGACAAGATCTACGGGGGACGCGAGGGTGGGGCTTATTTGGAATTTATCGAGACGGGTTGGACGCCGAAGCTGGCGGCGGAGTTGCGGTTGCCGCGGCACGCGTTGCATGCGTCGGCGCTGCATTTTCCCGGCGGGGCGGGCGGGGCAGAGGTGCGGTGCGGCTTGCCGTCCGATTTGCAGGCCTTTTCCGGCGACGCCGCCGTAATTGGGGCGTGAAGGCGGCGGCTTTCGTGCTATGATCACCGTTTATGGCTGATTATCTGCGCATTGCCGGGATCCTGCTGGAGGTCCTCGTTCTTTTTAACCTGATCATTATTGCCCACGAGCTGGGTCACTTTCTAGCGGCGCGCTGGCGCGGGCTGGTCGTGGAGAAATTCGGCATCTGGTTCGGCAAGCCGATCTGGAAAAAGACGATTGGCGGCGTGGAATACAGCCTCGGGTGCATCCCGGCCGGTGGATTCGTCGCACTGCCCCAATTGGCGCCGATGGAAGCAGTGGAGGGCGATAGCCGGCATGATCGCGCGGCGTTGCCGCCGGTGACTGCGTTGGACAAAATTATCGTCGCGATCTCCGGCCCGGTGGCCAGCATGCTGCTCGCGCTGCTTTGTGCGGTCATCGTCTGGGGCGTCGGCCGGCCGGTCAGCCAGGCCGAGACAACCACGGTGATCGGTTATGTGTTGCCCGAGGGACCCGCGGCCAAGGCCGGTTTGGAGCCGGGCGACAAAATTCTTGAGGTCAACCGTCACCCGGTCACGAAGTTCGCCGGGATGGGCAACATGCGCCAGAGCGTGATGTGGAATGTGGTCCGCAGCGAAGAGCCACTCATTCCGGTCAAATTCGAGCGTGACGGAACCGTTCAGACGGTCGAAGTCGAGCCAGTCACGCCGGAGCGCGAGGGTTGGGGGCGGCGTCCGCTGCGCCAAATCGGCATTCTTCCGGCGACCACGCCGATGGTGGCGAAAGTTTTTCCCGACAGTCCGGCGTCTGCCGCGGGGATCCGTCCACGCGATCTGATCACTGCAGTGGATGGCGAACCTTTGCTCAGCTTGGCTTCGCTTTCCATCTTTCTCAACACGCACCCGGCGGGGGAGCCGATTGATCTCACCGTGCAGCGCGGCGACGAGACATTGCAGTTGGCTGTCACGCCACTGGTTCCCGAGGGCGAGGACAAGCCGCGGGTCGGAATTTTGTGGGACGACCGCGGGGTCACCGTGCTCGAGCATCCCAACCCGATCCAACTGGTGGTCGGCAGTGTGCGCACCATGGTTGACACCTTGTCGGCGGTCTTCTCGCCGCGCAGCGATATCAAGGCCGAGCACCTGAGCGGCCCGGTGGGGATCATGCGCATCTACTACCTGCTCTTCGAGTCGCCGGACGGCTGGCGCCTGGCCCTGTGGTTCAGCGTCGTGCTCAACGTCAATCTGGCCCTGCTCAACCTTCTGCCCATTCCCGTGCTCGACGGCGGGCACATCACGCTGGCCATCATCGAGGCGATCCGGCGCAAACCGATTAACGTGCGCGTGCTGGAAGTGGTCCAAAGCGGCTTCGCCTTTCTTATTATCGGCTACATGCTCTACATCACGTTTTTCGACGTGCAGGATTTGCCGTGGCGCGGAAAGGAAGAACCGCCGGCGGAGTTGAAATTCACGCCGGCTCCGGAGAAGACAGGCGCCGGGGACAGCCCCGCCCCGGGGATGTAGCGTCGGCCTTCCCGCCGACCCGATGCGTGCGATGAGCAGTGAACTGCCGCTTCCATTTTATGCGGAACGCCGGCGCAGCCGCGCGGTGAAAGTTGGCAAGGTAGGCATCGGGGGAGACAACCCGGTGCGCGTGCAGTCCATGATCACCTGCGACACGATGGATACGCAGGCCTGCATCCGCGAGTCGATGGATCTGGCTGACGTGGGCTGCGAAATTGTGCGCATCACCGCACCGACGGTGAAGGACGCACGGAACTTGGAAGCGATCCGCGACGGATTGCGGGCGCGCGGCTGCGATGTGCCTTTGGTGGCCGACATTCATTTCAAGCCCGATGCGGCGCTCGAGTCGGCCAAGTGGGTGGACAAGGTGCGGGTCAACCCGGGCAACTATGCCGACTCGAAAAAATTCGCGGTGCGCGAATACAGCGACGAGCAATATGCGGCCGAGATCGGGCGTATCCGGGAAAAATTCGCGCCCTTGGTCGAGTTGTGCCGGACGCGCGGCATCGCCATGCGCATCGGCACGAATCACGGTTCGCTGAGCGACCGGATCATGAACCGCTACGGCGATACGCCGCTCGGCATGGTGGAAAGTGCGCTGGAGTTTGCCCAGCTCGCGAGGGAGAAGGATTACCATGACCTGGTCTTTTCCATGAAGGCCTCGAATCCGAAGGTCATGATCGCCGCCTACCGTCTTCTGGCGGCGCGCCTGGCGGCCGAGGGACCAGATTGGAATTATCCGATCCATCTCGGTGTGACCGAGGCGGGTGATGGCGAGGATGGACGGATCAAGAGTGCTGTGGGCATCGGGTCGCTTTTGGCCGATGGCATCGGGGATACCATCCGGGTGAGTCTGACCGAGGACAGCGTGCATGAAATTCCGGTGGCGCGGGAGTTGGTCCAGCTCCTGGCCGGGCAGGGCGAGGGATGGTGCCGTGCGGTGGAGTTTTCGTTTGATCCATTTTCCTACGCTCGGCGGGCCACCGAGAAATTGACCATCCATGGTGTTCCGCTTGGCGGGGAGGAAGTGCCCCGTGTCGTGGTGACGCGCCAGCACTATGACGCGGTGGCGCACAAGCTTTCCGGGTTGGGGGATTTCCAGCCGGAGTTGGTCTACGAAGATTTGCCAGTGGTCGAAGTCGATCCGCGCGACGGGCAGGCCCTGGCGGAGTTGGCAGCCCGGACGAAAGCATGCCTCGTCACGGTGAAGGACGGAATCGACTTGCCGGTCATTGCCGCCTTCCGTCTGCTCGCGGCCGGGATCGAGGCGCGGCATCCCATTTTGCTGAAGGACTCCTTGGATCCGCACCCCGACGCGCAAACACCGTTTGTCCGCACGCTTCTCGCGGCCAGCGCACGCCTCGGATCTTTGCTCTGCGACGGCATTGGCGATGCGGTGCTGCTGCGCACCGAGGAGGCGCCGGGACAGACGCTGCGGTTGGCCTACAATATTCTGCAAGCGGTGGGGGCGCGGATTTTCAAAACGGACTATGTGGCGTGTCCAAGTTGCGGGCGGACCTTGTTCAATTTGCAGGAGACGACAGCGCGGATCAAAGCGGCGACCGAGCATTTGAAGGGGGTGAAGATTGCCATCATGGGATGCATCGTGAATGGTCCGGGTGAAATGGCGGATGCCGATTTCGGCTACGTGGGCGGGGCACCGGGCAAGGTGAATCTTTACGTCGGTAAGAAAGCGTTGCGGTTCAATATTCCGGAGGAGGAAGCGGTGGAGCGCCTGGTCGATTTGATCAAGGAGCAGGGACGGTGGGTGGAGGCGAAAGAGAGGGCTGAGGTTTGAAACCTGAGACCTGAGTGGAATTGTTGCGGCCGAAGGCCGGAGCAATATCACTCAAGTTTCAAACTCAGGTCTCAGCCTTATTCTCTCTACGTGCATGGTTGCGGTAGGACCAAAAGGGTCCTAGCTTGTTTACGGCGGGTGGCCGGCGGCCGCTGTGCGGTTTCCCCGTGCAGAGGAAAGTCCGGACACCTCGGGGCAGCACGCCGCGCGCAAGCGCGGGGCCGGCGGACGCAAGTCCGTCGCCACGGATAGTGTCGCAGAAAATATACCGCCTGCTTCGGCAGGTAAGGTTGAAATGGCGGGGTAAGAGCCCACCGCGTGACGAGTGATCGTCATGGCAGGACAAACCCCGTGCGGTGCAAGACAGAACAGGAATGACGGCCCGCCCCGGCCGTCCCGCGCAAGCGGGACACATTCCGGGTATTAGTCGCA
>JBIKLF010000021.1:0-37426 GCA_044359955.1 Chthoniobacterales bacterium | reverse complement strand
CCGCTTCGGGCGCGGCGGCTGCACTCCTCCACCTCTCTGCATGCCATTGACCAACCACAACCAACACAACAACATCACCAACAAATCACGGCAGGTGTTACCCATGTCTTGAACCTAAAGTGTTACCTATGTCCTGACCGCGCCCCTCCCCGCCGCATCCCTCAACCCTCAACTCTCATCCCTCAACTTCTCACCCCATGCCCCTCTACACCTTCCTCGTCGGCGCCTGGACCGCCGTTCTCTGGTTCTTCACCTTCGGCGTGGCACGCAACCTTTTCGGAGTCTTCCCCCGCGAACGCGCCGGCGAAGTCACCACCGCACTCTTCCCCGCTTATTTTTCGGTCGCCATCGCCCTCGGCCTCTTGGCCACCATCATCCTCTGGCTTCGCCGCCGCGACCGCCGCGACACCGCCGCCCTCGTCCTGCAATCCCTCGCCCTCGCCGCCCTCGCCGCGACCCCGCTCCTCATCCAACCCGCCATGGCCGCCCACGCCCCCGGCACGCCGGACTTCGCCCGCCTGCACGGAATTTCCATGGCTCTCAATCTTTTCTCCTTGATCACCGTTCCCGTCGCTTCTTTAGTGGTGCTTCGGAGAAGCAAGGAGTGAATGGCATGAAGGAAGATTATTCGCAAAATCCAGACCGGGTCTTGGCCTCGGAAAAAGTTGTCGCCGGAAGAAAAATTTTCTTCCTCGATTACAAAGAGAACAACCGCGGTCGCGTCTTGAAGATCACCGAGGACGTCAACGGCCGCCGCGACACCATCATGGTGCCCGACGAAGCGCTCGACGATTTCGCCGACGCCCTCGAGCGCATTCTCGACATCGACGAAGGCGGACCGTCAGGGAACGCCTGACCCACTGTAATTATCCTCGTATACCCTCTGCAGGGTATTCTGGCTCGAACTGCTGGTCGAAGCGCGTCGCGTGCGCTATGAATGAAACCGCATGGACCAAATCATCAAAGCCCTTAGCCAAAGCCTCAGCCTGCCCGAACCCGCCGTTCGCGCCGGCGTCGGCATCCTCCTCAACTTCGTCAAACAAAAGTCGGCTGACTCCGGCAGCGCGCAATTCACCGCGCTCCTCGGTCTCCTCCCCGGCGCCGGCGCGCTGATGTCCGCCGCTCCCGCGGGTGATGCCGGCGGTGGCGGCGCCCTCGGCGGACTTCTGGCCAAAGCCGGCGGACTCCTCGGCGGCAACCCCGGCGACGCCGCAGCCGCTCTCGGCGCCCTGCAAGGTGCCGGCATCCCGATGGACAAAGCCGGCGAACTCGCCAGCGGGTTCTTCACCGAAGCCAAAGGCGTGGCCGGCGACGACGCGGTCAATGCCGTCCTGAAAAATCTCCCGGCCATCGCCTCGATGTTGGCCGGCAAATAAACCACCAACCAAACAACGCCACACACACCATGGGACTCCTCTCCACTATCATCGGCAAAGTCTTCGGCGGCAAAAAGGAAGCCGCGCCAGCGGCCACCGCAACAGCCACCGCAGTCGTCGAAACTGTCGTCGTCGAAGCCGCACCCGTCGTACCCGCCGACTTTGATGTCGCCGGCTATCTCGACGGACTCCGCGGACAATCCAAAGAAAAGCTCGATTGGCACATCTCCATTGTCGACCTCCTGAAACTCGTCGGCATGGACAGCAGCCTCGCCGCGCGCAGGGAGCTGGCCAAAGAACTCGGTTACGGTGACGACAACGCCGACAGCGCCAAAATGAACCTCTGGCTGCACAAGCAGGTCATGCAACAAATCGCCAAACACGGCGGCAAACTGCCCGCCGAATTGGTGGCCTGACCAAAAGCACAAGCCGCTCACATAAAACCGCCGCGGCAACGCGGCGGTTTTTTTGTGCCGGCCCGGCCGCCACGGTCCGACAGCACAGCCGCCTACTCGGGAAGCACCGCTTCCCACTCGAACTCGATGCCGAGCAACGCCAACCAGCGCTCCGCCGCTTGAATCTCCGCCGCCCGCTCGAAAGCAAACCAGCGCTGCCGGACCGCTTCGTCGTCGGAGAGCGCATCCTTGAACCCGCGGAACGGCTTGCGCTGCTGCAAGGCGCGGCCCAACCGGTCCTTCATCGACGAGTCCGGCAGAGATTCCGCGAAATCCACCATCACCTCAAACCGCTCGCGCGACAACACCGGCTCAATCGCCTCATAGCGGTCCTCCGGACCCGCCGCGAGGCGCGCCTCGATCTCCTCCACCTCGGGATCATCGTCCCAACACACAAGGATTTCCCCCGTGGTCCGATCGAGAAAGCTTTCCATTTCGTCAGGCCCGCCGAGCGCTAGCAGCAATTCGTCGAGGTTGATCTTCAGCTTTTTCATGCCGGCCTCGACTCAAACTCCGGACATCCCTGATGCTCAAAAGTGAGCAAACCGGCACGCGGACTCTTCGCGTTGGCACACACCCCCCAATCGTGGCCGAGTTCTCCCCGCAGTGGTAAAAAGTGACAGCAACCGCAGGAGCAGTCCTGCCACGATTCCTCCGTGCCGCGGTCTCGTGCGCCATAGGGCTGGAAGTCCGAGGGCAGGCAGGAACACAACGCCCAGAGATGCTCATGCCCGCCGCTCATACCCTTGCGCTCATACATCGGTCCAACCACCGGGGCAAGCCCGCCGGGACGCTTGCCCACGGGCCGGGTCAGTGCTATGCCTTTTCCATTCACACGGGGGTATAGCTCAGTTGGTAGAGCGTCTCGTTCGCAATGAGAAGGCCAGGGGTTCGAATCCCCTTACCTCCAAACCCGCCGAAGGCGGCCTTGAAACTCCGCAGGGGATGAGAACGCAGTTCGACCGGCCCCCGTTTTGCGCCAGCAAAACAATTCCCCAGCCACAAGAAGCCAAACCCCCAGAGGTCGCCGCAAGCGACCAATCCTCTCACCCGGAGCGATGCAGTTGAAGGCGCGCTCCGGACGCGGCTGGGTTCGGTTTGGCCAGGGGGGCACGGGCGTCTCGCCGGCATCCTGCCCGTGACGACCGGACTTCATCGGCAAGATGCCGATGCCACTTCCCGAAGCGCGTCATCTTCAACCCCGGCACCGAATCTATGTTCAACAACACTTCGCGTCCGCCGCTACAATTCACGGCGCGAAGACCCAAAAAGTAGAAGCGGCAGGATGCCGCTTCTACTCTTCAATCAACAACACTTCGGACCCGACCCCACCCCCGCCTTGAGCAAAATCTTCTCCAGCGGACAAAACCCCGTGAACGCCGTCTGGAAAAGATTGAAGCCGACAAACGCCGGCAGCAGGAACCACAGTTGATTCACAAATAAACCGAGCGCCAGACCGGTCAGCACAAACGTGCCGGCCACGAGATAGATGATGCGTTGAATATCCATACCGGAAGCATACCAGAGCCCGCCCGCGACACAACACAGGTGGATCGCGATCTCCCCTCTACCAAACCGCGCCGGAACAGCGCGATCCACCCCTCAATACGCGCAATAAGTGCGATGAAACGCCACGTCCAAACTGATTAGCTGCTCCTGCACGCCATCGAGATACTCATGCAGTCCGTGCCGGAAGACGCTGTCGATCGTGGCGTAGTCGAGTTGCGAGCGGAGCAATCCTGACAACCGTTCCGGCTCGTTGCGGAAGCGGCCCTCCTCGGTGGACGAGATGTGGTGGAGCACTTCGTCCAGACGGTCCACACAGAACCGGATGGAGCGCGGGAATTCGGCGTGGCAAACGAGGAATTCGGCCACCCCCCATGGCGTCACGTCGCCCTGGCGGATTTTCAGGTAAGCCTCCATTCCGCTGCAAGAACGCAGGACTGACATCCATTGCGAGATGTCGACATTGCCCCCCACCTGCTCTCCGCTCGGCAACAGGATGTGGTATTTCAAATCGAGGATGCGCGTCGTGCTATCGGCCCGTTCGATGAATTTGCCGGCCTGCACGAAACGCCATGCTTCGCTGTGCGTCATGGTCGCGTCCGTCACTCCCTGGAAGAGCTGCGACGCGTAGGTCACCTTGTCGTAGAATTCGTGGGAGTTGGCCCGGAAGTCGCGCGCGGCGGAGCCGTCGCGGAAACAAAGCCAGAGCGCGTTGATCTGCTCCCACATTTCATTCGAAATCTGGTCGCGGACGGCCCGCGCATTCTCGCGTGCGTAGTTGATGCACGAGCTGATCGAATTCGGATTGCGCGGCTCGAAGGTGACATAGTCGAGCAGGGCGGACGCGGTGAACTCGCCGTGCAGTTCGTCGAAAAGTTCGGTATCCTCCAACGTGCTCAGGATCGGACCCCAGAATTGGCGCTCTGTTTCCACGC
Source organism: Chthoniobacterales bacterium (assembly GCA_044359955.1). Lineage (GTDB taxonomy): Bacteria > Verrucomicrobiota > Verrucomicrobiia > Chthoniobacterales > JACTMZ01 > JACTMZ01. The sequence continues at coordinate 33,154 of JBIKLF010000021.1, read as the reverse complement.
CGCGGCTTTCGAAATCGAGCAGCATCTGCACATTCACATCGAGCAGGCGCGCATTGTTCTCGGCCCGCTCGATGTAGCGGCCCATCCAGTAAGTGGAATCTCCGACCCGGCTCAACATGACTCGTTTCCTCCATCCAGCACCCAGGTGTCTTTGCTCCCCCCGCCCTGCGAGGAATTGACCACGAGGGAACCCTCGCGCATGGCCACGCGGGTCAGCCCGCCGGGAATGATCCGCACCTCCTCGCCGCAGAGGATGAAGGGGCGCAGATCGATATGCCGCCCCTGCATCGAGCCGTCGCACCAGGCGGGGGACCGGGAGAGCGAAATGACCGGCTGCGCCACGAAATTGCGCGGGTCGGCTTCGATCATGCGGCGGAAATGCGCGATTTCGTCCTTCGTCGCCCGCGGACCGATGAGCATTCCGTAGCCGCCGCTCTCGTTGGCCGACTTGACCACCAGATTTTCCAGGTTTTCCAGAATGTATTTCCGGTCGGCATCCACGGCAGACAGAAAGGTTTCCACGTTCGGCAGGATCGCCTCCTCGCCGAGGTAAAACTTGATCATGGCCGGCACGTAGTAGTAGACGACCTTGTCATCGGCCACGCCGGTGCCGATCGAATTGGCCAGACTCACATTGCCTTTGCGGTAAGCCTCGACCAAGCCCGGCACACCGAGGAGGGAATCCGGACGGAACACCTTCGGATCGAGGAAGTCGTCGTCGATCCGTCGATAAATGACGTGCACCGGTTTGAGGCCCTTCGTCGTCTTCATAAAGACGCGGTCGTTTTGCACCAGAAGGTCCGCGCCCGTGACAATCTCGATTCCCATGGACCGGGCAAGAAAGGAGTGCTCGAAATAAGCGGAGTTGTAGATCCCCGGAGTGAGCAACACCGTTGTCGGGTCGCCTGCCGCGCTGGCCGGTGCGACATGGTGCAGCACATCGACGAGGTCCTGCGCATAGCGGTCGACCGGACGCACCCCGTAGCGGGCGAACAATTGCGGAAAAACGCGCTTCATCGTCATGCGGCTCTCCAACACGTAGGAGACACCGGACGGACAGCGGGCATTGTCCTCGAGCACGAGATAGCGGCCGTCGCGGTCGCGGATCAGGTCGGTTCCGCAAACATGGATGTAAATATTCTGCGGGACATCGAAGCCCATGAATTCCGGACGGAAATGCTTTGCGCTGCGGATGATTTCCCCCGGAATGACGCCCTCCTTGACGATGCGCTGGTCGTGGTAAATGTCGTGGAGGAAGGCATTCAGCGCGTTGAGGCGCTGTTTGAGACCCCGCTCGATATGACGCCACTCGTCGCCGGGAATGATGCGCGGCACGAGATCGAAAGGGAAAATGCGTTCCGTGCCCTCTTGCTTGTCATTGTAAACGGTGAAGGTGATCCCCTGGTTCAGATAGGACCGCTCGGCGATCTGGCGCTTTCGGTTGAAGTCATCGACCGAGAGCGCCTCGGCCCGCTCCAGCAGCAGCTGGTAATGCGGGCGCACCTCGCCGGGCGCGGTGAACATCTCGTCGAAGAAGTCGCCGGGATCGTAGTTGGAGAACAAGGACAGCATGTGGGGAGCGGAAGATTAGCAAAGAGCACGAATTGTGCCATCCCCGACAGCGACCCGGAACCGAACTTTCTTTATCGGAGCCCGTCCTGCGGAGTAGTATCCGCGCCGTCCAATCACCATGACCACCCGCCGCACTTCTGAAAAGCCGCCCATCAACGTCGCCGGGCGCACCCTGCTCGTGGCCAACCGCAGCGAAATCGCCATCCGCGTTTTCCGGGCGGCCAACGAATTGCGCATGCGGACCATCGCGGTTTACGCGGAGGAGGACCGCTTCTCCATCCACCGCTTCAAAGCCGACCAAGCTTACGTGGTCGGCCGCGGCAAGGGGCCGGTCGGTGCCTACCTCGACATTCAAAGCATCGTCGGACTGGCCCGCGATCGCGGGGTGGACATGATTCATCCGGGCTACGGGTTTCTTTCCGAAAACGCCCACTTCGCCCGCGCCTGCGAGGAAGCCGGCATCACCTTTGTCGGTCCGCGGCCGGAACTGCTCGAAATGATGGGCGACAAAACCGCGGCCCGCGCCCTGGCCATCAAGCTCGGTGTTCCCGTCCTCCCCGGCACGGAAGAACCGGTCGACAACCGCGCCGAGGCCATCAAGGTCGCGAAGAAAATCGGTTTCCCGCTCATCATCAAAGCCGCCTTCGGCGGCGGCGGGCGCGGCATGCGCGTGGTGCGCAAGGAAAGCGATCTCGCGGCGCTCCTCGACGAGGCCCGCAACGAGGCCGGACGCGCCTTCGGCAATCCGGCGGTCTTTCTCGAGAAATACATCCCCCGCGCCAAGCACATCGAAGTGCAAATCCTCGGTGATGCGCACGGCGGCGTGCTTCACCTGCACGAGCGCGACTGCTCGGTGCAGCGGCGCCACCAGAAAGTTGTCGAGGTCGCCCCGTCGATCAATCTGCCGGACCAAGTCCGCGCCGACCTCTGCGACGCGGCGGTCAAAATCGCCCGCGGCATCGGTTACAACAACGCAGGCACCGTCGAGTTCCTCTACGACTACGACCGCCACGAGTGGTTCTTCATCGAGATGAACCCGCGCATCCAGGTCGAGCACACCGTGACCGAACAAATCACCGGAATCGATCTCGTGCGCTCGCAGATCCTCGTCGCCGCGGGCGCTCGTTTGCACGGACCCGAACTGGCCCTACCCGCGCAGGAGGCCATCCCGCGCAATGGCTTTGCCGTGCAATGCCGCGTGACCACGGAGGACCCGGCCAATGGTTTCACCCCGAACTACGGGAAGATCGTCACCTACCGCAGTGCCGCCGGTTTCGGCGTGCGCCTCGACTCGGGCATGGGCACGACGGGCAGCACGATCACGCCGTTCTACGACTCGTTGCTGGTCAAGATCACCACCTCCGGCCAGACCTTCCCCGTCGCCCTCGACCGCATGCACCGCGCCCTGCGCGAATTCCGCATCCGCGGCGTGAAGACCAACATGCCTTTCCTCGAGAACGTGGTGACCAACCCCGTTTTCCGCTCGGGCGATGCCACCACCACCTTCATCGACAAAACCCCGGCGCTCTTCGAATTCAAACCACGCCGGGACCGCGCGTCGAAGCTCATGCAATTCCTCGCCGATGTCTCGATCAACGGAAACGCCGAGGCCAAAGGATATCTCCCGCCCAGCCGCCTCGCCCCCGCGCCGCTTCCCGGCGTCGACCTGCGCGTGGACCCGCCGTCCGGCAGCCGCCAGCAATTGCTCAAGCTCGGACCCGAGAAATTCGCCGAGTGGACACGCAAGCAGAAGCGCGCCCTCTTCACCGACACCACCTTCCGCGACGCCCATCAATCTCTTCTCGCCACGCGTGTGCGCACTTATGACATGCTTCTCGTGGCCGACGCCGTGGCGCGCCGCACCCCGCAACTTTTCAGCCTCGAAATGTGGGGCGGCGCCACCTTCGACGCCGCCATGCGCTTCCTCCACGAAGACCCGTGGGAACGCCTCCGCGCCCTGCGCGAAAAAGTGCCCAACATTTGTTTCCAGATGCTCTTCCGCGGTTCCAATGCGGTCGGCTACTCGAATTACCCGCCGAACGTGGTGGCCGGTTTTGTCCGCCACGCGGCGGAAAGCGGCATGGATATTTTCCGCGTCTTCGATTCGCTCAACGACCTCTCGAACATGCGCGCGGCCATGGAAGCCGTCCGCCAGACGAACGCCGTGTGCGAAGGCACCATCTGCTACACCGGCGACATCCTCGATCCCCGCCGCACCAAGTATTCGCTCAAGTATTACGTGAAGCTGGCCAAGGAACTGGAAAAGATGGGCGCGCATTTTATCGCCATCAAGGACATGGCCGGCCTCTGCCGTCCGTTCGCGGCCCGCGCCCTGCTCAAAGCTCTCCGCGCCGAGACCGACCTGCCCCTCCATTTCCACACCCACGACACGAGCGGCGTCAATGCTGCGTCCGTGCTGGCCGCCATCGAATCGGGGGCGGATATCGTCGACTCCGCGATCAGCGCGATGTCCGGATCGACCTCGCAACCGAATCTGAACAGCCTCGTCGCCGCCCTGCTGCACACGCCGCACGACAGCGGTCTCGACCTCGACGCGCTCAACGAATTCGCCGACTACTGGGAGCGGGTCCGCACGTTCTACGCGCCCTTCGATACCGCCCCACGCACCGGCAGCGCCGAGGTCTATCTGCACGAAATGCCCGGCGGACAGTTCACCAACCTCAAAGAGCAGGCCGCCTCGATGGGCCTCGCCCACCGCTGGCCGGAAATTGCCCGCTGCTACGCCGAGGTCAACCAGCTCTTCGGTGACATCGTCAAGGTCACGCCCTCGAGCAAAGTCGTCGGCGACATGGCCCTCTTTCTTTTCACCCGCGGCATCAAGCCGGCCGACGTCCCCAACCTCCCGCCCGGCACACCCTTCCCCGAATCCGTCAAAGACATGCTGGCCGGCGGACTGGGCGAACCCATCGGCGGATGGCCGCAGGACGTGGTCAAAGCCGTGCTCGGCAAGGCCAAAGCCAAACCGGCCCGCGCCGCGAAGGTCAGCCTCGAGACGGTGCGCAAGGAGCTGGCCGGCAAACTCAAGCACGCCCCCGACGAGGATGAACTCTACAGCCACCTCATGTATCCGGACGTCTTTGCCACCTTCAACAAATTCGTGCGCGAATACGGGGATGTCAGCGTCCTGCCCACCCCGGCATTTTTCTACGGACTCAAACCCGGCGAGGAAATCGCCGTGGAAATCGAGCAGGGGAAAACCCTTTTCATCAAGCTGGTCAACCTCGGCCCGGTCGACAAAGACGGCCACCGCATCGTCTTTTTCGAACTGAACGGCATGCCGCGCGAAGTCACCATCACCGACAAATCGCTGCAAACCACCAAGAAAGCCCGCCGCAAGGCCGACGCCGCCAAGCCGCTCGAAATCGGCGCACCCATCCCGGGCATGATCACCAATCTCGACCACGGCACGGGAGCCAAGTTGGCCAAAGGCGACAAAATCCTCACCATGGAAGCGATGAAGATGCAGACCACAATCTATGCGCCGTGCGACGGCGCGATCGACGAGCTTCTGGTGGCCAGCGGCGATGCCGTCGACGCCGGGGATCTGCTGGTCAAGATGCGGGAGTGACCACGCAAGGTAGGGACGAGCGGCCCGCTCGTCCGTTCAACCTGGAATCGGGCCCGCGAGCCGCCGGCCCCTACCTCAAGCCGCCTCCCCGATCTCCGTCGCTTCCGCGATCTCCTCAAGCTTCCCCGTCCGCACATCGTAAAGATACCCGTAAACCGGGATCGACTTCGGCACGAGCGGATGGTTGCGCACTTTCTTCACGTCATCGATCACCGCCTGACGGTCGTCAGTGAAGGTCAACCAATCGATCTTCGCGCCCTCCGGCGAACCCGGCCCCTGACCCACATCGCGCCAGCCGTTTTCGTCGATCACCGCCTGCTCGAGGCTCTTTGCGAGGAGGCCGGACATAATCTCGCGGTCAAACAACACCATGCCGCAATCGGTGTGGTGGATGACAAAAAATTCTTTGGTCCCGAGCAATTTGTAGGAAATAACCAGCGAGCGGATGGCATCGTCACTCGCCCGGCCGCCGGCATTGCGGATGACGTGGGCATCTCCCTCGGACAAGCCCGCGAGCTGGGCGGGATCGACCCGTGCGTCCATGCAGGTCAGAACGGCAAAACGCCTGGCCGGGGGCAGCGGAAGTTTTCCCTTCTCGCCGAAATGGGCGACGTATTCGGCATTGGCTTTCTCGACGCTCTGGACCACGGGGGATTTGCTCATAGCGAGTTTCATGCTATACGCCAGACCCGCACCGGAGAAAGCAAAAGTAGAAGCGGCGTCCCCGCCGCTTAACCCCTGTCAACAAGCGGCGGGGACGCCGCTTCTACTTTATCCCATCCGCGCATTGACCCGGCCGCGGAATCCCTGTGCAATCCGCGCTTACGTTCATGGACTGGAACCTTGCCATCACCAATGTTCTCAATCCCGCCGCACTGTTCTTCGCGTTGGGGTTCGCCGCCGTATTGCTCAAGACGGACCTCGAGATCCCCGCGCCGCTGCCGAAACTTTTCTCCCTCTATCTCATCATCGCCATCGGCTACACCGGCGGCACCAAGCTGGCCGCGTCCGGACTCACCCCGACCGTCCTGCTCTACATCGCCGCCGCCATGTTCATGGCCTTGCTGGTGCCCGTCATTGTCTTTTTTGTCCTGCGGAAATTTCTCTCCGTTTACGATGCTGCCGCGATGGCCGCGACCTACGGGTCGATCAGCATTGTCACCTTCATCGTCGGCACCGAGTTCCTCGCCCGCAACAACGAGTCCTACGGCGGCTATATGGTGGCCATCATGTCGCTCATGGAATCACCCGCCATCATCGCCGGCATCTTTCTCGTGCGCATGTGCGCCCCGCGGCGCGTCTTGGCCGCACCGAAAACTACGGCGTCCTCGCTCCTCCGCGAATCGTTCCTCAATGCGTCCGTCTTCCTCCTCCTCGGCAGCCTCCTCATCGGCTGGGTGACCGGCCCGGCCCACGGCAAATCGCTCGAACCCTTCATGTCCGGCCTCTTCAAAGGCATGGTCATCTTCTTCCTCCTCGACACCGGCATGCACGCCGGGCGCCTCGTCGGTCTCTTCAAAAAAACCGGCGCCCCGCTGGTCATCTTCGGTCTGGTGGCCCCGCTGGTCACCGGCGCCCTCGGACTTCTCGTGGCCCGGGCCATCGGCATGGCCCCCGGCGACGCCCTGCTCTTTGTCATCCTCTGCGCCAGCGCCAGCTACATCGTCGCCCCGGCCGCCATGCGCCACGCCATTCCAGAGTCGAACCCCGGCCTGGTCGAACTCCTCTCCCTCGGCATAACCTTCCCCTTCAACATCACCATCGGCATCCCTCTTTATTGGGCGGCTATCCGGTGGATGTGGGGGTCTTGACCTGAGTTCAGGGATGCCATGCGCTTTACCGGAGCCAAGACCAAACGCGCCGCTGTTCTCAAGACGCTTACCGACTTCAGCCGCCGCCGCAGGGCCGCCTTGGTCCGCCACCCGAGTTCCTTCGCTGATTTTCCTTCTTTGGAATCTCTGCGCAAAACCGAAGCAGGGCGCGACAAACTGATCGGCGCACGATGACGCCCACCTTGTTTGTTTGATGGTTCTTTGAACCCCCACCAGCTCGGCAGTGTAGAGCAGTCCCACGAGCGGTGGCCGGGGACGGCCGCCCTCCACCAACTGACGCACTGGAGGGCGAGCGTCCCCACGAGCCGCAGCGGACCAGTCCGGTTTGCAAAAGTAGAAGCGGCAGCCCCGCCGCTTGTCGTCCAAGGTTAAGCGGCGGGGACGCCGCTTCTACTTTTTGCCTTCAACGGCATCGTCACGGCTCAGGGGGCCCGGTCGTCTCTCCGGCGTCCCGCCCGTCACGAGCAAACAACACGTCCGGCGCCGATGGCCCGGACACTTCCCCCCGATGGGTCAGGTAGAACAACACCGGCACCGCCATACGGCTCAAAAACAGCGAAGCGACCTCACCAGCCATCAGGGAGATAGCCAGACCTTGGAAAATCGGGTCGAACAAAATCACTCCTGCACCCACCACCACCGCCATGGCGGTCAGTAGCATCGGACGGAACCGCACCGCGCCCGCATCGATCACCGCCTGGTCGAGCGGCATGCCTTGCGCACGGCGCAATTGGATGAAATCAACCAGGATGATCGAGTTCCGCACCACGATGCCGGCCCCGGCCATGAACCCGATCATCGAAGGTGCGCTGAAAAATGCGTCCATCAGTCCATGGGCCGGCAGAATGCCGACGAGCGAGAACGGAATCGCCGCCATCACGACCAACGGCGTGATGAACGAACCGAACCAGCCGACCATCAGCAGGTAAATCAGCACCAGCACCGCAGCAAAGGCCAAGGTCAAGTCACGGAACACTTCGATCGTGATATGCCACTCGCCATCCCACTTGATCGCAGGTTGAAAGTCCGTGAAGGGCATCGTGGCATTGTAAATCTCCACCCCACCCGCCGCGCCGCCGAAGTCGGAGGCATTCAACCCGGCCAGACGATCATTCATTTCAAGGATCGCGTAGACCGGACTCTCCACCTCACCCGCCACATCGGCCATCACATAGACCGCCGGCATGAGGTTCTTGTGGTAAATACTTTTGTCCTCGGTCGTCCGGTCGACCCGCACCAGCTCACGCAAGGGCACAAGCGGCGCTGTCCCGCCGGATCCCGGTTCCGGCAAGGCATTGGCGTCGCCCGAACGCACGCGCAACGAGAGCAACTGCTCCGGCGACGACTTCTCGCGGTTGGGCAATTCGAGAAAAATATTCACGTCCTCTTTTTCCCGCGGTTGGTGGATCAGATCGATCGACTGACCGCGGGTGGCGATAGCCAGCGTGCGCGCAATGGTGTCCGCACTGATCCCGTTGAGGGCCGCCTTCTCCTTGTCGACCACAAAGCGCGCTTTCGGCTGATCCGACTCCACATACCAGTCGACATCGACCACCCCCGCCGTCTCCTCGAAAATTTTCTTCACCTCGGTCGCCAGCTTGAGTCGCGAAGCATCATCCGGACCATATATCTCGGCCACGATGGTCTGCAGCACCGGCGGACCCGGCGGCACCTCGGCCACGGCAATCCTTGCTTGGTGCCGCTTGGCGATTTCCGCCAAACGCGGGCGCACTCGCTTGGCAATGTCGTGGCTTTGCTCCTGGCGTTCATGGCGGGAGAGCAGATTGACCTGAAGATCGGCCACCGACGGCCCCGCGCGCAGAAAGTAGTGCCGCACCAAGCCGTTGAAATTGAAGGGCGACGCCGTGCCCGCGTAAATCTGCACATCGCGCACTTCCGCCTCCGGCAACAAAGAGTCCGCCATCTCCCGCGCCACCGCCGCCGTCTGCTCCAGCGAGCTGTCCTCCGGCATGTTGAGGATGACCTGGAACTCGCTCTTGTTGTCGAAGGGCAGCATTTTCACCTTCACGAAACCAAGCGGAACCAGCGCGAAGGACCCGAGTAGCAAAACAACGATGCCCGCCAGGAAAGCCCAGCGCCATTTCGGGTCGTGGATGAGGTGGCCCATCCACTGACGGTAGAGCAGGGTGAATCTGCTCTCCTTTTCACCCTCGCCGTGGTGACGCTTCACCTCCCCGGCCAGCATGCGCCGCGCCGCCCACGGCGTGACCACGAATGCGATGAGCAGCGACCAGAACATGGCCGCGCTCGCGCCGATCGGGATGGGTCGCATGTAGGGCCCCATCAATCCGCTGACAAACGCCATCGGCAAAATGGCCGCGATGACTGCCAGCGTGGCCAGAATGGTCGGATTCCCCACCTCCGCCACCGCCTCGATGGCGACCTCGCTCAGGTTGCGCTGCCGATTGCCCGGCATCCGGTAGTGACGCACCACATTTTCCACCACCACAATCGCGTCATCGACGAGAATGCCGATGGAAAAAATCAGCGCGAAGAGCGTGATGCGATTCAGCGTGTATCCGTAGAGGTAAAAAACCAGCAGGGTCAGCGCCAGCGTGGACGGTATGGCTATGGCCACGACAATCGATTCGCGCCAGCCGAGCACGAACATGACGAGCAACGACACGCTGACCACCGCGATGGCCATGTGGAAAAGCAGCTCGTTGGATTTTTCCGAGGCCGTCTCGCCGTAGTCACGCGTCACGGTGACCCGCACATCGCCGGGAAGAATACGACCGCGCACCTCATCCACCTTGCGCATCACGGCATGCACCACGTCCACCGCATTGGCCCCGGGCTGCTTGGCCACGCTCAAGGTGACCGCCGGCTCGATCCCCTGCCCCCGCTCGGCTTGAAACACGTAGGACCGCGGTTCCTCGGGTCCGTCGACAATCTCCGCCACATCGCGCAAATAAACCGGCCGTCCCTCGTAAACCCCCACCACCACCTGCCCGGCCTCAGCCGCGCTGGTGATGAATCCGCCCGACTCGATGAGAATCGTGCGGTTTTCCGAGGTGATCGCCCCCGCCCGCGTCTGCCGGTTGCTTTGCTGCAGCATCGGCACGATGCCCGCGGGCGTCACCCCGCGGGAAGCCAGGCGCACCGGATCGAGGAGCACACGGATCTGCCGACGCAACCCGCCGATCACACGCGTCTCCGCCACCAAGGGAATCTGCTTCACCGCATCCTGCAACTCCGCCGCCAGCCGCCGCAATTCCATCGGATCCTGCACGGCACTATGCAAAGTCAGGGCCAGAATGGGCACATCATCGATGGTCCGCGGCTTGATCAGCGGCGCCGTCACCCCGTGCGGGATGCGGTCGAAATTCGTCTGCAGCTTCTGGTTGAGTTTGACCAGACTCGTCTCCAGATCGGAGCCGACTTTGAAACGCACGATGACCAGGCTCTCGGCCGGGCGCGACGTGGAGTAGACGTATTCGACCCCGGGGATTTCCCAGAGCAACTGCTCCATCGGCCGCGTCACCCGCTCCGCCACCTCGCGCGCGCTGGCCCCCGGCATCGACACCATCACGTCGATCATCGGCACCTTGATCTGCGGTTCTTCCTCCCGCGGGAGCAAAATGACCGACGCCAAACCGAGCAAGACGGACGACACGATGAGCAGAGGCGTCAACTTGCTGTCGACAAACATCCGCGCAATCCGTCCGGCCAAGCCGTCGGATACCTTCTCCACCTTGCTCAAGCCCGGCTCGGTCATGGCGCGGCCTCCACGGGAACCCCGTCGGTCAAAAGATGCGCATCGCGCACCACCACGGACTCACCACCGGACAAACCGCTCAAAATTTCGACCTTCCCGTTCATCTGACGGCCGGATTTGACCAACCGCAGCCGCGCTTTGCCCTCTTCGACGACAAAGACGCTTTCAATCTGACCGCGCCGCACCACCGCGCTTTCGGCCACAAGCAGAGCCGGACGCTCCCGCACCGGGACGCGAACCCGCCCGAATTGGCCCGCGCGCAACTTCTCGGCGGCCGGCAGGTCGAGTTTGACCAAAAATGTGCGGCTGCCGGCCGAAGCCGACGGGGCAATTTCCGAGATCTTTCCGTTCAGTTCGGCTCCTGCCGCATCAACGCGCACCGGCAACTCGGAGCCCATGTTCACGCGGTCAAGCAAGGCCTCGGGAATCTCGCACTCAAAGCGCAGCAGTGAGGAATTCTCCATTTCGAGCAAGGGCTTGCCGGGGGTGGCCAGGTCACCGACTTCAACCAACTTCCGCGTCACCACCCCGTCAAAGGGCGCCGTGATCCCGGTGTATTGCAACATGGTGCGCGCTTCGACCAGCGAGGCGTCGGCCGTGCGCAGGCGCGTGGTCGCCGCATCAAATTCCTGACGCGTGGAAGACCCGCTCTGCAGCAGGCGCTCGATCCGCGCAAAATCTTTCTGCGCCTGGTCTTGGGCCGCCATCGCCGAATCGAGCCGCGCCTTGATTTCCCGCGCGTCAATCGTGGCCAGCGCTGTCCCGCGTTGCACCCTTGCGCCAGGGGCGACTTTCACCGCGTCGATCACCCCCGTCACCTTGGCCGACAACACCGCCCGCTGGGCCGCCTCGACATTTCCCACCACCTCCTCCTCGTCCCACAGCGGTTGCACCGACACCGGCGCGACCGCCACCGGAACCGCCGGGCTCGAAGCTGCCGGCCCCGCGCCGTCCTCCTCGTGTTTGCCGCATCCGGCCAGAATCACCACGGCAACCAACGTGAGTCGGAAAAATTTCGCATTCATCATGATTTCTTCTTGATATATTACTTAATGGTAATAAAGTAAAGGGAGAAGTTCTTATGAGCAAAGTCGACCAACGCCAGTTGACCCGCATGGCCAATCTTTTTGCCAAGCTCGCAGATCCGGTCCGCTTGCGCATCCTGCAAAGCCTGCGCCACGGGCCGCTCCGCGTCGGCGAGATCCACCGCAACTGCCGCCTCAAGCAGGCCAACACCTCGAAACACCTCCGCGTTCTCCGCGAGGCCGGTCTGGTAAGTCCCCATCGCGAAGGCACCTCGGTGTATTACGCTATCAGCGAACCGCTCATTTTCGGCCTCTGCGATCTCGCCTGCGGAACCGCCCAACAAAGCAACGGCAAATCATGAAAACCCTCCTCATCCTCGGCGCAGGCACAGCCGGCACCATCATGGCGAGCACCCTGCGGAACAAACTCCCCAAAGGCGAATGGACCATCACCCGCCAGCTCCGCCGCCAAGGATGGAAGGTCGTCCGCCTCTGGCAACTCTGCCTGACTTTACCTGAAACGGAAGTTGAGGGTATGGAAACCAAAAGATGGTCCGTTTCCGCTCGACGGCGCGGGATTGGCAGGAGCCAGAGAGCAGAGGCCGAGGGAAAATTCATCTCCTCGACCAATGCAAGAAGCTGTCCAGCGCAGAGCATATCGGCCCCTTGGGCGGATATTTCATGCCCGGCATGAAGTATCCGGGCTAATCTTTCCGTCCCTTCGCGCGACACGCTTGCTGTATATCTCGAGCTGGCAGTCGAATCCGCCCAGATCGACCACCTGGCGGTATTCCAACTTGAGTGAGGGCGAAGTTGGCCCGTCGCGCAGCGGGTTGGTGAAAATGAGCAGGCCCCCCGGCTCCAGCGCTTTGCTGGCGGCGAGGAGGAGGTCGGCCATGAGTCCGCGCATGTCTTTCACCCGGATGCGTCGTCCGAGGGGAGGATTGGTGATGACCAGCGTGATGCTTCCCGGGGCGATGCCGGCCACTTGTTCCGCATCCCGGAAATCGCAGGGAGTGAACGTCCCGGAAACATTCTCCAGGTCGGCCGCTTCGAAGTTGGCGCGGGCGATCGCGATTGCCGCCGGATCGAGATCTGTGCCATGCACGGCGAGGACACCGCCGAGCATGGAGCGCTCGATCAGTTCCAGTCCCGATCCGCAAAAAGGATCCCACACCACCTGCCGGGGTTCCTCGGTGTGATGGCTGGCTTGCGCCGCCAGCCGCGCCAGGCAGGCGGCTAATGGCGGGTGCGAGGCCGCGGCGATGTCATCCTGACGATACCCAAGGCGCGGATCGGGGTAGAGGCGGGGGCGCAGTTCGACGATGGCGTCCCGCTGTTTCCTCGGTCCGCTCCCGACCGGTATAACATCCACGGACCACGGAGCTTGCCGCGCATCGTTGAGGAGTTCGGGCGCGAGGGCGTGGGCTTGCTGCACCACGTGGCGGATGGCGCCCCGCTGATGACCGCGTGCCGGGAAATCCACGCGGTAACGGGGCACTCCATCGGTCGCGGCGCGCATGATCCTCCGGGCGGTCGGGGAGGCGATGCAGTCGGCGAGGTCATCCTCCCATGCAGAACCAGAGCTGTTCTCGATCAGACCGATGCGGATGCCCACGGTGGCAAAGCAGCGCAACTCATAGAGCATTGATAAGGAGAACGGCCTGAGCGGAGTCAGCGTGACACATCCCGGACGGACCGATCCGAGACGGAAAATGCTTGGATCGAGTTGCTCCTCGGCTTCCTCCCTGAGGATCTTCTCCAAGCCGCGTCGGCAGCGGAGGTTGATCTGCATGCCGGATTTGCCGGGGAGCAGTGCCTCGAGTTCCACCGTGCCGGGGTTTTCGCGCCGGGCGATGGCCGCTTGCACTTTTTGCTGCGTCAGTTCCGGGAGCGATTCCCCTTGCGCCATGAACGAGAGGGTCGCGCTCCCCCCGATCTTCTCCAGCGCAAGGCCCAGATGGCGTTTCTCTCTCTCGCCGCCGTTCTCCTGGAGCAGACTCAACATCTGCGCCTCTGCGCCTTCATCCCCGCCGATCTTGGGCAGCGCCGCCATGGCGTAGCGCCGGATCTTTTCCTGCGGATCCTTGAGCAGCGCCATGAGCCACCCGCGCACCGCCGCCTTTTCCTCCTCCGTCCCAAAACGGGAGAAAATTGAGCCCAGCGCGCGGATCAGGGCCACCCCCTGCATTCGCTCGCGCGGGGAGGCGGCATCGAACCGCGGCACCTCCGAATTCCAGAGTTGCCCCTTCGGCAGATCGCGCAGCCGTTTGTAGAGATCCTGATCCGATTTCATGAGGTGAAGTATGCCCTGCCGGGGCGGATAAGGCATTGGTTTTCCGGGCGACGCGCTGAGGGGGGGGAGCAAAGAGACAGCCGGGGCGAAGCCGAGACAGGTCGCCGCGGCGACCAAAAAGGCAAAGAAGTTAAAGGTCCGAAAGTTTGAAAGTGGGAAGGTGAAAAGACGAAGAGACAGCGATCATTTGACGATGACGATCTCGTTGGATTCGCCCAGTCCGCGCCGGGCAGGGCGGGGAGCAGGGGCATGGGGTAAGGCGGATGGCGACTTCGGTGGTGGCCGCTGAGAACGAGGGCCATGGTTCCAGCCCGTTGGCATGCGACTCCCGGACTTGTCCTCAAGCCAATCTGGCGGGAAGGTCGCGGTATGCATCCCTGGCGGTCGAATGAAGTGGAGGAGGTCTTTTGCCGGTCGAGCGGGCCGGGTGGCCAGCACGTCAACAAGGTCTCCACGGCCGTCACCCTCCGCCATTTGCCGACGGGTCTCTCCGTGCGGGTGAGCACTTCGCGATCCCAGGCCCGCAACCGTGCCGAGGCGATCCGTTTGTTGGCGGCCAAGCTCGAAGCGGCCGCGGTTGCCGCGCGTCAGTTGCGGCTGGCGCAGGTTTCCAAAAATCGCCGGCAGAGGGCGAGCCGCTCGAGGACGACCAAACGCCGCTTGGTTGAATCGAAGCGGCGACGTGGCGAGATGAAGCAGCTGCGGAAAAAGGTTTTGTGATTTTTCCGGCGATGAGGCTGCCTGCGGCGGATTTGGAGGTGAGACCAACGTCACTTTGCTCTTCAACTTTTCCCATCCACCGGTAGGGGACAGCTGGCCTCTCCGAGCCGTATGGCTCTGCGAGCAGGAGGCCAGCCATCCGCACGCTCAGGCAGCAGCCCAGTCGCCGACGGTGATCGCGCCCTACGCGAGTCAAATATCGCTGAAGTCCATAAGCCTCGGGGGATTGGTATAAGCCGTAACGATGCAGAAGCCGTGGTGTTTTCCAGTCTCTGGCAGAAGGGAACGTGTTTTCAGGGCGACCCACTTTTTCGTGAACAATCTGGCGCAGGACCACGGGGCTCGGGCGTCTCGCCCGTCACGACCCGACCACACGGGCGAGACGCCAGCGAGACGCCCGTTCCCCCTGGGCTTTGCCGCCCCCGGTTACTCCCCAACCACACCCGCCAACGCGCGGGTTCAGGGACTCCCGGCCAAGTCCATTGACCCGCTGGCGCCCGCCTCCCTCAGCGGGCGGCTGCCAGTTCCGTCATCCGCACCGGCACCCCGCGCTCCGCCAGAAACGCCTTCACCTCCCCCACCGTGTATTCCCCGAAGTGGAAAATGCTCGCGGCGAGCACCGCGTCTGCCCCTGCGTTCTGCAAAACATCGGCCATGTGCTCCAACTTCCCCGCCCCACCGCTGGCAATGACCGGAATATTGACCGCCTCACTCACCGCCCGCACCAACTCCATGTCGTAACCCTCCTTCGTCCCATCCGCATCCATACTCGTGAGCAAAATCTCCCCGGCGCCAAGATCCGCCACGGTGCGGGCCCAAGCCACCGCTTCCAAGTCCGTCGGGTTCCGTCCCCCGTGCGTGTAAACCGTCCATCCACCCTCCGGACGCCGCCGCGCATCGATCGCCACCACGATGCACTGCGAGCCGAAGCGCTCGGCGCCCTCGCGCACCAGTTCCGGACGCTGGATGGCCGATGTGTTGATGCTCACCTTGTCCGCCCCCGCACGCAGCATCACCTTCATATCATCCACCGACCGGATCCCGCCCCCGACCGTCAACGGCATGAAGCACTCCGCAGCTGTCCGCTCGACCACATCCACCATCGTCGCACGGGCGTCGGATGAAGCCGTGATATCCAAGAAGACCAACTCATCCGCCCCCTGCGCATCGTAAGCCTTGGCGCATTCCACCGGATCCCCGGCATCGCGCAGTTCGAGAAACTTCGTCCCCTTCACAACGCGTCCGTCCGTCACATCGAGGCAAGGAATGATCCGCTTGGTCAGCATGGCTGAAGTTTGCCTGCCGCATGCCCCGCACGCAATCCGACGTATTTGCTTTGCCTCCACGCTCTTGTTTTTTACTTTCCACAGATGCGAGTGTTTTTTGGCGCGGCCCTCTTGACCATTGCCTTGGTCTTGCTGACCGGTTGCGCCAGCACAAGCGGGGTCGGACGCTTCCGCACCGTGGTCTTGGATGCCGGGCACGGCGGCATCGACCGGGGAGCCAAGGGGGTGGATAATTCCAGCGAAAAAACATACGCCCTCGACACGACCAAACGTGTGGAGAAAGGACTCAAGCGCGCCGGTTACCGCGTGGTCATGACCCGCCGCAGTGATTACTTCGTTACCTTGCCGCGCCGCGTGGCCCTTTCCAACCGCCAACGTGGCGCGATTTTTGTCAGCATCCACTACAATTGGGCCCGCCGCTCCAGCGCCTCCGGCACCGAGACTTTCTACTACAACTCCCGGTCCTATCCTCTGGCCGCCAACATCCAGCGGGAGCTGGCCCGCTTCTCGCCCAATCGCGGGGTAAAGCGCGCGCGTTTTCACGTTTTGCGCAACAATGTCCGTCCGGCCGTCTTGGTCGAATGCGGCTTCCTCTCGAATCCCAGCGACGCGCGCAAAGCCCGCTCAGCCTCCTACCGTCAGCGCCTCGCCGACGCCATCGTGCGCGGCATCGTGAAATCATCCAGGTAGGGACGAGCGGCCCGCTCGTCCGCTCTGGAACCAACGGGCCCGCGGGCCGCGGGCCCCTACCTTTCCCCGACAGACGGCCCCATCGCCCGCGGCGGGGAGGCCGGAAGGGGCGGAATGCGGCGTCCGAAGATTTCCGCGGAAGACTGCGCCTGGCGGTCGCGGTCAGGAGCCAGGTTCTTGAACAGCCGCACGTAAGAAATACTGCACTGCAGACGCCGCTGCGATTGGTCGATCTTCGGATTGAGTTGAATGACCGCCTCCGAAAACGGCGGCTCCTTCTTGCGCCGCAATACTTCTTTTCGCACCTCGTCGATCGGACGCGAGGTATCCTTGACCAACCTGTCGATCGCCTCGAGATCCGCCCGCGTCACCGGAGCCCACAATTTCCGCCACTGCTCCGGCGAAATCCGCGCCACCAGCGACTGCCCAAACTTCTTGTCCCGTCCGTCCTGCTGCCAAAACCCCACGACCAGCAGGAACGGCTCATCAACATCATATTGCCGCAGCGCATCCCCAAGAAGCACCGGTTCGCCATATTGCGTGGCCTTGGGATTCACCGGAATGCGGCCATGATTCTGGTTCGCCCCCGCCGGGATATCCCACTTATCCGTCGCCCCCGAAGGACGGTGCCCGCCGAAAAACGTGTCCGCCACCCAGTGCTCGAAACTCATCCCATGGCGCTGCACTTCCGAGGCGGCGCCCAGCGAAGCCGCGAGACAGAAGGTCAAACAAAGGACAGCCCTCACGATGGGGATAAGCCTACACAAGCCAACATTGAACAAAAGGTAACGAAGCAAACGAAGGAGAAGAATCCTCCCCCCTCTGAACTTCGTTCCCTTCGTTACCTTCTGTTAAAAAAACTCTGATCATTTCCTCTCCGTGATCTCTGTGCCTTGGTGAGAGAAATTTCGGCTCCCCGCATCCCGAGCCTCGAACTCAGAGAACTCTCACGGAGACACGGAGAGCACGGGGATAAAAAATCACCGGAAACCCCTCTGCGTTCTCTGTGCCCTCTGTGGTGTGCCAAGTAATCGCGCTCGGAGTGCGCGATCCACCGGGGCCTCCCCCCTTCGTTCCCTTCGTTACCTTATGTTAAAAAAATCCCGGTCCTCAGGCCGAGCGCCGGCGGCGCTTCACCCCCAGCATGGCCAAGTTGCGCTTCAGGCCGGCTTCCAATCCGGCCGCTTCCTCATCGCTCATGTTGGCCGCATTAGCCAGCGCGGTCTGGGCCCGTTCAATGGCCTTGGCCACCGCATCCTCATCGATCTCGCTCTCGCGCGCCACCATATCGGTCAGGATCGAAATCCGGCCGGGCGTGATCTGGGCGAAGCCTTCGCCGACCGCAGCGTAGGTCGTCTTACCGTCGTTGATCACGGCCAATTCGCCCGGCTCGAGCATGGTCATAACCGGCTCGTGCTGCGGGAGCACGCCGATTTCGCCGGTCGTGGTCGGGATGACCACCTGGTCGACTTCCGCCGCGGTGCTGACCCCGGCGGGTGAGACGATTTCGAAATGGATTTTGGCGGCCACGCTTTAGCGGGTGACGGTGTCGAGGCTGCCCTTCATGTAGAAGTTCTGCTCCGGCACGTCGTCGTATTTGCCTTCGAGGATTTCCTTGAAGCCGCGGACCGTGTCCTCCGTCTTGACGTATTCGCCTTTGGTGCCGGTGAAAATCTCGGCCACGTGGAACGGCTGGCTGAGGAATCGCTGGATTTTGCGGGCGCGGTAGACGGTTTGTTTGTCGTCCGGACTGAGTTCATCCATGCCGAGAATGGCAATGATGTCCTGCAAATCCTTGTAACGCTGCAGCACGCGCTGCACGCCGCGGGCCACTTCGTAGTGCTCCTTGCCGACGATCTCGGGCGCAAGCGCCTTCGAGGTGGAAGCCAACGGATCGACCGCCGGGTAGATGCCCAACTCGGCGATGGAACGCTCGAGCACGATGGTCGAATCAAGGTGCGCAAAGGTCGTGGCCGGCGCGGGGTCGGTCAAATCGTCCGCCGGCACATACACGGCCTGCAGCGAAGTGATCGAGCCTTTCTTGGTCGAGGTGATGCGCTCCTGCAGGTTGCCCATCTCGGCGGCCAAGGTCGGTTGATACCCCACGGCGGACGGCGTGCGTCCGAGCAAGGCGGACACTTCCGATCCCGCCTGCGAGAAACGAAAGATGTTGTCGATGAAGAGCAGAACGTCCTGGTTTTTCTCGTCGCGGAAATACTCGGCCATGGCCAGCGCGGTGAGCGCAACGCGGAGACGCGCGCCCGGAGGTTCGTTCATCTGGCCGTAAACCAGCGCGACCTTCGATTTGGCCATGTCCTTCTTGTCGATAATGCCCGCTTCGCACATTTCATTGAAAAGGTCATTGCCTTCGCGCGTGCGCTCACCGACTCCGGCGAAGACCGAATAACCGCCGTGGCCTTTGGCGATGTTGTTGATCAGTTCCATGATGACCACGGTCTTGCCCACGCCGGCGCCGCCGAAGGCACCGCTCTTACCGCCCTTGGTGAAGGGGCAGATCAGGTCGATGACCTTGATTCCGGTCTCGAGGATCTGGGCCTGCGTGTCCTGCTCGACGAGCAAGGGCGCGCCGCGGTGAATGGGATACCGCTTCTCGGTCACGACCGGACCGGCTTCGTCCACCGGGTCACCGGTCACATTGAAAATACGTCCGAGCACCGCATCGCCCACCGGGACGGAGATCGGGGCGCCGGTGCCGATGACCTCGCCGCCGCGGCGGAGGCCTTCGGTGCTGGACATGGCCACGGCACGAACCCAGCCCTCGCCCAATTCCTGTTGGACTTCGAGGACGAGTTTGGATTTTTCCCCGTTGACGTCGACCGTGGTTTCCAGGGCGTCGTAAATTTTCGGGAGTTGGGCTGCGCTGAAATCGACGTCCACGACGGGGCCGATGATTTGCACGATTTTTCCGGTGTTGCTCATATCTTTGATTGGTTAGCCCATGGCGATCTGGGCCGAGGAAATCTCGAGGATTTCCGTGGTGATCGCGGCCTGGCGTATTTTGTTGTATTCGAGGGTGAGGTCTTTGATCAGGGTCTTGGCATTGTCGGTGGCATTCTTCATGGCCACCATGCGCGCGCTCTGCTCGGAGGCGCGGGCGTTGAGGATCATGGCATACAGCTCGTTGCCGATGTAAAACGGGAGCAACGCGTTGAGCACTTCCTGGGGGGAAGGTTCGAATTTGAAGGCCGACATGGCTTCTTCCGCCGCGGAATCGGTGTCCTCCGCATGCTGGCCGCCCATCTCGAAGGAGGCAATGGGGAGCAGTTCGTGCGCCGAAGGCACCTGGATGAGCGTGTTGATGAAATCGGTGTAGAGCACGACGGCCCGGTCGCACTCGCCGGCCAGGAATTTTTCGATGATGAATTGCGAGACGGGTTTGACCTCGCCGTATTCCGGCGTGTCGCGCATCGGGAAGTCGGCGAGGAGCGGACGCTTGGTCCGGGCCAGGAAATCGACGGCCTTTTTGCCCGAGGCAATGAAACTGGTCGTGGCGGAGTCGAATCGCTGGATCTCGCGGAAGAGGTTTGTGTTCAGTCCGCCGCAAAGGCCTTTGTCCGTCGCGACGACGTAGACCAGCGTGTGATGGACCGGGCGGGCCTGGAGGAGCGGATGGAGTTCGTCCTCGCTGTGCTTGCTCAGGGAGACCAGCACGCGGTTGAGCATCCGGGCATAGGGCCGGGCATCCAAGGCGCGTTGCTGCGCCTTGCGCATTTTCGCCGCGGCGATCATCTGCATCGCCTTGGTGATTTGCGCCGTGTTGCGGACCGATTTGATCCGGCGGCGGATGTCCCGTGTGCTCGGCATGGGTCTTTATTTGTAGAACTGGGCGAACTCGTCCAAGGCAGCCTTCAATTCACCGCCCAGCGCGTCGTCGATCGCCTTCTTCGTGCGGATGCTGTCGAGGAGCGACGCTTTGCGCGTTTCGAGAAATTCCTGCAGCTTGGCTTGGAAGTCTTTGATTTTCTCGACGTCCACTTTGTCCATGTAGCCCTGCTGCATGGCATAAAGCACCGCGGCCTGCATTTCGACCGGCAGCGGTTGGTATTGCTGCTGTTTGAAAAGTTCGACGATACGGCGTCCGCGCTCGAGGAGGCCCTTCGTTTTGTCGTCCAGGTCGGACCCGAATTGGGCAAAGGCCGCCATTTCGCGGAACTGGGCCAACTCGCCCTTGATCTTGCCGGCCACCTGCTTGATCGCCTTGATCTGCGCGGCGGAACCGACGCGGCTGACCGAGAGGCCCACGTTGATGGCCGGACGGATGCCTTGATAAAACAGGTCGCCCTCGAGGTAGATCTGGCCGTCGGTGATGGAAATGACGTTGGTCGGAATGTAGGCCGAGACGTCACCGGCCTGCGTTTCAATGATGGGCAACGCGGTGAGCGATCCCCCGCCCGCCTCTTCGCTCAAACGCGCGCTGCGTTCGAGCAGGCGGGAGTGGAGATAGAAGACGTCGCCCGGATAGGCTTCGCGTCCGGACGGACGTTTGAGCAGCAGCGACACCTGACGGTAGGCCACAGCCTGCTTCGACAAGTCGTCGAAAACGATGAGCGCATCCATGCCATTGTCCATGAACCACTCGCCGATCGCCGCCCCGGCGAAGGGCGCGAGGTATTGGCTGGCCGCGTCGTCCGAGGCCGAAGCCACCACGACGATGGTGTAAGGCATGGCGCCTTCCTTCTCCAAGGTGGCAATGACCCGCGCCACGTTGGCGTTCTTCTGGCCGATCGCCACGTAGATCGAATAAAGCGGACGGAAATCTTTGTCGCCCAAAGCCTCACCCTGCTTGTTCAAGCGGGCCTGGCTGATGATCGAGTCGATCGCCACGGTGGTCTTGCCGGTGGCGCGGTCGCCGATGATCAGCTCACGCTGTCCGCGTCCGATCGGAATCATCGCGTCGATCGCCATGATGCCGGTCTGCACGGGCTGGGTCACGGGGCGGCGCTTGATGATCCCGGGGGCGATTTTTTCCAACGGATAGTAGGTGCTCGCCTCGATCGGTCCCTTGCCGTCGATCGGTTCGCCGAGCGTGTTGACCACGCGGCCGAGGAGCGCTTTGCCCACCGGGATGGAAAGGAGCCGGCCGGTTGTTTTAACTTCGTCGCCTTCTTTGATGTTGCCGTAGCTGCCGAGAAGAACGACACCGACTTCGTTTTCCTCGAGGTTGAGGGCGAGGCCGAAGACGCCGCCGGGGAATTCCACCATTTCGTTGAGCATGACATTGCTCAACCCCTCGACACGGGCGATGCCGTCGCCGACTTCGCGGACTTTGCCGGTGTTGGTGTGCGCGGCGCCGGCTTGCAGGCCTTTGATCTTGGATTCGATTTCTTCAACGAGTGTGCTCATGGGCTTGGTTTTTTAAATGGGGTTCAAACGGGTAAGGCTTCAAGGCGGGCGCGGACACTGCCGTCCCACACGTCGCTGCCGACGCGCACGCGCAGGCCGCCGATCAGGTCGGGACGCACCGCCGTTTCAAAGGTCAGGTCGTCGCCATGGGTCCGGGTGATTTCCTCACGGACTTCCTGCATGGCGGATTCGGAAAGGGGTGCCGCGCTTTCGATCACCGCATGGCGGCGCTCCAGTTCGAGGCGGACCAGACGGGAGAAAACCTGCAGAATACCAAGGTAGCCGCGCGGTTGGTCCGTCGCCACCACTTCGGTCACGGCCCGGACGCGCGAGGCGTCGAGCCTTCCGCCGGTCAGACAACCACGGAAGAGTGAACGGGCGGTTTTGCGGGCCTCGCGGGGAGATCTCATCGGCGTTCAGGAAAGTGGCATGGGCATCCTGCCCATGATGTCATGAGGTCATGGGCAGGATGCCCATGCCACATCAGCGAAAGCGTTGCCTCAGACTTCTTCACGCTGCGATCTCCTTGATCGTTTCGTCGTTGAGGCGTTTCTGGTCGTCAGCGGTGAGGATTTTGCCGGTCACTTTCGAGGTTGTGGCGGCGACGAGGCCGACCATGGCGTTCTTCACTTCGGCTTCCATCTTCCGACGGTCCTGCTCGATCGATTCGTGGGCTTTGCGGATCACGCCCTCGGCCTCGCCGATGGCTTCCTGCACGCGTTTCTCGCGCACCGCTTCGGCGCTGGCCCGGGCCTCGTCGATGAGGGCTTTGGCTTCCACGTCGGCTTTGCCGAGGATTTCCTTGTAGCGCGCGTCGGCGTCAGCCAGTTGCTGTTTGATTTTCTCGGCGTTTTCCTGCGCCTCGGCAATGCGGCGGCGGCGTTCGGCCAGCACGTTGACGATCGGACCGAAGGCGTATTTGTTCAACACCCAGTAGACGATGATGAAGATGATCGTCTGGGCGATGAACTTCGGCCAAGTGACGCCGAACTGGCTGAAAAGTTGTTGGACGATTTCCATGGTGAGCGCGGAGGCAGGCCGTCCCGCGAACGGGACGGCCCGATGAGTTTTAACGTCCGCCGAACGCGAGGATCAGGGCGTAAATAGCGATGGCTTCAGCCAGCGCCATACCGATGATACCCAGGGTCAGGACCTTGCCGAAAGCGCCGGGGTTGCGTCCGACCGCTTCCACGGCCTTGGCGCCGACCATGCCGATGCCGATGGCGGCCCCGGCGCCGGCGATGGCGAGGGTGAAACTTCCGGAGATCCCCGCGGTGGCCGCGGCTTCTGCGATGATAGGTGTGATCATGTTATGTCTTGTGTTGTTGTTGGTTCACGCCGCCCACGCTCTGGGCATGGTCCCGGCGGGAAAGTTTTAGTGCGCTTCCTCCTCGTCGTGGGTGGTCGACAAGGTGATGTAGACCGCGCAAAGCAGGGTGAAAACCATGGCTTGGAGCAGTCCGATCAGCAATTCGAGGAAGTAAAAAGGAATGGGGAGAATGATGCTCGAAAGGTAGGCGACAATATCCGGCAAGCCGAGTTGCTTGCCGAGGGTCAGCATGGTGACGAGAAGGTTCTCCCCGGCAAAGACGTTGCCGAAAAGACGCAGCGACAGAGAAACCGGACGAAAAGCGATGGAGACGACCTCGATCACACCAACCATGAAAAAAATCGGCATGAGCACGATGGCCATGAAGCCTTTGAGTCCGCCTTTCACCCCGAACATGTGCTTGAGGAAACCGCCCACCCCCATTTCGCCGATCGACCAGTAAAGCCAGAGCGCCATGAAGACGAGCGCCATGGCCAAGGTCATGTTCAGATCGGCCGTGGTCGGACGCAGGATGGCCACTTTGAGATTGTCCGCACTGATGCTGTGCCAAGCCCCGACCTGCGAAGAATCGGCCGCGAAACCAATCGAACCGACGCCAGGCAAGAGCGCGAACCAGTTCGAGACCAGAATGAAAATAAACAGGGTCGCGAGCAGCGAGAAAACCTTGCTCACCATGTGCGGTCCGACAATTTCCTCCACCGTGTCGTAAAGCGTCTCCACGATCGCTTCGAAGCGATTCTGCGGACCGTCCGGCACCAGTTTGACCTCCTTCGTGGCCCGCCGGGCAAACAAGAGCACAATCCCCATGACCAACAACGAGACAAAGATCGAATTGGTCAGCCAGTCGACTTCCAACAAGAACTTGTCGGCATAGAGCGGGATAGCGGCGGCGATCGGGAAAGAAAAGCTCATCGGAGATAAAAAGCCGCAAGCGCGAACTCGCGGCCGAACGCTTCTTATAAGCCTGTCTAATAGTCCGACTCAAGAGCGAATTGCTTCCGCAAACCGCACAAAAAACGGCCTTTTGCCCCTATCCGATAAAAGTGGAAGCAGCGTCCCCGCCGCTTGTCCCCTACGTTAAGCGTCGGGGACGCCGCTTCTCCTCTTCAGAGAACTCACCCCCAGCCCCACCAAAAGGATGACCAACGTCCCGACCACCACGGTCATGAAGCTGTGGAACGGGCTCTGCAATTCCGCCGGCCACGCCGCCGATCCGGGCATGAGGGTCATCCAAAGGATGACCAAGACCCCGGCCAGCACGGCGGTGACCGCCGCCGGATTGCCCGCCCGCCGCGAGATCAGCCCGAGCAAAAACAAACCCAGCATCCCGCCGGCAAAAATCCCGGAAAGCGTCCACCAGGCATCGAGCGCTGCTTTGACTCCGATCATGGCCAGCGCCACGCCCGTGCCCAGCGCGCCCCAGACCAGCGACGCCCCGTGCAGCACACGCATCGACTCGCGTTCGCCGGCCTCCGGCCGGAAAAATCTTTGATACCAATCGGTCAGCAAGAGCGTCGCCGACGAATTCAGACTGGTCGAAACCGTGCTCATGGCCGCGGAAAAAATCGCCGCGAGGAGCAATCCCTTGGCCCCGGGCGGCAACTGGGTGAGGATGAAATACGGAAGGATGCGGTCCGCCTGATCCGCCCCCTGCAAGGCGGCGGGCAAAAGGTCCGGCTGTGTTCCGTAGAAAACAAAGAGCCCCGTGCCGATCAGGAAAAAGACGGCCGACACCGGAAGGTAAAGCATCCCGCCGACCCACAGGCTGCGCCGCGCCGCGGTTTCCGACCGCGCCGCCACATAGCGCTGCACGTAATTCTGATCGATGCCGAAATTTTGCAGGTTGATAACGATCCCGTAAGCCAGCACGACCCAGAACGTCGATTCGCCCAAGGACGCCCCGAAGCTGCCGAGCGAAAATTTGTCGTGGGCCACCGCATAGTCCCAACCGGCGACCGCACCGTCCGGCAAACCGGCGACGAGAAGCAAGAGGCACAATAGCGCGCCGGCCATGAGAATGATGGCCTGCACCGCATCGCTCCACATCACGGCGACAATGCCGCCGAGCATCGTGTAAAGAATGACCGACACCCCCGTGAGCAGGATGATCCAGTGCATTTCCCAGCCGAGCAGCAGGTGCATAGGCAGAGCCATCAAAAACATGACCGATCCCATCCGCGCCAACTGCGTGAGCAGATAGCAGACCCCCGCATAGACCCGCGCCCACGGACCGAACCGCGTCTCGAGATGGCTGTAGGCCGAGACCTCGCCGGTTGCACGGTAATAAGGCACGAACCACCGCGCCGCGACCCACAGCGCGAGGGGCAGAGACAGACTAAAAACAAAAGCATTCCAATTCCCCGCAAAGGCGCGTCCGGGCAAGGCGAGAAAACTGATACTACTCACATACGTCGCCAAAATCGACAGCCCGACCACCCAACCGGGCATCGCGCCGTCCGCCTTGGTGAACCCCGCCGCGGTCGAACTCCGCCCCGAGCGGTAAAAATACAAACCCACCCCGAGCATGGCGGCAAAATAAATTCCGAGCACCACCCAGTCGATGAACGGCAAGGCGACTACTGCCGCTCCTTCACCTTTCATAATCCGCAAACCTCCGCGTTCTAGCCGCAGCTCGAAAAATTCCCTCAACCCTCATCTCTCAACCCTCAACCTTCCTAATACAGCTCCACCGGCGAGCGCTTCCCGTCTTCCACGCTTTTCTCGCGTGCTTTTTCCTCGCCCAGCGTGGCCACCCGCAAATCCCAGATCTCCCGATTGATCTCCTCAAACGCCGCGCGCGAAAATCCCGCAGGCGGTGCCATCTTCTTTTTGAAAGCCGCCACTCGCCTGAGCGAAGCCGCCCGCACATCCGACGGCTGCTTCTCCAGCACGGCCCGCGCTTCATCAAGCATCTCCACCCGGTGACAAATCATAAGGAGGTCATTCCCCGCGGCCAATCCGAGGGCCAGCATATCCTCGAAGGATGTCGTGTTAAGGATCGCCCCCATGTCCAAGTCGTCGGTCATGACCAATCCGTCGAATCCCATCTCCTGCCGCAGCAGACCGTTGATCATGACCGGTGAAAGCGAAGCCGGACGCATCTCCGGATCCAACGAGCCGTAGTGGATGTGACCGATCATCATGCTGTCGACCAGCGGCGCGAAATGACGGAACACCGCCAACTCATTCGCCTCCATCTCGAACCGCGAACGCTCGATGACCGGGAACGAATGGTGCGGATCTTCCACCGCCGCGGCGTAGCCCGGAAAATGCTTCCCGCAACTGAGGATGCCGCCGGCCCGCAGGGCCGTGTTGAATTCCCCGGCCAACGCGATGACCTGCTCGACCGTTTTTCCATAGCAACGCCCACGCAGCGAGTTGTCCGCCTCGTCGTCGAAGGAAAGATCGAGCACCGGACAAAGATCGAGATTGAACCCGAACAACCGCAGGAGTTTCGCGGTCAGCTCCCCATGCCGCCGCACCAATTCCGGATTCCCCCGGTCGCGCAACTGCTGCGCATTGGGCGGCTCCTCGCCGATCAAACGCAAGCGCGAGACGCGGCCGCCCTCTTGATCAATGGTGATGACCGGTTCGACCGTCGAAAGGTCGCGTAGATCATCGATCAACTTCCGCACCTGCTCCGGCGACTGGATATTGCGCCCGAAGAGAATGAACCCGCCCGGCTGGACCCGCCGCAGCATAGCCGCCGTCTCCGCCTCCAATTCCGTCCCCGGCACCCCGACTAAAAGCAACTGACCGACATCGTTCGACATACGCGTTCAAAAACCAGATCCCGCCACAGCTGTCGATGCGAAAAGCCGCCGTTGCTTTCCTCTCAATTGTAGCGGCGGTCAGCCGAGGCTCGGCGAGACGGGTCGCCAAAGGCGACCAACTGATATGACCGCCGGAACCTGTCCCCTTGATGCACCGGCGGTCATAGACCGCCGCTACAATCATCAGGAAAATTGCTGCCGCGGTTTGGTCGACAACCATCCCCCAATCGCGGCCAGGAAGACCTGTCCGTAATCGGACAACTTCCGCTCCCCCACCCCCGGCACCTGCAACATGGCCATCTCGTCCCGCGGATACTCCCGCGCCATATGCCGCAGCGTCGCATCGGAAAAGACCACATACGGCGGCACATTGCGCCCCCGCGCCAACTCGGCCCGCAATTTGCGCAGCACCTCGAAAAGCCCCTCGTCGCACGCCACCTCGCCGGACCGCGCCCGGCGCTTCTTCGGCCCTGCCGCATCCTGCACCGGCCGGACCATCGGGCGGGTCAGCGCGACCTTCTCCCGCGCCCGCAGCACCTCGACCCCGCGCTCCGTCACGCTGACCGTGGCAAATTTGTCCTCCGAGGCCTCGAGCAATCCGAGCCGGAGCAACTGCCGTCCGAGATCGACCCAATAAGCGCGCGGATGTTCGCTTCCGACGCCGTAAGTGCTGACCGTCTCATGCCCCCAGCGCAGGATCTTTTCCGATTTGCCGCCGGTCAGCACCTCGACCGCATGCTGCAGCCCCGTGCTGAACCCGCTTTTCTGCCGCAACCGCAGCACGCAGCTGAGCAACTTTTGCACATCCGTGGTGGCATCCCATTTTTCCCGCGGGGCCAGACACTGGTCGCACGCGCCGCAATTTTCCTCCGTCCATTCCTCCCCGAAATATCCGAGCAACGAAACCCGCCGGCAGCGCTCATCCTCCGCGAAATGCGTCATCTTCTCCAACTGGACCCGCGCCTCCCGCCGGGCCTGCAAATCCGTGATCTCCTCGAAAAACCGCAGATACTTCACCACGTCACCCCGCGAGTAGAGGAGCAGACAATCGGACGGCAGCCCGTCGCGCCCCGCGCGTCCGGTTTCCTGGTAGTAGCTTTCGACGTTCTTCGGCAGGTCGGCATGGATCACGTAGCGCACGTTCGGTTTGTTGATCCCCATGCCGAAGGCGATGGTGGCGCAAATGACCTGCAGGTCGTCGCGCAGAAACTTTTCCTGGTTGCGCGCCCGTTCCTCCGCCTCGAGCCCCGCGTGGTAAGGCGCCGCCTTGATCCCCGCCTCGCAGAGCGCCGCGGCCATCGACTCCGCCGCCCGTCGCGACTGCGCGTAAACAATCCCCGCCTCATCGGACCGCTCCCGCACGAATTGCACCACCTGCGCCGCCGCCTTGGCCTTTGGGATGACGCGGTAATTCAGATTCGGACGATTGAAGCTCGCGAGAAAAATTTCGGGATCCCGCAATTCCAGCTGCGTGCGGATGTCCTCCCGCACCCGCGGGGTGGCCGTGGCAGTGAGGGCGAGGAGCGGGAGTCCGGGGAAACTCTCGCGCACCTCGCGCAGGCGCCGGTATTCCGGACGGAAGTCGTGACCCCATTCGCTGATGCAATGCGCTTCATCGACCGCGAGAGCCTTCATCCCCCACTCCGCCAGCTTGGGCAAAAATTCCGGCAACATAAGCCGCTCCGGCGCGAGATAAAGGAGCCGGTATTCGCCGGCATACAACTTGGCAAAACGCTTGCGGGCCTCGGCCGAATCGAGGGTCGAATTCAAAAAGGTCGCCGCCACCCCGCTGGCCGTCAGTTGGTCGACCTGATCCTTCATCAAGGCGATGAGCGGAGAGACCACCACGGTCAACCCGTCCCGCACCAAAGCCGGCAGCTGGTAACACAGACTTTTCCCCGCCCCCGTGGGCAAAATGGCCAGCGTGTCGCGCCCGGCGAGGAATGACTCCGCGATCTCCCGCTGGTGCGGACGGAAGGTGTCGTAGCCGAAGACTTCTTTCAGCTTTTGTTCCAGCGCAGGCATAAAGGAAGAGCTTCTTCGCGGCGCGCCCTTACGTCGAGGTTGTAGCAGCGGCCCACGACCAACCAAGGTAGGGCGGGGTCTCTGGCCGCTCGTCCCTACCCTAAATTTTTCCTCCCCCCTCCCGGCCGCCGCCCCGGCTCTTAGCCTAAAGCCGTGGTTGAAAGTTGAGTGATGAGAGCCGGAGTCCGCCGCGGCGGACGGAGACAGCGTGAGTGCCGCGCATGCGGACGAGGGCAACGTGAGAAGGGAATAAAGGATGAAAGGCATGGAGGTTAAAAGTGGGAGTGTTTGGAGACAGGGAGCAGGCGTCAGTTGGCAGATCAGAAGAACTCTCACAGAGCCGCGGGGGCCACTGGGGTCGGAGGCCAACACGTGACAAAAATGTGATCTTGGCAGGCACGCCACGGATGATCACTTTTGACGGATCGCCATGGATTTTGTTCTCTCGAAGCATGCGAAAGTATCAGCCATGGAACGCGAAATTCCGCTGGAATGGATCCGCCAGACATTGGAGGAGCCGGACCGCCGCGAGGCCGACAGAAGGGAGACCGGGGTGGAGCTTTTCTATGCGAGAATCGCCGCTTACGGGAACCGGGTGCTCAAGGTGGTGGTCAATGTGCAGGTTGATCCATGGAGGGTTATGAGCGTATATTTTGATCGTTCCATGAAGGAGCGCCTATGAGACTAAATGTGGACAGAGAAGCTGACGCGCTTTACCTGCGGCTTGATGATTCGAAGATCATCGAGTCCGAGGAGGTTTCGCCGGGAGTTGTTCTCGACTTCAACGAGGCCAACGAAGTGGTCGGCATCGAGATGCTGCACCTCTCGAAGCGGTCGAAAGCGCCAGCCATGGATTTCGTGCAACTCGAAGGCGTGCCGGCGGCTTAGCTTTTCCGGACGATCAGCTGGAGGCTGAAGCGCGCGTTTTCACGCGAGGTGTCACATTTTTTGATACGCGAGTGCGATGGCTCGGAAAATCTGCAACCAATCAGCAGGACAGTTCTTTGTTCGCTTCGTTACCTTTTGTTCAAAACTCCGGAGAAGCTCTCACGGAGCCACGGGGAACACGGAGGGCACAGTGTTCAGTTTTCAGTATTCAGTATTCAGTCGGAGCAGAGGAGCTCTCATACAGACAGATCCGCATTGTTCGCGGATTCCGCAACTTCTGTTACTATCGACTCGCCGCCGACCTCCCACTTTACCCACTTGAAACAACGAAAAACCAAAATATTCGTTCCGGAGACCGCCTACCACCATGTGTTTGAGGCTCTGCCCGAGGGGATCAGGCTGGTTGCCGCACCGGAACCCGATGTGGAACTCGCTGTCTTGGGAATGCACCACGCACAGCAGCTGCCGGAGTTCCTGGCCGCCTTGCCAGGGCTGCAAGCCGTGCAGTCGCTCAATGCGGGTGTGGACTGGTTGCTGCCCCATTTGCCGGAGGGCGTGGCGGTTTACAATGCGAGCGGTGTGCACGATGCCGCCGTTGCCGAGTGGGTCGTGGCGGTGCTGCTGGCCATGCGCCGCCGACTGCCGGACATGCTGGAACTCCAGCGGCGTGGTGAGTGGGACGTGAACCTGAACGATGTCACGGCCACGGGGCCATCGTCCGTCGGACCCATTGACACATTCGAGGGGGGCACGGTGCTGATCATCGGTTACGGTTCGATCGGACGGGCGGTCGCGGCGCGGCTGGCACCTTTCGGAATTCGCGTGTCCGGAATTGCGCGGCACCGGCGGACGGACGCCGAGCCGATGGAAGCCCTGCCCGGGCGATTGGCCGAGGCGGACGCCGTGGTCTTGCTGCTCCCGCTCACTCCGGAGACGGAGCATATCGTCGATGCTGATTTTCTTGCGCGGATGAAACCGGGTTCGATCCTCGTGAACGCGGCGCGCGGCCGGTTGGTTGATACAGAGGCGCTGCTGGCGGCGCTCCACCGGCGACAAATCCGCGCGGCCCTGGACGTGACCGACCCCGAGCCGCTTCCGCAGGGACATCCCCTGTGGCAGGCACCCAATGTCATGATCACGCCCCATGTGGCCGGCGCGGTGGAGAGCTGGCGGCGGCGCGCGTATCGTTTTGCCAACGAGCAGGCCCGCGGTTTCGCGGCGGGCGCGCCGGTGAAAAACATCGTTTCGAGATGTTGAAAAACACATAACGAGGGAAAGACATCGCACGAGTCTTCAAAAACAAATCACTATGACACATCCTCTCGCTTCTTTTTTTGACGAACTGAAGGCCGGCAGCATCCGCATCGTTGATCTGACGCACACGCTCTCGCCCGAGTTTCCAACCTTGGTGTTGCCTCCTGAGTTTGGCCAGGTCTGGCCGTTCAAGTTGGAGACGATTTGCCAATACGACCAGGCTGGACCTGGTTGGTATTGGAATAACTTTTCCTGCGGCGAGCACACGGGCACCCACTTCGACGCGCCGGCCCACTGGATCACAGGCAAGGATCATCCCGGCAACACCGTGGATACCATCGCGTGCAAGAACTTCATGGCCCCGGCTGCCGTGGTGGATGCCAGCGGCGAGGTGGCAGATGATCCGGATTGGCTGTTGACCGTGGAGTTCCTCGAACAGTGGGAAGCCAAGAATGGGCGCATCCAAGCCGGAGCGTGGCTTGTGCTCCGCACCGACTGGTCCAAACGCATCAGTGACCCGGCTTCCTTTCTCAACCTGAAGGAAGACGGCGCCCATACGCCAGGTCCGACGCAGGCGGTGGTGGAATGGCTGATCCACGATCGCAACGTTCATGGTTTTGCGGTCGAGACGATCAACACCGACGCGGGCCAATCCTATAAATGGCCGGTTCCTTACCCCTGCCACACCCTGATGCACGGCGCGAACCGGTATGGTCTGCAATGCCTGAGGAATCTCGACCAACTGCCCCCGACCGGCGCCTTGATCCTCTCAGCGCCTCTGAAGATCAAGGGTGGTTCCGGTAGTCCGCTGCGGGTGCTCGCGCTGGTGCCGAACTGAGACCGTCCGCCTTCGCGTTGCTACGGCGTGACGAGTGAGAGGGCGGAGGTCGGCGCTTCGGTCAGAAGAGACAGGACTCAGAGGACGGAAGTCCGGGAAAGACGGCACGATCAAGCCGCGGAGTCCTTCGGTAACTTCGTTCGCTTTTGTTGAAGAAGCTCAATTCACGGCGAGGCGCTTCATGGCGCCGGGAATGCGGAAGAGCACCCGCGAGGGAATGCGGTCGCCGGGATACCAGACCTTCTGCTCCCAGCCGGATGCATCGGGCGTGCTGGCGCGCATCACGATCGGGGTGTAACGGCGGGCGAATTCTGCCGTCCAGTTGCCGGAGCGAGTGGTGTTGACCACCAACTCGACAGGTGTGGTGCCAATGTATTCGCCATTGAGTTCGACAACCAGGCCCGAGGGCCAACTGCGGATGTCGATCGTCCTGACCGGATCCGCCACCCTCACCTCGGGCTCCGGGCCCGAAGCGCAGGCGGACAAAAGGAGGGACAGCAGGAGGACTCCACGTGGCATGAGGGGAATTGAACAGAAGGAAGCGAAGGAACAAAGGGGTTTGTGTGTCATAACCGGCCGGAGGCCGGAGTTAACAGTGTCCAGTTTTCAGTATTCAGTCGGGGCCGTTTGCCATCGGGCTATTTGCCTTAGCCGTAAAAATTCAGAATTGAAGTTGGCCACTGTTTGGATGTGCTTGGTGTGTGAAAAGATACAACACAAAACACGCGAGCCACACGGCTCACCAAACAGTGACCGAGGAATTTATTGAGCTAAAGACAGCCGGGGAGTCGATTCGAATCGGGTTCACCGACCAAAAAATCAGCGGGCGAGCCGGGCTGGCGACCTTCTGCGGGTTCTTGCACTGGCACCAGTTCGGGGCGCTGCTGGCCAGGGTGCTGCCGCGGCGAGATGGCCCGAGGCGCCAGGGATGTG
>JBIKLF010000007.1:0-120443 GCA_044359955.1 Chthoniobacterales bacterium | reverse complement strand
CACAGCGCCCTCGGTTACCAGTCACCGCAAAACTTCCTCACTCGCTACTTCCAAAACAAAAAACATCAACTAAACTAAAACCAATACAGCTGCGCTCACGCAGTCCACTTTTTCGGGGGAAGACCACTTCAGCTCTCAGGTCTCTCTTCGTTCGCCCTCGGCTCGCAGAGTTTTAAGTCTTAAGTTTGTAAGTTTTAAGTTCCGACTCCGCCCTTTGCGCGAGCGCTTGCGCAGTGTTCAGTGTTCGGTGTTCAGTGTTCAGCAAGATCCCTTCGGCTTTCTCTTCAGCCCTTCGCACCTTTTACCAGCTACCCGCCACCCGTGACCGCACGCCAAGCGTGCTCCCCTCTCTTCTCCTCTCCGCTCCCCGCTCCGCCCCACGGAAGCACTGATCTCCACTCTCAGCCCATCCATGCCAAAGCGAGAACTCAAGCACCCCGGCCAAATCGAAGCATGGCTCACCGAATGGGGCACCCAACTTGGCGAAACGGGATCTCTCATCCTGATCGAGTCAGGCGGCCTGCTTTGGCATGCGGCACAGCGCGGACTCGACCTTGCTCTCCCGGAAAACAGCATGGATGTCGATCCGGTCACCCAAAGCGATGCCGTTGCGCTGCTCGGCTACGAATCAATGATCGGCAGCGAATTCGAAAAGCAACACGGCTGGCACGTCAATTTGATGCCGATGGCCGTGCTGAGCGAGATGCCCGCAGACTGGGAGTCTCGCGCCTTGCGCAAGATTTACGGGAAATTGACCGTGACCGTTCCCGCCGTGAATGACCTTCTTATCCCCAAGTTGAAGCGGGCCGAACCGCGTGATAAATTACACGCCGAATGGGCCAAGCAACTCCAATGAATCCTTTGGGCAAGTATGCCAGCTACCAAGATTTGGGCCGGCTCGAATACGGCCGACTCCTCTGGAGAAATCCGGCGACACGAAAGCGCCTGCTGAACCACTGGACCTCGCCATGCCATCCACACCACGCACGTTTTGCCGCGAAGCGCGCGCTGGTCGAAATGGCGCTGGCACCGGCAACCGATGATTCTGCCCTTGATGCCGTCTTGCGCGCCGAAGGCCACAGCCTGCGCACCGTGGCACGGGAAATTCCCCCGGTCTTCGGCAGCATCTGAGTTTGTCACGTCCCGGTCTCCGCTCACGAAGTTTTAAGTCTTAAGTTTGTAAGTTTTAAGTTCCTACTCCGCCCCTTCGTTCACTTCGTTACCTTCTGTTAAAACCTCCGCCTGAACACTGAACACCGAACACCGCAGCCTCCGGCTGCTCATCCCCCGCCAATGGCAACTCCCCCCAGCCCGCCAGCTTGAATCTAATCTGATGAAGACCTGCTACCTCCATCTCGGGATGAACAAGGCTGGGTCGACCTCGATCCAGCATTTCTTCCGCGACTATGCGGACGAAAAGGTTGCCTACCTGCGACTCGGTTGTCTGCCGCGGCATGGTTTGGACAATGGCAACCACTCCCACCATCTGGAGATGCGCTTCCAAAGGGCGGTGCCTGCGCACTTCTTCACCTCCCCTGATCCACGCGAACAACGGGCAGAGCGCAAACGCTTGCGCGAGGATTTCGATCGCGCGGTTAGGTCGTCGCCCAAATCTCTGGTTATTTCCGGCGAAGTCATGTTCGAGTGGCGGAATTCCCGGACGAAACGGAACATGGCCAATTTTCTCAAGGCCCGCTTCGAGCAGTTGCGGGGTCTTGTCTACGTGCGGGAGCCGACCAGCTACATGGCAAGTTTGCTCCAGCAGTTCATCCAAATGCGGGCCCCCGGCAGGGCCAGAAAGTTTGAAAACTTTTACCCGCGTTACCGGCTAAGGCTCAAGTCGTGGGAGGCCGTGCTCGGTCGGGACAACTTGGAATACGTTCGTTTCGACCAGCGGTCTACTTCCTCGAGCGAGCTGCTTTCCGATTTCGCCACACGCACAGGCATGAATCCCGCCTGGGTGGAACAGCAGAAGCACGCGGCAACTAAGCGCCACAACGCATCCCTCTCGGCCGAAGCAACAGCCGTTCTTCTCCGCTATCGCCTCGCCCACGGCCACCGCCCTCCCCACGGGCCGGAGTGCGTTGCGGACACGAAGCTGGTCTCCGCGCTCATGTCGTTCGCAGGGACTCATTTTTCCCTCGGCGGCAAGGACGTGGAAAGCTTGCTCGAGGAGAACAAGCAGGATCTTCGTTGGATCGAACGGCGGTTGGGGGAAGCCCTGAGACCACGGTCTATGGAATCACCCGATATGTTTTTTTCCAGCTGGAAAGACTTTTCCGATTACGGCGCCTCGCAAGGCCCCTCCCTTTTGGAATGGCAAAGACGCGCCTTCCCCAAGCTCCCGGTGAAGGCGGGCCGCCCTGAGGAAATCCTGCGGCACATCCGCGACGGCATATTGTTGTCGTTGCCGCCTGAAAGTTAGACGGCGTCCATCGCCCGGATATGCCACACTCCGTGACGCCCACCCTACCCACGCGCGGTTCCGGGAACAGCGGTTGCCGCCGTGTTCTCGCTCTCGCCTGCACCGGAACGCCGACCGCGGATTACTATATTCCGGCAGCTGCGGCTCGGGCGCTTGACGGCGCAAGTATAACGGTCGTCGATGCCTCGGGACCCTGCATTGACCAACCGCCGATCGAGCCCGGCACTTGGGTCATCATCTTCCGTCATGCGCATCCGTCTTGGCTGAAGCTGCTGGTCGCCCGGAGAGACAAACTTGTGCGGGTCACCTGGTTCATGGATGACGACATTCCGGGCGTCATCCGGGAGAACTCCTTGCCGCGTCTTTATGCCTGGAAGACGTATGCGCGCTATCTGCGCATCAAGGGCATGCTGCAAACACTGGGCGCCGACTACGCATTCTCCACCGCGGAACTCGCGCGCCGATACCCGGCCCTGCGAGGTGAGGTTTGGCCCCCGCAACAGGTCAAAGCGGAGAGCACGCGAGACCGGTTGCTCTACTTTTACCACGGAACCGCCTCGCACCGCGCGGAACTCGCGTGGCTTGCTCCTCTCGTCGCCGAAATTCAGCATCGCGTTCCTGAGGCATGGTTCGAGGTCTTTGCCGACAAAAAGACCCGCCGGCTTTTCCGCGGCATCCCCCGCGTGCGGTGCATCTACCCGATGAACTGGCCGGACTTTTTGACCCATACTGAAACCATCCGCGCCGATGTGGGTCTGGCTCCGTTGCTCGACACGTCTTTCAACCGGTGCCGTGCCGCGGTAAAAATTTTCGACATCACGCGGACCGGAGCAGCGGGCGTTTACTCGACCGGGCCGGTCTACCAAGATGTCGTCGTCGACGGGCGCAACGGCTTGCTCCTGCCTAACGACCAGAAGCTCTGGGCGAGCACCGTCGTTCGCTTGCTTCGCTCACCCGAGGAATCGCGCAGACTGGCTGCGCAAGCCGAACAAGATTGTCGCGGAGCCAACCAAGCGTGATGCAAGGGAAGCCCATCACGCCCGACGCGGCGAACATACCTGCCAAAGTGGCGACAGATACCAGCGAGGACCGGCCGACAGAAATAATGCTTCCGGAACGTCTTTTCCTCGGCTCCCCGGGTGCGGCAAGCAATGGCGAATCGGCCCGTCATCTCTCGGCACTGCTCTATCCTTCGCGCCTCGTGAGCGATCCTTGCGAAGCCCAGGCCATCCTTGCGTGGGGGCGCAAACCCAGCGCCGACAAAGCACAAAAAGTCGCGGTGCGCTACGAGCTCCCGCTCTGGCGGATGGAAGACGCCTTTCTGCGATCATTCAAACCGGGCTCGGCGGAGCCGCCCCTCGGTATCGTTGTCGATGACCTCGGCATCTATTACGACGCATCGTGCGAATCACGTCTGGAGCATTTGATTCGCCAACCGCTGACAGAAGCCGAGGAAGCCCGCGCCAAGGATCTGATCCGCTTGTGGCGCGAGCAGCGGGTCTCCAAATACAACGATGCGCCGGACGGCACCGTCTCCCTCCCCGACAGCTTTGTTCTGGCGATCGATCAAACCCGGGGTGACTTGTCCATCACCCACGGCCAAGCCGACGAGCACAGCTTTGTGCGCATGCTGGAATGCGCGCTCGAGGAAAACCCGGGCTGCAAAGTTGTCCTGAAGACTCACCCGGAAGTCGTCAACGGCACGAAGCGGGGGCACTTCGCGGGGGACACAATCCTCGAACATCCACGTGTGTTTGTCCTGCGAACCGAGGCCCACGCCGCGGGCTTGCTTGAAAAAGCGACGCGGGTTTACACAGTCACATCGCAAGTGGGCTTCGAGGCTCTTCTCCATGGGAAGCCCGTGCGCGTTTTCGGGATGCCTTTTTACGCCGGCTGGGGACTTACCGAAGACGAAGTCACTCCCCCTGCCCGCCGCAAGAGAGCTTCCCTCGGGCAACTGGCTCATGCCGCACTGGTGCGCTATGCACGTTATATCAACGCAGAGACCGGCGAACACCACGACGTCGAAGACGCCATTCGTGGCATGGGCCGGCTGCGACGAAAAAACGGCCCAGCAGAGCGGCGCAGGCACGCATCCAGCGACCAACCCATCACGACTTATGCCGTGGGATTCGAAGCATGGAAAAGACAAACGCTACGGTCGTTCATGGCCGGAGAATCGATCAAGTTTGTCCGGTCCCCGGAAGATATCCCGAGCGGCGAGAGCATCGAAGTCGCAACGTGGGGAACGCGTTTTGATGACACAGTTTTCCCGTCGGGGAGCCGGATCACGCGCTACGAAGACGGCTTCATCCGTTCCGAGGGCCTCGGTGTCCGTTTCGCCCCGCCCGTTTCCTGGATCGCGGATCGGCGGGGCATTTACTACGACGCCACCCGACCTTCGGACCTTGAGGACATCCTGCAAAACGAGCAATTTCCCGAGGAAATACTGCAGCGAGCAAGACAACTCCGCGAAACAATCGTGAGGGCCGGCTTGACCAAATACAATCTCAGCGGGCCCGCTTGGCCGAAGCCGGCAGGCCGGAGGCGATGGATCTTGGTTGCCGGGCAGGTCGAATCCGACGCCTCCCTCGCCTTGGGCGGCGGATCGGTGCGCACCAATATCGGTCTGCTCAAAGCAGTGCGTGCAGCCACCCCCGGCGCCTGCATTGTCTACAAGCCGCACCCCGATGTGGTCTCACAACTGCGCAAGAGCGGAGCCGGCGAAGACGGCGCCGCAGCCTATTGCGATGCCGTCGTCACCTCGACCCCGATCCACCAATTAATCGAGGAAACCGACGAGGTGCACGTCATGACATCCCTGACCGGTTTCGAAGCGTTGCTCCGGGGCAAGACTGTCATCACTTACGGACGCCCCTTCTACGCCGGCTGGGGCCTGACCAAGGATATCGACCCTCCGGCACGGAGGACCCGCAAACTCAACATCGACGAACTGGTGGCGGGCGCCCTCATCCGCTACTCTCTCTATCGTAGTCCGGCGTCAGGCCAACTTTGCAAGCCGGAGCAGGCCATCGAGGAACTGGCGGCCGGGTGCAGCAAACTCTCCTACACCCCGCTGGAACGCACCCTCCGCCTGCTGCAGAGCCTGCCTTTCTGGCCTCGCTTTTGGGCACGATAAATGCTCAGATTGCTGCTGTTAGCAACGCTCCAGATACCTAATGCACGAAAAGACAAAGATCGTCCTCTTTCTACAGGGGCCGAACAGCACCTTCTTCTCGCGTCTGGCAGACCGGCTCGAAGATCTCGGGCACCACGCCCTGAGAATCAATCTCTGCTTCTCCGACTGGCTCTTCTGGCGGCGGCGAGGGGCAAGAAACTACCGCGGAAATCTCACCGAGTGGCCAGAATACTTGCGAGACTTCCTCGTGGAGCATGGCGTGACGGACATTGTGCTACTGGGCGAGCAGAGGCCCCATCACCGCGCTCCCGTCGAACTCGCCGCCAAGCACGACATTCACGTGACTGTCACCGAATGGGGCTACTTGCGGCCAGATTGGATAACATTCGAGAAGGACGGCATGTCGGGCAACACGCGTTTTCCCAAGGATCGCACTGAAATCATGGCGCTGGCTCGAGGAGTCCCCCACCCCGATTTGTCGCTCAAGTATCCTGATTCGTTTCTGCGCCTGGCCTCCAACGGACTCGCCGGGGATGTCGGCAACTGGGTGTTTGCCTTCATGTATCCCGGATACCGGCCTCATCTTCACACCAATCCTGTTTTCCTCTACGCCACAACGGCGACACGCATCGCCAAATCAAAGTTAAGGCACGGGAACACCGAGAGGACTGTGCGGCGTTTGATAGACGAAGCAGAGCAGCAGCCGTTCTTTGTCTTCCCCATGCAAATAGAGGCCGATTACCAATTGCGTGCCTATTCACGTTTCTCCGGGATGGAAGAAGCTCTGAGCCTTGTAGTGACGTCTTTTGCCAAATGCGCGCCGACCCACACCCGGTTGCTGGTCAAAGCCCACCCACTGGATCCCGGGGTCAAGCCATGGAAAAAAATCATCGGCAACATGGCCTCCAGACACGCCATCCACGACCGTGTGTTCTTCATCGACGGCGGGAAATTCGGCGAATTGGCGACCGCTTCGGCTGGAGTTGTCACGGTCAACAGCACCTGCGGCGTTGAGGCACTCCGGTCAGGCAAAGCTGTCAAAACCTTGGGACAGTCCGTTTATGACATTCCCGGGTTGACTCACCAGCAAGATGTCGACTCGTTCTGGCCTTCTCCGCAAGAGCCTGATCCGACGCTGCGCGAGGCCTTTATCCGGGCAATCTCATCCTGCATTCAAATCAAAGGAGGATTCTTCAGTAAAAGTGGAGTCCATGCCGCAGTTAGTGTCGCGGCCGCAAGGCTGTCGGAGGGCAGGGTCAACCAGCCGATTATCGAGCATGGGCCGGGCCGCAGCATCTTCGCCTGCGAGCATACCCCCACCACCGTCACCTCGCCGGCGACTGCGTGAGGAACCGCGAAGCTGATGTTTTGAGTCCGGTGAAGAAAGTCTCGTTCATCGTACCCGCTTACAACGAAGAGTGTTATCTAGCGGCCTGTCTGGCTTCCATCCGCCAGCAAAGGGGAGACTTTGAAATTGTTGTTGTCGACAACAGCAGCACTGATCGCACCGGAGATATCGCCCGGCAGTTTGCCGATAGGGTTGTTTTCTGCCCGACGCCCGGAATCGCTGCCGCTCGCAATTGCGGCGCGCAGTCTGCTTCGTCGGAGGTGTTAGCATTCGTGGATGCGGACGCCCGCTTGAATGGCAACTGGC
Organism: Chthoniobacterales bacterium; assembly: GCA_044359955.1. Lineage (GTDB taxonomy): Bacteria > Verrucomicrobiota > Verrucomicrobiia > Chthoniobacterales > JACTMZ01 > JACTMZ01. The sequence goes on along the minus strand of JBIKLF010000007.1, from coordinate 113,225 downwards.
TTAAACAAGGTCTCGAGAGGATGTTGACGGGTGGATTTGATGCCGTCTGCGGTTGGAATTATTTTGCGGAAGACAATCCCCTTCGCTTCTGCTTCTACAATACCTACAGCATTGGCTTCCTGCTCTTTCTCGCGGCCCGCTCGATGGCCGGCCGGCCGGTCGTCGCCGGCAATAACCTGCTGATCCGCAAGCGGACACTGGACGCGGCCCGCGGCTTCCCCCGGTTTGTCGGGGAAGACATAAAGCTCAGCTCCATCCTGAATGCGTGCGGGTGCCGCGTGGGCTTTTCTCCCTCCATGCGGATCTCCTACTCCTCGCGAAGATTCCGGCGCGAGGGCTTCTTCCGCGTGATCGGCCTCTGGCTCGAAAGTCTGGCAAGGGACATCCCCGAGGCAACATATGCCCTCGACTACAACCGGCAAGCGAATCGCTCTGAATCAATTTGAGAACCGCCGTGGAATGCACTAAGAAATCAAGTCGCACGGGGCGATGGCTGACGGCAGTCCGCTTTGTCGCAACACGCGGATCATTTCGAGCCACACCATGAGCGAAAGCAGAGCCAAGCGCCAAATCGCGATTATCGGGATGTCCTACCGTTTGCCGGGAGGGTCGGGCCGTGCTTTTTGGGAGAAATTGGTGGGCGGAGAGGATCTTGTCACCGAGGTGGAAGAGGGCCGCTGGGCGAAGGAGAGGTTTTTTCATCCGCGCAAATCTGAGCCTGCTTCAGCCTACACATTTGCCTCCGGTTCGCTACGGGATGTTCTCAAGTTCGATGCCGCTTTCTTCGGCATATCACCCCGGGAGGCAGCACAGATGGACCCACAGCAACGCCTGCTCATGCAACTTTCATGGGAGGCGCTCGAAGATGCCGGCCTCCCTGCCTCCCGGCTCAAGGGTTCGAACTGCGGCGTATTTATCGGCCTCTCGAGCTTCGACTACGTGCACCGTCTCGCCGATGACTTGGGCGCGGTTGATTCCAAAACCCCCACCGGCAATGCCGGAAGCATTGCGGCTAATCGCATCTCCTACTTTTTGGACGTCCGGGGACCGAGCATGCCGATCGATACGGCCTGCTCCTCGTCACTGGTCGCTTTCCACCAAGCTTGGAATTCCATGCAAATCGGCGATTGCGATACGGCCATTGTCGGCGGCATCAGCCTGCACTTCCACCCGATCGGCTTCATCTCCTTCACCAAAACCGGCATGCTCTCCCGCAGCGGGCGCTGTCGTGCATTCGATGCCACAGCGGATGGCTATGTGCGCTCTGAAGGCGGTGGTGTGGTCGTGCTCAAGTTTCTCGAAGAAGCGGTGAAGGACGGGGATCGCATTCTGGCCGTGGTCGAAGCCAGCGGGGTCAATTGCGACGGCAAGACCAACGGCATCACGGTGCCGAGCGGCGAGGCGCAGGCCGATCTGCTGGAGGAGGTCTACAACAAATTCGGCATTGATCCTGAGCAACTCGACTTCCTCGAGGCCCATGGAACCGGCACCGCGATCGGTGACCCGATCGAGACATGGGCCATTGGTCAAAGCTTGGGCCAGCGTCGCCGACGCCCCCTGCTCATCGGCTCCGTCAAGAGCAACCTCGGCCACCTCGAGGCGGCCTCGGGCATGGCGGGCCTGATGAAGGTGCTGCTGATGTTACGCCACCGCGTCATCCCACCCAATCTGCATTTCGACGAACCCAATCCTCGCATCGACTTCAACGATCTCAACCTGCGTGTTGTCACCGAAGCCACCCCGCTGCCGGCGGAAGACAAATTGTGCGTCGGCATCAACTCGTTCGGGTTCGGCGGCGCCAATGCGCACATCGTCTTGTCCGCACCGCCGCAACACGAAGCGCCGGCCAAAACCGCCACTCCGCGCACAGAGTTGCCTATCATCCTTTCGGCCAAGACTCCGCAGGCCCTGCGCGAGGTTGCGGCCCGCACTGCCGAATTCATCGCGGCTCATCCGGAGACACCGCTTTATGACATTGCCCATGCCTTGCACGCGCGTCGGGAGCGCCTGCCCCGCCGCGGGCTCTGCCTCGGTAGGGACCGCACCGCGCTGGCGCAATCCCTGCGCGCTTACGCCGCGGAGCAAAAATCTCCCGTCATCGAGGCGGAGGCGCTTCCGGCCCGGCAAAAGCCCGTCTTTGTCTTCACCGGCAACGGCGGCCAGTGGGTCGGCATGGGACAGCAGCTATTTGCCGGGCACCCCGCTTTCCGCCAAGCAGTCGAAGAGGTCGATGCGATCTTCGTGGATTATGCTCCCTTCTCGCTGCTTCCTTATTTCGAGACCGGCAGCTCCGCAGACTTGGACCGCACGGAACTCGCCCAACCGCTGATTTTCGCCATCCAAGTCGGACTCGTCCGCGCCCTCGAAACGGCCGGTCTCCAGCCTGCAGCGACGATTGGGCATAGTCTGGGTGAAGTCGCCGCCGCGTGGGCGGCCGGGGCGCTCGAGTTGGAGCAAGCGGTCCGCATCATCCGTCTGCGCAGCAAGCACCAGCAAACGACGCAGAACACGGGCAGCATGACCGCGGTCGCCGCACCGCGGGCCGAGGTCGAAGCCCTGCTGGCCGACCCGGCGCTCGATGGCCTCGGGGTGGTGGTCTCGGGCGAGAACAGCCCGCGCTCCACAACCGTGGCCGGCAGCCACGAGGCTTTGACCGCCTTGGAGAGCGTGCTGCAGGAACGCGGCACGGGTTTCAAGCGCCTTGATCTGCCTTATCCTTTCCACAGTCCGCTGATGGACGCCTTACTCCCCGGATTTGCCGAGGAACTGGGCGAGCTGTTTGCCGGGGAGCCTTCGACTCCGTTTTACTCGACGGTCACCGGAAAGAACTTCGCCGCCGCGCCCGGCCAGGACTACTGGGGCAGCAACATCCGGGAGCCCGTGCTGTTTCGCGAGGCCATCGAAAGCGCGGCGGCGGACGGACACCGACTCTTTGTCGAGATCGGACCCCACCCGGTTCTGGCCAACCACGTGCTCCACATCTTGCAAGGTCAACGGCTCGATGGTTATGCCGGCGGCTTGGTGACGAAGGAAAAATCCTCTGCCGCCGATCTGACCGAAACGGCATGGAAGCTGGCGCTCGGTGGCGCGCACTACGATTGGCCGCGCCATTTCCGCCGCCGGCCGTCGCGGGTCGTCGAATTGCCGCATTACCCTTGGCAATTGGAGGAATACAACCTGCCGAGGAGCAGCGAAGGCGGTGGTCTCGTGACCAACGACAAAGAGCACCCGCTCCTCGGTTACCGCGCGCATGGCAAAGATTGGGAATGGGAAAACCACCTCGATACCACCGGCACGCCTTGGCTGGCTGACCACCAAGTCGGGGGATCGACCGTCTTCCCCGCCGCCGCATTTGTTGAAATGGTGCTGGCCGCCGGGGCCTTGCGGCATCCGGACCACCCGGTGCAGATCGAGGACTTCGAAATCCGCACCCCCCTCTTGCTCGACGCCCGCCACTCCAAGACCGTCCGCTTCGCCCTCGACGAATACAACGGGCAATTCCTCATCAAGAGCCGCGACCGGCTTTCCGAGGACCCGTGGCAGCCGCACGTCACCGGGCGCATCGCCGCCCAAGCCGGCAAGACGCTGCCGGAGGTGCCGGCGCGCATCGCCGAGGCGGAAGCTTCCCTCGCGGGAGCCGACATTTATGCGGTGGCCCAAGATCTCGGTCTACACTACGGGCCAGCCTTCCAAGCGATCGAGGCCGTTACCGGTTCCGGCAACCAACTCAATGCCACCTTGCGCGCGCCAGAACCGGTCTCCGCGGACCTGGCCAAATACCACATCCATCCCGCCGTTCTCGACGGTGCTTTCCACTCGCTCTTTGCCCTCTTCCATCACCGTGACAGCAGCGATGCCGCCCAAGCTTATCTGCCGGTGCGCACTGATCGCTTCGTGCTCGTGAAGCCCGGATCGCACGTGGCCTCGGTGCGCACGGTGGTTCGCCGGCACCGTCCGCGCTCGCTGCTGGCGGATTTTTACTTGCTGGACCGGACCGGCGCGCTGGTTGCTTTCGCCACGGCCTGGCGTTTTCGCGCCGTGCAACTGGCCAAACCGTCATTCGATCGCCCTCGCCTCATGGGCCAGAGATGGGTCGAGCGTCCGCGCCCCCGCCGCAAGTCGGGCTTCGACGGTGCCCTGCCCGAGTTGACGCGATTGGCGCACAACATCATCGAAGAACTGCCTGAGGCCTCGCTGCTCAAGCGTTATCCTCTCGCAGGCGATGCGCTGCTCGATGCAGTGTGCGCCTCCTTCGCCCTGGAGGCTTTCCGCAGCTTGGCGGACGAGGATGGGGTCGTTTCGCTCGCTTTGGCCAAGGCCGGCGGACGCATCGCCGACGGCATGGATGATTACCTCTGCCGCCTCGCCCGCATGCTGGTGCAAGACGGGCTGGCCGAGGAGCGGGGCGGTGAGCAATGGCGGCTGGTGCCGGACGCGGACGTTCCCGAGGCCGCGGAGATCTGGCGCACTTTGGTCGCGGATTTTCCGGAGAAGGCGCCTCGGATCGGGTTGGTCGGGCGCCTCGGATTGCATCTCCGCGAGGTTCTCGACGGCTCGCGCCGCGTCGAGCAGCTGCTTCCCAAGTGGGCGGAGATTTCCGGCGGCGGCTTCGCTCTGCACAAGTCGGGGGTGAAGCCCGAGATGCTGCGCCTTCTCACCAACATTTTCGGAGGGTTTTGCCGGTCCGCGACGGACAGACCACGGCGTATCTTATGGATCACCGGGCCAAAACCCACCGCGGAGAATTTCCTCGCGCCCTGGCTGAGGGATCATCCCGGCCTGCTCACCGTTTTGCTCCCCGATGCTTCCGATGCCCGCGACCTCGAGGATCGCTTCGCCGCATACCCCGAGGTTGCCACGGCTACGGGTGCCCTAAGCGAGAGCGTCTTGGTCCGGTTGACAGCGGAGAACGGACCCTTCGATGCCGTCGTCGCGCCACCGGCCTTGCCCGACGAGCAATACCGGTGGATCGGGGAAAGTCTGCTCCCCGGCGGGATCCTGGCCGTTTGCCTCCCCGAGAGAACGCGCTTCGAGGATTTCTTGCCGCTCGGCGCGGAGGCGGGGTTCTATCCGTCCGAACTGACGCGTTCGGCCACAGCCCGCCATTTCGCCTCCGCGGAAGTGATCCCGGTCTCCGCCGCGGGCGAAAGTGGTCCGGCACTTTGGTTGTCCACCAAGCATTCGCCGGATCCGGAAACGCCCCTCCTTCTCACCGCGTCCTCCTCGCTCGTCATCCCTCTGAGCGCGGACGCCGAGCCATTGGCCACCTCCTTGCTCACCGCTTTGGCCAAGTTCGGGCCGACTGATATCGAACTCTTGCCGCCGTTCGATGCCGAAGCTTCCGCCGTTTGGGAGAGACTGCTCGGGGAAAAGAAGCCCGACCGTATCGTCTTTCTGGCTCCCTTCCCGGCCGGGGACGCGCCTCATCCCGGAGGCGAGATTGCAGGACAAATCTGTGCCCTCGCCGCATGTTTGCGCGCGGCAACGAAGGTTCATCCGCGCGGCACGATCTGTCTCGTCACGTCCGGCTGTTTCGCTGGAGAGACGGACAACGCTTGGCGCAACGCTTCCCTCTGGGGCTTCGCCCGGGTGGCCCGCAATGAATTCGGACAGCTTCGCCTCCGCTGCATCGACCACGAAGCGCATGTCTCCCTGACGGAACTGGCGAACGAGATCGTCACCGCCGACAGCGAGGATGAGATTTCGCTCGGCGCTCAAGGGCGCCTGGCAACACGCGTCGTCGACGAGGCGCAGTTGGAACCGCGGCAACCGTCCCACCAGGGGTGCTTGGTGCTCGACTTCGATGCTCCCGGCCCATTCCAGAACCTCCGTTGGAAAACAAAGCCCACCCCATCTCCGGGCCCCGGGCAAATTGCCATTGCCCCGCTGGCCGCGGGCCTCAACTTCCGCGATGTCATGTATGCCATGGGCCTGCTCCCGGAGGAGGCGCTGGAGGACGGGTTCGCCGGACAGACCTTGGGCATGGAATGCTCCGGCGTGGTCGCCGCCGTGGGCGAAGGTGTGGAGGAGTTCAAGCTGGGCGATGAGGTCATTGCCTTTGCCCCTGCCTCCTTCTCGAGCCTGACCATAACCTCCGCGTCTGCCGTCATTCCCAAACCCTCAGAGCTGAGTTTCGCTGCCGCCGCAACCATTCCATCCGCCTTCTACACTGCTTATCATGCGTTGGTCGAACTGGCAGCGTTGCAGGCCGGCGAGCGCGTGCTCATCCACGGTGCCGCAGGCGGTGTCGGCATCGCGGCGATCCAAATCGCGCGCCACATCGGTGCGGAGATTTTCGCCACGGCCGGAAACGACGAGAAGCGCGACTTTGTCCGACTGCTCGGCGCCGACCACGTGCTCAACTCCCGCACCCTCGACTTCGCCGATGACATACGCCGCGCGACAAACGGCGAAGGCGTCGATGTCATCCTCAACTCGCTGGCCGGCGAGGCGGTGACGAAAAACCTGGAGATTCTCCGCCCTTTCGGGCGCTTTCTCGAATTGGGAAAACGCGACTTCTGCGAAAACAACCGCATCGGCCTGCGTCCATTCCGCCATAACATCCGATACTTTGCCGTCGACGCGGATCAAGTGATGGCTTTGCGTCCGGACATGGCGGCGCGCGGCTTCCGCCGGTTGCTCGAGCTTTTCCGTCAGCGCATCCTCGCCCCCCTGCCACTCACCGTTTTCCCAGCCAGCGAAGCGGCCGAAGCCTTCCGCTTCATGCAGCATGCGAGCCAGACCGGCAAAGTGGTGCTCGACTTGGCCGATCTTCCCTCCGTCCCGCCGGTCCGGGGTGCCTCCCGGACGCCGCCCGTTGTTGCCGAGGCGACTTATCTGGTCACCGGAGGATTGAGCGGGTTCGGACTGGAAACGGCGCGCTGGCTGGTCGCCCACGGCGCACGCTCCCTCGCCTTGCTCGGGCGTCGCGGTGCAGCGAGCGAGGAGGCGGCCGCTTTTGTCGCCGAATGCCGGCGCGGTGGTGTGCTTGTTCTGGACGAGCCTTGCGATGTCACCAACCGTCAAGCGCTCGACCGGGTGCTCGGCATGATCCGCGCGGAAAGGCCGCCCCTGCGAGGCGTGTTCCATGCCGCCACGGTCATCGACGACGCACTCATCATGAACCTCGAGCCGGCCAAGGCGGAGGCTGTTCTTGCACCCAAGGTGACCGGGGCAAGCCTGCTCGACCAAATGACCCGTCATGATTCTTTGGATCACTTTGTCCTCTATTCTTCCGCGACCACGTTTTTCGGAAATCCCGGGCAAGCGGCCTACGTTGCCGCCAACGCCGCATTGGAGGAACTCGCGGCACACAGAAGGCGGTCCGGGCTTCCCGCGACCTGCGTCTCGTGGGGCCCGATCGGCGACACGGGCTATCTTTCCCGTCACGAGCAGATCAAAAACGCCCTCGCTGCACGCACAGGTGGACAGCCGCTCAAGTCCCTGGATGCCCTGCGCTTTTTGGGTGCGGCCATGAATGACGGAACATCCCAAGTCGCCTGGATGGATCTGGATTGGGACGCCTTGGCGCGTTTTCTTCCCTCGGCGGGCAGCCCGCGCTACCAGATGCTCAGTCATCTGCACGGATCCGGAGCAGCAAGTCCGGAAAGCGCTACAGACCTGCGCCGAGAGCTCGAGCGCATGGAGCCCGCGGAACTGCTTGAGACGCTTAAGGGTATCCTCAAGGAGGAAATCGGCGGCATCCTGCGGGTGGCACCCGACAAGCTGGACGAAAATCGCTCGCTCCTCGAAGTCGGCATGGATTCGCTCATGGGTGTGGAACTCATGACCTCGCTGGAGAACAACCTCGGAGTTTCCATCCCGATCATGGCCCTGAACGAAGGTCCCACTATCTCGCGCCTCGCGGAGCGCTTGTGCCATGTCATCCGGCCGCCGGAAAATGCCGAGGAGTCAGGCGACGCGTCCCCCTTGGCCGAACAGGCAAAACAGCTGGCGGCCCAGCATGCTGCAGAGGTGACCCAAACCGACATCGCCGAGTTGGTCGCCGATATCGAAGGACGCACTGATTCATGAGCCAAACACACACCATCGCGGGACCAGGATTCACCTCCAAAATCAAAGATCGCCTCATCCAGCAAGCGCTCGAAAGGCGGGCCCAGGCCATCGATGATGAGGGAGTCCGACGCACCGCCCGCGCTACCACGCCGCCTGCGGGAACCCCGGCCAGTAATGTGCCCGAGGCCTGGAGTCGCTTCGACCAACATCCGGGATACCAGCGCTACAAACTCATCCGCGACGGGGCCCGCAAGATTGGCATCGCCAACCCCTTTTTCCAACTGCAAGAGGGCGTGTCCGGTGCCACCGTGCTAATTGAAGATCGCGAGTGCATCAATTTCTCCGGCTACAATTACTTGGGTCTGTGCGGACATCCCGAGGTCAACCGGGCCGCGGCCAACGCCATCGCCGAGTTCGGCACTTCCGTCTCGGCCAGCCGCATCGTCTCGGGCGAGCGGCGCATCCACCGAGAGTTGGAGCAAGAATTAGCCGATCTCTACCAAACCGATGACTGCATCGTCATGGTCAGCGGGCACGCCACCACCGTAACCACGCTCGGCTATCTTTTCGGACCGCGAGACCTCATTGTCCACGATGCTTTCGTCCACAACTGTGCCGTGGAGGGAGCCAAACTTTCGGGGGCCAAGCGTTTATCCTTTCCCCACAATGACTGGCGGGCCTTGGACAATCTGCTCGAGCGCTGCCGGCACGAACACGAGCGCGTCTGCGTGGTCATCGAAGGCCTCTACAGCATGGACGGAGACTTTCCCGATCTTCCCAAGTTCATCGAGGTAAAAAAACGGCACAGCACTTTTCTCATGGTCGATGAAGCCCACTCGCTTGGCGTCATGGGCGCCAACGGACTGGGTCTGCGCGAACACTTTTCAGTGGACCCAGCCGAAGTCGACATCTGGATGGGCACGCTGAGCAAGGCCCTCGCCGGTTGCGGTGGTTACATCGCGGGCGAGCAGGCTCTGATCGATAATCTCCGACATGCCGCCCCCGGCTTTGTCTACAGCGTCGGCATGCCTCCCCCGATGGCCGCCGCCTCACTCGCCGCTCTCCGCATCATGCAGCGTGAACCGCTGCGCGTGCAACGCCTCCATGAAGTCAGCTCCTACTTCCTCGCCAAGGCGCGCGAACGGGGCATCGACACCGGCCTCAGCACAGGCTTCTCCATCATCCCGGCCATCACTGGCGGATCCTTGCGCGCGGCCCGCCTCTCTCACGCCCTGCGCAGCCACGGCGTCAACGTCCAGCCCATCCTTTACCCGGCGGTGTCGGAAAAAGCTGCCCGTCTCCGCTTTTTCATGTGCAGCGAGCACACCGAAGAGCAGATCGACCGGGCGCTTGAGGCCCTGGCGCTCGAATGGAGCAGGAACTGACCTCAAGGCCCCGCATCGTCTTCTTGAGCAGTGGCGGTATTCTTGGGGACATTGTGCTCCGGCGCCTGCTCGAAAGTGGCCAATTCGACGTGGCAGGCATCGTGCGGAGCCGCCGCGTCATGTTGCGTGGGGCGGGTTTCCTCCGTGGAGCAATCGCTTACTTCGCCCGCTGCGGCATCATCTATACTGTTTACATCTGGACAATCACGACCTTTGCGGAATTCGTCGGTCTGTTCACCGGGATAGGAAGTATCACCCGACGGGCCAGAGAAAACAATATACCCGTGCTGCATGCGCAGGATGTGAACGAGCGATGCGGGCAGGAATTTATCGCGGCTTGCCGCCCGGACCTGCTCGTGTCCGCCCACTTCGACCAGAGACTTGATCCCCCGCTTTGCGACCGCCACGGCCTCGCGGCGGTCAACATTCATCCGTCGCTGCTGCCGGACCACCGTGGTCTCGAACCGGTGCTGCATACCATGCGTCGGGGCGGGTCCGCATTCGGTGTGACCGTCCATCGCATCGCCGTGCAGATCGACACCGGGATGGCTGTCGCAGCGGCAGAACTGGCCGCCGACAAAAGTGACAGCGTGCTGCGCGTCACGCGCGACCTGATGAAGACCGGCGCCGATCTCCTGGTCGCCCATACCGAACAAGCCCATCACCCCGGCACAAGCTCACCGCAAGAGCGCACAGGCAGCTACCATTCCTGGCCCTCCGGGCCGGATATCGCACAACTCTACCGCACTGGCAGGCACCTGATGAAACCTCGTGACTTTGCCTTTCTTTGGAGAAAGACCTGACCCTCGTTTCTACCCGCCAACAAACAAGCAGCAAGCCCCGGTGATTACGGGGCTTTTTTGCGTTCGAATCAAAACCCGTTTTCGATCACGACTTCGTCGTAAGCCAACTGGCCAGGCCGCGGCCAGGAATCCTGCGTCTTTTTGCCGATGGCGATCATGAAGGAGATGACGTGGTCTGCGGGCAGTTTAAGGATTTTGCCGACCGCGTCATAGTCGAAGCCGTCCATCGGGCAGGAATCATAGCCCATCGCCTTGGCGGAGAGCATGAGGGTCTGGCCGGCCATGCCGCAGGAACGCATCGCTTCATCGCGCTGCACTTGGGGTTTGCCCTCGTAATATTGATCGATCGCCGGCACGAGAAAATCCTGCACCGGTTGCGGCGCGTTGCGCCAGTAGCGGGCCGGATCCTGCTTCCAAGCATCGAGGTTGCCGCAGAGGACAATCAACAGCGAGGCGTCGGTCACCTGCGCCTGGTCCCAAGCCACCGCGCGGATCTGCTGGCGAATCTCCATGTCGCGCACCACGACGAAACGCCAATTTTGAATGTTGAAGGCGGTGGGGGAAAGTAGGGCCAGTTCGAGAAGTTCGCGCTCTTCGCCGGACGTCATCCGGTGGTTGGGGTCGTAGTGTTTGATCGCGCGGCGCGCCTTGATCGCTTCAATGGTGTTCATCGCCGACCAGACTGCCCCACTCCCCCGCCAAACTCAACCCCGGCTGCAGTTCCCCGGCCCGGGAGCAGCAAAAATCATTGCAGCGGGTCGCAAGGCGCGCTTTAGTTTTGTTTCGACCCAAAGCGCGGTTAGCTCAGTGGTAGAGCACCTCCCTGACACGGAGGGGGTCACAGGTTCGAACCCTGTATCGCGCACCATTTTTTGTCGCATGGCCCTCTTCGTCACCAAAAACGGTCAGACCTTCGGGCCGCACGCTCCGGAAGAGGTCGCCATGTTCGTGGCGACAGGAGATTTTCTTCCCGAGGATTTTTGCTGGCAGGAAGGTTGGGCTGAGTGGCGGCCCATTTCATCCGTTCTCCCGGAACGCCCCGCTCCCGCTGAACCATTGGCTCTGGCTTCGGCACCTCCTCTGACCAGCCCGCCGCCGCCCCAGACTTCCGGGCAAATCCCCGCCGATATCACCATCATCGGCACGCTCAAGCTGCCGGACGAACGCACAGTTACCTGCCGCGTCGAAGGAGAAATCCACAGCCCGGCCACCGTGATCATTCCACGCGAAAACCACGTCAAGGCGCGCATTCAAGCGGAGTCCGTCTTGATCTTCGGCACCGTGGAGGGCGACATCCACGTGACCGGACGCGCGGTGCTGAAAAGTTCCTCCACCCTGCACGGCGACATCCATGCCGCGCGTGTTCTGGTCGAAGAAGGAGCCACTTTCAACGGCAAATCGCACGTCGCGGGCAAGAGGAGCACACCGGTTCCGACCGACAAGCCCGCGCCAAACTCGGCACGCAAAAAGCCTACCAACCCCGCGCCGTCAAACTCAGGCGCAACGTCTCCCTCGCGCCGGGACTGAGTTCCCGCAGTCCCGACCCGTTGTGCACCGCATTGGGCAGAGCGGTCCATGGCTCCACGCAGTAAAAGTCCGACTGCCGCGACTCGGTCCAGGTGGTCACCGCATACCACGGATTCTGTCCCGCAGCATCGGCTGGCCAAGCAAAGACCACTTCGCGTCCGTCGGTTCGATGACGCAGGGTCGCACCTTCGGTTGGTGGCCCGAGGTGGAAAAGGTCGACCAACTCCGGATTGTCTAGCCCGCCGCCCTCCGGGGCCGGCACCGCAATGATGCGCCCTTCCGCGTCCTGCCGGGCAAAGGACTGGAAGGATCCATCCAGAAACCAGTTGCCCCGGTCCACCGCCGGCACTTCGAAGTAGAAATGATTTCCCAGGCTGTAAGGCATGGTTTCGGCCCCGGTATTTTCCACCGTGAAAGCGACTAATAATGCGTCCGCGGCAAGGGCATATTCCACGGTGAGGACGAAGGGAAACGGCCAAGCTGCGGCCATGCTTTCATCCCAGGCCATGCGCATGGTGATGCGATCCGCCTCATGGCTCACGAGCTCAAAGGGTGCGGCCCTGACCAATCCATGCATCGGTGCAGGACGAACTTGGCCCGCCGGGTCCCTCCAGAATCCGATCTTTCCGTCGAGAAAGGTGCGGGCGATGAGGGGAAAGAGGAGCGGGTTGCCTCCCCGGATTTTGGTCGGGGCCGACCAGTCCGCGCTCTCGGGCCAATGCAACACGGGGCGTCCGCGGACTGACCAGCGCATGAGACGCGCGCCGACGGACGGCGCCAACTCCGCCTCGGCGGACTCGTTACGCAGAGTCAGAACTGGAGGCGCGAGCACGCTAAGCCCTTCCTTGTTCCGCCTTCGCGGCCATCCGGGCACGGCTGAACCCCTCGGTAAAGTAGGCGCCGATGACCAGGACCTGGGCTGAGAAATACATCCAGAAAAGCAGGATCATGAAGGACGACATCGCCCCGTAGAACGATTCGGCGCTGAGCCATCCGAGATAAAGCCCCATGCCCAGCTTGCCGATGGCGAAGAGCAACGCCGTGCCGAACGCTCCAAGCCAGACGTAACGCCAGAGCACCTTGGCTTCGGGGAGTGACTTGAAAATCAGAGCGCAGACCGCCGTCACCATGACGAGGGTGATCGCAAATTCGAGGGAGAAGAGAAATGTGCTCGAGTAGGGCAATTCTTCGGGCACATATTTTTTCATCACGGCGAGCACCGTGGTGGTGATCAAAGAAAGAATAAGGAGCAGACCCGCGACGAGCACACCGGCCAGCGAGACGAGGTAGTGTTCGACCCACATCCACCAGGACGCCTCCCGCAAATGCGGCACACGCCAGATGAAATTCATCGATTCCTTCAACTGACGCATCACGCTCGACGAGGTGTAAAGGAGAACGACCACGCCGATCGACGCGGCCAGTCCCGAATCGGCGCGCGAACGCACCCCGACGAGCAAACCTTCGATCGTCACCGCGGTGTCCGGCCCGAACATCTCGACCAGCTTGTCCCGCAATTCCTCGTTGGCCGCCGCCTCGCCGAAAACCCAGCCGGCCATCGCCGTGGCGATGAGGAGCAACGGCCCGATGGAAAAGACCGCGTAGTATGTGAGGGCCGCACCGTGCGTCATGCCGCCCTCCATCACGTAGCGGTTGAAGGCCTCGCCCAAAATGCGGAAAACACCTTTCCGCTTTTCCGATTGAGTCTGTTCGACTGGTCGATCGACAACTTCCATCAAGTTTCCAGTTTAGCGTCTCCCCGGCATCTGACCAGCCGCCTCTTGGCCTGCGGACGCCATCCCGGCATCACTTTCCAATGCAGAAACTTCCAAATATTTTATCCAACACATCCTCCGTATCGACCGCCCCGGTGATTTCCCCGATGGCGGCCAGCGCGGAACGCAATTCCACGGCGGTGAGTTCCGGCGGATCAGCGCGCTGCAAGGATTGTCGCGCTGCCCCGAGGTAATCCCGCGCCGAGGCCAGACAATGCCGGTGCCGTTCGTTGACCGCGATCACTTCACCACAGCGATCCAGCGTGGCCAGATCGGTCCGCGCCATGACCGCGGCAACCAAATCCTCCAAGCCGCGTCCATCCAGGCAGCACATCGCCACCTCGCCCCCGGCCGGGACCAACTCGGGCCGGAGGTCGATCTTGTTGAGCACCCGGATTTCCCGCGCATCATATTGCGCAAGTTCTGCTTGGGCGGAAACATCGACGACACGCAGCGAGACATCCGCCCGTTCCAGTTGCGCCTGCGTCCGGCGCATGCCTTCGAGTTCGAGCGGATCCGCGGACTCCCGCAATCCGGCTGTGTCGATCACGCGGAAGGGAATACCGCGCAGCGTGAGGTTTTCCTCGATCGTGTCACGCGTGGTGCCGGGAATTTCGCTGACCATGGCGCGGTCGTAGCCGACGAGAAGATTGAGCAAACTCGACTTGCCGGCATTGGGCTCGCCGTGAATGACCAAGCGCACACCTTCGCGCAACATGCGGCCCTCGTCGGCTGTGGAGAGCAAACGCGTCACCGCCCCATGGAGGCGATCGACCCGTTCGAGCAGAGCCCGGCCACTCTCCGCATCGATGCCTTCCTCCGGGAAATCGATGAAAGCTTCAAGGTGCGCTACCGCGGTGAGCGCGTCCCCTCGCAATTCTTCCACCGCACGGCCAAGACGCCCTTCCAATTGCCCGGCCGCCGCCCGCGCCGACGCCTCTCCGCGGGCGGCAATCAAGTCCATGACCGCTTCGGCCTGGGTGAGATCCATTTTTCCGTTGAGAAAGGCCCGCCGCGTGAACTCACCCGGCGGGGCGGGGTTCGCTCCCGCGGCCAGCACGGCACGCAAGACGGAAGCGGCCACTACGCTCCCGCCATGGCCGCTGATCTCGACCAAGTCCTCACCGGTGTAACTGCGCGGCGCGCGGAAGACGGTGAGCAAAACCTCATCGAGCACAACACCGTCCTGCTCGATGCGCCCCCGCTGCACGCTGCCAGGCGCGCAATCGGGTAAAGGACGCCGTCCGCGAAAAACACGCCCGGCAATTTCCAACGCCCCCGGTCCACTGATCCGCACCACCGCCAGCGCGCCGGCTCCGGCCGGGGTGGCAAGTGCGGCAATGGTGTCCGGACCGGACATCAGCGCACCGCGACCAGGGCGCCGCGGTCGACCACTCCCTCGGTGTCAAGTTGACGCAGGGCCGCGATGAAGGCCTTGTTTTGAGGCATGGTGCCGACCGAAACACGGATCCATTCGGGCAGACCATAGCTGCCCATCGCGCGGACGATCAGTCCGCGACGGAGCAGGGCATCAAAGACTTTTTTCCCGTCGCCGACGCGGACGAGGACAAAATTAGCGTGGCTCGGCACGAATTCGAGGTTCATCTCGAGGAACTCGGCCTGGAAAAAGTCGCGTCCCTCGCGCGTGACCCGCCGTGTCGCGTCCATGTGCGCCTGATCACGCAACCCCGCCAAGGCTCCCGCCTGCGCGATGCCGTTGGCATTGAACGGCTGCCGCGCCTTCTGCAGAACCTCGATGATTTCCGCCGCGGCCAGACCGTAGCCGATGCGCAAATTGGCCAACCCTTGGATTTTGGAAAACGTCCGCAGCACAACCACATTGCGTCCGGCCCGCACGTATTTGAGCACATCGGGCGGCTCGTCGAGGAATTCGAAGTAGGCTTCGTCGAAGACCACCATGACATGCTCCGGCACGCGCTCCATGAAACGGTCGATGTCATCTTGAAAGACCATCGTGCCGGTCGGGTTGTTCGGATTGGCAATAAAGACTTCCTTGGTCCGCGGCGTGATCGCCGCCAGCATGCCATCAAGATCGGCGATAAAACCGGGATCCGGCACGTCGACAACCTTCGCGCCGAACAACTGGGCCATCAGCCGGTAAACGGCAAAGGAATGCTTCGCCACCACCACCTCGTCGCCGGGCTGAAGGTAGGCATGGCCAAGGAATTCGATGATTTCGTTGGAGCCATTGCCGAGAATGACATTGGCCATGCTGAGCCCCAACTGCTCGGCCACCGCCTCGCGCAGGTAGTAGCCTCCGCCATCCGGGTAAAAGTGCGCGCGATCGATCGTGTCGATCATCGCCTGGCGGGCGGCCGGAGACGGACCGAGCGGGTTCTCGTTTGAAGCCAATTTGATGATCTCACCCGACGGTATCCCCAGCTCCCGCGCCAGATCCTCGACCGGCTTTCCCGGTTCGTAGGCGACCAGCTCACGGAGTTGCGGGTTGGCATATTTCCACATGAATTCATCTTAGAGGATTCACTCCGGGTTTGCGAGTGCTTCGCTTCGGCTCCAAGATCGGCCAGTGCGCATCGCTGTCATTGCCGACACCCACAACCATCTTCCCTCCTCCGTGCGGACCGAGCTCGCCGGGGCGGACGAGATCTGGCATCTCGGCGACATTTGTCGCGAGGATATCCTCCGGGAGGTGCGCGGGCTCGGACCCCCGGTGCATGCCGTGCGGGGCAATTGCGATCCGCGCGGGCTTGGTCCGGAGAGCCTGACTCTCACCCGCGGAGGCCACACCTTTTTTCTCACCCACGAACCGGTCTCGATGGTGCCTCCCGGCGCGCAGTTTGCCCTGCACGGTCACACGCACGTGCCCCGTGACGAAACGATCGGCCAGGTGCGGCACCTCAACCCCGGCACCATTGGCAAGCCGAACCACGGAGCACCGCCGTCATTTGCCTGGCTGGAAATCGGGGACGATGGACCGCCCCGTTGGAAAATCGTCGCCGTTCCCTGACGCTGGGGATTGAGCCCGGACCGAATTGGCTCCATAGTTGAGGTCGATGAAAGTCCTTCTTGTTCCGTGCCTCTTTTTTGCGGCCCTCGGCGCCGCATGGGCGCAGGACCCGGCACCAGAGGCCACTCCCTCGCCCAGCCCTGCAGCGCAGGACCTAAATGCCGAGCCAACCGTCCCGGACCCGGCCGCTTTGGGGCCGGCCCTCCGCGAAGAGGTGAATCTGGCCGACACCGCCAACTCCGAATCCATGGAAATTCCCCCGCCCCCCGACGCCACCGATCCGGAGACGGCAGGCGAAATCGCGGGAAAACTGCCCGGCGATGAGGAAGTGCCCCAGCGTCCCCCGGTTACGGGAACATTGGAAGTCACCGCACAAGACAATGGCAAAGTTGTCTCCGCCGCGCTGGGCAACCTCATCCGCATCACGCTCGAGTCGAATCCCAGCACCGGTTACAATTGGGAGTTGCGCGATTTCGAATACGGCGCGGCGGATTTTTATGCCAGTGACGTGGTGGCACGCAAAAGCGGCAATGTTTTCGTCGGTGCGCCGGGCAATACCATTCTCACGCTGCAGGCCGTAAAAGCGGGGACGCAACAAATCACCGCCGTTTACCGCCGCCCTTGGGAGGCGCCGGACCAAGTCGCGGCTACCTTTAGTTTCCAACTCGAGGTCGCAGGCGACAAGGCGGCGCCCGCCGCGCCCCCGGAGGCCTCGCCCGCACCGTGAACCAACCACTGGTTATTGCCGGGCGCACCTTCACCTCGCGCCTTCTGCTCGGCACGGGCAAGTTCAGCTCGAACGAACTCATGCGTGATGCGCTCGCCGCCAGCGGGACGGAGATTGTCACCGTCGCCCTGCGCCGCGCCGACTTGAGCGGCACCAGTGATCCTTTTGCCAACATCCTCGATTTCATCGATCCGGAAAAATACCTTCTTCTCCCCAACACGAGCGGTGCCGTGAACGCGGAGGAAGCCGTCCGCCTCGCCCGCCTCGCCGCCTCGGCCGGACTGCCCAAGTGGATCAAACTCGAGATTCACCCCGACCCGCAATACCTCCTGCCCGATCCGATCGAGACATTGCGCGCCACGGAAATTCTCGCCGCCGAAGGTTTCATCATCCTCCCTTACATCAATGCCGACCCCGTCCTGGCCAAACGCCTCGAGGACGCCGGTGCCGCCACGGTCATGCCGCTCGGTTCACCCATCGGAAGCAATCGCGGACTCGAAACCCGCGCGCAAATTGCCATCATCATCGAACAAGCCCGCATTCCGGTCATCGTCGACGCCGGACTCGGCGCCCCCAGCCATGCCGCCGAAGCGCTCGAACTCGGCGCCGATGCCGTCCTGATCAACACCGCCATCGCGGTGGCCGAAAACCCCGTGGCCATGGCCCGCGCTTTCAAAATGGCGGTCGAAGCCGGCCGGATGGCCCGCGAAGCCGGCCTCCCCGCCCAAGAAGACACCGCCATTCCGACCAGCCCCCTCACCGCCTTCCTCCAAAATGCGTAGCCACCACGCAACGCGACCAGCGGCGCCGCGGGCCTTGCGCCCGCGGACCGCAACAGGCCTGCTTCTCCCTCTTATCCTTTCTTCCCTTTTTCTTCTCACTTCTCTTTCCTCCGCCCAACTCTACCAAGGCCAAACACTCGTCGAAGCCACCCTCGTGGCCGACACCACCGCCATCGTCCCGGGCCAACCCTTCCAACTCGGCCTGCTCCTCCGCATGGCCCCCGGTTGGCATACTTATTGGGAAAATCCCGGCGACTCCGGCCTCCCCACCAAATTCGAACCGCACCTCCCGCCCGGTTTTTCGGCCGGACCCCTCGCTTGGCCGCTCCCGCGGCGCATCATCGAACCCGGAGACATCCAAGTCTACGCCTACAAAGGCGAAGTCCTTCTCGTCCGCACGATCACCACTCCCGCCACCATCGACACCGCGGAAATCAACCTCCTCGCCAAGTCAACATGGCTGGTCTGCGAGGCGATCTGCATCCCCGGAAAAGCCGACCTACAACTCACGCTCCCGGTGGCTGCCGCGGCCGAACCAGCCAACACCAATCTCTTCGCCAAATTCAGCGCACAGCTGCCGTCCGCTGACCAGCCACCCTTCACCATTTCTTGGACCGCCACGCCGGCCGGTTGGAACCTCGGCCTGCGCGAGGCCGACAACGCCACGCGTGCCGACTTTTATCCATTTGCGGAGGACAAAAATCCGGTCGGCCACACTGCGCCGCGCGATCTGATCGCAGGCGCCGCCGACCTCGCCATTCCAGTCGCCGGCTCCCCGCCGGTGCGCGGTATCGTGGTGCTCGAAAACGGCGCACGCCGCGGTTGGACCGTGACGAGCAAAACGGACGCCCCCACGGCCCGGGGCGCACCCCCGTCCGCCGGGACCGGCCTCTGGACCTACCTTCTCTTCGGCTTGATCGGCGGTTTCATCCTCAACCTCATGCCCTGCGTGCTGCCGGTCATCTCGCTGAAAATTTTCGGCTTCATGCGCCAAGCGGGAGATTCGCGCGCCAACATCCTCAAACACGGCCTCGCCTTCACCGCCGGCATCTTCCTTTGGTTCCTCGGACTCGCCGCCGTCATCATCGCCCTCAAGTCCGCCGGGAGCGAAGTCACCTGGGCCTTCCAATTCCAAAACCCGTGGTTCAACTATGTCATAGGAGCGGTCGTCTTCGTTTTTGCCCTGAATCTCTTCGGCGTCTTCGAAATCGTCCTGCCCGGCCGGGCCACGCAAGGTATGGCCGAAGCCGGCGGCCATGGCGGGTTGGCCGGTTCCTTTGCCCAAGGAATCCTCGCCACCCTCCTGGCCACCCCCTGCACCGCACCCTTCCTCGGCACCGCGCTCGGCTTTGCCTTCAGCCAGACCTCCGCGGTCATTGCCGCCATGTTCGCCGCCATCGCGGCCGGGATGGCTTTCCCTTACCTCCTGCTCTCCGCGCAGCCGGGCTGGATGAAATACCTGCCCAAACCCGGAGCTTGGATGGAACGCCTCAAACAGTTCATGGGCTTCCCCCTCCTCGCCACCTTGCTGTGGTTGCTTTATGTCATCGGACAGCAACGCGGCACCGAGGCCGTCATCTGGGCCGCCGCCACTTACCTTTGCCTCGGACTCGCCGCGTGGCTCTACGGCGCGTTCCTCGGACCCGTTTCCTCCACCCGCGCCAAGACCCTCGCCACGCTGGGCATCCTGCTCTCCCTTCTCCTCGGCCTCGGCTATTTCACCGGCAACCTCTTCGCCCGCTCCGCCGCCACGATGCCTAACAAATCCGCCGCCACGCCGACGGATGGAATCCCATGGGTCCCGTTCTCCGAAGCCGAACTGCAGCGCCTGCTTGCCGAAGGACGGCCCGTCTTCCTCGACTTCACCGCCGACTGGTGCATCACCTGCAAGTTCAATCTTCGCACCGCCATCGACACCAAAGCCGTGCGCGAGGCCTTCGAAAAGCTCGGTATCGTCCCCATGCTGGCCGACTGGACCAATAGCAATCCGGAGATCACCCGCAAGCTGGCGCAGTTTGACAGGGTCGGTGTGCCGTTCTACCTCTTCTATGCGCCCGGACGCGCAGACGACCCGGTCATTCTGCCGGAACTGCTTACCGAGCAAATCCTTCTCCGCGCCATCGGCGCACAACCCTGAAACAACAACCATGAACATCATCACCAAAACCACCGTCGCCCTCGCCCTCGCCGCCGGCACAGCCCTCGCCGCGCCGGAAGTCGGACAACCCGCCCCTGCATTCACCCTCACCGATTCCAACGGCCAATCCCACAACCTCGCGGACTTCAAAGGCAAGTTCGTCGTCCTCGAGTGGCTTAACCACGGCTGCCCCTTCGTCAAGAAGCACTATGACAGCAATAACATGCAGAAATTGCAGAAGGAATACACCGGCAAAGATGTCGTCTGGCTTTCCATCGTCTCCTCCGCTCCCGGCAAACAGGGTCACATGAGCCCCGAGGAAACCAACAAGGCCAAGGAAGAGAAAGGTTCCGCCCCCACCGCCGTCCTCCTCGACGAAGACGGCACCGTCGGCAAACTCTACGACGCCAAGGTCACGCCCGCCCTCTACGTCATCAATCCCGAAGGCAACCTCATCTACGAAGGGGCCATCGACGACAAGAAGTCCGTGGACGCCGCCGACGTTGAAGGCGCCACCAATTACGTCAAACAAGCCTTGGACGAAGCCCTGGCCGGCCAACCCGTCTCGACCTCGAAGACCGAAGCCTACGGCTGCTCGGTCAAATACAACTGACCCCCGCAGTTAAATCCTAACCTTGCAGCGGCGGTCAACGAATCTGACCGCCGCTTTCTTTTTGGAGTGCGGTGGCCAAGCCACCGCTTTCCCTCAACGCAGACCAGCCACCCCCAAAATGCGAGTTCTCGCCTTGGCCAAGAGCGAACACTGTCTTTGCTGATCCGTCCGCCAACCAAAAGCGGCGTCAAGCCGCCGCACTCCAAAACGCCCTCACCCCGCGCCGCCGCCTTTTGGAGTGCGGTGGCCCGAGCCACCGCTTTCCCTCAACGCACCGTCCTCGCTCAAGTTTCACCCCACATCCTCCTCTTCCCTCCACCTCCGGCGGCGGACTACTCCGGAATAATCAAGATCATCCCTGGCTTGAGCTTCGTCGGATCCTCCAAGGTCCCCTTGTTGGCCTCCAAAATTTTCGGCCACTGACTCGAGTTTTGGTAAAGCTTCCGCGCAATGCCATTTAGCGTGTCGCCACTGACCACCTTGTAAGTCCGCACGGGCGCGTCGGCCGCCGCTGCTGCTGCAACCGGTTCGGCTCGGGGGGCCGATGCCGCCGGACCGGAGGCCGGCACAGTGGCCGTGACCGGCAACGCGCGTCGCACTTCCGGCTCTCCTGAAACCGCCGGCGCAGGTGTGGGTGGCGGCGTGGCGGCGACAACCATGGCAGGCGTTGCCACCGGCGCCGGAGCCGGCGTGGCCGTGGCCGGACGAGGCTGACCGGCGGGAGCTTGCTGGCGCAAGTCCGTGAGTTTTTGCTGAAGCGCCAGATTTTCGTTCTTCAATCGGGATGCCTCACGCGCCGGCATCACCGCTCCCTCGGCGAAGCGCGAGACGATGAGCAGGCGCAACCGATCCACATACCCCTTGACGTCTGTCGCGAACTGCCCTTGCGGCGCGAGTTCGAGATAGCGCTCGAAATGATGCAGGGCGCCGACTTCGTTTTTCAGTTGGTCCTCGTAAAGCATGCCCAACCGGTAGTGCGCCTCCGCCGACAGCATGGTGCCGTCCAAAGCCGTTTCGAAATGCTGCAACGCCGTCTGCACCTCACCCCGCACCACAGCCTCATTGCCCTCGCGAATATTCCTGCCGGTCTGCGAAACCGTGAGCAAATCACAGCCAGCCAACCCGGCCACCAGCGCCACACCGGCGGAGATCCGAACCACCCAACCCATGCTTGCTGCTCGCTTCGTCATGGCGCGCATGATAAGAGAGAAAACATGACAGGCAAGGCTCTCCACATCGCCCTCCTCGCCACCCCGCTGCTCGTCGGCTGTGCCAGCTGGCGGAAAACGCCCGCCCCCGAACCAGCCCCGGTCCAACAAATCACCCCCGTGGAGGGCTCCACGAGAGGCGCCGCCACCACTCCCCTTCGCCCCGCAAAAACTACCAAACGTTTATCCTCCACGTCCGCCACATCGCAGCCCACACCTCCGCCTGCTCCCGCCCAGACCGGGCCGGTCATCGTGACCAGAGCCGGCGCCGCTCAGGCCCAACCTGTCCCGCTCTTCCGCCAAGCAATTGTTTTGGCCAATGTCCGCGCCGCCGTAGCCGGCCTGCCCGCGCAACCCAAAGCCGAATTCCAACGCGGCCTCCTCACCCTCACTTTCCCCCGCGGCACCCAGGCCGAGATGGCCGCCGCAATGAACCGCGCCTTCGCCGTGCCCGAGGTCAGCCGCATCCAAGTCATCCCCCCGCCGTAGCTTCAACGCCCCCGCGCTCACTCATCCTTCTTCCTTCTCACTTTTTCCTTAAAAAAAAGGCGAGGGACGGAATCGAACCGTCGCATAGGGCTTTTGCAGAGCCCGGCCTTACCACTTGGCTACCCCGCCGTTGACTAAGCTATCTCTGACAGCGACCGCCCCGCATGTCAAACCCGTGAATCCATCATGTCGGCGACGGCGTCACAGCCACGGAAAGCGTGCAGCTTAACTTCAACACCATGCCGATCATCGGCGGCAAGGTCGGCAGGCGCGCGTTACGGAGTTGCTCCGCGCCGGGTTTCCGGGTTCGTCGTGGTCAAATTTTTCCTCGTTCTTGTCGTGGCCGGTCGTATGGCGGTTGACGATCATTGCTTTGTGCAACTCTCCGTGCGCGGCTCGCGGGGACGCTTGCCCTCCAGGCCAACCAGCTCATCGAGGGCGGCTGTCCGCGGCCGCCGCCCGGTTGTTCAACGGCATGAATCCGGCTGAGACCAAACAGCCGACTTGCGCCAATCGGGAACGTTGTTCAACAGGGGTTTTGTCTCCTCGGCGTGGACCACTGAAACAAAAATGGCCAGGAGTAAATGACAGCGCTTCAGTGAGTAAAGCGCAACAACCCCCCGTCTAAATGCCCGAGTCAAGGCACAAACCATTGCGGGCCTGTCCGCGCTGCTCTACATTCGGTCGGATTCGATGACCGCTTTAGCCTTCGCCGTGGTCTTCACCCTCGGCGTTTCATTTTTCTGCTCCCTTCTTGAGGCCATGTTCCTCAGCACAACCACCGCCGAGGTCGAGGCCCTCAAGGAGCGCAATCCGCGGCGCGGAAAACTCTTCGAAGACTCGCGGGATCACATGGAAGAGACGATCTCCTCCATCCTCACCCTCAATACCATCGCCAACACCCTTGGCGCCGTCATCGTCGGAGGCATAGCGACACAACTGTTCGGCGACGCCTCGCTGGGCATTATCTCCGCACTGATGACGCTTGCGATTCTCGTGTTCTCGGAAGTCATTCCGAAAAACCTCGGTGTCGTCTACCGCACCACCCTGCAAAAGCACGCCGCCTACCCGCTCTACTGGATGCGCCGCGTCCTCCGTCCTCTCACCCACCTCTGCAACCTCATCGTCCGCGCCATCATCCGCCGCAAACCGGACGAAGGTGCGTCCGACCGCGAGATCGTTCTCCTCGCCGAAAAGGGCGCGCGGGAAGGAACCCTGACCGGTGGCGAGCGCGATCTTATCCACAATGCCCTGAGCCTCTCCAGCACACGCGTCGCCGACATCCTCACTCCGCGCAATGTCGTCGTCACCCTCGAGGACGATCAAACCGCCGCCGACGTCCTCGCCGAGCACCCTTCCATCCGTTTCAGCCGCATGCCCGTTCATTCGGGAACGCTCGACGAAATCACCGGCCTCGCTCGGCGCCGCGACATCCTCCACAGCATCGCGACCGGGCAAGGTGGGCGCAAAATCAAGGACCTCCAACAACCTGTCTCCTTTGTCCCCGAGATGGCCACCGCGGCCAGCGCCCTGCAAACCCTCCTCGCTGCCAACCAACAGATGGCCACCGTGGTCGACGAATACGGCGGCTTCGTCGGGGTGGTCTCGATCGAGGACATCATCGAGCACTTGATCGGACGCGAGATTTACGAGAAAGACGATGTAGCGGTCGACATGCGCGCTCTGGCGCGCCGCCGCGGACGCCAACGCCACCGCACCCCGGACCTACCCCTCGCCAAACAATGAAAAAAATTCTCCTCCCCTTGCTCCTCGCCGTTGCCACGCCGCTGCACGCGCAAATGCTCCCGCGCCCCGCCACCTCCGAACCGCCCCTCCTCACCGTGCAAGGCCGCGGCGAAGTCCGCATCCCCAACACCGTTGCCGTCATTCAACTCGGCTTCGAAGCCGCCGGCCCCGAAGAAGCCCCCGTCCGCGAGGAAGTCACCCGCCGCTCGCAAGCCGTGGTGACCGCCCTCAAATCCGAGGAAAAAGTCCAACGCCTCGAAACCACCGCCGTCAACATCCGCCCGCAATTCACCCAGGCCCAACCCGAGTCCGGCAAGCGCCCGCAACCGCCCAAAATCACCGGCTACATCGGACAAGTCGCCGTCAGCTTCGAGTCTCCCGTCGAGGAAGCCGGTCGCCTCATTTCGTCCATGATGGAAGCCGGCGCCAACTCCGTCTCGAACATGTTCACGCGCCCGACCGACGAAGCCAGCCGCGGCGCCGAGAATGAAGCGCTGACCCTGGCCGCTCAAGACGGCGAAGCTCAAGCCCGCGCCCTGCTCGAGGCCCTCAAGCTCAAATGGACCGGCATCCGCACCGTCGACGCGACCGGCGGACGCTTCGACCCGCGCCCCATGCCCCGCGCCGCCATGATGATGGCCGCCGACGCGGCACCCTTGCCCGAACTCGACATCCAAGGCGGCGAAACCGTCATAGCCCGCGAAGTCACCCTCCAAGTCGAGTTCGCCCCACAGTAGCGGCCCGCACCCCCGACGACGCGCGCTGTCCCCATCGCAGCGTCGTCCTATCACGGCAACGCAGCCTCGCTCTCCCCCGAAAACACGCCTCTGTAGCGGCGCCGTCCCCGGCGCCGGCCGTTCCCTCCGGCAGGGTCGGTGGGCGCGGCGACCGACCACACCACCCTACTCAGCCCTCAAGTTTCAAGTTTCACACCCTCATCCCTCACACCCTCATCCCTCACACCCTCATCCAAACACCCACGCCGCCCACGTGAGTACCAACACCGGAATCAACACCGCAAAAAGCAGATTCACCAAAATCCCCACCCGCGCCATCCGCGGCAGCGGCACCAACCCGCTCGCGAAAACAATCGCATTCGGCGGCGTCCCCACCGGCAACATGAAAGCGCAACTCGCCGCCATGACCGCCGGAATCACGAGTACCAAAGGATCCTGACCCATCCCGACCGCGACCGAAGCCACCACGGGCAAGAACGTGGCCGTCGTCGCCACATTGCTCGTCAACTCGGTCAAAAACAAAATCGCGAGCGTGACCAGCACCACGACGAGGACAATCGGCAATCCCTGCCACGCGGCGGTCATTGTCCCCAACCACGCTGCCACCCCCGTCTGCTCCACCCCTTCGGCCATACTCAAACCGCCCCCGAGCAAAATAAGCACCCCATAAGGCAGGTCACGTAAATCCCGCCCCGACAAAACAAACTCCCCGCGCCGCCAGTTCACCGGAATCAAAAACAGCGCGACTGCCGCCGTCATGGCAATCCCCGCATCGGACACCCCCGGCAGCCACGGCTTGAGCCAAGGCTGCACCATCCACAGCAGCGCAGTGGAACAAAACACCACGGCCACCGAGATCTCCCCGCGCGACCAACTGCCCAGCTTCGCCAACTCCCCCAGCACCTCCTCACGCAAGCCGGCTAACTCCATCTTCCGATCCGTCAAACAAACACGCGCCAGAATGGCGTGCGTCAGAAAAATACCCACCACCACCAGCGGCACGCCCACCAGCATCCACTGACCGAACCCAATCTGCAGCCCGTAAGTCTCCCGCAAAAACCCCGCCATAAACGCATTCGGCGCCGTCCCGATCAACGTCCCGATCCCGCCGATACTCGCCGCGTAAGCCACCCCGAGCATCAACGCCAAACCCACTCCCTCGTGCCCCTTTTCATCGCCACCCATGCGCGCCCTAAACAACGCCGCCACCGAAATCGCCATCGGCAACATCATCACCGTCGTCGCGCTGTTATTGATCCACATGCTCACAAACGCCGTCGCCACCATGAACCCCGCGAGAACACGACTGGCCCGCGACCCGGTCCGCCCCACGATCCAATAAGCCACCCGCTCATGCAGTCGCCACCGCTGCAAACCCAGCGCGAGCACGAAGCCGCCGAGAAAAAGATAAATCACCGGATTGGCAAACGGCGCCGCCGCATCTTTGAACGGCGCCACATCGAGCAGCGGAAACAAAGCGAGCGGCAGCAAGGCCGTGACCGGAATCGGAATCGCCTCCGTCATCCAAAGAATCGCCATCACCCCCACCACCCCCACCATCCGCCACCCCGCCACACTCAACCCCTCCGACGGATCGGTCAGCAAAACAAAAGCCAGCAACACCGGCGCCGCCATCAACCCCACTCTCCCCGCCACACTGATGCCATGTTCCCGCACCCCCGCACCCTGCCAAATCCGGAACCCCAAGTCCATGCGGCGCCGCGGACCGCAACAGGCCTCAACCTCTCGTAGCGTCACCAGCCTGTCCGCCGTGTGCGGATTCCCGGCAACGGCCGCTCATCCCCGGTCACCCCCTCACTCAGCTTTCCGGTTTCCGCTTTCCCCCTTCCGGTCTTATAAGAACCTCCGATGTCCGCCCCGAAGCTCACCCCCATGATGCGCCAATACCAGGACATCCGCCGCGAACTCCCCCCCAACACCCTCCTCCTCTTCCGCCTCGGCGACTTCTACGAAATGTTTTTCGACGACGCCCGCGAAGCATCCGCCCTCCTCAATGTCGCCCTGACCAAACGCGGCGACACCCCCATGTGCGGCGTCCCCTACCACAGCGCCCGCGCCTACGTCGCCAAACTCGTCGAAGCCGGCAAACGCGTCGCCATCTGCGACCAAGTCGGAGAGGTCACTCCCGGCAAACTCGTCCGCCGCGAAATCGCCCGCATCCTCAGCGCCGGCACGCTCGACGACTTCGGCCTCGAGGAAAACCGCCACAACTACCTCGCCGCCGTCTGCCCGGACAAAAAATCCTCCGGCCTCGCTTGGCTCGACCTCAGCACCGGCGAATTCCGCCTCGCCGAAATCGAATCCCCCGCCCAACTCGCCGACCAACTCGCCCGCCTCCAACCGAGCGAACTCCTCATCCCCGACCACCTCGACACCACCCCGGAACTCCCGCTGCCCCCCACGCCGCACGACGCCTTCGCCTTCGACCTCACCCAAGCCACCGACCTCCTCCGCGACCACTTCCGCGTGCAATCCCTCGACGGCTTCGGCTGCACCGATCTCCCCCACGGCACCCGTGCCGCCGGCGCCCTGCTCCATTACATCACCCGCAGCCTCCGCCGCGACGCACAACACCTCGCGCCCCCGAAACCCTGGCACGCCACATCCTACCTCCTCCTCGACGCCGTCACCCAAACCAACCTCGAACTCGTGGAATCCCGCAGCCCCGAAGGCACCAGCCTCCGCGGCGCCATCGACCGCACCCTCACTCCGATGGGCGCCCGCCTGCTGCGCGAATGGATCCTCCACCCGCTCCGCGATCTCGCCGCCATCACGCACCGCCAAGACCTCGTCGCCGCTTTCCATGATGACCCCACCCGCCTCGCCGCGATACGCGACATCCTCCGCGACATCCGCGACATGGAACGCGCCGTCTCCCGCCTCAGCCTTGCCTCCGGCAACGCCCGCGATCTCGTCGCGCTGAAAACCTCCCTTGCCCTCCTCCCGTCCCTCCGCGCCGCTCTCGCCGAAAACGACACCTCCCCGCTCCTCGCCCTCGCCGCCGACCTCCGCACCTTCGACCCGCTCGTCACGCTCCTCGAATCCGCCGTCGTCGACGAACCCCCGCCGACCCTCCGCGACGGCGGCATGATCCGCGAAGGATACAACCCCGACCTCGACGAACTCCGCCGCGCCGGCACCGAAGGACGCCGCTGGATCGCCGAACTGCAAGACCGCGAAATCGCACGCACCGGCATCAAGTCCCTCAAAATCCGCTACAACTCCGTCTTCGGCTACTACCTCGAAGTCACCAAATCCAATCTCGCCTCCGTCCCCGACGACTACACCCGCAAACAAACCACCGCCAACTCGGAGCGCTTCATCACCCCCGAGCTGAAAGAAATGGAAGGCCGCATCCTCGGCGGCGAAGAACGCGCCCGCGCCCTCGAGTCGGAAATCTTCAGCCAACTCCGCACCGCCGTCCTCGCCGAGCTGGCCTCGCTCCAGCACACCGCCCGCGCCGTCGCCCAGATCGACACCCTCGCCGGACTGGCCGAAACCGCCCGCACCTTCCGCTACATCCGGCCGAAACTCACCGCCACCGGAGTCATCAACATCACCGACGGACGCCACCCCGTCCTCGACCAAACCATGCCCGCCGGGCGCTTCGTGCCCAACGACACCGCGCTCGACACCGATGCCCCCCGCCTCGTCATCCTCACCGGCCCCAACATGGCCGGCAAAAGCACCTACATCCGCCAAGTTGCGCTCCTCGTCCTCCTCGCCCAGACCGGCAGTTTCATTCCCGCCGCCGACGCCGAGATCGGACTCGTCGACCGTATCTTCACCCGCGTCGGCGCGACCGACGACCTCGCGCGCGGACAATCCACCTTCATGGTCGAGATGAACGAAACCGCCGCCATCCTCAACAACGCCACGGACCGCAGCCTCGTCATCCTCGACGAAATCGGCCGCGGCACCTCGACCTTCGACGGACTCTCCATCGCCTGGAGCGTGGCCGAGCATCTCCACGACGTCACCGCCTGCCGCACCCTCTTCGCCACCCACTACCACGAACTCACCGACCTCGCCCGCACCCGCCCCGGAGTGACCAACTGCAACATCGCGGTCCGCGAATGGAACGACGACATCATCTTCCTCCGCAAAATCATCCCCGGCCCCGCCGACCAAAGCTACGGCATCCAAGTTGCGCGCCTCGCCGGCCTCCCCGAACCCATCCTCAAACGCGCCCGCGAAATCCTGACCAACCTCGAAAACTCCGAACTCACCGCCGAAGGCAAACCGGCGTTAGCCGAAAAACGCCCCCGCCCCCACAAGCTCCGAGCCTTCACCGACCAACTCGACCTCTTCGAGTCCTAGCGCCGTAACATCTGTAGCGGCGCCGTCCCCGGCGCCGGCCGTTAGAGCGTTTTCGATGCAAGTCTTTACGCTGTCTCGTTTGATCCATCCGGATTTTGACTACGTGGCATCGGCATCTTGCCGATGATGTCTATTGATCACGGGCAAGATGCCCGTGCCACTTTTCCGCAGAACCGGTGCAGCGCCGATAAAGAGCTTCGCCGAACACGCTCTAACCCACACTTGCAGCAGCCGCTACCCGACCTCCCAGCCCACACAAAACTCCCGAAAAGCCCTCTCCTCCTCCACCGTCGCCACCCCCGCCACGATGTGACCGGCCAAACTCCGGACCACAAATGCCCGCTCCTCCGGCAAATCAAGTTTCTTGATCACCAACCTGACAATCGAAGCAAAAGTGTTCCCGTTGTAAAAACAGAAAGGCGCCATGCGGTGGCAACGACGGCAAAGGTCAACCGCTTCCTCCAAGCTCATCGCTGCGGTGTGCTGCGAATCCCACAAAGCTTTGGTCGCGTCATGTCCATCGGACGTCGGTTTGTGCAGGGCGGTCTTCGCCTCGCAGAGCACCATGTTCTGCGCCGTGACCATCTCCCAATCAAACAAAGCCAGCCATGGCCTGACAACACTCATGCTCAACCCCGTTTGGCCCGCTTCGCACTTTTGATTTTCTGCAACTCCGCAACTCCCGTGGGCTTCAAGTAGCCTTTCCCCGTGCGAGCATAAATGGGCTCCGCACTAAACTGATGCTGAATAGCCAAACCCTCTTCCATCAACTCGATAAACAAGGGATTCTTCCGCAACTCCGGATCAATCGCCGACTTCATACCCAAATACTAGCACCGCCCTCACCCCCGGGCAAAGCCCCTTCCTCCTCCCTCCGCAGTTCCCCTCCCAATCCACCCGCGATTGACACCCCTCTCACTCCTCAAAGACACTTCCCGGATGCCCATCCTGCATTTCCAAAAGATGAACGGCGCCGGCAATGACTTCGTCCTGCTCGACAACCGCGACGGTTCACTCATCCTCACCGACGCTCAAATCGCCCGCCTCTGCGACCGCCACCGCGGCGTCGGTGCCGACGGACTCCTTCTCGTCGAAAAGCCCGAAGCCCAAGCCGACTTCCGCATGCGTTATTACAACGCCGACGGCCGCGAAGCCGAAATGTGCGGCAATGGCGCCCGCTGCTTTGCCCGATTCGTCAACCAACTCGCGCCCGCCAACAACGGCACCGTCACCTTCGAAACTCCCGCCGGCCTCATCACCGCCACGCTCCGCGGCGACCAAGTCTCCCTCGGCATGAGCCAACCCGGTTCCTTCGCCGATGGCGTGGAACTCGACGCCGCCGGAAAATCACTCACCGTCTACTCGATCAATACCGGCGTCCCACACGCCGTGGTTCTCGTCGACGACCTCGACGGCACCGACGTCCATCCGCTCGGCGCCGCCCTCCGCCATCACCATCACTTCCAACCCCGCGGGACCAACGTCAATTTTGTCCGCCAACTCGGACCCCAAGACCTCGCCATCCGCACCTACGAACGCGGCGTCGAAGCCGAAACTCTCGCCTGCGGCACCGGCGTTGTCGCCGCCGCCCTCACCATCGCCGCCCTCACCGGCGCCGAGTCTCCCATCCGCGTGCTGGTCAAAGGCGGCGACACCCTGAGCGTGGATTTCCTCCGCGCCAAAGACGGCTTCTCCCACGTCATCCTCACCGGCCCCGCCGATTTCGTCTTTGCCGGCGACATCACGGTCTGAGCCTGAAGTGGCATCGGCATCCTGCCGATGATCCCCAAAACCACACACCTCCCCCTCCACGAGGACACGGGCAAACTCCCCAAACCCAAACCTTGCAGCTTGTCATCAACTCCATCGTTAAGGTTTAGTTTCCTTCCACCATGTTCGCCGGAACCTACACCGCCCTCGCCACCCCCTTCCGCCACGGCCAAGTCGATTACGATGGCTTCCGCCAACTGATCGAAGCCCAGATCGCCGGCGGCGTGGACGGCATCGTCCCCGTAGGCACCACCGGCGAATCACCCACCCTTTCCCACGACGAGCACCGTGACGTCATCAAGGCCGCCGTCGATATCGCCGCCGGACGGATCAAAGTCGTCGGCGGCACCGGGTCCAACGCCACCGACGAAGCCATCGCCCTCACCCAAGACGCCGAAAAAGCCGGCGCGGACGGCGCCCTCATCGTCGCCCCCTACTACAACAAACCCACGCCCGAAGGCCTTTACCGCCACTTCCGCGCCATCGCCGAAGCCACCAACCTCCCGATCATTCTCTACAGCATTCCCGGACGCTGCGGCGTGGAGATCGGCGTGCCCGTGGTGGCCCGCCTCGCCCAGGATTGCCCGAACATCGTGGCAATCAAAGAAGCCGGCGGCACGGTCGAGCGCGTCAGCCAACTCCGCCAAGCCGTCCCCGAAACTTTTGAACTTATCTCCGGTGACGATTCGCTCACCCTCCCCTTCATCTCCGTCGGCGCCGTCGGCGTGATCAGCGTGGCCTCCAATGTCGCCCCCGCCCAGGTCAGCGAACTCGTCCGCGCCGCGCGTGACGGACAAATGACCCGCGCCGAACAACTCCACCGCCGCATTTACCCGCTCTTCAAAAACCTTTTCATCGAAAGCAATCCCTCCCCCACCAAATACGCCCTCTCCCTTACCATGGGCCTCTCGCCCGAAGTCCGGCTTCCGCTGGTCGAAATGACCGAAGAAAGCCGCCAACTCATCCGCGCCACCCTCGCCGATCTCGGACTCCTCCCATGAGTACCCCCCTCCGCCTCTGCATCCACGGCGCCCAAGGCCGCATGGGCCAAGCCCTCATCCGCTGCGCCGCCGAAGATCCGGAACTTGAAGTGACCGCCACCGTCGATGCGGACGACAATTTCCCCGCCGCCCTCGCCCAGTGCGATGCCGTCATCGACTTCTCCGCCACCCACATCACCGGTCAGGTCGCCAAAGCCTGCGCCGACGCCGGCAAAGTCCTTGTCATCGGCACAACCGGACACGAACTCGCCGAGCGCGAACAAATCAACAAGGCTGCGCAAAATATCCCCCTCGTCTTCTCCCCGAACTACAGCGTCGGCGTGAACACCCTTTTCTGGCTCACCCGCAAAGCCGCCGAAATCCTCGGCCCCGACTTCGACCTTGAAGTCGTCGAAATGCATCACCGCCTGAAAAAAGATTCCCCCTCCGGCACCGCCCGCCACCTCGCCGAAATCCTCGCCGAAGTTCGCCAACTCGACTACGCCGAGTCCGCCCGCCACGGCCGCGCCGGTATCGTCGGCGAACGCACGAGCAACGAAATCGGCGTCCACGCCATCCGCGGCGGCGACGTGGTCGGAGATCACACCGTCATCTACGCCGCCCCCGGCGAACGCCTCGAACTCACCCACAAAGCCTCCAACCGCGACACCTTCGCCCGCGGAGCCCTCCGCGCCGCCAAATGGGCCGCGCAGCAACCTGCCGGTCTCTACGACATGCAGGACGTCCTCGGCCTCAAGTAACCGGTAGCGTTGCCCTACCGAGTAGCTCGATTTACGGCGGACTGGCCGGGCGAGTCGACTCCTGGTTTGGGAGTAACTGGGGCCGGCGTCGACTGCGAGCTTGGGCAGGCCAGAGGTCAGAAAGCCACAGCCGAGTCCTTGCCCAGTCTCTGACGAGCACAAACCTGCATCATCCCAGCATCCGCCGGAAGTCCTTCGGCTTGGGCCCAAGCAGAACCGGAGCCAGACGCAAGGCCGCGCGCCGCAAGGTGTCTTTGCTGCGCGCCAGGTCCGGCGGAACCTTCAAACCTCTTTGCTTTTTCAGCCACGCTTCAGCCATGCAGACATCCTGAATATCCCCAAGAGTTTCGGCGAGACGGTCGACCCGTTGCGTGAAGCGCACGAGCCGCGCCCGGCCGCCGAGATACTCGCACTGGTAAAGCAAGCGCTTCACTCGCCGCCGCCAACCGTGAAACGCCTCGTCCGGGGCATTGCGCCGTCCCGCTTCTTTCCACCCCGCCCGCGCCGTGCGATAAGTGCCGACCGCACGGTCGGCGATGTCTTTCCATTCGACCGTGACCCAATCCGGATAGTCCGCAAGCAGATCACCGGCGCCCTCCGCCAAATGCCGCGCCTTGGCCAAATCCGGCGGCAGCGCCGCCCGCAAATGATGGGCCTCTCCGGGGGCATATTGCTCAGCGAAACCCCGCACGATCGTCGCATCACGCGTCTCAGCGAAAAGATCCTTCAAGTCCCGGCACGGAGGCAAAAATATCTCCCGCCAGGCCGCCGCGCGCGGAACCAGACGACAAAGTGACTGCAGACGCTTGACGCGGGTGCGCAAAAAATGGGCCTGACCAGCCGGATCTTGCGGAAACTTTTCGATCGCCCGAGTGGCCTCCCTCAGCAACCGGCGCAACGCCGCCCGCAAGGCGGAACCCGGCGCCAGCTTGGGGGGTGCATGGGACATGGTTCATAGTGTCGCCCCCGCCACGCAGACCAGCAAGCGAGCGAATGTGACAAATCGACCTGCTGCCGCCTGCTCACCCTGCGACTCGGCCGTCAGCACCGCACGCCCGACCAGATCGGGGTGTGCCTCGATCAGCGCGATCTTTTCCTCCTCGGGCGCATGGTTCACTTCCTGCTGCAGCGCATGACGCAAGTGGTCGACGTCCGCGAACAGCCGCTTCCCTGCCGCACGCCGCGCAAAATGCGGCGAGTGTTCATAGACCGGACCAAGGGCCGCCACGAAGTCCTCTTCCGTCCCGGCGTTCAGCTCTGCCAGTTTGGGACTCATGATTTCGCCTCAATCCAGGCCATCGTTTTGTCGGCCAGCCTGTCCAGAGCCTCGACGCTCAGCGCGAGGTACTCCTCTTTGGTGTCCTCGATTTTGTTGTGACTGATCCCGTGCAGGCTTTGCGTGAACATCATCACGGTCGGAATGCCGGCCATGCAGACCTCGGCCGCGTCATGCAACGGGCCGGACGGCAAACGGTGCGACACGCCGCAAGTTTCCTTGATCGCTTCATCGCAGAAATTCACCAGGTCCGGATCAAATGGCGCCGGCGCGATGTGCCACAAGCGCTCCCACGAAAGGGTGCAGCCCGCCTCCTTGGCGAATCGCTCACTGGCCGCCTGCGCCTCCGCATGCATCGTGGCCAACTTTGTCGCATCAAGGTGCCGCTGGTCGAGCGTGATGCGGCAATCGGCCACCACACTCGTCACGATCCCCGGCTTCGTCGTGCAGGAACCGATCGTGCAAACCCCCATTCCGCTGCGCTGGGCGATCTCGTAGATCTCCGGACTCATCCGTGCCGCCGCGAGGAAAGCGTCTTTGCGTCGGTCCATCGGCGTGCTGCCCGAGTGCGCGGCCTGACCATGAAACGTGATGGCATGACGCTCCACGCCGAACGTCCCGAGCACCGCCCCGAGCGCAAGGCCCTTGTCCAACAACACCGGCCCTTGCTCAATGTGCAGTTCAAGGTAGGCCGCCGCACTTTGCAGCTCTTTCCCGCAATCCTTGACCTTCTCGAAGTCGATCCCGACCTCCCGCAAGGCCTCCGGCAACGTGATGCCGTCCTTGTCGACCAACCCCCGCGCTTCGTCCATGTCGAGGTTTCCGGAGCAGGCCGACGAGCCGAACAAACTCTTGCCGAACCGCGCCCCCTCTTCGTCCGCCCAATCAACCACCCGCACCGTCACCGGCGGCCTGCCGTCGTATTGCGCGCAGATGCGGCGCAGCACCTCGACGCCCGCCAATGTGTTGAGACAGCCATCGAGCCATCCACCGTTCGGCACCGAGTCAATGTGGCCGCCGATGAGCAATTCCTTTGCGCTCTCACCCTGCAACGTCGCCCAGAAATTCCCCGCCGCATCGTCATGCATCTCAACCGGCAACCCCTCGAAACGTTGGCGCAAAAAATCCCGCGCCGCCACCCAATCCGGCGTGAACGCCACCCGCTGCGCGCCGTCCGCATTGCCAGTCAACGCGCGCAACTCCTTAAGTTCATCAATCGTCCGCCGAGTGGAAAGCGACTTCCTCATGCCGCAACTGTGCAAGGAAAGGCTTTACCGAACCACTGAAAACTGGACACTGAAAATTCCGTCTATGCCTATTCAGCCGCTCCTCGATGCCGGGACCGCCGCCCGCAACATGGCGGAGAAACACCCCCGCTACAGACCGCAGGAAGCGCTGATCGAAGCCAACCGCTGTCTCTTCTGCTTCGACGCCCCCTGCATCATGGCCTGCCCCACCGGCATCGACATCCCGTCGTTCATCAAAAAAATCGCCAACGGGAATCCGACCGGTTCCGCCCGCACCATCCTCACCGCCAATGTCCTCGGTGCCAGTTGCGCCCGTGTCTGCCCGACCGAAGTCCTTTGCGAAGGTGCCTGCGTCGTCCTCGACCTGGAAGGTGATCCCGTGAAAATCGGACGCCTCCAGCGCTACGCCACCGACTATGTTTTCGACCACCACATCAACGTCCTCCACGCCCCGGCGAAAAAGAACGGCAAACGCGTCGCCATCCTCGGCGCCGGCCCGGCCGGACTCGGCTGCGCGGCGGAACTCGCCCAACTCGGTTACGAAACCACCGTCTTCGACAAAAAGAAAAAAGGCGGCGGTCTCAACACCTACGGCATCGCCTACTACAAAATGCCGCCCGAAATCAGCCTCGACGAAGTCAAAATGATCGAGCGCCTCGGTGTGAAATTTCAATACGGCGTGGAGATTAGCCAGGACCTCATCATGGCCGAACTCGAAACAAACTACGACGCCATCTTCCTCGCCCTCGGCCTCGGCGGGGCCAACCGCCTCGGCATTCCGGGCGAAGATCTCCCCGAAGTGGTCGACGCCCTCGAATTCATCGAGTGGATCCACACCAAACCGCTCCACGAAGTCCCCGTCGGTCGCCGCGTCGCCGTCCTCGGCTGCGGCAACACCGCCATTGACGCCGTCAGCCAATCCAAACGCCTCGGGGCCGATGTCGCCACCATCATCTACCGCCGGGGCGAGGACGATATGCCCGCCTACGGCTTCGAATACGAACTGGCCAAAAACGACGGCGCCACTTTCCACTTCCACACCATTCCGACCGAAGTGCTCGCCGAAAACGGACACGTCAAAGCCCTCCGCCTGGCCAAGACCGAAACCCGCGACGGCCAAATGCAAATCATCCCCGGCAGCGAATGGACCGAGGAATTCGACCTCGTGCTCAAGGCCGTCGGACAAGAAAAGCAATCCCGCGCCTTCGAAAAACTCTTCCCCGGCCTCAAACTCGACCGCCAAGGACGCGTCGAACACAATCCCGAGACCATGGCGACCAGCGTTCCGAAACTTTTCGTCGGCGGTGACTGCGCCAATGGCGGACGCGAAGTCGTCAACGCCGTGGCCGAAGGCAAGAAAGCCGCCCGCGGCATCAACGCCCTGCTCACGCAGCAAAAAGTCACCGGCCCCATCCAACCCTCCCGCCACGGCACCAAAGACGGAGCCCTCGGTTCCGGCTTCAACCACCCCATCCGCGTCCCCGAGCTCTTGGCCGCGATGAATTCCTAAACTCGTCACACGTCACAAGTCACACCTCTCTTCCTCCCATGGCCGACCTCTCCATCAACTTCGCCGGAATCAAATCCCCCAACCCGTTCTGGATCGCCAGCGGCCCTCCCTCCAACACCGCCTACCAATCCCACCGCGCCTTCGAAGCCGGTTGGGGCGGCATCGTCTGGAAAACCATCGGTGACCCCATCGTCAACGTCTCCTCCCGCTACTCCGCGCTCAACCTCGGCGGACAGCGCATGGTCGGCTTCAACAACATCGAACTGATCAGCGACCGCTCGCCCGAAACCAACTTCCGCGAAATCAAGGAAGTCAAAGACCGCTGGCCGAATCACGCGGTCATCGCCTCGCTCATGGTCGACACCCGCGAGCGTTGGCACGAATTCGTCAAACGCTCCGCCGACTGCGGCGCCGACGGCATCGAACTCAACTTCGGCTGTCCGCACGGCATGTGCGAACGCGGCATGGGTTCCGCCGTCGGACAAAACCCCGACGTGGCTGAAACCATTGTCGGGTGGGTCATGGAAGCCGCCGAAATTCCGGTCATCGTCAAACTTACCCCGAACATCACCAACGTCGTCTACGCCGCCCGCGCGGCCAAACGCGCCGGGGCCGACGCCATCTCCCTGATCAACACGATCAACAGCATCACCAACGTCAACCTCGACACCCTCGCCCCCGAACCCACCGTGCGCGGACTCAGCTCGCACGGCGGCTATTGCGGGCCCGCGGTGAAACCCATCGCCCTCAACATGGTGCAAAGCTGCGCCGCGGACCCCGAAGTCGGACTGCCGATTTCCGGCATCGGCGGCATCGGCAACTGGCGTGACGCCGCCGAGTTCCTCGCCCTCGGTTCCCTCAGCCTCCAAGTCTGCACCGCCGTCATGCACTACGGCTTCCGCATCGTCGAGGACATGAACGAGGGCCTCTCGGATTACCTCGACTCGAAAGGCTACAAAAGCGTTGCCGACTTCTCCGGCGCTGCCGTCAAAAACCTCTCCGACTGGCAATACCTCGACCTTAATTACAAACGCGTCGCCCGCCTCGACTATGACAAATGCATCGGGTGCAATCTCTGCTACATCGCCTGCGAGGACGGCGCCCACCAATGCATCGACCTGGTCGACAGCGCCCCCTACGGACTCGGCCCCGGCCGCGTCCCCGGCAAGCCCGTCCCGAAAGTCCGCGAAGAAGACTGCGTCGGTTGCAATCTCTGCTCCATCGTCTGTCCCGTCGATGACTGCATCACCATGGTTGAAATCGACACCGGCCGCGAAAAATTCAGCTGGAACGATTACCAGACCCGCCTGGCCAAAGGCGAAATGGAGCCCCTCCCCGCCCACCCGTAGAGTCGCCTTGTAGCGGCGGTCTATGACCACCGGACCATTCCGAACTCAGCGGACTCGCTCCACCGCGCGATCCTTGCCCCGTCCGTCTCCACGCCCCCCGCGCTTCTCCACCGGCTGCAACGCCAACCACATCATCAGCACCAGCCCTGCGCCGATCCCCCCCACCAGCGGCCACGCGTGCTTCTTCGCCGCCACCTGCCAGAGCCACCGCCAATGCAACGCCAAGTGCGACGCGATCAACGCGAGAAACACATACGACAACCAAGTGTGCACATCACCCCAGTCATGCCGCCCCCAGCCCATGGCCGTGAGCCCCGCCCCGCCGCGCGAACCCGGCGGCAAACGGAAAGCCAACAACAACCCCGTCCCCGCCATCCCGCAAAACACCAACCACATCAGCGCATTCAGCACCCGCGGCACCACGGACCGCGAAAGCCCCCGCTTCGTCTGACCCACCTCAGCTGCCTCGCTCATGCCCGCATCCTACCACCCGTTTCCCCCGCTTGGCCAGAGCACCCGCCCGCGATTGCTTTACTCTTGATCCACGCCGACATTGGACGGACAAAGAACAACCCTCACCACCAAGAAGTAACAAATATGGGTAAACTCCTCCCCTGCCCGCTGTTCATCGGCGGCGAATGGACGAACGTCTCCGGCGTCGCCACCACCCCCGTCCACAATCCTTCCATCGGCGAGATCATCGCCGAAACTCCGCTCTGCGGCGCCGATGTCGTCGACCAAGCCGTCCGCGCCGCCGCCGACGCCTTCCCCGCTTGGATGGAAACCCCGCCCGTCGAGCGCGCCCGCGTCCTCATGAAGCTCAAGGTCCTGCTCGAGGAACATTTCGAGGAGCTGGCCCAGAGCGTCACCCGCGAACACGGCAAAACCCTCGCCGAAGCGCGGGGCGACGTCCGCCGCGGACTGGAAAACATCGAGTTCGCCTGCGGCGCCCCGACCCTCCTCATGGGCGAGTCGCTCGAAAACGTGGCCCGCGGCATCGACTGCGATTCCATCCGCCAACCCCTCGGCGTCGTCGCCGGCATCACACCCTTCAACTTCCCCGCCATGGTCCCGCTCTGGATGTGGCCCATGGCCATCGCCTGCGGCAACACCTTCATCCTCAAACCGAGCGAAAAAGTCCCGCTCACCTCGGTCCGCATCGCGCAACTCGCGCAAAAAGCCGGACTCCCCGACGGCGTGCTCAACCTCGTGCACGGCGGACGCGAAGCCGTCGACGCCATCCTGCGCCACCCGACGATCAAAGCGATTTCCTTCGTCGGCTCCACGCCCATCGCCAAATACATTTTCGAAACCGGCACCGCCCACGGCAAACGCGTGCAAGCCGCCGGCGGGGCGAAAAATTTCGTCCTCATCATGCCCGATGCGGACGTCGCCAACTCCGCCACCGGTCTGGTCGAATCTGCTTTCGGTTGCGCCGGTGAACGCTGCATGGCCAGTTCCACCGCCATCGCCATCGGCGACGCCGCGCACACCGTTCTTCCCGCACTCGTCGATGTCGTCTCGAAAATCCGCGTCGGCCCGACCGACCGCGACCCGCAAGCCCAGATGGGTGCCGTCATTTCCCGCGAACACGCCGACCGCGTCTGCAACCTCATCACGCAAGCCGCCGATGAAGGCGCCAAGCCGCTGACCGACGGACGCCAGACCAAAGTTGCCGCCGCCCCGAAAGGCTTCTACGTCGGCCCCACCGTCCTCGACCACGTTCTCCCCGACATGATCACCATGCGGGAAGAAGTCTTTGGTCCCGTGCTCAACGTCGTCCGCATGGAAGACCTCGACGCCGCGATCAATCTCGCCAACACCTCGATCTACGGCAACGGCGCCGCCATCTTCACCCGCAGCGGCAAAGCGGCGCGCGAATTCCGCCACCGCATTCAAGCCGGCATGGTCGGCATCAACATCGGCGTCCCCGCCCCCATGGCCTTCTTCCCCTTCAGCGGATGGAACCAATCCTTCTTCGGCGACCTCCACATCCAAGGCCGCGAAAGCGTCGCCTTCTACACCCAGCACAAAGTCACCACCACCCGCTGGTTCAGCTACGGGGAAGGTTCTATTTGGTCGGACAAATAGAACCGTGTGACATGTGACTTGTGACGAGTGACAAGCGCCAGAATCCAGAGGCTCGAGGCTATCGTGATCTCGTCGTCTGGCAGAAGGGCATGGAGCTTGCCAAGGAAATCTACCTGCTTACCAAACACCTTCCCGCCGATGAGAAATTCGGCCTCGTCTCGCAGATGCGCCGCGCCGCGGTTTCGATTCCGTCCAACATTGCCGAAGGCCAAGCACGCCGCACCACGGGAGAATTTATCCAATTCATCTCCCACGCCGAAGGTTCTGTCGCGGAACTCGACACCCAACTCACCCTTTGTCAGAACCTGAAACTGCTCACGTCTATCAACAGCTCACCCGCCGCAAATCTCCTCGAAGAACTCCGCCGCATGCTCAACGGCCTCCGCCGCAAACTTTCTCTACCCAAGTAACAACCCCCAACTCGTCACACGTCACAAGTCACATGTCACTTCTTCTTAAATCCGCCGACATCATCAACGCGGACACCCGTTACACCGCCGACATCCTTTGCGAAGGCGAAACCATCACGCGGATCGACCGGAACATCACCCCGCCCGCCGGCGCCGAAGTCATTGACGCGGCCGGCAAATACGTTTTCCCCGGCTTCATCGACCCGCACACCCACATCTACCTTCCGTTTATGGGCACTGTTTCGAAGGACAACTACGAAACCGGCACCAAAGCGGCCCTGGTCGGGGGCACCACCACCATTTTCGAAATGGTCTGCCCCGCGCGCGACATGTCGCCCGCCGACGGCTTCGCCACCTGGCAGGCCCAAGCCGAAGGGAAGGCCTGCTGCGACTACACTTTCCACATGGGAGTGACACGGTTTGATGCGGACTCCGCCCGGCAGTTGCGCGAGATCGTCAAACAAGGCGTCGGCAGCTTCAAAATCTTCCTCGCCTACAAAGGCGCTTTCGGGGTCGATGACACCGAACTCTGGCACACCCTCAAACTGGCCAAAGAACTCGGCGTTATCGTCACCGCGCACTGCGAAAACGAATCCCTCGTCGCCCAGCTGCAGGCCGAGTTGCTCGCCGCCGGACGCACCGGACCCGAGGCCCACCATGACAGCCGCCCTCCCCACGTCGAAGCCGAGGGCGTGCACCACTTGATGTCCTTCGCCGCCCTCACCGGCGCGCACACCTACATCGTCCATCTCAGCTGCCAGGAAGCCCTCCACGAAGCCATCGCCGCCCGCGAGCGCGGCGTCCATGTCTTCATCGAAACGCTCATCCAATACCTCGTCCTCGACAAAACCTACGCTGAAAAACCTGACTTCGAAGGCGCCAAGTTCGTCATGTCCCCGCCCCTGCGCGACATCTCGAACCAAAACGTCATGTGGGACGGCTTGGCCAACGGACTGATCAACACCGTCGGCACCGACCACGCCCCATTCGACTTCAAGGACCAGAAACCGATGGGCAAAGACGACTTCACCAAGATCCCCAACGGCATCCCGTCCATCGAGGACCGCATCAACCTCCTCTACACCCACGGGGTGAAAAAAGGACGTCTCACCCTCCAGCAATTGGTCGCCGTGGCCAGCACCAACGCCGCGAAAATTTTCGACCTCTACCCGCGCAAAGGCGTCATCCAGCCCGGCGCCGACGCCGACCTCGTCATCTACGACCCGAGCTACCGGGGCAAACTCTCCGTCAAAACCCAGACCCAAAACGTCGACTACAACGCGTTCGAAGGCTGGGAAATCGAAGGCCGCCCGTCTATCGTTACGGTCCGCGGTGAAGTCGCCGTCCGCGACGGCAAATTCGTCGGCACCGTCGGCCGCGGACGGTTCCTCCAGCGGATCCCGGATCACTTCTGAGTCGGAACGATGCAAAACATTCTGCCCTTTCCGATGCTGCCACAGAGGCGCACCCGGGCGAGAGTTGACTAATTATTTGGTGAGCGTCTCTGCGCACCATCGGAGAAAAGGATGCGGCGTCCTCGCCGTCGGTGCCCTTCTCGGATAGGCACCGTTTTTGAATTTTCACGGCTTAGGTAGGGACGCGCGGCTCGCGCGTCCGTTTGTTGGCGATCGGACGAGCGGGCCGCTCGTCCCTACCCACTCAACGAAAGTCGAAACACATTTCCTTCTGCTTAAGCCCGTCCATGGCCGCGGCTTCTGCGTCGTTACGGCTGAGCGCGCACGCTTGCCCGGCACGTAGCAGAAGTCTATGACAACTGGTGCAACCATGCATCCCGCCCCCGAATCCCACGATCCGCGCCTCTGGAACGAGGACCTCGCGCCTGTTTCCCAGGACCGCCGCACGTGGACCACGTGGAACATCGCCGCGCTCTGGATCGGCATGGCGGTGTGCATCACGACTTACACCCTGGCCAGCGTCCTGATCGAACAAGGAATGAATTGGTGGCAGGCCACCCTGACCGTCTTCCTCGGCAACCTCATCGTGCTCATTCCCATGACGCTCAATGCGCATCCGGGCACGGCTTACGGCATTCCTTTTCCCGTCCTGCTGCGTGCGTCCTTCGGCACCTTCGGTTCGAACATCCCGGCCCTCATGCGCGGATTCGTCGCTTGCGGATGGTTCGGCATCCAGACGTGGGTCGGGGGCGCCGCCATCTACGCCACCGCGGCGGTCATTTTCGGTTTCGACCCCGCCGCACGGCAGGCGCTGCCCATCCTCGGAATTTCCGCCGGGGAATTCCTCTGCTTCATGATTTTTTGGGCGATCAACGTCTACTTCATCGTGCGGGGCATGGAGTCGATCAAGTGGATGGAAACCCTGAGCGCGCCATTCCTCCTGCTCGTCGGAGTCGTGCTCGTCTGGTGGGCTTGGCAGGCGGCCGATGGGTTCGGACCCATCTTCACCCAACCAGCGACGCTTGATACGGCGGCAAAATTCTGGCCGGTCTTCGGCGTGGGACTCACCGCGATGGTCGGTTACTGGGCGACGCTCTCGCTCAATATCCCGGACTTTTCCCGCTACGCGCGCTCGCAGCGCGACCAAATCGTGGGCCAGGCACTCGGCCTGCCTGCCACCATGACGTTTTACGCTTTCATTGGCATCCTCGTAACCAGCGCCACCATCGTCATCTTCGGCACCGCCATCTGGGACCCGGTGCAAGTCATCGCCAAGTTCGGCAATCCCTGGGTCTCCGCTCTCGCCCTGATCACCCTGGCCGTCGCCACCCTCTCGACCAACATCGCGGCGAACGTCGTCTCGCCGGCCAACGACTTTTCCAATCTCGCCCCCAACCGCATCACCTTCCGCACCGGCGGCCTCATCACCGCCTTCCTTGGAATCCTCATGATGCCCTGGAAACTCTACCAGGATCCCAGCGGTTACATCTTCACCTGGCTCATCGGCTACAGCGCGCTGCTCGGACCGATCGCCGGAATCATGATCGCAGACTACTTTGTTTGGCGGCGCAAGAAACTCGATGCACCGGCACTTTACCAGAGGCACGGACCCTACCGCTACACCGGCGGATTCAGCCTGGTCGGCTTCGGCGTTTTGGCCGCCTCGGTGCTGCCCAATCTCCCCGGCTTTCTCGTCACGATCAAAGTGCTCCCCGCGGAACTGTTCCCCGCGTGGCTGGTTGCCGGCTATCACTATGCTTGGTTTGTCGGTTTCACTCTCGGCTTTGTGCTGTATAATTTATTCCGACCTATATTTCCCAACCGATGAAAGAACCGAATCTCCCCCCCTGCCAGCATCAGCCCCGTCCCTACGCGGGCCCGTCGCCCGAGGACGTTCTCGCTCTGCGCAAGCAGTTCATGAATCCGGGTATCTTCCTCTACTACAAGAAGCCGCTCATGGTCGTGGAAGGCCACCGTCAATACGTGTGGGACGAAAAGGGCAAGCGCTACCTCGACGGTCTCGGCGGCATCGTCACTATCAGCGTCGGTCACTGCCATCCGCACGTCATTTCCGCGGGCAACAAACAAAGCGAACTCTACCAGCACTCCACCACGATCTACCTGCATCCCAACGTGGCGCAATACGCAGAGAAACTCGCGTCGAAAATGCCCGGCAAGTTGAAGATGTGCTACTTCGTCAATTCCGGTTCCGAGGCCAACGACCTCGCCCTCATGATGGCGCGTGCTTACACCGGCAACTATGACATCATCGCGCTGCGCAACGCCTACCACGGCGGCAACCAGTCGACCATGGGCGTCACCGCCCACAGCACCTGGAAATACAACGTGCCCCACGGCTTCGGCTTCCACCACGCCCTCGCGCCCTATCCCTACCGCGGAACCTTCGGCTACGACGATCCCGAGGCCGGTCCGAAATACGCCAACGACGT
Source organism: Chthoniobacterales bacterium (assembly GCA_044359955.1). Classification (GTDB taxonomy): domain Bacteria; phylum Verrucomicrobiota; class Verrucomicrobiia; order Chthoniobacterales; family JACTMZ01; genus JACTMZ01. The sequence goes on along the minus strand of JBIKLF010000007.1, from coordinate 68,691 downwards.
CAAAGAACTGATCGAATACGCCACCCCGGGGAAAATCGCCGGATTCATCGCCGAGTCCATCCAGGGCGTGGGCGGATTCGTCGAATTCCCGCCGGGCTACCTCGAACACGTCTACGGCTATGTTCGCGCCGCCGGCGGCGTGTGCATCGCCGACGAAGTGCAAACCGGCTTCGGCCGCACCGGCACGCACTTCTGGGGATTCGAAACGCAGGGCGTCATCCCGGACATCGTCACCATGGCCAAGGGCATCGGCAACGGTTGCCCCCTCGCCGCGGTGGTCACCACCCCGGAGATCGCGCAAGCCCTCGTCGGCAAAGTCCACTTCAACACCTTCGGCGGCAATCCCGTGGTCAGTGCCATGGGCAAAGCCGTGCTCGAGGTCATCGAAAAAGAAAATCTTCAGGAGAACTCCCGCAAAATGGGCGATTACATCCTGGCCGGACTGAACAAGCTGAAGGACAAACACCCGATCATCGGCGACGTCCGCGGCAAAGGCCTCATGCTCGGCATCGAAATGGTCAAAGACCGCAAAACCAAGGAGCCCGCCACGGCCGAATGCGCGCAAGTCCTCGAGACCGCCCGCGACCTCGGTCTCCTCCTCGGCAAAGGCGGATTGCGCGGACAAGTCATCCGCTTCGCCCCGCCCATGTGCATCAACCAAGCCGACGCCGACTTCCTCCTCGAAGTCCTCGACGAAAGTTTCAGCCGCTTGTGAAACACCATGGACACGCGCCCCGCGTGTCCATGCCCGTGGTAGGGACGAGCGGCCCGCTCGTCCGCCAGCCATGAGCGACATCCTGCAGGAATTGCTCGAAGCCCGCCGCGCCCGCCGCCCCTGCGCCCTCGACATCGGCGCCGACTCCCCCGCCGAAATCGCGGTCAGCGTTCTCGCCGAAATCCTCATGGTCCTCCGCGAAAAATCCGGCCGCCCGCTGAAACTCTGACAGCCCAAGGTAGGGCGCGGCGTCCCCGACGCGCCGGGCCCGCGCTCCGGCAGGGCCAGAGGCCCCGCCCTATCTTTCCCGGCATTTGCCAACGCCGGGACACCACGTTAGTCTCCTGGTGATGAAACTGGCCTATATCCTCCTCGGCCTTCTGACGCTTGCCCTCTCTCCCACCCAAGCCCAGTGCAAAGATTGCGGCTGCAAAGCCAAGTGCTCGACCACTTGCCGGTGCCAGCACGACGAAAAGCCCAAGCCGAAAGCGCCGTGAACTCCCTCGACCCGCGGGCCAAGCGCTTCCGCGCGGCTGACAAGTCCCTGCAGCAGGCCAAAAATGCCCTGCAAGGCGCCCGGCTCGCCCTCGGCGATCTTCCGCGCTCCAACCACTCCCCGATCACCAGTGCCCTCGATTCCATCGATCACGCCCTCTCGCATATCGCCGCGGCGGGCGGGCAAATTGACGAGGCCCGCTTGGATGACAGCGAGCAACTGGCCTGACCGAGTGCGGCGTTGCCTTTTTCCGCGGGGCGGAGAGACTCGGGGGCTCGTGTTCGTATGCTGTTTCTGACCCCGCGTTACCGCAAAGAAGCCAAGCTCGTCCTCCGCGCGGCCCGCAAACTGCTGCGCTACCGGCGGGACATTCTTCCGGACAAGCAAATCATCGGCCTCCGCGAAGCTATCAACCGCCTCGAGGTCGCTCTGCGCAAAGACAACCGCGAAGACATCACACTGGCCACGGAGAAACTCCATGGTCTTTTCGACCAAGCGGCACCCCCGCAACGCTTGGCCGGCCTGCGGGAGAATACCGAGGTCATCCTTGTCGCCCTCGTCATCGCCCTCGGCGTCCGCGCTTACTTCCTGCAGCCCTTCAAAATTCCCACCGGCTCGATGCAACCGACCCTGTATGGCGTCACCGGCACGCGCACGGTCGACCCCCCGCCGGCCTGGCCCTGGCGCGCCGCCGAATTCATCCTGCGCGGGCGCACTTACCTTGATGTGACTGCGGATCAAGACGATGCAGTCATCGGGCTCCGCGAGGTCACCCGTTTCCACTTTTTCACCTCGACCGAAATCATCACCCGCACCCGGACCTACCAAGTCTCCGCGCCACTCAATGTCGTCCGGACCGATTTCCAAATCCATCCCGGCCGCCCGCTCCGCGCCGGCCAGCCCATCGTGCGCGGCTACGCCGAAAGCGGCGACCAATTGTTTGTCGACAAGGTCTCCTACAACTTCGTCCGTCCGAAACCCGGTGACGTCTTTGTCTTCCGCACCACCGGCATCCGCCGGATCGAAGCAGGCATCGCCCCGGGCATGGGCTCGCAATACTACATCAAACGTCTCGCCGCCGTGGGCGGGCAAACCCTGCAAATCCGGCCGCCCGATCTTTACGTCGACGGCGCCGTATCTTCGCTCCCCGCCTTCCGGCGCGTCATGTCCCGTCGGGACGGCTATGCCGGGTATTCCAACACGAGCGCAGGCGGCGGCGCCTTCCCCATCCTCGGCTCACCGCAGGCGGAATACACCGTGCCGCGCGGATCCTACTTCGCGCTCGGAGACAACAGCTACCACAGCAGCGACAGCCGCTACTTCGGTCCGGTCCCGGAGCGGAATGTGGTTGGACGCGGACTCGTGGTCTATTGGCCGTTCGTCGGGCGCTGGGGATTGATCAACTGACCGCGGAAAAATGGCGGATCGCATCCGCCACCCCCTCGCCCCACGGGTGCGGGGAAACATAACCGCCGTTGCGCCGCACCAACTCTTGCACTTCCCGCACCGCGTTCGAGGGACACGCGACCATTGCGGCGGACCGGCCATCGAGCATCGGAAGATCGTTGTGGTGGTCGCCGATCGCGAGCACATCATCGCGCGGAATACCCAGCAGTCGGGACAACTCGGCCAGCGAGGATCCTTTGTGGATCTCGCAGTGCGTGAAGCGCATCCACACGTCGTTGCGGTTAAAGGAAAACTCGGGGACATCGGCCGCCATGTCCCGCACCACCTCCGCCATCTGGTCCATCATCCCGGGATCGGCCGTCATCAATCCGGCCAGGCGCCCATTTTCATACAACACCTCGATACCATCGCGCGTCGCCACCACGTTTTCGATCGCGGTGAAGACGTGGGCCGCGCGGCCGAACAAATCGAGCGTCTGGCGCTCGGTTCGCGCATTCCAGTCTCCAAATGCCTCCCAACTCCCCTCCTCGATGCGGTGATAGATATCCTTTTCACTGCTCAGGACATACTCGGGATCATGCGGCAGACGCAACTGCTCGAGACCCTCCAGGGCAAACCACAGTTGCCGCCCCGTATTGACCGCCCAGACCGCCCCTTGCCGACGCAACCCGGTGAGCGCTCCGGACAAAGACCTCGCCGTGCGCGCGTCCGCGTGATGGCCGGTCAGTGTGCCGTCGAAATCGGTGCTCAACAAACGGATAGGCATCCGTTAAACATAGTCCAACTCGTTTCCCACATCCAGCCGACTGATGAAATCCGCCTACGAACTCGCCATGGAACGGCTCGCCGCCCAGGAACCGGTCGTGCAACTCAGCGCCGATCAAAAGCAACGCATCGCCGCGATCGAGGCCAAATGCAAAGCGGACATCGCGGCCAAGGAACTCCTTCTCCACGGCGAGTTGGCGAAATCGATCGCGTCCGGCGCCACGGACGAAGCAGCCAAGATCCAACGCCAGTTGTCCGACGAGATCCGGCGGTTCGAGGAAAAGCGCGAGCGCGAAAAAGATGCGGTGCGGCGCGAAGCTTGACCCGATGGACCCGCGGCGGCCCACCGCCGAGGACGAGCGCTTCATGCGCGAGGCCATCAGGCTCGGCGAAAAAGCGGCGCTGGTTGACGGCACCGGCGGCCCGTTCGGTTGCGTTATCGTCAAGGATAGCAAAATCATCGCCGAAGGCTCGAACCAGGTGATCAGCCAGAACGACCCCACTTGGCACGGCGAATTGGAGGCCATCCGCTCGGCCGCGAAGAACCTCGGAGCCTTTGATTTGTCCGGCTGCACGCTCTACACGACCGGCGAACCCTGCCCGATGTGTGCCGGTGCGATTTTCTGGGCACGCATCGACCGCGTGGTCTACGCGTCGACCATCGCCGACGCCTTCCACTACGGCCAATTCGACGACCAACCCATCTACGCAGATCTCGCCAAACCGATTGCCGAGCGGCTGACCCCCGCCGCGCAATGCCTGCGTGACGAGATGCTCGCACTGTGGCGGCGCTACGAAGCCAAACCGGACCGGGTCCGTTATTGAGTGCCGGCCAGCCCGGCCTCCATCTCGGCGAATTCTCGCGCGAGAATGCTGTCCGACTCGAATCGCATGACCCGCCCGGCCAGATCGAGCGCACGCCGCGCATCCTTCTCCCGCCCGGCGGCTTTCATTTGCCGGACAAAAGGACGGACCACTTCGTAGAAGAAATTGCCTCCGCCGGTCGGGCCGAGTTTTCCCGAAAGCGAGCGGTATTCCCGCATCGCCGCATCGTAATCCCCCTCTTGCATGAGCCTTGAGAGCACCTCGGCGCCGGCCGCCGCGCTCAGGTCGGTGCGGAGACGGCGGTTCTCGCGGATCATGCGCTCTTCGATCTCGCTCGCCACACGTCCGTCGCCCCCCGCCCGCTCCAACTCGGCCAATCGCGTCTGGTAGCGCACGCGCAGATCTTCTTCCCGACGGAATCGGTCGATGCCTGCCGCGTAGTGCGCCCGCAAACCCTCGGTGTCCTGCGCCGCGGCCAGCACCTTTTCCTTTGCCTCCCACGCCGCCACGAAGTCGGGCGAAGAAAAACGCGCACTATCCGCCGCCGCGCCCGCCGTTTTCAAATCCCCGCGCCGCTGGTAGATTTCCGCCATCGCCAAGTCGCTCAAGGCCCCGTCATGCCCGGGCGAACGCGCGGCCCGGCCCGAGAGAAACAACAGCTCGTGATCCGTGATCGGCAGCCATGTTTGCGGATCAAGCGCCTGCCCGACGGTGTAGCGCTGATTGAAAAATCGTCCGGCATCCAACTCCCACCGGCCATGGCCGGACAGGTAGCCGAACCACGCATGACCCCCGTCTTGTCCCTGCCCGGCAAAATAAAGGGTCGGGATACCTTTGGCCTTGCCCGCGATGCAGGCGAAGTAGGCTTGGTCGGTGCAAATCCCGCCGGCCAACTCGATATTGCCCAGCCGGTAACTGCCATGGGGCCACTCGAAAATACCGCGCTCGGCTCGCCGTTGGTCGTATCGGACCAGGTCGAGCACACGGTCGAATTGGTCACGTCGCGCGCGCACATTTTTGGCCGCCCACTCGAATTCCGAGCGCGGCACGGGAGCATCGACGAGGAACTTCAATTCCGCCGCCGAGAGCCGCCGCACATCATGCTCGAGCTTCCGCGCTTCGTTCGCGCGGTAAAAATAATCGAACCGGCCCGCGACATCCTCCTCCGTGCGCGGCACCGCCTCCGGCGGGACCTGATGATGCGGCCAGAACGACGGCTCCCGTTGGTCATGCACCAAGGCAAAAGCCAGCATGAGCGAGCGGTAAGCCGGCCACGCGCCCGGATGGGTGCGCCGCAACTGCTCGAGACGCGTCAACACCACCGGCGTAAAATCGTCCGGCTTCAATTCGCGGAAAAATTCTTTGAGGAACTCCTGGTCGTTGGCCAACTCGGCCAAAAAGTCCTCCGTGGCCCGCGCCGCCACGGGCCCGCCGCTCGGCGTGTAGTCATCCGGCAGCAGCGCCTGCAGAATTTCCGGCGGCACACGATCCGCCGGCCATGACTCGGCCGCCGTGGGCAGGGGCCGTCCGGATGAATCGGTCGGCAGCGGCGCACCGGACGGTATGACCAGCAGTGCGTTGTCTTGCTCCGGATTGCGCAGCACACGACGTCCGAGCCACGCCTCCAGCGCCGCCGGTTCCGGCGTCCCGAGCAGGCGGCACCATTGGTAAAGACGCTGCCACTGGCGAAAAACGGCATTTCCCGCGCTCCCGGCCTGCGACGAGTGCGACGGCTTCCATTGTTCCGCCAAGGGGACTTCAAGCGCGTCGGCGGCGGCCGCCCAGCCCATCACACGGATGGCGGCCACATCTTGTGCGGTGGGCATGCGGCGCAGGTCAAACTCCGCCCGCACCAACGCGATAGAGAGAAACCCGAGAATGAGAGCCGTGCACGCCCGCTTCATGCCCCCACCATAACCACCCCGGCCCCCTTGCCAAGAGTCACAATCCGCTTTTGCGTAGCCCGCCAACCGCCCTATCCTTTCCCGTTACCCATGCTTCCTTCCTCCGAGCCCGCTGTCATCCGCGTCAAAGGCGCCCGCCAGCACAACCTGAAGAATATCGACGTGGTCATACCGCGGAACCGGTTTGTGGTCCTCACCGGCCCGAGCGGCTCGGGAAAATCCTCGCTCGCCTTCGACACTCTCTATGCCGAGGGACAGCGGAAATATGTCGAGAGCCTCTCGGCCTACGCCCGCCAATTTCTCGACCGCCTCGAGCGTCCCGACGTGGACTTCGTCGAAGGACTTTCCCCCGCCATCGCCATCGAACAACGCACCGCCTCGGCCGGCCCGCGTTCGACCATCGCGACCACCACGGAAATCTACGACTACCTCCGCATCCTCTACTCCGCCCTCGGCGTGCCGCACGATCCGGAGACGGGGGAACTCGTTCGCCGGCAGACTCCGCAGGAAATCACCGACGCCATCCTCGCCTTCCCACCGGAGAGCAAACTCGTCCTCCTCGCCCCGGTCGTGCGCAACCAAGTGGGAGAGTTCCGCGACACCATCGAAAAACTCCGCCGCGAGGGCTTCGTCCGCGCGCGCATCGACGGCGAAATCACCGACCTCGGCGGGGATGCGCGCATCCGCTTGGACAAAAAACGCCGCCATCACATCGAAGCCGTCGTCGACCGGCTCGTACTCAAGCCCGGACTCCGTCAACGCCTCGCCGATTCGGTCGAAACCGCTTTGCGCTGGGGCGAGGGACAACTCGTGGCCTCGGTCCAATCTCCGGACGAAAAGAAATTCACCGACCATCCTTTTTCCACCGCCTTTTGCAATCCGCGCACCGGGTTCACTTTGCCGCGCCTGACCCCGCAGCATTTCTCGTTCAACAGCCACCTCGGGGCCTGCCCGGGATGCCAAGGGCTCGGGACCGAACCCTACTTCGATCCGGACCTCATCCTTGATCAGGACAAGTCCCTCGACGACGGCGCCATCGTGGCTTGGCGCAAGGGCACGCCGAAAATGGAGTCCTACTATGCGGCCCTGACCGCTGCCCTGGCGGCCGATGCCGGCGTGCGCACCGACCTGCCCTTGGGCAAATTGCCGCCTTCGTTCCGCGAACTTCTCCTCCACGGTTCCGGCGACCGCGCCCTCGACCTCCAGTTCGGCACCGGGGCGGCGCGCCACAAAGTGTCCAAGCCCTTCGAAGGCCTGCTCGCGCAGCTCGAGCATTTGCTGGCCCGGGCCAAAGGCGAATCCCTCAAGCAACGCCTCAAAGCCCTGCAGAACCGCCGCCCCTGCGCCCGCTGCCGCGGTGCCCGTCTCCGCCCCGAAATCCTCGGCGTCACGCTGATCACTTCCACCGGAGAAGAATATGCCATCAATACCCTCTGCAATCTGACCATCGCCCGCGCAGCGCAGGTCATCGGACAGCTCCGTTTGGAGGGCAACGATGAAGCGATCGCCGGTGAAGTCGTGACCGAAATCGCCCGCCGCCTCGCCTTTCTCGAAGAAGTCGGCCTCGACTACCTCACGCTGACCCGCGAAAGCGGCACCCTGTCCGGCGGCGAAGCCCAACGCATCCGCCTCGCCACGCAAATCGGCAGCGGCTTGGCCGGCGTCCTCTATGTTCTCGACGAACCCAGCATCGGACTCCACCAACGCGACAACGAACGCCTCATCGCCACCCTCAAACGCCTCCGCGACCTCGGCAACTCGGTCCTCGTCGTCGAGCACGACCACGACACCATTGCGGCGGCGGACCACATCATCGACATCGGCCCGGGGGCCGGTCCGCTCGGCGGACAGATCGTCGCCCAGGGCACGCTCGAAGAAGTAACCGCCGCCCCGCAATCGCTGACCGGACGCTACCTGGGCGGAGAACTCCGCATCCGTGTGCCGACCAAGCGCCACAAGCCCCTCACCCCCCGCGCGCTCGTGGCCGGCGCATCCGACGGCTGGCTCAGCGTGACCGGGGCGCGCGAGAACAACCTGCAAAATGTCGACGCACATTTTCCGCTCGGCACCTTCGTCTGCGTCACCGGCGTCTCCGGCAGCGGCAAATCGACCTTGGTGAACGACATCCTCCGCGCCGCCTTGGCCCGCGACCTCTACCGGGCCAAAGACACGCCCGGTGCGCACGATGCCATTCTCGGCGCCGGACAAGTCCACCGCCTCGTGGTCGTCGACCAATCACCGATCGGACGCACCCCGCGCTCCAACCCCGCGACCTACACCGGCGCCTTCGGTCCGATCCGCGAACTCTTCGCGCAAGTCCCCGCCGCCCGCGTCCGCGGCTACAGTGCGGGACGGTTCAGCTTCAATGTCAAAGGCGGACGCTGTGAGCACTGTCAGGGTGACGGCTCGCTCAAGGTCGAAATGCATTTTCTGGCCGATGTGTTTGTCACCTGCGACGTCTGTCACGGTCGCCGCTACAACCGCGAAACCCTCGAAATCACCTACAAAGGAAAAAATATCGCCGACGTGCTTGCCCTGACCGTTGACCAAGCTCTCTCATTTTTTCGCGCCGTCCCCAACGTGGCCGACAAGCTCTACACCATGCAGGAAGTCGGCCTCGGTTACCTCACTCTCGGACAATCGGCCAGCACCCTCTCCGGCGGCGAAGCCCAGCGGATCAAACTTTCGACCGAGCTGGCCAAGCGCGGGGGATCCAAGACCCTCTACATTCTCGACGAGCCGACCACCGGCCTCCATGTCTCGGACGTCGACACCCTCATGCAAGTCCTCATGAAACTGCGCAATGCGGGCAACACCCTCATCGTGATCGAGCACAACATGGACGTGATCAAATGCGCCGACTGGATCCTCGACCTCGGGCCCGGCGGAGGCGAACATGGCGGGCTGATTATCGCCGAGGGAACACCCGAAGCCGTGGCCAAGGTCAAAGCCAGCCACACCGGTCACTACCTCGGCAAAGTTCTCGGGACATGAAATCCGCCGTTTTGCTCTGGTTCGCACTGACCGCCGCCGCGCTCTCGGCCGCGCCCTCTGCGGCGGACAAAGCCGCCACCGCGCTGCGCGAGGGAATGCCGCAAGCCGCCATTGCCCCGCTTGAGGAGGCGCTGCGCAAAGCTCCCGCGGGGGAAAAAAATGCCCTCGGACTCCTCCTCGCCCGGGTTCAACTCGCCGCCGGCCGCCCGGGCGATGCGCTCAAGACGCTCGACGGTCCGTGCGACCGGGGTTCACGTGAAGCGGTTTTCCTCCGTGCCGCCGCCTTCGCCGCGCAAGGCAGCCTCGACATGGCCGCCAAGTTGGCCGCACCGCAGGCCGAGGAGAATCCCGAGGCCGCCCTCCTTCTCGCCCGCATTCGCGCCGAGCAGGGTGACACCGAGGCCGCCCGCGCCCTTCTGCCCCAGCCCGGGGAGCCTTTGCCCACCGACCCCAATGTCCTGCGTTTACTCCTCGACCTGCAACTTTCCGCCGGCGATCCCGCCACCGCCGAAACTCTCATCAACTCCGCCCGCGAGCAGCAACTGCTCCCCGCACCCGAACTTGATGTCGCCCTGGGTCGCATCCGGTTGGGTCAAAACCGGCCCTCCGACGCCTCGGAAATCTTCCGCAACATCCTCGCCACAGACGAACCCCCGGCTCCCGTCCGGGACAATGCGCGGCTCGGATTGGCCCGGTCGCTGCTCATCCTCGGCGTCGATGCCCGGGCCCGCGAGGTCCTGCGTGAAGGTCTCGGCGAGACACCCGATGCCCTGACCACCCGCGAGAGCATGGAGCGGTGGGTCGCGCTGGAACGCCAACTCGGCGCCGACCCCTCGGCGGACCTGAAAACGTGGGCCGAGAAAACGGGCAACCGCCGCGCCTTGGAAGCCCGTTTGCAACTGGCCCGCCTCGACCTCGACCTCAAACGCCCCGACGCCGCGATCAGTGTCTTGCACGAGGTGGCAGCGGATCCAGCCCTCGGACCCGACGAAGCCCTGCGCGCACGTCTCCTCCTGGCCGAGGCTCGCATCGCCGCCGGCCAGACCAAGGAAGCCCTCGAACTGCTGGAGACCATCCCTCCGGTGGAAACCGGCCCGGCCTCCGATTACCGGCTGGCCGACCTGCGCGGACGCGCTCTGGCCGCCACCGCCGCGCACCGCCGCGCTTACGATTCGTTCGCCGAAGCGGTCAAAGCCGCCCGCACACCGGAAGAAAAATCCGCCGCCGCCGCAAACTGCCTCGTCTCCGCGCTCGCCGCCGAAGACCTTGCGCTGGCCCGCAGTTCCTTCGATCTCCTGCGCGAAAGCGAACCCGGCAATCCCGACCTCGTCCGCTGGTCCTTCCTCATCGCCGCGGCCGAGGCGCGCGGGGGAAAGATTGACGGACTCAACGCCCTGGCCCGACGCGCCCCCGCCGTCGATTATGCCTTCCAATCCAAACTCGCTTTGGCCGAGTGGCGCATGGCCCGGGGCGAAGCTCCCGCCGCCGAACGCATTCTGCGCACCGCGCAGGCCGAGGCGGACACCCCGCCGCGCGCCGCCGCACTTGCTGCCGCGGAAATTTTCGCCGCCGACAACGCCGGTTCGCGTCCGCGCGAGGAACTCGTCACCGCCTCCACCGAATTCCTCGCCGCCTACCCCGATGCGCCGGAGGCTCCCGACATTGCCTTCAAACTCGGAGAGCTTCACTCACGCGCGGGTGACCACGCCGCTGCGGAATCCGTGCTGACCAAGCTGGCCCAAAGCCTGCCGGATGCAGAGGCCGCCGCCCTGGCCAAATTCTTCGCCGCGCAGTCCGCCGCCCGCAGCATGAGTGCGGAAGGTGCTGGTCGCGCGCTCGCGTGGTTTGACCAGATTGCGCAAAGCAGCTCGCCCCTGCGCCACCGCGCCCGCTTCGAGCAGGCCTCTCTGCTCTTGCGCGACCGGCGTTTTGCCGACGCCCTCACCCTTTACGACCGCATCCTCGGCGGCGACCCGCCTCCGGAGGTTCGCCACGCCGCGCTGATGGAAAAAGCCGACACCCTTTTCGCTTTGGGCAGCGACGAATCCCAACGTTTTGCCGAGGCGGCCACCGTGTATTCCGGTCTGGCTGCCGACCTCGCCGCCCCGGCCGACTGGCGCGACCAAGCCGCCTGCAAGCGCGCCGCCGCTCTGGCCAAGGCCGGGCAAACCGAAGCCGCCCTCGCCGCCTACCGCGAGGTGCTGGCCCGGCCCCCGGGGGCGGACACCGACCCGTTCTGGTTTTACAAGGCGGGACTTGAGGCGGGCCGCCTCCTGGAGGAACAAAAGGACTGGTCGGCAGCCATTGCCGTCTACGATAAAATGGCATCCGCCGAAGGCCCGCAGCGCGAAGAGATCAAACAGCGCTCGCGCCGCCTGCGGCTCGAACACTTCATTTGGGAAAACTAATCATGCTCAACACCACCAACGCCACGACCGACGGCCACATCAAACTCTTCATCCCCGGACCGGTCGAGGTCTCGGACAAAACCTTCCGCGCTTTTTGCCATCCGCAAATCGGCCACCGCGGCACCGAATTCTCCTCGCTCTACGAATCCATCCACCCGCGCCTGCAAACCCTCTTCGGCACCACCGGTCCCGTCTACCTCGCCACCGCCTCTGCCTGGGGCGTGATGGAAGGCGCCCTGCGCAACCTCGTGCAGAAAAAGGTCCTCAACTGCATGTGCGGCGCGTTCTCAGACAAATGGTTCGACGTCAGCAAGCGCTGCGGCAAACAAGCCGAAGCCCTGCAAGTCGAATGGGGTCAGCCCATCCTCCCCGCCATGGTCGATGAGAAGCTTGCCTCCGGTGAATTCGACGCCATCACCCTCATCCACAACGAAACCTCCGCCGGCGTGATGAGCCCGCTGGCCGAGATTGCCGCCGTGGTCAAAAAATATCCGGACGTCATGTTCATCGTCGACACCGTGTCGTCCTTCTCCGTCGTCCCCATTCCGATGGACGAACTCGGCATCGACGTCCTGCTCACCGGCAGCCAGAAAGCCCTCGCCCTCCCGCCCGGCCTCGCCCTCTTCAGCACGAGCGAGCGCGCCCGTGCCCGCGCCGCCACCGTTCCCGACCGCGGGTATTATTTCGACTTCATCGAATTCCACAAAAACTGGGAAAAATTCATGACCCCGAGCACGCCGACGACCGGACACATCTGGGCCCTGCAATCCAAGCTCGACGACATCTTCGAGGAAGGCGTGGAAAACCGGCATGCCCGCCACGCCCGGCTCAACCAGATGATCTCCGACTGGGTCGAAGCCCACGGTTTCGAACACTTCGCCCCCGAAGGTTACCGCTCCAAATCGCTGGTCTGCGTCAAAAACAACAAGAACATCGACGTCGCCGCCTTCTGCAGCGCCGTGAAGAAAAAGCACAAACTCGCCATCAACGGCGGCTACGGAAAAATCAAAGGCACCACCTTCCGCATCTCCAACATGGGCGACGAAAGCGAAGCCACCATCGCCGACCTCCTGGAAAAACTCACCGACTGCCTGCCGAAAAGTTAAGGCGGAAGGTTGTGAACTTTACCCCTGAAGGTAGGAACGAGCGGCCCGCTCGTCCGCTCTCTCAAAGACGGACACGCGGGCCGCGTGTCCCTACCCGACGATCGTCATTCGTGAGTCCAAGTCTTTTGAAGGATTGGTACAATATTGCCGGACGACATTTGCTCACCCAGGAGGGCCCGCTGGCTCCAGCGGGCCGTCCGCATCTCTTCGCTTCGCCGCGCAGCGCTCGGTTTCAGCACCCCGGCGTTGCGCACGAACAAGTTCCAACGTCTCTTGCTCCCGCGCTAACTGCGGGCCGGACTTGCCAGAGCAGCCGAAGTCGCCTAGGCTTTGCGTTTAGGTGTCCCTTCGTCACCCACCTCACATGCAAATCCCACTCCTCTCCCGCATCCCTTGGGATCGCGTCAACTGGACGACCAGCATTTTTCTGGCTGTCATCAACACCTTGGCTCTCACCGCCGTACCCCTCTACATCTGGCACTACGGGCTCGATTGGTTCCAAGTCGGTCTCTTCTTCTTTTTCTACATGGCCACCGGTTTCAGCATCACCCTGGGCTACCACCGTCTCTTTTCCCACCTCTCCTTCAAAGCCAAGTCCCCGGTCAAGCTGGCGACCCTGCTCTTCGGCGCCTGTGCTTTTGAAAATTCCGCCCTCGACTGGTCCTCGGACCACCGCAAGCACCACAAGCACGTCGACCATGATGATGACCCTTACGACATCAGCAGGGGCTTCCTCTGGGCGCACATCGGATGGCTTCTTTTCAAGCTCGGGCCCGAAGAGCCGATGGATAATGTCAACGATCTCCGCCGCGACCCGCTGGTCATGTGGCAGCACCGCTGGTGCATTCCCCTCGCGATCCTCCTCGGCTTCGGCCTTCCTGTCCTTCTCGGGTTCCTTTGGGGCGGCGCGGTCGGTGCTCTTGGCGCTTTCCTGCTGGCCGGCGTCCTCCGTGTTTTCGCCGTGCAGCACAGCACGTTTTTCATCAATTCCATGTGCCACACCGTGGGCAATCAGCCTTACTCGACACGCTGCAGCGCGCGCGACAGCGCGGTCATGGCTCTCTTCACCTTCGGTGAGGGCTATCACAACTATCACCACGAATTCCAACACGACTACCGCAACGGCGTGAAGCGCTCGAATTTCGACCCGACCAAATGGTCCATCTGGACGCTGGAAAAACTCGGCCTGGTCAGCGACCTCCGCCGCGTGCCGGACGAAAAAATTCTCCTCGCCGAAATGCACGAGACAAAACGCCGCGCCGCCCTCAAGACGGACCAGCACAAGAGCATTGCCCCCGTTTTCGGTCAGCAGATGCATGACATGTTTCACCAACTCAGCGATCGCCTGGCCGCCAACTACGCGACTCTCGAAAAAGCGATGGCCGAAAAAGTCGAGGTCTCTCGCCACAGGATGGAACATTGGCGCCGCGAAACCCGCGAATTCGCCGCGCTCCTCTCCGACCTCGAGCGACGCTTGCCGGCGACGGCATAGAGAACGAAACGGCAAACCTGAGTTGGAGTCGGGCCTCAAGCTCACTCAAGCCTCCGTCCTCATCCCTCGCCCCTGCCCCTGCCGGCCCCTCAGGCAGTATTCACCCTAAAAACGTAGTTGAAAGTTGAGGGATGAGAGCCGGAGCAGAGCGGAGACAGCCGCAGGCAATTGAGGGACTGAGCAGGAGCGCCTTACATCATCGGCCTGACTCACGCTTAGGGTGACTGCGTCCGGATCGACAAGTCGTTGGCTTTCAACCTCTCAACCCTCAACCATAAACTCTCAACGCCTTTTCCAGGTTCACACCTCGACCGCAATCCCCGGCACCGGAATCACCACATCCGTCCGCGGACAAACCTTCGGCACTTCCCGGGCAAACCAGGCCACGGCCGGAGGATCGCCATGGACCAGAATCAGCTTTTTCGGCTGCACGCGTTGCACGTAATCGAGCAAGCCTTCGCGGGTGCTGTGCGCGCTGAGCGTGAACTCGTCGAGCTTGCACTTCCGGCGCACCGGTCGGTTCCGCGGGTCGAGGAGAACCTCATCCCCTTCCTGGCCCGCCCGGAGGCGGCCGGCCGGGGATTTCGGATCGGAATAGCCGACAAACATGCAATGGGCGCGCGGGTCCTCGAGGATGCGCGGAGCAAGGACGTTGGAGAGCGTGTTTTCCGTCATCATGCCGCTCGATATCGCGTAGACCGTGCGCGACCGCACCGGCAAATTTGCGATATCACGGCCGCCCACCACTTCCATGGGCAGACAATCGGCCAGCTTGAGATCGCCGTGCCGCCGCGGGGCGCGCCCGCGCAGACGATCGGTCACGGCTGTGACCTTCGCGCTCAAGCCGCCGACAAACAAACCGAAGCCGCCCCGCAACGCCCCGCGTTTCTTCGCTTCGTAAAGCAACGCCAGCACCTCCTGCGTCTTGCCCAGGGCGAAGACCGGCACGAGCACCGGACTGCCCTCGTCGAGCGCCGATTGCAAGGTGGCGATAAAGCGGTCCTCTTCGGTGCGGCGCGTCATGCCCGCCGGAATGGGACTGTCTCCGCGGGTCGTTTCCATGATGAGCACATCGATGTTTTTCTCCGGAAACTTCGCCCCGCGCATCAGGGTCTGATCCTCGAAATTGACGTCGCCCGTATAGAAAATCCGCTTCCCTTCCGCTTCAAAGAGCACACCGGAAGAACCAAGAATGTGTCCCGCATCGAAAAATTCCGCCGTCATGCCATGGCCCCCGAGGTCAAGCCGTTCCCCCAGGCCGACAATTTCCCAGTCCGCCGACATCTTCTCCACTTCACGGTGGGTGAAAAGCGGAAGGTCTGGGGCGGCCAACTCCTCCCGCTGCCGCATCATCACGTTGACCGAATTGTGCAGCATCACGTCGGACAATCCCGCCGTGGCCTCGGTCATGAAGACCGGCGCACCGGGCGCCTCCCGCATGGCCAAGGGAAGACATCCCACGTGGTCCTGATGCGCGTGGGTCAGCACCATCGCATCAAAGCCCCGGCCCTCGAGAATAGAAAAGTCCGGCGAGGCCAACGCCCCGACCTCGCGCGGATGCATGCCCGCATCGAGCAAGACGCGAACCCCGGCAGCTTCGAGCAAATAGCAGTTCGCCCCGATCTCCTCGGCGCGTGTGAGGTTGGTGAATTTCATGAAGTCACGGGCTGAACCATCCGCCCTTGTACCCAGCCCGTCCGACCATAAGGCCCGCCGCCAAGGTCAGCAAGGTCAGGGCCGCCGGCAAGGCCACCCGCGCGGAGGCAAAAACGGCCAACGCGATCATCGCAAACACCAACAGCGCAAAAAATCCGGCCAGCAAGGCGCCGCCGTTCGAGCGCCGGGCCGGACCCAGCGCCAGCACGCCCGCCGCCGCAGCAACAACCAGCGGATACCACCATCCGGGCGAATGAAACAAACGGTTGGTCCGCACCGCCTCCCAGGCCGAAGCCCACTGCTCCACCGGGGTGACCGGCTTCAATCCTTCTCCCGCCACGCGGGTCACCTCCGAAGTGGCACGCGCCAGCACCACCATGTGCCCGCTCAAGGGTGCCGCGCCACCCTCGCGCTCGAATTTTTCCGCCATGACAAGCAACTCATTCATCGTGGTGACCGACGGTCCGGCGGCAGGCAGAAACTGGGTAGCACCCGTTTGGTCTAAAAGGAGCTGACCCGACGGGCCGCGCAATCCGGAGGGGTCGGCCCTCAATTCGGACCACTGCCATCCCTGCGCCGCAGCCCAAGCCAGCGCCAGAAAGGAGGGAACCGCACGATCGGCATTGCGGGCGGCCACTTGAATACTCTTGGCCCCGCCGCCACCGACGGGCGGAGCCAAAACACCACGGGCGAACCGGGCGGGCCGCCCGACCAACCCCGCCATCTCCGGCCAGCCTGTGCCGGGCTCTCCGCTCACCGGTGTCCATCCCGAGCCGGGCGCCGCGGCAGGATCGTAACCGCCGAAAACCGGCATCCGCCCCGCCGCTTCGATGATCCGCGTGGGGTCGCCGGTTAATCCTTCAACTCCCGCCCCCAAGGCGCCGAGCCTCGAGGCCGCCCGCGCAAACAAAGCCCCGTCGAGCATCGCCATCCGCCCGGTTCCCGCCAACTCGGTCGCCTCATCGTCATAGAGCACGAGCGTGAGGGGCGGTAAAATTTTCGTCGCGGAAGAATTGGCGGCCAGCCACGAGAGAAAGCCGCGCTGGACCAGATCAAAGGTTCCCCGCGTGCTCTCGCGCTGGAGCCAAAACGCCAAAACCGCCAGGGCGATGACCAGAACAAGAACAGGCGCGCGTTTCATGCTCCCTCCTTGACCAATTTTTCGTAGTGGGTCAACAGCGCCGCAATGTGCTGCTCGGGCCGGAATTTTTCCCGCCACACCTCGCGCGCCCGGGTGCCCATCGCACGCAGCCGCTCCGGATCATCGAGCAGCAATTTCACCGCGTCGTGGAAACTGCGCCGCGCGGCGAAAGGCACCAGCAGGCCGGTCTCGCCGTCGGATAACCACTCGCGGATGCCTTCGGTTTCGAAAGCCACCACCGGTTTGCCGTGAGCCATCGCGCCGAGGCCCTCCAGGCCGAGTGGTTCGTTCCAGCGCACGGGCATGACCACCAAATTGGCTTCTCGATAAAGCAGAGACCATTGATCGGGGGTCGGTTCGCCGACAATGCGCACGCGACTACTCAACCCGCGGCGCCGCACATGCGCCTCCAACATCTCGCGCTCTCGCCCGCCGCCGGCCAAGACCAATTGCACATCCCGCGGAAGCTCTCGCACCATCCGCACTACCATCCACACCCCTTTCTGTCCGAGCAAGCCCCCGACATGGAGAATCGTGCGGAGGGAGGACATCGGGGCCTGGCGCGATTCCGGAGACGGCGGGGCGTAAGGAGGCAACGCGACAAGCTTCTCCGCGGGCACACCGTTGGACAGGAGCTGGCGGTGGACGGTGCCGCTCACGGTTTGCAGACCGTGGAGCAAGCCCAGCGCCGCGAGACTGCGGCCGACCGCGCGGTAACGGATAAAATTCAACGCGGGATTCCACGATCCGCAACCGCGCAGCACATGGGCCGCACAGCATCCCCCACCGTGCGCACGCGCGCAGGGCGCACTCGGGTGTGCGAGGGTCAAACGCCGGCCCGAGCAGTAGAAATCGTGGTTGTGCACGCAACGCACCGTCGGCTTGCGCGCCGCCAGCCAACCATCGAGCAACGTATTACCCACGCCGTGCAACTGGATGACGTCAGGAGAAAAATCCTCCAGAATAGCTTCGAGCCGGAGCGCGTTGCGGTCGCGCGGCATCAGGCGGTGATCGAGGTCGTCATAAATGTAGCCCGTGCCCTCGAGTTGCCCGGTCCCCCGGTCATGAACCAAAGCCACCTCGTGACCGGCCAAACGCAACCGGCGGATGGTGTCGATGACCATGCGGTTCATGCCGCCGCCCATAGGCAGGGCCGAGCGGTTGAAAAAAAGAATACGCATGCCGCTCAATGGTGGGAGGCAAGAAGCGTGCGCGCGTGGGCCAGCGCGGAATCCGTATCTTGTCCACCCAGCATGCGCGCCAATTCCGCCACGCGCGCCGGTCCGCCCAACTCTCCGACCGCCGTGACCGTGCGCTGGCCATCGTATTCTTTGGTCACGGCAAATTGCCGGTGGGCCGCAGCCGCCACCTGCGGCAAATGGGTGATGCAGAGCACCTGATGGGCGGCAGCAAGGCCGCGCATCTTCTGTCCGACCTTCACCGCCACCTCGCCCCCGACATTGGCATCGATCTCGTCGAAAACGAGGAGAGGAACACCATCCTGCCCGGCCAAAACGGACTTGAGCGCGAGCATGACCCGCGAGATCTCACCGCTGGAGGCGATGGCCCGCAGCGGCTTCACCGGCTCGCCGGGGTTGGGCGCAAATTCGAACTCGGCCAACTCCGCACCCTGCGAGCGCGCCTCCGCCAATGCTTCCAACCGGACCCCGAATCCGGCACGGAGAAATCCCAACTCCCGCAACTCTGCGGTCACGGCCTTGGCCAAAGCGGGCGCCGCCTTGGCGCGGGCGGCCGAGAGAGCTTTGGCCAGCTTGGCCGCCCGGCCGACCGCGGCGGACGCCTCCTTTTCCAGCGTGGCGATTTTTTCCCCGCGCGTCTCGATCTCCTCGAGGTCCTGCGCGGCCTGCTCACCTCGCGCCACAATCTCCTCGATGGTCCCGCCATATTTGCGTTTCAAGGATTGCAGCAGATCGGCCCGCGCTTCCAACTCGCGCAGAGTGCTCGGGTCGGAGTCGATCTTCTCCGCGTAGCTCCGCACATCATTCTCGAGGTCCGCCAGACGGGCCGCCACATCTCCCAGCGCCTCGTTGAGCGGGGCTGCGGACTGGTCCAACCTCGCCAATTCGCGGGCCGTGCGGACCGCCTCGGCCAATCCCTGACGAACACCTCCCTCCCCCTCCGCCCCGAGGGCCGCCTCAAGCTGGCTGCTCAACTCGAGCAAACGCTGACCATTACCCGCGGCCCGCAGTCGCGAGACAACTTCATCCTCTTCGCCCGGAGACAACTTGGCCTCCGCGATTTCCCGCGCGGCGTGGGCCAGCATTTCGCGGCGCAGGGCGGCATCCTGCTCGAGCGCGCGCAAACGCTCGATCTCGCCGGCCAAGCGGTTCGTTTCGCGGTGCGCTGCGGCAAAATCACCGGCCACCGTCGCCGCACCGGCATAAGCATCGAGGACACGCGTCTGGGCTTCGCGCGAGAAAAGCGACTGGTGATCGTGCGGTCCGTGCAAGTCGACCAGACGATCACCGAGCGCCTTGAGGACGGACAGCGTGCAGGGCGAACCATTGACGAATTGCCGGCCAGAGCCCGCCGCCGAGAGCGTGCGTTTCAACAACAGTTGACCATCGGCACACGGCTCCGTCCCCTGCTCCTCCAACCACGCGTCGAGTTCGCGCGAGTCGGCCGTTTCAAACGCAGCCTCCACTGTGCAAGCGTCGGCACCGGAACGGATGAGCGACTTGTCGGCCCGCTCGCCCAGCAGCAACTGCAGCGCCCCGATGAGCAGCGATTTACCCGCGCCCGTCTCGCCCGTGATGGCAACCAGCCCCGGACCCGGCTGCCAGGCCAGGTCCTCGACCAAGGCGAGGTTTCTGATTCTTAGGGATGCAAGCGTTGCGAGCACGGGCCGGATTATGCAAGTCTGGCTGATTCAAGTCATGGCCGAACTTTCGATCACTTTTCTTGGCACCGGAACCTCCCAGGGGGTGCCTTTTGTCGGCTGCGACTGCGCGGTCTGCCGTTCGACCGATTCCCGCGACAAACGCCTGCGCTCGTCCATCCTCGTCGAGGCCGAGGACGTCACTTTTCTGGTCGATACCACCCCCGATCTCCGGGCCCAGGCCCTGCGGCACGACCTCCGGCGCCTCGACGCCGTCATTTTCACCCACTCCCATACCGACCATGTGGCGGGGTTCGACGACCTCCGCCGGTTTTGTGAATTGGCCGACCGTCCCATGCCCATCTACGCCTCGCCGCACACCATGGCCGACCTGCGGCGCGTCTTTTACTACGCGTTCGACGGACAACATTCCTTCCGCAATTACGTCCGCCCCGAACCCCACGAAGTCACGGCACCTTTCGAAATCGGCAGCGTCGAAATCATCCCCGCCGAGGTTCCCCACGGAAAAATGCTCGTCTACGGCTACATCTTTGCCCGCGCCGGACGCAAACTCGCGGCCTATTTCAGCGACTGCCATCACGTTCCTCCCAATGTCATCGCGCAAATCCTCGGCATCCCCGTCCTGATCATCGACGCCCTGCGCCACGAACCCCACCCGAGTCACCTTTCGCTGAACGAAGCCCTCGACATTGCCACGGCCGCATCCGCCCGGCGCGCCTACCTGACCCACCTCGGACACGACCTCGGACACGAGGAAACGGAAAAACTCCTGCCTTCCCACGTCCGCCTTGCCCATGACGGCCTGCGCATCGAAATTTAGCAGCGTCCTGGTCACCCTCGCGGTTTTCCTCACCGCGGCACCGGCCGATGACAACGTGGTCCGTCAGACCCGCGAGTCCGACGCCACCCTCGTCATCTTCAACACACGCGATCCGGAATCGCGCGCGCTGGCCGAATATTACGCGGAGCGGCGCCGCGTTCCCGCGGACCAAGTAGTCGGCCTCGACTGTCCGCTCGAGGAAGAAATCACCCGCCGCCAATACACGGAGACCATCGAACAACCCCTGCGCGCCCTCTTTGACCGTAAAGAATGGTGGTCCGTGCGGAATACCTTCGAAGGAAAGCGCGAGGTGACCGCCGGACGCATCCGCTTCATCGCCCTGATGCGTGGCATGCCCTTGAAGATTGTCACCACGATCCAACCGCCAACCCCGGACGCCACCCCGCCCCCCCGCCCGCATGCCGGCGATCCGATCCGCAGCCATGATGAAGCCGCGGTGGATTCCGAACTCTCCGTGCTCGGGGCATTCGACAACGAGTATTTCGGCATCCTGCAGAATCCTTACTTCCGCCGCTTCTCGCCCATCCTCGACTCCTCGGTGACATCCGGACTCCTCCTTGTCTCGCGACTCGATGCACCGACCGCCGACACGGTGCGCCGCATGATTGACGACACCCTCCTCGCCGAGCGTTCCGGACTTTTCGGGTGGGCCTACATCGACCGGCGGAGTATTCCCGAAAGTGGCTACCGTGAAGGCGACGAATGGCTGCGCAATGCTGCCGCGGAATGCTGGAACCATGGAATTCCCGTTATTCTCGACAACAATCCCGCCATTTTCCCCGCCGGCTTCGCCGTGACCGATGCCGCGCTGTACTACGGCTGGTATGACTGGGCGGCCGGCGGAGCCATGGCCGCACCGCAATTCGCGCCGGGTGCGGTCGCCGTGCACATCCACTCCTTCAGCGCCCGCACCCTGCGTGATCCCAACGCGAACTGGGCCGCCCCGCTCGTCACCCGCGGGGCCGCCGCCACCCTCGGCAACGTCTTCGAGCCTTACCTCGATCTCACCCCGCACCTCGACGTCTTCAATGAGCGGTTGCTCCAAGGATTCACCTTGGCCGAAAGCGCCTACATGTCGGTCAAAGTGCTGTCTTGGATGACCACCGTGATCGGCGATCCACTCTACCGACCCTTCGCCGGGGCACAGTCGGGCGACTGGCGGCGCGAACCGGACCCGACCACAGCCCCATGGATCTCCTTGGGCCAGCAGTTGCGGCAGGGCGCACGGGCCGGCCTCACGCAGACCCTCTACCTGAGCCGCCTCGCACGGGAGAATCCGAGCGGACTGAATTACGAAGCACTCGGCATGCTGCAGAGCTTCTACGATGAGCCGCGGTCCGCGCTGAAATCCCTCGAGTCGGCCGGCACTCTCTACAAAAATCCCGCCGAATCCTTCCGCACCCTCATCGAGCGCCTGCGCATCATGCAATCGATCGCGGACAAGACTGCCGCACTCAAACTCATCGATCGCACCTTGCAGCGCACCCAACCCCCCGAGCGCGCGAAACTCCTCAACGACATCCGCAACGAAATCGCGCCGCCCCCACCCCCACCATCCGCCCCGCCAAAAAAATCATAACCCCTCCCCAGCCAACATCTGAAATCTCAAATCTCAAATCTGAAATCTAAAAGCCCCCTCCGCCGCGCCTACGAACAAGCCCTGCGCGGCGGCATCGCTCGCGTGTCCGAGTCCGCACCATCCACGGACAACGAACTCGCCTGGCAAGCCCGTTGGTTTTCCGGGGCCTGCGGACGCATCTTCACCACGACCTCCGGCGCAAAGGCCGTCATCACGGACTTCGGGGAATGGAACCGCGAAGCCGGGCCGGACTTCGTTCGCGCCACCGTGCAGCTCGAAGGACGCGAACATCACGGGGCGATCGAAGTCGATCTCGAGGCGTCCGGTTGGGAGCAGCACCACCACGCGACCAACCCGGATTACGAAAACGTCGTCCTCCATGTCATCGTGCGCCGCCCGTCCAAGCGCCACTTCTCACGCACGCCGACCCACCGCGAAGTCCCGCAAATCTGCCTCGCCGACCACCACGACGCATCGCCCGAGTGGGAGTCGGTCGCCGCGGCCCGCCCCGGACGCTGCGCCGCGCCCCTGCGCTCGCTGTCCGCCGAACAATTGTCCGATCTTCTCGCCGTGGCCGCCCGTCGGCGCCTCGAGCGCAAAGGGGCCGTCCTCGCTGCCATGATAGCCGCCCGTGGAGTGGACGCCGCGCTGTACGAAGCACTGGCCATCACCCTCGGCTACAAAAACAACAAGCTCCCCTTCCAACTCCTTGCCCAGCGCGTGCCGGTAAAAATCGCCGCTTCCGCCCGCGGCGAAGCGTTGCTCTTCGGCCTGGCCGGCTTTCTCGAAAGGCCGGAACCGCCCCCGGGGGCCGCCCGCCACGCAGTCGCCGCGCTTTGGTCCCTGTGGTGGAAACTCCGCGCCGCCCACACCCATGCGATTCTCCCCCGAACCACGTGGAAGCTCGTCGGACTCCGTCCGGCCAACCATCCGCTGCGGCGCCTCGGGGCCCTCGGCGCGATGGCCCGACGTTGGAAAATCGTGCGCACCGCTCTCGAGTCCGCTGACCTTGGAACGCTGCAAAAAACGCTCGGCTCCCTCGAGCACCCGTTCTGGTCCTTCCGCACTTCATGGACCAGCCCGCGGCGCCCCACCCCGCTCGCTCTGCTCGGCCCGGACCGCATCCGCGAGATTTACGCCAATGTCGCGCTGCCGCTGGCCCTGTCCCGCGGACAAGAACCGCCTTGGCGCGATCTCCCCGCCGGTCCCCCCAATGCCTCCTTGAAGGTTG
Source organism: Chthoniobacterales bacterium (assembly GCA_044359955.1). Classification (GTDB taxonomy): domain Bacteria; phylum Verrucomicrobiota; class Verrucomicrobiia; order Chthoniobacterales; family JACTMZ01; genus JACTMZ01. The sequence goes on along the minus strand of JBIKLF010000007.1, from coordinate 45,271 downwards.
TCTCCGCCCGGCTCTTCGGCGGCCCGCTGCCCCGCCGCCTCCCCAAACATCTCTTCATCCACCAAGGCTTGCTTCAAATCTACGCGGACTTTTGCCTGCGCGATCACGGCGAGTGTGCGCAGTGCCGGTTTCCTTCCTTGGTTGCCGACTTGCCCGCTTGACCGCACCACACGGCAAAATATCCTCATCGTATGAGTGATATCACCCCACCCACCGATCTGACCAAACGTCCGCCCCGCGGGGCACGCTGCCGCCTCGGCGGTTTCGCCATCTTGCCCCGCATCATCGACAAAGGACGCGCGGTCGTCGCCGGCACCAACGGCGAATTCAACTACGCCTGCCCGCTCGACATGGAATTTTTCGAATTCACCTCCATCGACCCGCAGGACTTCAAAAAACAGATCGAGGCGGGCCTCGGCGATGGCGACCTGCTCAATTGGATCGGCCAGAACTCTGGCGCCAAGCGACGCGCCCACGAAATCGCCCTTTGGTCGCGCTTCATGGAAGACCGCGTGCCGAGCGACACCGAAAGCCGCGCATTCTTCCACGGGGCCCACCAAGCGACGGCCGGATCTCGTTCCGACATCGGCACGTGGTTCGACCTCCTCGACCTCGACGACTACGCATCCTTCGGCGGCAAGGTCTGACCATGCCGCTCCGCCTCGGCGTCAATATCGACCACGCCGCCACCCTACGGCAGGCCCGCTACGCGCGCGATCCGGAGAGCCTCCTGGCCGAACCCGATCCGGTCGAAGCCGCCCTCCTCGCCGAGCAAGCCGGCGCCGACGGCATCACCGCGCACCTGCGCGAAGACCGGCGGCACATGCAAGACCGCGACATCTTCCGGCTCAAGGAATCACTCCAGACCAAGCTCAACCTCGAAATGGGCAACGCGCCGGAAATTGTGGCCATCGCACTCCAAGTCAAAGCCCACGACGCCTGCCTCGTCCCCGAAAACCGCCACGAGGTCACCACCGAGGGCGGGCTCGATTGCCTCACCCACCACGCCGCCCTGCAGGTCACCATCGGCAAACTTCATGATGTCGGCACGGTGGTCAGTCTCTTCATCGACCCCGACCCGCACCAAATCCAAGCCGCCGCCGACCTCAAGGCCGAAGACATCGAACTCCACACCGGCGCCTTCGCCAACGCAATCGGCGAGGCCCGCGCCCACGAACTGCAACGCCTCATCACCGGCGCCCAGCAGGCCCACGACCTCGGCCTCCGGATCAACGCCGGCCACGGCCTCAACTACCAAAACGTCGCCGAACTTTTCGCCGTCCCGCACATGGCGGAACTCAACATCGGTCACGCCATCATCTCCCGCGCCCTCTTCACCGGCCTGGCCACCGCCGTCACCGAAATGAAATCCCTCTGCGCCAAGTATCCCCTGTAAGGTAGGGGCGAGAGGCCAAGGTCCGACCCTACCTCGGGGCCGAAGGACAAAGTCCACATGCGATGGACCTTTGGGATAAGACACAGACAAAATCACCAGCCCCATGATGCCCCGGCGGTCCCCGACCGCCGCCACAACCTCACTCAGGTTTCAGGTCTCAGCCTTCAGCCCTACTCTTCAAGCCGTCGCCTCAACCGCATTCCGCACACTGGCCAGCGCGTAATCCCGGTTCATCTTGGCAATGAACGCCGCCGGCACACCCGCCGGGCAAACCGCCTCGCACTCGTAGTAATTCGAGCAATTCCCAAAGCCCTCGGCATCCATCTTGGCCACCATGCTGCGCACCCGGCGGTTGGCTTCCGGTTTGCCCTGCGGCAACAACCCGAGATGCCCGATCTTCGCCGAGACAAAAAGCATCGCCGAGCCGTTCGGACACGCCGCCGCGCAGGCCCCGCACCCGATGCAGGCCGCCGCGTCCATCGCGTAATCCGCCACCGTCTTGGGGATCGGCGTGTCATTCGCATCCTGCGCATTGCCGCAGCGCTCGCTGATGTAGCCACCCGCGGCGATCACGCGATCGAAAGCCGAGCGATTGACCACCAGATCTTTGATCACCGGAAAAGCCCCGACGCGGAACGGCTCGATGTAAATCGTGTCGCCATCGCTGAACTTCCGCATGTAAAGCTGGCAAGCCGTGCCGCGCCCCGGTCCTTGCGGGATGCCGTTGATCGTCAGGCTGCAGGAGCCGCAAATCCCCTCGCGGCAGTCATGATCGAAGGCCACCGGCACCTCGCCGTTTTCGGTCAGCCGATCGTTGACAATATCCAGCATCTCCAAAAACGAAGCCTCCGAAGGAATGTCGCGCGCGTCCACACTTTGGAAATCGCCCTGCCCTTTCCCCTCCTCCTGCCGCCAGATTTTCAGATTAAAGTTCATGGGTTAGTTGAAGGATGAGGGTTGAGGGTTGAGAGACTAGGAGGAACGCAGATGATTACGCAGGCCACTGAGCATGCGGATGAGATCTTCCGATGCAGAGTAAATTTTATGGAAATCAGAATCCTTGAGGAGACCTTGCTTTCGAGCGATGAAGCCTTGGCTAACCAGTTCATAGAGCGAGCCGACAGCCAGTTCGACGAACCGGGCAAAGTCTTGCCGCGAGGACCGCGAACTTCCCTCGGCGATATTGGAAGAAACTGACACAACTGCCCGGCGCATCTGGCTCGTGATGCCAAACCTCTCTTCAGCCGGAAAGGCCTTGGTGCAGTCGTAAACAAATGCGGCGAAATCGACCGCCCTCCGCCAGACGTCGAGCTTCTCGAAGTTGAACCCTCTTTTGTGTTCTTCAGGCATTTCTCCACTCTCCTTGGCGGCTTAATTTTGTGTCCCTCAACTCTCATCCCTCAACTCTCAACTATTTATAACTCCGGGTCGCCAGCTTCACGCCTTCGTATTGCAGCGGCTCTTTGATCAACTCCGGTTTGTTTCCTTGGCCGGTGTATTGCCAAGCCGAGACATAAAAGTAATCGTCATCGTTGCGCAACGCTTCGCCTTCGGGCGTCTGATACTCGACGCGGAAGTGACCGCCGCAGGACTCGTTGCGGTCGAGCGCGTCTTCGCACATCAGCTGGCCGAACTCGATAAAGTCCGCCACCCGCCCCGCTTTTTCCAGCGACGCATTAAGTTCGTCGCCGTCCCCGAGGACGCGCACGTTGCTCCAAAATTCCTCGCGGATCTGGTCGAACTTCTTGATCGCCATCTCAAGACCCTCCTTGCTCCGCGCCATGCCGCATTCATCCCACAAGAGCTTGCCGATCTCTTTGTGGAAACTGTCGACCGTGCGGGTCCCTTTGATGCTCAAGAGACGATTGACCCGTTCCTTCACCTCATCGATCGCTTGCTTGAATTCCGGACGATTGACATCCGGACACGTGCCGCGCACCGGAGCGAGGTAATTGCCGATCGTGTAGGGCAAAACAAAATATCCGTCCGCCAACCCCTGCATTAGCGCGCTCGCCCCGAGCCGGTTGGCTCCGTGATCGGAGAAGTTGGCTTCGCCGATGACAAAAAGCCCCGGCACATTGCTCTGCAACTCGTAGTCCACCCACAACCCGCCCATCGTGTAGTGCACCGCGGGATAAATGCGCATCGGCGTCTGGTAGGCATTCTCTCCCGTGATGTTCTCATACATCTCGAAAAGATTCCCGTAACGCTCGCGGATGGTCGACTCGCCGAGCCGCTCGATCGCGTCGGCAAAATCCATGTAAACCCCAAGTCCACCCGGACCCACCCCTCGCCCCTCATCGCAGACCTCTTTGGCCGAACGCGAGGAAATGTCCCGCGGCGCCAGGTTCCCGTAGCTCGGGTATTTGCGCTCGAGGAAATAATCGCGGTCGTCTTCCGGGATATCGACCGCCTTCTTCCCGCAATCTTCCTTGCGCTTCGGCACCCAGACACGCCCGTCATTGCGCAACGACTCGCTCATCAGGGTCAGCTTCGACTGGTATTCGCCGCTCACCGGGATGCAGGTCGGATGGATTTGCGTGAAACACGGATTGGCGAAAAGCGCCCCGCGGCGGTAAGCACGGTAAGTGGCCGTCACATTGCAACCCATCGCATTGGTCGAAAGGAAGAACGCATTGCCGTAGCCGCCGCTGGCCAGAATCACCGCATCCGCCGCATGGGCCTCGATTTCTCCGGTCACCATGTTGCGCGTGATGATGCCTTTGGCCTGACCATCGACAATGACCAGATCGAGCATTTCGTGGCGCGGATGCATTTTGACCGTGCCCGCCGAAATCTGATGACTCAGCTCCGAGTAAACCCCGAGGAGCAACTGCTGCCCGGTCTGGCCGCGCGCGTAAAATGTCCGCGACACCTGCGCCCCGCCGAACGAACGGTTGGCCAGCATCCCGCCGTATTCCCGGGCGAAGGGCACTCCCTGGGCCACACATTGGTCGATGATGTGCGTGCTGACCTGCGCCAGACGGTAGACGTTCGACTCACGCGAGCGGAAGTCGCCGCCCTTGATCGTGTCCATAAACAAACGGTCCACGCTGTCGCCGTCATTCTGGTAATTCTTCGCCGCATTGATCCCACCCTGCGCCGCAATGCTGTGCGCCCGGCGCGGACTGTCCTGATAGCAGAAACACTTCACGTTGTAGCCCTGCTCGCCGAAGACGGCCGCCGCCGATCCTCCGGCCAAACCGGTGCCCACGATGATCAGTTCGTAGCGACGCTTATTCGCCGGACTGACCAACTTGCTCGCCGCTTTGAAATTGGCCCATTTGTCGGCCAGCGGACCGGACGGAATTTTCGGATCGAGATTGATCGTGCTCATGGTTGCAAAGAAGCGGTCAGTTCGGGTGCCACCCGCCGGTCATCCGGCAAAACTTTCAAATACCCGGCCACCGAGGCCACCGGAATACTGGCAAAGCCGATCATCAGGCCCCACGCGAGGAGCAACCCGCCGCGCTTGATCAACCCGAACGACTTCCGTCCGCTCAGCCCGAAGGTCTGGAAAACACTGGAAATCCCGTGGCTCAAATGCATCCCGAGCAACACCAGGCTGAGCAAATAAAAACCGGAGACCAAAGGGTTGTGGAAACTCAGGATGATCATCGCCGCCACATCGTGCCGTCCCTCCAGATCGTAAAGATCCGCGTGCGGACTCAATCCCGCCGCGAACTGCAGCACGTGGAAAATCAAAAACGAAAGAACGACCAACCCGCTCAAAGCCATCGTCCGCACATAAATCGTGCTCTGCACCCGGGTTTTCACCGCATACCGCTGCGGCCGCGCCCGACGGTTTTGGATGATCAACGACATCGTCGTGCCGATATGCACCAGAAAAACCACCAACAACCCGCCCCGCGCGCCCCACAGCAACAACGGACTCGCATGCAACGCCTCCGCATACACATTGATCCCCTCGCCGAACGGCCCGATGTAAATCGTCAGATTCCCCGCCAAATGCGCCAGCACGAACAAAATCAGCAGCCCCCCCGAAATCCCCACAATCCACTTCTTGCCAATCGAAGACTTCAGGAAGACCAACAGCGGGTTCGGCTGGCGGGGCCCAGTGTAGACGGAAGCCACAGACATGATGAGGTATACTATTAGATATCCTAATAGTGGCAACGCTTAAGATCGCCCGCCGGATGCCGTCACCAACACCAGCGCCCCTTGCACTCCCGCCCCTCCCGCGCTACCCATTCTGCACGATGAAAACCGTCGCCCTCCTCGGCCTCACCCTGCTCGTCACCACTTCACTCGTTCTCGCCCGCGGCGGAGGCGGCGGCGGGGGCGGTGGATTCCGCGGTGGAATGGGCGACGAAGGTTTCCGCGAGGGCGGGATGGATGATGGCGGGTTTCGCGACGACGCCCCGCGCGTCAGCGATGACAATGCCGATTCCGCCGTCCGTGAGGACGACGTCAACGTGGACCGCGATGACAGCGACGTGAATGTCGACCGGACCGGCGATGACAACTATCGCGTCAGCGACGTCAATGGTTCAGCCGATGTCAATGTCCGCCCCGAGGGCGACGACACCGCCAACGTCAATGTCCGCACCGCCGACGGCCAGGATTACAACACCACGGTGGCCGGTCCCCAAGGTTACCGCTCCGGCTACGTTTGGCAGAATGGCGACTACGTTGCGGTGAACTGCGATCCCTTCGTCCCCTACGCCGCGCCATTCGGCGCCTGGGCCGGATGGAATGTCGTGACGCAGCCGGAATACGTCCAATACCCCGTCTACGCCACCTACCCCGTGGAGACCGCCGTCGAAGTCGCGTTGCAGAAACTCGGACTCTACACCGGCCCTATCGACGGCAACGCCACCTCCGTCGCCGCCGCCATCGAGCAATACCAGATGCAAACCGAAGTGCCCGTCACCGGCACGATCACTCCCGAACTCCTCACCGCCCTGGGTATCCAAGCGACCTACGCCCAGTAAGCAGATCGCACCGTCCCTCACCACGACAACAGGTGGATCGCGATGTCCCTCTCGCGATAATCGCGCTGACTCATCGCGCCGCGACGTCGCGATCCACCCTGTGCAGCGGCGGCGTCCCCGCCACCGGCCGTTTCCCTGCAACTCCCCCCACCGAACACTGAAAACTGAACCACTGAACACTCTCGAACACTTTCCTATCCCACAATCCCCGCCACCGCCCCCGTCATAAAGCAGGCCAGACTCGCCCCGAGTAGCGCCTTCCAGCCAAACCGCGCCAGCGTCTCCCGCTGCGAGGGCGCCAAGCCCCCGATTCCCCCGATCTGCACCCCGATCGACACGATATTGGCGAAACCGGCCAACGCGTAGGTCAGAATCATCAGATTCCGCGGATCAGTAAACGCCCCCGTTGCTTTCAACTCCCCGAGCTTCACAAAAGAAACAAATTCATTCAGCACCGTCCGCTCCCCGAGCAAGGCCCCCGACACCAACACGGCATCCCCGCTGATCCCCATCAGCCAAGCCACCGGCGCGAAAACCATCCCGAGCAGAAAATCGAGCGAGATCCCGTCGAAAACCCCGCCGCTCCATGCCGCAACCAGCCCATTCAGCCCCGTCACCTCACCGAGCCATCCCTCAAGCACAAAGTTCACCAGCGCGACCAGCGCGGTAAACACCAGAAGCATGGCCCCGACATTTACGGCCAACTTCACCCCGTCCGTCGTCCCCCGGCAGATTGCGTCGAGCAGGTTTACCCCATTGCCCTCCTGCGCGAGATGCAGCGACTGATCGACCGGCTCGGTCTGCGGTAGCAGAATTTTTGCAATCATCAAGGCCGCCGGCACAGTAATGACCGACTTGGTCAGCAGGTGCGTGGCGAAGAGCAACTGCTGCTCCGGATCGCCGCCGCCCAGCAGACTGATATAAGCGATCATCACCGCCCCCGCCACCGTCGCCATCCCGCCGATCATGACGCACAAGATCTCTGACTTCGTCATGCCCGCCAGCCAGGGCCGGATCAGCAACGGCGCTTCCGTCTGACCGAGAAACACATTGGCCGAAGCCGACAAAGTCTCCGGTCCGCTCAACCGCATCGTCTTGGAAAAGATCCACGCCATCCCGTGCACGACCTTCTGCAAAATCCCCAGGTAATAGAGCGCTGCGCTGAACGCGGAGAAAAAGACAATCGAAGGCAACACACTCAGCGCGAAAATCATCCCGTGCGACTGTTCGTCGAGCAACGACCCGAACAAAAACCGCGTCCCCTCCCCGGTGAACGCGAGCAATTGCACAAAAAACATCCCGACCAATTCCACCGCCGATCGCACGATCGGCACATGCATGACCACACCCGCCAAGACGAACTGCAGGAGCAACCCGACCCCGACCACGCGCCACGGAATGTTCCTCCGGTCGGAACTGAACAGGACCGCCACGCCGATAAAGACCGCGATACCGGCCATCCCGCGCAGTGATTCAAAGATCGTTTCCATCAACTGCGAAATAGGAACCGTCCGCACCGCACGGTCCGCTCCCCTAATCCTAGAAAGGAAGTTGAGGGTTTATGGTTGAGAGCCGCAGCTAATCGTAGACAGCCGGAGGCAAATGAGGGACTGAAAATCAAAGGCTTTCCCATTTCTGTTTCGTCACCCCAAAGGTCATGCCGGGATGTAGCGTATCACCTTGCCGCTCAATCTCTCAACCCTCATCGGTCAACTCTCATCTCCGTTTTTAGACTAATGCATCCCCGAATCCCCCGCCAGCGCCTTGGCCATGTCGCCGACCACCGCCTTGGCATCGCCAAAAACCATCAGCGTTTTGTCCATCGTATAGAGTTCGTTGTCGATGCCGGCGAAGCCGGGCTTCATCGACCGCTTGACCGCCAAGACCGTCTTGGCCCGGTCCGCCTCGATGATCGGCATTCCGTGGATCGGTGACTTCGGATTGTTCTTCGCCGCGGGATTGACCACGTCATTGGCCCCCAGCACCAGCACCACATCAACCTGCGGCATCTCCGGATTGATCTCGTCCATCTCGATCAAGTCCTCGTAGGGAATGTCCGCTTCGGCCAGCAACACGTTCATGTGCCCCGGCATGCGGCCCGCCACGGGATGGATGGCGAACTTCACCTTGATCCCGCGCTTGGTCAATTGGTCATAAAGTTCACGCACCCGGTGCTGGGCCTGCGCCACCGCCATGCCGTAACCGGGCACAATGACCACCGTGTCGGCCTGCTCCATAATTTCCGCCGCCTCCGCCGCACTCGCACTCTTCACCGTCTTGCCCTCCTCGCCGCCCGCGGCTTCCTGCGCCGAGCCGAAGGCTCCGAAGAGCACATTGCTGAAACTCCGGTTCATGGCCTTGCACATAATGATCGAAAGAATCAGACCGGACGACCCGTCCAGGGCCCCCGCAATAATCAGCAGCGTGTTATCCAGCACAAAGCCCATGGCCACAGCAGAGAGGCCGGCATAGGCATTGAGCAGAGCAATCACCGTGGGCATGTCCGCCCCACCGATCGGAATGATCAGCATCACGCCGAAAGCCAACGAGAGAATGACCAACGGCGGGAAAAGAAAGAACCACTGGGGATTGATGATCAGCCCCGTGGCGCAAGCGATAGCCCCCCCGAGGGTGAGGAAGTTGATGATCAGCTGACCGCGGTAAGTGATCGGACGTCCCGGCAGAATCTCCTGCAACTTGCCCGCCGCCATCAGGCTGCCGGCGAAGGTGAGAAATCCGAGAATAACCTCCGCGGAAATGGCGAACATGCGGAAGGTGGTCAGGTTCGCTCCACCTTCATGGAGCCAGAGATAATACTTCGCCGTGCCGACCAGTCCGGCGGCCAATCCCCCGAAAGCATGCGACAACGCCGTCCGCTGCGGCACCGCGGTGAGCGGCACCTTGGAGAGCGGGACCCCGATCAAACCTCCGACCATCACCGCCAAAGCAATCCAAGGCAGGCTCGATACGGCCACGGCCGGATTAAGCAGTGTGCCACCGACCCCCAGCACCATCGCCCACACGCCGGCCCAGACCCCGCGCCGCGCACTCTGCGGCGAGTTCATCCACTTGAGCGAAAAAATAAAAAGGACGCTCGCGACCAGATAGGTCACCTGCACGGCGGCCTCGCGGAATTCCGGACTCATGGCTTCTCCTCCGGCTTGCGGCTCTTGAACATCTTGAGCATGCGGTTCGTGATGAGGAATCCGCTCACGATATTGACCGACGCGGCGGCAATGGCGACAAGCCCGAGAAGGGTGATCCACAACGGATGCTCATCGCTCACCGGCGGGCCGGCCACGAGGATGGCGCCGACAATGACCACCGCGGAAATGGCATTGGTCAGCGACATGAGCGGCGTGTGCAGCAAGCGCGACACATTGCGGATCACATCGAGTCCGACGAAGGTGGCCAGTATGAAAACAAAGATCAGCGGGATGTAGGCGGTCAGCCCGGATGGTTCGGCCGCGGCCAGAAAAGAAGTCATGTCAGGAGGTTGGTTCGCGGAATTGCGGGTGCACCACTTCCCCGCCGTGGGTCAGGAGGCAGCCGGAAAGGATTTCGTCGGCCGGATCGATCTTCAGCGCCTTGGCTTCCTTGTCCCAGAGGTGCTCGATCAATGCCAGGTAGTTGTTGGAAAGCATTTGGCTGGCATTGACGGCGACATGGTCGGCCAAGTTCGTCGCCCCGATGAGTAGGGCACCCCCAACCCGCTTTTCCACTCCGGGCTCGGATCCCTCGACATTGCCGCCCGTGGCCGCCGCCATGTCGATGACCACGCTGCCCGGACGCATCGCTGCGAGCATGGCCGAGGTCAGGATGCGCGGCGCCGGTCGGCCGAAGACCTGCGCGGTGGTGATGACCACGTCCGACTGCGCCACCTGTTTGGCCATCACTTCCCGCTGCTTGGCCAGCTGCTCCTCGGTCAGCGCTTTGGCATAGCCCTGCGCCGTCTGCCCGGTTTCACCGAGATCGACCTTCACAAATTTGGCTCCGAGACTCAGCACCTGCTCTTCCACCGCCGCACGCGTGTCGAAGGCTTCCACCTTCGCGCCGAGGCGCTTCGCGGTGGCAATAGCCTGCAAACCGGCCACCCCCGCGCCGACAATAAACACCTTGGCCGCGGCAATCGTGCCCGAGGGGGTCATCATCATGGGAAATACCCGGTCGAGGCGCTCGGCCGCGAGAATGACCGCCGCATATCCGGCCAGGCTGGCCTGCGAACTCAGCACGTCCATCTTCTGCGCGATGGTCGTGCGCGGGATCATTTCCACGCCGATGGCCGAAATACCCGCCGCGGCCAAGGCGCCCACCAATTCCCTCTCTCGGAAAGCATCGAGGCTGCTCAGATGCACCGCGCCGCGCGGCGCCGCATCGTGGCCGCCCGGACGGTTCACCCGCACGACCAAACCGCAATCCTCCGGTAGAGCCGCGTCGGCCACCACGCGCGCTCCCTTGGCCATATAGTCTTCATCGCGCCATCCGAGACCCGCGCCCAGCCCGCACTGAACCACCACTTCAAGGCCGAGCTTGTGAAGCTTGCCTGCATTGTCAGGGGAGAGTGCGACGCGCACGGCGTCGGATTCTCGGGGGAAGAAAACCGTCATGAAAAGGCTTTGCTTATAGAACCCGAGAACAAGCGCCGCAACGGCAATCTTGCTCCCTCCTTCCGCCGCATCCGCGAGCAACGCGGCCAGGTGCGATCCATGGCACTCCTTGCAGAAACCGACGGAACCGATCACCACCACGACGCGGCACACCGTTTCGTAATCCATCGCCCCCGCAGCCATGGACGGGCTCTAGCAGAAGGAAATGTTCGTTCAGAGGGTAGGGACGAGCGGCCCGCTCGTCCGCTCCCCAACCAACGGACGCGCGAGCCGCGCGTCCCTACCTAAGCCGGAACGATGCAAAACGTTCTGCCTTTTCCGGCGCGGCCACAGAGGCGCGCCTGGGCGAGAGATGACTAACTATTTGGTGAGCGTCTCTACGCACCAGCGGAGAAAAGGATGCGACGGCGGCCTCGCCGTCGGTGCCCTGCTCGAATCCGCACCCGTTTTGAATTTTCACGGCTTAGCTGCCCGGACGGTGAATGATCTGCTCCCGCTGCAGGGTGACCACCCGCGGGGCCGAGCCGTCCGCCGACTGCACCTGAATCGAGACCGGCGTTTGCGGGTCGCCTTGGATCATGCCGACCACATCGCCGATCGACATGTCACGCGAGTTGACCCAAGACCCGCCCGCGTCCGAAACAGCCAACAGCCGGTCGCCCGAGCGCAGTTGACCGCTCGCGCTGGCGGGACTGCCCGGCACAAGCTCCTGCAGCACCGGCAACCCGTCCTCGCCGCGTGACAAACGTGCGCCGATTCCCACCGGCGCGGTGCTGTTGATTCCTTGCTGCGCCGCGGCGCGGTCATTGCCCTCCGGCAGGTTATTCGCCCACTGCATCGCCGCCACGGTATCCTTCGACGCCCAATTCGCCGCGATTTGACGCGCGGTGCGCTCGCGGGTCTGCGCATCTTCCGGCGGGGCCTCCAAGAAGGTCTGCGCCGCGGACGTCGGGTTCACCTTCACCTCTTCGGCCAACACCCGCCCGAGCAAAACCGACCGCGTGCGAGGGTCCTCGACCTGCCCCGCCCAGGCCCGCGCATCCTCCGGGGCGGCCGAGGCCCACCCCGAGACGAAACGGGAAAGAAAACGCACCTGCTGCCAATCGGCCAAACCATCACCCATCGCCAAGGCCGTGGTCGGGTCGGTCGCCGCCAACTTCTCCGCCGCCCGCGAAAGCACGCGGCCCCGCTGCTGGTCGGTGAGAAACTCGTTGGCCAGGGCCGCCGTTTGCACCGGTGTCATCTTGCCCTCGTTCATCAAATAAAGGCCCAACGCACCCGCCACCCCGAAGCGCCCCACTTCGCCGCGTTGCGCCAACTCCGTCACACTCTGACCCGACCACTCACCCAACAAAGCGAGCATCGCCATGTCGCGCGAAGCCGCATCCGGCAACTGCCGCACCCGCGCCATGGCCACCTCCACACCCAAGCCGGCCAACGGACGGAACATCGCATTCACGTAATCCTCCCGCGCCCGCGAACTCTCCACTTCGCCCAAGGCCACGTCAGGCGACGCGCCGCTCGCACCCGCGGCACCCTTCTTCACCGTCTTCGCCGCCATGCCGGCAAATCCCTCGTCGTCACCTGCGCCGCCCGTCAGGCCCGCCCGCTCCACCGCCCCTGCCACGGCTTCATCCGCCGAAGATCCCCCTTCGATCGTCGGACCTTGCAAAAACAACACGCTGCCCAAAACCGCGGCCGCCACGGCCAAGAGCACCGGCCCTATTTTCAGTGGGGTTCCCATCACCATGACAAAGTTACCCCAAACGCCCCGCGATCAAGCACGGAATCTTTACGATGCTGCCGCCGGTGGGACACAGATGGGCGCGGAAAAACTTTTTGGCCTGTGACAGCGGATGTCCTACCCCCTCTGTTCTGCTCGGCGCGTGAAAGCCAACATCGACCTCAACCCCGACCACAACATCTGGAACAATAACGGCACCTACTGGCTCCACGCCACCGTGCACCATCCGGACTACACCAAGGAGCGCGTCCGCGTCTCCCTCGGCACCAAAGATCGCGACGAAGCCCGTCAACGCCGCGACTTCATCCTCCGCGGGACCAAAGCCATCGTCTCCCACCTCTCGCGCGGACCAGCCATGCCCGACCTGGCCGGCCCCGGTGACTGGACCGAACCCCGCCATCCCCATGGACGCTGGAACGCGGCGGTGAACCAATGATCGGCCAGCGCGGCCGTGCTACTCCTGCGGCGTCGTTTGCGTGGTCTCGGGACTGCGCCCTTCGTCGTTCGCCTGTTGCAGAACAGTCCGGCCGAGCAATTTGGAGGCAATTTTAACCGGAGGCGGAGCCGCACAACCGGCGAGAAAAAGGAGAGAAAGAAAGAAGGCCGTGTTTTTCATGGTTTTTTTTTGCACCGGAATGCGGGGATTACGGAACACGTCAGACCCTAAGCCAAGGCCGGTCTTAACGAAAAGCACTTCTCGCGCGCATCGCTCTTCCCCTTCATGCGCCGGGGAACATCAACGACTCTTCGGTGCCGGAATGACCCGCACCACGCCTTGATCCTTCGTCCCACCCGATTTGTTCTCCCGCGAAATGTAGCCGCTGCCGAACTTCGAACTCGTCGCGCCGGTCCCGCTCGTGCTCCGGCTGATCGATCCCTGGCCGAATCGCTGCGTGGTTGTCGTTGTTCCGTCCGATGACCGGCTGATCGTCCCGGAACCAAAGCGGCTCGTCGTCACCCGCTGACCATCCCCCCGCGTAATGGCCCCGTCCCCGAACTTCGTTGTGGTGAAAGTTTTGCCGTCCGAAGAACGCGTGATCCAGCCATGGCCGAACTTCGATGTCGTGTAGCGGGTCCCATCCGAACCCCGCGTGATATACCCGTCGCCGAACTTCGTAGTCGTCGCCGTGCCCTTCACGTTGGGAATCACCACCGGCGTGGCACGCTTGTCCTCCGCCCGCCCCTCGTCCCCGGCCCCAACCAAAAGACCCGCGAGCAGCGCAAAAAGGATCAGCAACCGAGGAGCCATGACCATGCCGGTAAAATGCGCCAGGCCAGAGCCAAACCACAAGCCAATCCGCTCTGGCCAAGACCCGGAGTCCCCAAACTTCAACCAAAGTCTTGCTCTGAAAAAACCCTTCCCGGCGGCAGTTGTGGTGCTCCACGGGCCGCGCTTGTTCGTGGGTGGGCCGCAAGGTAGGGCGCGGCGTCCCCGACGCGCCGCAGCTACGGGCAAACTGTCAGAAAAACGCACCGGCTACTCAAGCCTCGCGCGCGCCTCGGCCGAGAGTTCTTTGGCCCGCAGGGGGCGTCCGGCCAACTTCACGCCTTGCGAGGCAAGTTTTTCGGCGATGGCCGCGGTGATCATACGCGAGGTGCGGCGTGCGTCGGCCGCGAGACCGGACGCCGTGGCGCTGACCGCGAGCCGGGGAACCAAACCAAGCGGACTGCTGAAGAGCGCGCCGGGCTCCGCATTCGATCCTCCGGTGGTTTGGAAATGGGCAAGCGCTTGGCGGCGTCCGCGAGGATCAATGCGGTAAATATCGACCACCGTCTCGAGGCGCGTGCCGCCCAACCCGAAGCCAACGATTGACCGCAGGGCCCGGCTGCCCTGTTTCATGCGCACAAAGCGTCCCTCGAGGATCCAATGCCGGGGATTGGTCACGCGTTCGCTGACGCCGATGACCTTGGCCGGACCCACGTGTTTGCCCAGCCTCTCGACCAAACGGCCGGCCGCTTCCGCCCCGAATTCCCGGGCAAAGGCGTCGAGTTCGGCGCCGTCTCGATCGACCTTGGCGGCACCGAGTTCCGCCGTGAATGGCCGCACGCAAATCACCTCGGGAACCGGCACGGGGGTGACCTTCCAGTCGCGCTGGACCAAGCTGACCGAAGCGCAACCGGAAAGGAGGCTGGCCGCGAGGGCCGCCGCCAACGGGGTCAAGAACGAGGGATAAGCGCGCGGTTTCGTCATAGGAAGTATCACCGCACCGGCGCACCACGAAGGCAAGCCGGAGATGTCAGGATGGGCGGAGGGCTCGGCCGGAAAGATGCAGAAGCCGCGGCGATGGACGGGCTGTCGCAGAAGGAAATGTTCGTTCAAGAAGGTAGGGACGAGCGGCCCGCTCGTCCGCTCCCCCACCAACGGACGCGCGAGCCGCGCGTCCCTACCTAAGCCGTAATCATGCAAAACATTCTGCCCTTTCCGGCACTGCCGCAGAGGCGCGCCTGGACGAGAGTTGACTAACTATTTGGTGAGCAAGTTGGCACGTGGCCAAGGGGCACGGGCGTCCCGCCCGTCACGACCCGACAACACGGCCGGGACGGCCGTGCGCCCTGGAAAAACCGAGCCAAGCCGCGCTTTTCTTGCGTCTCCGACGGCATCGTTCCGGCCAAGAACAACCCGTGACCGCGGTGCGGCGCTGCATTAGGCTCTTCGCATGGAAAGACACACATTCGCGAGTCTCGGACTTTCTCCGGAGATTCTCAAAGCGGTCGACAAGTTGGGTTTCGAGGAGGCGTCCCCGATTCAAGCGGCGGCCATCCCCGTCTTGATGGCGGGGCAAGATGTCGTCGGGCAATCGCAAACCGGATCGGGCAAAACCGCCGCCTTCGCCATTCCCGCCATCGAAAAAACCGATCCCGCCCTGCACGCCGTGCAGGTGCTCGTCCTCTGCCCCACCCGCGAGCTGGCCACCCAGGTGGCCGGGGAAGTGCACAAACTGGCCGCCGGCAAGCGCGGGATCCATGCCGTGCCGGTCTACGGCGGATCATCGTTCGAACGTCAGGCCCAGGAACTCAAACGCGGGGCCCAAATCGTGCTCGGCACACCCGGCCGTGTCATCGACCACTTGGAACGCGGCACGCTGAAACTCGACCGCTTGCGTCTCATCGTGCTGGACGAAGCGGATCGCATGCTCGACATGGGCTTCCGCGATGACATCAAAAAAATCCTCGATGCCATGCCGGCGGAAAAGCAGACCGCCTTTTTCTCGGCCACGGTTTCCCCGACCATCCGCAAATTGATCGACCGCTACGCGCGGGACCCGGTCACGCTGAAGATCGACCAGAAGACGGTCGATGCTCCGGATATCACGCAATGGTATTACGAAGTTCCGCCGCGGACAAAGTTCGACGCCCTCCTGCGGATCATCGATTTCCATAGTTACCGGTCCGGGATTATTTTCTGCAACACGCAGCGCACGGTGGACGATTTGGCCGACGATTTGCAGGCGCAGGGCATTCCCTCCGACCGTCTCCACGGTGGCATCGCCCAAGCGCAGCGCACCCGGGTGATGAACAAATTCAAAGCGGGCGGCTTCGATTTCCTCGTGGCGACCGACGTGGCCGGCCGCGGGATCGATGTGGACGACCTCGAATTGGTCGTGAATTTCGATCTGCCTTACGACCCGGAGGATTACGTGCACCGCATCGGGCGCACCGGCCGTGCCGGCAAGCAAGGTGCGGCCATTTCTTTGGTCACGGGGCGTGACGTGCACAAGATCCGGTATCTCGAAAAGTTCACCCACTCGGCCATCCGCCGCGGCAAGCTCCCCACCGCGGGAGAAATCGGCGAGAAGCGCACCGACGCTTTGCTCGAACGGGTGCGGCAGACCATCGAGTCGGGCCACGGCCAGGCGCAGATGATCCATATCGACCGCTTGCTCGAGGAAGGGGCCGATTCGACCGAGGTCGCGGCCGCCCTCCTTCACATTCTCAGCGGCGGGGAAGCCGCCGCGCCCGCCGCGCAGCCGGCGGAGAAATCCCCAGCGGCCGCCGCCCAGCACGCGCCGATGGAAGAGCGGGGCGATGACTCCGATGCACCGGACGAACCCCCGCGCAAAGCGAAGCCCGGCAAAGCATGGCTGCGCATCGCCTTGGGCCGCGAGGCGGTGAAGAACCCGCGTGATATCGTCGACCTCCTGGTCGAGGGCGCGGGCCTCCCTTCGCGCGAGGTCGGGTTCATTGCCCTGGGCGATGAGGCGAGTTACGCCGAGATCCCCTTCGATTTCGCCAAGGGACTCTCCCCCTCGGGCAACGCCATGCAGACCTCACGCGGGGACATCACCATTTGGCCGGTTCCCAGCTTACCGAAAAAGAAACGGCGCTGACCCCGGCCCTTCGGCCGCAAGACAGCGCCTTTGCGGATCAACGATCGGCCAAAGCCTCGATTTCGGCCAAGGTCACCGTGCCACTGTGGTCGGCGTCGATCTTCTTGAAGTTCGCCGCGACCCGCGGCATGCCGGCTTCCGCCTCGGCCAGCGTGAGCTGACCGTCACCATTGGTATCCGCCTCGGCAAAACGCGCGGCGATCTGCTCGTTCCGCGAGCTATCTGCGGCGGCCGGCCAGACCAAAGCGGCGAAGATCGAGGCGGCGAGGAACGTGCGGTGGATCGAGCGCATGTGTGTCATGTCTCACTCTCCTAAAGCCCGCCCTGATGTAAAGACAATGACGGTCAATCCGACCATCGCGAGACTCATCGCCGCGGTCAGCCGTCAGTCTCGCCGGCGCATCCCAAGGCGCACAGCCAAGGCTAAACACGTTTTTCAGGATAGGGCGGGGCCTCTGGACGCGCCGCGCGCCACAAAGGAAGTCACCCGGCGCGCCGAGGACGTCGCGCCCTACCATCAGGCTGATGGTGATCTCCCGGCTACTACCAGCACTCCATGGCGGGGCTTCGGTTCGCCCGTCACAACCAGACAACACAACCGGGTTTGCCTGCATGGTTCCGGCGGAAAGCTCCCACGGCCGGCCGGGATTCTTTTTGCCATCGCCCATTGCCCTCGGCTCCGTCCCTGTGAGAAAATCGCATTTCGGAAAAGTATGCCAAAGCACCGCCCCACCGGCATAAAGAGCCGCCCCGCTCGAACCCGCGCCACGCGACTGCGCCGGACGGCCGTGGTGCACACCGACCACCAAAATTTGGAAATCTGGAAATCTACCCTCGCCACCGAGTTCCGCGTGGCCGGCGCGGTGCATGCTTTCCATCACCGACACCGCTTCCTCACCGGATTGGTCTGGGACATGTTGGCCGCCGCGGCGCTCCTCGGCAAAAGAGACAAACCGCGCTCGCTGCTCATGCTCGGTCTGGCCGGCGGCACCGCCTTGCGCATTCTGCGCCACCTGCTACCCGCGTGCCGTTTCACCGCGATCGACATCGACCGTGAAATAGTCCGCCTGGCCCGCCGGCACATGGCACTCGACGCCACCGGGGTCGAGGTCGTCGTCGGCGATGCCTATGAGTGGTTGCGGACCAATCGCCGCACCTTTGACGTGGTCATCGACGACATCTACCTCGCCGGCCGCACCGACGTGTTCCGCTCCCAGACCATGAGCCGCCCCTTGCTCACCAACCTGCGCCGCGCCGTCGCCCCCGGCGGGGTGCTCGCGGTCAATCTGGTCACCGGCCCCGGTCACCGCACCATGCAATCCACGACCCGCCGTCTTTTTCGTCAGGCCTTTGTTCAAGTCAGATCTGTCACCTCACCCGCCGCCATGAACGAAGTTCTCGTCGCCGGCCGGACCGTGGCCACCCCTCCCCGCCTGCGTCAGTGGCAGAACTTCTTTCCTGCCGCCAGCGACCGCGCTCACTGGCGAGACATCGACGTGCGCCGCATGGCCTGACCATGCCAGTGGGCCCGTGGCCCTGCCGTCCTCGAAAAACCGAGCCCGGTTGCACCCGGGTGATCGGCGGACCCCGTCCGGCCCAAGCCGCGCGGTGGCAGATGACGCGAGTGGTTGGCCCAAAAAAAAACCACCCCGCACCATGGCGGGGTGGTCAGATTTGAGATGCATCGGCACGGCTGATCAAAGCCGGGACGATGGCAGACGGATTAGTCAGGCAGCACAACGGTGTCGATGACGTGGATCACGCCATTGGAGGCGGCCACGTCGGTGCCAATCACGGTGGCGTCACCGTATTTGACCGAACCATCGGCGACGGCAATAACGACATCACCACCGCCAATCGTTGGCACGGCGCCGGCTTTGACATCGGCAGCCATCACCTTGCCCGCGACCACGTGGTTCTTCAGGATGGCGGTCAGCTTCGCTTTGTTTTCGGGCTTGAGCAGGTCATCCACCGTGCCGGCCGGCAGTTTCGCGAAGGCGGCATTGTTCGGCGCGAAAACCGTGAATGGACCCGTTCCCTGCAGAGCTTCAACCAGCTCGGCGGCGGTGAGGGCAGCAACAAGGGTGCTGAAGTCGCTGTTTCCACTGGCTACGGCAACGATGTTTTCGCTAGCCGCAGGAGCAGCGGTGGCTGGGGTGGTGAAGTAGGAGGTGGCAGTGGCGAAAACGGCTGTCGCCATGAGGGTATTAAGAATGGATTTATTCATTACCAAGTATTAACGCCTTGGAGGGTCCGGGCGGACGCATAAAGTTTACCGGATTTCCCCGCCGCGGCCTCTGGGGGTCACCTCTCAGCCAGAATGTTCGTTCAAGAAGGTAGGGACGAGCGGCCCGCTCGTCCGCTCCCCCACCAACGGACGCGCGAGCCGCGCGTCCCTACCTAAGCCTGCAAATTCTGAGCCCGTCACGATCAGACCATACGGCCTCCGGTTCCGCTTTCCGGTTTTCCCCCATCCTTCATCCTTTTTTTCCCTTTCCGGTTTGCCCTCGTCCCGCGTGCGCGGGACTCACGCTATCTCCGGCCTATCGGCCTCCGGTTCCGCTTTCCGCTCTCTGCTTTCCCCCTTTATCCTTCCTCCTTCAAACTTCATCCTTCTCGCCAACCGTCTCCTAAAAAATCCCAACTTTTCTCTCGCAAGTTAAGACAGTTGCTGACCCCTTTCGCTGGCGGGTGGCCCTGACGGGGCGGACGGCTGGCTCGCAGTGCCATTTATGTCGCCGCTCGCCGACAGTTCGACTTGTCGCCGAACGTCGACATCGCCATATTGGGTTGCATGCAAGTCCGGAGCGCAAGAGACATTGCGGCGCTGGCGCGCCAGCGCCGGCGGGAACTGGGGTGGAGCCAAGCACGGTTGGCCGAAGAAACCGGCACCAGCCGTGACTGGGTCATCGAGTTCGAAAAAGCCAAATCGACCGTGGAGTTGGGGTTGGCCTTGCGGGTGTGCAAAGCTCTCGGGCTGACCCTGCAGTTGGTGTCCGGTCCGGCGGCTCGCACCAGCGGGAAGAGAACATCATGAGCGAGCAACTCCTTGTTCTGGCCGACGGTCGGCGCATGGGACACGTCGAGGCCAAAGGCCAGCGGCTGACCTTCATCTAGGACGCGGAGTGGCTGTCCTCTCCGAATCCTTATCCTTTGTCACTTTCCATGCCACTGGTCGGGCCCGAGCACGGACACCGCGTAGTGGAGGCCTTCCTGTGGGGACTGCTGCCCCAAGTTCCGCAATTTGCGCGAGGAGAATGTGTCGGCAACGGCAGAACCGCGATTTTTCACCCCTTGAGCGCCCCGCTGGAGAGGCCGCGCACGAAGAGCTTCATGGTAAAGAGGAAGATGATGATGATCGGCAGGCTGGCCATGAAGAAGGCGGCCATGATCTGGCCCCACTGCTTGACATATTCGCCGTCGAGGTAAATGAGCCCGACACCGATGGTGAAAAGTTCCGGGTCGCGCAGCACGATGAGCGGCATGAGGAAGTCGTTCCATGTCGCGAGGAACTGTAGCAGAAAAAGCGTGCCGATGATCGGTCCGCTCATGGGAATGACGATGTTGACCAGCTGGGCGAAATGCGAGGCCCCGTCCATCTCGGCCGCCTCGAAGAGGTCCTTGGGCAGGTCCTCGATGAAGTTGCGCAGGACAAAAAGGCAGAACACCTGGCCGCCCGAGATGGCGAGGATGATCAGTGCCCAGAGCGTGTTGAGCAGGCTGAGGGACTTGAGCAGGTTGAAGAGCGTCACGATGTTGGCCACGCCCGGCAAAAGCATCAGCACCAAAAAGGCGGCCCAGAGCACATTGGAAAACGGCATTTTGTAGCGCGCGAAAAAGTAGGCGGCGAGCAGGGCCAGAAAGACGCAACCGACCGAACCGGAGACGGCGACGACCACCGTGTTGGCGACATAGGGCAACATCAATTGGGCCGCGGCGGCGTAGTTGGCCCACTGCCAGTCCTGCGGCCAGGCGGGCAGCCAGAGGTTGGCCAGGAAGCCCGCGTTGTCCTTCATGCTGATCTGCAGCATCATATAAAAGGGGAAAAGTTCGAGGGCCAGGATCAGCCAGATCACGGTGTGCTGCGGCAGATCACGCCACCTCTGGCGCAGGGATTTCTTGGCGGAGTCGTTCATTTGTCCACGCGGATGTATTTGTTGTTGACCCAGGTCAGGCCGAGGATGAAGACGAACAGGAAAAGACCGAGGGCACAGGCGTAGCCGAATTCACCGGCCGTGAAGGCGCGGTTGAACATCCAGAGCCCCGGGGTCATGCCCGCGCCCCCCGGACCGCCCCCGGGCCCCAGCAGCAGGAATTGCAGCCCGTAGCCCTGCAAGGTGCCGATGATCATGAGAACAATCATCAAGCGCATTTGTGTCATAATGAGCGGGAACTCGATGTGGAGGAACTTCTGGAAGCCGTTGGCTCCGTCCAACTCCGCCGCCTCGTAAACATCGGTCCCGATGGACTGCAGCCCGGCCAGGAAGATCAGCACCCCGACCGCCCCGATCCAGGGGAACCCCCAGAAAACCAGGGCCGGAATGATGAGCGCCGGCTCGCCCAGCCAAGCGATCGGGGCACCCTCGAGAAAGACCCCGCCCCAACCGAAGAATTGGTCCGCCGCGACCAGCAGCGACTTCAGACCGGTGGCGTCGAGCAATGCGTTCAGTGCGCCCATGTTCGGGTTGTAGAAAAACTTCCAGATGAAGAGGGTGACCAAGCCCGGCACGATCATGGGCAGGACCACCAGCACCCGATACCAGTATTGCCACTTGTCGCTGCGCAGGCGGTGAATGAGAACGGCCATCGCGATGGAAGGGATCATTTTTACGAAATTGGCCGCGACCAGGATGGCCACCAGCCAGAACGAAGACCAGAAGACCCCGTCCCCCAGCACCTCCCGGAAATTGCCCCATCCGACGAACTCTTTGGCGTCCCCGCCCCTCCATCGGAAAAAACTGTGGTAGACGGCCGAAATCGTGGGCCAGTAGGAAAAGAGCACCACGAGGAAAAGCGACGGGACGACGAAAAGGTAGAGCTTCCACTCGTAAAGAGCTTTGCGGTTGGAAATGGCGATGCGCATGGGATGTTCAGCGGGGACCGCGGTTCAGTTCGCGGGCGGCCTTGGCGGTGCGCGCGGCCTGGAAATCCGTGGCCGTGACCGCTTGCAGCAGGGTGTCGAGACGTTCTTCCGCGCGCGGAGTATCGGCGGACCGGTCGGAGGAACGCAACCAGCCCAGAGCCCCCAGCCTGGTATCGAGGCGCTGGGAGTTGTCCCGCACCACCAGTTCCGCACGCCGGAGATCAGCGGCCAGCGCCGCCAAGTAGTCCGGCCGGATCGCCTCGACAAAATCATCGACCGAACCGTTCGGCCCCGTCAGCAGGTGCGTGGCGTTGCCAACCACGCGCGAGGCGTCGGCCCCGGAGAAGGTCAGCCCGAAGCCGGTAGGATAGCCGTCGAAAAACGGGGCAAACGCGGCCACTTCTTCATTGGGAACGACGCCGACCACGGCGGGCGACCATTTGCTGAGTTCGGCGAACCGCTGGTTTATCGGTTGACTGACCAGAAAGAGCAGAAAATCGCGCGCCACCTCGGGGTGACGCGAGGCGCGCGTCACGCCGAAAAGACCGCCGAGGCCGGACCCGCCTTCGGCGAGCGGGCCCAAGCTGAACGGAGCCGAGGGATCCCCCGGCTGCGGATAGGGGATCCGGGCCACGGCGATACGAAAAGGCGACTGCGAAACCAAGCTGGCCAAATCCCAGCTGCCGGTCGGGATCATCAAGGCGCTCCCCATGGTGAAATAAAAACCGGCGTCATCGCGGTTAGCCTGCAGAAAACCGGGCTGCATGTGCCGCCCGACATCGCGCTGCAGGCCGAGGCCGGCGCGGATTTCCGGCTCGTCCAAGGCCCAATCGCCTCGGGCCGCGGCCATCGCCAACTGCGGAGCCGCCGGATGGATTCGCTCGCTCGCGCCGGCCAAGGCGTCATAGGCCAGCCGCTCACCCAAACCCAAGGTCTGGCTGCCGTAGAGCTGGCCCATGATCATACCGGAGTTGTATCCGGACCCGGCGATGGGAACGATGTTCCGGCCGGTGCGGCGGTTGTATTCCTCCACTTGGCCGGCCAGAGCGGTCAGCTCGTCGTAGGTTTTCGGCAACTCCTCCGCACCGGTGACCTCCCGGAGCAAGTCGAGATTGTAAAACATGCGGATGGTATGCGCGAAGCTGGGCAAGCCGTAGTATTCGAGCAACTCGACGTTGAACGCGCCCTCCATACCGTCCAGAAAAGTTTCGCGCAGGGGCGCGTTCTCCAACGGGGTTCCCGCGTTCCACGGGTTGGGATCGTTGACCAGATCCGAGAGCGGCTCGAAATAACGGGCGAGCATTTCCGCATTGATGGGGCCGCCCAAGGCGATGATGTCCGGCGCCGTCCCGCCGGCCAGTTGCGTGGTGACCCAAACCGCGAACATGCGCTCCGGCACGGCGATCTGCTGGACCCGCACCCCCGGATTCCGCTTCATGTATTCTTCGGCGATGGCGTCGTAGGCCTCGCGGAGGCCGCCCTCCAGCTGCCAGTGGGCGAAGCGGATGCTCACCGGTGCCGACGACCCGCCCTCGCCGCGGAGACTCCGCAGCCAGGCAACCCGCCCCAGGGCCACCACGAAGCAGACCGCCAGCAGGCCCAGCCCGATGAAATTCAGGATTCTTTCGCGACGTGAATCAGCCATTCCCGCCCTCCTCTTCGATTTTCCGGAGCCGTTCTTTGACCAGGAAGACGCGTGGATCGCGGGGGTAGGTTTCGATCAGTTTCCGGTAGAAGTAGACGGCATCCTGCGGCCGGCCCGCTTGCGCCGCCGTCTGACCCGCCACCAAATAGAGCCGGAAGGCCGACGCCTTGCGCGTCAAGCCTTCGCGGTCCGCCGCCAGAAAGTGGTGCATAGCCCGGTTTTTGTCCCCCTGGTTGTCCAGAATGGCGAAGGCCATGGCCGTGTGGAACTCGCGCCGGCCGGCCGGGCTGCGCAGCAAAGGCGCGAGCGGCTCGAGTTCCTCCAAGCGCGCCAGGTTGTCTTGCTCGGGCGCATCCGCGAAGGCCTCCAGGAGGACCAGCCGCATCCCGGCCATTTCCAGCACCGGATCGCCGGAGGATTCCCGGACCAGCGCAAGATACTCCGCCCGGGCCGCCTCCGGGTCGGGCGGGGCGAGGTAGAATTCCTGCACACGGGCGCGGAAAAGCCGGGCCAGCCCGTTGAGAGGCGTTCCTGGGGGCGATGCCGCGCTGACTTCGTTGAAAAGATCGACCGCGCGCAACAAATTCGCCTCCGTCCGCGGCTGGAGATTCATCAGCGTGAGGGCCTCGCCGAACTTGCGCTCGCCGTCGGGCCATGTCCCGCCGCGCGCGAAGGCTTGGTGCGCATCCTTGACCAAAAAAGAGGAAGCCAAAACAAACGGATCGGTCTCCGCGGTTTCGTCGCTTCCGGCTTGCAGACTGACCGTGAGCAGAGCGGGCAACAAGGCAAGCGCCAGCATCCGCAGACGGCGGACAGTATGACGCGGGGGTGGACAACAATCGAACTTCACGGCAAGGGCGGGCTGTGTGTCGGCCAAGGCTTGAGGAAGCACCACAACCCATTTGACACTGGATTGCTTGTCAATTAAAAGGAGCGTTCTGTCAAACGCTGAATTCGTAACCGGCGCCGTGCAAAAACCCGGCCACGCAATTTCACAGGCAGATCAAACCCCACCATGGCTTCCGTAACACTCACCCGGCTCGAAAAAACCTACAACCCCAAGGCCAAGGACAGCTTTTACGCGGTCAAGGGCATCGATCTGGAAGTCCGCGACAAGGAGTTCATGGTTCTGGTCGGTCCCTCCGGTTGCGGCAAGTCCACCACGCTGCGGATGATCGCCGGGCTGGAGGAAGCGACCGGCGGGACCATCCACATCGGCGACCGGCTGGTCAACGATGTGCCGCCCAAGGACCGTGACATCGCCATGGTTTTCCAAAACTACGCGCTCTACCCGCACATGACGGTTTTCCAGAACATGGGCTTCGGCCTCAAGCTGCTGAAATTTCCCAAATCCGAGATCAAGACCCGCGTCCATGCCGCCGCGGAAATCCTCGGCCTGACCTCCATGCTGGAGCGCAAGCCCAAAGCGCTCTCCGGCGGGCAACGCCAGCGGGTGGCCCTCGGCCGCGCCATCGTGCGCCAGCCCAAGGTGTTCCTCTTCGACGAACCCCTCTCGAACCTCGATGCCAAGATGCGCGTGCAGATGCGCGCAGAGATCACCAAACTCCACGCCCAGCTCGACAGCACCATGGTTTATGTCACGCACGACCAGGTCGAAGCCATGACCATGGGCACCCGCATCTGCGTGATGAGCGACGGCCACATCATGCAGGTCGACGAGCCGCTGGAAATCTACCGCCGTCCCGCCAACACATTTGTTGCGGAGTTCATCGGCAGCCCGCCGATGAATATTTTCCGCGGCCGCATCGAGGACGGCGCCGCCCCGTGTTTTGTCGCCGAGGGCGGAGCGTTTCGCCGGCCGCTGGAAGAGAGCTTGATCGCCGCCGGGCGCAGCCTGGGCGGCGGGGAAGCGGCCTTGGGTGTGCGGCCCGAGCATCTCGTGGAAATCCGGGACCCGGGTGCCGGCGGAACGCCCGGCTTTGCCGCCCGGGTCGAAGCGGCCGAACCGATGGGGCCGGAAACTTTTGTCTATCTGCGGGTCGGACCGCATTCCTGCGTCGCCCGCGTGTCCAGCGATCATCTTTACCGGATCGACTCACAGATCCAAGTAGCCATCCCGCCCGGCCGGGCACGACTGTTCAACCCCGCCACGGGAGCTGCCCTGGCCTGACGCCCGCCCGACGCTCACGCCTGTCGGGCCTCCTCGCTCTTCCAATCGCCCGCTCCCGGCCAGTCGCGAAAATGCGGTCCGGGGTAATCGGCATGAAACCAGTCCGCCGGCGAGTAGTAGAATCCCACGCGAAGCCCTGCTGCGCGAAACGCGTCCACGAATGGCCCGACCAGATCACGTTTCGGCCCGAGATTTCCCGCATGGAATTCGCCGGTTTCCGTGGGCCAGAGCGCAAACCCGTCATGGTGCCGGGTCGTCAGCACCGCGTAGCCCATGCCGGCTTCCTTGGCGAGCGCAGCCCATGCCGCAGGATCATAGTTTTCCGCGAGGAACTTCTCCGCGAAGAGATGTTTGTATTCCTCCCCTGGAATCCTCTCCCGATTGGCGGCCCACTCCCCTCGCGCGGCGACGGAATAGGCCCCCCAATGGATGAACATCCCGTATCGTGCTTCGTCAAACCAAGAAAGGGCATTTTTCATGTTGTTTTGGAAATTCGGAAAATCCCGAAGGAAATGCCTCCCATTCTTAAAGTTGAAGCGTTTTTAGTCACCGACAAGTTAGAGTCCTGGGACTCGAGTGCTTCTGCAGATGCAAGAGCCGGCAACTTGATAGAAAGCTCTTTTTCGGATGGATTTATGGCAATCCAATAGCACGCCCCATCGTGGCGGCGCTCATACACAAAGGGATACTTCCCATTTTTGGCGTAGACAGGCTCGAATTCTGCCGTGTTGCCGAGTGCGGGATATTTTTTACGAAGCGCGAGCAAGCGCCGGACAAGATGTAGAAGAGATTGATCATCAGATAACTGAGATGTGACGTTGGGAGATGGAGGAGAGGGGTCAACCGGAAGGTAGAGTATTTTCGCATCAGCTGTCGAAAAGCCACAGTTTTTTCCCTTTGTCCATTGCATAGGAGTGCGGGAACCCGTTCGGTTTTGGTAACTGCCTTCCTTGGCGGGAAGGTTCTCGACATACCTCATGCCGATTTCATCTCCATAGTAGATGAATGGGACCCCCGGCATGGTCAACAGCATGGCGAAAATCACACGAATTTCTCGTTCATCCCGTGTTCTGCGATGCCGTGGAAAGTCGTGATTCCCGGTCGGAAGAGAAATATAGCCCCGGCCAGCGGTCGCCCGATAATGATCGAGGTAATTCTCAAGGAATCTTTGGATATTTCCAGTTCCTTCACGATTAAAAAAGGCTGGCGGACCATGTTTGGCCCTGTTTTCAGGCATGTCTCCCCAAGGAGTTCCGAGCAAAGCGTTATAGGCCGGTTCTCCGAAATGAATCAGAAAATCGATATCGAAGCCGGCGGAGATGGCCCGTTGCGGATTGCCCCATTCCGAGATGAGAACGGCTTCAGGGTAGTCTCGATCCAGCCATGCCCGGTAGGAATGCCACAACTCCTCGATGCCTGATCCTTCGTCGTCTCCGCGCACGAGAGAGGCCGCCATATCGACGCGAAAACCGGAAACCCCAAGATTAAGCCAAAACTTCATGATTTTCCGAAGTTCCTCGCGCAGGGCTTGGACGTCGGGATGAGTTACCGGAAGTTGCCAGGGCTTTTCTAGATCCGGATTCTTGTAGCCGTAGTTAAGAGCCGGTTGGAAGTAGAAGAAATTAGGCAGATAACTTCCATCCCGCTCGGAGAACCCTCGAATGAAATTTGGTTCATGAGCATCCCATGCAGATTTTGTCCAGACATACCAGTTTGAGTATTTGTTTGATTTACTGGAGGCCGACGCTTGGAACCACGGGTGATGCACCGAGGTGTGCCCGGCAACCAGATCGAGACAAATCCGTATGTCTCGCCGTTTTGCTTCGCGAATAAGAGACCGGAAATCCGAGAGAGATCCGTATCGCGGAGCAATCTTGTAGAAATCCGCCACGTCGTAACCGGCATCTTGGAACGGGGATTCGAATATTGGCCCCAACCATAGCGCATTGACTCCAAGATCCCGGAGATAGTCCAGTTTCGCAATGATACCCCGAAGGTCGCCGATCCCGTCACTATTTGTATCCAAGAAGCTCTGCGGGTAGATTTGGTAAAAAACAGCATCTGCAAGCCATGCTGGAGGACGGTGATATGCTATATCGGGGTTAATTGGCTTTTTCACATTCTCCTCTTGGTAAATGGTTATTTGCGATTACGTCAAAACTCGCAACGCTCGGAAGCAGAGGGTTTCGCTTGAAGCATACCCTGATTTTGAAGTTTTTATGCTATTTTCATGGAGATAACTGGCTTGGTATCCTTTGGTGCTTAGGACTCCTGGAGCACGATCATTTGGTGGCAGGTGAATTCGCCCAGTTGCAGACGAAGCGCACCCTCTTCCTGAACAAACTCCGCCGCTTGCCCCTGCGGTTCGAGGGTCACGCGGGAGATTTGGGGCAGATTGGCCAATGTGATGCTGATCTCATGCAAGGGAAGAAGGTCCTCAATGACCTCAATCGTTAGCCCGGAAGCTGAAACCGTCCCGCCGCTTAAGTTCATGGCTCCTCCACGACTGATGGTATTGGCATAGAGCAGGTGCAGGATGTATCGCCGCTCGGCAGCCTGGTAGTTCAGGGACACCCTTGCCGTAGAGGGCAGGTTGGTTTTCAAGGTAGCTGCGGGGCCGAGAAGGCGATCGATCACCTTCGCCACATATGAGCGGTAAGCAACGGCTCCGTAAGTTCGATACAGCGAAAAAACGGGATGCGCGAGATAGGCGATATTTCCATGGATGACTCCGCAATCGAATCCGGAGGGTTCCGTGTTCGGAGGAGTATGCTGGTGGCTGCAAAAATGTTGGTAGGTCCGGTTGAAGTAGGGATCGTAGATTTCTCCCAGCGATTGCCCAGCTGTCGTTCGAATCCGCTGCGAGCGCAGATACATGACGACCGGGGAATCTACGAAATCGGGACGCAATTCCGAGACAGGAAGGATATAGTCCGGCGAAAACCCGCTGGGGCCTTCATGGCTCGCGCCGATGTCGAAGGCGAATTCCGCGCGATCCTTCCACAAGCCGCTTTCCCCGGTGAGGAGAAGCTTTCCTCCATGGTTGATGTAGGTATCGAGCCGGATTTTGAGGGCCTCGTCGATCCGGATGTCGTCCGGGAGGATGAGAAGTTTGTATCGCTCGAAACTCTCGGCGCGATCGATGACATCGAACAAAACATGGCTCTCCAATAAAATGCGGACAGCGCCCTCGTCGGCGCTGCTCTGTCCATGGGTGTTGTTCTCAGCCTCGCTCGATAAGATCGCGACATCAGAAACCGCCTTCGCCCCGGCACACCAAGGTTCCTTGGCTTCCACCTCCCGGTAGGCGGTTCCGATATTCCGGTAGGTCGATTCGTCCAGCCTCCCGCCCGGATGCAATTGGTCGCCGACGCTGCATTTCGAGTTGAATGCCAGCATGGCGGCGCATTCGTAGCGCAGGGCGTTCGGGTGCTTGTATCCTCCGAATTCCCCCCATGTCGTGTGGAATTTTCCGGTCATCCCGAGGAAGTCCAGCCCCAGATTCCCCGCATACTTGGCCGACATCGGAAAGTGGTCGTATCCCCAGCCTCCTGTCGGCAACGATTCCAGCTCAAGGTGGCTGAAGTATTGGAGAAGATCCCGGCGGCCCCTTTGAAGATGGCCCGAGTTGTGGAGGACAGGCATGTCGGGTCGCTTGCTCCGGGATGCAGCGGTCGTCATTTGATAGTATCTCTCCAATGCGGCTTCGATCGCCTTCGCGCGATCATCTTTGCTTTCGGGATCTAAGCCATTTGCCAGCATGAAATCCATGCCCCATCGGTTGCAAACCGCCCCCTGCGCGACGATATCCAGAAAAATGCCATCGCAATCGGGAAACAGCTCCACCACTTCGCGGATCTGCTCGCACAGATAGTCCGTGTAGGGGCTGAGAAAATCCATCGTGTGGAAGCCCGCCTGCAGGACGCCTGTCGCCCAGCCTTGGTATCTTCCCTCATCGGTCATCTGCCGCCACTCGGGATGCTCGTGGCTCGCCAGATTATCAACACCTGCCGACAGATAAATCGGAGCCTGGATGCCGATCTCCTTGCAGGCATCATACTGGCCGCGCAGAAGGTCGAACGTCAGATGCGGGTGCATCTTCCCGACTTTCGTCGGATGGTAGCTCCACCCGTGGTGGCACTTGGAAAAAAGCGTGACCGAGTTGACCTTGGCATCCGAAAGCGTCTTTTGCCAGCGTGCGCGATCAAATTGCTTCCCAATGTCGGGAATGTGCGGCGACGTGTGGTAATCGAGGTGGATTTGGCGGAATGGGAGCGTCTTTTTTGTCATGGCTGGAGAATTTTTTTGATTGGATTACGGGGTTTGCGGTTCGACGGCATCCAGAATCGAAGCCGACATGCCAGGAGTCGGCGGATCTCCGGGCCATGCCCAGTAGGTCTCCTCGTAAAGCGTCGCACAGGTCGGATGTTTCGAGGGCAGTGTCCGGTAGTGATTCCAAAGCTGCCGATACGCGGAGACATCGGCCCGGGAGATTTGTTGCGCGGCCGGATCATGTTCGGAAAGCCAGATCCGGACCATGAGTTCCCAGCCTTTGGCAATAATCGCGAAGCGGCGGGCCTCCGGCGTGTCGGGGACCGGCGGAGCCGCGGCGAGGTCCATGCCATTGCTCTTGGCGGCATTGCAGGCCGCCACCCAGGCCAGATGCGGTTGGTTGGGCGAATTGACGATGCACGAGACCACCGCCTTGACCCGCGGATCAAGACCGGCCGTGACCAGACCGAGCCTTCCACCCTGACTGCCGCCGACCACGACCAGACGCTCCGGATCGACGTCCGGGCGGGAGAGCAGGTAATTGACCGCCTGCAGGCAGCGCAGGTGGACATGGTGGTAGTAATGCGCCGCCGGGTCGGCCACGCCTTGATCCGCAGGGCCGGGCACGGGGGCATACTCCGCGAGGTCCACATCCTGCCCGTGCACTTGGAGATCCAGCGCCACATAACCGTGCCGCGCGTGTTCCAGCGGGCGGGGGCGGGCGTTGAATCCCGCGCCAGGCAGCACCAGCATGGCCGGGAACTTCCCCTGCCCCGCCGCTTCCAGTCCCGCCGGCTTGGCCAGCCAGCCGTAAACGCGCCCGCCATCGGGGCCGGCGAAGTCCACCTTGCACGACTCCACCGTGCCGAACCGGTGCCCTTCCGGGTCATAGTCGGGCGGCAGGGCCGCGTGCTGGACATTGTAGGCGTTGATTTCCTTCGGCCCGAAGACCTGCATCGGGCCTTCCTTGGCGTCGAGCGGGACGTTGGCCAACTTCGCCTTGGCCGCGTCCCAGAACGCCTGGAAGTCTGCCGGCCGGGTGTCGGCAACCGCCATCTTGTCCGCCTGCCAACCGAAGGTGCACACACCGGTCACCGGCCGCTGGTCGAGCGGGTTTTTCTCGTCGCGCACTAACCCCGTGTCCAGTTGCACCCGCAAATCATAGAATCCCGGCGGCAGGCCGGCGGTGTCGATCTTTATGACAAACCGGTTGGCGGGCTGCGCCTCGGCGAGCCCCTCGCGGAAGGGCTTGGCAATCATGTTCCGGTGCAGGCTCCATTTCAAGCCGACCGAACGCAACCCGGACTGACAGACGATCTCGAGCGTGTCACCCGAGTCGAAAAGCAGGTCGTGACTCTGCGGACTATGGAAACTGAGATACGGTGTCTGCGGCGGGGAACATTTGTCGCCCGCTGGGACGGCTAAGTTGAGATTCATGGCGTTGGCTTCGTTGTTCCAGCCGGTCAGCACCAGCAGTGCACCCAAGGACGCGGCGGTGCATATTTCTCCGGGAGAGAATTTGGGCATGCAGTAGGTTGCATACTTCCGGGGCGCAGGTCGAGGCGGAGGGTGTTGGACATGGAGATGTCCTTCTTCGCTTCCTCCAGGCGTTCAAGCTTATCTTATCTATGGTCAAGCATAATGATGCCCAGATTGTTGCCGACGGCGCGCTCCTGGCCGTCGGAGGGGCGATTGAGAACCCTGGGTTCGCCGTCCTCGCCGGTGGCCATGACCATGGTGGCGGAGCCGCCGCCGTCGAAGGCAATGGCATCGACCGCGCCGAACTCCTTGAGTACGCCCGCCAGTTCCTCATAGGTCATCCCCTCGCTGAAACTGGGTTGCCGCCCGTCGGAGACGAAAAGGATCAGGCGGTGATCGGCGGTGTGGCCGACGGCCGTTTGCGGATAGCTGGGATTGCCGCCTTTGGCCAGGATCTTGCCGTTTTCAATCAGGCGGACATTGCCGGCGATGGCGTTGTAAAGTTTGACTTCGGGATCGGTCGCCGAGCCGGTCTTGTCTTCTTTTGCGCGCCGGACGAAAGTGACGACCTTATCCTCACCGATATTGACCGCGTCATGCTGGTTGTGTCCCCAGCCACCGACGAGCTTGCCGTCCGAGACGGCCAGCGAACAGAGAATGCCCTTGCCAGTCTCCACCGCTTTGCGGGTGTAGCCGAAAAAGCCGCCATTGATGCCGATCTGCGCCCCGGTCCGTTTGACAAACTGCCGCGTTGTCTCAAAGTCGGTTTGGGTGTCCGGGTCGTTGTTCGGGCCGGTGGTGACGATTTTCACACCGGACTGCTTCAAGTCGACCAAGACAATGTGCATGTCTATCTCGCGTGGCTCGGTCACGTGCCGATGCACATAGCGCACGCCGGGAAACGGCGTGGATTCGGCATCGGCGGCGCGCAGCGCGGAAAGAGCCGCCAACACCGAGGTTGCAACAAGGGTCAAGAAGGTCAGTGTCTTTTTCATTTTTTCAACCCTTACTTTAGCTTATGTTCTGTCATAAATCGGCACACACAGTGCATAATCTAATCTGGGTGGCTGCTTGACTCAAGCGACCCCTACAGGATGTGGTTTGGGCACGTAGAGCGCTTTGACAGCTGGCGGACGCTGCGTCACGGCCTGTTGCATGAGCCGGTGGAAGAGCTTGCCCCGGTGCCGCGAGAGGCGACGGTCGACTTCCACCCGCCCAGCCACACGTTCGCGGCCCGCACGAACCATGTAGGCGAGTCCGCCACAATTTGATCCATAAACTCCAAGAACTCCTCCCGGCGCTTGAGCACCGTCTTGCTTGTCCTGATCTGACCGGTGGCGACCTCCAAGGCGGCGAACAAGTTCAACCGCGTGTTTGGGGTCAGATCTTGAATTTTGACATTTCTCGCGTCGTGCCCCGCCCATCGATATTGGCCCCTCTCCGATTCCACGGCCAACCGCCCGGAAACCCGCATTACCAAGACCCCGCCATCGACAAAACACCAGCCCCACCCCAGTCTCCCCGCCGCCTTCCGCACCCTCCGCCAACTTGTTGCCGCCCAAGGCGCCAGCTTCCTCGGTCGCGGGGGATGAGAATGCAGCGGCGGCAGATCACCGATCAATCGCTGCATTTGTCACCGTTTTGCCGTGAGGCCATGGAGCACGCGCTCTCAGGCTTCAAACTGACTCAACTCCCAGAACGCTCGGGGAGTCTCTCGGCCGCCGTCACCCACCAAGCCGAGCTGGGCAGGTGCTGATCTACACGGCCGGAGCCACCACCGATGCCCCTGACGCTGCAGAATTGTTTGGCCTGAGTGCTATCGATGAACTCTGAGTTCATCTGTGATGGGAGTGCAGCAGCGGTGTGCCTCTAGGAGTTTGAATGAAATGTCAAAAGCCGAGTGGATATCCATTATTCTACTCCAGTTCAAACATTATGCTTGCCAGCGTTTGAAATGGAGGCTATTAACCAAGCATGAATCGGTCTGAAGGCAGCATAATCAAGCGGCTGCAAACCACCGCCCCACGCGGGCGCCCGCTGGACAGCGCCGATCTTGCCACTTACGGGGTTTCTTCCGACCTCGCTTATTGTTACGCCAAGTCCGGCTGGCTCGAAAGGCTGGCCCGCGGGACCTACATGCTGGCCGGCGACACGCTGGGTCGGGATGGATGTCTGCGGTTTCTCGCGGACCGCTTGCCCGGATTGCACGTGGGCGGGAAGACGGCGTTGGCTTGGCAGGGAGTTCGGCACAACCTGCCGGCGAGGGAAACAATGACGCTTTGGGGGCGCAAGAACACCCGATTGCCAGATTGGTTTTCGGCGCGGCTCCCATCCCGACTGACCGTGCGCGAGCTATTCTCCACCAAGCTGCCGCGGGACTTTGGTCTGCAGCCGCTGGCCGAATCGCCCGAAGGCCCGCCGGTCTCCGTGCCTGAGAGGGCGTTGCTGGAGATGCTCAGCGAAGTGGGGGTTCACCAGGAAATCGAGGAGGCCCGACTGATCATGGAAGCCGCGCGATCGTTGAGACCGGACATTCTCGCCACGTTGCTCCGGACATGCCGGCAGCAAAAGGCCTTGCGTCTTTGTGTGGGTTGGGCGGAGGAGCTTTCGCTGCCTTGGGCTGCGCGGGCGCGCGAGGCGGCGGCGAAGAGAATCGGGGCGAGCCGTTGGGTGGCACGGGTCAGGGGCGGGCGGACTCTCATCCTGAAACCGTGATGGACAAAGAATACATCGCACTGGTTCGCCTGTTGGTCTAAGCCGCGCCGTCGGTCTTCGAGAGCAGCCCTTTTGCCCTGAAAGGCGGGACCGCGATCAATCTTTTCGCGGCCGACATGCCCCGGCTTTCGGTCGATCTCGACCTCGTGTTCGTCGATCACCGCGGCGGAAGAGAGGCGGCGCTACGCTCCATCTCCGACTCCCTTTTTTCGGCCTGCGGGAAGCTGCGGCGCCTTGGTATCGAGGCGGAGCTGGTCGCCTCCAAGAGCGGCGAAGTGAGCAAGCTGTTCATCCGCCGCGGCCCGGGCTTGGTGAAGGTGGAAACGAACCACGTCTTTCGCGGCACCGTGCTTCCAGTTGAACAGAGGCTGATGGTTCCGGCGGCGCGAAATCTTTTCGCCACCGGTCTGTCGCTCCCGACGCTCGCCGTCGCGGAACTTTACGGGAGCAAATTGGTGGCGGCGATGGACCGGCAGCATCCGCGGGACCTGTTCGACGTGCATGGGCTCTATGCGGGTGGTGCTCTTGCGGCGGAAGTGGTGGATTGCTTCGTTTGCTACCTCGCCGGGCATGACCGCCCCGTTCACGAAGTTCTCTTTGCGCGACCGCTCGATATCGCCGCGGCCTTCACGAATGAGTTTGCCGGCATGGCCCGCGAACCAGTGACCTTGGAAGAGTTGCTGGCCGTGCGCGAACGGCTCCGCGCGGAACTTCCCGCCGCACTGTCGCCCGAGCACCGGCGATTCCTCGTGAGTCTGGTCGAAGCGGAGCCGGACTGGACCGCGGCCCCCTGCCCGCACCTCTCGGAAATGCCCGCGATCCAATGGAAACTCCAGAATCTCCGGAAACTCAGAAGATCGAACCCGCGAAAGTTTGCCGACCAATCCCAGGAGTTGAAGGAGCGGCTGGAGCAGTGATTCCGCGCGCCACATTTTTCCTCCTGGGGACTTGTCACAACTCGTCGCCGCCCAAGGCGCGAGCTTCCTCGGTCGCGGGGGGGATGAAAAGGCCGCAACAGCGCACTTTGCACCTTTATCCTCGAAAGGAAGTTGAGGGTCTATGCTTGAGAGCCGCAGCGAAGCGTGGACAGCCGGAGGCCAATGAGGGACTGAAAATCAAAGGCTGGCCCATTTCCGCTCCGTCACCCCAAGGGTGATGCTGGGCTGCGGCGTATCACCTTGCCGCTCAATCTCTCAATTGGTCGCTACGACGACCTGTCTCCGTCCGCCGCAGCGGACTCCGGCTCTCATCTCCGTTTTTAGGATGACTGACCCCTATGGCTCCCCCAGATACTGTCGGCCCCAATGCCATGATGACCACCCTCCGCCCGGGAAACTGGCTCCAGATGGCGGTCCAGTTCCCCGCCCCGCCTCCGCCGCCAACCGAGGCCTCCGAAGGAAAACCGCCCGTGCAAAAAGTTTCGCTGCAATTCCCCAACGCCAAACTCCCCGTGAAAGACCTCACTCTTCCTCCCATCCCATGATGACTCGCGAAAACCAGACGCAAGCCGCGCCTTCCAAACGGGAGGCGGTGAAGGCGTTTCTCCGCTGCGAGGCGCAGAGGGTCGGTGGTGGGGGCAAGCTTCCGACGGTGCTGGAACTGCGCGCCACGAGTTGATTCTCCGCGGTCCGCCAATGGTTGAAGGCCATGCCCCGGACTCTGTCCTGCAGGTTGGCAAACAAGCGTTCCAGGCCGGGGACGCCGTTCTGTTGGAGGTACATGGTGCCGTCGAATTCCAGCCAGTTGCAGACAAAGGTCCGCTGCCAGTCAGCGTCATCCTGCTGGATCTGTTCCAGGGCGTCGGCAACGCGTCCGCTGCTGTGCCCGGGCAGGAATACAAACGGAATGGCGGCCGGCAGGCGTTCCCGAACGACACGGAAGATCACGGGGTGAAACTCGGGCAGCACGCAGCCGTCGCTCGTCGGGGTCAGATCTTGACTTTTGACACACTGTAGCCATCGGCATCCTGCCGATGAGTTTGGGTCGTGACGGGCTCCGAATTGGCAGCCTGAGGTAGGGACGCGCGGCTCGCGCGTCCGTTGGTTGGGGAGCGGACGAGCGGGCCGCTCGTCCCTACCTTCTGAACGAACATTTCCTTCTGCGACAGCCCGTCTCCGTCCGCCGCGGCTTCTCAACCAGAGACCCTCAACTTTCTTTCCAGGGCTCTAGGCCTAACCCCTTGGGCTGGCGGGCGCGGATCTCGACGACGGGGCGGCGCTCGACCGCATGGACCGGCTGCGGGAGGGGATTTTTCCCCGGACGGCCTCTTGACATACGGGTTAAGAAGAATACTCGTTGAAAAAGGTCATCCGGTCCGACCCGGATTCCTTCGACGCAGCCAAGTGCACCACCAAGACAAATCCGGCGGATCCGCCCGGGAGGACCCCGGCCCTGCCGGCTGGACCAACGAATCGGCAGCGCGACCAGCCCGGCGGGCACGACGCGGTGCGGAGGCGGCGGCATTTTTCACCGCCGGCGACACCGACGAGCCCGTCGAGGCGTCGCGCCCGGACGCCCCGCGCCGGTTTTGGAAATTCCTGCGCCGCTACCGCGGCCTCATCGTCGTGGCCTCCCTCGGCAACGTCTTCACCGTGTTCCTTGTGCTGCTGGTCCCGCTCTTCGCAAAGTTTGTCATAGACGAGGCCATCCCCGGCAAAAACACCGGGCTGCTCGTCGGGCTGGCCGCCGGCCTCTTCATCCTGCAGGCCCTGCGCTTCGTCGTCGGCTATGGCCACCTCTACCTGACCAACTACATCGGCCAGCGCACCGTCTTCGACATCCGGCGCGCCCTGTTCAACCACCTGCAGCTCCTGCACCTGGCCTTCTACGAGAAAAAGCGCACCGCCAGCCTGGTCAACCGCGTGATCCACGACGCGGCCGCCATCCAGCAGTTCATCAACAGCGCGTTCAACACGGTGGCCAACAGCCTGGTCATCGTCGTCCTGTCGCTCGGCATCATGTGCTGGCTCAACGCGCCGCTCGCGCTGTTCTGCGCGGCCTGCCTGCCCGTCTATTTCGTGGTCGTGCGCTCCTTCCGCACCCGTCTGCAGGCCGGGCACCACGAGGTCAAAGAGCGCCAGTCGCTGCTGGCCGGCAAGCTCGGCGAAACCTTCGCCGGCATCCGCGTGGTCAAGTCCTTCGCCCAGGAGGACCACGAGCGCAAACGCTTCGTGCTGACCATCAAGGACAACTTCTACAGCGAGCTGGCCCTGCCGTTGCTCGGCATGCGCATGCAGAACGCCCTCGGGCTGATGTTTTTCTTCGTCTACGGCACGTGCATGGTGGTCATGGGAATGACCGCCATCGGCGGCGGCACCACCATCGGCGGTTACGTCGCCTTCACCGCATACCTCTGGATGCTTTTCGGCCCCATCGAGCAGCTCTCCAACCTCCTGCAAGCCAGCACCAACGCCCGCACCGGCTTCGAGCGCATCCTCTCGCTGCTCGACACCAAACCGGCCATCCGCGAGGACGACAACCCGCTGGTCCTGCCCGCCATGCGCGGCCGCGTGCAGTTCGACCATGTGGACTTTTCTTACGACGGCCGCCCGGCCCTGCGCGATTTCTGCCTCGACGTCGCCCCCGGCGAAATCATCGCCCTGGTCGGCCACAGCGGCAGCGGCAAATCGACGCTGATGAGCCTGCTGACCCGTTTTTACGACGTGAGTGGCGGGCGCATCCTCATCGACGGCACCGACCTGCGCCGGCTCAAATACGACGCCTACCGCCAGCAACTCGGCATCGTCCTGCAGGAAAACTTCCTGTTCTCCGGAACCGTCGAGGAAAACATCCGCTACGGCCGTCCCGACGCCCCCCGGGACGACGTGGTGCGCGCAGCCCGGCTGGCCAACGCGCTGGAGTTCATCGAGGAGATGCCCCGCGGCTTCGAGAGTCATGTCGGGCAGGGCGGTGTGACCCTCTCCGGCGGGCAACGGCAGCGCCTGGCCATCGCCCGCTGCATTCTCAAGGACCCGCGCATCCTCATCTTCGACGAGGCCACCAGCGCGCTCGACACGCGCAGCGAGGCCCTCATCCAGGCCTCCCTCGACACCCTGATGGACGGACGCACCGTCTTCATCGTGGCCCACCGCCTGAGCACCATCCGCAAGGCCGACCGCATCGTGGTGATGGGCCACGGCCGCATCCTCGAGACCGGCACCCACGCGGATCTGCTGGCCCGCCGCGGGGCCTATTTCGAACTCAACCAACCCAAAGCGGCCGCCGACCCGGTGGCCCTGCCCGCCTGAGCGGAACGTGGACTCCTCCAACCCCGCCAACATCCAGGCGCAATTGCTGCGCCTGCGCCGCATCATCCTCTGGGGCAGCGGCGGCGCGCTGGCCGCCATCCTCGCGGCCCTCGCCTTCGTGCCTTTCGACGAACGGGTGCTGGCCCGCGGGGTGGTCGGCGCCGAGCAGGACACCCACCTCTACGCCCCGGCCGACGGCGTCCTCGCCGCACTGGAGGTGCGCGAGGGCGACCGCGTGACCGCCGGGCAACCCGTGCTGCGGCTCGACGACACCGCATGGCGCGAGCAGTGGCGCGCCACCGAGGCCTCCCTCGAGCGGGCCCGGGGGGAACTGGCGCGGGAGCAAGCCGCCATGGAAACCACCGCCGGCCTGCCTCTGCCCAAGGAATTCTGGCACACGCAGGAGGAAATCGGCCTGGCCCGCGAACGCATCCGCCACGAGCAATTGCAGGTCGGACGCGCCGCGGAGCTTTATGACAAAGGACTGGTCAGCCGCCAGGACCTCGAGCGCGCCCAGCTCGCCCTTGAGGTGGCGCGCAGCGAGGAGAGCAAAGCCCTCGACCGGCGGCGCATCCTCGAGCAGGGCCTGGAAGGCAACATCATGAACGAGGCCGTGGCCCGCATCGACGCGGCCTACGGCGCGCTGCGCGAACTGGAGGTGCAGCGCGACCACAGCCTGGCGGCCATCGAGCGGTGCGTGGTCCGCGCCCCGGCCGACGGCACCGTGACCCTGCTGGCCAAGCGGCGCCCCGGGGTCAAGGTGACCCGCGGCGAGGCTCTCGCCCACCTGGCCCATGGCGAACCGGTGCGGGTGGACATCTTCTGCGGGGAAAGCCAATACCACCGGCTGCGCCCCGGCCAACGCGTGCTCATGCGGTCCAATTCCTTCGACGCCCTGCGCCACGGCTACATCGAGGGCACGGTGGAGCGCGTGGCCATCGAACCGGAATCCCGCGAGGACGGCGAACCGCGCTTCCGCGTGGTGGCCCGCATCGAACACACCCCCCAACCCCTCGTCCTCGGCTCGACCGTGGAAGCCCGCATCATCATCCGCCGCACCCCCCTCTGGCGCCTCCTCCTGCCGAACATCGAGGAGGCATGAACAGCTCCCCGGCGGATTCAGCCCGGGCGCAAACGCTCCGCCTCGAACTCAAGCGCTCGGCGGCCTTGGGCGTGCTGGACGCCGCCTCCGGCACGTTCCTGCTGCTGGTGGCCGTGCAGCACCTGCAGGCCGGCGCGGCGGCCAAGGCCCTGCTGGTAGCCGGCGTGCCCCTCGGATTGCTGCTGAGCCCGCTGGCCACCTCGTTGGTGCGCCATCGCGGATGGACGGCGGCCCGCGGGCTCTCGGTCTTCGGCTGGACGGCCGCCGCGGGGTTCGTCCTGGCGGCCGCGGGCGGCCCGACCACCTACCTGGCCGGCAGCCTGCTGGCATTGCTGGCCCTGTCGCTCGGCATCCCGTTGGTCACGCAGATCTACCATGACAACTTTCCGGCCCACGCCCGCGGCCACCTCTTCGCCCGCGTGATGATGCTGCGCGTCGGGGTCACCGCGGTTTTCGCCTGGGCGGCCGGCGCCGGGCTGGACCGCTCGTTCGAATACTACCGCCTGCTGCTGCTGGTTTTTGCGGCCGCCGCCGGACTCGCCGCATGGTGGGGCGGACGCTTTCCGGCCCGGCGGTTGGCCGACGGCACCTCGGCGAACCCCCTGCGCAGCCTGCGCCACGTGCGGCACGATGCCGCCTTCCGCTGGATTCTGACCGGCTGGATGTTCATGGGCATCGGGAACCTCGTCATGCTGCCCCTGCGCATCGAATACCTCGGCGATCCCCGCTACGGCCTCCACTACAGCCCCCTGCTCATCACCGTCTGCGTCACCGTGGTGCCGGCGGTCGTGCAACTCGTTTTCGCCCTGCCCTTCGGATGGCTTTTCGACCGCATGAATTTTTTCCTCCTGCGCATCGTCCTCAACCTGTTGATCATCGGATGGATCGCCAGCTTCTTCCTCGGCGGCGGCCTCGGCGGCTACTTGGCCAGCGGCGTCCTGCTCGGCCTCTCCCTGGCCGGGGGCAGCGTGACCTGGAGCCTCTGGGTGACCAAGATCGCGCCGCCCGGTCTGGTCGCGGAATACATGGGCGTGCATACCTTTCTCACCGGTCTGCGGGCCGGCGTGGCCCCCTTCCTCGCGTTTTACCTCGCCTCGTTCGTTCCCATGGGTCCGCTCGCCCTCGGGTGCATCGCCTCGATCTTGCTCGGCTCGCTGGTCCTCCTGCCCGAGGCGCGCACCCTGCGCGTGCGGCGCCCCGCCACACCCGTCGAACCGAAACCGGACGGACTGGCCGAATAAACCTAAAAACGGAGTTGAGAGCCGCGGCGGACGGAGACGGGCGGTAGCAGAAGGAAATGTTCGTTCAGCAGGTAGGGACGAGCGGCCCGCTCGTCCGCTCCCCAACTAACGGACGCGCGGGCCGCTCGTCCCTACCTCAGCCAGCAATGTCTGAAATCTTTTGGGACTGGGTATAGGGGCTGCCGTAGCGCCCGTAGGGATGCGCGGCCGAATCGGGATCGTAAGGATTGTCGCTCAGCTCTCCGAGATACGTGCCTTCTTGCACGTGGCTTGTCTGGCGTGTCCCATCCCAGTTCACGGCAAAGCGAGGGCTTGTCGAAGGCTATCGTGCTCGAAAGCGGTGGCCATTCGGTGAATTTCGGCGGCGGTGGCGCCGACCTCGCGAGCGACGGTGCGCCACGAGGAGGTGGCGGTCGCCACTTCCTTGAGAATGGCGCGCGCTTCGGTAAGGGACAGCGCGAAATAGTCCGCCGAGGCCTCAAGGAGGTCGATCGAGCAGGTGCCCTCTTCGAGGTCAATGTTCGTCGTGAGCACCCGCGCCTTGAGGTCCGCAGGGACGGGGTTGAGGTCGTAGGCCGGCGAGAGCGTCCAACCGGACTTGTCGATCCGCAGAAATCCGTGGTTGCGCAAATGGTCGTCCACGTTCGAGACCAGCACGTTGAACGCCACGCGCCGATACAAGGCATGCGCATCCTTCTTCGCCTGGGCACCATGGCGGGCCAAGGCATCCACCATCTCGGGATAGCTGCTACCCTCCCCGTCTTTTGCCCCGAGCAAGGCCATCGCGGAAAGGAACGGAATGCGGTGACCATCCGCCCGATCAAATCGCCGCGACAGGAGGACGGCCTGGCCTGCGACCTGCAGCAACTCATGGCGTGCGGTCACGATCCCCGCGCGGTCTGCGAGCCGCAGCGCGATTTCTTCCCATGTCTCAATGCTGTATTCGTCGCTGTCCTTGGGAAACTTCGCGATGGAAAGGCGGCCATGCTGGTCAATAACCGAGGCCTTCGGACGCGCCCCGCCCAGCGAGGAGCCGGGAGCAAAAATCAGCTGGAGATCCTCGTCCGTCTCTTCGTCGCGCAGAAGGCGTTCCGTGCTTTCCAACAAACGCCCCAGATCCACCAGTGCGGGTATCCCGCGATGCGAGTCGGCCAGAAACTCCTCCTGGTCCACCCGGCGGAAGCGCAGCGCGCCGAGACGGGTCTCATCGGATACGCCGAGCAGGTAATCGCTCTCCATAAGCGTCCGCACTGCGCGCCCTTCGCGTTCCGCCTGTCGGCGCTCCGCCCGCTGCATGAGCCTCCGCCCCCACGTGTCCGGGGCGGAATCTCCCAGCGAACCATGGATGGCCTGCCCCGCGGGTGGAGCGAATCGGCCCCGCGTCAAAGGCAAGTCCGGTTCGAGTTCGAAGCAATCTGCGTCGCGCAGCCACTCGTCGGCATACTCGAAGAGCACGGTTTCCTT
Organism: Chthoniobacterales bacterium; assembly: GCA_044359955.1. Lineage (GTDB taxonomy): Bacteria > Verrucomicrobiota > Verrucomicrobiia > Chthoniobacterales > JACTMZ01 > JACTMZ01. The sequence continues at coordinate 2,862 of JBIKLF010000007.1, read as the reverse complement.
GCCGCGCGAGCGATTGCCCCGCGCGTGGCCGATTTTTCGCGTCTCGCCGCCGAGCGAAAGATGCACCTCGAAGTCTGTCATAGACGATGCTTCGCCGGTTTGAGACGAACGCGTTGCGGCAGGTATTCATCGGCCAAAGCCTGACCTACCGGATCTCTTGCGGGATCGGCCGCCGCGCCGAGATGATCCAGCAGCCCGAGGGTGTGCATCACCGCTGCATAGATTCCCATGCTCACGGCGGGGTCGCCCGCTTCCACCCTTTGCAAGGTGGCGCGTGAAGTGAAAGCGCGGTCGGCCACCACGGCCATGGTCAACCGACGACGCCGCCGCGCGTCGCGCAGGTCGCCCCCGAGCTTGCCCAAGGCTTTGCGCACGGAGGCAGATGGGTGGTGCGGTGTTGGCATAGCTTTTGTATTCTTGGTGAGTCTTTAGAGATGATACTGTATCACGAACATGACAAAAAGCAAGAGCCGTCGCGGTCTTTAGCGGTGGAACTGGCTCGGCTGGGGTCCCCGGCTGTCGCGAGCCGGCCGATGTCCGGAGTGTTCAGGTCGCAGTTAGCAGTGTTCAGCTAATTCAGTCCCCGAAGAGCAACGGTGCCTGCGTGGCATACGGGTTGTTCGGACTTTGGGAGGAAAACGGCCCGGCCGTGGGGAAACTTGACGCATGCCATGCCTTCGCCGCCCCGGCCGATGCCATGGGGAGTGGCCTGAAGTTGGTGTTGCCAAGCGACGGATGACCGCTTCGGTTTTTTGCCTTCGACGGCAGCGCTAATACCAGCATCCCGTAGCATCTGGCCCTTGCTGGCTCAGGGAGGGACGAGCGGCCCGCTCGTCCGATCCATTTCCAAACGGACACGCGAGCCGCGTGTCCCTACCTCCGGAATACTGCTCCACCAAGCCAAAGGGGTCAGGCCTATGATTTAAATATTGCAGCCGCGGCCAGGCGGTGATGAGGCGACGGCATAGCCCGCCAACCGCGATGGGAGTTCGAAGGCGCGATTGACCATGTGATCAACCGGGGGAATTACCGCAAAAACTTGTTTGTCGAAATGGGGGGCAGCGGAAGCTTTCGAAAGGGCCCTCTCTGAGGCCTGCGAAAAATGCGGGTGGGTCGTCCATGCCTATGTCTTGATGAGCAACCATTACCACCGCGCCTTGGAAACGCCGGAAGCGAACCTTGTGCAGGGCATGGCGTGGCTGCAGGGAACCTTCGCCAACCGCTTTAACCGCTTCCACGGCGAGCGGGGACACGTGTTCCAAAGCCGTTACCAAAGCATCCTTATCCGTAACTATGAAAACGTCTGTGTTTTCTGGCGCGGCAAGGGAGGCGCGCCTGGGCGAGAGTTGACTAACTATTTGGTGAGCGTCTCTACGCCCCAGCGGGTCTTGGTGAGACAGCGTCGGACATCCCCTTCAACAAACGGGCAGAGCGCGGGATTTATTGCGATTTTGTTAAGGGCGTCTTGAACTGCCGTGAGGAATCGCTTCCCGAGATATCCCTGCCGGGACTCGTACCACACCGCTGCGTCAATCATCTCTGCGTCGGCATCGGGATGGAAGCGAACGGGCCTCATGCGAGGGCCGCATGCGCTTTGGCAAACACATCGGCGGACTCGAGCAGATCGATACGGCCTTCGTCCATCTCTCGGCACCGCTTCCGGATCTCGTCGCGCCAAGCCGGCGAGAGTTCGTCACCGGGGTTGGCATCAAGGCTCTCGATGAGGCGCTCAGCCACGAAAGCACGCGCATGCGGGGAAAGGGAGAGAGCCTCCGTAACGATTTTTTTAGCCGATGTGGTCATGCGGAAAAACTACTTTTTGCGCGCTTCGTCGTCAATTCGCTGATTCGCAACGAATACGTCGGATGGCAAAAGCCGCGAGGCTTGCGACTTAGCCGTAACGATGCAAAACATTCTGCCTTTTCCGGCGCTGCCACCGAGGCGCGTTTGGGCGAGAGTTGACTCATCCTAACGCCCTTTTTCTTTTCGACGATGGATCGAGTGGTAGGGCTGGGCCTTTGCCGAGGGGCCATCTTCACTGCGTTCCGGTTGGACCGGCCGTGTCGAATCCCAGAGACTGTTCGCGGTCGGCCCGGAGGTCCGACCCGACCCGGGGCCGAAGGACAAAGTCCCAAGGCGATGGGCCCTTGGTCTAACTGTTTGGTGGGCGAGTTTGCGCACCAGCCGAGAAAGGGATGCGACGGTAGGGACACCGCCGCTCCACCTCCAGACGACATGGTCGCGGCGGCAGCCTGTCCGCCGTGTGCGGATCCTCGCCGTCGGTGCCCTGCTCGAATCCGCACCCGTTTTGAATTTTCACGGCTAAGGCCTCAGCCCGTTCGCGGGCGTAAGCCTCGGCGCGGTCGAATCGCTGAAAGTTCTTCGTGTGCCGCTTGGGCCCGACGTACCAGCAAACCGAATAGTAAAGCCCGGCTTGGCGGTTGATGGTGTAGATCTTGACGGTGACCGAACCCGAGCGAACCAGATGAACCGAAGAGCCCGAATTTGGCCGCCAAGGAGGCCGAGAAAACGATGTTTTTGTCATCGTTTTGTCATCAATGTCAAACGACCCAGCGTGAGTCGTTGACAGAGAACGCGACCCTAACGGGATTCGAACCCGTGTTACCGCCGTGAAAGGGCGGTGTCCTAACCGCTGGACGATAGGGTCATGGCAGACGTGGAAAACTGACAGATTCTGGCCAGAAGGCAAGTGAGCTTTGGCAGTTTGTGCTTACTTGGGTGCAGGACAAAAATCTTCAATCATGCGGCGAGGGGGAGGGTGTCGTTTTCGGCGGAGCGCGAGTTGAGGCGGTATTTCCAGAACGAGTCCATCCTGCGGCTGGCCTGGATGCAGCGGAAAGC